>CAVWJN010000024.1:0-10524 GCA_963755255.1 uncultured Actinomycetes bacterium | reverse complement strand
TACGGCCCTAGCGCTCGTCGCCGACGCCGAGCTCTTCCGGCTCGAAGGGATCGTCCGCTGGCTCGACGCCGCCGACGTTCGCTTGAAGCAGCTGCCACCCGTAGCACCGGCCTCAGTCGTCGACCTGCCGCTCGAAACGACTCACGAGATGGAGGTTTCGCAATGAGCGCACTCGAGCTGCGCCAGGTATCGAAGGTCTACGACTCCGGGCCGGCCGAAGTGCACGCGCTCAACGCAGTCGATCTCTCGGTCGAGCACGGCGAGCTGGTGGCGATCATGGGGCCGAGCGGCTCCGGCAAGAGCACGCTCCTGACGATCGCCGGCAGTCTCGAGCAGCCGTCCAGCGGTCAGGTGCTCGTGGACGGGATCGAGCTGTCGAGCCTGACGCGCTCGGATCAGGCAAAGCTCAGGCGCCGGTCGATCGGCTACGTGTTCCAGGACTTCAACCTGCTCCCGGGGCTCACGGCGGCCGAGAACGTCTCTCTGCCCCTCGAGCTCGACGGCATCCGCGCCAAGGCCGCACGCGCGGCGGGCCTCGAGGCGATGGAGGAGCTCGATGTGGCGGACCTTGCCGATCGCTTTCCCGACGAGCTATCGGGCGGCGAGCGCCAGCGGACTGCGATCGCCAGGGCGATCGTCGGCGAGCGCGCACTGCTGCTCGCCGATGAGCCGACCGGTGCTCTGGACTCCGTGAACGGCGAAGCGGTCATGCGCCTGCTGCGGGCCGCGACGAAGCGAGGCGTCGCGGGTGTCGTCGTGACCCACGAGGCGCAGCTGGCGTCCTGGGCCGACCGCGTCGTCTTCCTGCGCGATGGCCAGGTTGTCGACCAGACGGTCGCGCCGCCCGGCCCGGAGTCGCTGCTCACTGCCACCGACCGGAGATGACGTCTCTGACACACGGCTCGGCGTTGCGTGGCCGGCGTGGCGGCGGGATTGCCGCGCGCCGCCGACTGATCCGCTGGGCATGGGGACTGTTCCGCCGCGAGTGGCGCCAGCAGATCCTGGTGATCGCTCTGCTGACGGTCGCCGTGGCGGCCGCGGTCAGCAGCGTCACGGTCGCTTACAACTCGGGACCTCTGGACTACGCGGAGTTCGGCTCGGCCGGCGCCCTGCTCGAGTTGGATGGGGCCGATCCGAGCGAGCTGGAAGCTGCTCTTGCCGCAGCCGAGCAGCGGTTCGGGACGACCGACGTCATCGGCCACCGCTCGCTGCCCGTCCCGGGCGGCGTCGACACGATGGAGCTCCGGTCCCAGGACCCGGCCGGACCGTACGCACGGCTTGCGCTCCGCGAAGGCAGCTACCCGGAAGGCCTCAACCAGGTCGCCGTCACTGACGGAGTGGCGGCGCTCCTCGGGCTCGACATCGGGAAGACTCTCGCCCTCGGCGGCCATCGCAGAAAGGTCGTCGGCATCGTCGAGAACCCACGCGAGCTGAGCGACGAGTTCGCGCTCGTCTCACCAGCGTCCGCCGGTGCACCGGACACCGCCACGGTCCTGGTCGACGCCGGCCCCGAGCAGATGCGCGCGTTCGTAGAGTCGCAGAACGGCTCCATCGTCATCGTGTCGCAGATTCGGGGCCACTACGAGCCGGCGCCAGAGCTGGCGATGTTCTCCGTGGCCACCGTGTTCATGCTGCTCGCTGCTCTCGTCGCCGCAGCAGGCTTCGCTGTGATCGCGCGGAGACGGCTCCGGCAACTGGGCATGCTCGCTGCGATCGGCGCGACCGAGAAGCACCTTCGACTCGTACTGCTCGCCAACGGCGCGGTCGTCGGAGCGATCGGCGGGTTGATCGGAACGGTCGCGGGTCTCGCGCTCTGGTTCACGCTCGCGCCGACGCTCGAGCCCGCGCTCGACTATCGCCTCGACCGGTCCAGACTGCCCTGGGCGCTGTTCGCGATGACCATCGTCGTTGCGGTCCTCGCAGCGATCGCCGCTGCGTGGTGGCCGGCGCGAGCGGTCGCCCGCGTGCCGATCACGCTCGCCCTCTCGGCGCGACCGCCGAGGCCGAAGCCCGCGCACCACTCGGCGATCGTCGCCGTCGTGTTGATCGCGGCGGGGGCCGGCGGCCTCGTGCTGTCCAGCCGAAGCACCGGGCTGCTCATCGTCGCCGGCATCCTGGCGACGATTCTCGGCACGCTGCTCCTCTGCCCACTGGCGATTCGGCTCTTCGCCCACGCGGCCGGGCGCGCCCCGATCGCAGTGCGTCTGGCGCTACGCGACCTTGCCCGCTACCAGGCCCGCTCCGGGGCGGCACTCGCGGCCATCACCCTTGCTCTCGGTATAGCGGCGGCGGTCGTCGTCATCGGGGCGGCCGAGGAGAAGAAGGCAGCCGGTTACGCGCCCAACCTGTCCAACCGACAGATCCGGGTGTACACCGGTCCAGTGCGAGATCCGGGTGCGATCCCAATCCAGACGCCCGCCGAGCTCGACCGGATGGCGGGTCGCGTTCGCCAACTCGCGGCAGATCTCGACCGTGCGACCGTCACTCCGCTCCGGAGCGCCTTTCAACCCGGCGTGAAGTCTCGAGGCTTCGAGGGCGTCCGCGTCCGTTTCTCGGTCGGTCTTAGACGGCAGGTCGGCACGCAAAGCTTCCGCCCCGGAGGGTCTCTCTACGTCGCTACGCCTGCGCTGCTCAGACACCTCGGTGTCGACGCCGCGACGGTCGACCCGAGCACGGACTTCTTGGCCGACCCGAGCGTTCCGACTGACGAGCTCGTCATTCCCGTCCTCGAGTCTAAGGCGGAGGAAAGACTCGAGGTGCTGCGCGTCACTAACGTCCAGAGAATCGACAGCCAGCAGTACCTCGGCGGTCACACCGAAGACGGCGTGCCGGCCTCGTTCATCACGCTCGACGGTCTTCGCCGCCACGGCTTGACGCAGATTCCGTCCGGCTGGCTCGTCGAGTCGAGCCGGCCGCTGACGGGCGAACAGATCTCCGAGGCCCGCGCCTTCGCGGCCACCGGCGGCCTGACGATCGAGGCACAGCGCGAGCCGGCATCCTTCACGACGCTCATAGCCATTGCAACAGCCGCCGGCGCCTTTCTCGCGCTCGCGATCCTGGCCATGACTGTCGGGCTGATCCGCAGCGAGGCCGCCGCCGATCTCCGCACGCTGACCGCGACCGGAGCAACGAGTGGGGTCCGGCGAATGTTGACGGGCGCCACTGCCGGCGCGCTCGCGCTCCTCGGCGCACTCCTCGGTGTCGTCGGCGCCTATCTCGTACTCGCAGCGGCGTACTTCGACAAGCTCGACCATCTCGGTCGTATCCCCGCGCTCTACCTCGCCCTGATTGTCATTGGCATTCCACTGGCGGCCACCGCCGCCGGATGGTTGCTCGCCGGCCGCGAGCCGCCCGCCATCGCCAGGCCCGTCTTCGAATAACACCCGACCGGCACACGTAGGGCAGAACCACCTGTCCCGCGTTACGCTTGGCATGAGCATGGCCGTCGAGGTGCGGCACCAGAAGAGCTTGACGCTCATCCTGGCCCGGGGGTTCGCATCGAACCTCTCGATGGCCGTCTCCGTGCACGACACGACGGGGAGGATCGTCTTCTACAACGAGTCAGCGGAGGCCGTCTTCGGCGTGAAGTTCGCCGAGACGGGCGAGCTGTCTGCCGCCGAGTGGACGGCGCGCTTCTCGCCCGAGGAGGCAGACGGGACGCCGATTCCGCTCGAGGAGCTGCCGGTGGGGGTTGCCCTCACGAAACGGAGGCCGGCCCACAGAACGGTGCACTTCACGCGTCCGGACAACGTGCGTTACCCGGCGGCGGTGACCGCTTTCCCGCTGATGGGACGCGAGGAAGAGCTGTTCGGAGCTGTGAGAATCTTCTGGGACGAGGCGGCGGTCTTGTCTCGGTCCCGCATGTCCGGAACGTGGCCCGAGGATGCCGTACAACGCGCGGCTTCGATACGCCGGCGGCGGCCAAAAGACCTCGTCCTGATCCTGGCGCGCGAGTTCGCGTCCAACCTCGCCGCACCCATCTACATCGCCGATGCCGACGGCACGCTCGTCTACTTCAACGAGGCGGCCGAGAGGATTGGTGGCCGGTCGTTTGCGGAGGCTGGGGAGATGTCGATACGCCAGTGGGCGGAACTGCTCAGGCCGCGGAGCATCGACGGTAAGCCGCTCCAGCGTGAGGAGATGCCTGGTGGCATTGCGTTCAAGGAGCGCCGCCCCGCTCATGCGCGTCTGGCGATCGCCGGCCTTGACGGCGTCGAGCGAGAGATCGCCACGACGGCGTTCCCGCTGTTCGGGCCGGACGGGGCGTTCAACGGGATCATGGTGACCTTCTGGGAACAGGAGTAGTTCAAGGGATCGAAAAGTGCCCCCGGCATGAATCGAACATGCGCACGCGGTTTAGGAAACCGCTGCTCTATCCACTGAGCTACGGGGGCCCCGAGCCACGATAGCCAGTCGAAGCAAGAGCCTCCAGGGCTGCTTGTCTAACCCCTCTACTGAGCGCGGCGAGAGCCGACCATTACGGTCACGACGAGGATGAACAGAAGAATCGCCGTCGGCGCGAACACGGCGCGCTCAGACGAGCTCCGCGTGGCCAGGTTGAAGACGACGGCGGCGGCGGCATAGATCGTCGTGAACCAGGCGAGTGCGGTCACAAGCTTGCCCGGAGCCCCATTGAGCGGACCCTCTCCGACTCGCGCCAGGATGGCGGCGGCCATCACGAGCAGGATCGCGCAGGAGATGGCAGCGAGCACGCGCCCGGATGTGTCAAGGGCGCCTTCCGTATCGCCCCCTTGCGTATACGCGCCCCACGGTGCGCCGAAGACGAGTGTCACCTGAAATGCCGCGACGACCACCATCACGATGGCAGCGGCGCGCGCCGCTAGCACGGGCATGAGCATCGCGATCCGAAGCTCTAGCGGCCGAACCAGCGAGCCAGGTGCTCGCGCTCGAAGGCGACCTTCTCGTCGTGATGCGCGGCGGAGACGTCGCCCACGCGTACCGACGGCTCGGGCTCGGTGTAGAAATCTCCCTCAATCAGCGCGGACTCGCGAAGCCCGGTCTCGAGGAAGCAGTAGCCGCGACCGTCGAACGGCTCAGGAGCGGGCTCACCGAGGATGTCGGCCGCGATCTCCGCCGCCACCGTTGTGCCCTGCGCCTCTGCCATCACGCCGGCCTTCGGGAAGGGCAGGCCGTTGGCCAGCCGTATCAGCGTGCAGTCGCCGACTGCCCAGACACCGTCGAAGGCGGTCGCGAGCGTGCCCCGGTCGGGCTCGATCCAGCCGCTGTCAGCGAGCAGGCCGGCGTCATCGAGCACGGCGGGCGGGCGGTGCGGCGGCAGGGCGAGCAGCAGATCGAAGGGGAGGTCGCCGTCCTCGAACACCACCCGGCCGCGCTCGACACGGTCGGCCTTCCTGCCCACCTGCCATGTGATCCCGCGCTCGTCGAGGCGCTCCCCGATCCACGCTGAGCCCTCGGCACCGGCGTTCGGCAGCAGCATCGGCTGGAGTGTCACCACCGACAGGTGCGTCCTCTCGCGCAACCCTCGTTGACGCAGGTGATCGTCGAGCAACATCGCACATTCGTACGGTGCGGGCGGGCACGGGTACGGCGCCCCGAAGACGACGATGGCCACGTGACCGCCGCCGAAGTCATCGAGGGCTCGGCGGAGCAGTGGCGCAGTTCTGAAGGACCACACGTCATGGCCATGCGGGGCGAGGCCAGGGACGAGATGGGGGCGGGACTGGGCGCCGAGCGCGACGACAAGCCGCTCGCCCTGGAGGTGTCCGACGCTCGTCTCCAGGGAACGCCGGGCTGGATCGATGGCGGTGATCTCGGCTTCGACGACCTCGATCCCACCTCCAACCAGGGCGGAACGCGGTCGGCTTCCCTCAACGATCGTCCCCAGCCCCACGAGCTCCCAGAGCTTGCGGAGACCCATCGAGAAGGCAGGCTGACGGTCGACGAGCGTGATGTGGTGCTCGTCGCCGATCAGGTCGCGCAGGCCGACGGCGACGGCGATGCCGCCGAAGCCGCCGCCGAGCACGAGCGTCCGCTCCACCGCCCTAGTCTGAACGACTCAGCAGTCTTGGGAACCCTGCTCTATCCACTGAGCTACGGCGGCGAGCGCGCAATCAGCCGAGCCGCGGGCAGCCGCCTTCGGCCGGTGTACCATCGGAACCCCTGCTCAGGCGCCGCAAATCGCGTCGCCGGCGGGGTTCTTCATGACCGACCTCCCGAGCGGCACAGTCACCTTCCTGTTCACCGACATCGAGGGCTCCACGATGCGTCTGAAGGAGCTCGGGGCTGTGCGGTACTCGGAGGTCCTCGATCGCCACAACGAGCTGCTCCGCGCGGCGTTCGGCGCACACGGCGGCGTCGAGGTGGAGAACCTCGGCGACGGGCTGTTCGCGGTGTTCGAGAGCGCTGCGTCGGCGGTCGCGGCTGCGACCGACGTCCAGATCGCCGTCGCCGCGGAATCGTGGCCGGGACGCCGCCCCATCAGTGTGCGCATGGGCCTTCACACGGGCGAGGCGCTCGTCAGCGGCGGGACGTACGTCGGATATTCCGTTCACCACGGCGCCCGGATCGTCGAGATGGGCCACGGTGGGCAGACGCTCCTCTCGGCTGCGACAGCCGGGCTCGTCCAGCACGATCTTCCCGACGGTGTCCGGCTGCGGGCGCTCGGGGAGATTGCGATCGCAGACGCCGATCTGCCGCAGCGGCTGTTCCAGCTCGACATCGAGGGGTTGCGCACGGAGTTCCCGGCGCTTCGGGTGTGGCAGCTCGTGCTCGCACCAACCCCGGAGCGTCTCGTCGAGCGCGCCGACGAGCTGGCGACGCTGACCGAGCTCGTCGAGTCGGCGTACGTGGGAGCCGGTCGCTTCGGCGTCATCGTCGGCGATGCGGGCATCGGGAAGACGACCCTTGTCAGCGAGGTGCGGCTCGCGGCCGAGCTACGCGGGATGGACGTGCTCCAGGCGCGGGGAGGCGAGCTCGAGCACGACTTCTCGTACGGGATCGTCCGTCAGCTGTTCGAGTCCCGACTGGCGGCGATCTCGCCCGAGGAGCGGCGCAAGGCTCTCGGAGGGTCGGCCGCGATCGCCGACCAGCTCTTCGAGGAAGGGGCACCCGCGTCGGAAGGGTTCGGGCCCGTCGACACGTCGTTCGCGCTGCTCCACGGGTTGTACTGGCTGACCGCCAACATCGCCTCCGACCGCCCGCTGCTCGTTCTCGTGGACGACCTCCACTGGGCCGACGAGCCGTCGCTGCGCTGGCTCGGCTACCTCGTGCGCAGGCTCGAGGGCCTGCCGGTCCTCGTCGTCGCTGCGCTCCGGCCACCCGAGCAGGGATTCGAGAAAGTCCTGCTCTCGGAGCTCGTGGCCGACCCAGTGGCAAGGCTCGTGCTGCCGAAGGCGCTCAGCCACGCAGCGGTCGAAGCGCTCGTTCGGAGCGTGCTCTCCGCCGACGCCGACGAGGCCTTCTCGAGGGCGTGCTTCGAGGCGACGGGCGGCAACCCGCTGCTGCTGCGCGCGCTGCTCGACGCGCTCGCGAGCGAGAAGGTCCCCCCGCGGGCCGAGCAGGCGGGAGCGGTGATGGAGATCGGACCGACCGCCGTCGCGCGCGCAGTCGAGCTGCGACTCGCGCGCCTGCCGAGTGAGGCCGGAGCGCTGGCCCAGGCGGCGGCAGTGCTCGGCGAGGATGCGGAGCTCGGAATCGTGGCGGCGCTCGCGGACCTCGACCGTGACGTCGCCGCGCACGCGGCAACGGCTCTCTCCAAGGCGACGATCCTCCGCTTTGACACCACGCTCGGGTTCGTCCATCCGGTGGTCCGCGCAGCGATCTACGCGCAGCTGACGCCGCCGGAGCTGGAGCGCGCGCATCTCCGTGCGGCGCGGGTGCTGTCGGACAACCGTGCGCAGGCGGAGCGCATCGCGGCCCAGCTGCTGCTCGCTCCTCCCTCCGGCGACGACTTCGCGATCGACGCGCTCGCCGAAGCCGGAGACGCTTCCCTTCGCCGCGGGGACCCGCGCGCTGCAGCCCGCTACCTGCGGCGTGCGCTCGAGGAGAAGCCCGAGGACCGCGTCGTCCAGGGCGAGCTCTACACGCGCCTCGGACGGGCCGAGCGTCTGCTCAGCAGTCCTGGCGCGGCCGATCCGCTCCGCCAAGCGTACGAGCTCGCGGAAGGCCCCGAGCAGCGTGCCGAGATCGCGCGCGAGCTGGGCACGGCGCTCTTCTACGGGCTGCACGTCGAGGAAGCGATCGGCGTGCTCCAGCAGGCGATCGCCGAGCTCGACGAGACGCACGTCGAGTTGCGCCGCTTGCTCGAAGGCGCGCTACTCAGCGTCACGAGCATCTTCCCACCGCTGTACCCGATCGCTCAGATGCAGATGAAACGGATCGAAGCCCTCGGCCTGGCCGACGACACAGGCTCGCGAATGATCAACGCGATCCTGTCGTACGACGACGCCAGGCGGCTCGCTCCCGTCGAACAGGCGCTCGAGCGTGCGGAGCACGCGCTCGCCGCCGGTCCGCTGCACTCCGAGGACAACGCCGCGTACATCTTTGCCGTCTATACGCTGGCGCTCGCCGATCGCTTCGCCGAGGCGGACGCGGTGTGGGATCAAGCCTGGATGGATGCGCAGGCGCGCGGGTCGATCTCGGGCTACGCGCTCGTCTCCACTTTCCGCGCGTTCGTCGAGCTGCACACGGGACGGCTGGACGAGGCGCTCACGGATGCCGGCAACGGGCTCCGGGCGTGTCAGGAGTACAGCTTCGAGACGGGGATCCCGTACGCAGTGGCGCACATCGCCGACGCGGCGCTCGAGCTCGGTGACGTCGAGGTCGCCCGGACAGCGACGGAACAGCTGGACGCGGTCGCCGACGGGAGTCACCTCGTCTGGGCGTATCTCGACTCGCGAGGCCGCACCCGGATCGCTTCGGGAGAGACGCGTGTCGGGCTGGAGGACGTGCTCGAAGCCGGTCGCCAGTACGAGGCGCTCGACGGTCGCAATCCGGCGTTGCTCGCCTGGCGTTCCACCGCCGCGCTCGCGTTGCTCGAGCTGGGCGACCGCGATGAAGCGCTGCGCCTCGCGCGGGAGGAGGTCGAGCTCGCTCGTCAGTGGGGCCGCCCACGGGCGATCGGGCAGGCGCTCCGCGTGGCCGGCATGGTCGAGCCCGACCCCGTCGTCGGGCTCGCGCTGCTGCGGGAGGCGGTCGCCGTGCTGGACGGCTCACCTGCTCGACCGGCGCGAGCGAAGGCTCTCGTCGAGCTCGGCGGCACACTCGGCGCGGCCGGGGAGACCGGCGATGCAGCGGACCTCCTGCTCGAGGGTCTCGAGCTCGCGCGGGTGATGCGCGCGTCAGGGCTCGTCGCCCGAGCCGAGGGGCAGCTCGTCGCGCTCGGCCTCGACGTCCCCGAACGGCCGACGGAGGGATTCGACGCGCTGTCGGCCAGCGAGCGTCGCATAGCGGCCTATGCGGCTGAGGGGTTCACAGTCGACGAGATCGCGCAGTCCCTCTTCATGACGCCGGCCACGGTCGAGGACTATCTCGCCCGCGTCCGCAGGACGCTCGGCGTCGAGACGAGAGACGAGCTCGCGCGCGCCGTGACCTAGAGACTTTGCTCTATCGCATGACGCCTGTGCAGGGCGATCTCCCCTCGGGTCAGAAGCTAGTTCAGCGGATTCGTCCCGTCCATCCAGATGATGACGCGGGAGAACTTCCCCTCCTCGTTCACGTCGAAGAAGTTGCAGTTGTGCATCTTCGTCGTCCCGTCGCGGACGAGGTCGACGTGCTGCTCGGTCGCGACCTTGCCGGTCGCGGGCTCTACGACGATGTTCGTGACGTCGTGAACCATCGAGTCCCAGTCGGCGAAGAAGTCCGTGAACATGCGCGCGATCTCCTCATGGCCCGAGAAGGTCATGTGCGCGGTCTGGACGGTGAGCGTCGCATCCGTGGCGAAGTGCTCGAGCACCGCTTCGACGTCGAGCGAGTCGACGGCGCGGAAGTACGAGGCGGGAACCGCGGCCAGACGGTCGCGCTCCGACGTCTCGGTCTCGGTCAGGGCGGTCATTGGCGTCTCCTTCGGTCGGTGGTCGCTCGGATCGTACGACGGTTCGCCGACCAGCGCGAGCGCTCCGATCCCAGCTCAATTGAACGCAGCTCCATCCACTGAGCTACGGGGGCGGAGCAGTAATCGTACGGCCGCACCGAATGCCCGGCTGCTCGCGGTTCGTGACCAGCTCGCCGCCCTCTAGCGTCGCGCAGTAGATCACGATGTGCGGCTCGCCGAAGTTCACGTTGCAGCGAACGATGGGCCGACCCTCGAAGGCCAGCTTCGTGCGCAGGCAGTACACCCATTCGAAGGAGAGTTTCTTGCCTATGAGCCGCGCTTCGAGCGCCTCCTTCACGGCGGCGGGCGTCGTCTCGCGACCGCCGCCTCCGCAGCTTGCTGCGAGTGCAAGCGCCGCCAGCAGCAGCGCCGCGCGGGTCACGGGGTCATGACGATCTTCGTCGCCTCACGGCTGTCGAAGAGGCGGTAGGCCTCGGCGGCGTCAGCGACTC
>CAVWJN010000023.1:0-38754 GCA_963755255.1 uncultured Actinomycetes bacterium | reverse complement strand
CTCGTGTGGGGCATCGGCGGCGGCGTCGCGACAGCGGCGTTTCAGATCGCCAAGGCCCTCGGCGCCCACGTGATCGCCACCTCCTCGAGTGCCGCGAAGCTGGAGCGCGCGAGCGAGCTCGGCGCGGACGTCACCGTCAACCACGAGTCGGGCGACGTCAAAGCCACCGTGATCGAGGCGACGGGCGGGCGCGGCGCGGACGTCGTCGTCGAGCATGTCGGCGAGGCCACCTGGCGCACGTCGCAGGACGTTGCATCGCAGGGCGGGCGCATCGTCGTCTGCGGGGCGACCACCGGTCCGAACCCGCCCGCAGCGCTGCACCGCATCTGGTGGAAGGAGCTGGCCATTCTCGGCTCGTCGATGGGAACGACGGAAGACTTCGAGGCGGCCTACGAGCTCGTGAAGAGCGGGAGCGCGCAGGTGATCGTCGATTCGACGTTCCCACTAGCCGAGACCCGCGCCGCCCACGAACGGCTGGAGGCAGGCGAGCAGTTCGGGAAGATCGTCCTGCGGATACCGGACTAGCCGGCTCTAGCCGAAACCGAGGATGAACTTCGCGTCGTCGGACATCTTGTCCGGCGTCCACGGCGGGTCCCAGGTCAGCTCGAGCTCGATGTCCTTCACGTCGGGGAACGACTCCGCGACGGTTGTGCGCATGTCCTCCTGGATCATCGGCCCGGCGGGGCAACCCATCGACGTCAGCGTATGGATCACCTTGACCTTGTCTGCCTCGACCTCCACGTCGTAGACGAGGCCCAGGTCGACGATGTCCATGCCCAGCTCCGGGTCCTCGACCCGGTGCAGGGCTACCAGCACGTCGTCCTTGGTGGGCACGGAACGAGTGTAGTCGTACGCAGCTAGTTGCCGGGCAGCCGCACTTCCTCGCGCCGCTCGCGGGCGAAGAAGTGGATCCCTTCCACGAACCGCACCCAGTTGCAGCGCGTGCACATGACGAGCGAGTGCGTCCACGCGCTGTCGGCGAGAAAGCGGACGCCCCGCAGCAGGTCGCCGGTCGAGACTCCCGTGGCGGCGAAGATGATCTCGCCCGGCGCGAGGTCCTCCGTCTGGAACACCTGCTCCACGTTCTCGATGCCGTGCTCTTGCGCGGCCTCGATCTCCCGCCGTGACGTGGGCCAGAGTTGCGCCTGGATCTCGCCGCCGAGGCAGCGGAGCGCAGCGGCGGTCATCACGGCCTGCCGGGTACCGCCGATGCCGATCGCGAGATGGTCGTTCGTGCCGCGGACCGCCGCAGAGATGGCGGCGGTAACGGTGCCGTCGGGGATCAGCTTGATGCGCCCGCCGGCACGGCGGATGTCCTCGATCAGGTCCTCATGCCGCGGACGGTCGAGGACTATTGTGGTCACGTCGTTCGGCGCACGGCCGTAGGCCTCGGCGATCGCCCGCACGTTGTCTTCGACCGGCTTCAGGATGTCCACTGACCCGCGCGCCCGCGGCCCCACCGCGAGCTGTCGCATGTACATGTCGGGCAGGGGAGGCATCGAATCACGCCCGGCGACGGCGACAATGGACATGGCTCCCTGGCCGCCGCGCGCGACCACTCCACGCCCCTCCAGCGGGTCGAGCGCGAGATCGACCGCTTCTCCGCCGGCTCCGATCTCGCTGCCGGGCGCGAGATGCTCCGCACCGTCGTCCGCTCCGATGACGACCCGGCCCGAGATCGGCAGCGACGCGAGCGCCGACTGCATGCCGGAGAACGCCGCCTCCTCGGCGCTCGTCTGGCTGCCCGCGCCGAGAAACCGCGCGCTGGCCAAAGCGGCCCGTTCGGTCGCGCGAGCGTAGAGCTCGCACATGCAGGAGCGGGTCAGACCCTCGTCCAGGTCAGCGCTCGAGGCCACTGCCGACCGCGCCCAGCCTCTCGGCGCTCGCGAGCACAAGGTCCATGGCAGCGCCGATCGTCGCGTCGATGTTCGAGTTCTCGATCACCGGCACGTCGCAGCGATTCGCCCGATCGACGATGAAGCCCTGCACCCGCCGGATCTCGTCCAGCTGCTCGATGTAACGCCCGACTGGCCGCAAGCCTTCGGTGTTGGCGTCGCGCACCCAGAAGTGCCCGGCGTGGATGTCCTCGCTATCGATCTCGAGCACGAATTGCACCGCGAGGGCGCCTTCGACGGGGGGCACGAGGCCGGGGACGAGGTGGACTCCCTCCAGCACCATCGACCACCCCTCGTGGAGCGCCCGCTCGATGACGGCGCGCACGCCGACGAGGACGTTTCGCGTCTGATCGAGGAAGCCCGCCAGCGTCGGGTCATCCGCCTCCGGCGCGGCCGGGCCGGCCTCGAAGCTCGAGTAGTGGATGGAGGGCATGAACTCCTCCGAGAAGAACGCGCGCATCGTCTGACGGATGAAGTCGGTGGACGTGACGCGCGTGATGCCGAGCCGGTACGCAATCTCCGTGGCCACACGCGACTTCCCCGTGCCCGTGCCGCCGCCGACGAGGACGACGATCGGCAGATCGAGGCCCTGCAGCTCACGGTAGCGGCGCAGCCGGCGCACCGCATCGACACCTTCGCTTTCTCCCAGAACGTCCTGCGCCAGCTCTTCGAGGCGCTCGAGGTCGACCGACGTCTCATGACGCAGCTCGAGGTCGGCCTCGACGCGCGAGAGCGAGCTCCCACGCATGTACCGACGAAAGTCCCGTCGCCATGAGCGCGCGCGCGAGCAGGCCTTTCGAGTAAGGAAGCCCTCCCTCGCCGCCCAGCGGCAGGTGATCGAGACGGCGCGGCTCGGTCATGCGGGCACCTTCTCAGCGACTGCGGCATCGGCGAGCGCGAGCAGCGTCGAGTCGAGGTCGGGCTCGCCCGGAAGGGATACGACATCGTTGCGGGCGAACACGACGCGTGCTCCCCGCTCCTGCGCGGCCTCGGCGACAACATCGATTGCGGCTGCCTTGATCTCGATCACGTAAGTCTCGGCATCGATGGAGGCGAGATCGTTGCGCAAGCTGGCCCGATCCGCAAGGTTCGCGGACATCGCGACGACGTCCGCCTGGAGATGATCCGTCGGCGCCGGCCCGGCGGCGAACACCGCCACACGGCCCTCGATCGGCTCCATCGGCTCGAGACGGAGCTCGCAACGGACGACGGGGATCTCCTTGAGCTCGCGGATCACGGCGGCCTGTCCGTCGTCGACGCCGACAGCGACCACGAGATCGGAGACGAGCACGCGGTACGCGTTGAGCCCGGCGCGGACGTCCTGCGCCCCCGATGTCACGAGAATGCGGCGGTCGGTGGCCACCGGCGGGATGGCAGCGCCACTGCCGTCGAAGACGACGATGTCCGGAGCTAGCTCCTCGGCCAGGCGAGCACCCTCGGCGACGTTGGAGGTCGCCACCTGCCCGGCGAGACCCCCGCCGCAACGACGGCAGCCGATCGTCCGCACGCCGGCCAGCGCGGCCGTCTCGAGGTGGTCCGACGCGGCGTGGCGCCCGGACCTGGACAGCTCCAGCAGACCGTCGAGCGTCGGGGTCACCTCGATCAGCTCGGGCTCCTCTGGACCGCCGCGCCCCATCGCGACCACGATCACGTCGCGATCCCGGGACAGCAAACGCGCGAGCTGCCCCGTCAGGGCGGTCTTGCCGATCCGTTTGCCGGTGCCGATCACGGCCAGCGACGGCAGCCCGAACGGCTCGTAGCGCGGCGGTTCGAAGTCGAAGTCCGGGCCTAGATAGCGCAGACCAACGGCGAGCGAGCGACTGGCCAGCTCGAGACGCCGCTCCGGCGTCAGCACCGGCTCGTCGGAGAGGTCGACGACGAGCTCCGGCTCGTAGGCAAGAGCCGCAGCGAGGTCGTCCACCAACGGCACGCCGTACTCCTCTCCCCCGCGCAGCTTTTCGACACCGCCGACCAACATGGCCGCGACGAATTCGTAGGGCAGCTCGGCCAGCGCGGAGCGCACGACGTCGGCGTAGTGCTCGCCGTCGATCAGGGCGACGGCCCTCACGGTGCGCCCACCTCTTCCTCGATCTCCTCGGTCGACTTCACGTAGTCGAGCGTCTCGGTGGAGAAGCGGATCATCAGCTCCTCCCCGTGGTACGGATAGCGTCGGCGCACCTCGACATGCTCGCCGTCGACCTCGATCACGTTGTAACAGGGCCGCGTGTTGCCCCGGAGGCGCAGGGTGGACACCGTGCCCGTGTTGACGATGAACATGTCCTCGAGCCGCCAGGCGTACGGCACGTGCTTGTGGCCGGAGAGGACGAGGTCGACGCCTGAGCGCTGCAGGCACTCGATGGCGTCACCGGCGTCGTAGACGATGTTCCGCTCGCGGCCGGTCCCCGGCACGGGCAGCAGATGGTGGTGGAGGACAAACACGCGCAGCTCGGCCGGCGTCGCGAACTGCTTCTCGATCCACTCGTAGCGGCCGCGGCCGATGCGGCCGTGATCGAGATCGGGCTCGGTGGAGTCGACCGCAACGAC
The DNA here is from genome assembly GCA_963755255.1 of uncultured Actinomycetes bacterium. Classification (GTDB taxonomy): domain Bacteria; phylum Actinomycetota; class Thermoleophilia; order Gaiellales; family Gaiellaceae; genus PALSA-612. The sequence goes on along the minus strand of CAVWJN010000023.1, from coordinate 34,315 downwards.
GGTCACGGCGCCCACCTGCAGCACGGAGTTGCGATCGCCGAAGAACTCCTCGAAGTGCACATAGCCGACGTTGCGGGAGTCGTGGTTGCCGGGGATGACGACGAACGACTCGCACTCGATCCGATCGAGGAAGGCGCGCGCTTCGGCGAACTCGGGCTTGTAGCCGAACGTCGTCAGGTCGCCGCAACAGACGACAAGGTCCGGCTTCCAGTCGTTGATCTCCGCGATCGCGCGCTCGAGCAGCGTGGCGACGAAATACGGACCCCCGCAGTGGACGTCGGAGATGTGCGCGATCCGAAATGGACGTTCCGCGCCCGCAGTCATGCGGAAAGTCTACGAATCGAGCTCGTAGATCTCGCCCAGCTTGCCCCTGAGGTACGCGAGCAGCGGCTTCGGATCCATCTTCGATCCCACAGTCCGCTCGAGCAGCTCGTGCGGCATGTACTTCCGACCGTGCTGGTGGACGTGCTCGCGCAGCCACTCCCGCAGCTGCCGAACTCGCCGCGGCCGATCTGCTCGTAGACGGCCGGGATCTCGTCCGAGATCCGCTGCCAGAGCTGCGCTGACGATGACATTGCCGAGCGCGTACGTCGAGAAGTAGCCGATCGCGCCACCCGCCCAGTGCGTGTCCTGAAGCGCGCCGTCGGCGACGTCCGGCACTTCGACGCCCAGGTACTCCAGCATCTTCGCGTCCCACGCGTCGGGCACGTCGGCGGCGGAGAGACGGCCGGTGATCATCTCCTGCTCCAGCTCGAAGCGGAGGATGATGTGGAGGTTGTAAGTCGCCTCGTCCGCGTCGATGCGGATGAGGGACGGCTTTACGCGATTGATGCCGCGGTAGAAGCCCTCCGCGTCGACGCCGTTCATCTGCGAGGGGAACGCCTCCTGGACGAGCGGGTAGTAGTGCTGCCAGAAGGGGCGGCTGCGGCCCACGAGGTTCTCCCACATGCGGCTCTGCGACTCGTGGAAGCCGAGCGAGGCGCCGCGGGCGAGCGTCGTGCGCGCAAAGGCTCGGTCTCCCCCGTACTCGTAGATGCCGTGGCCGAACTCGTGCATCGAGGAGAAGATCGAGTGCATGTTGTGCTCGTGGTGCTTCGTCGTCAGCCGGATGTCGTCCATGCCCGAGCGCGTGGCGAAGGGATGTACCGTCTCGTCGAGGCGCCAGGAGTCGGCGGTGAAGCCGAAGTCGGCGAGGATCTTGCCCTCCACGTGCTTCTGAGCGTCGATCGGGAAGTCACCGGCCAGGAACGAGTCGTCGACCGCGTCGGCGCGCTCGGCGACCTCGGCGATCAGCGGCACGAGACCTGCCTTCAGCTCGTCGAAGACCGCCCGCACGTCGGCCGTCTTCATGCCGGGCTCGTAGTCGTCGAGGAGGATGTCGTAGTCCTCGTCGGCAGGCTCGAAGCAGTCCACGTACTGCCGTCGGAGCTCGATCACCTTCTCCAGGTACGGCTGGAACATCGACCAGTCGGACGCCTGGCGCGCCTCTTGCCAGACGGGCTCGGCGATTGCTGCTGTACGGGACATCTCCGCGGAGAGCTCCGGGGGAACGCGAACGAGCTTCTCGTAATCGCGGCGCACGACGCGGACGAGGCTCGCTTCGAGCGAGTCGTAGCCCTGCTCCTCGGCCCAGGGCGTGGCCTCGTCGAGGGCCTTGCCGAACTCGGGCGACACGAACATCGTGTGCATGAGCTTCGTGAGCGTCCCGAGCTGCTCAGAACGGGCGACGGCGCCGTTGCGGGGCATCTGCGTGCGGTGATCCCAGCCCAGCACTGAGGCCGCACCCAAGAGGTCGACAATCTCGCCCAGCCTGTTCGTCAGCTCTTCGTACGCCTTGCTCATCGCTCCCCCTCGAAGCTCGGTTTTCCCAGCTTCTACCACGTCGCCTGCGCCTGGGTGTCCGGACCGGTTGCTACCCTTCCTCGCGGTGCTCTCGGAAATCCCCGATTTCCAGGCATATTCCGGCTCTGGTGCGCCGCAATTCGCCAATGAAGCGGAGCTTGAGTGCGCGAAGATCTTCGACTTCTACCGCATCCCGTGGGCCTACGAGCCACGGACGTTCGTGCTGGAGGAGGACGAGGAGGGTCGCGTGGTGGAGGCCTTCACGCCGGACTTCTACCTCCCGGAGCAGAACCTCTACATCGAGGTGACGGTGATGAAGCAGTCGCTCGTCACACGCAAGAACCGGAAGCTGCGGAAGGTGCGAGAGCGCTATCCAGACGTCCGGGTGAAGCTCTTCTACAAGCGCGACATCGAACGCCTCGCCCAGCGATACAGACTCGACCTCGCCTCCTAGCGGCTGAAGCGGCCGACCCGCACGCCGATCCTCGGATCGGCGACATCTACCTCTCCGCCGAGGAGATTCACGCGCGCGTCCAGGAGCTTGCCTCGGAGATCGCCACCGACTACGTGGGGCGCGAGCCGGTGCTTGTGGCCGCACTCAAGGCGAGCTTCATGTTCCTGGCGGATCTGTCGCGCGCGCTCCCCATCGTCCACCGCCTGGACTTCGTCGAGCTCGCCGGCTACGGCGGTCACTCGACCGGGGGTGAGAGGGCCGTGCGGCTACTCAAGGACCTCGACGCCGACATCCTCGACCGCGACGTCCTGCTCGTCGAGGACGTCGTCGACACGGGGATGACGCTCAACTACCTGACGAAGTCATTCTCACTCCGCTCGCCCCGTTCGCTGGCCGTCGTGACGCTGCTCGACCGTCCGTACCGCCGCGTCGTGGACGACCTGCCGGTCCGCTACGTCGGCTTCACGGCCCCCGACGAGTTCTTCGTCGGCTACGGCTTCGATCTCGACGAGCGGTACCGGAACCTGCCGGACCTGCGCCTCGCCGACCTCTCGGCCTGAGCCGCTGGCGTGGGGTTTCCCGCCCCTCGATCAGGGTTCTCCCTGATGCCCTCGCGACTGCTGCGTGCAAGCGTCTGTGCCAGAGAGGAGGTGTGAGATGTCGACCATTTCGCATCAGCCCGCCGGGGCTGCCCAGGAGCAGGGCTGGGCCTCGCTTCTCCGTCTTAGAGAAGTCTGGACGTCGGTTGCGATCACCGCGATGTGGATCGCTGTCGCTGTGACGGCCGTCTGGGGTTCGGACTTCACGGGATCGAGCAACGATGGCAACAGCACGACTATCCCGTCAGGCATCTTCGTGGCGCTCTTCGCATCCATCGGCACGTGGGCGCTCGCGAAGTACGCCCTCGGCAAAGCACGCAAGGAGCATTGACTCCATTCGTGAGGAGGATCGCGGGGGAACCCGCAGAACCCCCGCGATCCTGTCGACGTCGAGCCGGACACCCAGGCGTCGAGTAGCAGGGAGGCAGACTAGGACAGATAGCCGAGCGGGTCCTGCGGAATGCCGTTCACGCGCACTTCGAAGTGGAGGTGCGCACCGGTCGAGTGGCCCGTCGACCCGACGTAGCCGATCACCTGTCCTTGTCCGACGTACGCGCCGCTTCCCACGGCGAGGCTGGACTGGTGGCCGTAGGCCGTCGCGACTCCGCCCCCGTGGTCGATGACCGTGAGGTTGCCGTAGCCCCCGAGCCACCCTGCGTAGATCACCGTGCCCGCCGCAGCGGCGCGGATCGGCGTACCCGAGGCGGCACCGATGTCGATGCCCTCGTGCATTCGTCCCCAGCGCCAGCCGAAGGGGCTCGTGACCGGCCCCAGCACCGGCCAGACGTAACCTGCCGCCGACGGCGAGCCTCCGCCCGTGCCCGCTGCGGCCTGCGCCGCCTGGATCTTGGCGGCGAGCTCGGAGCTCACCTGCTGGAGCGCCTCCATCTCCGCCACGTGCTCGCGCTCGGCGGCCGACAGCTCGGCGAGATCCTGCTGCCGCTCGAACTGGGCGGCGACGAGACCGCTGCGAGAAGCGGCGAGCCGGTCACGCAGAGCGCGGATCTGGCCGACGCGTACCGCGACGACCCGTGTTTCCTGGCGATGGCGCTTGCGCGTCGTCCTCGTCTGCTCGCGCTGTGTCCTAACTCGTTTCTTGGCCGCCCCCACCTGGTTGGCGATGCGCTGGTCTTCGTCGGCTATGCGATGGAGGTAGTCGAACATATCGAGCGCGTCGGTGAAGCTCGTAGACGTGAGCAACAGCGAGAGCGTGTCGGTTTGCTCCTGGCGGTAGAGCCGGTCGATGCGATCTCCGAGGCGGTGCAAGGCGATCGCGTGCTGGCGCCGTAGGAGCTTGAGGCGCTCTGTCTGGAGGCGGAAGAGCTCGTTCAGCCGGTGCAACCGCTCGCGACGCAGCTCGAGCTCGCGCTCCAACGGCTTCAGCTCGACCGAGATGTCGCTCACGCGCTGCGCGAGGCCGCGGATCTCGAACGACGCGGACTCGACTTGCGCGCGCAGCGAAGCCTCTTTCTGCTGGGTCTCTGCCACCCGCTCACCAAGCGCGGCGATCTTGGCGTCCACGGATTGCTTGCGCTCGACGATGGTGTCCGCGCCCGCAGGTGCAGCAGCGACAACGGCGAGCACGAGCACGAGAGCCGCACGGCGGACCATGCGGCGGGGTTCGCCGGTCGGCGCGCTACCCCTGCCGCGCTTTACTCGAGCGCTTTCATGGCGCGGGCCGCTTCGGCCCGCAACGGCGCGACGAGAGCGCGGTAGTCCTCATCGGAAACTTTGCCCGTGCGGTGATCGAGCTCGAGCTCCTTCAGCGCGTCGAGCGCGCGGTCACGCTCCTCGACGAACGCGAGGCGCTCCCTCCCCTCCTCATCCAGCGCACCGAGCTTGTCGTCAGCGGCGGCCACGGCCGGCTCGCGGAGGAACGGCCGCGCCACATAGACGGCGCAGGCTACGGCGAGGAGCCCACCGAGCAGCAGCGCCCACGTCGATGCGCTCATGCCTTCGCCGCCACGGCGCGCTGGTAGCGCTCGGCGAAGCGGCGGCTCTCTCGCGCATCCGGCCAGAGAGCGATCACGGCCCCGGCGAAGAACACGAACCCCGCCACCCAGATCAGGTTGACCAGCGGCTTCACGAGCACCTTGAAGTAGACAGTCCCGTCGGGGTTTACCTGGTCGGCGATCACGTCGATGTCCTCTGCGCGGAGCCAGTTCGTGTAGATGGCCATCTCGCTCGACACCTGCTGCTCCGCGGCGTAGCGGTTCTTCCCCGGTTCGAGCCGCTTGACCAGATCCCCGTCGCGGTAGACGTCGACATGAGCGCGCACCGCAGTGTGGTTCGACCGGGCCTCGCGCGTGAGCTCCCGGTACGTGAGCGTGTAGCCGGCGGCCTGCAGCGATTGGCCGGGCGAGAGCTTCCCCTCACGCGTCGTCTGGTACAGCGACGACCCGGCAACGCCGATTGCGAGCAGAACGATCGCCGCATGGACGACGTAGCCGCCGTAGCGTCGCCGGTTGCGCGCCACAAGACCCGAGAACGCGGTCAACCAACTGCCGCCGGTGAGGGCACGCCGCGCTTGCGTGCCCTTTGCGAACTCGGTGGCGATCGTGGCAAGAACGAATGCGCTGAACGTGTACGTGATGAGGCCCGGTAGCGAGGTGCCGGCGCCGAAGAGAAGCAGCACGCCCCCCGTGACCAGCGCGACGAGCGCCGGCCACGCCAGCGTCCGCTTCAGCGCAGAGAGCGATGCGCGCCGCCAGGCCACTAGCGGTCCGATCCCCATCAGCAGCAACAACGGGATGCCGAAGACGCGCAGGAAAAAGTTGAAGTACGGCGGCCCAACGGTCACGGACTCCCCGCGCGCGAGGTCTGACACGATCGGGAAGATCACGCCCCAGAGAATCGTCAGGCACAGGGCGATGAGCAGCAGGTTGTTGTAGAGGAACGCCGCCTCCCGCGAGATCGCCGACTCCAGCTTCGTCTTGGCGCGCAGCAACGGGAGCCGGTAGAGGACGAGCGTCGAGAGAGCCGAGCGTGATGGCGATGATGAAGCCGAGGAACCAGGGCCCGATCGAGCTCTGCGTGAACGAGTGGATCGAGTTGACGATCCCTGAGCGTGTAAGGAACGTCCCGAACACGGCGAGGCAGAAGGCGAGGATGACGAGCAGCACGTTCCAGACCTTCAGCATCCCCTTCTTCTCCTGCACCATCACCGAGTGCAGGAACGCTGTTGCCGCGAGCCACGGCATCAGCGCCGCGTTCTCTACCGGGTCCCACGCGTAGTAGCCGCCCCACCCCACCTCGACGTACGCCCAGTGCGCGCCGAGCAGCTGGCCGATGCCGAGGAACGCCCAGGCTCCGAGCGTCCAGCGCCGGGTGGCGACGATCCAGCGCTCGTCCGTGCGGCCCGCCAGCAGCGCGCCCATGGCGAACGCGAAGGGGATCGTGAGGCCGACGTAGCCGAGATAGAGCATCGGCGGGTGGACGACCATGTACGGGTTCTGAAGGCTCGGGTTGAGCCCGTTTCCGTCGGCGGGCGCGACCTGCGTCTCGAACGGGCTCGCCACCGCGACCAGCAGAAACGCGAAGAACGCTGCGACGAGACCGAGCACGGGCACCGCCCAGGCGATCACCTCCCGCGCGGCATACCGGTTGAAGAGCACCGCCGCCGCGCTCATCCCGGTCAGCACCAGCAGCCAGAGCAGGAGCGAGCCCGCCTGTCCACCCCAGAACGCCGACAGCGTGTAGCCGAGCGGGAGCCGCTCGCTCGTGAAGTCGGCGACGTACACGAACGAGAAGTCGTGGCGAACGAGAGCGCTGATCAGCACGGCCGCCGCGACGGCAGCGGCAGCGAATGCCGCGATCAGTGCGTTCTGCGCCGACGCGGCGAGCCGTCGCCGTCCCTCCCATGCCGCGAGCGAGCCCGCCAGCAGCGCGTAGACGGAGAGGCCGAGGCAGACGATGAGCGCCGCGCGCCCGAGCTCGGCCATGGGCTACGTCTGCTTCTTGGGGACGTACTTCGACGGGCACTTCGTCACGAGCGAGTTGCGCTCGCCGACGAACGTGCCCTGCTGGAGCTGGCCCTTGAGATACACGTGGCGACCCGGGCGGAAGAGGTCGGGCTTGGAGCCCGTGTAGACGACGGGCACGAGCGCTTTGCCGTCGATGTCTCGCAGGCGGAAGCGCATGCCTCCCTCGTACGGATCGCCCGCCACGGGGCCGATCACGAGGCCGGCAAGCTGCACCTTCTCGTTCGCATGCGCCGAGAGCTGGCTCGGCCGCAGCGATGCGGTCGTGCCGCCGGCGATCGACGTGTAGAGCAGGAATACGGCGAGGGTCGCAGCGACGGCGAGTGCGACCACGAGCCGCGCGGGACTCCGCTTTCGCGCCACGAGGCCGATTCTAGCGCGCGGGCTCGGGCGTTATGAGCGCTGGGCGTCGCGTTTGGCGGGCAGCCGGTACCCGTGGTCGAGGCAGAGGGACCCCGCGTCGTCCTCGGTGAGGGCGTCGCAGTACCCCTTGCCGTACGCAGCGCGCATGAACGCAGCCGCGATCTCCAGGTTCCACTCGTTGATCTCGGAGAGCTCTCGCCACAGATCGGCGAGCCTGAGGTCGATATCAAGCTCGAGCAGGTCGACTCGGGAAGGTCTCTTAGCCATGAGAACACCGTAGAAACAGCGTCGGACGGAGGCGGGGTCGCGTGATGTAGCGTCCGCTACATGGGCGAAATCCGCTTCGGGCCTGCCCGCGTGCCCTCCCAGGAGAGCCCCGAACGAGCGGTCGAGCTCCTCCTGGAGCGTAGCTACACGGCCTGCGAGATCGACTTCGAGACGCGCTTCTGGATGGACTACGACTTCGCCGCGCGGCTCGGCGAGGTGGCCCGCGAGCATGACATCGCGCTGTCGGTGCACGCACCGCTGGCGGGATTCATGGGCCACGCCGAGCGCGGCAAGAAGCTCAATATGGCCGTCGGCATGCTCGACCACTCGGCGGGAATCGCGAAAGCATGCGACGCCGAAGTGGTGGTCTTCCATCCCGGCTTCCTGCTCGAGCGCACTCGCGAGGACGCTGTCGACGCCGTGGTCGAGCAGTTGGGCGAGCTTCGCGAGCGACTGGAGAAGAAGGATCGAGCCGTCTCGTTCGGCGTGGAGGTGATGGGCCGCGTGCGCGACCTGGGCTCGCTCGACGACGTGCTAGAGATCTCGCGTCGGACCGGCTGGGTACGCCCCGTGCTCGACTTCGCCCACATGCACGCGACGAGCGACGGAGCCTTCACGGACGGCGAGCCGTTCCAGGCGGCGCTCGAGGCAGTGGACACGGTCCAGGAACCGGGTTCTCCGTTCCACATCCATTTCTCGGACATCGCGTTCGCGAACCGCAACGAGACGAAGCACCTCCCTTACGGTGAGGGCACGTTGCGCGCCGACCCGTTACGCGAGGCTCTCGATGGCTTCGATCGGCCGGCAACCGTGATCGGCGAGTCGCCGAACGAGGAGTCGAATCAGGCGATCTCGGCGGCGCTTTCGGCCGGCACGAGCCCGGCCAGACGCTCCTCGTAGGGAGCCGCCTTTCCGTTCTGGCCCGAGTCCTCGAGGAAGCGGACAATCCGTCGCAGCACCTCCGCCTCGTAAGCCGGGAATTCGACCTCGTCGCTGATCGCGAGCGCCTCGACGAATAGTTCTTCCGCCTCTTCCTGCCGTTCCTGAGCCGTGCGCACGGCGGCCTCGGCGAGCACGATGAACAGCCGCAGCTGCGGTTCCGCCGAGGGCAGATACTCCTGCGCCTCGCCCAGGAAGCGCTCGGCCTCGTCCGTCTTGCCCTGCCCCGCCAGCACACGTGCCAGGTCGGCCTGCGACTCGGCGAGCTCGCGGTGCTGGCCGAGGGGGGCGAGGAGGCGAATCGACTCCCGCAGGAGCTTCTCGGAGCGCTTGAGGTCCCCCCTCTCGAAGGCCACGTCCGCCAGGCTGGAGAGCGAGTACGAGAGTAGGGTCGCGTGACCGATCTCGGCGAACAGCTCGCGCGCCAGCTCGTAGGCTCCTTCGGCCGCTTCGAGCTCCTTCCGCATGCGATGGAGCAAGCCAAGAGTGTGCAGCGCCTGACCCCTTGCGCGAGGACTTCCGCTTTCGTCGGCCAACTCGACGGCCTTCTGGATCAAACGCTCGGCCTTGTCCAGCTCGAGCTGGACGATGTGCGCCTGGGCCAGCAGCTGCGACGCGATGGTCTGGAGATCCTTACGGCCGGCCGCGAGCGCGACGGCGAAGGCCTGCTCCATGTACGGAACGGCCTCGGTCATCGAGCCACGCATACCGGCGATGCCGACCCGCACGATGAGCGAGTCGAAGTGGGCGTCGACGTCCGTCTCGTCCTTCTGCAACTCGAGCGCGCGGTCGATGAGCTCCTGCGCCTGCGCGGTGTCTCCGGATTGCTTGAGAACTGCATCCCCGAGCGCCGTCAGCGCCAGCGCCTCCATCCGCGCGTTACCCTCGGCCGCCGCCTCCGCTCGGACCTTCTCCATCTCCACCGTGACCGCGGTGAGGTCTCCCAGCCTCCACACCGCGCGCGCGGCGTAGTAGCGGCGCTGTAGCGTGGGCTCGAGCTCGACCGCACGCGCGAGCTTGCTCCGCGCAGACTTGTACTGCTCCCGGTTGAGCGCACGCTTGCCGGCGCCGGTCAGCGCGTCGGCCGCCTCGCTCGTCAGGTCGGCGGGCGCGGCGCCGTCCAGCTCGGCGAGGAGCAGCGTCGCGTGGTTGAGATGGTGAGCACGGATCTCGAGCAGCTCTTCACCGGCGCGTTCCTTGAGCCATTCGGCGAACCTCGCGTGCTGCTGTGCGCGCGACTGCTTGGACAGCCCCGCGTACGCGACCTCCCTGATCAGCATGTGCTTGAAGCGGAACGCGGTCTCACCCGAGATCGAGGAGCGCTCTTCACGGAGCACGAACTCCCGTAGCAGCAGGTCGTCGAGCAGCGCCTCCACGTCGAGGTTCGGAGCGACGTGCTTGATCGCGCCCTTCCAGAACACCCGGCCGATGACGGCCGCCCGCTGCAACAGCACCTTGGCGTCTGGCGCCAGGTGGTCGATACGCGCTGCGATGAGCGCCTGCAGCGTGTCGGGCACGCGATCGTGGTCGCCGCCCTCTGCGAGCATGCGAATGGTCTCCTCGACGAAGAGCGGGTTGCCTTCAGTTCGGTCGAGCAGACCCTTCGGCAGGGGTGGCGGGTCGGCCAGGTCGGCGACGAGTGCGGTGACGAGCTCCTGGCTTTCTTCCTCCGACAGCGGCTCCAGCTCGATGGCGGTCGACCGCACCCGGCCTCCGCCCCAGCCGGGCCGCGCGTCGAGCAGGTCCGGTCGCGCGAGGCAAAGGATCAACAACGGCGCCCGCACCCAATCGGCGAGGTGCTCGATGAGGTCGAACATCGGCTCTTCCGCCCAGTGGATGTCCTCGAAGAAGAGGATGAGCGGCTGCACGTCGCCCAACGTGTGCATGACCTCGCGTGCGGCCCACGAGATCTCCTGCGGGCTGCGCTCGCCCTCGACAGCTTCCAGCAAGCCCGAAGCCAGCCCGATCAGGTCGGCGACAGCATCGTCTTCGCAGCAGGCGCGGAGCTTCTCGAACGCCTCTTCGAGCGGCTCGTCGTCGGTGATCCCGACCGCCGACTTGATCATCTCGGCGAGTGGCCAGTACGTCACGCTTTCGCCGTACGGCAGGCAGCGGCCTTTGAGGATGCTCGCACCGTCCACGGAGTCCACGAACTCGCGGGCCAGGCGACTCTTGCCGACGCCCGGCTCCCCGTAGATCGTGAAGATGTGGGCGCGGCCGTCGCGCAGCGTTCGCTGGAACGTGTTCTCAAGCAGCTCCAGCTCGGTCTCGCGGCCGACGAGCGGAGCGCCGACGTGAATGTGGGCCCCGTCGACGGCGCTGATCACGCGCCAGGCGCGCATCGCAGCGCCCATGCCCTTCAGCTCGAGCGGGCCGGCATCTTCCACCACGAGCCTTCCGCGGGCCAGGCGGTGCGCGGTTGGGCCGACGAGGATCTCGCCCGGCATCGCCACCTGTTGCAGCCGTGCTGCGAGATTGACGGCCTCGCCGGTGGCGAACGTCGAATCCGCCTGGTCGACCACTACCTCGCCCGCCTCGATGCCCACGCGCACCTCGAGATCGAGCTGGCGGATTGCTTCGCGCATCCCCAGCGCCGCGCGGGCAGCGCGCTCGGCATCGTCCTCGTGTGCCTGCGGGATGCCGAATGCGGCGAGCACGGCGTCCCCTGCGAACTTCTCGACGATGCCGCCGTGCACCGTCACGCAGTGGGACACGCGGTCGAAGAACTCCGCCACTCGGCGGCGGACGACTTCGGGGTCCGCGCCCGTCACAAGCTGCGTCGAGTCGACGATGTCGACGAACAGGACGGTCGCAAGCTTCCGCTCTACCTGTGCAGGCACCATGTAAGTGTACGAACGACGTCACGCGCCACGAGCTTCCGGCGTAGCATCAGGCGTGTGCTGAATCCTGCGGTTTTCAAGGCCTACGATGTTCGGGGGATCTATCCCGACGAGCTCGACGAGGACGGCGCCTACGCGATCGGCCGCGCCTACGTCGAGCAGTTCGAGCCACGGCGGATTGCGGTCGGCAGGGACATGCGCCTTTCCGCGCCGTCGATGGCGCGCGCGGCGATGGACGGCGCGGCCGACGGTGGAGCCGATGTCCTCGACATCGGGATGGTCGGCACGGAGATGCTCTACTGCGCCGTCGGCGAGCTCGAGCTGGAGGGCGGGATCGCGGTCACCGCCTCCCACAACCCCAAGGAGTACACGGGAATGAAGATCGTCCGGCGCGGTGCCTTGCCCGTCGGCGGCGACTCGGGCCTGCTCGACATCCGCGACCGCGCGCTGGCCATGTCGGGAAACGACAGGGGACAGTCACTGCGACTGTCCCCTGTCCAGCGAGGCCAGGTCAGCGAGGCGGACATCTGGCCGGCGTTCGTCGAACGCGTGCTGTCGTTCGTCGACGTCGAGGCGATCAAGCCACTCCGCATCGTGATCGACGCCGCGAACGCCATGGCGGGCGCCATGCTGCCGCCGGTGCTCGAGCGCCTGCCGGTCGAAGCCGTCACGTGCTACTTCGAGCCGGACGGGAGCTTCCCGAACCACGAGCCGAACCCGCTGCTGCCGGAGAACCGTGAGTTCATCATGCGGAAGACGCTGGAGGAAAGCGCCGACTTCGGCGTCGCGTTCGACGGGGACGCGGATCGCTGCTTCTTCGTGGACGACACGGGCGAGTTCGTCCCCGGCGACTTCGCGACCGCTCTCTTCGCCGAAGCTGCGCTCGCGAAGGAACCCGGCGCCAAGATCATCTACGACGTCCGCGCGAGCTGGGCCGTAGCGGAGACCGTCGAGCGCGCGGGCGGCGTGCCGCTGATCAATCGCGTCGGCCACGCGTTCATCAAGCACCGCATGCGCGCCGAAGACGCGGTCTTCGCGGGCGAGGTTTCCGGCCACTACTACTTCCGCGACTTCTTCCAGGCCGACTCCGGCGTCGTCCCGTTCCTGCTCATGCTCGAGCGTGTGTCGCGCGCCGGCAAGCCGCTCTCCGAGATCCTCCGCCCCTTCCGCGAGCGCTACTTCATCACCGGGGAGATCAACACGACGGTCGACGACGTGCCGGTCAGGCTGCAGGAGCTCAAGGAGCGCTTCGGGCGAGAGGGTCAGGTTTCCCACCTCGACGGCATCTCCGTGGACGCTGAGGACTGGCACTTCAACGTCAGGCCGTCCAATACCGAACCGCTGCTCAGGCTGAACCTCGAGGCCCGCACGCAGGAGCTGATGGAGCGGAAGCGCGACGAGGTGCTCGATGTGATCCGCTCGTGAGGGCTCGCGACCTCGGGATCGCGATCGGCGATCTCGAGCCGGGCCCGCTGAACGCCATCACCGACGTCGCCGGCGTCCGCGTCGGGCATACAACGCTCGTCGAAGGCGACGACGTGCGGACCGGCGTCACGGTCATCGTCCCGGCGGAGCTCCCGGCCTATGCGGCGCCGTTCCGGCTCAACGGCAACGGCGAAGTCACCGGCCTCCAGTGGATGCAGGAGTCGGGGCTGCTGACAACACCGATCGCGCTGACCAACACGCATTCCGTCGGCGCCGTGCACGAGGCGCTCGTGGCGGCCGCGCTGACAGGCGACCGCAGCACCTGGAGCCTGCCGGTAGTCGCCGAGACGTGGGACGGCGTCCTCAATGACGTGAATGGGTTCCACGTCCGCCCCGAACACGCGAGGGCCGCGCTCGACGCGGCTGCGAACGGTCCGGTGGACGAGGGCAACGTCGGAGGCGGCACCGGGATGATCTCCCACGGCTTCAAGGGCGGCATCGGCACGGCTTCGCGGGTGACAGACGAGCACACCGTCGGCGTGCTCGTGCAGGCAAACCACGGCACGCGGTCGCGGCTCGTGGTCGACGGCGTGCCGGCCGGCCGTCTCATCGGCCCGGACCGCGTACCCCTGCCGCCTCGTCCTGCTCTCGAGGGCGCGGGCTCGATCGTCGTCGTCGTCGCCACCGACGCGCCGCTGCTTCCGCACCAGTGCAGCGCTCTCGCTCTGCGGGCGATGCTCGGTGTGGCGCGCACCGGCGGCGCAGGCGAATGGTCGAGCGGAGACTTCGCCATCGCGTTCTCCACGGGGCCGACTCAGCGGGTAAAGCCCGTCCCGCAGGAGGCACTCAACCCGCTCTTCTATGCGGCGATCGAGGCGACGGAGGAAGCGATCGTCAACGCATTGCTTGCCGCGGAGACGACGACCGGCCGCGGCGGCGCAACCGTCTACGCGCTCGAGCCGAGCCTTCTGCAAGAGGCAATGAGTCTCTAGGTCAGACACGGGCGTCGGACGAGCCTGCCCGACGCGCCGAGCGCCGGGCAGGCAAGTCCCATGCCTCTTACGGGCCGACGCGGCGGAAGAAGATGCTTCCCGGGTCGGTGCCGTGCGGCTGGCCGAAGAACGCTCCGAAGTCGTTCCCTGCCGACGCAAGCCCCTCGTAGTCCCCCGTGAAGAAGCCGCCCGCGAAGGGCGCCTGACGCATGTCGAACGACTCGGCCGTCAGCTGGACCTCGTCGCCCCAGTTGGCAGCGTCGTTGCATGCCGTGTGACAGTGGACGGCCCAGTAGTCCGTAAGCAGCGGCTCCGCATCCGTGTTGTTTTGGAAGTCGTAATACGTCACCGCCACGGTGCCGTCAGCCGCCACATCTACGGACGGCGTGAATGCCTGCTGGTTGCCGATCGGGATGTCCGTCGGCGTCGCGTTCACCTTGATGCGCGGTGACCAGGTCAGGCCACCGTCAGTGGAGCGCGAAAGGGCAACCCCGTCCGCCTGACCGCCGTTGACGCGTGCGTCCTGCCAGACGGCATAGAGATCGCCGTTCGGCGCGACGGCCACCTCGGGAATGATGTCGCCGGTCCGGACATCGTCTCCCGACTCGGGGTCGGTCACGAAGATCGTCCCCAGGAGATCGACGAAGATCGGCGCCGACCAGGTGACTCCACGGTCGGTGGAGCGGATGACGCGGACGCTCGAACCGCGCTGCTTCTTCGAGTTGTCGTTGTGAATCTCGTTGAAGATGTCGACGAGCGTCCCGTCGGGCAAGACGACGATCTGGTTCCCGATCGTCTGATCGTTCTGTCCCGGGTCGTAGATCTCGACGCGCAGCCTCCCACGACGTGCCACCGTTGGTCGTACGCGCAAACCACACCGGCCCACGAAACGCCGCGGTGTGGAAGCTCGCCGACGTGCTCGCGCGCTCGCTCGGAAAGACGAGGCGGTCCCAGACTGCGTACACGCGGCTGGCGCTCGTGGAGTCGGCCGTGATCGACTGCTTGTCGTTGAAGATCGTGGGGTTCGTGTCTCGTCTGATCACCTTCGGATCCCTCCAAGTGACCCCGCCGTCGGTGGACTTGCTGACGAGTAGCGCGTGGTCGAAGTCGAACTCGGTCAGCGGCGGGAAGACGTCGTTGAAGGAGAGAGACAGGTGATAGACGTCCCCGTTCGGCGCAAAGCTGACGAACGGGTCCGTCGCACGCTGGTAGTTCCCGCCGTTGGCGGCGGTTCCCCCGGAGCATTGCGTGATCTTCGGAATCGGCAGCGGAGGACCAATTGAGGCCACCGTCGACCGTCACCCCGGCGACAAGTCCGCGAGAGCCGCCGTCGTCCCAGCGGTCCTGCTGCCAGACGCCGACCATCTTCATCGAGTTCGTCGGGTTCACGTCCAGCCACGGCTCGACTTCGCTGTTCAGGTAGTTGGTGCCGTCCTGGCCGGGGTCGCAACCGGCCGGGAACGGGCTCGTCCCCGAGGCCTGGACGATCGGATCGGCGGAAAAGCTCGACGCGGACACACCTACGGCCATCGCGAGAGCCACGATGGAAGCCACGCCCAGCACGGTGATGCGGGCAGGCATGCGCCACCCCCTTCATGTAGTTCCCCTAGGCCTACCCCGGTCGCACTCCAGCTGAAACGCGTCGCGTTAGCATCGCCACATGGGCCTCGAGCTCGGTCGCGTCACCGATCGCAAACCGCCGTTCAAGTACTCGGCGCTCGATCGCGTGGGCTTCTCGGACACAGACGCACAGGGGATCGTCTACTACGGCCGCTACATGCCGTACTTCGACCTCTCTCGCGTGGAGTACCACCGGCATCTCGGGATGGCGTACGGCGGCCGTCAAAAGCACGAGTTCGTCATGCGGGCGAACACGATCGACTACCTCGCGCCGGCCCGTTTCGACGACCTGATCGAGGTCTTCGTGCGCATTTCGCGCATCGGGCGCACGAGTGTCACGTACGAGTGCGCCGCTTATCGCGTGGAGGATGACCTGCTTCTGGTCACCGCCCATCAGACGCTCGTGCTCGTCGAACTCGCCACGCACACAGCGTCGCCGGTGCCCGAGTCGTTCCGCGAGACGGTCCGCGCCTTCGAGGGCGACGATCTCGAGGAGTGATCGAGTCCCTCGTTCGAGCTAGGAGTCCCTGCAAATAGGCGTATTCGGCAGGCTGTCCCTCGAAGGGGGTACCGCTTTTGCCGGGGGCTTTATCCCCCGGTCGAGGGATTCGCGTCTAGCGCTTCGCAGACGTAGACGTCGGTCAGACAACGCAGCTCGAGCGGCTCGTCGAAGGGCAAGAGCGCCTCGCGGACATCGTCGAGGAACTCGCGTCTCTGGGCCGGCGGCATGGCACCCACGAAGCTCGTCGACGCCACACGGTCGACGTACTCGGCCAGCGTCAACGTCTGCGAGTAGCGCCAGGTCTTGAGCTGGAGCGGGCCGAGGGCGGAGCGCCAGCGCTCCTCGCCGCCGGGGAACTCACGGCGATGCGGAGCGAGCAGCTCGTCCACGCGACCATGCTTGGGATCGTCGAGGTCGCGGCCGTTCCAGAGCAGCGCGAGGCCGCCACCGGGACGAAGGACGCGCCGGATCTCGCTTACCGCCTCGTGAGGGCGGAACCAGTGGAACGCCTGGGCGCACGTGACGGCATCGACGCTGCCGTCGGCGAGCGGGATCGCCTCGGCCGTGCCGGCGAGCGCCTCGACAGTCGGGACGGCGCGCTGGAGCTCGGCGCGCATCGCGTCGATCGGCTCGACGGCGACGATGCGCGCTCCCAGCGGGACGAGCTGCCGCGTGAGCTTGCCCGTGCCCGCGGCGAGGTCGAGCACTTCGCGCCCGGGCCCGATGCCGAGTCGCTCGGCGACCCAGGCCACCGCCTCGTCCGGATAACCGGGCCGCGCCCGCTCGTAGACCTCCGCGGCCGCCGAGAACCCCGCTGCGGCTGTGGGATGAATGTCGCTCATTCGGGACACGTCCCAGTGCCTGGCACTGAGCTGTGCCAATTGTGTGCCAATTCGTCCACAGGGCCTCGCTGTGCGACGGACGGCGCCCTACTGGGGCGTCATTCGGTAGGCGTCGAAAACGCCGTCGATCTGCCGTAGCGCGTTCAGGAGCGCCCGCAGCGACTTCACGTCGCCGAGCTCCGCCGTATAGCGATTGCGGGCCATCTGGTCTTCGACGACACCGCCGTAGGCGACGATGTTCGCGCCGTGCTCGGCGAACGTCCTGGCGACGTCCTCGAGCAGCCGCGGGCGATCCCACGAGTCGACGGCCACCTGAACGCGGAAGCTCCGGGAGCTGTCGCCGTCCCAGGAGACCGGCGTCAGCCGCTCCGGATTCCGTCTCAGCGCCTTGACATTCGGACAGTCCTCGCGGTGGATCGTGATGCCGCGCCCCAGCGAGATGTAGCCGAGGATCTCGTCGCCCGGCACGGGCGTGCAGCACTTGGCGAGCCGCACGAGGACGTCCTCGACGCCGTCCACACGAATCCCGACGGCCTGGTTCGTCGCCGGACGGGCGCGCGTGGGCTTGCGCGTGACGGTCTCCTCCTCTGCCACCTCCTCGGTCTTCAGCCGTTGGATGACCTTGCGCACGATCTGCGTCGGCTGGAGCTTCCCGGAGCCGAGCGCGATATAGAAGTCCTCGGCCTTCTTGAACCCTGTCTCGCGGATCACCTGCGCGAGCACGGCGGACCCCTGGAGCTTCTTGTACGGGAGCTTCTGCGCCTTGAGAGCCTGCTCCAGCGCGTCGCGGCCCTTCTGCTCGGTCTCCTCGCGCGTCTCGCGGGAGTACCACTGGCGGATCTTGTTGCGCGCGCGAGACGACGCAGCGAGCGACAGCCAGTCGCGCGACGGGCCGCGGCCGGTCTTGGCGGTGAGGATCTCGACGAAGTCGCCGCTCTTCAGCTCGTAGTGGAGCGGCACGATGCGGCCGTTGACCTTGGCGCCGACGGTGCGGTGGCCGACGTCCGTGTGCACGGCATACGCGAAGTCGATCGGCGTCGCGCCGGACGGAAGCGTCTTCACCTCGCCCTTGGGCGTGAACACGTAGACCTCCTCGGAGAAGAAGTCCTTGCGCAGCGTGGTCATGAACTCGCGGGGGTCGGCCTCGTCGGACTGCCAGTCGATGAGGGAGCGCATCCACGCCGTCCACTCGGCGTCTCCCTTGCCCCGCTTGCCCTTCTTGTAGACCCAGTGGGCGGCGATGCCGAACTCCGCCTCTCGGTGCATCTCCCTAGTGCGGATCTGGATCTCGAGCGGCTTCCCCTCCGGCCCGATCACGGTCGTGTGCAACGCCCGGTAGCGGTTGAGCTTGGGCATGGCGATGAAGTCCTTGAAGCGTCCGGGCATCGGCTTCCACAGCGAATGGATGAGCCCAAGCGCGCCGTAGCAGTCGCGCGTCCCGTCGTCGCCCGAGCGCTCGACGATGACCCGCATGGCCGTCAAGTCGTAGATCTCGTTGAACTCGCGGCCCTTCCGCACCATCTTGTCGTAGATGGAATAGAAGTGCTTCGGGCGGCCGGAGATGTCGGCCGGGACGTCGGCCTTCTCCAGCTCGCGCTGAAGGACGCCCGACGCCTTCTTCACATGCTCCGCGCGATCCCCCCGCCGTTCCGCAACCATGGCCTCGATCTCCGCGTACTTGCGCGGATGCAGGCGCTCGAAGGAGAGATCCTCGAGCTCCCACTTGATCGCATGGATCCCGAGCCGGTGAGCGATCGGCGCGTACACCTCGAGCGTCTCCTTCGCCTTCTGCAGCTGCTTCTGACGGCCGAGGTACTCGATCGTCCGCATGTTGTGGAGGCGGTCCGCGAGCTTGATGAGGATGACGCGGGGGTCCTGCGCCATCGCCACGATCATCTTGCGGTAGTTCTCGACTTCAGCGTGCTCGCGGCTCGCGAACTGGATCCGCGTCAGCTTCGTGACGCCCTCGACGAGCCGGGCGATCTCTTCGCCGAACTCGGCCTTCACATCGGCGATATCCGACTCGGTGTCTTCGACGACGTCGTGCAGCAAGGCGGCGGCCAGCGTCTGCTCGTCGAGGTGAAGCGTGGCGAGGATCTTCGCGGCACCCCACGGATGGCGGATGAAGGCTTCACCCGAGCGGCGGCGCTGGCCCTCGTGAGCCCGCTCGGCGTAGGCGAACGCCCGGCGCAGCAGGTCGCGGTCGACGTCGGGCTTGTAAGCCTCGACGTCGGCGATCAGCTCCTCTACGAGATGCTCATGCCGTTCTTGAGCCTCGACAACGGCCATGCTCCAAGTGTAGACGCCGGTCCGAACGAGGGCTCATGCGCAGCCGGCCAGTTTCCGAAAGGACTGGCGAGGGAATTGACGAAAGGGACAGTCTTGTTCAGACGCATCCGCATGAGAGCCCGCGCACGGGCCGTTCGCCGCCTCACCCGCATGCTGGTCGAGCTCGACTCGCTCGCCGCCTCACGCAGTTAGAGGCTCCTACGCAGCGCGGGCAAGCACGACCTCCTCGGTCATAAGAGCGCGGAACGTCTCCGATTCGTAGAGGCTGACTGCTCTGGAGCCGTCGATCGCGAGCTCTTCGAAGATCGCGCGTCCCTCGGCGCTCCACGCAGCCTCGCCGGCCTCCCACTCCGCAGCCAGCTGCGCTCGCAATGCCTGATAGCGCTCGTCGCCCTCGAGGATGTGTCGCACGACGAGCTGCGGCGACACCGTGCCGTTCCAGCGGTTCTCCTCGAGGCGGAAGGCGAGGTCGAAGGCACCCTCACGCCGAAAGCGATCGAGCTGAGGCCCTATCCCGAACGCGATGGCGCTCCCGGCGGGACGGCTGCGCTCGCGAACGCGGAAACGGAGATGCTTGCCCTCCCCCACCGTCTGCAGGTCGGTCAGCTCACACCCCGGGAGCAGGAGCGTCACGCCCGGGTTGCCCAGCCCGAAAGGCGCGAGGCGACGTAGCTCCTCGGCCAGCCCGAGCGTCAAGGCCGAGCCCGGGACGGCCGCGTCGACGATGGTCACCGGCCGCAGCTCGTCGTCGGACAGATGAGCATCGGCATGCGCGGCGAAGGCCTCGGCAAACGCGTCGATCGCCTCCGGCCGGATGGAGAGACCCGCGGCCGCGCGGTGACCTCCGAAGCGATCGAGATGGTCTGCGCAGGCCGTCAGGCCGGCGTGCAGGTCGTAGGCGCTCAGCGATCGACCGGATCCCTTCCACTCGCCGTCCGTGCCCGCGATCAGCACGACCGGCCGCCGATAGCGCTCGACCAGCCGGGAGGCGACGATGCCAATAACGCCTTCGTGCCAGTCCTCGTCGGCGAGGACATAGCCGTGCTGTCGGCGACGGCTCTCCGGCCACTCGTCGATCCGCCGCGACGCCTCGCGCAGGATCCGCTCCTCGACGGCCTGGCGGTCGCGATTGAGCTCCTCGAGCCTCGCGGCCAATTCGCCCGCCTGCTTGTCGTCCTCACACATGAGCAGATCGAGCGCGATCTCGGGCCGGCAGAGCCTGCCCGCGGCGTTGATGCGCGGCGCCAGGCGGAAACCCACCGCGCCTTCATCGACCACAGCAGGATCCACGCGCGCGGACCGCATGAGCGCGCGCAGACCGGGCCGTTGTGTGCGCGCGAGCTGCTTCAGGCCCGCGATCGCAAACGCACGGTTCTCGTCGACGAGCGGAACGACGTCGGCGATGGTGGCCAGCGCGACGAGGTCGAGGTGCCGCTCCAGCGGATCGTTCGCGAGCGCCTGTAAGAGCTTGAATGCGACGCCGGTGCCGCAGAGCTCCGGAAACGGGTACGACGAGGGCCGCGTGGCGACGATCGGGCAGTCCGGTAGCTCGTCTCCGGGCCGATGGTGGTCCGTGACTACGACCTCCAGCCCGAGGCGTCTGGCGGCCGCCACCTCCTCGACGGCGGTGATGCCGCAGTCGACGGTGAGCACGAGCCCGTAGCCGTCCTCGGCGAGCTTCTCCAGGGTCTGGCCCGAAAGCCCGTAGCCCTCCTCGAAACGGCTCGGCAGATGCCAGCCGACATCGGCTCCGAGCTCCCTGAGGCAGGTGACGGCGAGCACCGTCGCGCAGATGCCGTCCACGTCGTAGTCGCCGTGGACGCAGATGCGAGTCCCGTCGGCGATCGCCCTGTGGATGAGCTGGCACGCACCTTTCACATCCCCGAGCAGGTGCGGATCGTGGCCCGGTGGTTCGCCGGCCAGGAACGTCGTCGCCGAAGCAGCATCGGCGTAGCCGCGGCGGATCAGCACGCGGGCGGCGATCTCGGAGACGCCGAGCTCCTCGGCGAGCTTCCGAGCGGCCCGCGTGTCGCAGGGAGCAAGCGCCCAGTCCATGCGTTCGAAGGTACGGCCCTCGCCGGACGGCGCCGATGGGGCGGCAACCGCGTCCGGGCTGGTTATCCTGGGCCCATGGACGCCGACTACTGCTCGGGCGACGACTACGAAGTCGAGTTTCGCGCCGGACCGAGGTCGTACCGGTTCTCGTTCGGCCGGCAAGACTTCGAGGAGCGCGTCGTGGCAGCCGCCGTCAAGCTCGGCCTCGTGGAGAGAAACGAGCTCGACGGCGATGAGACGGCCGACCTGGTCGAGCTAACCGCGGACGGACAGCTGTGCGTTCCCCGCAGTGCGCTCGGCCACTATCTCGTTCGGCACTGGGAGAGAATCTCCCTCGTCGGTGACGAGTCGCTCGTGTACTGGCTGCGCAAGCTCGTTTTCCGCAGCGCGTGGCTCGACCACCGCGTGAAGCAGGGGCTGCTCGACATCGAATGGGACGAGCGCTCCGGCGAGTTCACGTACTCGGAGCCGAACGGCGACCGCGCGCTACTCGAGTTGGCGCCGGTTCCGTCGTGGCACGAACTCCAGTTCAAGCCTTAGCCGGCGGCGCCTGCGCGAAGCCGAACGGCGGGTGCTCTTCCATCTGCGTCAGCTTGATGGCGGCGATCGCTGCCACCGGCACGATCATCTCCTCCGGCATTCCGTCGTCCCGGTAGGGCGCAAGCGTCACGAAGCCGTAACCGGGCGCGTCCGCGATCGAGAGCAGCCTGTGGATCGAGCCGTCGCGAAGCTCGACCTCGACGGCAGCCTGCCCGCCGGCTCGCTCGCGGGCGAAGCGCTCGATGTGCTCACGTAGACGCGTGACGAAGTCCTCGAGCGACGGCTGCGGAGCGCCGGGAACCCAGATCTGCTCGGCCATCAGAACAGAGCGCCGTCCGTAGCGGTGGTTGCCCCTACATGCTCGAGGCCGAGCTTCGTGATCACGCGGCCCCGCGGCGTCCGCTGGAGAAAGCCGAGCTGGAGCAGGTAGGGCTCGTAGACGTCCTCGACCGTGTCGGGCTCCTCGCCAAGTGCGACGGCCAGCGTGGATAGCCCCACGGGCCCGCCCTCGAACTTCGTCGCGACAGCCCCCAGCAGCTCACGGTCCATCCGCTCGAGCCCCTCGCGATCGACCTCGAGCAGCGTCAGAGCGTCCTCGGCTACGTCGGTCGTGATCGTGCCGGAGTGTCGCACCTCGGCGACATCACGCACGCGACGGAGGATGCGGTTGGCCACGCGCGGCGTGCCGCGCGAGCGGCGTGCGATCTCGTTCGCCGCGTCGTCGGCGATCTCGACGGCCAGGATGCGCGCCGAGCGGCGGACGATGGTCGAGAGCTCCTGCTGCTCGTAGTAGCCGAGTCGGAACGTCATGCCGAAGCGGTCGCGCAGCGGCGTCGTCAGCAGGCCGGTGCGCGTCGTCGCACCGACGAGCGTGAACGGCGGTAGGTCGAGCGCGAGCGTCCTCGCGGAAGGCCCCTGGCCGACAACGATGTCGAGGCGGAAGTCCTCGAGCGCCGGATAGAGGATCTCCTCGACTGCGGGTGCGAGACGATGGATCTCGTCGACGAACAGGACGTCGCGCTCGTCGAGGGCTGTGAGGATCGCAGCCAAGTCGCCCTTGCGATCGAGCGCCGGGCCGGCAACGGAGCGCAACCCGACCCCCAGCTCGGCGCGGATGACATGTGCGAGGCTCGTCTTGCCGAGCCCCGGCGGCCCTGCCAGCAGCACGTGCTCCAGTGCCTCCCCGCGGCCACGCGCGGCCTCGAGCGATATGGCGAGCTGCTCGCGCAGCCGTTCCTGGCCGATGAACTCGTCGAGCGTCCGCGGGCGCAGCGAGCGATCGAGATCCTCGTCGCCCTCCGCCTCGAGCACCGGAGAGACGAGCCGCGGCGTGTTCATGCTGCCTGCCGCAGAGCCTGGCGAACGCGTTCCTCGGGCGGCAACGCTGGATCGATCGCCGCGAGCACCGACTCGGCGTCGACGACGGAGTAGCCGAGCTCGACGAGGGCGTCGCGAGCAACGACGTGGCCGTCTCCGTCTCCGGAATGTTCCTCCTGCTCGACCTTCAGCGACCCCTTCAGCTCGAGGACGACGCGTTGCGCGGTCTTGCGGCCGATGCCGGGAATCGCCTCGAACCGCGCCGTGTCCTCGCGCGCGATGGCCCGGCGCAACTCGGCGGGCGTCGACCCGGAGACGATGGCGAGCGCAACCTTAGGGCCCACCCCCGATACGGAGAGCAGCTGCTCGAAGAGCTCGCGCTCTGCCGTGTCAGCGAACCCGTACAGCTGGAGCGCGTCCTCTCGGACGTGGAGGTACGTCTCGACGGTGACGTCCTTCGAGCGGCCCGTCTGCGCCAGGGCGCGCGGCGTGGCCTGCACGAGATAGCCGACCCCTCCGACGTCGAGCACGAGCCCCTCGGGGCCGCGCCGAACTGGCTTCCCCCGGAGCCGGGCGATCACGAGGCGATCTTCCTCAGGAGCGGCGGAGCGAGCGCGTGGCAGATGGCGACGGCCAGAGCATCGGCGGCATGGTGCGGCTCCGGCACAGCGTCCAACGCAAGGACAGCCCTCACCATCCGCTGCATCTGCGCCTTGTCGGCTCGGCCGTAGCCGCAGACAGACTTCTTGACCATGCTCGGCGCGTACTCGACGCAGTCAACGCCGCCGCGCGCGCAGGCGACGAGTACCGCGCCCCGGGCCTGACCGACAGAGAGCGCGATGCGGGCGTCGGCGCCGACGTACGACTCCTCGAGCGCGGCGGCACCCGGAGCGTGCTCCTCGATGAGCTCCTCCACCCGCTCGTAGATCGTCCGCAGCCTGAGAGCCGGGGATTCTCTGGCCGGCGTGGTCCACGACCCGAAGGCGATTGCCCTGAGGCGCCCGTCTTCTTCGTGGACGATGCCGTATCCGCATGCAGCCGTGCCCGGGTCGATGCCGAGAACCTTCACGCGTTGAGGTTAAGCACCCCTCCGGACATCCCTGCCCGGAGGGGTGCACATGCGTCAGCGGCTACAGATGCTTCTTGAAGAAGTCGACGATCGTCTCGTAGCAGCGCACCTTGTTGGGCAGCTTCAGCACGTCATGGCCCTCGTCCTCGAACATGAGGTAGTCGACGTCCTTGCCCTGGGCACGCATGGCCTCGACGAGGTCGGCCGACTCCTGCTCCACGACGCGCGGATCATTCTTGCCCTGGATGACGAGCATCGGGCACGCGAGGTTGTCCATGTGCGTCTTCGGCGAGCGCTCGGTGAGGAAGTCCTTGTCGCGCTCAGGGTGCCCCATGGTGAGCTCGAAGTACGGCTTCCACGTCGGCGGAATGCGGTCGAGGAACGTGAACATGTCGTACGGGCCGAACATGTCGATCGCGGCCGACCAGAGCTCGGGGTGACGCCCCGCCAGCGTCAGCGTCATGTAGCCCCCGTACGAGCGGCCGACGACGCCGGCACGGCTCGCGTCCACTCGCTCGTCGTTCGGCAGCACTTCGGTCAGGGCGTGCACGTGGTCGAGCCGGTCCTGGCCGCCCCAGTCGTGGTCGACGCGCTTCATGTAGTCCATCCCGTAGCCGGTCGAGCCGCGGACGTTGGGGACGAAGACCGCGAAGCCCTCGAGCGTGAGCGCCTGGATGAGGGGCATCGAGAACCACGCGAAGTTCGGCCGCTCCTGGCCCTGCGGGCCGCCGTGGACGTAGAGGACGACTGGCCGGGCCCCCTCGTAGCCGAGCTCCGGCGACGGCAGGTACAGCCGTGCTGACGTCCGTAGGCCGTCGTGTGAGACGAACGACGCGTCCTCACCCGCCGAGAGCAGCACCGGGTCGATGCCGAGTGGCTTCTCATCGGTCTGCTGCTCCGGCGTACCGTCCGCGTCGAGCACGAACAACTGCGTGGGCGTCGTAGCCGTGCAGAAAGACAACGCCCAGCGGCCGCTCTCCGAGTCACGGGCGATGCCGTGCAGAACGCCGCCGGCGAGCTCGCCTTCGCCCACGAGCACGCGGCCGAGCTTCATCGCGCGGGCCGTCTCATCGAAGTCGGCCTCGTAGGCCCACGAGACGCCGTCGATGTTGAACACGGCGACGTACTGGTCGCCCTCGATGCGCTGGAAGCGCTCCAGCTCGCCGACACCCTCGTGGCGGGCGCCGCTGAGCTCCACGGGCTCGACCTCGCCTGGCTTGTCGAAGGCGATGTACCCGGGGCCGTACGCGTCGTCGAAGAGGCTCGTGCCGATGAGGAGCCCCTGCTGGCTGTCCGTCACGTGCGCTGACTGCACCCCGAGCAGAGGGTGCTCCGCGCCCTCTTCCCGGTCTTCGAGCAGCGTCCCCCAGAGCATCGTCTGCTCGCCCGTCTCCGGATCACGCTCGTAGAGGACGATGTCGCCGGCCGTGTAGCCGTCGCCGAGCACGGTGCGCGAGTGATCGCGCGTCCACGCGACGGGATAGGGCCCGTGCATGCCCTCGCCGAGAATCTCCGCTTCGCCGGTCGCGAGGTCGATGCGCATTCCGAAGAGCTTCGCCTCCTCGTGGGACTCGGCAAAGGCGTAGCCGGTTGCCGTCTCCTCGTCCACGTCCACGAGGTGCGTCCTCATCCCGCCGAAGACATCCTCGTTCAGTGGCTCGGGGAAGCCGCCATTGAGCGGGATGACGCGGGGCTGGTAGTTCTCGTCGCCGTCCTGGTCGAGCATCAGCACGATGCGGTCGAGCTCCGGCAGGGCGTAGAACCCATAGCCGCCGAGCAGCTCCGGGTTCTGGAGCGCGATCCCCGGCGGCAGCAGCGGCTCGGGGACGCTGCCGCCCACGTCCATGCGGTACAGGCTCAGGCGGCCCGCGAGATCGCTGATGAAGTACAGCTTGTCGCCGGCGAGCTGCGGGTTGAGAAAGAGCCGCGCCGAGAGCAGCGACTCGATGCGGCCTCCTGTCTTCAGTGCGACTGCCATCAGTTCGCTACCTCCTCGAGCACTTGCTCTGGAATGTCGAAGTTCGCGTACACGTCCTGCACGTCGTCGAGCTCCTCGAGCTCTTCCATCAATCGAACGATCCTACGTGCTGCCCCCTCGTCCTCGACGGTGACGGACGTCTTCGGCAGCATCGTGATCTGAGCCGACTCGACGGCGAAGCCCGCCTGCTCCAGCGCGCGCCGTACATCGCCCACGCTCTCTGCGGCACACGTGATCTCGAACACCGATCCGTCCCGGGAGACGTCGTCGGCGTCACCCTCGGCCGCCGCCAGCATGAGCTCGTCTTCGTCGACTCCCTCGGCCGCGACGAGCAGTAAGCCGGTGCGCTCGAAGAGCCACGCAACGGAGCCGGATTCGCCGAGCGACCCGTCGCTCTTCGAGAACACGTGGCGCACCTCGGAAGCGGTGCGGTTGCGGTTGTCCGTTAGCGCGTCGACGAAGACCGCCACGCCTGCGGGACCGTAGCCCTCGTACGTGATGTGCTCGAACGCCTCTCCGTCCGCTGCCGCGCCCGAGCCGCGCGCGATTGCACGCTCGATGTTGTCCTTCGGCATCGACGCTTCACGCGCCTTGTCGATCGCGTTCTGAAGCGCGAGGTTGCCGGCAGGATCCGGCCCGCCCTCACGGGCGGCGACGATGATCGCGCGCGCGAGCTTCGAGAAGAGCTGACCGCGCTTCTTGTCCGTCGCACCCTTCTTGTGCTTGATCGAGGCCCACTTGCTATGCCCGGACACCGGCGTCCTCCTGAACGAGTCGCAGGAACAGCGCCAATTGTAGGTAGGGCTACAGCGTGGAGGGCTCGGGGAGCTCTGCGGGCTTTCGCCGCTCGAGCCAGAGGCCGATCGCGACGAGCACGAGCCCGAAGAGGGCGTAAAGGAGCGCGGCGCCCCAGACGTTGGACTCGCCGGTATCGGTCGTGAAGCCCGGCGTCAACGGACCGTCGATGGGCGTGCTCACCTCGGCGTCGGTCCACTTCTCCACGAAGTACGTCCACGCGCTGAAGAGGCCGATCGCGCCCAGCACGGCATAGATCGAGCGGTCGAGCCCGCCCGCGAGCAGGAAGAAGACGAGCGCGATGAGCGCGATCAGGATCCACTCCCACGTGGACCCGCGCCAGAGGTAGATGAAGCCGCCGCCCATCGCCAAAGCAGCGACGAAGTGGATCCAGAAGCCGTACGTCCGATCCGCGCCCGCGCCGACCAGCATCAGGCAGAAGCCGACGATGATCGACACGACCGCTGACCAGTTCCCCCCACCGGAGACGAGGTCGACGAGGAAGAACCAGCTCATGAAGACCGCGGGTAGCACGAGCAGGGGGAACCGGAAGCGGGCAAGGAGAATCAGAGACGCCGTGATGATCACGAGGTCGAAGAGCAGCAGGCCCCAGCGAAAGCCTTCGAACGGCCCGTTGTCTGCGTCGAGGATGCCGATGAGGTCCTCGAACGAGCCGATCCAGACGGAGAACACGATCAGCGAGACGAAGGCGAACAGGCCGGCTGTTACCCGCTCGCCCGCCGCCTCGAATCCGATCGCGACCACGGCGATGACGAAGAACACGAGCGCCGACCAGCCGAAGAACGCTCCGTCCGAGTGCTCCGATGACAGCCAGCTGAGCAACGCGACGGCGGCGACCAGAACGACGAACGCGCCGGCGTAGAGGAGGAACGAGGAGCTCGACCAGCGCGCTCGTACGACGTCCATCGCCGCGGATCTTCACGACCCAGTCGGACGGCGCATCAGGACGAGAGGATGCGGGCCACCTCGTCGCGCTCTCGCGGAGACATCGGCGTGCCGTCGGAGGCGACAATGCCGCTACCACGCTCCACCGAAGCCAGTACGGCAACCGCATGCTCCGCCTCCGCGAAGGCCGCCGCAGCGTCCGGGACGGCCGCCTCCGAAAACGCGGCGAGCAACGTCCCCGACGCGAGCGTCGACCACGGATCGCCGCCCAATGCCGTGCACACGGCGACGCCAGGCTCGAACCACAGCACGGCATCCCGATCTACCCGTAGGCCCACATCCCCCGCCACGGCCATCTCGTGCAGACCCATCAAGAGGCCGCCCTCCGTCGGGTCGTGCAACGCGCTCGCACCGAGCTCTGTCGCCAGGAGCGCCGGCTCCACGACGGAGATGCCCGGATCGTCGAGAGCCACCCGAGCCCGTGCCAGTAGTTCAGTGTCCACGTCCACGAGTCGCTCCGCGGCCTCGTTCGCAAGCACAGCCGCGCCCTCGATCGGCACCGGTCGCACCTGCAGCACCACGTCGCCGGGCGCAAGGCCGGCAGTCTCGACGATCGCGCCCCGCTCGGTGATTCCAAGCATGGTGCCGAAGACGATGGGCTGCGTGACAGCCGGTGTGACCTCGGTGTGACCTCCGACAAGGCTCGCGCCTACGTCTTCCAGCGCCGCATGAAGCCGGGCGAAGAGATCCCTGATCGAAGCCTCCGACGTGGCCGGCGGCACGAGCACGACGGCCAGGAACCATCGGGGCCGTGCCCCGCAGACAGCGACGTCGTTGGCGTTCACGAGCACGGAAAGCCGAGCAACGTCCGACGTCGTAAGGGTGATTGGATCGGCGGCCACGACGAGCGTCCCCTCTTGAACGTCGATTCCGCTCGCGTCCTCGCCGATCCGCGCCCCGAGCCGAACCTCTGGCGGCAGGGCCGGGGCAGCCGAGAGCAGGGCAGCGAGCAACTCCTGAGGGAGCTTGCCGGTCTCGAGCGGCTGGTTCACAGTCGCGGAGACTACGCATACGTATCCTCAGCGCGTGCTTCGCCCGGTCATTACCGTGCTTATCGCCATAGCCGCGCTTCAGGTCGCCGGCGAAACGGCGCCGGCCGGAGAGTCTCTGCTCGCCGGCAAGACGATCGCGGTCGACCCGGGTCATAACGGTCGCAACTGGGCCCACCCGGAGGAGGTCAACCGGCTCGTGGATGCCGGCACGCTCAGGAAAGCCTGTGACACGACCGGAACGGCCACGGCGTCGGGCTACGCGGAGCCGGCGTTCACCTGGGACGTGGCGGTACGGCTGCGCAGGATGCTGCGGGAATCCGGCGCCACGGTCGTGCTCACGCGGCCTTCCAACGCCGGGTGGGGACCGTGCATCACCGAGCGCGCAGCGATCGGCAACCGCGCGCGTGCGGACGCGGCCGTGTCGATTCACGCCGACGGCGGCCCGTCATCCGGGCGCGGCTTTCATGTCATCTACCCGCCGTCGATCCGAGGCCTGACGGACGACATCGCGCGGCCGTCGAAGTGCCTCGCGCTCGCCGTGCGAAAGACGTACAAGACGGGGACGGGGCTGCCCTACGCGACGTATCTCGGCGGCAGCGGGCTGTCCGTGCGCTCGGATCTCGGCGGGCTCAACCTTTCCGACGTGCCCAAGGTGTTCGTGGAGACCGGGAACATGCGGAATGGCAGCGACGCGCAGCTGCTGGAAAGCGCGAGTTTCCGGGAGCGCATAGCACGCTCGATCGCGGCGGGGCTCACACGGTTCCTTTCGCGCTGCTGACACTGCATACGTCTGCGCCGCTATGGCGTGATGTTCTGGTTGAGCCGGAAGAGGTTGTCGGGGTCGTACTTCCGCTTTACCTCGACGAGCCGGTCGTAGTTGCCCTTGTAGTTGGCCTTGATCCGGTCCTGGTCGTCGCCGGCCATGAAGTTCACGTAGCCGCCCTCCTCCGAGAGGGGCGCGGTCGCGTCGTAGTAGTCCCGGACCCACTTGATGTTGGCCTCGTTGTCTGCGGCGTCCGGCCACATGCCGGCGATGACCGTGGCGAACGTCGCCTCGCGGTAGGCGAAGGCGGTCTCGTCGGACGCCACCCGGTTGACGGCGCCGTTGATGGGATAGATGTGCACAGTCGAGTTGACAACGGGCACGTTGGGCCCGTGCTCGAGGTGCGCCTCGATCGCGTCGTCGGTCAGCTCCGTGACGAAGTTCGCCTTCCAGTAATGCTGGAGCCCCGGAGGTACGAGGGCGTCGAAGGCGCTGTTGAGCGCCGGGTACGGCATCGGGCCGACGTGCTCGGCGACGACCGGCGCGACGTCGCGCAGCGGCTTGAGCATCTCCTCGCCCTGCTCGACCGGACCTGCCCAGCACGCAACGAATGCGATGAACGGCTCTCCGTGGCGGTCTTCGGGAATGAACGGCAGCGGCGGCGCGATCTGCCAGGCCGGGAAGCCGCCGAGCTCCTCCGGGGCGTCCTTGATGAACTCGCGGTAGAAGCGGAGCACGCTGCCGGCGTCCTCGATCTCGAAGAACATCGGGCCGCCGTAGATGTCCTTGACCTGCTGTAGACGGAACTCGAACGAGGTGACGACACCGAAGTTTCCGCCGCCGCCGCGGAGCGCCCAGAACAGGTCCTCGTTCTCCGCTTCGCTGGCAGTGACATGCTGCCCGTCGGCGGTGACCACTTCCGCCGAGATCAGGTTGTCGCAGGAGAGGCCGGCGCCGCGGGCCAGGTAGCCGATTCCTCCACCCAAGGTGAGCCCACCGACACCGGTCGTAGAGATGATGCCGCCGGTCGTCGCGAGGCCGTGCGCATGCGTTGCGTCGTTGAACACGCCCCACGTGGCGCCGCCCTGGGCGCGGGCGGTCCGCGCCTCGGGGTCGACCTGCACGTCCGTCATGCCGGACAGATCGACGACTACCGCATCGTCGCCGGTGCCGAAGCCGGGGACGCTGTGACCGCCGGCGCGAACTGCCACCGAGAGCTCGTTCTCGCGCGCGTAGTTCACGGCCGCGACCACGTCGTCGGTGGATGTGCAGCGGACGACGACGTTCGGCCGCCGGTCGATCATCGCGTTGTAGACCTTGCGTGCCTCCTCATAGCCCGCGTCGTCCGGTGTGATCACCTCGCCGCTGACGCGCTCGCTCAGTCGCTCGATCGTCTCCGTGGCCATGTCGACCCCTCTCTTTCGCTTCGTTCGTGCTTGCTGGGCAGCCTAGACTCAGGCGGGTGCAGCCAGTTGTCAAGTACACAAAGACCGGAGACTTCAACATCGCGTACCAGGTGGTCGGCAATGGACCGGTCGACCTGCTCCTCCTGCCGGGGTGGGTCACCCACCTCGAGCTGCAGTGGGACGTCGCGCCGATCGCACGCTTCCTCGAACGTCTCGCCGGATTCTCGCGGCTGATCCAGTTCGACAAGCGGGGCACCGGCCTCTCGGATCGCGTGTCGCCTTCCGAGCTGCCCACGCTGGAGCAGCGGATGGACGAGGTCCGCGCGGTAATGGACGCCGTCGGCTCGGAGCGGGCCGTGCTCTTCGGGACGATCGGCGGCGGCGCCATGTCAGGGCTGTTCGCCGCCACGTTTCCGGAGCGGGCGCTCGGCCTCATTCTCTACGGGACCTTTGGTCGCCTCGAGCCTGAAACCGGCCTGCTGGCTCGGCTGGCTCCAACGGAGGAGGCCGCAATCGAGCGCGTCGAGCGGGAATGGGGAACCGAAGGCGTCTGCGTGTCGTTCTGGGCGCCGAGCATCGCCACGGACGAGGAGACGAAGAGCCGGTATCTCCGCCTCGCCCGCTCGAGCGTGAGCCCCGGCGCGGCGCGCGTCCTGATGCAGATGGGGTACGCCCTCGACTGGGAGGAGTTCCTGCCGGCGATCCACGTGCCGACGCTCGTGCTGCACCGAACGGACGATCTCGTCGTGCCGGTGCATCAGGGTCGCCGGCTCGCAGAGCTGATTCCGGAAGCGAAGTTCGTGGAGCTTCCGGGCAGCGACCACCTGATGTGGGCAGGCGACCAGGAGTCGATGCTGCGCGAGGTCGAGGCATTCGTCACGTCGATCGGGCCGCGGCCGCGAGATGACCGGATGCTGATGACGATTCTGTTCACGGACATCGTCGAGTCGACGGAGACTGCTGCGCGACTCGGCGATCTGGCCTGGCGGGGCCTGTTGGACAGCCATCACCGTGTCGTGCGCGAGCAGCTGGAGCGCTACCGCGGCCACGAGGTCGAGACGTCCGGTGACAGCTTCCTGGCGACGTTCGACGGCCCGGCGCGGGCGATCGAGTGCGCACAGGCCGTGATGGAAAGCGCGGCGTCGATCGGGCTCACGCTGCGAGCCGGTCTGCACACGGGCGAGGTCGAGGTGACCACCGACGGGCTGCGCGGCATTGCCGTGCACGTGGCCGCGCGAACGATGGCGCTGGCAGAGCCCGGCGAGATCCTCGTCACATCCACGTCGAAGGAGCTCGTCGCAGGCTCGGGGATCGCACTTCGCGACCGCGGGAGCTTCGAGATGAAGGGCGTTCCCGGCGAGCAGCAGCTCTTCGCCGTCGACTAGGAGGGTCTGGCGGAACGGTGCTCGTCGCCGGGGCGCGCTGGAGGTTGTGATGCAAGGACGCAGGGAGCCCGCGTACTAGTGAGTACGTGGGCGACCGAGGACGCCGCAGCGCGGCCTCCAGCGTGATTCCGGCGGCACAGGCACTGTTTCGCCAGCCCTCGTGACTACGTCTCGACTTCGACGATGCCGTCCGGCTCCAGGACGATGCGGCGTGGAACGCTGTCGCGATAGAGCAACGGGACGACCGCTGTCCTCCCTCGCGAGCGAAGAGCAGCGCGAATCTCCTGCGAGAGCTGACGCTTGTCGGCGGCGGCGAGCGCCCTCGAGACCTCGACGCCGATCGTGCGGTGCTCTCCCTCGCGCTCGACGTCCCAGGCCCAGCCCACGTCGGCGTCGCGCCCGTCGGGCGGCTCGTACTCGCGTGCCGAGAAGATGATTTGCCACCAAGCCATGGGGCGACGATCCTTGCGGCCGTCCTGTGCCGCCTAGGCGGACGCCGACCCGACTCCGACTTCTGGGTAGGGGAACGCGCCGTCGGCCGGCTGGCCGGGGTCGACGTGCCGGCGCATCGCCGCATCGCAGACCGCATAGCCCCAGTTGATGAGCTGCTCCTGGACCGCCCCGTCCATCTTGCCGAGCCTCGTCGGCGTCGAAGCCACCCGAAGCGTCAGGTCGTGCGGGCACGGCAACGTCGACGGGAGCCCGTAGTCCGCAATGTTCGTCCAGATCCCCCAGTACGTCCCCTTCTGGCGACCGGCCTGGAAGTCGGCGATCGCCGAGCGCTTGCGCAATGCGCGCACCTGGCTGTCGATCACGCCGAGCACCCGGAAGGCGTGGAACGGCCACAGCCTCTTCGGCTTCTCCTGCTCCTTCATGTGCCCGCCGCCGTCCGAGATCAGGATCGTCTCGTACCGCTCCCAGATCGTCTCGAGGCCGAGGTTGTCGTAGACGCCACCGTCCGTCAGAAACGGCCGGGTCGTGAACGGCGCGCGCTGCAGCTCGCCCGATCCCGGCGTGAACGCAGCCTCGTCGAGCTTCAGGACGACGGGCGAGAGAAACGGCGGGAAGGCCGACGACGCCGCGACTGCCGTTGCCACGTCGACCTGCGGCGCCTTCACCTCGCCGACGCGGTAGTCGCGCATATACGGCTTCGCGAAACGCCAGAGCGCTCCCGATTGGATGTTCGTCGCGTTGAAGACGAAGCGCGGCTTGTCGGGGAGATCCTGCAAGGTCGCGCGGTCGAAGAGGTGCTTGCGGTATGCAGCGGCGACCCGCTCCCCGATCGTCGTACCCGGTGTGATCAGTCCGATGGCGATGGCCGGAAAGTCGATCGTCTTCCCCGCCAGCTTCCGCAGCGGCTCGACTACTTCGGCCTGGAAGGCCTGGGCTACGCCGCTCTCGTCGAAGCCGAGCTTCGGCCACGCGAGCCCGAGCACGCCCGCAGTGATCGAACCGCCCGAGACGCTGGACACGCGCTCGAGCTTGGGCAGGTAGCCGGCCTCGTTGAGCCGCCAGAGAGCGCCCACGTGAAAGAGCATCGCGCGGTAGCCGCCGCCCGAAAGGCAGATGGCAGTCCCCGGTTCCGGACGCCGCCCGTGATCTTGCTCTCTCGATTCCGCCGCAGGGGTCAACTCGGTCATCACCACCCCCTGTTAGGCAGGCATCTTCTCACGTTTCCGGCACGCCGGTAAAGTGCGGGCTCGTGGGAAGGAGAGTTGTTTGAGTAGCGACTCGACTCCCAGCGGCATCGGACGCGCGGAGGCGGGGCCGCTGATTGATGCCCTCCGTGACGACTCGCCGGCGACACGGCTCGCCGTCTTCGATGCGCTGACGCGGCTGCCGCTCGAGCCGGACTGCTGGTTCGAGGTGCGCGAGTACGCCATGTGGGCGCTCGAGGATCCCGCGGCGCCCGAGCATCTGGAGATGATCGGCCTCGCGACCCGCGTCCCGATCCGCTCCGTGCGTCAGCGCCTGGTTGGCATCGCCGAGAACGGCGAGCCCGAGGAACGGCGGATCGCCGCGCTCGCCCTCGGCCGTGCCGGGGACGAGCAAGCCGCCACGCCGCTGCTCGGGCTGCTCGACGGAGCCCGAGGCG
>CAVWJN010000022.1:0-50607 GCA_963755255.1 uncultured Actinomycetes bacterium | reverse complement strand
AGCGCGTCGAAGACGCCGAGGCGCTCGGCCACGGCGGCGGGCACGGCCAACCCGAACAGCGCGAACCAGGCGATGCCCGGGAGGACGAAGCCCAGGAAGAGGACCGGCGCCGGCAGGTAGACGATGATGCCCACCACCATCGCGGACGCGACTGTCCGTCGCGACGGGCGCACGCCGGCCACCATCGCGCAGGCTGCGACGTAGGAAGCCGTGAACACGATTACGGCACCGCCGGCGCTGACGGCGACGGCAGGAGCGCGGCCCAGGTGCGACGCCACGACGGCGAGGAGCAGGGGCCCGAGACCAAGAGCGAGCGACGCCCAGAAGTGGTTGCCGTAGAAACGAAGCGTGTCGGCCACGAGCTGGCCGATCAATCGCTCTGCGGGCGGCGTTGCCGACTTGCTCTCCATCCCCACGAACGCTACCGGCCTGTACAGTGCGCCGCCGTGGGACGCGGATCGAGACCGAGCGTGCGCTGGAAGGCCGACCGCGCGCGGAAGAAGAAGGCCCGCGTGGCGAAGAAGGCCACCGACGCCGGCACCGCGCGCAAGTCCTCCCGCTAGCTAGACAAGCCGGCGCTCCAGGTACGCGGCCAGCCGCGTCAGCGGGAACGAGATGCAGAAGAACACCACCATCACCGCCGCGTAGATCTCGAACGCGTGAATCTGGCCGTCGCCGATGGGCGGCGGCGCCGCGAGCCGCTCGACCTGCCGCTCGCCGGTCTCCAAGAGCTCGGGGGCGCCGACAACCTGGGCGATCGTCGTGTTCTGGATGATGTTGACGAGCAAGCCCACGAGCGGCGGCAGGAGCCTTCGGAATGCCTGCGGCAGGATCACGAAGGCGTGCCTCCCTGCCCAGCCGAAGCCGAGCGCCGCTGCCGCCTCGTGCTGCTCGCGGGGAATCGACTGCACGGCACCACGGGTGGCCTCGGCGACCTGGGCGCTACCCCAGAGGATCAGGCCGATCGTGGCGGCAACCCAGGCCGCGAACCGCCCGTCGAACGTGACGCCCGCGACGGTGAAGCCGACGCCCAGCGCGGGAAGTGCGAAGAAGATGATGAAGATAGTGATGAGGATGGGTAGCCCCCGCCAGACCTCGATGTACAGACGGATCAACCACTGCATCGGCCGGAACCGGATCGTGAGCAGGGTTCCAAGGGTGACGCCGATGATCGTGCTGCCGACGAGAGCGATCGCGGACACCTTCAGCGTGAGGACGAGCCCCTCCTCGAGCATGTAGCGAGCAGTCGGCTCGACCCACTCGGGCATTACCGTGCGTCCTCCGGAAGGGCGAGGTGCCGCTCGAGCACACGAATGCTTGCCGACATCGACCAGACGATCGTCAGGTACGCCACGGCGAGCACCGTGAAGGTCTCGATCGTCTGGAGCGTGAGCGCCTGGATGTCGAGCGCGGTCTTCGTCAGCTCTGGGTAGGCGATGACATACAGCAGCGACGTGTTCTTGACCACG
This sequence comes from uncultured Actinomycetes bacterium, assembly GCA_963755255.1. Lineage (GTDB taxonomy): Bacteria > Actinomycetota > Thermoleophilia > Gaiellales > Gaiellaceae > PALSA-612. Next base: position 49,138 of record CAVWJN010000022.1, on the reverse strand, counting down.
CTGATGTACGTGTTGATCGACGACGGGAGGGCGATCCTGCCTCCGATCGGCAGCGTCACGTTGGCGAACGTCGCGAGACGGCTGAAGCCGAGCGCGAGGCCGGCCTCGCGGTAGCGCGCGGGCACCGCCTCGAACCCTGCGCGGAAGTTCTCGGTATTGAACGCGCCACCCCAGATCGTGACCGCGAGCCACGCAACGGTGAATGCGTCGAGTCGGATCCCGATCTGCGGCAACCCGAAGTAGAGGAAGAAGATCTGGACGAGGATCGGCGTGTTGCGGATGATCTCGACGTAGACAGCGGCGAGCTGACTGACGACCGGCACGCGTGCGGCGCGGGCAGCGCCGAGCGTGAGGCCGATGGCGAAAGCTCCGGCGATCGCAATCGCCGACACCTGGAGTGTGCGCTTGAGCGCCCAGAGCAGCTCGTCCCAGTTGTCGGTGACGTACGACCAGTCGAAGCTGACTGCGAGCGTCTCGATCACTGAGGGCTAGGAGCGGCCGCCGGGGCGGCCGCTCCTCGAGTCATGCCTCGTGCTACGGGCACACCGTCGTTGGGTCGACGGCGTTGTAGACGATGTTGTTCTTCGGCCGAAGAACATTGTCCTGGAATGCCGCGAAGAGCCGCGGTGGGACGTTGTTCCTGAGGATCTGGATGAACGTGTCCTTCTTCTTCATGAGGTTGAGCCGTGAGTCGACCCACCGCTTGAGAGCGACGTTCCCCTGCTTGATGCCGATTCCGTACGGGCCGGCGAGGAAGTTGTCGCTCGTGAGCTTCGTGGTCCCGTCGGCGACGGCGATTCCGAGCACCGCGGTGTCGTCCCACATCACTGCGTCGGCGCGGCCGCCACGGAACGCCAGCACCGCGTTCGAGAAGCTGTCGAAGACCAGCGGCTTCGCCTCTTTGAAGCAGTTCTTCATCCACGTGTCGTAGACCGATCCGCTCGTGGTCGCGATCGTCCTGCCGTTGATGTCGCTGAGCTTCTGCACAGGGCCGTTGTTCGCAACCAGCAGGCGCCCCCCCGCCTTGTAGTACGCACGCGAGAAGTCGATGCGAGTGTCGCGGTCCTTCGTGTATGTGAACGTCGAGATCACGAGGTCGACGCGGTCGGCCGTGAGCAACGGCTCACGAGCCGGTGTCGGAGCACACGTGAAGCTGACGCGGCTGGCCTTGCCGAAGGCATAGCGCGCAAACCAGCGAGCGACCTCCACGTCGAAGCCCGCGTTCTGCCCCTTGACGTTGATGTAACCGAACGGCGGCACGTCGCACTTGACGCCGATAATCCACCTTCCTCGTTCCTTGATGTTCGCCGGCAGCGGCGGCAGTTTCGCCTGTGACACGGCATCCGCCCCACTCGAGGCCAACGGCACAGCGCCTCCCCAGGCGGCAAGCGAAGCCGCGACGAGTGCGGCTGCGGTGACGGCCAGGACAATTCGCTTCATGCTGCTCCTCCTTCGTCGTCGATTGTTGCCTCTTCCATCGTGAGGTCATCCAGCGAGTGCGCGAGCTGCAATGAGCGACGCAAAAAGCGCTGTGTGCGCTGCTCCTTCGGCTGATCGAGCACGTCGGCTGGACGTCCCTGTTCGACGATTCGACCTTCGTCGATGAAGATTAGATCGTCACCCACTTCGCGGGCGAACTGCATCTCGTGGGTGACGACCAGCATCGTCATCCCCGAGTCCGCGAGATCCTTCATGACGAGGAGCACCTCGCCGACGAGCTCGGGATCAAGGGCCGACGTGACCTCGTCGAAGAGCATCACGTGCGGCTCCATCATCAGCGCGCGAGCGATCGCGACACGCTGTTGCTGACCTCCCGAGAGCTGGTGTGGATGCTGCCGGGCCTTCTCCTCCAACCCGACCCGGCGTAGGAGGTCGAGACCCCGCTCCTCGGCCTCCCTCTTCGGAACCTTGCGAATCCGGCGTGCTGCCAACGTGATGTTGTCGATCACCCTCAGGTGCGGGAAGAGGTTGAACTGCTGGAACACGATGCCGATGCGCTGGCGCACTCCCGACACGTCGGCTCCCTTGGCAGTGAGCTCGACGCCTTCCAGCAGGATCCGGCCGGAGTCGACCGGTTCGAGCAGATTCACGCAGCGGAGCAGCGTGCTCTTGCCGCTGCCGCTGGCCCCGATGATGACGAGCACCTCGCCGGCGACGACACTCAGATCAATGCCGTCGAGGACAAGGTGATCGCCGAAGCTCTTGCGGACGCCTTCGAGTTGGACGACCGGCGTGGCGCCGTTAGGCGGTGCCGGCGTCGTGAGCTCCCCCGAAGCGCTCATCAGCGGGCAGTCAACGGGACGCGACCGCGGAAGTCAAGCGCGTTCGGAGAGGCCGAACGGGCGGTCGTACTCGGCCAGGAGATCGAGGAACGGCACTGCGTCGAACGCCTCGGGACCGAGCACGCCCGTCCCTTTCCACGCGCCGGTCGCGAGCAGCTCCAGCGCGATCACGGGGTTGAGCGCCGTCTGCCAGACAACGGCCTGCGAGCCGTAGTCGCGCATCGAATCCTCGTTGTCGGCCACGTGGTAGAGGTACGTCGCGCGCGGTCGGCCGTCCTTGCCCGTGCCGGTGACGAACGTGCCCGCGCAGGTCTTGCCGGTCATCCTGTCGCCGAGCGTGGCAGGGTCCGGCAGACAGGCAGCGACGACGTCTCGAGGCGCGACTTCCACGCCGCGCACCGACACCGGCTCCTTCGAGTCGAGGCCGAGCTTGTGCAGCGTGCGCAGCACGTCGATGAACTCCTCCCCCAGCCCGTACTTGAACGTCACCCGCTTACATTCGACCCAGCGCGGGATCAGGAGCACCTCCTCATGCTCGACGTTCACGCACTCCACGGGCCCGATGCCCTCCGGGAACTCGAACACCTCGGGCTCGGAGAACGGCTCCGTCGTGTACCAGCCCCGCTCTTTCTCCCAGATCACCGGCGGGTTGAGGCACTCCTCGATCGTCGTCCAGATGGAGAAGGACGGCGCGAACTCGTAGCCCTCGACGACGATGTTCGACCCGTCGCGCACGCCCGCCTCGTCGATCTCCGAGAACAGGTGGTCGGCCGCGTAGCGCGCGAAGACGTCCGAGAGGCCCGGCTCTACTCCAACGCCGATAAGTGCAAGCAGGCCGGCCGCCTTCCAGGCCTCCTCGGCCGCGAACTGCTCGTCGCCGAGCTTCACGCCCGTGAGCTCGTACGGGCGCTCCGGGTGCGGCTCGGACAGCGTCCCAGCCATGTCGAGGTACGTGCAGAGAGCCTCGAGCGCCGCCGCGAAGATCGGCGGGTTGAAGCGCGGGTCGACGGCGTTGAGGATCGTGTCCGCATTCGTCTCGCGGGCGAGCGCGACGATCGCACTGGTGTTGGACGCGTCCACCTGTGCCGAGCTGAAGCGGTCCGGCTCGCCGAGCTGCTCGGCGACGGAATCGGCGCGCGCGAGCTCGTAGTCCGCGAAGACCATGTGCTCGAAGAACGACCGGCGCTGCGCGATCGGCCCGACGGCCGACCCCACGCCGCCCGCACCGATGACGAGCACTCTCACGGCTCGTCAGGGTAGTGGGAGCGCTCCGCCGCCGACCACGCAATCGGCGAGGTAGAGCGCTGCTCCCAGATCGCCGGACCAGAGGGAGTAGTGGCCGCGACCGCTTTCCGTACGCTCATTTGTCGCCTGGGAGATGGCATGCATGGCGAAGGCGCGTGCGCGCTCGAGCCACAGCTCATCACCAGTCCGCTCGAACAGGGCCAGAAAGGCGTACCCGTTGCCGGCCGTGCCGTGGCAGAGGTTCGCGCCCTTCGACAGCGGACCGGCGAGCCACGTGAGCTCGCCGCCCGCACGGAGCAAGCGACTGTGCTCGTCGTCGTCGGGCGCCAACCTCGCCAGCGACGCGACAACCCCGGGCGCACCGTGGCACCACTGCGTCCGGATCGATCCATCTCGATTGGACCGCAGACTCTCCATGGAAGCGGTCGGCTTCCAGTTCGCGAGCCCGTCCTCCTCGGCTGCGTAGCGAGCCATGGCCTTCGCCGCGCGGCGGTGCACCTCGTCGGCAGGACGCCACGCCAGGGCGAGTACGCAGCCCGCGAACCCGTGCGCGGGGCCGATCCACTGGTCGGCGTGCGCACCGCCAACGACCTGCGTCCACAGATCCGTCTGCGGATCCCACTGATCGATCAGCCACGCCGCGCTCTCACGCCACAGATCGAGCCACCTCGCCTCGCCGGTCAACTCGTGCATCGCGGCGGCAGCGAGCATCGTCCCGGGACTACCGCAGAACATCTCTCGGCTCTCGTCTTTCGCGTTCTCAGCGACCAGCTCGGCGAGCCGGTCGCCGTTCTCGCTCGACGGGGCGAGCCGCTGGAGCACGAGCCGGATCCCCGTCTCGCCTACCATGAGGCTCCGGTACAGATCCTCCCCTGGAGTGTCAGGCTCGTACGGAAGGTCCAGGTACGAGACGTAGTCGCGCCGCAGCTCCACCAGACCTCTCCGCTGCAGCGTGTCGAGCGCCCGAACGACGCCCGCGCCACCACAGTAGAGGGCGCGATAGCGACGCGTTTCGTCGTCCTCGTGCACGAAATCCCGCGGGTGCGTCGGCCAGCCGTCGTCGAATGCGCCCTCTGCGTCTTCGACGATCTCGCGGATCGCGGCGCGTGCGCGATCCTCATCCCAGGCCTCGTCGACGAGCGGCTCGTGGACGTCAGGATCGAAGAGCACCGCGCGAGCTTACGGAAGCGAGGTACTGCGCGCGGTCGAGCGGGTTCCAGTCCGTGCGTGGCCGGGTCGGGACCGTGCCGCTGACCGGCTCGTAGCGGCCGAACTCGCACTCCAACACGCCCTCGCCGCGCGTCAGCCCCGGCAGCTCCAGCCGCAGCTCGTGCACCCGGGCCGCCGCAATGTCGCCCTCGATGACGCACGACGCGCCTCGGATCGCCGGCTGATCCGGGACGGCGTCCAGCCGTGCCAACGCGGACAGCACGTGGCCGATCGTGCCCGCAGGTGACTCGAGGTGGAAGCGATGGATCGGCTCGCACACGACCGTGCCCGCTTCCATCAGCGCGCTCATCAACACGAGCGGCGTCAAGTTGCGGAAGTCCCCGGCGGTTGAGGACGGCGGCGAATAGCCGGAGTGCGTCATAGTGACCGCGCAGTCCGTGACGCGCCATCCGTGGATGCCCTGGCGCAATGTCTCGCGAACGGTTTCCTCGACTGCCCGGAAGAACGCGAGCGGCATCGATCCCAGCTCGACCTCGAGCCGAAACTCGACGCCCGTGTCGACCGGGGCCGGCTCCAAGCGCAGCCCGACGGTGGCGAGGAACGGGTTCGGCCTGCCGAGCTCTTCGACGGCCGCACCCGTGCCGAGCGGGCGCTCGACGCAAATCGTCGTCGTCTCGCGGAAATCGACGTCGATACCGAAGTCCGTCGCGAGCGTCGCCTGGATGACTTCCTTCTGCACCTCGCCGTAGAGCGACAGGAAGAGCTCCTGCCGGATGTCGTCCTGGCGGAGGTTGATCAGCGGGTCCTGCTCGGCGAGTTGGGTAAGGGCGGCGTGAAGCGCGCCCTTCTCTCCGGGACGGGCTGGCACGATCGCCGTCTCGAGCGTCGGCGGGGCGAAGTAGTGCTCCGCATGCGCGTGCGGTGCGCCGATTGCGTCGCCGATCCTGATCTCGCCGAGGCCCCAGACCTTCCCGATCTCGCGAGCGCTCACCACCTCTCGCTGAAGGGCGGAGCCCTGGTCGAACACGCTGATGGCGGTCACCTTGCGCTCGTCCTCGCCGACCGGCAGACGGTCTCTTACCCGCAGCGCGCCCGAGAACATCCGGACGTACGCGATCCGGTCGCCGGCAGGCCCCCGCTCGACCTTGAAGACGGTGCCGGAGGGCGGGCCGTCGGCGTCCCCTTCTGCTGCGGGCAGCAGCTCCGCGATGCCGCTCATCAGCACGTCGACGCCCGCGCCGGTGATGGCCGAGCCGAAGAACACTGGATGGACGACGCCACGCTTCGTCTGTGCTGCCAGCTCCGTGCGAAGCCGGTCGTAGGGGATGCTCTCGTCCTCGATGTACGCGTCGAGGATCGCCGCGTCGCGCTCGGCGAGCACCTCGGCAAGCCGATTGCGAAACTCGGTGGTGCTCGGGGATCCCATCGGGACGATTGCCGGTGTCAGCCGCTCCGCGATGGCCCGCGTGACCCGCTCGCAGTCCGCTCCGCGCCGGTCCGTCTTGTTCACGAACAGCAGTGTCGGCACGCGCAGCCGTTGCAGCGCCCGCATCAGCAATGGCGTCTGCGACTGCACGCCCTCGACAGCCGAGATCACGAGGACGGCTCCGTCGAGCACGCTCAGGACCCGCTCCACCTCGGCGATGAAGTCCGGATGGCCCGGAGTGTCGATCAGGTTGACGGTGACGTCGTCTATAGGGAACGAGACGACGGCCGACTTGATGGTGATGCCGCGCTGCCGTTCCAGCGCCAAGGTGTCCGTCTGCGTGCTGCCGTCGTCGACGCTGCCGATCTCGTCGATGACGCCGGCCGCGTGCAGCAGCCGCTCGGTGAGCGTCGTCTTACCGGCGTCTACATGCGCCAGGATTCCCAGGTTGAGCGTTCGTCGCAGCAAGGTTCATACCCTCCGAAGTGGTCGCAAAGCCATTCGCGATGGATATGAACTGCCCCACGTACGCTCCTTTCCTGGTCGGCGCTTGAAGCCAGAGTAAAGCACAGCGGCCGGCGACCTAGACTGCGCGCGTGCAGCGCAAGGTCGTGACCGTGCTGTTCTGCGACGTCGTCGGCTCGACGTCGCTCGGCGAGAACGTCGATCCGGAAGCGCTGCGCGCGCTGCTCGCACGGTATTTCGAGCAGATGAAGGCGATCGTCGAGCGCCATGGCGGCACGGTCGAGAAGTTCATCGGCGACGCAGTGATGGCCGTGTTCGGCGTGCCGGCCGTGCACGAGGACGATGCCGTCCGCGCGCTCCACGCCGCAGCGGAGATGCAGCGGACCATGCCCGACCTCGGCATCGAGGGGCGAATCGGCGTCTGCACCGGCGAGGTGGTCACGGGCACCGAGGAGCGGCTCGCGACTGGCGATGCCGTCAACGTCGCCGCACGGCTGCAATCGGCCGCGCAGCCGGGTGAGACGTTGCTCGACGACAGGACCTTGCGCCTGGCCGGCGACGCGGTCCAGGCCGAGGAGGTCGAGCCGCTGTCGCTCAAGGGCAAAGCAGACCCGGTGCCGGCGTGGCGGCTGGTCGCGGTGTCGACCGCCGCCGAACGGCTCTTCGATTCTCCCTTGGTCGGGCGACAGCAGGAGCTGAGCTCGCTCACCGGGGCCTGGGAGCGCGTGCGTAGTGGGCCAGGATGCGAGCTCGTGACCGTCGTCGCGTCGGCGGGTGTAGGCAAGTCGCGGCTCGTCGTGGAGTTCCTCGCCGACACTGATGCAACGGTCGTCCGCGGTCGCTGCCTCTCGTACGGCGAAGGGATCACGTACTGGCCGGTCGTCGAGGTGCTGAAGCAGCTCGAACCGCAACGGTCACGACTCGAGCTAGATGCCGTCGCGACCGAGGCGCTGGACGTCGTCCTTGGAGGCGAGGGCACATCCTCGACCGACGAGATCGCATGGGCATTCCGCAAGCTGCTCGAGGCGGTTGCAGCCGAGACCCCGCTCGTGGTGGTCTTCGATGACATCCAGTGGGCCGAGGACGTCCTCCTCGACCTGCTCGAGCACGTCGCGTTCCTGTCGACCGGCGTACCGATCCTGCTGCTCTGCATGGCGCGGCCGGAGCTGCTCGACCGCCGCAGCGGCTGGGGCGGTGTGCTGCGACTTCAGCCGCTCGGCCCGGACGAGGCCGAGACGCTGATGGAGACGCGGATCGGCGGGCGAGAGCTCCACGCGGACGTGCGCGAGCGGATCCTGCGTGCCGCGGGCGGGAACCCGCTCTTCGTGGAGGAGATGGCGGCGATGGTGCATTCGTCAGGCGACGGAGTGGAGGTGCCACCCACGCTCCAGGCGCTCCTCGCGGCGCGTCTCGACCAGCTCGACGCGCCGGAGCGGTCCGTGCTCGAGCGCGGCGCCGTGGAGGGCGAGGTGTTCCACCACGGCGTCGTCCAGGCACTCACGCCCGACGAGCCGCGGCTCACGACGCAGCTGACCGCGCTGGTCCGCAAGGAGCTCATCCGCCCCGACCGGCCCGTGTACGCGGGGGACGATGCGTTCCGCTTCCGCCACCTCCTCATGCGCGACGCCGCCTATGAGGCTCTGCCGAAGGGTGAACGGGCGGAGCTGCACGAGCGGTTCGCCGTCTGGCTGGACGAGCACGGCGCGGAGCTCGTCGAGCTCGACGAGCTCGTCGGCTACCACCTCGAGCAGGCCTACAAGTACCTCGCGGAGCTGGGCCGCATCGACGAGCACGCCCGTGAGCTCGCCCGTAGGGCCGGAGAGCGACTGGGCGCCGCCGGTCAGCGCGCCGGGTGGCGGGAGGACTTCCGCGCCTGCCGGACCCTGCTCGAGCGCGCCTCCGAGCTGACCAGAGACGAGCGCCGCCCCGCGCGCTTCGAGGTCGCACTCAACTGGGTGCGCTTCAACACGGGCGAGCATGCCAGGGGCGTCGAGGGTCTCTCCGCCGCCATCGAACGCGCGTCCGCCGTCGGCGACCGGGTGGACGAGCTCGCGCTCCGCCTGGAGCGAGGATGCTTCGAGGTCGGCACATCGTTGCCCGCGGACGAGCTCATGCAGCTCGTCGAGGAGGCAGTCCCGGTCTTCGAGGCTGCCGGATCGGACTGGGGCCTGACCGTCGCCTCCGGCACATCGCTGATCGCGGGGGAGCTTCAGGGACGCTCGTGCGCGGAGCTCCTCGCCATCTCCGAGCGCATCGTGACCCACGCGCGCAAAGCCGAGGACCCCCTGTGGATCACCTGGGGCGAGAGCAGGATTCCGATGTTCCAGTACCTGGGCGCCACCCCGGTCGACGAATGCGTGCGCTGGCTGGACGACCATCCGCAGGTCGAGCGGCACAGCGCTCTTCCGTTCCGCCATCGCCTGCTGGCCATGCTCGGCCGCTTCGACGAGGCACGCGCGCTCCTGGCCGGAGTCGCGGAGCGCGTGGAAGAGCTGGGTGCGACGAGATACCGGCAGTGGCTCGCGTGGCGTCGCTTCGAGGTGGCGAGGCTCGAGCGCGAGTGGGTCGAGGCAGAGTCGGCCGCACGCGAAACGTGCGAGGCAGCGGAGACCGAATTTGGCAACTACATGTGGTTCTGCTGCAACCGCGCCGAGGTGCTGGTCGAGCTCGGGCGCGCGGACGAGGCGGGGCACTGGCTACAGCACGGGCTCGAGACCGCCCCCAGCGATGAGCCAACGCCGCAGATGCTCTGGCGCCAGGTGCGCGCCCGCGTGCTGGCGAGTCGCGGTGAGCACGACGAAGCCGAGCGCCTCGCCCATGAGGCGGTGGCGCTCGGCGCAGAGACGGACATGCTGAACCTCCATGCCGACGCCCTGATCTCCCTCGCGGAGGTGCTCGCACTTGCCGGCAAGGACGCGCGCGCGGAGCTCGAGCAGGCGCTCGCGCTCTACGAGCGCAAGGGCAACCTCGTCATGGCCGAGCGCACACGAGCGCGTATCTCCGCGCTCGGCTGATCGCCGATGTGGCCGAAAGAGCCATCTTGCGCCCTCGATAACGCGACAGCACGATTCACGTCGTGTGGAGGCGGCCGGCTGTCGTACGCGAGGACGTGACCGCTATCCTCGGCGTGCTGTTCGACATCAGGCGTGAGCTCATCCGGATTCGCGAAGCGCTCGAGGAGGACGATGATGGCGAAGAGGCAGAGGAAGACTGACGAAGAGCGGATCGCTGAGCTCGAGCGCGAGCTGGCGGCCCAGTCGACCGAGGAACGCCTGCTCGAACGGATGGCCTACCACCGCCGGAAGATCGCCGAGGACCGTGCTCGGCGCGAGCGGCCGTTCTGGCGGCGGCTCCTCCCGGGCTAGGCCGCGACCGTGGCGCCGGCCCTCTCGAAGCTCAGCTTGCCGTCCTCGGCATCGACGCGCACGGTGTCGCCCTCGGCGAACTGCGCCTCGAGCAGCGCCTTCGCCAGTGGGTTCTCTACGAGCCGCTGGAGTGCGCGCTTCAGCGGGCGCGCCCCGTACGTCGGATCCCAGCCGGCTTCGAGCACGACCTCTTTCGCCTCGTCCGTGAGCTCGATCGAGATCCCGCGCTCGGCCAGCCGCTCGCGCAGCCGCTCAAGCTCGAGCTCGACGATCTCCGCCAGCTGCTCGCGCTCCAGTGGCCTGAACTCGACGATCTCGTCGATGCGGTTCAGGAACTCCGGCCGGAAGAACTCGCGCAAGGCGTCGGCCGAGCGGATATTCGACGTCATGATGATCACGGAGTGCCGGAAGTCGACTACGCGGCCGTGGCCGTCGGTCAGCCGCCCGTCGTCGAGGATCTGCAGCAGGACGTCGAAGACCTCGGAGTGCGCCTTCTCGATCTCGTCGAGCAGGACGACGGAGTACGGGCGGCGCCGCACGGCTTCCGTCAGCTGGCCGCCCTCCTCGTAACCGATGTAGCCGGGCGGTGCGCCGACGAGCCGCGAAACCGTGTGCCGCTCCTGGTACTCGGACATGTCGAGGCGCACCATCGCGCGCTCGTCGTCGAACATGAACTCCGCGAGAGCGCGCGCCAGCTCGGTCTTCCCGACGCCGGTGGGCCCGAGGAAGATGAACGAGCCGATCGGCCGGTTCGGATCCTGCAGCCCAGACCTCGCCCGCCGTAGCGCGTTGGACACGGCCTCGACCGCCTCGTCCTGGCCGACGACGCGCTCGTGGAGGCGCTCCTCCATATGGATGAGCTTCTCCGTCTCGCCTTCCACGAGCCGCGTGACCGGAATGCCCGTCCACCGGCTGACGACGAACGCGATGTCGTCCTCGTCGACCTCTTCCTTCACCATCGGCTCGTCCTCCGCGGACTCACGCTGCTCGAGCTCGGCTTCGAGCGCAGGCAGCTCGCCGTAACGGATCTCGGCCACGCGCTGGAGGTTGCCCTCACGCTCCGCCCGCTCGGCTTCCTGACGCAGCTCGTCGATGGCGCGGGTGACCTCCTTCACGCGCTCAAGCGCCTCCTTCTCCTTCGCCCAGCGGGCGGCCAGCTCGTCCCGGGTCGCCTTCGCGTCGGCGAGCCCGCGCTCGAGTGGCTCTCGCACGTCGTTCGACTCCTTCGCCATCGCGGCCAGCTCGATCTCGAGCTGGCGCACGCGCCGCTCGGCCTCGTCGAGCTCCAGCGGGGACGAGTCGATCTCCATGCGCACGCGCGAGGCCGCCTCGTCCACGAGGTCGATCGCCTTGTCGGGGAGGAAGCGGCCGGAGATGTAGCGGTCGGAGAGCACTGCGGCGCCCACGAGGGCGGCATCGCGAATGCGGACGCCGTGATGTGCCTCGTAGCGCTCCTTGAGCCCACGGAGGATGGCAATAGTGTCCGCGATCGACGGCTCGCCCACGAAGACCGGCTGGAAGCGGCGCTCGAGTGCTGCGTCCTTTTCGATGTGCTCCCGGTACTCGTCGAGTGTCGTAGCGCCGATTGCGCGCAGCTCGCCGCGCGCGAGCATCGGCTTCAGCATGTTGGCGGCGTCGACGGCTCCTTCAGCCGCGCCCGCGCCGACGATCGTGTGCAGCTCGTCGATGAAGACGATCAGCTCGCCCTCGGCGGCGGCGATCTCCTGCAGCACGGCCTTGAGCCGCTCCTCGAACTCCCCGCGGTACTTCGCGCCGGCGAGCAGCGCGCCGATGTCGAGTGCCCACACGCGCTTGCCCTTCAACCCCTCGGGCACGTCGCCGGCGACGATGCGCTGCGCGAGGCCCTCGACGATCGCCGTCTTGCCGACGCCGGGATCGCCGATCAGCACGGGGTTGTTCTTCGTCCGCCGCGATAGCACCTGGATCACGCGGCGGATCTCCTCGTCGCGGCCGATGACCGGGTCGAGCTTGCCGCTCTCGGCCAGCGCCGTCAGGTCGCGGCCGAACTTCTCGAGCGCCTGGTAGGAGCCCTCAGGATCCTGGGAGGTGACGCGCTGAGCGCCACGCACTTCCTTGAGCCGCGCCAGCAGCTCGTCGCGGGAGACGGGTTGCAGCGCCAGCAGCATGTGCTCGACGGACACGTACTCGTCGTCGAGCTGCTGGGCCTCTCTGCCTGCCTTGTCGAGCGCGCTCGACAGCTCGGTGGAGATTCGCGGCTGCTGCGCCGCGCCTTCGACGGCCGGCTTCTGGGCGAGCCGCGCCTCCGCCTCCGCCCGCAGTGACTGCGCCGAGGGCACGAGCGAGCGCGGCAGCTCCTGGTCGAGCAGCGCCAGCAGCAGGTGCTCGGGGTAGACCTCGGGGTTGCCGCGGCGACGCGCGTCTTCGACCGCGGCAGCAACGGCCTCCTGGGACTTGATCGTCAGCCGGTTGAAGTCCATCTCAGCCTTGTCTCCTCGGGAGCCGCAGCTCGCGTTGCGCCTCCGAGTACAGAACCACCTCGCGCCGGTATTGCCTGTGCACCGACTGAATCGGCATCGCCCATCTCCCTCTGTAGGCGGTCAAGCCGCTGGCGGAGAGCTGCCAGCTCGTCCTCGAGCGTGAGCACACGCCGCACGCCTGCGAGGTTGAGCCCGAGCTCGGTCGTCAGCCGTTGGATTTCGCGCAGCCGCTCGAGGTCGTGGTCGGAGTACAGGCGGGTGCCGCCCGGCGTCCGCCCGGGACGGACGAGCCCCTTTGCCTCGTAGATGCGCAGTGTTTGCGGGTGCATGCCGACGATCTCGGCGGCGACGCTGATCATGTACCTCGGACGCTGGTCGGTCACGAGAACGCCTTGTCTCTCGGATCCTCGCGCGACACCTCGCGCAGCTGCTCGACCGCCTCCCGCTCCGCCTTGGAGAGCTTCGACGGCACCGTCACCCGCACCCTGGCGATGAGATCACCCCGGCCCTGAGCCCTTGAGCTTTGGCATGCCGCGACCCTTGATGCGCAGGAGCTTTCCGTCCTGCGTGCCGGGCGGCACCTTGAGCGAGACGCGTCCGTCGGGAGTCGGCACCTCGACGGTCGCGCCGAGCGCGGCCTCCGGATACGTAACCGGAACCTCGATCTCGAGATCGGCGTCACCGCGGCGGTTGAACAGCTTCGACGCGGCGACGCGCGTGACGACGTAGAGATCGCCGGCGGGCGCGCCGCCGTAGCCCGCCTCGCCCTTGCCGCGCAGGCGGATGCGTGTCCCGTCCTTGACGCCGGCCGGGATCTTCACCTTGAAGCGTCGCGTGCGCCGCTCGCGCCCCGTGCCGCGGCAGGTCGGGCAGGGATCCTCGATCACCGTGCCGTTTCCGCGGCAGCGTGGGCACGGCTGCGAGAGCGCGAACAGCCCCTGCGCCTCCGCAGACGACGCCGCGGCCGCCGCACTGGGGACAGGTCCTGGGTGCCGTGCCCGGCTTCGCTCCCGATCCCTTGCACGTCGAGCACGCCGACTCGAGGCTGACCGGAATCGTCGTCTCCACGCCGCGCAGCGCGTCCTCGAAGGAGAGATTGAGCTCGACCTCCACGTCCTGGCCGCGCCGGCCGCGCTGAGGCTGCGCCCGCATGCCGCCACGCCGGCCGCCGAAGATCCCGCCGAGCAGGTCGCCGAGATCGCCGAACTCGCCGAAGTCGAACGTGAACGAACCGCCCGGCCCGAACTCGGGACGGCCGCTCGGGGAGCCCCAGGAGTCGTACTGCTCGCGCTTCTCCGGGTTGGAGAGGACGTCGTAGGCGGCCTGCACCTCCTTGAACATCTCCTCCGCCTCTTTGTCACCCGGGTTCTTGTCCGGGTGGTACTGCCGGGCGAGCTTGCGGTAGGCCTTCTTGATCTCGTCCTGCGAGGCGCCCTTCTCGAGGCCGAGCACCTCGTACAGGTTCTTAGTCGTTCGCGTCGCCACGCTCTTCGCCACCTGCGCTCACGACGACCCTGGCCGGCCGCAACACGCGGTCGCCCAGCCGGTACCCCTTCTGGATCACCTCGAGGATCGCGCCCTCCTCGGCCTCGGACGGCTGCGTCAGCAGCGCCTCGTGCTCGTGCGGGATCGAACTTCCCCTCCGTCTCGACGGCGACCAGACCTTCCTTCTGCAGCACGTGCGACAGCTCGCGGTGAACGAGCCGCACGCCCTCCTCGAGCTTGACCTCCTCGTGCTCCGCGGCCGCGTCGAGAGCCCGTTCCAGGTCGTCGAGCACGGGTAGCAGCTCCTTCACGAGCCGCTCGTGCGCACGTGCGATCAGCGACTCCTGATCACGCGCGGTCCGCTTGCGGAAGTTGTCGAAGTCCGCGGCGACGCGCTGGAGGTCGGCGATGGCGCTGTCCCTCGCCGCCTCCAGCTCCTTCACTCTGCTGCTCGAGGTCGGTGTTCGCCTGAGGCTCCGTCACTTCTCGTCCTCGACGACCTCGTAATCGGCGTCCTCGACGACCTCCTCGTCGCTCGCGGCGCCGTCGCCGGTCTGCCGCGCCCCGTCGGCCGCGCCACCGTCGGCGCCCGCCTTCGCGTAGAGGGTCTCGGCCAGCGAGTGCGAGGCCTCGACGAGCGCCTCGGTCTTCGCATTCACCTCTGCGAGGTCGGAGCCCTTGAGCGCCTCGTTCAGCTCCATGATCCGGCCCTCGATCGTCGCGGCGACCGACTCGTCGAGCGCCTCGCGGTTCTCCTTGAGCGCCTTCTCGGTCTGGTAGACGAGATTCTCGGCCATGTTCTTCGCGTCGGCGAGCTCGCGCATCGCGTGTGCCTCACCCGCGTGCTCCTCGGCCTCCTTCATCATCCGCTCGACCTCCTCGGGCTTGAGGCCAGAGCCGCCCTCGATGCGGACCTGCTGCTCGTTGCCCGTGCCCAGGTCCTTCGCGGAGACGTTGATGATGCCGTTCGCGTCGATGTCGAACGTGACATCGATCTGCGGCATGCCGCGTGGCGCCGGCGGGATGCCGACGAGCTGGAACTTGCCGAGCGTCTTGTTGTAGAGCGCCATCTCCGACTCGCCCTGGAGCACGTGGATCTCGACCGACGGCTGGTTGTCCTCGGCCGTCGAGAACGTCTCCGACTTGCGGTTCGGGATCGTCGTGTTCGCTCGATCAGCTTCGTGAAGACGCCGCCCTTCGTCTCGATGCCGAGCGACAGCGGCGTCACGTCGAGCAGGAGGACGTCCTTCACCTCACCGCGCATGACGCCCGCCTGGATGGCGGCGCCGACGGCGACCACCTCGTCGGGGTTGACGCCCTTGTGCGGCTCCTTGCCGAGCAGCTCCGTGACCTTCTCCTGCACGGCCGGCATGCGGGTCATGCCCCCGACGAGCACGACGTGCTCGATCGCCGACGCGTCGAGGCCGGCGTCCTTGATGACCTGCTTCGTCGGGCCGACGGTTCGCTCCAGCAGGTCTGCGGTCAGCTCGAGCAGCTTCGCCCGCGTGAGCTGCATGTCGAGGTGCTTCGGCCCCTCGGCGATGAACGGCAGGTTGATCTGCGTCGTCATCGTCGAGGAGAGCTCGATCTTCGCCTTCTCGGCTGCGTCGTAGAGCCGCTGCAGCGCGACCGGGTCCTGCGACAGGTCGGCGCCGTGGTCCTTCTTGAACTCCGCGACGAGCCAGTCGACGACGGCCTTGTCGAAGTTGTCGCCGCCGAGGTGGTTGTCACCCGACGTCGCCTTCACGTGGAATGTCCCGTCGCCGAGCTCGAGCACCGACACGTCGAACGTGCCGCCGCCGAGGTCGAAGACGAGGATCGTCTGGTCGGCCTCCTTGTCGAGCCCGTACGCGAGCGATGCGGCCGTGGGCTCGTTGATGATGCGGAGCACGTTGAGGCCGGCGATCTTGCCGGCGTCCTTCGTCGCCTCGCGCTGGGCGTTGTTGAAGTACGCGGGGACGGTGATGACGGCGTCCGTGACCTCCTCGCCGAGGTAGGCCTCCGCGTCCGTCTTGAGCTTCTGGAGGATCATCGCGGAGATCTCCGGCGGCGCGTACTCCTTGCCGCCCGCCTTCACGCGCACGTCCTCGTTCGGGCCCTTCGTGACCTCGTACGGGACGATCGTCATCTCCTCCGAGACCTCGTCGAACTTCCGGCCCATGAAGCGCTTGATCGAGAAGATCGTGTTCTGAGGGTTCGTCACCTGCTGGCGCTTCGCAGGCGCGCCGACGAGCCGCTGGCCGTCCTTCGTGAACGCGACGACGGACGGCGTCGTGCGCCCGCCCTCGGCGTTCGGGATGACGGCCGGCTCGCCGCCTTCGATCGCGGCCATGCACGAGTTGGTCGTGCCCAGGTCGATGCCGATCACCTTGCCCATTCGCTCTCTCCTTCTAGGTATTCGTTGAACGTGGAAGAAAATCTAAGTCTTAGCGTAGCAAGTTGACAGTCGTTAGTGTCCAGCATTCATGGCCGATCCACGGCTCGCCAGCTACGCGTCGCTGCTCGTGGAGCGGTGCATCGACGTGCAGCCGGGATGGCAAGTGCTCGTTCGCGCACGTCCCACATGCAAGACCGCTCGCCGAAGAGGTCGTCGCGGCGATTGCGCGACGCGGCGCCTACGCCCTGCCGAGGCTCGCGTTCGCACGCTCGTCGCCCTGGCTGGCCGAAGCCCCGGAAGAGCTCGTGGGGAAGCTCCCGGAAATCGCGGCGTACGAGCTCGACCACGCGGACAGCTTCGTCGTCATCGACGCACCCGAGAACACGCGCGAGGGGTCCGACATCTCGCCCGAGCGCCTCATGCTGCGACAGCAGGCATACTCGACCCCACGCCGAGCCGTTCTTCGCAGGAGAGAAAGCCTGGGTCGGCTGCCAGTTTCCGACGCCGGCGCTCGCCCAGGACGCCGGCATGGGGCTCAGTGCGTACGAGGACTTCCTCTACGGCGCCGTGTTCGTCGACTGGGAAGCACTCGCCGAGCGCATGCGCGAGATCGGTGCCCATTTCGACGCCGCCGGCGAGGTGCGGATCACGGGTGACGGCACCGATCTCACCTTCAGCCTCGAAGGCCGCTCCGGCCACGTCGACGCTATCGGCGCGAACATGCCCGGCGGCGAAGTCTTCTACAGCCCGGTCGAGGACTCGGCGCGGGGCACGGTCGCCTTCTCGGAGTACCCGGCCACCTACGGCGGCCGCGCTATCGAGAACGTTCGGCTCCGCTTCGAGGGCGGTCGCGTCGTCGACGCATCGGCGTCGACGAACGAGGACTTCCTGCTGACGACGCTCGACACCGATCGACGGCGCCCGCGTGCTCGGTGAGTTCGGCATCGGCTGCAACCCGGGCATCCAGAGGCACACGCAGAACACCCTCTTCGACGAGAAGATCGAAGGCACGATCCATCTGGCCCTCGGCAACGGCTTCCCGTTCATCGGCGGCACGAACGTCAGCGCCGTCCACTGGGACATGGTCAAGAACCTGCGCGGTGGCGGCACGATCGAGCTGGACGGCGAGGTCGTGCAGCGCGACGGGAGCTGGCTGATTTGAGAGACCCCCGAGTCGAGGCGTACGCGAAGCTGCTCGTCGAGCGCTGCCTCGACGTCCAGCCTGGCTGGGAGGTGCTCATCCGCTCGACGCCGCTCGCCCGCCCACTGCTCGAGGAGCTCGAGCGCCAGATCGCGCGGCGCGGCGCCTACGCGATCATGCGCATCAACTGGTCGCTCTGGCCGACCGACTACGGCTGGGTGCCGAAGCGCCCGAGGAGCTGCTCTCGGAGCTGCCGGCGATCGACCGCTTCGCGTGCGACCGCATGGACGCGCGGATCACGCTCGACGCGCCCGAGAACACGCGCTCGACGGCCGACGTGCCGGCCGATCGGCTCGCGCTCGCCAATACGGCCGCACGGATCTTCTTCCGCCGCACGATGAGCGCGGAGATGCCGTGGGTCAGCTGTCAGTACCCGACGAATGCCCTCGCCCAGGAGGCCGGGCTGACGCTCGACCAGCTCGACGGAGATCGTCTTCGGTGCGTGCCTGCTCGACTGGGACGCCGAGGGCGAGCGAATGCGCCGCTACGCCGACCGCTTCGACTCGGCCGAACGAGATCCGTATCGTCGGAGAGGGCACAGACCTGAGGGTGTCGCTCGACGGCCGCCAAGGCGAGGTCGACGACGGGCACAAGAACATGCCGGGCGGCGAGTTCTTCTTCGCGCCGGTGGAGGAGCTCGGCCAACGGCGTGATCACGTTCTCCGAGTACCCGGCAGTCCACAAAGGCCAGGAGCTGGAGGGCATCAGACTCGAGTTCGAGGGCGGTGAGGTCGTCGGGGCATCCGCCACGCGCGGCGAGGAGCTCCTCCAGAGCATCATTGATCGCGACGAGGGTGCACGCAGGATCGGCGAGCTCGGCATCGGCTGCAACCCAGGCATCAAGCGCTACATGAAGAACGTGCTCTTCGACGAGAAGATCGACGGTTCGATCCACCTCGCCCTCGGTCAGAGCTACACGTCGATCGGCGGCCAGAACTCGAGCTCGGTGCACTGGGACATCGTCAAGGACCTGCGGTCGGGCGGCCGCATCGAGCTCGACGGTCAGATCGTGCAACAGGACGGGGCCTGGAGCATTTGACCCGCGTCGCGCTGGCGACGTGTGCGGAGATTCCTGATCTGGAGCCCGACGACCGGCTCCTCCTCCCCGCTCTAGCCGACCTGGACATCGAGGGCGTGCCGGCGGTCTGGGACGACGGCGCGGTCGAGTGGGACGCGTTCGACCTCGTCGTCCTGCGCTCCACGTGGGACTACGCGGAGCGACGCGACGAGTTTCTCCGATGGGCAAAGTCGCTGCCACGCGTGGTCAACGAGGTGCCGCTGCTCGAGTGGAACACCGACAAGCGCTACCTCGGGCGGCTCGAAGCGGCCGGAGTTCCCATCGTTCCCACCCGCTTCGTCGAGCCAGGCTCCGTGTTCGAGCCTCCGGCCGAGCCCTACGTCGTCAAGCCGTCGGTCTCTGCCGGTGGGCGCCGATCGGCATGGTTCACGGCTGACCAGACCGATGCTGCGCATGCACTCGTGGCTCGGATCCAGGCCGAAGGCGAGACGGCGATGATCCAGCCGCACCTCGCCGATGTAGAGGAGAAGGCGCTCGTTTACATCGATGGCGCGTACTCGCATGCGCTGCAACGAAGCGCGCCGCTACCCGCAGGCGGTGAGCGCCGGGTCCTCTACCTCGACGAGCAGCTCGCGCCGGGCGAGGCGAAGCCGGGAGACCGCCAGACCGCCGGGGCGGCACTCGCCTGCGCGCCCGGCGAGCCGCTGTACGCCCGCGTCGACCTGCTCGGAGGCGCGGTGCTCGAGCTGGAGCTGACGGAGCCGTCCCTCTACCTCGAGTACGGCGCCGGCAGCGCGGATCGCTTCGCCCGCGCGATCTCTGTTCGGCTCAGGTCGCTACGCTGATCAGCGTGTCTTTGACCGATACCTTCGGGCGGCCGCTGCGCGATCTCCGCATCTCCGTCACCGACCGCTGTAACTTCCGGTGCGTCTACTGCATGCCGAAGGAGGTCTTCGGACGCGACTACGAGTTCCTGGGCCGCGACGAGCTGCTGACGTTCGAGGAGATCGAGCGCATCGCGCGCGTCTTCGTGGGCGGCGGTGTCGAGAAGATCCGCATCACCGGCGGTGAGCCGCTCGTCCGGCGGGATCTGCCGGTGCTCGTCGAGAAGCTGGCAGCGCTCGGCGACGTCGACCTCACGTTGACGACAAACGGCGCGCTGCTCGCGCGGGTCGCGGGCGATCTGGCCAGCGCCGGCCTCACTCGCGTAACGGTGAGCCTCGACTCGCTGGACGACGAGGTCTTTCGCGCAATGAACGACGTCGATTTCCCGGTCGACCGCGTGCTCGAGGGAATCGACGCGGCGGCGGCTGCGGGGCTCCCCGTCAAGGTCAACGTCGTCGTCAAGCGCGGGCTGAACGAGGGCTCGATCCTCGAGCTGGCCCGCCACTTCCACGGCACCGGCCATACGCTGCGGTTCATCGAGTACATGGACGTCGGGCATACGAACGGCTGGCGCCTCGACGACGTCGTATCCGCTGCGGACATCGTCGCAGCCATCGACGCCGAGTTGCCCCTGGAGCCGCTCGATCCGGCCTACCGAGGCGAGGTCGCCCGCCGCCACCGCTACCGAGACGGCGGCGGCGAGATCGGCGTCATCGCGTCGGTCACGCAGCCGTTCTGCGGCGACTGCACGCGGGCGCGCCTGTCCGCCGACGGGCGCCTCTACACGTGCCTCTTCGCCGTGCGAGGTCATGACCTGCGCGAACTCGTGCGCGGAGGCGCTTCCGACGACGAGCTGATGCCGGCGATCGCCGGCATCTGGACGGCTCGTCAAGACCGCTACTCCGAGCTTCGCACGGCCGAAACAGCCGATCTTCCCAAGGTCGAGATGTCCTTCATCGGCGGCTGATCTCGACAGCGCCGACAGGCACGTTAGAATCGGGCCTGCCGTGGCGGGAACGAGTTTCGTAGGCTTGCCGGCTATGACCGGAGCTGTTCTCACGATCGGGAACCGCTACCTCCCGCGCGGGTGGCGGGACTTCGGCGTTCAGCTCGCGATCTGGTTCGGCTTCCTGCTCGCCTATCAGGTCGTCCGCGGCATCGCCGACCGGAATCCGGCGCGCGCGTTCGAGAACGGCCTGTGGGTGATCGAGATCGAGCAGCGCGTGACCGGGCTCGTCGAGCTCTCGTTGCAGCAGACGATCCATTCCTCGGGCTTCCTCACGACCGCGGTCTCGTGGACGTACTGGAACTCCGAGTTCACCGTCGTCGGAGTCACGCTGCTCTGGGTCTATCTCCGCCGCAACGACCACTTCTATCGCCTCCGCAACTGGATCCTGCTCGCGAACGCCCTTGGTCTTGATCGGCTACGTGGTCGCACCGACGGCCCCGCCGCGAATGTTCCAGGCGTTCGGCTTCGACGACACCCTGCTTCTCGTTCGGCTCCCTGAACCACGGCAGCGGGCTCATCCAGCTCGCGTCGAACCCCTACGCCGCCATGCCGAGCCTCCACGCCGCGGATGCGCTGATCGTCGGCATCAGCATGGCCCTCATCGTCAAGAGCCGGTGGTCCAAAGCGCTCTGGCTCGCGTGGCCGGCGTGGGTCTCGTTCGCGGTGATGGCCACGGCGAACCACTTCTGGCTCGACATCGCCGCAGGCGTGCTCGTGGCGCTCATCGCCGGTGCGATCGTCTACCGCCGCGAGCTGCGGCGCGCGCTTCGCCGCACCGAGCCGCAGGTCGCCTAGAGTCGTCCCATGACTGACTCCTCGCCCGGCGACGCAGGGCCGGACGCGCGTGCCAGTGAGTTCGATCGCATCAAGCAGGAGTACACGCAGGCGGCGCGAGAGATCCTTGCGCGGTCGATGCGTGGCGTCGCAAAGACGAAGCTGACGCCCGACATGCTCACGCTCGCAGGCGTGACCCTCTGCCTGGCCGGCGCCGTTCTCGTCGGCTTCGAGCAACGCAACGAGTACCTCTTCTTCTGGCTCGGAGGAGTGCTCTTCGTCGTGGGCTCGATCGCGGACATCCTCGACGGCGCGCTCGCCCGCGCGGCGAGCAAGGGCACCGTGTTCGGCGGCTTCCTCGACTCGACGTTCGACCGTGTCGGCGAGGCGGCCATGCTGGCCGCGATCGGTCTCTCGTTCATGCACGACGGCAACGAGGTCGCGCTGGTCGCGGCCTTCGCCGCAGTGATCGGCTCGTTTCTGGTCAGCTACACGCGGGCGAAGGCCGAGGCGCTGGGCCTGCGCGCCGACATAGGCTTCGGCTCGCGGGTCGAGCGGGTTGTCCTCATCTCGGTCGGCCTGGGGCTCGCGCCGTGGGGGCTGCTGCAATGGCCGATCTACGCACTCGCGGCGATCGCGTGGCTGACCGTCGTCCAGCGCATCCTCTTCGTCCGTCGCCAGCTGCGCGAGCTCGCCGAACAGGCGTAGCGCTGCGGCGGCTCGCGCCGTCTGCGACGTCGGGGTCGTGAGAATCCCGCGTCTCCGGCCGGATGCCCGCAATCGCTGGCGAAAGGACGTACGCTCCACCAAAAGGGGAAATGCAGGTGTTCGTCGGTAGGGCTCCAGAGCTGGACGCGCTGGCGCAGGCACTCCTGATCCCGCCTTGCCCGGCCGACCGGGCCGTGCAATGACGCCCGTTATGGGGTCGGTCGTCGGTCGGGACCCTGAGCTCGAGCGAACGGCGGCGTTTCTCGATCTCGACGCCGCCGGCGGGCGGGCGCTGCTCATCGAGGGCGAGGCGGGAATCGGCAAGACGACGCTCTGGCGCGTGCACCGGTCAGCTATCCAACTTCAGCGCAACAAGCTCGGCCCCGTCCCCGCCGAACACCCTCTACCTTGTCGAGGTGGTCGTGAACGGCTTCGCCAGAATTCCCTGCACGATCGAAGGCCCAGGCACAACGTGCGGCAACACGCTCACGTGGGACCTGAATCCCGGCGACAATATCAGCGTCCTCGTGTCGGGTATTGGTCAGTCCCCGGCCAGTTTCACGTGGTCGGCCACCGTGAGTCCGCCGGCCTTCGCGTATCCGTAAGCCTGCATCGATTGCGTTGTGACGCGAACCGGAGGCCGGGAGGTCCCCGGTTTGTGTCTAGAACGCGCTCTGCGCTGTCGGTCTCGTCGTTCAGGCGCTATGCGTTCGCCGACCGACTAGTTCTTGGTACAGTGCTAGCACTTTGACTGCTAGCAGATCGCAGAAGAAGGGCATCCTCGTCAGGATGCCCTTCTCACTGAAAGGGGCGCTCGTGCGGGAGACCGCGCGCCGGGACGCCTCGCTCAACGACGTCGCCGTCGGCCTGC
This sequence comes from uncultured Actinomycetes bacterium, assembly GCA_963755255.1. GTDB lineage: Bacteria > Actinomycetota > Thermoleophilia > Gaiellales > Gaiellaceae > PALSA-612. Next base: position 26,398 of record CAVWJN010000022.1, on the reverse strand, counting down.
TCGCCGACGCGTTCGACGTCCCCTTCACGCCCTCGGGCCGTCGGAGCCCGCTCCCGGGGGCCAGCCCCGTCGTCCTGCTCCGTGTCCCCGTCGACCTCAAATACGAGATCGACGCCGAGGCCCGGCGCACGGAGACGAGCGCGAACGACGTCATTCTCGGCGCGCTCTCCGCCGGTCTCGGGCTCACACCTTCCACGAGAAAGGGAACCATGGCCTCTCAGAACGGCTCGCAGAACGGACGCGCGAAGGACAAGGTGCGCGTCGCCATCATCGGCGTCGGCAACTGCGCCAACTCGCTGCTCCAGGGCGTCGAGTACTACAAGGACGCCTCGTCGGAGGAGTCCGTCCCCGGCCTCATGCACGTCGATCTCGGCGGCTACCACATCTCGGACATCGAGTTCACGGCCGCGTTCGACGTCGTCAAGGGCAAGGTCGGCGTCGACCTCGCCGACGCCATCTGGGCGCACCCGAACGACACGATCAAGTTCGCCGACGTGAAGAAGACCGGCGTCACGGTCTCGCGCGGCATGACTCACGACGGCATCGGCAAATACCTGGCCGAGGTCGTCGAGAAGGCGCCGGGCGACACGGACGACGTGGTCGGCATCCTCAAGGAGACCGGCACGGACGTGGTCGTCAACTACCTCCCCGTCGGCTCCGAGGCGGCGACGAAGTGGTACGCCGAGCAGATCCTCGACGCCGGCGTAGCGATGGTGAACTGCATGCCGGTGTTCCTCGCCAAGACGGGCCACTTCGCGAAGCGCTTCGCAGAGGCGGGCCTGCCCATCATCGGCGACGACATCAAGTCACAGGTGGGCGCCACGATCTCCCACCGGGTGCTGACGACGCTGTTTCAGGACCGCGGCGTGCACCTCGACCGCACGATGCAGCTGAACGTCGGCGGCAACTCCGACTTCCTCAACATGCTCGAGCGTGACCGGTTGGAGTCGAAGAAGATCTCGAAGACGAACGCCGTCACGTCGATGCTCGACTACGACATCGGCGCCGAGAACGTCCACGTCGGCCCGTCGGACTACGTGCCGTGGCTCAGCGACCGCAAGTGGGCGTACATCCGCATGGAGGGCACCTCCTTCGGCGACGTGCCGCTCAACATCGAGCTGAAGCTCGAGGTGTGGGACTCGCCGAACTCGGCCGGCATCGTCATCGACGCCGTCCGGCTCGCGAAGCTCGCGCTGAACAACGGCATCGGCGGTCCGCTCGAGGCGCCGAGCTCGTACCTCATGAAGTCGCCGCCGAAGCAGATTCGCGACGACGAGGCTCGTGAGCTGACCGAGCGCTTCATCAAGGAGAACGCGCGCTCCAAGACGCGTACCAAGGCGAAGGTTTAGTCGCTTTCGCCAACCAGAGGGCGGCCTCGCGGGGTCGCCCTCTGTTAACGGTGCCAGGCACGAGTTACGTGTCTGTGCCAGCTCTGTGACAGTTCGACGCAACAGCCGTAGACGTGTCCAGGGCTACACTCGCTCGACGGTGGCTCTCCGAATCTGCCTAGTCACGCCGTTCGCCTGGTCGCAGCCGCACGACGTGAACGACCACGTCGCGGGCGTCGCGGGCGAGCTGCGGCGACTCGGCCACACGGTCACCGTTCTGGCGCCGTCCAACCGCGCCGCCGACCTCCGCGCTGGCCGGCGCGCGCTGCAACGGGGCGAGCTGGGTGACGTGGTCGCGGTCGGCCCCGCGCTGCCCATCTCCCGCCGCAGCACGATGGCCGCGCCGGTCGGCGTTCGCGCGAGCCTCGCACTTGCACTCGCCCACGGGGCGTTCGACGTCGTCCACGGCTTCGAACCGGGGCTGCCGAGCCTCTCGTACCTCGCGCTGCGCGACACGCACGCGCTCGCCGTCGCGACGTTCTTCTCACCGGACCGCCTCTTCTTCCCGCCGGGCAAGGCTCAGCGGGCGCGGTTGCTCGGCCGGATCGACGCCTTGCTCGCAACATCCAAGGAGACGGCGGAGGCGGCGACCGAGCGCTTCCCCGGCGACTACACCGTGATCTCGCCGGGTGTCGACCGGAAGCTCTTCCGCCCCGCCAAGAAGCGGCGGAACATCGTCGTCGAGCTCGTCCCCGGTGAACGCGAAGCGGCACGGAAGGCTATTCGCAGCCTCGACGGGCGTGACGGCTGGGACGTCGTTCTCGTCCGGGAGAGCGCGCTCGCGGGCAAGCCTCACGTCCCGCTGCGCTTCCGAGGCCGCGTCCATGTCCGGACGCAGCCGTCCACCGAGGACCGCGCCGCTCTGCTCAACGAGGCGAGCGAGTTCGTGGCCGCGCCAGAAGGCAGCCAACGGCTTGCCCTCGAAGCGGCTGCGGCTGCGGGAACAAGCGCCCCCGCCGACGATTTCGTGCAAGTCGCCGGCGAGCTCGATCGGCTCTACCAGCGGCTGGCGGCCAGGCGACGCGAGATCCGCGTCGACAGCGACCCACTGTCCGATCGCGAGTGGATCGCAGTCGACCTCCATACCCACACGTCCTGGTCACACGACTGCAGCGTCCCCGCGGCGGAACTGCTCGACACGGCAGAGGAGATCGGGCTCGGCGCCATCGCCGTCACCGACCACAACGTGTTCGGAGGCGCGCAGGAGGCGGTCGAGCTCGCGCGCACTCGCAGGGTGACCGTCATCCCGGGCGAGGAGATGAAGACGAAGGGCCAAGGCGAGGTGATCGGGCTCTTCCTGCGCGAGGAGATCCCGCGTGGCCTGAGCTTCGAAGACACGATCGCCGCCGTCCGGGCCCAGGGCGGCCTTGTCTTTCTCCCCCACCCTTTCGACCGCCGACACGCCATTCCCGACCCCGCCACGCTGCACCGTCACCTGGCGGAGATCGACGTGCTCGAGGTCTACAACGCACGGCTGCTGAAGGACACCTATAACGACGAGGCGCTGCGCTTCGCGCGAAAGTACAACCTCCTGCAGGGCGCCGGCTCCGACGCGCACGTGCTACCCGGCCTCGGCACGGGCGCCGTGCGCATGCGCGAGTTCCGGACACCCGAGGAGTTCCTCATCAGCCTGCGCTCGGCCGAGATCCTCCGGCGGCCGAAGTCGCTGACGTATCTCCAGTCCCTCAAGTGGGTGGCCCAGGTCAAGGAAAAGGTGCGCTAGCCGAGAAGGTCCACCCTCCACGTGGCGGTGCCGACCGACGAGATCTACGAGAAGTACCTGCAGAAGGCGATCCGCGAGATAAACGATCTCGGTGACGAGATCGCTCGCGCCGCCGGCGAGCGTGCCGTGCCCGTGCTCGGCTCAGGGCATCCCCTGGCCGACATCATGCTCCTGAAGTACGGGCCGCAGGCGTCGGAGATCGAGGAAGGCGTCGCGTTCTACGGGCGGGCCGGACAGGCCGTGCTGCGTTCGCTGCAGCGCTTGCGCGTCGACCCGATGTCCGTCTACGGCACGAACTGCCTCAAGTTCGAAGGAGCGGAGCCCGACGACCAATCGCGCGAGTGGCTCGCCCGCGAGCTGTACATCGTCCAGCCGAAGCTCGTCGTGTGCATGGGCGAGGACGCGCTCGGCTTCTTCAACGGGCTCAACTTCCCGCTCAGCCGGGAGGTGGAGCCAAAGACGGGCGAGCTGCAGCCTTTCACGCCGACGGTCGACGCACTCGTCGTGCCCGACATCGACGCGTCGCTCGACGAGCAGCCGCTGAAGACCGCCTTCTGGAACGCCTTCAAGCCGGTCGGCGCCTGGTGGGCCGACCTACCGCCGTACTAGCACTTACGGTGTAAGTCGGTAGAAGCGCCAGAAGTCGTTCTCGATCGGCAGCACCTCGAACGACGAGAACCCGGCGCCGTCGGCGTAGCCTTGCACGGTCTCCGTGCGCATGACCGTTCCCGTCCCCGCAGGGTCGTCGCCGACCATGCCGACGGGCAGGCAGTGGAGGAAGCTGAAGCCGTAGTACATGCGCTCGAGCTCGCTCGCGGGCGCCTGGAAGCTGTCCTCGGTGCGCTCGTCGCCGACGATCACCGAGCCGCCCTCACCGAGCATCCCGCGTAGGGTCCCTAGCACTTCGACGGGGTACGACATGTCGTGGAGCGCCTCGAAGATCGTCACGAGGTCGTACTGGCCGGCGAGCGCCTGGTCGGCGGCGTCACGCTCGTGAAACGCGACGCGGTCCTCGACATCGCTGCCTGCGAGATTCTCCTTCGCCTTGGCGATCGACGCCGTGTCGAGGTCGATGCCGTCCACGTGCACCAGCGGATACGCGCGGGCCATGGCGATGCTCGACCAACCCGCACCGCACGCGACGTCTGCGACCCGCGCAGGCGGCTCGGCGAGGAGCCGTTCGTTGACGTCCGGAACCGCCGGCAGCCACTCGCTACCCAGCAGGTTCGTGAACATCGGCCGCGTGAACGCCGCCTGACCCTCGACGAGGTCCTGCCCGTAGTGCTCGTAGGGAACCCCGGCGCCGGTCCGGAACGCTTCCAGCAGCTCCTCTATCGGCTTCGTCGCTGCGACGATCAGCTTGCCGAAGGGTCCTGCATAGTTGAGGCTCGTCTCGTCGAGAAAGACCTCTTCATAGGCCGCAGGCAGGCTGAAGCGTCGCTCGGTCGCGGCAGCGGCGACATCGTCGACCTCGAGGATGCCGGTCGCCGCCTGTTGCTCGAGCCATTCGCGCGCGTAACGCTCGTGCACTCCGGCGGCGTCCGCGAGGCCGCTCGAGGTGAGCGGCCCCGCGTCGGCAAGTGCGCGATACAGCCCCAGCCGATCGCCGACGTAGACACCGAACAGGTCCATGGCGCCGAGGGCCGCCTCGAAGAGGCGACCCACGAGCGCATCACGCCGTTCTTCGGTGGTGGCTACGAGCAGTTCTCCTGCGCCCAGGTGGCGATGTTGGTGGACGCCTGCGTGAGCTCCGCCTGATCGAGCTCCTGGCTGATTTGCGCGATCTTCGCCAGAGCCTGTGGATCCGGGTTCGTGGACGTGAGATCGACACCCTGGAGCGCGTCCGCGAGCTTGTTGTACGCGTCGGCGATCACCTGGAAGTCGTCCTTGATCTCCTCTGGTGCCGCCGCGGTGAGCTCTGCGAAGGCATCGCTCGCCGCATCGAGGTCCTCGCCGCCGGTGCCGGTGAAGGCCTGTGCGGTATTCGATTGGATCTGCTTCAACTCTGCGCAGTTCTCCGACGTCGCGAAGTCGCCGCTGGCGGTCGTCTCCGTGTCGGTCGTCTCCGTCGTGTCGGTGTCCTCCGTCTCGGTCGTCTCGGTGTCGGTGGTCTCCGTGTCTTCCGTCGCGGTTGTCTCCGTCGTCGTCTCCGTCGTGGTGGCGTCCGCAGACGAGTTGTCGTCGCTCCCGCAACCCGCGAACGCGAACGCGAGCGTTGCGAAGCTCGCGATCACGAGTAGCGTGACGAGCTTTCGAACCATTGCTTGCCCTCCTCGGTTGACGAGCCTCGACCCTAAGGCACGTCCGAAGTCCGTGCAAGCAGAGCGACGGTCTCGACGTGCGGCGTGTGCGGAAACATGTCCACCGGGCGGGCGCGGACGAGCGAATAGCCCCAATCTGCGGCCAGCTGCTTGACGTTGCCGGCGAGCGTCGTGGGGTTGCATGACACGTAGACGAGACGCGGTGCCTCGAGTCGTGCGACCTGTCGCAGAGCCTTCCCCGAGAGCCCGGCCCGCGGCGGGTCGACGACGACCACGTCCGGCGCGCCGGCCCGCTCGCGCAGCTCTTCGACCGAGCGGCCGACCTCGCCGGCGAAGAACGCCGCGTTGCCGATCCCGTTCAGCTCGGCGTTCTCGATCGCGCAGGCGACCGACTCTTCGGAAGCCTCCACGCCCCACACCGTCATCGCGTTCTTCGCCATGACGAGGCCGATCGTGCCCGTGCCGCAGTAGAGGTCGTAAACGGTCTCCCCGCCTCCGAGTCCGGCGTACTCGATCGCCAGCTCGTAGAGCTTCTCCGCCATCGCGGTGTTCGTCTGCAGGAAGGCGTTGGGACGCACGCGGAAGCGCAGGCCGCAGAGCTCTTCCTCGATCGCGTCCTCGCCCCAGAGCAGCCGCGACGGCACGTTCGTCACCTCGGACGGCCGGTCGTTGATGCCCCAGCAGACGGACTTCACCTGCGGAAAGCGCGTCATGGCGCGCACGAACGACTCCTCCGGAAGCTCGCCGGGCGCCGTGACCAGGACGATGAGCGCCTGGCCGGTGTTTCGCCCCTCGCGGACGACCAGGTGGCGGAGAAATCCCTGCTGCGTCACCTGGTCGTACGCAGCGAGCCCGCGCTCACGCGCCCACGCCCTGGCGGCGTCGCGAACGCCGTTGCCGAGCTCGGTGGTCAGCCAGCACTCGCGGATGTCGAGCACCTCGTCCCAGCGCCCCGCCCGGTGGAAGCCGAGCACAGGCCCGTCCTTCCCCGGAGCGAAGGAGTACTCCAGCTTGTTGCGGTAGTGGAACTGGGATTCGGCCGGGAGCGCCGGCTCGAGCGGCGGATCGGCGACGCCGCCCAGCCGCACGAGGGCATCCCGCACCTGAGATGCCTTTTCCGCGAGCTGCACGTCGTAGGCGAGATCCTGGAAACGGCAGCCGCCGCAGGCGGGAAAGTGGTCGCAGGGCGCCTCGACGCGGTTGGCGCCCGGCTCCACGACCTCCACCGCCGTCGCCTCCGCGTGGCTGCGGCGAACCTTCGTCACGCGGGCGCGCACGACGTCTCCGGGCAGGCCGCGACGCACGAAGAGCACGAAGCCGTTCAGTCGCCCGACGCCGTTGCCGCCGTACGCAAGCGCGTCGATCCTGACCTCGACCTCGTCACCTGAGGCGACGGGGGCGGAAGCCACTACTGAAGGGGCGTGACGTAGACCTTGCGGTCGCGAGGCCCGTCGAACTCGCAGAAGAAGACACCCTGCCAGGTGCCGAGCGCGAGCTTGCCGTCGTCGAGCGGCACGAGCACCTGCGGGCTCATGAGCGAGGCGCGGATGTGCGACGGCGCGTTTTCCTCGCCGAGCTCGATGTGCTTCCATGTCCAGCCGTCGTCGACGATCTTCTCGAGGGCGGTCTCGAAGTCGCGCGCCACCATCGGGTCGGCTCGCTCGTTCACCGTCACGCCCGCGGTCGTGTGCGGCACGTAGACGAGCACGGCCGAAGCGCCGTTCACACCCTCGACAGCGCTCTGGACGTCCTCCGTGATCTCGACCAGCTGCGTCCGCCGTGCGGTGCGGATGGCGATCTCCCTCACGTGGTTATCCTACGTCGAATGCCGACCGAGCCGCTCACGAGCGCCGAGCTCTCGACCATCCGCCAGAAGGCCGACCGCTTCCTCGCGGAGCTGCTGGACGAGTGGTACATGCACTACGCGGGTCACAAGGACTCGCTCGACATAGCGGAGATCTACGACCGCTATCCCGAGCTGACGTCGCTGGAAAACGCGACTGCGCTGGGCGCATCGATGAACGGCGATCGAACCATCCGCGAGCTCTGGCATTTCGGCTGCTCCGAATACCTCGCCAACCTCACGAAGAAGCACTCGGAGCAGATCGCCGCGCTCGAGGCGTCGGTGGAGGCGGACGTGAACGGCGACAAGGTCGGCTTCCGCATGCTGCGTCCGGCGATGGCGAACGAGCCCGACCGCGACAAGCGGCGGGCGCTCGAACAGGCGAGGAACGAGCTGACCGAGGAGCACATGAACCCGGTCTACCGCGAATCTGCGGCAGTGACGCTGCAGGCGGTGAAGGACCTCGGCGCACCGGACGCTGTCGAGCTGCACCGCCGCTTCGGCTTCAAGCTCGACGAGCTGGCCGACCAGTGCCGCGCCGTGCTTGCCGACACGGAGAGCCTGTTCGAGCAGACGATCGAGCCGCTGCTGCGAGAGCGCCTCGGCATCTCGCTCGACGAGGCTGAGCGCTGGGACATCCCGCGGCTCTTCCGCGCGGCCGAGTGGGACGAGCAGTTCACCGCCGACGCGATGCTGCCGGCGCTCGAGACGACGCTGTCGGAGCTCGGCATCGACATCCGCTCGCAGAAGAACGTCGAGCTGGACGTCGAGGCACGCGAGAAGAAGTCGCCGCGCGCCTTCTGCGCGCCCATCGAGGTCCCGGATCGCGTCGTGCTCGTCATCCAGCCGATCGGCGGGGTGGACGACTGGCGCGCGCTCTTCCACGAGGCCGGCCATACGGAGCACTTCGCGCTCACGTCGCCAGGCCTGTCGATGGAAGCGCGGCGGCTGGGAGACAACGCGGTCACGGAGGGTTGGGCGTCGCTGTTCGACCAGCTCGTCAGCGACCCGACCTGGCTCGACCGCCGGCTCTCGTTCCCCGACCCGAAGGGATTCAACGCCGAGAGCGCCGCCCAGGAACTGTGGTTCCTGCGTCGCTACTCGGCAAAGCTCCTCTACGAGCTCGAGCTCTACCTCGCGGACGACATCGAGTCGATGCGCTCGCGCTATGTCGACATTCTCGGTGGAGCGCTCAAAGTGGAGCCGAGCCCCACCGACTGGCTGTTCGACGTCGACCCGGGCTTCTACTGCACCGAGTACCTGCGCTCGTGGGCCTTCGAGGCGCAGATGCGCTTCCACCTCTGCTCGAAGTTCGGCTACGAATGGTTCTCGAAGAAGCAGGCCGGCTCGCTGCTGCAGGAGCTGTGGTCGCTCGGCCAGGAGCCGACAGCCGACGAGATGCTCGCCGACGTGACCGGCGCCGGCATCGAGATGGCCGCGGTCGCCGAGCGCGCCCGCGAGATGCTGGCGTAGCCACCGCGCCTGGTGTTCTTCAGGCTGGCCAGCTGGGAGCTCGCGCTCCTCATCGTGGCGATCGTGATGGGGTTCGCAGTGCTCGGGCTCGTCATCGGCCTGCAGCTGCGAAAGCACTCGGAGACGCTCCGCGAGCCTGTCGGGGCCGTTCAGGGAGCGCTGCTCGCGCTCGTGGGGCTGATTCTCGCGTTCGGCCTGACGATGGCGGTCGGCCGCCACGACTCGCGGCGGGCAGCCGTCGTGGACGAGAGCAATGCGATCGGTACGACGTACCTCCGCGCGCAAACGCTCGCCGAGCCGATGCGCACCCGGTCGCTCGATCTCCTCAAGCGCTACACCGACACGAGCATCAGGCTGTCGAACGAGGTGCCGACCACACCGGCGTTCCGGATGACGATCGCCGAAGGCGGAGAGATCCAGCGCCTGCTCTGGCACCAGGCCGGTGAGGCGCTAGCTGCTGCGCCGACGGCAAGCGCGCCGCGCCTCTACGTCGAGACGTTGAACGAGATGATCGACATGCAGACGACGCGCGTGGCTGCGCTCAACAACCGCGTGCCTGGATCGGTGCTCGTACTCGAGGTATTCGGCGCAGCCATCGCCGTCGGGCTCCTTGCGCTCTACATGGCGATGCTCGGGCGCGGCCCCTTGACCGTGGGGCTAGCGGCGGTGCTCTTGATGCTCCTGCTCCTCGTGACGTTCGACCTCGACCGGCCCACCCGGGGGCTTATTAAGGAACCCAACGCACCTCTCAAGGCGCTGCGCGGCACGATGGAGCTTCCGCCGGCCGCCGCCGGCCCCGGCGGCTAGCCACCGAGCCGGGACAACTCTCTGAAGTCGGCGCGGTCCTTCGCCGCTTCCTCCGGATCGTCGCGGGGCGATGACTTTCCTCGCATGAGCGATCCAAGGGCTACGAGCCTTGCACCGACTCGGTTCAGCTCGCGGACGTCGTCTGCCAAGTCCTCCTCAGACCATGCAACCTGTCCATGGCGCATCGGCGTGAAGATGCTTCCGTCCTCACCGCGTACGAGGTACATGAGCTCCAGTCGCACCGCTCCGCGCTCGTAGCCCGTCCCGCCGTCTTCGTCTTCTTCAGGCGCGTGGTGCCAGCCTTCGGCTTCGAGCAGCGCCGCGGTCCGGGGAAGTTCGTCGAGCCAGACCGCAGCATCGAGATCGGCGTGGGCTCTCGTGACAGAGCCGACGTAGAAGTCGACAGCCCATCCGCCAAACAACCAGTAGGCGATTCCCGCCTCTCCCAGGAGGTCGTTCACGCGGGCAAGCGCAGACAGCTGTTGGGATGACAGCTCGTCCATGGCCCTGGCTTACAGGGCGCCGCCGGCAGCCGGCGGCGCGCCGGCCTCGAGCGGGTTCTCTTCGCCGCTCTGCCGGCTGAGGTACTCCTCGACGAGCAAGAGGCTGTCCTTGCCCCGCTCGACGATCGCGAGCAGGTCGGACATGCTCGACACCTCTTCACGCTGCTCCTGCAGGAACCAGTGCAGGAACTGCTCGCCGACGAGCTCGCCTTCCTTGCGGGCGAGCGCCACGAGCGCCGCGATCTGCTCGGTGACCGCCTTCTCCTGGTCCAGTGCCAGCTTCACCGGCGCCACGGCGTCCGAGAACGCCGTCTGCGGCGCGTCGACGCCCGGGATCGTCACGTCGTCACCTGCATCGAGCAGGTACTGGACGAGCATCATCGCGTGGTTCCGCTCCTCGACCGCTTGCCGGTAAAAGTGCGCGGCGAGCTGCGGCAGCGTCTCGACGTCGTAGTACGCGGCGATCGCGATGTACTGCTGCGAGGCCGCGAACTCGTGCCCGATCTGCTCGTTGACAGCTGCCGGGAACGTGCTCATGCGGTGACTCTATCCACTGCGAACAGCTGCCATTCCCCCGGCACACCCTTCAGCTCGTGAACTCCCCGGTCGGCGAATGCGATGCCGGAGCCGGCGACGAGATCCTTGACGGTGCTCGACACGAGCACTTCCCCCGCTTCGGCCTGCGAGGCCACGCGCGCTCCCGTGTGTACGGCGATACCCGCCACCTTGCCGTCAACCACTTCGCACTCCCCCGTATGTAGACCGGCTCGTACCTCGATCCCGAGCTCCCGCACGTCTTCGACGATCGCGCTCGCACAGCGGACAGCCCGTGCAGGTCCAGTCGAACGAGGCAAAGAACCCGTCGCCCGCCGTGTCGACCTCCTGCCCGCGGAAGCGCACGAGCTGGCGGCGGACGGTCTCGTGATGGCGTTCCAGGAGCTCGCGCCAGCCTCGGTCGCCGAGCTCGGCCGCCCGCTCGCTCGCGCCGACGATGTCCGTGAACAACACCGTCGCGAGCACGCGATCCGGCTCGGCCTGCTCCCAATCGCCGTGCTCCCAGAGATGGGTCAGGAAGCGTTCGACCTCCGTGTTGATCGCGTCCGTGCCGCGGCCGAAGTGGAGGTGAGCGGCGCCCGGAACCTCGATGAAGAGAGCACCGGGGATGCGATCGGCCATCCATCGCGCCGCCTCGGCCGGCACGATCGTGTCCTCGGAACCGTGGAGAATGAGGGTCGGAACGCGAATCGCCGGAAGCACCTCACGGACGTCGATCTCGCGATTCATTCTCGCGAGCGCTTCGAGCGCCCCCGGGCTCGCGGACCAGCGGAGGTAATCGACGATCGTCGCGGCGTCCTCTGTCTCCCATCCCGGCAGCTTCCTCACGTCCGCTTCCGCCTCAGCACGAGTCCCGTAAAGACGAAGGTCGGCCGCCTCGACGTTCCGGCGGTACTGCTCCTCTGTCTGGCCCCAGGGATAGTCCGGCGCCCACATCGTGCGCGGGAAGCCGCCCCGAAGCACAAGGGCCGCAGTCCGCTCTGGATACGTAGCAGCAAAGAGCAGGCTCATTGGTGCCCCTTCCGCGACGCCAAACACGGCCGCCCGCCGAGAGCCGACGGCATCCATCACCGCACGGAGGTCGTCCATGCGCGCTTCGAGGGTCGGCGCGCCTTCAACCCGGTCGGACATGCCCGTTCCACGCTTGTCGAACAAGAGCAACCGCGAGAAGGCCGCCAGCTGCTGAAGCCCCTGTGCGAACAAAGGCACCGTCCAGCGCAGCTCAATGTGCGAGACGAAGCCGGGGACGTATACCAGGTCAAACGGGCCGTCGCCGACTACCTGGTAGGCGATGGAGACGTCTCCGCTCCGTGCGTACAGGGTTTCGGGACGCACGGCGGTAGTCTCGCGCGTTCCGTCCTCCCTCGCTGCATATGCTCTGCCGCGATGGAACCGAGGCGAGTGGTCATCGTCGGCGCTGCCGGCCGTGACTTCCACAACTTCAACGTCCTCTTCCGCGACTCGGACGCGCACGAGGTCGTGGCGTTCACCGCCACCCAGATTCCGAACATCGAGGGCCGCGTGTACCCGTACGAGCTGGCGGGGCACCGGTATCCGGTAGGGATCCCGATTCGCCCCGAAGCGGAGCTCGAGGACATCATCGCCGAGCACGAGGCCAACGAGATCGTGTTCTCGTACTCCGACGTCTCGCACGAGCACGTGATGCACATCGCCTCGCGCGCGCTAGCGGCGGGAGCGGACTTCCGGCTCGTCGCGCCACAGGAGACCGAGCTGCCGTCGAGGAAGCCATGCGTCGCCATCTGCGCCGTGCGCACGGGAGCCGGCAAGAGCCAGACGAGCCGCCGCGTGACGGAGATCCTCCGCTCGGGCGGCCACCGCGTGGCCGTGCTCCGCCACCCGATGCCGTACGGCGATCTCTCGAAGCAGGTCGCGCAGCGCTTTGCGCGCTATGAGGATCTCGAGGCCGCCGACTGCACGATCGAGGAGCGCGAGGAGTACGAGCCGCACATCGCTGCCGGCAACATCGTCTACGCCGGCATCGACTATGCGCAGATCCTCGACATGGCCGAGGACGAGGCGGACGTCATTGTCTGGGAGGGCGGCAACAACGACACGCCGTTCATCCGGCCCGACCTCCATCTGGTCATCCTCGACCCGCACCGCGCCGGCCACGAGCTCCGCTTCCACCCCGGCGAGACGAACCTCCGCATGGCCGACGTCTGCATCGTCAACAAGGTGGACAGCGCCCCGGAAGGTGCGGTGGACGAGGTGCTCGCGTCGGTTCGCGTGCACAACCCGAAGGCCCAGGTCGTGCTCGCCGCCTCGCCGATCGAGGTCGAGGGCGGCGGCGACCAGATCCACGGCAAGCGCGTCCTCTGCATCGAGGACGGGCCGACGCTGACGCACGGCGACATGACGTTCGGCGCGGCCGTGCTCGCCGCCCAGGACTACGGCGCCGCGTCGCTCGTCGACCCGCGGCCGTTCGCCGTCGGCTCCATCGCCGAGACGTTCGTGCAATACCCGAAGACGGGAACCCTGCTGCCGGCGATGGGCTACGGCGACGAGCAGACCGAAGAGCTGCGCGAGACGATCGCGCGCTCCGACGCCGAGCTGGTGCTCATCGGAACGCCGATCGACCTCCGCCGCCTCATCGACTTCGACCGCCCGGCGCTACGGGTCTCGTATCGTCTCCCGGAGATCGGCGAGCCGACGCTCGCGTCGATCTTCGCCGACCGCGGCCTCATCTCGCAGCAGGCGCTCGTCTAGCGATCACGTATCGCTGGACCTCAGCAGACAGCCTTCAAGCCTTTCGGAGCCTCTCCGAGACCTACGCGCTGTCATCTGGGTCTGGTTCCAGTTTTCTCACAGGCTGCGTCATCGCCCAAGCGGGCTGGGCAATCAGACGAATTCTTCTGCCGCTGCGTAGGCCTCTCGCCGGTCGAGGCGTTTCTCTACGTCAGCGTCAGGGAGGAACCACCGCTCGGCGAACGCCGTGGGTACGACGGCCGAGAGCACAACGACCGTCACGAGTAGCGAGAACTGCGTCTCATCAATGATCCCTGCACTCAGCCCGTAGAGCGACGAGATCGTCCCGAAGGTCAATCCGGTGCTCATCAGGAGCGTCGTGAACGTCGCGTGTCTCGGTGCGAATCTCCGGGACAGCGGAAACACAAAGGCGATCTTGGGGACCATCTTCGCCGCGAGCAGCACTCCGAGCAGCCCGAGGTTCGCGAGGACCGCGCCCAGTGAGACATTCAACCCACCCTTGAGGAAGAAGAATGGCGTCAGGAACGCAAAGGCAACAACACGCAACCGCTTCTGCTCTTCCCGGTGCTCCTGGTAGTGCCCGCTCATAACAAGCCCCAGCACGAAGGCGGGTAGGACGGCGTGACCGTTTGACAGGTCCGCGAGCACCATCAATACGAGGAGGCAGAAGAAAACGAGCTTGATCTCTGGCTCGATAACGCGATCCCCGTAGCGACCGAAAAACGGCCGTGCGATCCGGGGCAACACCAGAATCAGCACGACCGACACACCCAGAAATACGGGGAACCAGGCGTTCGGCTGGATGAAGATCGCTGACAGGGCAACCGCGGTGCAAAGGTCGGTGACGAACGTCGCGCTCATCAACAGCTTTCCGATCGCGAGATCGGTCAGCCCGCGCTCGACGAGGACGGCGTACACGACGGCGAGTGACGTGGTCGACAGTGCGGTGCCGGCGATGAGCGATGCCTTCACCGTCCAGTCGAGCAGGAAGTAGCTGACGAGCGAAACGACTACGAACGGGCCGGCGAAAGATGCGACACCGATTCCTAGCGAGGCTCCAAGCCGCCTCCGCATGTAGGACGGATCGACTTCCATCCCCGCCAGAAACGTCAACACGATCGACGCGAACGCAGCGATGAAGTCGAGCCACTGCTGAGTGTCAAGATCGAAGACGTTCCCGAGCACGACGCCGAACGTCAACTCGAGCAAGGCAACGGTCACACCAAGCTCGACCGACACCATGCTCGCAACGAGGACTGCTGCTCCAAGAACAACTGCCAGCTCAACGGGGCTCATGCCTGGCCTCCTACTCGCGTCTATGGACGTTCCGTAGAGGCCATCAGCCCCGTGCGGGGCGGTTAGGCGCGAGCCTCATCGCGCTGGGCCGAATCCTACCGACCGAGGCTCGGCTCGCACACGGCAACGAGGTCGAGTGAGCGCGCTTACCCTGCTGAGCTCCAGATCGCTCTGAGAGTGCTTTCGTAGAGTCGCCGCGGCAACCCAGCCTCTGAGGTTCATCATCGCGCACGCGGCCGCGACCGGCGTGACGGGCGCGGCTAACTCCGGCTTGTCGGAGACCACCCTCGCCGGGAGATCGTCAGATCTCCCGACGCTAGGACCGAACCGGTCCAGGCAACTCGACGAATGCCCTTTCGACTACGGCCGCACAACCGACCCGGACGGCCGTCGAACGAAAGGAGCACAGGCATGCGCAAGTACGCAATGGCCGCCCTGGGTATCACCGCGGCGGCCGTGGCAGCGGTACTTGTCGGGCCCAACCTTGCGGGCAAGGGCAC
Source organism: uncultured Actinomycetes bacterium (assembly GCA_963755255.1). Taxonomy (GTDB): domain Bacteria; phylum Actinomycetota; class Thermoleophilia; order Gaiellales; family Gaiellaceae; genus PALSA-612. The sequence goes on along the minus strand of CAVWJN010000022.1, from coordinate 11,322 downwards.
GGCATCCAGTCACCGCGAGGCGCCGCTGATCGCCGAGGACCCGTCGGGCGACAACACGGATCTTTACGCGTTCCGCAGCCCTGACAAGCCCAACACCCTGACGATCGTGTCCAACTGGATCCCGGGCGAAGACCCCGCCGCGGGGCCCAACTGGTACACGTTCTCGCCCAGCGCCCGCTACAACATCAAGATCGACCGGACCGGGGACGGCCGGGCGGATCTCACGTACGCGTTCCGCTTCAAGACCGCTACGGGCCCGCTCTTCCTCGGCAACACCACGCAGTCGTTCTCCGTCATGAGGAACGGCCGCGCCTATGCCAAGGGAACGACGCCGCCGAACAACATCGGTCCGCGGCTGCTCGGCTTCCTCGGCGTCAAGAACTACCAGGCGACCGTCGCCAAGTCGATCGTCTCGGCACCGGGCGGCGTGAAGGTCTTCGCCGGCCAGCGTGACGACGCGTTCTTCGGCGACATCGGCGCGATCTTCGACCTGGTCGGCTTCCGCAAGGCCGGTACGACGGGCAACAAGGGCGGCGGCAAGGACTTTTTCGCCGGCTACAACGTCCACTCTGTCGCGCTGCAGATTCCGATCGGCCAACTCGACAACGCACGGCACACGATCGGCATCTGGTCGTCGACCGACCGCCGGAACGTCACGGTGGGCGGGAAGCTCAACCGCGGCTGGACGCAGGTGTCCCGCCTCGGCAACCCGCTGATCAACGAGGTCGTCATCCCGACCTCGCTGAAGGACGCCTGGAACCGTGGTGAGCCGGCCCAGGACGCGAAGTACCTGAAGTACTACACCGACCCGCTGCTCGCAGCGACGATCAACACCGTCTACAAGCTGGACGTCCCCGCGACGAAGCGGGACGACCTGGTGGCGGTGCTGCTGACCGGCATCCCCAACGTCACGTTCACGGGCGCAAGGCCCGCGGACATGCTGCGGATCAACCTCGCCGTCCCGGTGACACCGGCCGGCAAGGTCAGCCGCATGGGCGTGCTCGGCGGCGACAACCAGGGCTGGCCGAACGGGCGCCGGCTCGGCGATGACGTGATCGACATCGCGGAGCAGGCCGTGGCCGGATTCCTGAAGGGCACGAAGCTGCCGCTCGGCGACGGCGTCAACTCGGGTGACGTGGCGAACCTCCGCGCGTTCCCGTACCAGGCGCACCCGGCCGAGGGCTTCGCCAACTCGAAGGGACAGCAGAAGCCATAGGTCTCTTCCCGCGGGGGGAGGTGCGCCCAGTGCCTCCCCCCGCCCTCTCTCCAATGCGACACACGATCCTCATAGCCACCACCACTCTCCTCGCCGCCGGGGCGTTCGTGCTCTTCGGCGGCGCGTTGCGGGAGTCACCTTCCGCCGGCGCCTCGGCACTGCCCGCCGAGCGCGTGGCGGCGGCCTTCGACCCGGCGTTCTCATCTGCCCGGAACGCCGGGTCACTCGTTCTTCGCCTCCAGCAGCACCTTCGGCAGAGCCCGGACGACGCCCCGTCGTACGCGCTTCTGGGGCTCGCATACGAGCAGCGCGCGCGTGAGACCGGCGACTCCGCCTACTACCCGCGGGCGGAAACGGTGCTCCGCCGGGCGCTCGAGCTCGACAAAGAGAACGCCGTTGCGTTCTCTGGTCTCGCCTCGCTCGCGCTCTCTCGCCACGAATTCGACGAGGCGCTCGTCCTCGCGCGCCGTGCTCGAGCCCTGGCGCCCACTGAGGCCCGAACGCTCGGCGCCATCGGCGATGCGCTCGTCGAGCTCGGCCGCTACCGAGAGGCATTCTCCACCTTCGACAAGCTGGCGCGACTCAAGCCAGGCCTGGCGGCGTACGCACGCGTGTCGTACGCGCGAGAGCTGCTCGGCAATCGTCCTGGCGCCATCGCCGCCATGCGGCTGGCAGCCGAGACCGCCGTGCCCGGTTCCGAAGCGGCGGCCTGGACAGCGCTGCAGCTCGGGAAGCTTTTCCGTTTGGGAGGCGACCAGACGAGCGCGGAGCGCCAGTTCCGTATCGCGCTCGCCCATGTCCCCGGATACGCAGCCGCTTTCGACGGCCTTGCATCGGTCGAAGCCGCTCGGAAGCGGCTGTCCCGGGCCATCTCCCTCGAAACACGGGCGGTCGCGGCCGTTCCCCTGCCGCAGTACGTCGCCACCCTCGGCGACCTCGTGCAGAGGGCCGGCCGGCCAAGAGCGGCTGCCCGGCAGTACTCCATCGTCGACGCCATCGACCGCGTCCAGCGGGCGAGCGGTGTCAACACCGATCTCGAGCTGGCGCTGTTCCGCATCGACCACGACCGCGGGCTGGCGGCAGCCACAAGCCAGGCGCTGACCGCCTACCGCTCCAGGCCGTCGATCGACGCGGCCGACGTGCTGGCGTGGGGTCTCGCCCGCAGCGGGCGCTGCGTCGAGGCAAAGCGCTACTCGGAGTTCGCGCTCCGGCTGGGGACGGAGGACTCGCTGAAGTTCTTCCACCGCGGCATGATCGAGCGCTGCCTCGGCAACGACGTCCTCGCGAAGCGCTGGCTGCAGCGCGCGCTCGACCTCAATCCCGCGTTTTCTCCACTGTGGTCGCCGGTAGCAGCGAGGCACGCACGGTGAAGCGACTCCCCCTCCTCGTCGCTGTCCTCGCGGCGCTCGCTCTGCCGGCGATCGCATCTGCCCACCCGCTCGGGAACTTCACGATCAACCACTCGAGCACGCTCATCGTGTCCGGAGACCGCGCATACGTGCACTACGTCCTCGACATGGCGGAGATCCCCACGCTCCAGAGCGGCCGGATCGACGTCACGTCGCTCAGCCGGAAGCTCGTGCTGACGGTCGACGGCCAGGCTGCGATGCTCAGGCCCATCCGCCAGCGCCTGGAGAAGCCAGACGGCGCGGGCGGCTTACCGACGACGCGGCTCGAGCTCGTGCTCGCCGGGCCGCGCCTCGGTGACGCTTCGTCCCTGGAGCTGCGCGACGAGACGTACGCCGGACGCCTCGGCTGGAAGGAAGTCATCGTCTCGGCCGCCGCCGGCGCCCGCATCGTGTCGTCATCTGCGCCGGCCGTCAGTCCCTCGCAGCAGCTGCGTGCCTACCCGCAAGACGGTCTCTCGAGCCCGCTCGCCGTGACGCACGCGCGTGCACGGGTCGAGCCGGGCGACGGCCCTGGCGAGCCGCCGCAGCTCACCTCGCCGGTGGCGGAGGAGCATGGCTCGGGCTTCGAGTCCCTCGTCACGCGAGACCTCGGCGTGACCGGCGTCCTCCTGGCACTCGCCCTCGCCCTCTTCTGGGGCGCCGCGCACGCGCTCGGCCCCGGCCACGGCAAGTCCATCGTCGCCGCCTACCTCATCGGCCAGCGCGGAACCGTGCGCCACGCCGCGTACCTCGGCGGCATTGTCACCGTGACTCACACGGCGGGCGTGTTCGCGCTGGGCGCGGTCACGCTGCTGCTCTCGGAGTTCATCGTCCCGGAAGACCTCTACCCGTGGCTCAACCTCGCTGCCGGGCTGATGGTGGTCGCGATCGGCGTCGCCGTGCTTCGCGCGCGCCTGTCACATCGGCGCGCCCACAAGCACGGGCACGACCATCACCACGACCACGACCACGATCACGATCACCACCACGACCTCTCGCTGCGCTCCTTGTTCGCCGTGGGAGTCTCAGGGGGCCTGCTGCCGTGCCCGTCGGCGCTCGTCGTGCTGCTTGCAGCCATATCGATCCATCGCACGGCCTTCGGCCTCGCACTCGTGCTCGCGTTCAGCATCGGCCTTGCGATCACGATCACGGCCATCGGGCTCGTGGCCGTACTGGCCAGAGGAGTCTTCCGCCGCAAGAGCTTCGACGGCCGGCTCGTGCGTGCGCTGCCGGCCGTAAGTGCCGTCGCCATCCTCGTCGCCGGTCTCCTGATGACCGCGCGCGCCCTCCCTAACGTGAGCTGAAAGGAGCACCAACGTGTTCGGACTCGACGACATGATCGCGAACCTCTCCGACGGGACGACCTTCGGGATAGTCATGGCCGTCGCGGTGCTCCTCGGCCTGCGCCACGCGACCGATCCGGACCACCTCGCGGCCGTCACGGCTGTGGCGGCCGGCAGCCGTGACCAGGGCGGACGGCAGTCTGCGCGGCTCGGCCTTGCGTGGGGCGGCGGGCACGCGCTGACCCTCTTCGCATTCGGCCTGCCGATCGTCCTCTTCGCGGCGTACCTGCCGGGAACGATGCAGCGGGGAGCCGAGACGCTCGTCGGTCTCGTGATCATCGCGCTCGCCGTGTGGCTGCTCGTCCGCTGGCGTCGCGGTTACTTCGACCCGGCGAGCGAACAGCGTGCCGATGCGAGAACGCCGCGGCAGGCGTTCGGCGTCGGACTGCTGCACGGAATCGGCGGCAGCGCCGGCGTCGGCGCAATCCTGCTGGCGACGATCGACAACCGCGCGCTCGCCGTGGGCGGCCTCGTCGTGCTCGCGGCCTTCACCGCGTTGTCGATGACGGTGCTGACGACGGGCTTCGGCGCCATGCTTGCGCGGCGGCCCGTGCAGCGATCGCTCAGCCGCATGATCCCGGTGCTCGGCGTGGCCAGCCTCGCGTTCGGTGCCTGGTACGCTCTCGGCGCTCTGGAGCTGGCGCCGTACTACTTCTGATTCGATGGCGGATCGCGATCTCCACGATCAGCTCGCGGCCTACGCGTTAGACGCGCTGGACGACAGCGAGCGCAGCGCGTTCGAGTCCCACCTGGGCGATTGCGACGACTGCCGGGCGGAGCTTGCCGGTTTCCGCGAGACGGCGGGGATGCTCGCGTACGCGGCCGAAGGCCCGGCGCCGCCCGCCGCGCTGCGCGAACGCATTCTGGAGGAGGCTCGCAAGGAGCGTCCCACGCAGAGCGTCGTCATCCTCCGCCCAAAGCGGGCGCTACGGCTGACGGCGATTGCCGCTGCGGCAGCCGTGGCCGCAGCGATCGGGCTCGGCGTCTGGGCGACCTCTCTGTCGAATTCGCTGGACGCAGAGCGCAGTGCCTTTGCCGACCAGGCACGCGCCGTGGCCATCCTCACCGACACGGATGCCACACGCACATCGATGGGCGAGCGCGGCGAGCTCGTTCGTGGCCCGGACGGAGAGGCGGTAATGGTGGTGCGCAACCTCGCTCCCGCCCCCGAGGGCCAGACGTACGAGGCCTGGGTGATCGACTCGGGCGGGCCGGTGAAGGCCGGCCTCTTCGAGGGCGGACAGGAGATCGTGCTGCTGGAGGAGCCCGTGGGCGAAGGCGCGATGGTCGCCGTGACGCTGGAACCCGCAGGCGGATCCGAGCAGCCGACCGGAGACATCCTCTTCGGGAGCGGGGCAGCCTGATGAGCAGCGAGCGCGACCGGTTCACCGTGATTCAGGGCGGCAGGGAAGCGGCGTCACGCGCTCTCGCGTCGCTCTCCGACGAGGCGCTGCTCGCGATCATCGCGACGCCCGATGGAGACCTCGCACTGGCCGAGCTCTACGACCGCTACGGCAAGATCGCGTACGGCCTCGCCTACCGCGTCCTGCGGGACTCTGCTCTAGCCGAGGACGCCGTCCAGGAGGCGTTCATCACCGTGTGGCGGACGGCGGGCACGTACATCCGCGAGCGCGGGAAGCCGCGCACGTGGCTACTCACGCTGGTGCACCGGCGAGCGGTCGACCTCGTGCGCCGCGAGCAGCGCCGCCGTGTCCCGGCCGCTGCCGACGAGCCGGCTCCGGCCACCCCGGCGGCCGAGGAAGAGGCGACGCTGCGTGACCGCCGACGTGCCGTACAGGCTGCGTTGACGCAACTGCCGGCCGACCAGCGCGAGGCGCTCGAGCTCGCGTACTACGGCGGCCTGACGCAGACAGAGCTCGCGCAGCAGCTCGGCGTGCCGCTCGGCACCGTCAAGAGCCGCATGTTCGCGGGCTTACGCAGGCTCGGAGACCTGCTCCGGGAAGCAGGCCTCGAAGCCGAGCCCGAGCTGTAGAGGCTTTCTAGCCGCGCGAAGCCCGACGATAGGATCCGCCGGTGATTGCGGTCGCCGACACGCTCCGCGGCAGGAGCTTTACGCGCGTCTCCGACTGGTCGGCCGACGAGTGGCTGACGGCTCTCGACCTGGCCGACGAGCTAAAGAAGGCACGTGCCGCAGACGAGGAGACACCGCTCCTGCCCGGCAGAACGCTCGGCATGATCTTCCAGAAGCCGTCCACCAGGACGCGCGTGTCGTTCGAGGTCGGCATCACGCAACTCGGCGGCACCGGGCTCTACCTCGCCGCCTCCGACCTCCAGCTAGGCCGCGGCGAGACGATTCGCGACACGGCGGTCGTGCTCTCGCGCTATCTCGACGCGATCATGATCCGGACGTTCGCGCAGGCGGACGTCGAGGAGCTCGCACGCCATGGATCCATCCCCGTCGTCAACGGGCTCACCGACGAGGAGCACCCGTGCCAGGCGCTCGCCGACGTGATGACGATCCGCGAGCGGCTCGGCCGGCTCGAGAACGTACGGCTCGCGTACATCGGGGACGGCAACAACGTGTGCGTCTCGCTCGCCGAGGCGTCGCGACTGCTCGGGCTGAGCTTCATCGCCGCCACTCCGCCGGGCTACGAGCCGCCGCTCGACTGGGCCGAGGTCACCAACGACCCGCGGGCAGCCGCAACAGGCGCCGACGTTCTCTACACGGACGTCTGGACGAGCATGGGCCAGGACGAGGAGCGCACGAGGCGCCTCGAGGACTTCCGCGGCTTCACCGTCGACGCGGAGTTGGTCGCGCTGGCCGCGCCGGCGGCCATCGTCCTTCACTGCCTGCCCGCGCACTACGGCGAGGAGATCGCAGAGGATGTCCTCTACGGCCTGCAGTCGGCCGTGTGGGACCAGGCCGAGAATCGGCTGCACGCGCAGAAAGCGCTGCTTGCGCTCATCATCGAGTAGATGAGCTTCGAGGACGTCGTTCGCCGCGCGCTCGACTCGTTACCGGCCGAGATCGCCGGTCACATGGAGAACGTCGCCGTCGTCGTCGAGGACGAGAACCCCGAAGACCCGGACATCTTCGGCCTCTTCTCCGAGGAGCCCTACATGCCGGCGCAGATCACGATCTATCGGCTACCGCTCGAGGAGTCGTTCCCCGATCCCGTGGCGCTCGAGGAGGAGATCCGCATCACCGTCCTCCACGAGGTCGGGCACTACTTCGGGATGGACGAGGGCCAGATCGCCGATCTGGGCTACGAGTAGCCCCCTTGAGCCCGCGGCCCCAGGACGTTGTCCGCGACGGCTACGACGCGATGAGCGACCGCTACGCCGCGTGGCAGTCGGAGATCGCAGACGATCCTCGCGACCGCTACGTCGAATTGCTCCTCACCCGGCTTCCCGAGCGGCCGGACATCCTCGAGATCGGCTGTGGAGCGGGCATCGAGCCAACACCCACCTTCGCGCGCATCGGCCGGCTTACGGGCATCGACATCTCCCGCGCCCAGATCGACCGCGCGCGGAGGGCGTTACCGCGCGCCGAGCTGATCCACGGGGACGTGACGACCGCGGCGTTCACGGAGGGTTCGTTCGACGCGGTTGTCGCCCTCTACTCGCTGACTCATGTCCCCGGCGCAGACCTTCCCGCCCTGCTGCATCGCATAGCTGCGTGGCTGCGGCCGGAAGGCATCCTGCTCGCGACCTTCGGCAGCGGTTCCGCGGACGACGACCTCGTCGACGACTGGCTCGGCGTGCCTATGTTCTTCTCGGGCTTCGACGAGGCGACGAACGAGCGGCTGGTCCAAGAGGCGGGGCTCACGATCGTCGAGTCGCGACTCGAGGTCATGCACGAGGCGGAGAGCGAGCCCGGGCAGGGCGACCTCGAAGTCGCCTTTCACTGGATCGTGGCGCGGAGAAGCGCCGACGGCTAGAGCTGGGAGTCTTCCTCCGAGGCCGCCTCGGCGACGCCCGCGACGACGGTCTCCTGCGAGCGCTCGTGGAGCCGCTCACGGCCGCGGCGGATGGCCGTCAAGAACTTCTCGAGGTTCACCTCGAGCGTGGAGAGGATGTTGTCGGCCCAGTCCTCCATCTCGAGCTTCGTCTCGCGAGCCTGGCGCCGCGACTCGTCGATGATGTCCTGCGCCTGGCGCTCGGCGAGCTTCACGATCTCGGTCTGGGAAGCCTCCCGCACCGCCTGCTCGCGGGCCTCTCCCAGCATCCGGTCACACTCGCGCTTGGCCTCCGCGAGCATCTCCTGGCGCTCCTTGACGATCCAGCGAGCCTGCTTGATCTCCTCGGGAATCGTCGCGCGCATCTGGTCGAGAATGTCGTAGATCTCCTCGCGGTCGATCCGCACCTGGTCGGTGAGCGGAACCGTGCGCGCGTTGTGCACTACGTCGTCCAGCTTGTCGATGAGTACGAGTACGTCCATGGGGCGCCAGTCTACTCAGAGGGGCTAACCGGTGCGCCGGGCCTACCTTCGGGAAAGAGGTCGCGGAAGCGCTGCGCGACGGCGGGCGGTACGAGCTCGTCGACAGCCCCGCCGAATGACGCAATCTCCTTCACACCGCTCGAAGAAACGAAGCTGTATTGCGGGCTGGCCATGACGTACAGCGTCTCGATGTCGGGCGCGAGCGTGCGGTTGAGATGGTTCATCTGGAACTCCCATTCGAAGTCCGAGATCACGCGCAGGCCCTTGACCATCGTCTTCGCACCGTGCTTGCGGGCGAACTCGACGACGAGCTCGGCGAACACGTCCACCTCGACGTTTGTCACCTTCTTTGCCCCCAACGCCTCCTCGAGAAACGCGACGCGCTCCTCCACCGAGAACATCGTTCCCTTGTGAGCGGGGTCGCGAACGACGCCGACGACGACGTGGTCGAAGATCTCTGCAGCACGGCGGATGACATCGACGTGCCCGTACGTGACCGGGTCGTAGCTGCCCGGACAGATCGCGACGACGGGGGCGCTGGCGCTCATGACGCGTCGAACACCGTCAGCTGCGTCGAGCCGTGACGGCGCGTCGACCGCACGGGGAGCGGCAGCTCCGGTTCTACGCCGGCTGCCGTCTCGTAGACGACGCTGCCGCCCTCGGACAGCACGCGAGGTAGATGTTCGGCGAGCGGCATGCGCAGGGATTCAACCATCTCGTACGGCGGATCGACGAAGACGACGTCGTAGCGCTCGTCCGTCCTGGCGAGGTGGCGCCCCGCATCCGAGCGGACGATCCGGGCCTCCAGGCCGAGCTTCTCGAGGTTGCGCTCGATGACCTTGACGGCGGCGGGATCGGACTCGACGAACGTTGCGCTCGCGGCGCCTCGCGAGAGGGCTTCGAGGCCGAGCGCACCCGAGCCGGCGAAGAGGTCGAGCACGTTGGCTCCCTCGACCGAGCCGACGATGGCGAAGGCCGCTTCCCGAACGCGGTCGGAGGTCGGCCGCGTGTCGCGTCCTTTCGGCGCGTAGATTGTCGCGCCCTTGCGCGAGCCCGCCACGATTCGCATGGCGGGAGGCTACGCGGTCGACGGATCGTCGCCGAAGACGCGGTCGATCTCGTCGTTCAGTGGCCCGTCGTAGTCTGCGAGCCCGTCCGCCTCCGCCCGCGCGAGCTCCAGCAGCGGTCGATCGGCGACGAGACGGGCGTACCGGAAGTCAGTGAGGCCGGACTGGCGCTTGCCGAGCAGCTCGCCGGCGCCGCGCAGGTCGAGATCGACCTCGGCCAGCTGGAAGCCGTCGGACGTGTCCACGAGCGCCTCCAGGCGGGCGATCGCCGTCTCCGTCAGCTCGTCCTTGGGTCGCGACACGAGGAGGCAGTACGACTGCTCTGCCCCACGCCCCACGCGGCCGCGAAGCTGGTGGAGCTGAGCCAGGCCGAAGCGGTCGGCTTCCTGCACGATCATGATCGTCGCGTTGGGCACGTCGACGCCGACCTCGATCACCGTGGTCGCGACGAGCACGTCCAGCGCTCCCGCCTTGAAGCCCGCCATCAGCTCGCGTCGCTCGGCCGGCCGCAGCTGGCCGTGCATGCAACCCGACTCGCAGCCCCCGCAGCTCGGCGCGCTGCGAGCCGCTCGGCCTCCTGCTCCGCCGCCCGGGCTTCGATGGCAACCGACTCCGCGACGAGCGGACAAACGACGTATGCCTGCCTGCCGGCCTCGAGATGTCGGCGAAGGCGCCGGTACGGCCTCCGAGCTGCGCTCGGCGGTCACCCAACTGGTGATGATCGGTTGCCGACCGGCGGGCAGCTCGGCGATCTCGGAGACCGCCAGGTCGCCGTAGACGGTCAATGCAAGCGTCCGCGGGATGGGCGTGGCCGTCATGTGCAGCATGTGCGGCCTCGTGCCGGCCGAGAGCGCCTTGCGCTGCTCGACGCCGAAGCGATGCTGCTCGTCGACGACCGCAACGGCGAGGTCGCCGAGGTCGACACCCGCCTGGATGAGCGCGTGCGTGCCACGACCACCGCCGCCTGCGCCAGCTTGCTCGCGGTCGCGCTTGCCCACCGAGCTCGTCAACAGGCCGCAGGTGACGCCGAGTTGCGTGCAAAGCGACTCCACCGTCAGGAAGTGCTGCTCTGCAAGCGTCTCCGTCGGCGCCATCAACGCGCCGCGGTATCCCGCCTCGACCGCACGCAAAGGGCGTAGACGGCGACGACGGTCTTGCCCGAGCCGACGTCTCCCTGCAGGAGGCGCTCCATCGGCACCGGCGCGCTGGAGATCAGCGTCGAGCTCGCTGATCACCCGCTCCTGGGCCTTTGTCAGCTTGAACGGCCAAGACGCCTCTCAACGCGCCGGCAGCTCCCCCGGCGGCTGCAACGCGCGGGCGACATCGTCTTCGCGCTCGCGGCGACGGCGGGCGAGCCCGACCTGGAGCACGAGCAGCTCCTCGAGCGCCAGCCGGCGACGCGCCGCCTCTGCCTCGTCGAGCGAGCGGGGACGGTGCAGGGCGTGCAGCGCGTCGCCCTTGAGGGGCAGCTCGAGGCGAGGCCCGAGGTCGGCGGGCAGCGGATCGCGGCACGCAACGCGTCGCGGGCAGCGCCTGGTCGACCAGCGCCCGCAGGCGCTGCGGCGTCATCTCCTCGCCCGCCGGATAAACCGTCGCGAAGTCCGCGGTGGACAGTGCTTCGCCAAGGTCGTACGCGCGCACCTGGAAGTCGCCGCGCTGGAGACGTCCGCGCAGGCGAATCGGCGTGCCGGGTGCGAGCTTCGTCGCCAGCCACTCCTCGTTGACCCAGATGGCAGCGACCTCTCCGAGTCGTCGTGGACGCGGGCACGAACGATCTGCCAGCCGCCTACGCGGCCGGCGAACGGTCACATCCCGTACGACGCCCGCGATGGCCACCTCCTCTTCGGCCAAGAGGTCGGCAATGCGACGGTCCGGCGCCGCGGTCTCGTAACGGCGAGGAGCATGG
>CAVWJN010000021.1:0-73699 GCA_963755255.1 uncultured Actinomycetes bacterium | reverse complement strand
GTCGTAGTTGCCCTTGTAGTTGTCCTTGATCCGCTCCTGATCGTCGCCGGCCATGAAGTTGACGTAGCCGCCCGCCTCCGAGTGGGGCGCGGTCGCGTCGTAGAAGCCGCGCACCCATGCCGTGTTCGCGTCGTTCTCGGCGGGGTCCGGCCACATGCCGGCGATCACCGTCGCGAACGTCGCATCGCGGTAGGCGAACGCCGTCGCGTCGGGCGCCACCCGGTGGCAGGCGCCGTTGATCGGGTAGATGTGCACGGTCGAGTTGACCGTCGGCACCTTCGGCCCGTGCTCGAGGTGGGCGGCAATCGCATCGTCGGTGAGCTCCCTGACGAAGTTCGCCTTCCAGTAGTGCTGGAGGCCGGCCGGGACGAGGGCGTCGAAGGCGCTGTTGATCGCCGGGTACGGCATCGGCCCGACGTGCTCGGCGACGACCGGCGCCACGTCGCGGATCGGCTTGAGCGCGGCCTCGCCCTCGCTCGATCGGCCCCGCCCAGCAGGTCACGAAGATGATGAAGGGCTCGCCGTGGCGGTCCTCCGGGATGAACGGCAGCGGGGGCGCGATCTGCCAGGCCGGGAAACCGCCGAACTCCTCCGGCGCGTCGCGGATGAACTCGCGGTAGAACCGCAGCACGTCGGCGGCGTCGCTCGAGCTCGAACAGGATCGGGCCGCCGTAGACCTCGCGCACGGGGTGCAGGTCGTACTCGAACGCGGTGACGACGCCGAAGTTGCCCCCGCCGCCGCGCAGCGCCCAGAACAGGTCCTCGTTCTCGCTCTCCGTGGCGGCCAGGATCCGGCCGTCCGCCGTCACGACCTCGGCCGCGCGCAGGTTGTCGCAGGAGAGGCCGTGCCCGCGGGACAGGTATCCGATCCCGCCGCCGAGCGTGAGCCCGCCCACGCCGGTCGTCGAGATGATGCCGCCCGTCGTGGCCAGGCCGTGCTCGTGGGTGGCGTCGTTGAACGCGCCCCAGGTCGCGCCGCCCTGGGCGCGCGCGGTCTTGCTCGTCGGATCGACGTCGACCGCCTGCATGCGGACGAGGTCGATCACGACCGCGTCGTCGGCGGTGCCGAATCCGGGGACGCTGTGCGACCCCCCGCGCACCGCGATGGCGAGGCCGTCCTCGCGCGCGAAGTTCACCGCCGCCACCACATCGTCGACGCCGGCGCAGCGCACGACGACGCGTGGGCGCCGGTCGATCATGGCGTTGTACACCCTGCGCGCGTCGTCGTACCCGGCGTCCTCGGGCGTGATGATCTCGCCGCTCACGCGCTCGCGGAGACGCTCCATCGTGGCCGTCGCCATGTCGACCCCTCTCTTTCGCTTCGTTCGTGCTTGCTGGGCAGCCTAGACTCAGGCGGGTGCAGCCAGTTGTCAAGTACACAAAGACCGGAGACTTCAACATCGCGTACCAGGTGGTCGGCAATGGACCGGTCGACCTGCTCCTCCTGCCGGGGTGGGTCACCCACCTCGAGCTGCAGTGGGACGTCGCGCCGATCGCACGCTTCCTCGAACGTCTCGCCGGATTCTCGCGGCTGATCCAGTTCGACAAGCGGGGCACCGGCCTCTCGGATCGCGTGTCGCCTTCCGAGCTGCCCACGCTGGAGCAGCGGATGGACGAGGTCCGCGCGGTAATGGACGCCGTCGGCTCGGAGCGGGCCGTGCTCTTCGGGACGATCGGCGGCGGCGCCATGTCAGGGCTGTTCGCTGCCACGTTTCCGGAGCGGGCGCTCGGCCTCATTCTCTACGGGGACCTTTGGTCGCCTCGAGCCTGAAACCGGCCTGCTGGCTCGGCTGGCTCCAACGGAGGAGGCCGCAATCGAGCGCGTCGAGCGGGAATGGGGAACCGAAGGCGTCTGCGTGTCGTTCTGGGCGCCGAGCATCGCCACGGACGAGGAGACGAAGAGCCGGTATCTCCGCCTCGCCCGCTCGAGCGTGAGCCCGGCGCGGCGCGCGTCCTGATGCAGATGGGTACGCCCTCGACTGGGAGGAGTTCCTGCCGGCGATCCACGTGCCGACGCTCGTGCTGCACCGAACGGACGATCTCGTCGTGCCGGTGCATCAGGGTCGCCGGCTCGCAGAGCTGATTCCGGAAGCGAAGTTCGTGGAGCTTCCGGGCAGCGACCACCTGATGTGGGCAGGCGACCAGGAGTCGATGCTGCGCGAGGTCGAGGCATTCGTCACGTCGATCGGGCCGCGGCCGCGAGATGACCGGATGCTGATGACGATTCTGTTCACGGACATCGTCGAGTCGACGGAGACTGCTGCGCGACTCGGCGATCTGGCCTGGCGGGGCCTGTTGGACAGCCATCACCGTGTCGTGCGCGAGCAGCTGGAGCGCTACCGCGGCCACGAGGTCGAGACGTCCGGTGACAGCTTCCTGGCGACGTTCGACGGCCCGGCGCGGGCGATCGAGTGCGCACAGGCCGTGATGGAAAGCGCGACGTCAATCGGGCTCACGCTGCGAGCCGGTCTGCACACGGGCGAGGTCGAGGTGACCACCGACGGGCTGCGCGGCATTGCCGTCCACGTGGCCGCGCGAACGATGGCGCTGGCAGAGCCCGGCGAGATCCTCGTCACATCCACGTCGAAGGAGCTCGTCGCAGGCTCGGGGATCGCACTTCGCGACCGCGGGAGCTTCGAGATGAAGGGCGTTCCCGGCGAGCAGCAGCTCTTCGCCGTCGACTAGGAGGGTCTGGCGGAACGGTGCTCGTCGCCGGGGCGCGCTGGAGGTTGTGATGCAAGGACGCAGGGAGCCCGCGTACTAGTGAGTACGTGGCGACCGAGAGCGCCGCAGCGCGGCCTCCAGCGTGATTCCAGCGGCGCAGGCGCTGTTTCGCCAGCCCCTCGTGGGCACCTACGTCTCGACTTCGACGATGCCGTCCGGCTCCAGGACGATGCGGCGTGGAACGCTGTCGCGATAGAGCAACGGGACGACCGCTGTCCTCCCTCGCGAGCGAAGAGCGGCGCGAATCTCCTGCGAGAGCTGACGCTTGTCGGCGGCGGCGAGCGCCCTCGAGACCTCGACGCCGATCGTACGGTGCTCTCCCTACCCGCTCGACGTCCCAGGCCCAGCCCACGTCGGCGTCGCGCCCGTCGGGCGGCTCGTACTCGCGTGCCGAGAAGATGATTTGCCACCAAGCCATGGGGCGACGATCCTTGCGGCCGTCCTGTGCCGCCTAGGCGGACGCCGACCCGACTCCGACTTCTGGGTAGGGGAACGCGCCGTCGGCCGGCTGGCCGGGGTCGACGTGCCGGCGCATCGCCGCATCGCAGACCGCATAGCCCCAGTTGATGAGCTGCTCCTGCACCGCCCCGTCCATCTTGCCGAGCCTCGTCGGCGTCGAAGCCACCCGAAGCGTCAGGTCGTGCGGGCACGGCAACGTCGACGGGAGCCCGTAGTCCGCAATGTTCGTCCAGATCCCCCAGTACGTCCCCTTCTGGCGACCGGCCTGGAAGTCGGCGATCGCCGAGCGCTTTGCGCAATGCGCGCACCTGGCTGTCGATCACGCCGAGCACCCGGAAGGCGTGGAACGGCCACAGCCTCTTCGGCTTCTCCTGCTCCTTCATGTGCCCGCCGCCGTCCCGAGATCAGGATCGTCTCGTACCGCTCCCAGATCGTCTCGAGGCCGAGGTTGTCGTAGACGCCACCGTCCGTCAGAAACGGCCGGGTCGTGAACGGCGCGCGCTGCAGCTCGCCCGATCCCGGCGTGAACGCAGCCTCGTCGAGCTTCAGGACGACGAGCAGAAAACGGCGGGAAGGCCGACGACGCCGCGACTGCCGTTGCCACGTCGACCTGCGGCGCCTTCACCTCGCCGACGCGGTAGTCGCGCATATACGGCTTCGCGAAACGCCAGAGCGCTCCCGATTGGATGTTCGTCGCGTTGAAGACGAAGCGCGGCTTGTCGGGGAGATCCTGCAAGGTCGCGCGGTCGAAGAGGTGCTTGCGGTATGCAGCGGCGACCCGCTCCCCGATCGTCGTACCCGGTGTGATCAGTCCGATGGCGATGGCCGGAAAGTCGATCGTCTTCCCCGCCAGCTTCCGCAGCGGCTCGACTACTTCGGCCTGGAAGGCCTGGGCTACGCCGCTCTCGTCGAAGCCGAGCTTCGGCCACGCGAGCCCGAGCACGCCCGCAGTGATCGAACCGCCCGAGACGCTGGACACGCGCTCGAGCTTGGGCAGGTAGCCGGCCTCGTTGAGCCGCCAGAGAGCGCCCACGTGAAAGAGCATCGCGCGGTCAGCCGCCGCCCGAAAGGCAGATGGCAGTCCCCGGTTCCGGACGCCGCCCGTGATCTTGCTCTCTCGATTCCGCCGCAGGGGTCAACTCGGTCATCACCACCCCCTGTTAGGCAGGCATCTTCTCACGTTTCCGGCACGCCGGTAAAGTGCGGGCTCGTGGGAAGGAGAGTTGTTTGAGTAGCGACTCGACTCCCAGCGGCATCGGACGCGCGGAGGCGGGGCCGCTGATTGATGCCCTCCGTGACGACTCGCCGGCGAAACGGCTCGCCGTCTTCGATGCGCTGACGCGGCTGCCGCTCGAGCCGGACTGCTGGTTCGAGGTGCGCGAGTACGCCATGTGGGCGCTCGAGGATCCCGCGGCGCCCGAGCATCTGGAGATGATCGGCCTCGCGACCCGCGTCCCGATCCGCTCCGTGCGCCAGCGCCTGGTTGGCATCGCCGAGAACGGCGAGCCCGAGGAACGGCGGATCGCCGCGCTCGCCCTCGGCCGTGCCGGGGACGAGCAAGCCGCCACGCCGCTGCTCGGGCTGCTCGACGAGGAGCCCGAGGCGGCCGAAGTGCTGGCGTTAATCGACACCTCTGCCGTTGTAGACGAGATCGAGCAGCGTTGGAGGCGGGACGGCGGGGTCTTTCTCGCCGTCGCCCTCGCAAAGAGGGGCCGAGCGGACGCGCTCGTCGCAGAGCTCGAGCGGCTCTCGAGCGACCCCGACCTCGCCGAGGAGTGGCTGTACACCGACGAGACCACCGAGCTCGAGCAGGCGCTGGCGCGCACGGCACCACTGCCGCATGAGGTTCGCGGAGCGGTGGATCGAGAGTGGAGCGGCTGGTTCGCCCGGCACCTCGTCTCGGATGTCCTCTTCTCGCCGCCTGCGCAGAAACCAGCCGACAGCTCGACCTGGAAGACGTACGTGTCCGACGACCTTCCGGCTGCGGAGCGAGAGCTCGTGCAGAAGGTGCTCGGCAGTGGCCTTCCCGAGCACGATGTCTATCAGGCAGAACCGGTCCTAATGCTCGCCGACGACCTCTATAGGAAGCACGCCCAGGAGCTCGAGCGCCGCCACTTCGACTCGCTGCTCGTGTCCGGGCTCCTTGAGCTGGCCGCCGGTGGGCACCGGCAGTCCGGCGACGACGCCGTCCTCCTGGCTGGCGCCCTGGGCGGGGGCTACGCGCCCGAAGTTCTGGGATTGCTCGAAGCGTGGCGCCGGACGGAAGAGAACGACGACGTCACTCGAAGCCAGATCGCGTGGGTGACCTGCCGCGCCCCTCTCTCACAACTGCTGGAACGCGTAGCTGAGGAGATCGGGAGCGATCCGCAGACCGTGGCCCGTTTCATCGGCGCCGCCGCGAGCTGGGCCGAGACCGCCGATCCGCCGCTGACGCCGGCAGGCGACGAGCCGACAGCCCCCGAGCTCATGCCACCCACCGAGCTCATCAACGACATGCTGATGGCGGCGCCGCCCCCCGGAATGGCAGCCCCGAACGGGCCACCGACGGCCGAGCCGGAGCTCGCCGAAGCGAACGGAGGCTCCGAGCCCGAAGCGCCGCCCTCCGCCGGCCCACGCTGGATCCTCGTCTGGGTCACGGACGCGGCCGAGCCCGAGCAGCCGATGACAATTGCGTTCCGCGCCGGGGCCGTCCACGAGATCGCCGTCGCGATCGGCCCCAACCAGGAGGGCGCCATCGCAGCGGTCGGCGGGAGCCCGTTCGACGAGGAGCTAGGCCCGGTCGCCGACATGGAGGAGCTGACCGTCACCTTCCTGGCGCCCGCGATCTCCGTGCAGCAGACGGGGTCGATCTTCCTGCCTCGTACCGGGACGAGCAGGCGAGCGACGTTCTCGATCAAGCTGCCGACCGACCTCGAGCGCCTCGACGCGGAGATCCGCGTGCACCACCGGAACCGCGTGGTGCAGATGGCCAGGCTGAGCGGGCTCGTCGCGGCTGATCCGTCCGCGGTGCCGCCGGGATCGCGGATCGAGCTCGAGCTGGCGACGATCGTGCCCGACGGCGTGGATCTCGGCAGCCGTGGGCGCGCGGACGCCGGCATCGTCAGCACGAGCGCCGGCACGACGGCCATCGCTGACCAGGACCTCGTCGGCTTCGACGACGACCGCCTGGGACGCGTCGTCCGGGAAGGCGAGCTGCTCGAAGTGCTCACCGGCCTTGCGACCGGCGACTCGGCTCGCCGGAGAAAGCTCGAGGACGCCGTCGACGACCTGCGCGCGCTCGTGTTCCAGGGTTGCGAGCTCTATCCGGTGATCGGCGAGCCGCTCGTCGAGAGCCTCGCAGGCCGGCCGCTCGATCGGCTACAGGTGCTCGTCGACGAACGCAGTGACTTCTTCCCGCTCGAGCTCGTATACGACCTGCCGGCGCCGGCGAAGGACGCCACGCTCTGCCGCGGCTGGAAGGCCGCCCTGAAGACGGGCACCTGCGACAAGCGCCATGAGCCGAGAGACGGTCAGCTCCACCCGGCAACGTTTTGCCCGAGCGGGTTCTGGGGGCTGTCGAAGGTCATCGAGCGCAGAGTCGTCGGGAGCAGTAGCTGGCGTTCGGCCGGCGCCCCCGAGGGCTTCGAGATCGCCGTCCGGCTCGACCCGACGACCGAGCGCGACACCCTCGCCTCTCCGCACGAGATCCTCTTCGCCGCCAGCAAGAAGGTCGACGAGGTGAAGGAGGGGGGCATCGCGAGCGTCCGGGAGGCGCTCGAGCGGATAGCCGAGACGACGTACGCGGTGACGTGGGAGCAATGGGTGGAAGGTGTCGCAAAGCGCCCCACGCTGCTCGTGCTGCTCTCCCACACTACGAAGGAGCAGGCGGCGGCCGCGCTCGAGATCGGCGACGGCGAGACGTGTCTCGGCGTCCAGTTCCTCCCCACCTTCGTGCGCTCGTCGGAGGACGACGCGCCGATCGTGTTGCTGCTCGGTTGCGAGACCGCCGTCACGGACGAGCTCCAGACCTTCGTCTCCCGATTCCAGGATCTGGGCGCGGCACTCGTCGTCGGCACAACGGCGTCGGTGCTCGGCGAGCGCGCGGCGACTGTGGCACTCGTTATCGCGGCCGAGATCGCCGCGGCCGCGAAGCGCAAGAGGCCGATCGCGGCCGGGGACCTGATCACGTCGCTGCGGCGCAAACTACTCGCGAAGGGCGAGCTGACGGCCCTCTGCCTGACGGCGTTCGGCGACGCCGGCTGGCAGCTGGGCGGAAGGAGTAAATAGCCAATGTTCCGGATCGAGATGCTCCCGGCCGAGCAAGGCGATGCGCTGTTCATCGAGTACGGCTCGGCGTCCAGCCCGCACCGCGTCCTGATCGACGCCGGCGTGCGCAAGACCTCCGGCCTCGTCAAGGCGCGGATCGAGGAGTTGCCGGAGAGCAAGCGTAACTTCGACCTGCTCATCGTCACGCACGTCGACTCCGACCACATCGGCGGCATCCCCAAGCTCCTCGACGACCGGTCGCTCGGCGCCACATTCGACGACGTGTGGTTCAACGGGTGGAGGCATCTGCAGCCGGACCGGCTCGGCCCGGTGGAAGGCGAGATCTTCTCGGCCCAACTCGACCAGCGCGGCTGGAACTGGAACGCGGCCTTCGACGAGAAGGCCGTCGTCGTCCCCCCGACGAGCAAGCTGCCGAAGCACGAGCTCCCGGGCGGGATGACGCTGACGCTGCTCTCCCCCACGGTTCACAGGCTCGAAGTGCTCCGCGACGAGTGGAAGAAGGTGGTCGAGGAGGCAGGCCTGGAGGCGGGCGTGCAGGACGAGAATCTCGCCGCGGCGGCGCGGCGCAAGGGGATCCCGGATCTGCTCGGCGACAGGCTCGACGTCCAGAAGCTCGCCGACGAGAAGCTCGTGCCGGACAAGGCGCCTGCGAACGGCAGCACGATAGCGGTGCTCGCGGAGTACGGCAGCGGCGACGACCGCAAGAGCTGCCTGCTCACGGGTGACGCGCATCCCGATGTCTTCGAAGAGGGGCTCAAGCGCCTGTGCGAGGACCGAAGGACGGAACGCATCGCCGTCACCGCGCTCAAGGTCCCGCACCACGGCAGCCGGTTCAACGTATCGACGGGCGCGCTCGACCTGATCGAGACCGACCGCTACCTGTTCTCGACGAACGGCAACCAGACGAAGCACCCGCATCTGGAGGGCGTCGCCCGGACGATCGCGCGCGGCGGCGAGCCGACGCTCTACTTCAACTACAAGGTGGAGACGACAGCCCCCTGGGACGACCGGCGGCTACAGCGAAGGCACGATCACAAGTACAACGCGATCTACCCGGAACCGGGGACGAACGGCCTCACCGTCGATCTCTGAGCACGGCGCACGGGCGCCTTGACCGGTAGGGGAAGCCTTGTTACGGTCGGAAGCCATGAAAGTACGAAACAGCACTTTGATCATCGGTGCTGTGGTTCTCATCACGGCGAGCCTGGCGACGGCGGCAGACCGGTGTCACGAGAGCCTCGCGGGAACGCGCTCGTTCACGCTCCGGGCGGACGTGACGGGCTACCGCTTCGCCGGTGAGCGCATCGTCGTCGAGTGGGCGCGATCGCCCAAGTGCGCCGGGACTGCAGTGTGGGACTACGCGTCCATGGCGCACGCGAAGACGTCCGTCTCGTGTCAGCGGCCCGCTGCCCAGCGGCAAGTTGCAGCGGCCCACGCGAGGCTCGCCGCGGCCGACGCCTCTCACATCGTCCGCGTGGTCACGGCACCCTCCTCCGCCGACGCGCCAGACCGCCTCGTAGTCCTCGACAGGGCCACGAACGAGCGCGTGGCGTCGTGGCCGTTGTTCGAGCGCCCTGCCCGCGTCGCGCTCCACGGTGGCATCGCCATCCTCTCCGACGCAAAGCGGCACGGGATCTACGCCCTTCGCATCTCGGACGGCCGGATCGCGCTTCTCGGTGTCGCCCGCGCCGGCGATCGGCCGTTGATCGGCCCTGCCGGCGTCCTCTACCAGGACGATGTGGACCGCACAAAGCAGCGGACGGCGCCCGACGAGAGAACACTCAAGCTGGTGCCGCTCTCCTCCGTGCGGCGCGAGCTGGCTCGACCCTTTACGACGGTCCGTACGTACATGGCGAACTCCCACGCAGGGACTGTCCCGACCGGTCTCGTCTGGGGTGCGAAGGAGACCAAGGCCGCAGCCGGCGCAAGTGGCTCCATGCGTGGGGGCGCCGCGCCTCCGCGTCCGTTCAGCACGCGTGAGATCACCTCGATCTCGATGGACGGGCCGCGCGTCGCGATCGCCGTGCGAGACCCGTCCGGACGGTGCGACCGCGTGCTCGTCTGGAACGTCCCGTGGCACTACCTGACACGACTCTCGGATGCTTACGGCCAGACCTGCCTGCCCAACCACGCGCCCGGCGGGATCACCGACGTCGCCATGGCGGGTGGACGCGCCGCCTGGACGGCGACCTACGGGAAGGTGACACGCATCATCGCCGCCACCGGGACTGCCTGCACGGAGTGGATCGTGGCACGCTCCACGACGGGTGCGGCCGGCCTCGCCGGGGACGGGCCCATCCTCGGATATGCACTACGCAGCCGTACCGCGAGCGTCGGGATCGTGCCGAAGCACTGGCGCGGTGTCGAGATCGCGAGGTCGAGCGGCCAGGTCGTGTCGATCTCCGTGGACAGCGGCCGTGTCGCGGTGCTCCGGGACACCGGAGTCGTCACGCTCCGAACGCGGGGTGGCACGTCCGTCGCAGCCGTCCGTGTCGGGGCAGCTCGCGCGATCGCCCTGCGACCGGGCACGCTCGCCGTGCTTTCACGACGCGGAACGCTCGACGTCTATGGGACGGCGGCCGGCAGAAGGCTCCACTCGTGGAGAGTCCCGGCGAACGCGGCGTCGCTCGACCTGCACTACGGGATCGCGCTGGTCACAGCGGGCCGCGATGTCTACGCCGTGAATGTGGAGACCGGCCGGACGGCGAGGCTGATGCACGCTCCAGCCCGCGTCTCGGCGGAGCTCGAGGGGCTGGGAGCGGTCATCCAGTTCAATACCGCGGGGCGCGGGCACGTTCGCTTCGTGCCGATGAGCCGGATCGAGGCGCGCATTCGCTGAACCTTTCCGGCGTCGGGAGATGAGACTCACCCGGCGCCAACTGGTGGGCGGTGCCGCCGCAACAGTGGCCGGCGCCGCCGGCGTCTACGAGCTGCTCGACCGGCTCGCCGAGAAGCCGGCGCGCCCCGAGGTCACGGGGCCGCCGCCGAGCGAGCAGCACCTGCTCGAGGGGATCGAGGTCGTCGTCGACGAAGGTGTCGAGGTGCTCGTCCCACCACTCCATCACCGAGTGGTGACGGCGCCGCGTCACGGTCGACGAGACGCGGCGCACAGTGCGAGAGGCACGTAGAACGCTCGAGCAAGCTCTCGCCGCACTCGAGGCCGAGTATCCCGTAACGCCGGACGGCCTCGCCGTCGTCGTCGCCTGGGGCCTGCCGTACTTCCGACGCTACGTTCCAGGCGCCGCACGCCGCGAGATCCCGGTCGACCTTCGAGCGAGCGCGCAGCGCAGGCGAGACGTACGCGTGCTGGAGGATGCCGGCCGCTTCCCCAGCGACACCGAGGAGACGATCCTCGAGGACAACGACGTCGCAGTGTTCCTCCGCAGTGACCACCTCGAGCCAATCGACACGGCCCAGCGGCGCTTGTTCGACGAGCTGGACGGCATCTTCTCGGTCACGAGCATCCGCCGCGGCTTCGTCGGAGGGGGCTTTGACGGGAAGAACAGTGTCCCCAAGCGGATGGCGACGGCAGCCGGAATTCCGGGCAGCGAGCTCATGCCTCCGACCGCGGAGCTCTTCTTCGGCTTCACGTCGACCGTCAAGCACGCCCTGGGCCCACCGAGAATTGCCAACTTCGAGACGCTCGGATACGCCGATCTCCGCTCGCCGTACTTCGTCGGCGGCACGCACATGCACCTCTCACACATCCACGAGGACATGCTCGCCTGGTATCTGAACCACGACCACAGCGAACGCGTGGATGCCATGTTCAAGCCGGGCCTCGACGTGGCGCCGGCGAGGCAGACACTGAGCCAGTCTCCCGACGAAGCGGTCGGTGCGGACGAGCTGCGGCGCGACTTCGCACGTCATAAGCGCATCGGGCACGCAGGCGCGATCCAATCGGCATCGCGGCTTCAGCGCGATGTCGTCGGGCGGGACGGGACGCTGTACCCGAAGGGCACGGCGGTACCGTTGCGAGCCGATTTCAACACGCTCGACAATCCGTTCGCATGGAGCGCCGATCCCCACGGTGACGCGATGCGGGACGAGCCCGCCAGCGGCGTTCACTTCGTCGTCTTCAATCCCTCCTCCGACGACTTCAGGCGTGTTCGCCTGGCGATGGACGGCGTGCTACCCGACGGAACGCGGCTCCCGCTGGAGCCGCGTTCGCGCGCCCAGGGGATCAACTCCGTGTTCCTCACCACGCACAGGCAGAACTTCCTCGTCCCACCACGCGCCCACAGGTCCTTTCCGCTCTCCGAGTTGAAGGCGTGACTCTGGCGCGCTGCTAATCGACCGGCCACGGCAGTCGCAGCGGCTGGTAGTCGCCGGGCCAGTCTGCGTAGGCCTCGTCCGGTTCGCCGGTCTCCTTCGCGACGGATGCGCCGTACTTCGCCGCGACCTCGCTCACCGGGTAGCGGATGGCCTCGTCGGGACGCGCCCCGATCATGAGAACCGCACACGGTCCATCCCCAGCGCCGACGATCACGTGACGGGTATCGGCCGGGCAGTGGAAGTAGTCCCACTGCCGCAGCGGCCGCTCCTCTTCTTCGACGATCAGCGTGCACTCACCCGACAACACGAGAAACCCCTCCTGCGCACCCTCCGAGTGATAGAGCGCATTCGGATCGCCCGGCCAGAGGACGCGGACGCGGACGCCAATGTCATTGAAGGGCTGCTCCCGCGGCTCGAGCGGATACGCCGCGCCGCCCTTCTCCTCGTTCCGCACGGCGAGCGCGTCCCCGAGGTTGAGGACGAACCAGCCGTCAGACGTGATGTAGCGGCCGTACGGAGTCTCTTCCGAGCTTGCTTCCTTCACGGGCATTGGTCCTCCTCGGTCGTCGGACGACGCAGCTTACGACCGCCGCCGAGCGGCCACCAGCAGCACGCGACGTGCGTCCGCGATGCGGGGAGAAAAGCTCGGGCCTCATCCGCCATCCAGCGGACGGCTTGCTCGGCGTCCTCGCTGTCGGCGGCGATCACGTTCTCGTACAGAGTTCGCTGAGCTTCGAGCCATTCCGGGTGCTCCTCGCGGAGAACCACGTGGAGGCCGGCGGCTTCGGCGAGTCGAGCAACGTCAGTTATGGGAGTCCGGCCTGGAGGGGTTTCGTCGAGCTCCAAGGCTGTGAGGACGATCCGCCCGTCGCCGCGCAGCAGGGTGCCTGCCTCACGCAGGGCCGCTTCCCCGTCGGATGCGTGTTGCAACGAGTCGATGCAGACGATCGCGTCGGCGCTCTGCCGTTCGAGCGAGGTTTCTGTCATGTCGGCGACGACGAACGTCGCCTGACCGTCCGCAACGAACAGGTCGGCCCGACGTTCGGCTTCTGCGACGGCGAACGGCGAGAAGTCGATCCCGGTCAGACGAGCGCCGGACTCTCGCGCGAACCAGAGGCCAATCCCTCCCCGGCCGCAGCACAGATCGACTAGGTGGTCATCGGGCTCGAGCTGGAGCTCGGCGAAGGCACGCTCGAGGCCCGCGCGCGTCACGAGCGAGAACGGCTCCACGTGCGGTGGGAATGGCCCCAGCGCCTGATCGAAAAGCGCGACCAGGGATCGGGCGGCGGAGATCTTTATGAATTCGTCGAACAGCTCCGGAGTCGGCCTGAAAGGCTCGGCTCGCCCTGTCATTCCGCGATCCTCACGCTGCTAGCGGGCCCCTAGCCGTGACGCCGCCGTGCGACGCTGCTCGGCCAAGCGGCTGGCCGGGGCGAACGCGCTCCAGGCGAACCAGCGACCAAAGCCTCGCTGGAGCGCACGCGGGCCGGTCATCGTCAGCTCTTCGCGTCCGCATCGCGCCGCCGAGCTCCGCCCGTCCCAGGTAGACGCGATAGAGGGTGGCGGTGTCGACCGAGACCTTGAGGTCGACGTCGAACCCGGGATGCTGCAGGCACACCGAAACCTCCGAGGGCTCGAGCACCATCCAGTAGCGCTCGGCCGGATCGCGAAAGTCGAACTGGAGCACCGTTCGGCCGGGAGGAAGCTGCTCGCGATGCACATGGCGAGCCATCCAGACGATCAAGAGGTAAGGGTCCAGCTCCTCGGGGCGGGGATCGGTGACCGACCAGGTCACGCCCCACTCCCCCATCGCCTGGACAACTGGCTCCAGGTCACGGCCGCCGGGCGTCAGCTGGTACTCGAGCGTCCTGCCCTTGGGGCCGGTTCGGCGCGCGACGATCTCGGCCCGCTCCAGTGAGCGCAGGCGGTCGGTGAGGACCGAGCGCGAGATCCCTGGCAGGCCGCGGTGTAGCTCGTTGAAGCCTTTGGCGCCCCCGAGCATCTCGCGCACGATCAGGAGCGTCCAGCGATCGCCGAGGATCTCGCTTGCCTTGGCGATCGGGCAGTACTGAGCGTAGCTTCGCATCGCCTACCACTACCCATGCTAGCCCCCACTCCGCAGCAGGTTCGAAATCCGAACCGGTTGGTTCGAAACTCGGTCTAGTCGCACGGGACGCGCACGCCTACCGTCGCTTCATGGCTACCGAGACGGCAATTCCGCGCGAGACCGAGGGGCTCGACGAGTTGGGAGGCGCGCTACGTGGCGAGTTGCTGCTGCCAGGGAGCGTCGACTATGACACCGGTCGCAGGATCTGGAACGGCGCGATCGACCGCCGGCCGGCCGCCATCGCGCGCTGCGCCGGCGTCGCCGACGTGGTCGCGGCCGTTCGCTACGCGCGCGAGCGCGATCTGCTCGTCGCGGTGCGCTCCGGTGGCCACGGGGTCGGCGGGCAGGCGCTCTGCGACGGGGGGCTCGTGATCGACCTGTCGCCGATGAGGGGCATCCGCGTCGACCCGGCTGCGAGGACGGCGCGCGCCGAGGCGGGCGTGCTGTGGGGCGAGCTCGACCGCGAGACACAGCTCTTCGGGCTCGCCACCGTCGGCGGCATCGTCACGCACACCGGGATCGCCGGCCTGACGCTCGGCGGCGGGATCGGCTGGCTGATGCGCAAGTACGGCGCGACGGTCGACAACCTGCTCTCCGTCGACGTCGTGACTGCGGACGGCGAGCTCGTCACCGCCAGCGAGGACCACAACCCGGATCTCTTCTGGGGCATACGCGGCGCCGGAGGGAACTTCGGCATCGTCACCTCGTTCGAGTACCGCCTGCACCCGGTTGGGCCGATCGTGCTCGCCGGGCCGATCTTCCACTCTCTCCACGACGCCTCGGAGGTGCTGCGCTTCTACCGTGAGTTCGCCGCCACCGCGCCCGACGAGCTCACGACGATCTTCGAGCTCGGTGTCGCGCAGCCACTGCCGTTCCTGCCCGAGGACGTGCACGGCAAGCCGATAGTCATGGTGGGCGCCTGCTACGCCGGGCCGCCCGAGGACGGGGCCGAGGTCGTGCGCCCGCTCAAGGAGTTCGGCAACCCGATCGCCGACCTGCTCGAGCCCAAGCCGTACCTGGAGCTGCAGTCGATGTTCGACCCCTTTGTGCCGCACGGCTGGCACCGCTACTGGAAATCGGTCGAGCTGCCGGCGCTCACGGACGATGCGATCGACACGCTCATCGACCACACCTCGCGGATCACGTCGCCACGCTCGTACACCATCGTCTTCCAGCTCGGCGGCGCACTCGCGCGCGTGGCCGAAGACGCGACCGCGTACCCGCAGCGCGACGCGGCCTTCAACGTGAACATCAACGCGGTCTGGACGGAGGACGACCCCGACGCACACCGGCACATCGCCTGGGCGCGCGACTTCTTCGACGCCATGCAACCCCACGCGCGCGACCGCGTCTACGTCAACTTCCTCGGCGACGAGGGACCCGACCGCGTTCGACAGGCCTACGGCACCGAGAAGTACGACCGGCTCGTGGAGCTCAAACGCAAGTACGACCCGACGAACTTCTTCCGCCTCAACCAGAACATCCCGCCGAGCTAGCTCTCGGCATGCTTCGATGCGGAGATGTCCTCCGAGCTCGAGTTCAGCCTCGTTCGTGACGATGAGAGTGCGTCGCTCGCGGAGTGGCTCGCCGCCGAGACGTGGCCATTCCACAGCCGCCCTCGCCTGACGCCCGAAGATGCGCGTGCGGAGATTCGAGCCGGCGAATTCACGGGAAGCAATCCGACGTACTGGGTCCATCTCAGCGGGGCAAGGCATGTCGGCATCGTCCGGTACCGCTACCTCGAGGACGTGAGCCCGGACGTGGACGTTCGGCTGGTCGAGCGTCATCGCGGCCAGGGTCTCGGCGGACTCATGGTCGATTGGGCCACTGATCATCTCTTCACGACGACGGACAAGCACAGGCTCGCGGGAGAGACACGGGTGGACAACGTGGCCATGCGCCGAGTCTTCGAGCGCTGTGGCTGGGTCCGGGAGGCGCACTACAGGCAGTCGTGGCCGACGGAGGACGGACGCTGGACGGACAGCGTCGGCTACGCGATCCTGCGCGACGACTGGCAGCGCCGCCGCGAACGCTGACCGCGTAGAACCTCGCCTAGTCGCAGTTTGTAACCACCGAAGCCGGGCGGTGTAACTCTGTGGAATGCGTATGTTCGTCGCGGCTGCGGCCCTCTCGCTGCTGCTCGCAGCCACATCAGGCGGCGCGCTCCCCCAGTCCGCAGGGGAGGTGATCGGAGAGCAGCGGATCGGGCTCGTTCTGGCGACCTGGGGTCCAGAGCCCGTCACCGTCGAGGAAGCCCGAGCTGCCGTCGCAGAAACCGTGACCTACATCCGCGATGCGTCGTTCGGCAAGACGTCGCTATCGGTCGAGGTGATCGGTTGGACGCGTGCGCTCCCGAGACGCCCGAGAGGCTGCGACACTCAGGGCGTCCACGAGACGATCCGCCGTTCCGTCGATCTCGCTCGATTCACCCTGGTCGCGTACCTGATTCCGAGCATGGATTGCCCGTGGGGCGGTGCGTACTACCCGCCGGGTGTCTGGATGCTCGGGAAGATCTCGAAGGATCTCTTCGCGCACGAGTTGGGGCACAACTACGGCGTGCGAGAGGAGGGGCCGGCCTGGATCTGCGGTACCCGCTGCCGCGCGGAAAACTACGCGAGTCCTTACAGCGTCATGGGGCACGGCAGCGGGCACTTCAACGCCTTCGAGAAGTGGCGCTTCGGGTGGATCGCGCGCGAGGGCCCGACTCTCGCGAACGGCGAGTACCGGATCTCCCGGATCGATCGTCCCTCTGAGCTCCCCCACGCCCTCTACGTCGTTTCGGGGGCGGACGAGTACTGGATCGAGTACAGGCCAGAGGTTCCGTGGCCGGTCGTGCACGCTGGTGCGAACGATGCGCGAGTCACTCCCAGCCGATTCCCTCAGCGCAACCTGCTGCTGACGAGTGCACGGAGCGCGAGGTTCTCGGTGCGGAATGCCTTCGAGGTGGTCATGCTCGACTCAGACCCGGCGCAGGCGACGCTTCGCTTCCGCTGGACCGACCGAACTCGACCATCCCGCCCGCGCATCGACGCGATCGCGTCGGGCCGGTGGGTGACACTCAGCTTTCCGGCCACGGATACGGGCAGCGGTGTCGACCGTTACGAGGTCTCGATCGGCCCGCGCTATCGCGTCTCGGTAGCCACGACCGAGGTCGTGGATGGAGAGCTCTCCGGTCACGAGGCCGTCCAGCGAGTTCGCCTGCCGCGAGGAGCTCACCGCGTCGTCGTGACGGCGATCGACCGAGCCGGCAATCGCGGTCCCGCCGCTGTGCGTTTGGTGCGCGTGCGGTGACCGAGCCTGCGCTGAAGGCCGTTCCGGAGCCTCCCCCCGAAGAGGCCGACCTCATCGAGCGAGCGCGCAAGGGCGATCACGGCGCATACGCGACGCTTGTCCGGAACCACGAGCAGGCTGCCTTTCGCGTCGCGTTCGCGATCGTCAGGTCGGCAGCGGATGCCGAGGACGTCGCGCAGGAGGCGTTCGTGAAGGCATATCGCTCTCTCGAGCGCTTCCGTGCTGGAGCACCGTTTCGACCGTGGCTGCTCCGGATCGTCGGCAACGAGGCTCGCAACGCGCGGCGCGCTTCGGGGAGAAGGACCTTCCACGAGCGCCGCGCGAGCATGCTCGAGCCTGTCCGCACGACCACGGGGCCTGACGACGAGCTGTTGGAGCGCGATGACCGCGGCCGAGTTCTCGCGGCGGTGGACGCGTTGCCCGAGGGCGAGCGCACGGCGATCGTGGCGCGCTACTTCATCGGGCTCTCGGACGCGGAAGCTGCCGCTGCACTGGGTGTGGCCCGCGCGACGATGAAGATGCGGGCCTGGCGAGGGCTGAGGCGACTGAGACCGGAACTGGAGGAGAAGCGATGACGACCGAGTCCGCGTTGCGGAAGGCATCCGTCGGCTGGTTCCCGCCGACCCCGGCGTTGGCGGAAGCGGTGCACGCGCGTTTGCCCTCGACCCCCGACCCCCGGCGGCGTCGCTTCCGGCGCGCCCTGGTGGTTGCGATCGCGATCCTCGTGCTCGTGGGCACCGCGATCGCCGCGTCCGCACTCGATCTCGTTCCCGGGGTGCGGATCGATCGCGTCGACCGGCTGCCGGAGGTGTCGTACACCTGGCCGGCGAGCGGGACTCAGGTCGAGCTGGAAGACGCGCGACGCAGCGTGCCGTTCACGCTCCTCCTGCCGTCGGGCCTGCAGCGTCCAGACCGGATACTGCTCGACCGCGATCTTGACGGTGCGCCTATCGTCACCGCGATCTACGGAGGACGTGAGGGTGCATCGCTCGTGCTGACGCAGTGGGAGGCGAACGACGTTCTCTTCCACAAGCTCATCGGGCACGACACGAGCACGAAGTTCGTCGACGTCGACGGTGCCCCAGGGATCTGGATCGAGCGTGCCGACCACGTGGTCTTCTACCTCGGAAGGTCCGGAGAGGAGCGGCGGTTCACGGGTTACCTGTCGGGAAACACGCTCGTCTGGCAGAGGGGGTCCGTCTCGTATCGGCTGGAGGCGGGCGTCTCGCTCGAGCGTGCACTCGAGCTTGCGCGATCGCTTCGACCGTAGGAGTTACCGGCAGCCCCTTGCCGGTGTAAGGGTGGCATGCGGAGCAGCGCTGCTCATTGCGGTGACGGTAAGCGTCGCCGTGCCCGCCGGAGCTGTGGGCTCGAGCTCGTCTTCCGGGATCGCGGCTGGACGAATCCCCGAGGCGCGGGCGCTGCGCTCGTGCGCCGGGGCGGGTCCCTATTGGCCGACGATGACGCTCGCGCTCAGCGGCAGCACGGCCTGGGTCGCGTGCAAGGAGCAGGCGCGACTCGTGCGGATGGCGCTCCCCAGCGGTCGGAGAACCGCAAGCGTGCAGCTCGACGGGCAGGTCATCGCCGTCGCCGTGGGCCTCGGCTCGGTGTGGGCGCTCGACGCCGGCTCCACCCTCTACCGCCTCAACCCGCGCACCGCGCGGGTGGCGAAGCGAATTCCACTCGACGCGACCGCGGCGTACAACATCTGGATCGGGGACGGCGCGGTCTGGGTTGCCGACGACCAGGGCGCCCGCGTCCTGCGCATCTCACCCGGGACGAACAAGATCGTCGCGCGCATCTCGGTTGGAGACGGCCCTGCCGACATGGTTTTCGTCGGGAAGAAGGCATGGGTCATGACCCACCGGGACAACACGCTCTACCGCATCGACACGGCGACGAACGTCGCGACGCGTCTCGCGGTCGTCGGAGGTAGCAATGCCGCCGCCGAACGCCTCGCGATGGCGGGGGACAGCCTCTGGATCACAGGGCGCGGTGTGCCGCTCCTCGAGGTGGATCCCGAAACCGGAGAGACCCGTCGCTCTGTCGATATCGACGGCACCGGAATCGACGTCGTCGCGAAGGCGAACGCGCTCTGGGTCCCTGTCCGCACCGCCGCCGTCGACCGGACCGGCTTTCCGACGATGACGGCCGTCCGGCGCGTGACGACCGCCGGAACCGTTACCACGGTCGCGACCGCTCGTGGGCGCGTCGACGTTCACGGCCTCGCGGTCGGACTGGGCTCCGTCTGGCTCGCCGACAACACGAGCGGCTTCCTCTACCGACTCCCGAGATGAAGCGAAGGGAGTTCACTGCGCTGGCGCTCGGCGCGGGTATCGGCATTCCGCTCGCCGCGGCCGAGCTGGGCGGCCGAGCACTGGCCAGCTCGGAGACGTCCCGGCTACCGGATCGACCGCTCGCGATCCCGTCGGACGGCATCATACGGACGGCAGTCGCCATCGGGCCGGGCACGAACGTGATCGACCTCGCCGGCCCCTGGGAGGTATTCCAGGACGCGGCGATGGCAGGGGACGCTGCCCGGTTCGAGCTCTTCACCGTTGCGCAGGAGACTGGAACAGTCGAAGCGAGCGGCGGCCTGAGGCTCGAGCCGACGTACTCCTACGAGACAGCGCCACAGCCGCAGGTAGTCGTCGTTCCGGCACATCAATCGAGCGGCCGTACGCTCGAATGGCTACGTGAGGTTGCCCAGCAGGCCGATCTCGTCATGTCCGTCTGCACCGGCGCCTACGTCGTCGCGGAAGCCGGACTGCTCGACGGGATGTCGGCGACCACGCACCACGGCTCGTACGACGACTTCGAGGCCTCCTTTCCTGCGATTCGCGTCGTGCGCGGCCGCCGCTTCGTCGAGCACGAGCACGTTGCGACCGCCGGTGGGCTCACCTCCGGCATCGACCTCGCTCTCCGGGTCGTCGAGCGCTACCTCGGCCGCGACGCGACGGATGTGACCGCGGCGTACATGGAGTACGAACGTCGCCCGGTACCTGTCGCGTGATACGGCGTGGTGCCGGCGGGCTACGACGTCGCCGACTCCATGCGTGATTGACGTTCGCCTCGTCGCGCGCTTACGATCAGTCGGCTCACCGCTCCATTCCAGAACGGAGGGATGCTCATGGAGGCAGGCTCCTCATCGGGAACCATCGTTCTCGTTCACGGCGGTTTCGTGGACGGCTCTGGCTGGCAGGGTGTCTACGACCACTTGAAGAAGGACGGCTACAGCGTCAGCGTCGTCCAGAATCCGACGGTTTCGCTCGCAGACGACGCTGCCGTGACCAAGCGGGCGCTCGACGCAGTGAGCGAACCGGTCACTCTCGTCGGCCACTCCTACGGCGGGGCAGTGATCACCGAGGCCGGTACACATCCCAAGGTTGCGGCGCTCGTCTACATCGCGGCCTTCGCGCCGGACACGGGCGAGTCGGTCAACACCCTGATTGCAGATCCACCGCCAGGCGCACCCGTGCCGCCGATTCTGCCGCCGCAGGACGGGTTTCTGTTCCTCGACCGGGAGAAGTTCCACGACTCCTTCGCGGGTGATGTGAGCGCCGAACAGGCTGCGTTCATGGCCGACTCGCAAGTCCCTTGGGGAGTTGATGCCCTGGGCGGCACGATCAGCGAAGCTGCCTGGCGGAGCAAGCCAAGCTGGTACCTCGTCACGACCGAAGACCGGATGATCCCTCCACCGGCCCAGCGCGAGATGTCTGCGCGGGCGGGGTCGACCGTTGTCGAGGTCGCGGGCAGCCATGCGATTTACGTCTCACAGCCTGCGGCCGTGGCCGACGTCATCAAGACGGCCGCTCAGCAGTAGCCCGGCCACCACCCGCTGGGGCCGCGCCAGCTGGGTTGCCGGTCGATTGCGTCGAAGGGCCTGCCCTTGTCCGGGCTCAACGGCTCTCTTGCTCAAAACTCGTCTTCGACCGCAGCTGCTCTCTAGCATCCGGACGATGCGTCTCTTCGTCCTAGCCCGGCACGCCGAGACGACGCTCAACGTCGCCCGCGTCGTCAACGGGGACCCGGCCGTCGACGCTCCGCTGACCGAGAAGGGACGGAGCCAGGCAGAGCTCCTCGGCCGGCAGGTCGGAAACGTCCCGCTCGACAGCTGCATCGTCACCCCCTTCCGGCGTACGCGCGACACGGCCGAGATAGCGCTGGCGGGGCGTGAGCTTCCGATCGCGGTTGAGCCCTTGCTCGGCGATGTCGATGTCGGCGACCTCGAGGGCTTGTCGCTCGACGACTACCGCGCCTGGAAGCTCGCCCACGCGCGCGCAGAGCCGTTCCCGAACGGCGAAAGCCTCGACGCAGCCGCCGCCCGCTACGGCCGAGCGCTCGAGCGGCTGCTCTCGCGGCCCGAGAAGACGATTCTCGTGATCGCCCACGAGATCCCGATCCGCTACGCGCTCAACGCCGCCGAGGGATCCGCAGATCTCGACACTCCGAATCACCGGATCGCGAACGCGACCCCATACCTGTTCGGCGAACGGCAGCTCTCCGAAGCAGCGGCGCGCCTTTCGATACTGGGCACGTGACGGTTGTCGAGATCAACACGCCGCACGGGGTGGCACGGGCTCACCTGCGTCCCGCGCCGGAGCCGCGCGCGGCGCTCGTTCTCGGCCACGGGGCTGGTGGAGGTATTGAAGCGCCGGATCTCCGGGCCGCGACGCGCGCAGCGGAGTTGGAGGGGTTTGCCGTCGCGCTGGTAGAGCAGCCGTACCGCGTTGCCGGACGCAGGTCTCCCGCGAGTGCGCCCCAGCTCGACGCCGCCTGGATCGCCGTCGTCGAGCGCCTGCGCGGCGGCGAACTCGCCGGCTTGCCACTCGTCGTAGGCGGTCGTTCGCTCGGCGGCCGCGTCGCTTGCCGCACGGCGGACGCGACGGCCGCCGTCGCCGTTCTCTGTCTGGCATTCCCCCTCGAGCCGCCCCAGCGTGCCGGCAAGCCGCCGAAGAACCGCCTGCCCGAGCTCGACGCGGTGACGGTCCCTACGCTCGTCGTCCAGGGCGAGCGTGATCGGTTCGGCATGCCCCACCCGAGCACGACCCGTCAGGTCGTGCAGGTGCGGGGCGACCACGGTCTCAAGAGCGACCCCGAAGCCATCGAGTCCGCCGTGCGAGCCTGGCTGGCGAGCGTCGTCGCCGAAGCCGCTCAGCGCTAGCCCAGGAATTCCGACACACCCCGCGCCGTTTACGTACGTGTCGTCCGGAAGAAGTTACGTGCGCAGGCGCTGTGTCAGCGGCGGAGCGCACGTCAGCTCTCGCGAAAGGAGAAGCGATTGAGGGGCAAGCACCCTGAGTTTGTCGTCACCAACGTGCGCTGCAACGCATGTGGAAGTGAGTTCACAACCCGGTCCTCGCGTGCCGAGCTGACGCTCGGCGTGTGTTCGAGCTGCCATCCCGCCTACACCGGGATCGAGCGGACCGCCGCCCACGGCGGCCGCGTCGACCGCTTCGAGCGGCGTCGTGCACGAGCTCGCGTGCGCACGGCCGCAACTACCTAAGGAGGCTCCCATCAGCAACACACTTCAGGCGTTCCTCGAGGACGCTGAGACCAACGGCACCGTCGAGGTCGTCGCCATCGAGGAGCTCGTTGCAGAGCTCGACCTCGGCGACGACGGCTTGGCCATGGTCCGTGCCGAGCTGGAAGCCCGCGGTGTCGAGATCACCGCACAGGCAACGGCCGAGGATGACGAGCTCGAGCTAAACCTCGAGCCGGAAGCGGCCGCGAGCGTCGACTCGGTCACGCAGTTCATGAACGACATCGGGAAGCACGCGCTGCTGACCGCAGCCGAAGAGGTCGCGCTGACAAAGAGGATCGAGCGCGGTGACAAGGCCGCAAAGGAGCGCATGATCAACTCCAACCTGCGCCTCGTGGTCTCGATCGCCAGTCGGTATCAGGGGCACGGCGTTCCGCTGGGAGACCTCATCCAGGAGGGCGTTCTCGGCCTCAACCGCGCCGTCGAGAAGTTCGACTGGCGTCGGGGCTTCAAGTTTTCGACGTATGCGACGTGGTGGATCCGGCAAGCGTGCCAGCGCGCCATCTCCAACCAGTCACAGACGATCCGGATCCCTGCGCACGTTCACGAGCGCCGGCTGAAGCTCGCTCGGTTGGCTCGGGAGTTCGAGCTGCAGCATGGACGTGAGCCCACGCCGGAAGAGCTGGCGACCGCTTCGGGATACAAGCTCGTGCACGTCGAGGAGGCTCTGGGTGCCGTCGAAGCGTCGGTGTCGCTGAATCAGACCGTCGGCAGCGAGGGTGACGGCGAGCTCGGCGACCTCTTGGCCGATTCCGAGGCCGACGACCCGGCCGAGGAAGCCGGGACAAGGTTGCGACAGCAGGCTGTCCGGGCAGCGCTCGGCAGGTTGCCCGACCTCGAGCGGCAGGTGCTCGAGCTCCGGTTTGGCTTCGACGGAGAGCAGAGGTCGCTGGATACGATCGAGCGGGAGCTCGGGATCTCCCGGGCGCGCGCGAAGGTCCTCGAGCAGGAGGCATTCGCGAGGCTCGAACGCGAGCTGGAAGGCCTCGTCGAAGTCGATGAGGACGAGCTGGCGGACGCTGCGTAACTGGGGTCCGTTCCCGCCGCCTTCGTAACCACGAAGGTGGGGCCAGCCTCGACGCCGGCCCCACCTGTCACCTCGATCACTCGTTACTTTCCGCTGCCCTTCGTGATCTGGCGGAGGACCTCGCCCTCCGAATCGGTGGGAGCAGGGATGCCGAGGACAAACGCGATGGTTGGTGCGATGTCGATCGCCTGCACATTCGGGAGCGGCGGATGGCTCTTGATGCCGGTACCGGCCGCGATGAACGCGCCGTGCATGTTCACGTTGTGCTCGAGATCCACGAGATCAGGCAGATACCCGTGCTGCCCGAAGAATTGCGAGAACGCGATTGTCTGCCCCGCCGTCGCCGCGTCGCTCTGATACGGCGGCCGGAAGACGACCACAACGTCGCCGGACCGGGTCGGGTTGAGAGAGTCCGTCTTGTCGACGTTCGAGAGCTCTTCTTTCTTGAAGACCGCCAACACGACCTGCGCGTCCGGGTTGGCCGGATCTGTCAAGTCCTCGAACAGTCCGACGATCTGGTCGCGAATCGCCTCGTAGTGCGCTGGGCTCTGCACCTGCGCCGGGTTGATGTAGATCTGCGACGTCCCGCCGGCGTGACACTCCTTGGCGATCGCGTTCGTGGGCGGGACCGGATTCGACGCAGGCGGCGGACCGAACCACCTGCAGTTGCCGTTCTGCATTACCGTCGGCGTTCCCTGGAGTCCCGCGTCGGCAAGGATCTTCGGCACGTTGACGGCATACCACTGCGGCGCGAAGCCGTGATCCGAGGACGCGAAGACCGTCGCGTCCTCGCCGAACAGCTGGCGCGACAACGCGAGCGTGCGATCCGCCTCCTCGTACGCCGAGCGGACGTATCCCTCGCGGATCGCGACCCGTCCGTCCGGGATGTCGTCGTCTGTGACGTCGTCGAAGTACGGATTCGGGTTGCCGTCGATGTCGGTCGGCGTGTAGAGCGCCATGAACTGGTGCGAGAACTCGTCGGTCGTCGGGTTGCCGACCATGAGCAGGTCCGGATCGACTCCCAGGCCCTCGATCGTCCCTCCGGACACCGTCTGCAGGTCGTCGTCGCTGAGGATGTATCTGAGATAGGTCCAGTGTGCGTCCGCCCACTTGAGCCCTTGCTCGATGTAGGTGTCCTCGTCGACGATGAGCGCCTCGAGCGGCGCGAAGTCCGCCGCGGTGGAGGATGGGAACTCCTTGTTCAGCGTCTCCTCGAATGCGGTCGACCCGGCACTTCCCAGCCCGTTGTACGTCGCATTCGCGCGCTGGACCGAGGTGAAGTAGAGGCGAAATGTCTCTGCGTCGGCCGAGAGATCGATGAGCTTCATGAGGAAGCCCCCGGTCCTGTTGGCGAACGCGCCGGATACGAGTGTGACCTTGGCGTCCGCCCACTGACCCTTTCGCAGCGTCGCAACGCCAAAGCTGCCGTTCTTCCTATTGGCGGGAATGTTGGCGGGCGCGGCGTTGACGACCAGCGCACGGTCGTAGTTGACCGTGCCGTCGTTGGTCGAGTCGTAGACATAGACGTCCCAGACCCCGTTGCCGGGGATCTGGCTGCTCCCGTGGGTGAAGAAGGTCTCCTTCGCCGTGCTGAACGAGGCCGGCACGTTCGTCCAGCCGCTCGCAGTGACGAGCTCCCGCTGCTGGTACTGCACCCCGAAGCTGGCGGCGAGGTTCCCCGGAATGTCGAAGTTGAGCGTGATCCCGCGACCGCCGATGAAGCTGCGGAAGTCGACAACCGGGCCCTGGAGCGCAGGGTCGTATCCTCTCGCGGCGACCCACTCCATCGCCACGACCGTCTTGCCGGCACGCTCCGCAGCCTGGGCAATGGTGTCGGCCTGCAGGATCCCCGCGTTCGCGAAGCTCGACGAGCCGGTCGTGAACGGCGTCTCCGTTGAATAGAAGGTGTTGTTCGTGGAGCCGTGAGTACCCGGCCACGCTCCGGTCGCGAGGGTCGCCCAACCCACTCCGGTGTTGGGCGGGAATCCCTGACGAAGGCCGTTCTTTCCTTTACGCCCTCTGCCATCAGGTCCGCCATCGTCGGCATCGCGCCCTGAGCCGCGTACTTGTCAACGAGATCCGGCCGCATCCCGTCGGAGGAGAAGAGAATCACCTTCTGCGAGATCGCCCTGTCGGCCCCGCTTCCTGCGAACGCTCCTCCGGCGACGGCGACGGCGGCTACTGCTACGAGCACAAATGCGACTACGGGCGCGAGTCGGCGTGTCATGTCTCCCTCCGTGTGTCGATCGACAGGAGGACTCTTCCCCGCTCCCTCGCGTGGGAAACCAGGCGGTAAATGGCAGAAGCCTGTCTGGTAAATCGCCGCCAGTCAGCGGAACTGCGGCCGCCGGGACGGATCCGGTCTCAGGCCCACGACGTTCCTTCGACGGTCCATAGCAAGACCGTCGACTCTCGACCTCTCACTTCGAACTCACCCACGTGCTCGAGGTCGTCCTGCGCTCGCAGGAGCGCATCGCGGGTCGAATCAGCGAGGAGAATCGGGCGGCCGATGGTCTTCGTCATGCTCTCGATGCGGGCGGCCGTGTTCACCGTGTCGCCGTGCACGGTGTACTCGAGGCGGCGGAGCGAACCGACGTTTCCAGACATGAACGGCCCGCTGTTCAGGCCGACTCCCATGCGAATCCCGTCGCCCAGCCCGTTCCCCCGAAGCCATTGGTTGAAGCGTGGAAGGCAGACGTTCACCATTTCGCGAGCGGTCTCGAGCGCGCGATCGGCGTGGTCATCGACCTCCATCGGGGCGCCGAACACCGCCAGGAAGCCGTCGCCGCGGTAGGCCACGAGGGTGCCGCCGTGCTCGAGGATCGTCTCGCTCATCTCGTCGAAGTAGTGGTTCAGAGCAGCCATCACGAGCTCCGGCGCCTTCCCCTCCGCGAACGTGGTGAAGCCCCGGAGGTCTGTGAACATGACCGTGCCCACGGTGCTCACACCGCCAAGCCGCAGGTCGTCGTCGCCAGAGGCGAGCAGGTTGTCGACGACGTGCTCCGGGAGAAAACGCGAGAAGACGTCGTGCACACGCGCGCGCTCCAGGTCGTGGAGTCGCTTCTTCGAGAGCCCCGCATTGATTCTCGCCCTGAGCATCACGGGGTTGAAAGGCTTGGTCAGGTAGTCGTCTGCGCCGATCTCGATGCAACGGACGACGCTCTCGGTCTCGTCGATCGCGGAGATCATGATCACGGGGACGTGCTCGCCTTCCGACGTCCCCTTCAGGCGCTCGAGCACGGAGATGCCGTCGAGCCCAGGCATGAGGATGTCGAGGAGAACTACGTCGCACGGCCCGTCGGCAAAGAGCTCGAGTGCTTCGTGGCCATCGGAGGCGGCCCGGACCTCGTGGCCGTCCTGCTCGAGGAGGCGACGGAGGAGCTTCCGGCTGATGCTGTCGTCGTCGGCGATGAGGATGCTCGCGGTCATCGGTCAGCGTGATCCTCGCGCCCGCACGGCTGCCGGTCAAATAGGCTCGCGCATGCGGTGACGAAACCTGAGAGCCCTCTCGACATGCGAGCACTGGACGAGCTTCGCGCGAGTGTGGGCGACGATCAAGTGTTTGTCGCCGAGCTGATCGACGAGTTCGTCGAGGAGGCGCCGCGCCAGCTCGAGACTCTGCGAGAGGCGGCGACGACCGGCGAGGCCGAGTCGGCCCGACGAGCGGCGCACACGCTCAAAGGGAACGCCCGCACGTTCGGAGCCGACGGGCTCGCCTCGCTGTGCCTGGAGGCGGAGACGGCGGCGGCGGCGGGCGACCTCGAGGTCGTGCGCCAGCGCCTGAGCTCCGTCGAAGCCGAGTGGAGTCGGGTGCGAGAGGCGCTCGTCGCCCTTCGGGCCCCGTAGGACCTCGGTCAGCCCGATCTGGCGGGCGTCTCCGCGAGCGCCGCGACGAGCTCGTCGACCCTGATCGGCTTGCCGACGTAGTCGTCCATGCCGGCCTCGAGGCACGCCTCCCGATCGCCGTCCATCGCGTTCGCGGTCATGGCGACGATTCGTGGCCCTCCTTCGACGCGCGCCCGAATCCGACGTGTCGCTTCGAGCCCGTCCATCTCCGGCATCTGCACGTCCATCAGGACCAGGTCGTACTCCTGGCGCTCGACGGCATCGACGGCCTCGATCCCATTTCCCGCAACGTCCGCCTGATACCCCATGAGCGACAACACGCGGAGGGCGAGCTTCTGGTTCACGGCGTTGTCCTCGACGAGCAGGATCCGCAGCGGATGCCGCGACGCCTGCTCGGGGTCGAGCTCGGAGAAGCCTGGCGCCGTCTCGAGGTCGGGCGGCGCGGTCTCAGCCGCAGCGCGTGTAACAAGCGTGAAGTGGAACGCGCTGCCGCGGCCGGGGACGCCCTCGCTCTCGGCCCACATGGTTCCTCCCATCAGCTCGGCAAGCCTTTTCGAGATGGCGAGGCCGAGGCCCGTGCCGCCGTACCGCCGACTGATCGAGACGTCGGCCTGGCTGAAGGATTGGAAGAGACGGTCGACCCGGTCCGGCGGGATCCCGACGCCGGTATCGCGGACGACCACGTGAAGCTCGATGTGCCCGTCGTCCCCTGCCTCCGACGTGGTCACGGCCAGCGAGATGCCTCCCTCCTCCGTGAACTTCACCGCGTTGTTCAGCACGTTGAGCAGGATCTGGCGAAGCCGCCCGACGTCGCCGAGGATCGTCTGGGGCACGCCTTCGTCGATCTCGGACACGAGCTCGAGGCCCTTGCCCGACGCCACGGAGCCGATGAGCGCGAGCACACCGTCGACGCAGGCCCGGAAGTCGAGCGGCGCGATCTCGAGCTCCATCCGTCCCGCCTCGACCTTCGAGAAGTCGAGGATGTCGTTGATGATCGTGAGGAGCGCTTCGCTGCTCGTACGGATGGTCTCCGCGGACTCGTGTTGCTCCGCGTCGAGGTCGGTGCGCAGTAGGAGTCCGCTCATCCCGATGATGGCGTTCATCGGTGTGCGGATCTCGTGGCTCATGGTCGCGAGGAAGGCGCTCTTGGCCTGCGTCGCCGCCTCCGCCTCCTCGTGCGCCCGCTGGAGCTCGGTGACGTAACGCGCCTTCTCGATCGCCGTTGCGGCGAACGCGGCAAACGCCTTCGCCACGTTCGCATGCTCGGCGGTGTAGAAGTCGGCCTCGAACGAGTCGAACGTCAGCATCCCGATGAGGCGGTCGCCGATCAGCAATGGAACTGCCATCCACGACCTGATGCTTCCCTCGACGTGGACATCCTCGAACTGCGGGTAGCGCGCGGCGGGGTCCGAGAGGATGACGGTCCCGTGCCGCTCGACCAGCTCCCAGGCAGGATCGCTGGGTCCGCTCACGCGGTAGCGATGTCCGACCAGTTCGTCGAGGTCCGGATAGCCGTAGCCGCGGTCGATCACCCACTCGTCGCCGTCGAGCCGCTGGACGCTGGCACTCCGGTAGGGGACGACCTTGCGAAGCTCCGACAGGATCAGGTCGAAGACTTCGGAAATGCTTAGCGTGCTCCCCAGCGACTCGGCTGCGGCGCGGAGAGTCTCGGCCTGTTCGCGGGCGGCTCGCTCGGTCTCGAGCAAGCGGGCGTTTTCGATCGCCATCGCGGCCTGGGCGGCGAATGCAGTCGCGACTTCCGCGAGCTCTTCGGTGTAGACATCGGCCTCGAACTTGTCGATGCTGAGCACGCCGATGACGCGGTCGCCGATGATCATCGGGGCACAGATCCATCCGCGAATGCGTCCACCGCCGTGTAGCTCACTCGCAAAGTGCGGGTTGTCCGACACGTCTGCGAAGACC
Source organism: uncultured Actinomycetes bacterium (assembly GCA_963755255.1). Lineage (GTDB taxonomy): Bacteria > Actinomycetota > Thermoleophilia > Gaiellales > Gaiellaceae > PALSA-612. The sequence continues at coordinate 44,239 of CAVWJN010000021.1, read as the reverse complement.
TGTGGCCGCTTCGACCGCACGACCTGGCCGTTGAGGTTCGTTTCGTCGTCGAGGTCGAAGCCGACGCCGATCAGGCCTCCGAGATCCTCGAGTCCGCGTGCGCCGACGATCACCAGGCGGTTGCCTTGGATCACCTGGACCGAACAGCTGTCATACGGAACGACCCGCTGCAGCTCGGTGAGGATCGTCTCGATGGTGTCGCGACAGGCTCAGCGTCTTCCCGAGCACCTGCGTTACGGCCAGTACCGTCTCAGCGTGCTCGCGTGCGCGCTGGAGCTCGGTGATGTCGTGGTAGATCGCGTAGAAGCCGACGTGCTCGCCGTCGACCCTGAGCGGCACGAACATCATCTGCACGTCGACGAGCGTTCCGTCCTTTCGCCAGCGGCGTGTGATCCGGTGCGCGCGACCGGCCTCGAGCGCCTCGCGGGTCACGTCCCGCCCTTCTTCGCGAAGGTCTCCCCCGACGACGAGGTCGTCGATCAGCCGACCGATCGCCTCTTCCGGCGAGTAGCCGAATAGCTCGGCGGCGGCCGGGTTCCAGCCCGTCACCCGCTCGTCGGCGTCCATGACGACGATGGCGACCGGGCTGATCTCGACGAGCGACTCGAAGTACTGCTTCTGACGGTCGAGCTCGGCAGCTGCCTCGACCCGCGCGGTGATGTCGATCATGAAGCCCTGGAGATGAGTCGGGGTGCCCTGCTCGTCGCGAACGATCCAGGCGTCGTCGCGGACCCAGACCACTCGCCCGTCCGCCGCGCGAACGCGGTACTCGATGGACCAGCGTTCGTCACCGGCTTCGAGGTGGGCGAGCGTACGACCGACAGTGCTCTCCCGATCCTCGGGCAGGAGCACTGATTCGGTGAAGCCTTCCTCGAGCCACGCGTCGAGGGGGTAGCCGAAAACCTGCTCCACGCGCGGGCTGATGTACACGGGAATGCCAGCTGTGGCGCCGGACGCATCGGGCTTGTCCGTGTAGACGACGAGGGGCAGCTCCTCGACGAGGCCCCGGTACTGCTGCTCGGCGGCGCGCTGTGCCTCGAAGAGGCGCGCGTTCTGGATCGCGACGCCGACGTTCGCCGCGATCGTGGCGAGCAGGCCCGAGTCCGCCTCGCTGAAGCGCCGCCCCTCTCGTGTGCTCTGGACGCTGATCACGCCGATCGCGCTGTTGCCGACGACGATCGGCACGCCGAGGTACGAGCGGGAAGGTGTTCCCAGGCGCGGCGTCACGAGCCCGTCGTACTGCTCGGATCGGTTGAGTACGAGCGGCTCGCCGGACTCGAGAATTCGGGAGGTGAGCCCTTCGCCGTACTCGATCGATTCCTGGTGCCGCCGCACGCCGCCTTCGCTGTAGTAGGCGAACTCGATTCGCTCCGATTTCTGATCGAGCAGCGCCACGATAGGCGATGTCGGCGTCGAACGTCTCGCGCACCCGCTCGCCGACGAGCTCGATCAATGCGTCGAGGTCGAGCTGCGCGGCGACGGCCTGCCCGACGCTGTTCACGGTCGCCAGCTCGGCGACGCGTTGGCGCGTCTCCTCGATAGCACGCGCGCGGGAAAGGGCGGCGCCGACGTGCTGGCCGACGTAGGCGAGGAGCTCCTTGTCCTGCTCGGTGTAGGTGAACTCCTTCGTGTACGACTGGACGACGAGGGCGCCCACCGTCCGCCCCTCGGACGTGAGCGGAACTCCGAGCCAGTCTTCGCTCATCTCGCCCCAGAGCTCGAACTCGCCCTGCGCAATCAGCTCCTCTTGCCGCTCCCTCGGAAGCCATTGCGGTTCGCCCGTTCGGAGCACGTAGGCGGTGGTCCCCCTCGACTGCCGGGCTGCCGAAATCGACCCATGTGTTGGCGGCCGGCCAGTCGACGTCCACCTCGTCCTCCCAGTAGGGCCAGTTGATCAGTTGCCGCTCCTCGTCGAAGAGCGCGATGAAGAAGTTGTCGGCGTACATCAGCTCGCCGACGACGGCGTGCACCGCCCGGTAGAACTCCTGCATGTCCTGGGCCGCGCTCGCGAGCTCGGCGATCCGGTAGAGCGCTCCCTGAATCGTCGCGGCATCCCGGCGGTCAGCCTCGGCTGCCTCGAGCTCCGCCAGCCGCCGCCGCGTCTCGGCGAGCTCGGACGAAAGGTCGCTGTCGGATCTCATCGAGGTCCGGTCACCGCGCCGAAACTCTGCGACGCCGGGCACCGCACAGCGCCGTCTCCACGTGGAACCGGCTGCCCGTCACGACGAGAAGTATCGTGTGCGACAAGGCGGTCGTCCAGGCGGAGGCCCAAACACCATGGCAGCTGCCCACAGGCCACGGCCCCAGGCGAACCATTCACTTCTGAGGAGTCGGCTCGCCCTTTGCGGCCGCGGATCCCCCTTTCGTCATGCTTCCACGGTCACCAGAGCGACCGCCTACGGGCGGTACTGTTGGTCGAGTTCCCGGACGGTGTCGATGCGGACGCGAATCCAGACGCCTGAGTCCAGCGCTTCGAAGAGCTTGCGGTGCTTACCGCCGTTGACGATCCGCGCCAGCTCGGACACCGGGATCGGAGTCGAGGAGATTCCCTTGGCGTTGTTCGTGAGGACGGTGACCCGCGCGCTCGTTGGAACCAGGTATGTCAGCAGGCGGTGACCCTCCTCGACAACGTAGTTGTCGTTCGGAACGTCACTCGAGCCCGTGTCTTCTAGCGCCGCGCGGCTGGCCGTGACCCCGCTCGTGAACCAAGCAGGATCGAAGCGCAGCTCGTACTGTCCGCCCTTGCGAGTCAGCTTCTTGATGTGGCCGTACAGCACCATCTGACCAGCCGGCGCAGCGGGCGGCAACCGCAGAAAACCCGGACTCGTCGACGGACGCTGATGATTTCGACGCAGCCCAGAGCGGCGACGAGGCGGAAACCGCTGCTACGACACTGGCAAAGAGCGCGATGATTACGACTCCGCGTTTCATTTGTCCTCCGTTGCGTTTGCGTGACAGTCTCGATCACCAGCATGGCGCCGATCTATGCGCAGGAGGTTTGCGCTAGATGAAGCTCGCTTGTGCTTAGGGTTGGGCTTTAAAGCTGCGAGACTGGTGGCGGTGGCGTGAAGTAGCTGCGAGAAGGTCACCGGCCCCGACGGGCGCCGGCGCGTGCAGGTCGCAGCGGCTCGCGTCGAGGTGGCCGATGCGGCCGTGGCTCAAGGTGCTCACCGGCCTTAGGGGGTTATCGCGGCTTCGTAGTTGCGCGCCGGAAGCTCGCTCGCGCGCTCGGCGATAATGCGGCGAGTGCACGTCGAGCAGCTCGCCGGGACGGCAATCGGTTCACCCGACGACAACTTCGTCATCGTCGAGTGGACAGCCGAGGTCGGCGACCACTGGATTGCGCCGCTCCATGTCCACGATGAAGACGACGAGGCGTGGTACGTGCTGTCAGGGGCTCTCGGCTTCCGCCTCGGCGACGAGGAAGTCGAAGCACGCGCGGGCTCGGCTGTCCTCGCTCGACGCGGCACGGCTCATACCTTCTGGAACGCGGGCCCCCACGAAGCTCGGTACCTCCTAGTGATGACACCGCGCATCGCACGGTTGGTCGAGGAGATCCATATGCCAGGAGCTGACGTTCCTGCCATCTTCGCAGCGCACAAGTCGAGGCTCGTCCCAGAGCACTAGGCGACCCCTCGCCTGCGCGAGCAACCGCGCGGCATCGGTTCCGGGTATGCCGTGGGTATGCCCGTCTCGCCTCCCGGCGGCCTTCGCGGCCTTCGCGGTTCGCACCGTTATTGCGAAATCGGCTCAACGATGCGGTGCAGAATGGGCCCGCCTGGACTCGAACCAGGACCGACGGATTATGAGTTGGAGGCTGCGATCTCGGTCTGTCTCGGCCAGTCTGGAAATTCACCGCTAATCAGCGGAACTCTGCCCGCGAACAAGCCTCTCGTCTCGGTGCATCTCGGCCGGTCTCGTTACCACCCTGTTGCCACCGTCACGTGCCGCCGCGAGTCCACCCGATAACCTTGCTGCAATCGTCGCGGAGGCGTAGCGCGTGGGCGCTGCAATCACGATCGAGGTCTTGCAGGGGGCGTACGGCGACGCGATCTGGATCGAGTGCGCCCGCGACGGTCGTCCTTGGCGGATGGTCATCGACGGCGGGCCACCGGAGGCGGCGGGTGCGCTGGCGGCGCGGGTCGATGCGCTCCCGCCAGGCGAGCGGGCAATCGACGTCGTCGTCGTGTCGCACATCGACTCCGACCACATCGGAGGGATGCTGCCGCTGCTCGAACGCGATGACCTGGACATCGGCGACGTGTGGTTCAACGCGCTCCCACAGCTCCCTGAGGCCGGCGAACGGCATACGCGCAGCGTCGCCGAAGGCGAGGACCTGGTTGAGCTCCTGAGCGGAGTCACCCGCGCACAGCCCCTGCCGTGGAACCGTGTCGTCGGCGGGGGCCCGGTCGTGACGGAAGGCGATCGCACGTTTCGCGAGCTCGCGCTGGCCGATGGGCCGCACATCACTCTTCTTTCGCCGACGCCGAAGCGGCTGGTCGCGCTTCGCCGCATGTGGGACGAGGCGTTGACGCGGCTCCACCGCGGGGAGCCGGAGGAGATCGAACCGCCGGCCCCGATCGAGCCGCTCGGCGACCTGCCCGCACTCGCGGCCACAAAGACGGTCAACGACACTTCGATCCCGAACGGCAGCAGCATCGCGTTCCTGCTTGAGCACCGTGGCGCCAGTTGCCTGCTCGGCGCCGACGCGTTCCCGACAGTGCTCGGAGGCGCGCTCTGGGCGGTCGCTAACTCGCGTGACGGCCGCCCCGTCGCGGTCGACGCCGTCAAGCTTCCGCATCACGGCAGTCAGAAGAACGTCGGCTCGAAGCTGCTGACGCTCGTGACAACGAAGCACTTCCTAATCTCGACGAACGGCGAGCGGTTCGGTCATCCGAACGATGTCTCGCTCGCCCGTGCCGTAACCGCAGGCGGTGCGGGCACGACGCTGTGGTTCAACTACCCGCCGACGGCGAAGACCCAACGCTGGGCGGATCCCGACCTGAGCGCCGGCAACGGGTTCACGACGCGGTTCGCCGATTCTGACTGCGGGACGAGGCTCGAGCTTCCGGAACGGCCGTGACGGACGAGGTCGAGCGCCCCGGTCTCGACGTCCTCGGCTCGTTGTGGCACATCGAGCGGGTGGGCCGGCCCGGTCCCGCACGCGAGCAGGCGCTCGCGGCAGCGCGAGCGGATCCCGCGAACGCGCACGTTCATCTCCTCGACGCGACCTATGCCGCACTCGTAGGCGGTGAGCCTCGAGCGGCGCAGCGACTGATCGCCGAATGCGAGGCCTCCGCACCGCAGGAGGAGGCCTGGCAGCGGCGGATCGCTGCCTGCCGGGCCTGGGGCTGGACGCTCGACAAGTTCTGGTACCCCGGCGATGTGGCCGCGGAGATCATGGTCTACGACAAGCAGGAGCTCCCAATCTTCCCGGTCGGCCGGTCGGAGGATCCGGAGACGCGGCTGGTCGAGAATGCCGGGGCCGGCCTGGGCAGTCTGCTGTTGGTTCGCAGGCAGGTGGAGCGGCTCGTCCGCGAGGACCCTGCGAGCGCACTCGCCCACCTTCAGTCGGAGGCATTCGGCGAAGCCTCGTCGGTGCTGACCTTGCGCCTAGCCTACGGCGACCTCCTCAGCCGCGCCGGCAGCCACGACGACGCGAACGCCGTGCTAGCCGACGTCCGGCAGCAATACGAGATGTTGGCGGCGCAGGGAGACAAGGCCCCGGTCGTCCTCGTCTGCACGTACCTCGTCGAGGGGGACTGGTACGCGACGCCCGGCTCCTCGCCCGAGGCGCTGGGCTTCGATCTCGCTGGAGCTGGCTGGGGGGTCCAGCCGCCCTCGCCGTTCCTCGGCCGCCGCGATCTCGCACGGGCAGCGGCCGCGTACGATCGAGCAGAGGCGCAGCTCGCCGGCGTGTACGAGCCCCGCGCAGAGGGGGCACTCGCGCTGCGCCGCGCCACCCTCGCCTGGCTCTCCGGCGACCATGCGACGCAGCTGACCTTCCTCCAGGCGGCGGCCGCCACGTTCGCCGAGGCGGGCGACGCCGGCGCACAGCGGCTCACGGAGGTGCATCGGCTGCTCGCCGAGGTCGCGCTCGGACGTGTCGCGGCGACGCGTCGCGCGGCTGGTACGCGCTTCGACCTCGCGGCTCGCGGCCCGATCGCGGCGCTGCTTGACTGGGGCGAGCACGACGGAAGCGCCAGTTGGACGACCGGCCTCGGCAGACTCTTGCAACGCGTCGGCGACCACTGGGACGAAGGTCGCGACTACGCGCGCGCGGAGCTGGCGTACGAGCTCGCAGTGCCGCTCATGGCGACGAGCGGAGCCGAGGCACCCGCGACCTTGCTGCTCGAGCTGGCGCAGCTCGACAGGCGCCACGGCTTCGGCGAACGGGCTCTGACGCGCATCCGGGCCGCGGTGGCAACGCTGCCGCAGGTCACTCATGCCAGCTCGGAGTCACTCGACTGGCAGCGAAACGTCGACGCATTGCTCCGTTTCGTCAACGGCCAACTGGAGGAGGCTGCAACAGCCGGGATCCGCATCGCGGCGCTCGAGTGGGCCATCGAGCGAGTCCGGGAGTTGCTCGCGCTGCCGGGCGTTCCCCCTGCAGGCAGTCGGCAAGGCCTCGAATTGGCGACGACGACGTGGACGATCGACGAGTCCCGCGAAATAGCCGCCGATCACCTCGCCGGTTTCGCTGAATCCGCCCGCGCCACGGTTGCCTTCGCCGACATGTACGCGTCATTCGCCCGGGCAACGCGTGCGGCGGCCGCCGGGGCGACCGGGACGGCGGAGCGTTGGTACGACGACGCATTGGCCAAGGTCGACGCGCTAGCGGCAGACGCCGCGCCGTGGCGGGTTTTCATTTGGGCAGCGCGTGACCGCTTCGAGGAAGCTCAGGCCGCCTTGCGCGCGCTGCTCGACGCACCCGAGCCGAGCAAGGATCGTCTCGCGTCCGCAGCTGTTCGTGCGCAAGACTACGAGACAGCGCTGCGTCTCTTCGGCCGGGAGCCCGATACCGAGCGCCCCTTGGCCGAACTGCTCGACTATGCCGAGGCCGCGCTCGGCGCCGGCGAGATCGATCTCGCCGTGGCGCTGACCGATCGCGCCGTTGGCCACTTCGAGGAACGTTTCGGCCGCCTGCGGCGCGACGTCGATCGGCTCGCCGTCTCCGACAATTCGGAGGTCGCCGGGCTCTATCTGCTTGCGGCGCGTGCGCAGCTGGCGCGCGCGCAACAGCTCGAGGCAGGAGCCGACCCCGCCGCCGCGTCGAAGGTCAGGGCACGGGCGTTCGAGCTCAGCGACCGCGCCCGGGCGCTAGCCCTCGCCGCTCTGCTTGCGGACGCCTCGGACGACACCGATGACGAGCGGCTGATTCTCGCCTGGCGCCAGGCGACAACGGAGTGGCAGTCGGCGTACGAACGCCTCAACCGCGCATACGTCACCACCGCCGGCGAGGAGGACGTCCGCTCTCGGATAGCCGAGCTCGCGTCGGCCGAGGACCAGCTCGTCGAGGTCGAGGCCGAGATCGAGGGATCGAAGGCGAGAATGCCAAGCCGGGCGGGCCGCCGAGAGCCCGCGGTGCTCGAGGACGTTCAGCGGGCGCTGCCGCCCGATGCAGCGCTCGTCGAGTACGAGCTCGTCGACCGCGACTTGCTCGTGTGGACGATCACCAGACGCTCCGCGAGTGCCGTGACGAGCCGGCACGCAGCCGGCGCCATTGCCCGCCTCGCGAAGGCGGTGCAACGCGAGTGCTCGAACGGCCAGCCGGGGCCGGAAGCGGCCGAGCTTGCCGACATCCTGCTCGCTCCCGTGGCATCGGTCGCCGACGCGTGCGGTCGCCTGATCATCGTCCCCTACGGGCCGCTGCATGGGCTCCCGTTCCAGGTGCTGCCGCTCCACGGACGTGCGCTCGGCGAGACCCATGTCCTCTCGTACCTCCCGGCCGCGGCGCTTCTCGAAGGGGAAACCGTCGACGAGCCAGTCGCGGGAGGCGGGGCGCTGGTCGTCGGCGATCCGGCCTTCGACGCTGCGTTCAAGCCATCACTCAGACGGCTACCCGGTGCGGCGCTCGAAGCGACCTCCGTGGCAGAGACATACGGCGTTCGTCCTCTGATCGGATCCGACGCGGCGGAAGAGACGATCCGCCGCGACCTGGCGGGCTGCAATCTCATCCACCTCGCCGCACACGGACGGCTTGACCCGATCGCGCCCAGCGACTCGTCCATCGTCCTTGCCGGTCGCGACGAGCTGACCGTGTCCGACTTCATCGGGCTGCGGATCGACGCCGAGCTCGCCGTGCTCTCGGCATGCGACAGCGGCCGGGGCGCAGCGAGCCTCGGCGGCGACGTAGTGGGCCTTGCGCGCGGCCTGATAGCGGCGGGAGCACGTCGTTCGGTCGTCTCGCTGTGGCCGGTCGATGACGCGCCGGCCGCCGCGACGATGAGCCTGTTCCACGAGCACGTCGCTGGAGGCATGTCCGCCGCTGGGGCGCTGCACGCCGCACAACAGGCGGTACGTGGGATGTCAGGCGACGACATCTCCGCGCGCTACCTCGAGCTTGGCGGCGATCCAGGCGAGACGGCTAATACACGCCGCCGTGGCGCGCCGTCCGCCGATCGAGCGCCGACGCTACCGCTCGATCCCGAGTTCGTCGACGACCTTGCGGACGACGAACCGGTGGACATACTGAGCGGAGAGCTCGCCCGAGTCTGGGCGCCCTTTGTTGTTATCGGCGTCTAGCACCTGCGCAACCATCAACCCAAACTGCCGCCTGCGCACGAGACGACTCAAACTCGAGCTGGGCCGCCGCCGTAGACGCTCTTGCAGACCTGCCGGAATTCAGGAAGCCGTCGATATCGCCGGCGCCGCTCACGTTCCAGCGTCCTTCTCGAGCCTGCCGCGGGCTCTGTTGTACGTCAAGCGGGTGAAGCCCGGCGCGCCCGTTTCGACATTGCCCACTTCCTCGGCGACCTTCGCCAGCTCGTCCCAGGCTTTCTCGAGGTCTGGATGATCGCGATGAATGAAGAGCTCTAGCCTGCGGTCGATTCGACCGAAGCCGTCGGCCGCGCTTCGGTGTGCCTCTCCGCGCTCGCCGAGCTTGAAGGTCGTCTGGATGGAGGTGAGTACGACGACGGCTACCGACAGGGCTCCCGCCGCCAGCGTGAGCGATTCACTCGGGTTCCCGTCGGTCGCCTGCAGGACGGAACCCGACACCACAGCCGAGACGAGGATGAGCAGAAACCCCAAGGCGTAGTGGCCGATACGGAGATGGTCACTCGCTGCGAAGTGCGCCGCTCGGTACACGCGGATCTTCTTTTCCAGCTCGCGTGCGGTCCTGAGGAGTTCGGCATTGGTCATTACGTCTCCTTGACTCGTGCGCGATGGGGCGCGCTGCTTGCAGGACAGCCGAAGGCATCAAGAATCCCGCAGACGGCGGCGACGTCATCGTCTGCGAATGGGCCGGACGCGCATCGGCGCGATGCTACTGCACCGGATCCAACTGCACCACCGCCGACATGGGATTCATGTCGGAGATGCTCGCGATCTTCAGCATCATCGTCGGCGTTGCGTTGCTGTTGACCGGAATCGGCCTCGTGATCCTGGCGAGAGCGGTATTCGGACGAGCGAGTCCAGCAGTACAGGTCGCTTCTCCGGCCCCGGAGCCGGGAACAGCTCCCGGATAGTCCTCCCACCCCCCAACCGACCTCCTGAGCGCGCAGGCCGGGCGGGTTAGGCTGCTCCCGGCGAACTGCGCCTGTTCGAGCCATCCGAGCGGGACGCGGCTCAAGCTTGGCTGGCTGAGGCTTCGTCGGGCTAGAGATCAACCGTGGCTGCCTTCCGTTCGCAGAGCGCCTCGACGACTAGCTCAAGCGCGAATCCGAATTAGCTCTTGGCGGCGCTTCCTCATGACGAAGAGCACAACAATGAGCACCGCGACGCGACGGTCAAGGTTGCGAAGAAGATGGTCTGCTCAGAGGCTTAATTGCCCCGAGGCATCAATCGGTCAGGTCGAACGGGGGCACGACGACCGCGCCGTCGCAGAGCGTCGTGTCCAGGCCCTTGGTCGTGCGGTGCTCTACAAACTCCTCCATGATTTGGTCGACGCAGCCGCCGATGCCGAACGAGTGCCCGACGCGAGGGAAGACCACCGTGCGGCTGTCGGGGAAGTGCTGCTTCAGGCCCGAGAGGTTCGAGATCGGATCCTGCGGGTCGGCGCCGCCCACGAGGGCGAGCACTGGCACGGGGCTGGGCGCGGGGAGCTTCCAGAGCGACCGCGGCTCAGCGCGCTTCGGGACGGCTGAGCAGGCCTGCCTGAACGCAGCGATCCGGGCCGTCGTGTAGCTGTCGAAGTCGGTGCCCCACGGTCCCGTCGCATCGAGACCGGTCCAGGGCTCGTTGCACCAGATCGACTTGGACATGAGGTTCAGCTCGACTTGGAGATCTCCCGAGTCCGAGTCTTCGAGGGGCCCGAAGTCGCCCTTCGCGGCGCTGCTGACCACCAGCGGGATCGAGACCGCCTTCGTCCCGTCGAGCAGCATCACGTGCACGATGGAGGCGAACTCGTCGCCCGTCATGCCGTGCTCCGGGTGAGCGTTCCACGCCTTCGTGAGCTCGCCGAACTGGCTCGCCCAGCCTGGGAACGCGGTCCGGCAGGTGGGGTCTGAGGCGCAAAAGTTCGCGAGTCCTTCGAGGGCGCGCTGGGCGTTGACGGCGTACCGGCCGAAGAAGGGAATATCTATCGCGGTTGCGCCCGAGAGGATGAGTGTGCGCACTGAGGACGGATGGAGCTTCAGGTAGACCTGCGCCGCGGTGGCGCCGTAGGAGCCGCCGATCACGTCGAGCTGCCGGTAGCCGAGCGCCGCCCGCACCGCGTCCAGATCGTCCATCGCCATCCGCGTCCCGTACTGGGTGACGTCGCCGCCGTGTGGGCTCGATCGCCCGGTGCCGCGCTGGTCGACGAGCAGAATGTCGCGATACAGGTGCAGCGCGCGCAACTGCTGGCTCAGGCTGGCCGCCAACTCGGTGGCGGCCTGCCCCGGTCCGCCGGCGAGATAGGCGACCGCATCCTTTCGGGCCAGCTTCGAGAATGCAGGTAGGACGACCACATGGAGCCCGATCGTTCGCCCGTTCGGTTTCGTGCGGTTCTCGGGGACGACCAAGGTGCCGCAACGGGCGTCGATCGCCTGCACCACGCACGGCTCCGGCGGCCACGACTGGTGCGTCTGGCCCGAAAAGAACGCTCGGTCGATGCCGACGCCGATGCCGACGGCGGCCACCAGGCCGACCAGAAGCCACACAACCCACCGATGTAGCCAGCGAACCTTGTGCGGTAACGACTGCTCACCCGTCGACATAGACGAACCTCCACCCAGACCATCCCTCAATTCGCGCGATGCGCCATCAGGGAGCTCACGGATCCTGCCTCGGTGCATTCCCAAGTGTGTGATCGTCCCGGCGCATCTCGGCCGACATTCGCGAACGCTGGCGCATGCGACGCTGATCGAGCGCCCGTATGCGCGCCCGCTCGTCGCCCAACGGCGTCAGCCTCGGGACTGCGAGCGAGGAGCCGTACCATGGGCCCCGCGGCGGCGCCGAGTGCGCGCTCCGCGCTCTCGGAGCCGTCGTAGCCGACAAGCAATCTCCTGGCTTGGCCTGGCCACGCGTTCGTCAGCTAGTGAGTCGGCCAGATCGATCTGGAGCTCGTCCAGAGCCGATTTGTGCACTCACCAGACGGAAAGCACCGCGAGTGCGCCGACACAGAGCGCGAGGAGCACGATCGCCACGGCGGCAAGAACCGTCCCGACACGACCGCTCGCGTGCTCCCCCATCAGCGACCGGTCGCGGGTGATTCCCACGATGAAGACGAGGATGGGCAGGAGCAGGATCGCGTTCAGCGCCTGTGAGAGATAGAGAATCGGGACGAGCGGCGCCCCCGGGATGAGCACGAGCGCACTGGCGGTGACGATGACTACCGCGAACGTCGCGTAGAAGACGGGAGCTTCGTGGATCGGGTCGTCGAGCTTGGCCTCCTGCCCGAACACCTCGCTGACCGAGTACGCCGTTGCGAGCGGCAAGATCGAAGCCGCGAGGATGGAGGCCCCGAGAAGGCCGGCGCCGAAGAGGACCGAGGCGAATCGTCCCGCGAGCGGTTCGAGGGCGCTGGCCGCGTCCCCCGCGTCATTGATCGATGTCCCCTGTTGATGGAGCGTGTCCGCGCAGGTGACGACGACGAAGAACCCGATAACTCCGGTCATCACCGCACCGGTGACGACATCGATCCTTTCGTAGCGCAAGTCCGCCACCGTGAGCTTCTTGTCGGCGGCGTAGGACTGGATGAACGCGAGCCCCCAGGGAGCCAGTGTCGTCCCGACGGTCGCCGTGATGGCGAGGAGACCGGCTCGCGTCGCAGGCACGCTCGGCACGAGCAGACCGTGGACCGCGGCTCCCCAATCCGGCCCCGTCACGAACGCCGCGACGATGTACGTCGCGAGGAGCGTCGACATGAGCAGAAAGACGTGCTCCACCCGATGGAACGACCCGAGCAGGACGAGTGCCGAGATGGCGACAGCAGCTACGGGGACGGAGGCGTAGCGGCTCACTCCCGCGAGATCCAGGCTCGCGGCCACACCGGCGAACTCCGCGCAGGTCGTGCCGATGTTCGCGACGAGAAGCGCAAGAACTCCGAGTGCCGCGAGGCGAACTCCATACCGCTCGCGCATGAGACCCGTCAGCCCCTGTCCCGTGACGACACCCATGCGTGCACCGAGTTCGTGGAAGAGGATGAGCGCCAGCGTCGCGAGGCTGAGAACCCACAGGAGCTCGTAGCCGTAGTCGGCCCCGAGGATCGAATACGTGGTGATGCCGGGTGCGTCGTCGTCTGACAGCCCGGCCAGCAGCCCCGGTCCGAGCACGGCCACGAGCAGGAGCAGCGAGCTACGACGGAGCATGGCGACGGAATCGAAGGACGCGCCCGAAGCGGTGACGCGGCCGGCTTTCCGCTATGCCGGCTTCGAGCTCCCGTGCCCTGGCCGCGGCACTGGGTCGGATTCGAGCGTAGAGCCGTGATCTCGCATGGGGCGGAAGCCGGGCACCAAGCGCCGCGAGCTCCTCTTCGCTCAGGGTGTGCACGCGCGCGGTTGGTGTTTCGAGCTGAACCTCATGGCCGCGCACGGAGGTGAGGTGGAGTTCGTTCCACGGGATGACCTTGGCCGCCGCTCGCCGCGCGAAGACACCGAGACCAAGCCGGCGCAGCAACGACGCGGCACCGATGTCGACCCCTATCACTCGAAGCTCGCGATCTCGCCACACGAGCTCGATGTCCGCGACTCGCGTCAGTCGCCGTCCGCCAATGTCGAAGATCTGCGTGTCAAGGACGTCGCGCGCGAGCAGGAGTTCGTCGGCGGCAAGCTCGTCCTCGATCGGATCGGCCGTGATCACGACCTCTTCCGCGAACGAAGCAACGGCTGACCACGGAACCCGGCGGCGGCGACGCCCGACGCGCACACGTAGCGCAACAACGGACGGATCTGTCTCGCCGAGGACGACGATCAGGTCGTCGACCTTGCCGATCCTCGTCCCGTCGCCTCCGTCGCACCGCGCGAGCGAGCTGGTCCGTGAACACGATGCGACCCTAATCTGTCGCTCGAGACGCCGTTCTTAGACTCTGGCGGGGGTTTTGAAAACTCCCGTGAGGACCACCTCAAATCGCCCGCGCTCCGTACCAACGCCGATCGCCGCGGAACTGTTTTCCTCGAGACTGGACGCTTCGAGGACCACCTTGAGCGCGTTCGTGCTCGCAGCGTCGGCGAACGTGTCGTAGGCAGTCGTGTACAAGCCTGTTGATTCTTGGTTCGGGTGCAGGCGGGCCGATTTCGTCCGCTCTGCATCGCACCCAGAAAGCCCTCCTCAGCACCGGCGCGAGTTCAGCAACGGCGGGCTCTTCGATCCTGCAGGCGTCGCGTAACCGCGGGTTCGACGCCTAGATATCCGGTAGTTGTCGTTAGGACAGGCTCGCCTACCGCATCACGCGTTTCTCCTTCGCCGCCGGAGCATGGGTCGTCCTGACGACGATCCGCGATCGCGACCGCTACTGAAGGCTCGTCAGCAGGGCAGCGGCCCGATCGATACAAGGACGATCAGCGACGTGAGCACGAGCACGCCGAACCAGACGAGGGGTGCGACGAGCGCCAGCCATCGGCGGTCCGCTGTATAGCTCACGGCCGTCAAACCAGCGGTCACGAGCCAGCCGAGCGCGCCGCCGACGGCGAACGCACCGATGTAGGTGTCCGCCGCCGTCCGCTCTCCCCCCGTCGGGCCGAAGCAGTCCCACGCCACGTCAAACATGCCCGGGAACTTCCCCAGGACGAGCACTCCCGAGAGCAGCGCCAGCACGACGAACTCGAATGCCACGAGCGCGCCCCACGGCATGCTCGGGCGATGAAGGCGGCGCGGCGCCTGCGGTGGAGCGGCCCCGGCCGGATGAGGAGCACCATTCATCAAGCACCTCCGTGATCTCTTCCAGGAGTCTTGCCAAAACATCGCGCGGTGCCATCAGTGACGACACCGACCTGCGACTGTGGTCGCCTACTGACGCGAGGAGCCACGCCGTAAGGTGCGAAGCGTGACCTCCTGGCCAGCGGCATTTGGCTCTACGGAGCGGCGCAGGAGTCGAACCTACCCAAGCCTGGAACTCAACGCTGAAGTCTTCGAAGCCGGCCGCCTCGAGACCCGCCTCGTATTCGGCTTTGGACGGGCCCCCGTCGATGCAGCCGACGTACCTGCCGCGGCCAGCTCTCTCGTCAGGTGAGAGGTGATCCTCGGCGACGATGTCGCTGATGCCGATTCGGCCGCCCGGCTTGAGCACGTGAGCGATCTCGGTCAGCACAGCCGGCTTGTCGACCGACAGGTTGATGACGCAGTTGGAGATGACGACGTCGACGGAGTCCACGGGCAGCGGGATCTCCTCGATCACGCCTTTTGAGGAAGATCGGGTTACGGATGCCGGCCTCCTTGGGCGTTCTGGCGCGCGAGAGCGAGCATCTCGTCGGTCATATCGAGGCCGTAGGCAAGACCGGTCTCGCCGACCCGCTTGGCGGAGAGGATGACGTCGATGCCACCCGCCGGACGCCGTGGTCGCTGAGAGGCATCGTGCTCCGCACAGACCCGCCCGCTCCGCCGGCGGCGCAGCGCGGACTCGCTGATCCTCGGGAGCCGATCGTCGAGCTCTTCCGAGACTTGACGGCGAGCCCCAAGGGCCTCTCGAGTCGTGAGGCGGAACGCCGCCTCGTCGCCTACGGACCGAACGAGCTTCGGAGGCGGGGTCGTGCGCTCTGGCCCCGCCAGCTTGCTGCGTCAGATCACTCATCCGCTCGCCTTCTTGCTCTGGGTGGCGGCCGGCCTGGCCTTCGTCGCGGGGTTGCCCGTCCTCGGTGTGGCCATCGTCGCCGTCATCGCTCTCGATGCGCTCTTCGCTTTCGCCCAGGAACGTCATGCAGAGAGCGCCGTCGAGGCCCTGCAGCGCTACATGCCGCCGCAAGCGACAGTCCTCCGAGACGGGCGGCCCCGGCTGGTGGACGCGATCGGCATCGTGCCGGGCGACGTGATCGTTCTCCAGGAGGGCGACCGCGTTCCGGTCGACGCGCGACTCCTCGAAGGATCCGTCGACGTCGACCTCTCGACCCTGACGGGTGAGTCCCAGCCCGTCTACCGCTCCTCCGAGTTCCTCGACGCGACAGGTCCGCTCATGGACGCCCGCCACGTCGTGTTCAGCGGCACGACCTGCATCGGCGGCGAGGCAAAGGCATTGGTCGTGGCGACCGGCATGCAGACCGAGCTCGGTCGCATCGCCGCTCTGTCGGAGCGGGTCCGTGTCGAGGCGAGCCCACTCGAGCAGCAGGTTCGGCGCGTCGCGTGGCTGATCGCGCTGGTGGCGGTCTGCGTCGGGCTCGCCTTCCTGCCGATCGGCTGGCTCGCCGCCGGCCTCCCGCTTCACGACGCGTTCAGCTTCGCCATCGGCCTCATCGTCGCGAATGTCCCGGAAGGCCTCCTCCCGACCCTGACGCTCGCGCTCGCCGTCGGTGTGGCCCAGCTCGCCCGGCGTGGCGCGGTCGTCAAGCGGCTGAGCGCGGTCGAGACCCTCGGCTCGACCGACGTCATCTGCACCGACAAGACGGGGACGCTGACCGAAAACCGCATGCGCGCGGTGCGCCTCTGGACACCACTCGGCGAGCTCGACCTCGAGCGAGATATCGACGCGAAGGCAGCGGTCGCCGCGGACCCGGTGCTCGGCTTCCTCGGCCGGACGATAGCCGCCTGCAGCACCGCCGAGCTCAGTTCAACGGGGGCCGGGAAGTCACGCGGCGAGGCAACCGAGATCGGGATGCTCGAGGCGGCACGCGCGCTCGGGATCGACGTCACCGTCACCAGGCGCGAGCACCACCGCCGGAAGCTGTACCGATTCGATCCGAAGCTGCGCCTCATGTCAACGGTCGACGAGCGCGAGGACGGGGGCATCACCGTGCATGCGAAGGGGGCGCCGGAGGAGGTGCTTCGCCGCTCCACCTCGATCGGGGGGCCGGACGACCAGGTGCCCCTTACCGAGAGCGACCGGCAACGGGTGCTCTTCGCGGTCGAAGGCTATGCGTCGCAGGGCCTGCGCGTGCTCGCCGTCGCACGCCGGCGCCTTCCTGACGGCTCCTCGCCACCCGAGCGCAGGGAGGACGCCGAGAGCGACCTGTGCTTGCTCGGCTTGGTCGTTCTGTTCGATCCCCCGCGGCCCGAGGTGGCAGAAGCGGTTGCCCGCTGCCACGAGTCGGGAATCCGGATCCTCGTCGTCACAGGCGACTACGGGCTGACTGCCGCCGAGATCGCGCGCAGGGTCGGCATCGCACGCGACGGGGCGACAGTCGTCACCGGCGCGGAGCTGGATGAGATGAGCGAGCGCGAGCTGGACGCGCTCCTGCGGCAGGGCCAAGAGCTGATCTTCGCGCGCACATCGCCGGAGGCAAAGCTCCGCATCGCCGATGCGCTCCGCGCCGAGGGCCACGTCGTCGCGATGACCGGAGACGGCGTGAACGACGCGCCCGCGCTGCGGAGGGCAGACATCGGGATAGCCATGGGCGTCACCGGCACGGACGTGGCCCGCGAGGCGGCGACGATGGTGCTGACCGATGACAACTTCGCGACGATCGTGGCTGCCGTCGCGGCGGGCCGACAGGTCTTCGAGAACGTCCGCAAGTTCATCGTCTACATATTCGCCCACGCCACGCCTGAGGTCGTCCCGTTCCTCGTGTTTGCTCTCTCCGGCGGGACGATTCCACTGCCGCTCACGGTGCTCCAGATCCTCGCCATCGACCTCGGCACGGAGATCCTGCCGGCGCTCGCGCTCGGCCGCGAGCGGGCAGAACCAGGGCTGATGGAACGACCCCCGCGTCCCCGCTCAGAGGGCGTCATCCGGCGCTCGATGCTCTACCGGGCCTGGGTCTTCCTCGGGCTGATCGAGGCCGCGCTCGTCATGGCCGGCTTCTTCTGGGTTCTCCTGCTCGCCGACTGGAGCCCGGGTGCCGACGTCTCGTCCGGAAGCCCATTGCACGACGACTACCTGCGCGCGACGACGATGACCTTTGCGGGGATCGTGGCCTGCCAGATCGGCACCGCCGTCGCCTCCCGCACCGAGTGGGCCTCGCTCCGCGCTGTGGGCGTCTTCAGCAACCGCCTCCTGCTGTGGGGGATCGCAGTGGAGATCGTCTTTACGGCGCTCCTCGTCTACGTGCCGCCCTTCCAGGATGTCTTCCACACGGCAGCTCTCGGCCCAACCGAGGTAGCGCTGCTTGCCACGTTCCCGATTGTCGTCTGGGGCGCCGACGAGCTACGCCGCTGGCGTATCCGTCGGCGTGCCCGCCCGCAAGCCGGCCGGCTGGATAGGGCTGGCTCCGCAGTCGTTTCGCGCGGTGCGGGCTCACATAGGTGCCTTCGCGGACGTCGATTCAGGCGAACTACTGATGACACGGGCGACTCGAGCGGGCAGGCTGAGCACAGTCGAGAAGGAGCGTGCATCGTGGTCACTACGAACGACGCCATACGCGGGCAGCCCGGTGACCTGGTGATCGTCGAAGGCCATCGGGTCGGAGAGTCACCCCGGCTCGGGGAGATCCTTGAGGCCCTCGGCGCGCCCGGTCACGAGCACTACCGAGTGCGCTGGGAGGACGGTCGCGAGACCGTGTACTACCCCTCGAGCGACGCGACGATCCAGGCCGCAAAGAGGTCGAAGGAGATCAAGGAGCAGTGATCGCCGAGATGCCCGCCCGCGATCTGTTCAGCCGGATCATCATCGGCGTGGACGGCACGCCGGAGAGCCTCGAGGCGGTCCGGCAAGCGCTCCGGTTGGGCTTGCCGGGTGGGAAGTTCTGCCTCTTCCATGCTGTCAACATCGTCCCGGCGCTCGCCGTCAGCTGGTCGGCCCCCCAAGTCGACGGCGAGCTCCAGGGCGAGGCACGGGAGGCACTCGAGGAGGCGGCGGCGCTGGCGCCGAACGCCGCGCGGAGGCTCGTCACAGGCCCGCCGGTGAGTTGTCTGGTGGAGGAGATCGAGAGCCAGAGGGCGACGCTGGTGGCGGTCGGCACGCACGGCACGAGCCGTCCCGCAGGGATCGCGCTCGGCGGCGTCGCGACGACGATGCTCCACGAGGCGCCGTGCGCCGTGCTCGTCGCCCGCCAGGTCGACCAGCCCCACCTGTTTCCGCAGGCAATCGCCGTCGGGGTGGACGGGTCGCCGCAGTCGACAGACGCAGCGGCCGTGGCGACCGACCTCGCAGAGCGCTTCGGAGCCTCACTCCGCGGAATCATCGCTGCGAAGGGCAAGGACGTCGATGTCGAGGCCGCACGAGCCGCGCTGCCAGAGGTCGAGGTCGATCGCGTGCGCGACCCGCTCGCTGCTCTCACCGAGGCGGCGCACGATGTCGACCTGCTCGTTCTCGGTAGCCGTGGATTGCACGGCATCAGAGCGCTCGGCAGCGTGAGCGAACGGGTGGGCCATCGCGCGGCGTGCTCGGTGCTGGTGGTTCGCGGCAGGACGTGATGGCGGGCATTGCCCGCCGTCCGCGCCACTGGCGGAGGCATTGACCAGACCATGCTGAGCACGGCGATTCCGCGCAGCCGCCGGGGCGTGCAACTCCGTAGGTAGTGGCAAGCACGATCAGCGTTCCCGCTGATGCGGTCCCATCTGCTCCTGGCTAGCTTTGGCCGAAAGGAGGCTTCTGATGGTCGTTTATGCGCCAGAGTCGGGGTCGCCGGCGACGAACCGCGAGCCGCTCGGCCTTCCGTCGGAGGCGATCGAGAGAATCGCGAGGAACGCCGGGGTGGAAGATGCGAATTGCGCCCGGCGGGTGCTACGTGCCTACGAACAGTCGAACGAGGGCCGGGCTCGCGATGTCCAGTTGGTCGAGGCAGCGGTCCGATCGTTCGAACGCGAGCTTCAAGACGAGTTCGACAGCGGCGGCTCTCCGATCCTGAAGTCCTCCTGTGCCAACGGGTTCGACGCCATCGGGTCTCGTAGTACTCGTTAGGGACTGGCTCGCCCGACCGCATTACGCGGTCATCTGGTGCGAGTGCGCGAAGAGTCAGAGCTAACCAGTGGGGCTCCAAGCGATGATTCACGGCAAGCAGAAGTGGACTGACGTAGGGACCTTCGATTGGTGGGCACCCCCTCCTGGTGCAGTCCGCAAGAAGTACATCACGTATCGGAACGCGGCCTGAAGCTGATCGCCCTTCGCGGAGTGGCTCCGTCGAACCCGACGCCGCGAGACCGGCCGCCCATTCGTGCTCCTAGACGCAGACCGAGTGACCGGCGAAGATGATGACCCAAGACAGGAACAGACATGGCTGACGCGGTTTGCTCGCTTCCAGACTGCTCGCGTGAGAGTCCCGGAGGCGTTTCGTCACCACTTTCGTTACCACCCCGGCCATGCTCCGTAGCCTGCTTCGAGCAGACAGGCTCAATAGCAGGGAGTTTGCTGATGGGCCCGCCTGGACTCGAACCAGGGACCGACGGATTATGAGTCCGCTGCTCTAACCAGCTGAGCTACGGGCCCGACAGTTGCAGCGTAACCATGTCTGCGCGACTCGGTTAACCTCTCACACGTGAAGGTGTTCCAGAGCGAGACGGAGATGCGGACGGCGGGAGGACTGCGCGTCCACGACATCACCGACCACATCGCGGAGACGGTTCGCGAGAGCGGCGTACGGGACGGCATCGCGTGCGTCTACTCGCCGCACACGACGTGCTGCATCCGCATCACGGAGCCGCAGAACGGTTTCCTGGACAGCTTCGTCGACCTGCTGCGGCAGCTCGTGCCGCACGATCACTACTACGCGCACGACGACTGGGACAAGCGCACCGAGAACATCTGCCCCGAAGACGTGGACTTCGCAAACGGCCACTCCCACTGCATGGCCATGCTGCTGGGCACCGCCGGCGAGTCGATTCCGATTCGCGACGGCGAGCTATTGCTCGGCGAGTGGCAGCGCGTGTTGTTCCTCGAGCTCGACCGCGAGCGCGACCGGCGCTGGATCGTCCAGATCGTCGGTTCTTAGCTGAGCCGCTAGAAGAGGTTGCAATACCTGGCCGTGTTCGGCCACGGGTAGAAGCCCCGGCCGGACGCGTGCGCCCGCTCGGCGACCCACATCTGCTCGAGCGGCGACCAGTTGTCGGCCGTGCCCTTCGTCTCGAGCAGCTTGGCGCCGTAGGCGCGCTGGAAACGCGACATCCATCTGCAGGCCGCCGTAGTACGGGGCGTTGGGGTCGACCCAGCTGCCCTCGTAGCGGTGGATGCACATCCACTCGTCGTAGTGGGGTGGCCGCGTCGCCTTCCGCCAAGCCCGCTTGGCACGGCTCTCCCAGACGCGAAGCACCCAGCGGCGGTACGGCCGGCTCGTCGACTGCTCGTGACCGCCGGTGTACGGCGTCCGCTCGACCTGCATCACATCCTGCCACCGCCAGGTGGCGTTGCGCTGGGTGATGATGCGGCGCGTCACGCGCCGGTCCGCCTTCGTCAAGACGCGAGGCGCCGACGCCTCCTCGTTTTCGGTTGCCGGACCAGGACCAGGGCCCTTCGCGACTGCCGTGCTTCCCAAGATCGCCGTACCAAGCGCAGCTGCGAACCCAACCGAAACGACGGGCCACAGCATGCGAGATCGTCTCGACCGCAAGCTGTCCTCCTTGACTACTGAGCGCGAAGACCAAACATGTGCCGCCCACCAAGCTGTGCACGGGGCCGTCGCTGGTTGTTACGTACTGGGGGTAGACCGTAGCACCGTTATCGGACGGGTGCCTCCGAACTCGAGTAAAAACCCTGCAAAAAGGCGAGTTACATCTCTGTTGACCGCCTGTTGAGGGACTGCGAACAAGTGTTACAAAGTCCGCTCTGACAGTGCGGTCTGGACCGTTCCTGAACGTCGCCGAAGATTCGCTCCTGCTCGGCCCGGAGCACGTCCGGCGACAGGACCACTCCCACGGGAGCGTTTCCATCACCGATTTGACGTAGAGTGGCCCGATGGTCCGGATCGGCTACCGCTCGCTGCCGCAGCACGGGGACTGGAGCGACATGCGGGCGGCGTGGCTCGAGGCCGAGCGGCTCGGCGTCGAATCGCTGTGGACGTGGGACCACTTCTTCCCGCTGAGCGGCGACCCGGACGGCAAGCACTTCGAGTGCTGGACCGTGCTGGCCGCGCTCGCGGAGGCGACGGAGCGCGCGGAGCTCGGCGCCCTCGTGACGTGCAACTCGTACCGCAACCCCAGCCTGCTGGCCGACATGGCCCGCACGGTCGACCACATCTGCGACGGGCGGCTGATCCTCGGCATCGGGTCGGGCTGGTTCGAACGCGATTACGACGAGTACGGCTACGAGTTCGGCACGGTCGGCAGCCGGTTGCGTGACCTCGACCGCGACCTGCCGATCATCAAGGAGCGCTGGCAGAAGCTGAACCCGCCGCCGGTACGGCGCATCCCCATCTGCATCGGCGGCCGCGGCAAGAAGGTGACGCTGCGCATCACCGCGGAGCACGCGGACATCTGGCACGGCTTCGGCGACGTGGAGACGATGCGGGAGCTGAGCGGCGTCCTCGACGACTGGTGCGAGAAGGTCGGCCGAGACCCGGCGGAGATCGAGCGCAGCACGTCGATCCGCCAGGAGAACGTCGACGACATCGACCCGCTCGTCGAGGCCGGCATCACGCACCTCATCGTCTCGGCCGACGGGCCCGACTACGACCTCGGGCTGCTGAACGACGTTCTCGCCTGGCGCGCGAAGCGCTAGCCGCTACGACGGCGGACAGGCCGGCAGCACCGCGTCCCGCGTCATCTCTCGTCCGTCCTTGAAGACGACGTGTGCGCGGACGTTGCCCGGCCGTGGTGCCGAGCGGCCGGACGGCTTCCCAGGGCGCTGCGGCCAGCTCGACGATCTCCCCGGGCAGCAGCAGCCGGGCCTGGGCGACCGAGCCAGGATCCACTGCCGCGAGGGCGATCTTCGCCGTCGCCGACGGGCACACACCGGCCACCTCGACCGCCAGCGCCAGCTCGGGGCCACGGCGGCAATCCGCGCCGACGCAGCTCTCGAAGTCAGCAAGGCGCCCGCGCAAGTCGGCGCGCACCGCCGCCGAGGCAGGGTCGCTGCGCAGGTTCGTGAGCTCGTCGGGGTCGACCAGCAGGTCGTAGAGCTCCTCGCCGCCCGACAGGTAGCGCACGTAGAGCCAGCGCGGAGTGCGAAGAGCCGTCCACTTCGTCTGGGCATCCTCGGTCAGCGGCCCCTCGTGGAGCAGGTCGCGTCCCCAGAAGATGCCCGGGTCGGCGAACAGCGGCCACAGCGAGCGTCCGTCCATGGGCAGTCCGGATCGGGCGCGCGCGGCCGCGACGATCGTGGGCGCGACATCGATGTTGGCAACCGGCTGCCGCAGCCGCAACCCGGCCGGGATGCCGGGGCCGCGCATGACGAGCGGCACCCGCGTCGAGGGCTCGTACACCCTCTGCTTGCCGACCGGAATCCGGTGCTCCCCCTGCATGAAGCCGTTGTCCGACGTAAAGACGATGAGCGTGCGCGACAGCTCGCCCTTCTTCTTGAGCGCCGCGACGATCCGGCCGACGGCCTCGTCCACCGCCAGGAGCGACTCGAGGCTCAGCCGGTAGCGCTCGGTGATCGCGGCCACCTGCTGCTCGTTGAGCGGAGCGCGGTTGCGGATCGAGCCTGGCTTGTCCGACACGTCCTCCTCGTTGAACGACGGCGGCGTGGGCAGCGGCGAGGCGGCGAAGCGGCCGAGATGTCTCGGCGCCGGCAGCGTCGTCAGCGCCGGGCGGCCGGGGGTCGGCGGCCCGCCCACATGAGGAGCGAGGACGGAGAGCCAGAGGAAGAACGGACGCTTCTCTCCCGATCGGCGGCGCACGACCTCCACGGCCTTGTCGGCGTACACGTCCGTCTGGTACGACGCCGGGTCCCTCCCGTACTTCACGAGCTTCCCGTTCTCGTTCATCACGTAGCCGTAGAACTGGTACGCGGAGTGGTTGACGGCGCCGTGCCACTCCGTCCAGCCGAGCGGGATCTCGTGCCTGTCGTGGTCGCCGTACTCGTTGAGGTACTTGCCGACGAGGATCGTCTCGTAGCCGGCACGCTTGAGCCACACGGGGAGCGTGTTCTCGCTGTCCAGCGCGTAGTAGCCGCCGTAGGGCGGCGTGTTCGAGAGCACGCCGTGGTTGTGCGCGTACTGGCCGGTGAGGAACGTCGCGCGCGACGGGCAGCACAGCGAGAAGGACACGAAGCTGTTGTCGAACGACGTTCCCTGATCGACCAGCAGCCGCTTGACGTTCTTCATGACGCGCATCGACTCGACGGTCTGGTCGTCGGTCATGATCACGACGATGTTCGGACGCTGCGGCGGGCCGGACGCAGCCGTCGGCGCGCCGACGGCCCCGGCGGACAGGGCTCCCACGGCCAGCAGCACGGCCGCTATCGACAGGGGTGACTTACGCATCAGAGGCAGGCAAGGGTACGTCGGCGGTAAGGGCCGCACGGTAGCGCTTCGACGCGCCTGAGGGGAGCTCCTGCCGCGCGGAAGCGGGATGATTGTCGCGTGGGAGACGTGAGAGTCGTCGAGAGCGGCGCCGAGCTGCGCGTGACGGGCACCGGCCCGGACGCCGTCGTGTGCGTGAACGGCGGCGGCCGCGCGGAAGTCGCGGGCACGTGGAGCTCGACGGTGGAGTGGCTCGTCGAGCGGCTGGCGCCGCGGTTCTCCGAGCTCCGCTTCGGCGAGGTCCGCTACCGCGTGAAGTCGTGGCGGCGGCTCGACCTCTGCGAGGAGGATGCGCTCGCCGCGATCGCAGCACTGGAGCCACGGCGAACGCTCATGCTCGGCTTCTCCATGGGCGGCACGGTGTCCGTGCGGCTCGCCGGGCAGCCTTCGATAGCCACCGTGGTCGGGCTGGCGCCCTGGCTGCCGGAGCGGCTCGATCTCTCCAGGCTCGACGGCAAGCGGCTCGCCATCATCCACGGCAGCCTCGACAGCCCGCTGCCCGGCATCCCCGGCGTGACGGCGAGGAGCTCGCGCCACGCGTACGAGCGCGCCGTCGGGCGCGGCATCGACGCCTCGTACACGATCATTCACGGCGGGCTCCACGGTGCGGCCGTCCGCGCCCCGGGAGGCCGAACGTTGCCCTTGCCGCGGGCCGGCGCGTGGCTGGAGGCGATCGCGGGCGAGCTGAAGCGCTTTCGCGAGGCGTAATGGATCCCGATCGCCCCGTCTACACGATCGTCGAGAAGATCCTGCGGCCGCTCTTCACGGTCGTCTACCGCATCCGCATCACGGGCCGCGAGCACGTCCCCGAGAACGGGACCGTGCGTCCTGGCAGCGAACCACGTGTCGGTGCTGGACGGCTTCTTCCTCGGCATCGCCGTCACACGTCAGGTGCGCTTCATGGCGAAGGCGGAGCTGTACCGAGTGCCGGTGGTCAAGCAGATCCTGCACGCCGCGGGCGCGTTTCCGGTCGAGCGCGGCGCCGACGCCGGCCGGGCCGTCGCCGCGGGAGTGGCCCTGCTCGAGCGTGGCGCCTGCATCGGCCTCTTCCCCGAAGGCACGTCGCTGCCCGACCAGAAGCGCGGTTACAAGCGCGGAGCGGCGCGTCTCGCCCTCGCCTCGGGCGCCCCGCTGATCCCGGTCGCGCTCATCGGTACCGAGTTCACGCTCGAGCCGCGAACGCACCGCATCGCGTTGCCTCGCGTACGGATCGTCATCGGCGAAGCCATCCGCGTCGAGCAGCAGGAGCCGACGGAGCAGGCCGCCACGGAGCTCACGGCTCGGCTCCAGCAAGCGATCGAGGCTCTCCGAGACGACGCCTCTTAGCGTCCTCTCAGCCGCGCCTGCGATCCTTTCCGCATGCCCACACGCCTGCTCGTGGTGGACGACGACCGCGCCGTGCGCGAGTCGCTCCGGCGCGCGCTCACGCTCGAGGGCTACGAGGTCGAACTGGCCGAGGACGGCGCCGACGGCCTGGCCCGCGTCGCGGGAGCCGATCCCGACGCGATCGTGCTCGACGTCGCCATGCCCGTCCTCGACGGCATCGAGATGTGCCGCCGCCTGAGGCACGACGGCTCGAACCTACCCGTCCTCATGCTCACCGCGCGTGAGTCGGTGACCGACCGTGTGGCCGGCCTCGACGCGGGCGCCGACGACTATCTCGTCAAGCCGTTCGCGCTCGAGGAGCTGCTCGCACGGCTGAGAGCGCTCCTACGCCGCAGCGACGGAGCAGTGCCCGGCGACGTGCTCGAGTTCGCCGATCTCACGCTCGACACGGGCACACGCCAGGTTCGCCGCGGCGGCCGCGACATGGAGCTGACCCGCACCGAGTTCAGCCTGCTCGAGCTCTTCCTCCGCAATCCGCGCCAGGTGCTAACGCGCTCCGTGATCTTCGAGCGTGTCTGGGGCTACGACTTCGGCCCGACCTCGAACTCGCTCGAGGTGTACGTCGGCTACCTGCGCCGGAAGACCGAGGCCGGCGGAGAGCCGCGCCTGATCCACACGGTGCGCGGCGTCGGCTACGCGCTGCGCGAGCAATGACGCTGCGCGCTCGACTCACGCTCTCGGCGGCGCTGGCCGTTGCCGCCGCAGTCGTCCTCGCGTCGATCGCGGTCTACTTCGTCGTGCGGAGCGAGCTGCGTGGCGAGGTCGACGACTCGCTACGCGCACGCGCGGCGGCGGTCGAGCGGACCGCCTTTCGGCGAGGACTTCCCACGCGTGCGGGATCCGCTGCTCGGCGAGGCGGGGGGTTACTTCCAGATCGTCGCTGTGGACGGCAGGCGTTTCGCGGGCCTGGCGCGACGCTCCGCGCTACCGGTGGACGAGCGCACCATCCAGGTGGCGGCCGGCGAGCGCGAAGCATTCCTCACAGACGCCACCGTCTCCGGCACGCACGTGCGGATCGCCGTCGTCCCGTTCGGCGGCCGTGCCGCGCTTCAGATCGCACGCCCGTTGACAGAGGTGGACGATGTACTCGATCGGTTGCGCTGGATTCTGCTCGCCGTTGCGATCGGCGGCAGCGGGTCTGGCCGCGCTGCTCGGCCTCGGCGTCGCACAGTCGGCCCTCGTACCGACCCGCCGCCTAACCGAGGCCGCCGAGGACATCACAGCGACGCAGGATCTACGTCGCCGGGTGGAGACGGACCGCCAGGACGAGCTCGGGCGCCTCGCCGTCGCCTTCAACACGATGCTGGCGGCACTCGAGGACTCGGTGGAGGCGCAACGCCGGCTCGTCTCCGATGCGTCGCACGAGCTGCGAACGCCGCTGACGAGCCTGCGCACCAACGTCGAGCTACTTGGCAAGACCGATGCGCTGCCGGCCGACGAGCGCCGCCGATTGCTGGACGACGTCGACACCGAGCTGGACGAGCTCTCGCGACTGATCGCGGACGTGGTCGACCTCGCTCGCGACGGCGAGCCCGAACGGATCGAGGAAGATCTCCGGCTCGACCAGCTCGTTGCGGACGCCGTCGAGCGTGCGCGCCGCCGGGCTCCGGAGATCACGTTCGATACAACGCTCGACCATGAGCGTCGTACACGGCTCCCGCGAGCGACTGCACCGTGCCGTCTCCAACCTGCTCGACAACGCCGTCAAGTGGAGCCCCGCCGGGGGAACCGTCGAAGTACGCGTCGCGGACGCCACCGTCTCGATCCGTGACCACGGGCCGGGCATCGCCGAAGAGGATCTAGCGAAGGTATTCGACCGCTTCTATCGGGCACCGGACGCACGCGGCCTACCTGGCTCAGGGCTCGGCCTCGCCATCGTGCGCCAGGTGGCCGAGTCGCACGGAGGCACCGTCAGCGCCGCGCGGGCGGACGGAGGCGGCACGATCGTCCGCCTGCAGCTCATAGAGAGCCCTTAGCGAGGCGTTCAGGAGCCTCTTAAGGACGCCTGGTTCGATGGGCACCGTGAACGACGAAAGGAGCCCGATGGACAGCAAGCGATTCGCGGCCAGGCGCACCTTGATCCTCTGCGCAGTCGCGGCGGTGGTGGTCGTTGGAGCCGGCGCAGCCGTGGCCGCCGGCAAGAACGTCTTCGACCCCGAGCAGGAGCGTGAAGCCTTCCAGGCAGCCGTCGCCGAGAAGCTCGGGGTGTCGACGACGGAGCTTCAGGACGCCTACAAGGCAGCTGCCCTCGAGCAGCTCGACGCCGCGGTCGCGGCCGGCAGGCTCACGGAAGAACAGGCCGCCGAGATCCGCGAGCGCATCGAGTCGGAAGACTTGCTCGGACCGCCCGGCTTCCGGCCCTTCTTCGGCGGTGACGCACCTGCGAGGGCCGGGCCACAACCTCGAAGCGGCAGCTGACTATCTCGGCCTGAGCGAGGAGGAGCTCCACGAAAGGCTT
Organism: uncultured Actinomycetes bacterium; assembly: GCA_963755255.1. GTDB lineage: Bacteria > Actinomycetota > Thermoleophilia > Gaiellales > Gaiellaceae > PALSA-612. The sequence continues at coordinate 16,336 of CAVWJN010000021.1, read as the reverse complement.
CGCAACGGCGATTCGCTCGCTGAGATCGCTGAGGCTGAGGGCAAGAGTGTCGCCGGGCTGAAGCTGGCCCTGGTGGCCGCAGCAAGGGAGCAGCTCAACGAGGCGGTAGCGAACGGCCGCATCACCGCCGCCCAGCGCGACGAGCTGGTCGAGCAGCTCGAGTCGAAGGTCGACGACCTCGTGACCGGCGAAGGCATGCCTGGACGTCCGCCCCGCTTCGGATACAGGTTCGGCGGACCCGCGGACGGGTCATTCGTCCCGCTCGCTCCGCCGGACGCGTAGTACGCATCACCCTCCCCGAACGTCTGAGGGGGCCAACGGCCCCCTCAGCGTCGTCCTGGAGAGATACAGGAGAGTGATAGCCGACAAGCCGGCGCGGGGAAGTTCAGGAAGTGTTCAGACCTGAGATGGCTCAGGCTCGGCCGGGGCGGGAGCCAGCTCGAACCAGAAGACCGAGCCGCTGCCGACGGTCGTGTCGAAACCCATGCGGCCGCCGTGCGCCTCAACGATCTCGCGCGACACGGCAAGCCCGAGGCCCATGCCGCCGATGCCGCCGGCCCCGGCTTCGCCGCGGAAGAACTTCGTGAAGATCCGTGACCGTGCGGACTCGGGGATGCCGATTCCCTCGTCTCGCACGCTGACACGCACTTTGCCTGGCCGCATTCCTGCCTCCACCTCGACCCGGCCTCCGTCGGGCGAGTACTTGATCGCGTTCCCGAGCAGGTTGGCGACCACCTGCGTAATTCGGCCCCGGTCGGCGCGCACGTCGAGTGGGCTGCTCCCATGCTCGAGCTCGATCGTGTGACGTTCGCTGCGGTGAGCGAACGACCGCACCTGCTCCTCCAGCAACGTCCCGAGGTCGAACGTCTCGACTTCCAGGTCGAGCCGCCCTTCCTCGATGCGTTTCACATCGACCAGCTCGCTGACGAGGCTCTCGAGCCGGCGCGCCTCGTCGGAGATGATCAAGAGGTACTTTCCGCGCGTCTCGTCGTCGACGGGCCTCGTCTGCAGCAGCGACGCGTAGCCGAGCACGCAGGCGAGCGGCGTGCGCACCTCGTGGGAGATGACGCTGATCAGCTCGGAGCGCAACCGCTCTGACTCACGGAGCTGACGGTTCTGGTCTTCCAGCTCCTCCTTGCTGCGTTGAAGCGACGCCGACATCTCGTTGAAGGCCGCAGAGAGGTCGTGAACCTCCGCAGGGCCACGCTCCGGTAGGCGCACCGAGAGGTCGCCCGCCGCGACGTGCTTCGCCGCTTCCGACACGCGCCGCACCGGGTGAGCGACGGCGCGCGACAGCTCGACGCCGAACAGCAAGACAAGGAGCACCGACACGCCAAGCGCACCCAGGCCCACGAGAATGGCCCTATTCGCCTGGCTCGTCGCCGATGATGTGCGTGTGGCCGCAAGGTCGTTCTCCGTGGTCAGCATCTGCGTGACCTGCCGCCGGAGCGTGTCGAGCCGCCTGCGGCCTTCCGCCTGGGCGACGGGCGAGCGCGCCGCCGCCGGGCTGAACTCGGCAATCCCGACGAACGGCGCGGCGTAGTCCTCCTCGTACTCGCGTACGGCCCGGACGAGACGCCGGGCGCGCTGTTCCCGCCCTTCGCTTCCCGCCGCACTCGCCATGAAGGTCGCGATCGACGCCGGGAGGTCGTCGCGGATGTGCTGCCATGTGTGCCGGAACCTCTGGTCGCCGGTGTTGACGAAGCCACGCAGAGCGGCATCGAACTGCAGCAGGTCCTGCTCCAGCACGAGCGTCGCGGACGTGACGTCCTTCGAGCGGTTCGCCTCCGTCGTCGTGTCCCGCAGCTCGGAGAGCGTGATCACGAGGATGGCGAACGCTGCCGCGACGAGCACGGCGAGCAGCGCGCTGGCGAGCGCGATCCTCGCGACGAGCGGCACGCGTACTCCGAAGGCGCGAAGCACCGGCAGACGGAGTACGCGGCCGAGCCGGCCAGGGTCCGAGTGCTCGAGCTGTACGTCCGCCACTGGGCTCACAGCCTTACAGGAGGTCTCGCACAGCCGCCGTCAGTTGCTGGAGATCGAAAGGCTTGGCGAGGAAACGGTTGGCGCCTGCGGCCTCCGCGTCGCCTGCGTCGATCTCGCTGAAGGCGGTCATGACGAGTACGGGGGTGTCCCTCAGGCTGGGGTCGGAGCGAATCACGCGCACGACGTCGAGGCCCGAGAGGCCGGGCAGCATCACGTCGAGGAGAACGACGTCTGGCCGTAGCCTTCGCGCGAGGTCCACGGCCTCCTCCCCGCTGACGGCGCCCGCGACTTCGAACTCGTCAGCCAGCGCCGTGCAGAGGAACTCGCGAAGCGCGCTGTCGTCCTCGACGACGAGAATCGTCACGCGCCTGCTCCGCGATGTCTGCTCGGTCGCTGCGGTATCTACGTCCGCCACGACCTGGAGCCTAGACAGTCAGCCGAAACAACAGCAGCTGACGTGCCGGCCTTCCTCCGAGGAACGTGACGGTCAGGGTGCCACCGACGTTGTCGTAGAGCCCGGTACCCCCGACCACGGGGATCATGTAGAAGAGCAGGTTGTGCACGGCGCCCATCGCCACTAGTCGTCCTTCCGGCAGGTAGAACGTCATGTTGCACGACCGCGAGCCTCCGCCGAGGACACCGCCTTTACCCAGATGCGTGCACAACGTCTCCTGATGGCCTAGCGCCCTCGCAGTGATGCGCCGGTTGTAGAGCAGCTGGGTGATGATCAGCTGATCGCCGGCACTCATGCCCGAGACGCCGTGGTCGACGGCCGTGCGTGAGACCTCTCGGTTCGTGATGCGGATGACGCCGGGCTTGCTCAGCTCGGAGCTTGCGACCACGCCGGAGGCAGGCACTGCTCCAACGAGCAGCAGTACAGGGACGATCCAGCGCAGTCGCGGCATGGTCATTCGTGCCTTCGCGCCGCTTATCGGCATTCCTCCAATGCCCACATCCCTCAATCGAGGTATTCGCCGATGTGCGCCAGGCACCGATGGCAGAGAGAGGAGAACCACGAGGGGGTACCAGGGTGATCAGGCTTCTGATCTGCGATGACTCCGACGAGGCCCGCCGGCTCGTTCGGACAGTGCTCGCCGACCACCCCGAGATCGAGATCGTCGGCGAAGCGACCAACGGCAAGCAGGCCGTCGAGCTCGCCGCCGAGTACGAGCCGGACGCCGTGCTGATGGACATCGGCATGCCCGAGCTGGACGGCATCGAGGCAACACGCCAGATTCGCGCGGCCCGCCCGGAGACCCGGGTGATCGCGTTCACCGGGCGCGACGACGACGAGTCGGTACAGAGGATGCTCGAGGCGGGCGCCACGTCGTTCGTCGTCAAGGGTGCTCCGCTCTGGGAGCTGGAGCGCGCCGTTCAGGGCGCCAGCCAGCCCCTGCTTCGCCTCGCCCACACGCTTGCCCGCACCCTGAGCGAGCAGAGCGCGCTCGGCTTCCTCGCTCGCGAGACGAGCGAGCTCACCGGCGCTTCGCTAGCGGGTGTCTACCTCGCCGCCGAGCCGGAGCTCGTGCCTGCCGGCTTCGGTGGCCCCGGTGCCGACCAGGCCCCGGACACCTGGCCCCGCGGAGCGCCGCGTGTCGTCCGCAGAGCATTCGGGGATGGGCGCCTGACAGCGGCCGGAGGCCGCGAGTTGGTCGAGCTCTACCGAACGTACGGCGTCCCCTGTGGCGCCGCCACTGCCGTGCCGCTGCTCGCCGACGGCGAGCGCCTCGGCGTGCTGCTGATCGTGATGCCGGCAAACGTTCAGTTCGAGCTTGACAGCGACCTCGTGGGCGCGCTGGCCGATATCGCTTCGGGCGACCTCTCCAGCCGGCGCAAGCTCACGAACAGCCAGGCAGAGGCGCGCCGCGACCCGCTCACGCTCCTACGCAATCGCCGCGCGTTCGACGAGCATCTCGAGTCGATCCTCGACCAGGCGAAGACGAGGGAGGCCCCGGTCACGCTCGTACTCGTCGACCTCGACGAGTTCAAGGAGATCAACGACGGTGAAGGCGGCCACTCGGCTGGCGATCTTGTCCTCATCTCCGTCGCCCGCCTGCTCGAGTCACGGGCGCGCACCGGCGAGGAAGTGTTCAGGATCGGCGGCGACGAGTTCGCCGTCGTCGTGCGCGGTGACGCGGACGCCGGCTTGAAGGCTGCAGAGCGGTTCCGCCAGGCGATGATCGACTACGACGGGCCGGAGCAGCTGCCCGCGCTGTCGGCAGGCGTCGCTTCCTATCCGCACCACGGCGTAGACAAGGCCACGCTGCTCAAGCACGCAGACGAGGCCCTGTACTCCGCAAAGCGCGCGGGGCGCAACCAGGTGGCCGTGTACGAGACCGCCGACGTGGTCGCGGCCGCGGACATCACCGAGCCACCCGAGCTGACCATCGTGCCGACGAGCGAAGTGACTCCGATTCAGCTGCGCGGCAGGGGCGGCATTCGCATTCTCGTCGTCGACGACCAGCCCAACCTCCGCATGTTGCTGCGGACGACATTCGAGATCATCGACGTCCAGGTCGACGAGGCCGGCAGCGCGGCCGAGGCGATGCAGCGGCTGGCGGAGCGCACGCCCGACGTGATCGTGCTCGACGTCGCTCTGCCCGACGTGGACGGGCTCTCGCTCTGTCGCCGTCTGCGGGCTCAGCCGTCCACCGCCGAGGTACCGATCGTGCTGCTCACCGGCTCCTCGGACGCAAACGACGAAGAGGGTCGTGCGGCAGGGGCCGACGCATTCGTCCACAAGCCGTTCAGCCCGCTCGAGCTCCTGGAGATCATCGAGCAGGTGGCGGGCGGCTTGCCCCAGGGGCCTTTCCGGCGAAAGACCGAAGAGCGGCCCGAGGAGCAATTGCTGCTCTATGCCCAGGACTTGCGGCGGCTGCTGGAGGTGGAACGTGGCCAGCGCCTGCTCATCCAGTCGGCCTACGAGGAAACTGTGTCGGCGCTCGCCACCGCGCTCGAGTCGAAGGACTTCGTTACGGGAGCGCACTCGAGACGCGTGACGAAGTACGCCGGGCAGCTCGCCGGAGCGGTCGATCCCAAGCTGCTGGGCGACCAGAGCGTCGAGTTCGGGTTCCTGCTGCACGACATCGGCAAGATCGGGATTCCCGACAACGTACTGGGGAAGCCGGGGCCGCTCAGCGACGCCGAGCGCCGCGTGATGGAGACGCACACGATCCTCGGCGAGCAGATGCTCGACCGCGTGTCGCTGCTCCAGGTCGAAGGCCTGAAGATCATCCGCTCGCACCACGAGCGCTGGGACGGCACGGGCTACCCCGACCGCTTGCAGGGTGAAGAGATCCCTGCATGCGCGCGCATCTTCGCGGTTGCCGACGCGCTCGAAGCGATAACGATCGACCGTCCGTATCGGAGGCCAAGAACCTGGAACGCGGCGGTAGAGGAGATCATCGGCCAGGCAGGCCGCCAGTTCGACCCGGACGTGGTCGACGGGTTCCAGGCCTGCGAGCCACAGCTTCGGCGCACCTTCTTCGAGCTCGCCGCCGCCTAGCGAGCCTGGCCGGCTAGCGGAAGCGGAAGCTCTTCGCGCTGCGCTCGAACGTCGCGCGGTAGCCCTTGGCCAGCTTCGGCAGCGTCGTATACGTGAGCACGACCGCGGCTCCCTCGTCCACGAGAGCGTACTGCGTGATCGACGTGTCCAGCCGCTTGCCGCCGACATTGAAGCGCGCCCGGTAGTTGAGGCGGACGGCCTTGCCCGCCGGGAGCTTGACGTTGCGCCACCAGATCGGCTGGACGACGAAGCTCATCGAGTTCAGCGCCTTCAGAGCCTCCAGTCTCCAGGCTGCCAGCGGCAGCGACGTGCGCTCGCGAACGACGTTGAGATTCGTCGCGAAGCCCGTCTTCAGCGACGATTTTGCGAGATCGAAGGCGATCAGCTTCACCGCGACGTTCGACTCGCCCGCAGCCAGCAGGTTGTCCATGATCCCGGCGAGCTCCGGATCGCCGGCGGCGATGTTGCGGATCTCCCGGATCAGACGGGCGCGGTCTTTCTCGTTGGCCCAGCTCGACGGCAGCTCGACGGAGAACCCTTCGCCCTGATGGCGTACCCAGGAGGACGCGGGCTGTGCGCCTGCGGGCACAGCGAGGACGACCAATGCCGCGACAGTGATGAGAAGCCTGCGCACGTCGTCAGTATCGACCGCCAAAGCTTCCTCCGTTAGTGTCGCCGGGTGAGGCTCGCCGCCGCCGTCCTGGGCATAGCCGCACTGCTCGCGCTCTCCGGCAGCGCGACTCCCGCGACGTCCCCTTTCGCATACGGCGTGGCGGCCGGCGAGATCACGTCGACGAGCGCGCTGCTCTGGACGCGGGCGCCACGGGCCGGGAAGGTCAGCCTGGAGCTCGCCGAGAGCGTCAAGCACATCGTCGGGCTCGGCGTAGTCGCCTCGGCAACCGCCCGTCAGGCGAACGACCTGACAGTGGGCGTACCGGTCAAGGGCCTGCAGCCGAACACCGCCTACCTGTACCGCTTCCGCCAGAGAGGCGCTTTCAGCCAACTGGGGAGCCTCCGCACGGCTCCTGCGCCGACGGCGTCGGCCACGGTGCGCTTCGCGATCACCGGCGATGCCGACGCCACGCCCGGCGCGAACGGCAAGCCGGCGTACAACGGCTTTCAGGTCTACGGACGCATGGCCGCAGAAGGCAACGACTTCAACATCAACCTCGGCGACACGATCTACTCGGACAGCGAGGTCGCGGGCACGAAGCCGGCGCTGACCAGGCAGGCGAAGTGGGCCAAGTACCGCCAGAACCTCGCGCTCGCCCCACTACGCACGCTGCGTGCGTCGGCCGGCACGTACAGCCACTGGGACGACCACGAGTTCGTCAACGACTTCAGTCGCGCCGAGTACGGGAACGCGCTCTACGCCGCCGGCGCGAAGGCATTTGCGGACTACGCACCAGTCCGCACCGGCGCCGACGGCCTCTACCGGACGTTCCGCTGGGGCAAGAACCTCGAGCTGTTCTTCCTCGACGAGCGCTCGTTCCGCTCCGCCAAGGCGTCCGCTGGCGGAACGTGCAACGTGGCCGGCGTGCCCGACCTTGCGCCCACGGCGCCGGCGGCGGTGCGACAGGCGTTCACGCTGCTCGTGCCCACGCTCTGGCCCAGCCCGTGCCGCAAGCCTGCCTCGACCGGATCGCCGATCCCGCGCGAACGATGCTCGGCGCCCGCCAGCTCGCCCGCTTCCTGCGCAACGTTCGACAGTCCACGGCGACCTTCAAGGTGATCGTCAACGAGGTACCGCTCATGCAGCTCTTCGCCCTGCCCTACGACCGCTGGGAGGGCTATGCGGCCGAGCGGCAGAGGGTCGTCGAGGCGCTGCGGAGGCATCAAGAACGTCGTCGTGCTGACGACGGACACGCACGCGAACCTCGTCGGCGACGTGCGCCTGCAGACGTTCACGCCGACCGGACCGGTCGCGAGCGGCATCACCGAGGTGATCACCGGCCCGGTGGCGACGAACACGTTCGCGAAGGAGATCGACGACGTGCTCGGTCGCGACGGCATCGGTGACCTGATCGGGGCAGTGTTCTTCAAGCCACAGCCGCCGACGGGGCTGGGTCTCCGCTGTGTCTCGCTCGACACGTACAGCTACGCGCAGGTGGCGGTGACCGCGTCTCGGCTGACCGTGCGGCTGAAGGATCTGCAGGGGAAGCCGGTACGCGACGTGCTCGGCGCGCCCTGCGCTCCCGTGGTCATTCGCAAGCGCTAACTCGGCCCGCGCCCGGCCGTCGAAACTGGACATGGCCAGCCGAGCACTCGCCTTCCTCGTCCTCTTTGGGATCTTCGTGGTCGGCGCGAACGCTGCGCCTGCACCGGTCACGACGAAGAGCGTTGTCGTGACGGCTTCGGGCCGATCGTTTCCGGCTCGGATCGCTTATCCGACACGCGGCGGGCCGTACCCCGCGATCGCCTTCGCCCACGGGTATGGGATCGACTCGTCGTACTACCGGGGCACGTTGCGCGCACTCGCGTCGGCGGGCTATGTCGTCATCGCTCCGGACAGCGAGACGGGGCAGTTCCCGAGCCACAGCCGGTTGGCGAACGACCTCAGCCGGTCGTTGCGGTGGCTCGGCCGCCAGAGCGCAACCGGCAGCAGGAACGTGCCGCGTGGGAAGGTGGACTCAAGACGTCTCGGAGTCGCCGGCCATTCGATGGGGGGCGGCGTCGCGCTGCTCGCGGCGTCTCGAGACCGCTCCATCGACACGGTCGCGACGCTCGCAGCCGCCGACACGGCGCCGGTTCGGGCATCGGTCGCGGTTCGCCGGCTCCGTGTGCCGTCCCTCTTCGTCGTCGGCTCGGACGACCGCATCGTTCCGGCGGCGAGTACGGCCGTGATGTTCCGCCGAGCACCACCGCCGTCGCTTCTGGCGTCGATCCGAGGCGGCTCGCACTGCGGGTTCATGGAGACGATCCCGACTGCGTGCGACGCCGGCCTCATCTCCTACGTCGAGCAGCTGCGCCTCACGCGAGAGCAGCTCCGCCGGTGGTTCGACAGGCACCTCCGCGGCCGCAAGGCTACGCGGGTCACCGGCATTCCCGGCATCCGCTACGTCAAAGACTAAAAAGGCCCTACAAATGCCAAGTCCTGCGAACCCGAGGGCCCACAGGACTTGACGCACAGGACTCTGTCGTATCGGGACGGCGCCGTCAAGAGGGTGCTCCACGAACTTCTCGCAATTTGCGAGAATCGGCCCTGATGACGGAGCGCATCACCGGTGTCGGCGGCGTCTTCTTCCGCGCCCGAGACCCGAAGGCACTGTCCGCCTGGTACGCGGAGCATCTCGGCGTTCCCGTCGACGGAGGGCGGCCACGCCGATCATCCCGGAGAGCCGCAACACCGTCTGGTCGCCGTTTGCCGCGGACACCGACTACTGGCCGCGGGAGAAGGAGCACATGGTCAACTTCACCGTCGGCGACCTCGATGCCATGCTCGCCCAGCTGCGCGCGGCCGGTGTTGAGGTCGACGAGCGCGTCGAGGATCACGAATACGGCCGCTTCGGATGGGCCACCGATCCCGAGGGCAACCGGTCGAGCTCTGGCAGCCGCTCGACTCGAGTTAACCGCGCGTCCTGGGGCGCCAGCGGCGTCAGGCTCGGTGAAGGGCGGCTCGCCGCCCGAAGCCCCGAGCCGCCCAGGGCGCGCGGCTAGCCGGCTTCGCGTCCGCCGGTGATGTAGTCGGTCAGGTACTTGATCTCGAAGGCCTGCTTCTTGGCCCGGAACTTCACGAGGTCGCCGATCGAGACCACCCCGACGACTTCACCTCCGTCCACGACGGGCAGGTGGCGGATGCGGCGGTCGGTCATCATCGCCATGCACTCGTCGATCAATGTCTCTGGAGTGGCGACGACGAGCGGTGAGGACATGATGTCGCGCACCGGCGTCTCCTTGTCCGTACGGCCCTGGAGCGTCACTCGCCGGAGATAGTCGCGCTCGGTCATGATGCCGACGATCTCTCCGTCCTCGGTGACGAGCAGCGAGCCGACGTTCGCGTCGACCATCTTCGTGATCGCCTCGAAGACCGTGGCGCCGCCGTCGATCTGCAGCACCTCGCTGCTCTTCTCTTCGAGGATCGCGGACAGCAGTTGATGCATCGCGCTCTCCTCAGCCTACTAGCGCCTAGAACGCGCTCGCGTACGCATTGAGCGCAGGCTGCCCGCCGAGGTGTGCGTAGAGCACCTTCGACCCGGGCTCGATGCGGCCCGACCGAGACGAGGTCGATCAGCGCGGCCATCGACTTCCCCTCGTAGACCGGGTCGGTGAGCATCCCCTCGAGCCGCGCGCGAGAGGCGGATCGCGTCGATCGTCTTCTGGTCGGGGATGCCGTACGTGCCGGCGTGCCACTCGTCGAGCAGGACGATCTCGTCGTCGCGAAGCGGCCGCCCGAGACCGATTGCGTCTGCGGTGCTGCGTGCGATCCGAGCAGATCTGATCCCACGTCTGGGCGACGGTGGCGGAGCCGTCCACGCCTAGCACCGACCGCGGGCGCTCTTGCAAGGCGAAACCGGCGATCATGCCGGCCTGCGTCGAGCCGGTGACGGAACAGACGATGATCGTGTCGAAGAACACGCCGAGTTCCCGTTCCTGCTCCGCGACCTCCTGCGCCCAGCGCGCGAAGCCGAGGCCGCCGAGCGGATGGTCGGATGCCCCGGCGGGAATTGGGTACGGCTTGCCTCCCGTCTCCTCGACCGATCGCAGCGCCTCCTCCCAGCTCCGGCGAATCCCGATGTCGAAGCCGGCCGGATCGAGCCGCACCTCGGCTCCCATGATCCGCGAGAGCAGGATGTTGCCCACGGTCTCGTAGCCAGCTTCGTCCCACTCGACCCAGTGCTCTTGCACGAGCACGCATTTCAGACCGAGCCGAGCCGCCACCGCCGCCACCTGCCGCGTGTGATTCGACTGGACGCCACCGATGGAGACGAGCGTGTCGCAGCCCTGCGCGAGCGCGTCGGCCGCCAGGTACTCGAGCTTGCGAACCTTGTTCCCGCCGTACGCGAGGCCGGAGTTGCAGTCCTCGCGCTTGGCCCAGATGTCCACGCTCCCGCCCAGGTGCTCGCTCAGCCGTTCGAGCCGGTGGACGGGTGACGGCCCGAACAGCAACGGCACGCGTTCGAAGCTGTCCAGTCCGGCCATGCGACGCGAACCTTAGCCCGGCACTTCGGCGAGATCGTCGATGCTCGGCGCGTTCCGGATCGCCGGGCTGAACGTCGCCCCAAACGGCAAGACAGAGCGCGAGCACGACGCACAGGCCGATTGCGGCTCGGGCCGACACCTCGGTGATCAGTACGCCCATTACGAGCGGCCCGAGCGGCGAGATGACGATCGCGAACGTCGTCCATGCCGACTCCGCTCGTCCGAGCAGCCGGTCGGGCGTCATCGCGATCCGGTACCCGTGGACGACCGAGTCGGTGGACGGGATGACGAGCGCGGTCGGCAACAGGCACACGGCGAGCACGTAGACGCTCGGCCACACGAGAAACGCTGCACAACCCGACCCACGTCCACAGCTCGAGCACGAACACGGCGCGGACGGGTAGGGCCCGCGCGGATGTACGGCGAGAGGAGCGTCCCGGGCAGGATGCCCGCGAAGAACACGGCCACGAGCAGTCCCACCTCGCCTCCCGAGAGTCCCTGGTCGGTTCCGATGACGACGATCGCGAAGAGCACGCTCGGGCCGACGAAGTTCAAGAGCCCGAAGATCAGCGCGCACGTCCGCAGGAAGGGCTGGTGCCAGACGTACCGGACGCCCTCGAGCAGCTGTGCGCGAAGCGATGACGTATCCCGCTCGCGTTCCTCCTGGAACGAGGCGCGCATCATGAGCAGCGAGATCGCCGAGAACGCGTACGAGATGACGTCCACGACGAAGGGCAGCACCCGCGCGATCGTGAACAGGGCGCCTCCCAGTGGTGAACCGGCGAGCTGCACGATCGCGTTTCGGCCGCTCTGGACGGCATCGGCATCCGGCAGCTGATGCATCGGAACGACGGACCGCACCGAGCCCGGGTAGGCGGCGATGAAGAACGCCGTGCCGACGCCCTCGACAAACGCGATCACGGAGATCAGCCAGAAGCGCATCCGACTCCAGCGCGACGACGACAACGAGGACGCTCACGGCGACGCACGCGCACGGCATCCGCGCCGATCATCAGCCACTTCCGGTCCCAGCGGTCGGCCACGACCCCTGCCGGGCAGCGCGAAGAGCGCGTGCGGGATCGTGCGCGCGAAGAGAACGAAGCCGGCTTTGGCCGCGCGAGCCCGTCAGCGCGAGCACGAGCAGCGGATAGGCGATCGACGTCAGCCGCGTCCCGATGTTGGAGAGCAGCTGCCCGGTCTGGAGCAGCATGAAGTCGCGGTTACGGCGCAGGGGAACCGCGTTCACGGGATGACGCTATCCGTTAGAACACCGAAGGTGCCCTGTTCCGCTGTCGACGCCTCTGTCGCAGCTGCTGATCGCCCTCACGATCGAGTTCGACAACGAGCTCGACCACCGCCTCGCCGAGGCAGACGTCGGCCGCCGCCTCCCCATCTCGATGGTGATGTGGTCGAACTTCCTGCGCTTCGTCGGCGACGGCATCACGGTCGGCGAGCTGCCCGAGGCGTCGGGGATCCCGAAGTCACGAACGCTCTCCACGCTGGGCGGCATGGAGCGGTGGCGCTACGTGTTCGTCAGCGCCAAGCCGACCGGTGCTGCTCCGAAGTCGAAGCGAGACGGCTGGGGCAGCGCTCGAGCGCTTCGAGCCCGACTGGTTCGTCCGCCCCACGCCCGTCGGCGAGAAGACGCAGGAGATCGCGCCGCCGCTGTTCGGCGAGATCGAGAAGCGGTGGAAACAGCGGTTCGGAGCGGCGACGGTCGACGAGCTCCGTCGGGCGCTGGACGCCGTGATCGGAGGGCTCGACGTCGAGCTGCCCGAGTACCTCCCGATCGTCGACAGCAGGAACGGGATGGTCGCCGAGATCGACCAACGCGAGGGTCCGACGCACCGCGACCCACCTGTCGGCACTTCTCGCGCAGGTGCTCCTCGCGTACACGCTCGACTTCGAGCGTCAGGTCGGAGCTGTCGTTGCCGCTGACCGCGAACTTCGTGCGCGTCCTCGGCAAGACGGGTCTCGATGTCCGTGAACTACCCGCGACCGCGGGCGTGTCCAGGGAGGCGACGACCATGGCGCTGAACTTCCTGAAGAAGACCGGCTACGTCTCGGTCGAAGCGAAGCTCGTTCGCCTCACGGCCAAGGGCCTGGAGGCCCAGGCGGCCGCTCCCGCGCTGCATGCGGAAGTCGAGCGAGCGATGGAAGCCGCAGCGGCTGCGCAAAGCCATGGCCGGAGTCCTCGATCAGCGCGGGCTGTCCGAGGGCTTGCACCCGTATCCGGATGGCTGGCGGGCGAGGAAGCGCTACGTCGAGCAGACGAACGCCGTCATCGACGACCCGACCGGACGACTGCCGCACTACCCGATGGTGCTCCACCGGGGCGGTTGGCCTGACGGCGCCTAGCTCCTGAGCACGTAGGCCTCGACCGGCTCGGCCTTTCCCTTCACCCGCAGCTCGGGCAGCCGCTCGACGAGCGTGCCGGGCGGCAATCGGCGGACGGTCTCCGCGCCGAGCACGACCTCGCCCACGGGCGCCTCGGCCTGGAGGCGGGAGGCGAGGTTGACGGTATCGCCGACGACGCCGTGCTTGCGGTGCCCGCGCGACCCTCCGACCACGCCCGCCAGCACCTCGCCGCTGTTGACACCGGCGCGGAAGCGAGGCCAGTCGGGATGATCGCGCGCGACGGCGGCAGCCGTCTCCTGCAAGGTCCGCGCGGCACCTACAGCGACAACCGCGTGGTCGGGGAGATCGCCGGCCTTGTTGAAGATCACCATCACCTCGTCGCCGATCAACTGATGCACCTCGCCGCCGGACTGTTCCATCAGCGGGATGATCCTGCCGAAGTACGCGTTCAGCATCTCCGTCACCTGCTCGGGCGAGTGGCGTTCGGCGAAGGGCGTGAAGCCCGCGAGGTCGGCGAAGAGGATGCTCACGTCCCGAGCGCCGGCCAGCGTCTCGTCGAGATAGAGCGCGCTGTATCGCTCTTCGTGCCACTCGCGGCGAGCGGCGAGCGCGATCGCCACGAACGCCAGCAGCATGAGCACGTGCCACTCCCACCACGAGACGTGCCAGTTGCGGGCCCACGCGATGACGACCATCGCCTCGGCGAGCAGCGCGAGCGCGAACGTGACGGCGAAGGCGAATGTCGCGCCGCGGCGGCGGTAGAGGCGGAAGTAGCCGAACGCGGCCAGGGCGAAGAGGGCGATCCCGGCCACGGCGAGAGCGACCTGCCAGCCGTCGAGCTGCTCGGCTGCGATCGGCGCGTCCAGCGGCCACGTCTCGGTGAGCGAGACGGCGCCCCAGAGCAGCAGCACGCCGACGAGGGCGGCGACGAGGAGATGCGAGCGTCGCATCACGGCCGCTGAACGCTCGCGGCTCAGCTCGAGTGCGGAGGCGGCGGCAAGCAGTGCCGCGACGACCAGGCCGACAGGCGTCGCCAGCTCGAAGCCGGCGTTCTTGCCGAGCAGGACGTCAGGCGTGGCCAGCGCGTGCAGCGCGAGGAAGCCGAAGCTGGCCATGAACGCGAGCGAGATCAGGAACAGCCTCGCGTCGCGACGCCGCCGCGCGGTGGCGCTGACGGCGTAGCCGAGCCCAAGCGTGACCAGCGCGGCCGCGAGCACGAGCCAGAAGTGCGCCACGTGGCTCTCCCAGCGGTAGTCGATGCCCGAAGCGAGGAGGAAGAGCGCGAGCAGCGCGAGCGGCGCCAGCGCGAGCGCGACGCCGAACCAGATCAGCATGGTCCGCTCGCGTCTCGATGTGGGCCGCTGCGGCAGAGCGGTCACATAGGGGTTGTAACAATCAGAGCGAATTGGTGGCAGTGTCGATCAGCGAAGCCGATGCACGGGCAGAGAGTCGACGCGAGGCAGCCCCTGCTGCTGCGGTCGTGTTGCTCGTGATCGTCGTGCTCGCCTTCGTGAGCCGGGCGAAGGGGTGGGAGCTGCTCGGCCTGTCGTGGTGGATCTGGTTGCTCGTCGCCCTTCCCGTGATCTTGCTGACCATCGACCTGGCGTTGACGTATCGAGGCAAGGGCCTTGTTCGGTCTCGGAGGGCGGCCCTAGTCCTCCTCGGCTTGCTCGCGCTCGGCAACTTCGCGGCAGTGGCGATTCTCGTCGCCGGCCTGGTGACCGCCAACAGCGCCGATCTCAGCGGCGGTGAGCTGTTGTTCACCGGGCTTCGCAATCTGGAGCGCCGACGTGATCGTGTTCGGCCTGTGGTTCTGGGAAGTCGACGCAGGCGGCCCTGTCGCTCGGCTGCACGCTCCGAGAGCTGAGACGCGTGACTTCGAGTTTCCGCAGGACGACAATCCGAGGTTCGCCTCCCCCGACTGGCGTCCCCAGGTCTGGGACTACCTGTACGTGTCCCTGACGAACTCGATCGCCTTCAGCCCTACTGACGCGATGCCGCTCTCCGTTCGCGCCAAGGCGCTGATGGGCTTCGAGTCGGCAATCTCTGCTGTCACCGTGCTGCTCATCGCCGCGCGCGCGGTCAACGTGCTCGGCTCGTAATCCGTTAAGAACACGCGAGTGGCGAGTACGGATCAAGACGCGGCGGTCGTCGACTGGTTGCTCGAGGGCGACCCGGCGATCCGCTGGCAGGTGATGCGTGACCTGCTCGACGAGCCGCCCGCGGTCTGGGAGGAGGAGCGGCGGCGGACAGTCGAGCACGGCTGGGTTGCAGAGTTGCTCGCTCACAGGGGTGCGAACGGCGAGTGGCCGGCCGGTCGCTGGACGGCCACGACCTGGACGCTGCTGCTGCTCATCGCGCTCGGCGTGCCCGAACGTCACCCGTCGGCCCAGCCCGCGCTCGGCGCACTCATCGACCGGTTCATCCCACCGGACAAGGAGGTGGACGGGGCGTACCTGCTCAAGCGCGTCGATCTCTGCCACCTCGGCTTCTGGCTGGGACTGGCCGCGTACTTCCTCGACCCGGACGATCCGCGACTCCTCCCGCTCGCCGAGGCGATCCTCAGCGCGCAGTTCGCCGACGGCGGCTGGAACTGCCACATGCGGAACCACCCGCACAAGACGCACAGCTCGTTCCACACGACGTTCAACGTGCTCGAGAACGTCCGGCGTCGCGGTCGACCAGGGCGCGGTGCCGGCGGCGACGTTCCGCGCCGCCGAGGCGCGGGCCGCCGAGTTCATGCTCGCACATCGCCTCTACCGCTCCGATCACACGGGCGAGGTCATCTCCGAGCGGTTCACGCAGCTGACGTACCCGTGGCACTGGCACTACACCGTCCTCCGCGGCCTCGACTACCTGCGGCTCACCCCGGCGATCCAGGACGAGCGCGCGGACGATGCGATCGAGCTCCTGTTGAGCGCGCGCAAGCCGAACGGGCGCTGGCCGCTCCAGAAGCGGATCCCCGGCACGCTGCTCGTCGAGATGGAGAAACCGGGCCAGGAAAGCCGCTGGAACACGCTGCGCGCGCTTCGCGTGCTCCGGAGCAGGAGCACGTAGCCTCTCGCCATGCGTGTCGAACGCCACGAGACGAAGGACGCGGACTGGGAGATCGCGCGGCGCGACCCGCCACCCGCGCTTCGCCCACTGCTTCTGCACCCGTCGAAGGCTGGGCGCAGACGCGCGGCGACGCACCGGAGCTGCGCGAGGTGCCGTTTCCGGGCATCCCGCTGATCCTCAACCTCGGGCCGCCGTGGCAGGTCGATGGGATGCGCGACCTCCACTCGTTCACAGCCGGCATGGGTACTGCGTCGTCGACCGTCCGTGGGGAGGCGACGTGGACATGCATCG
>CAVWJN010000020.1:0-256419 GCA_963755255.1 uncultured Actinomycetes bacterium | reverse complement strand
TTCAACGTCCTGAAGGCATTTCGCGAGCCCGAGGCGCTCGTGATGCTGATCGCTCAGCTCTCCAAGATTCTCGACCTCGATCCCCATACCCCACTGAACCTGTTCGAGGAGGCGTTCTCATGGCGGAGCTCCGATGAACGACAACCTGCGTGAGCTCGCGATGCCCCGCTTGGGGATCGCAATGGACGAGGGATCGATCCTCCGATGGCTCAAGGCAGAGGGAGAGGAGGTCGAACGCGACGAGGTTCTGCTTGTGATCGAGACCGACAAGGTGGAAATCGACATCCCATCGCCGTGGACCGGTGTGGTCGTCGAGGTCCTCGCCCAGGAGGGAGAGGTCGTAAAGATCCTTCAACCAATCGCCCGGATCCGGGAAACGTCAATGCACGGACGAGAAAGGACAGCCGATGAGCATTCTTCGTAGGCGCACGGCAATACTCCTGATTGGCGCCGTGGCAGCAGCGGGTCTCGCCGCCGCGGCCGCAGCCTTGCCTGTCGCGTCGAACGGACCACAGCGGCGATGCGCACGGTGAAGATTTCGATCCCAGGGTCGGTCAAGTCGGCCAAACCGACCGTCCTCAGGGTTCAGGTGCCGAAGCCCGGGACAATCTGGGCATCGCGAACTCCCCTTCACGCTGATCCCGGGCAGGCGGCAATGGACACCGCCAACCAGAGGATCGCCAGCCTGGTAGGGGCGAAGAGCGTGATGGAGGATGCGAACCTAGATGCCAACAAGCACCTCCAGATAGCCGACTCCATGTTGAACCGCGGCTTTGACGCCATCACCACGGACATCCTCTCCCGCATTCGCTCGACGCGTTCCTCGTGCGAGCGAAGAGGAAGAGTGTTCCCGTGTGTATTGAGTTCAGCACCAAACCTGGCGGTGCGCAAGAGAACGATGCACAGGCAGGTCGTGAGATTGCCGACTATCTACACCGGCTCTACCCGAACGGAGCCGAGGGCGTCATCCTCGCTAATACTCCCGCGGCAGTGATCCTCAGGCGAGAGGCCGGCATCGCAGCGGGGCTGAAGCGCTACCCCAATCTCAAGGTCCTTGAAAAACAGCGCAACCTCAAGGAGTCGATTGACGGCGGGCGCACCATCGCAGAAGGGTTCTTCCAGAAGTACCCCGACTTGCAGTTCATCATTGCAACGAACGACATCGGCGCGCTGGGCGCTGGCCTTGCGGCGAAGGCGCTTGGCAAGAACCCTACGATCATCGGAATGAATGGTACGCCTGAGGCGGTTGAGGCGGTCAAGCAAGGCCTGATGTCCGCAACATGGGATTCAAATCAGAACCTCATGGGCTCGATTGTCGCGATCAATTGCTTCAACTGGCTAGCAACCGGACGAGCGCCGAAAGCAGGCCTGATCCCCTTCACGAGGATCACGAAAGCGAACGCTGCTCGGTGGATTCCGTGGCCCCTACGGCCGAAGCTAACGCGCATCGTCAAGTAAGGCACTGACTTCGCACGGCGGGCGGCGCAACAACCGCCGCCCGCCGCCACTGCAATCGGTCTGGAGGAATCAAGCATGAAGAAGAGACTGATCCCTTTGGCAATCCTTGCCCTTGCCGGGGCGACCTTGACCTTTGCCGTGCAGGCAACCGGCAGCCCGAGTCGCTCCGCGACGATGAGCGCGAACACGGTGACGATCGACATCGTCCCCGTGCTAACGACTCAGAAGGTACAGCGGATTACTTTGAGGAAGCCAGCGGAGCCCTACCAGCTCGGGTTCGTCGTCCCGCTTCTCTCAGAACCAGGTGAGGGCTCGGTCGCAGCGGGAGCAAAGAAGGCGGCGAAGATCGCGGGAGTCAAAATGGACGTCCAAGACGCCCAGCTGGATGTCAGCAAGCAGGTGCAGCTCGCTGACTCAATGCTCGGCCGCGGCTACGACGGAATCATGACGATCGATCTCTTCGCCCACACGATGGACGCCTTCTACAAGCGGGCCGACGCGAAGAAGGTCCCCAACGTGACGCAGTACAGCACACGGCCCGGAGCGGTCCAGGAGGACTGGCGGATCCCAGGACGCGAAGCGGTGCAGCTCATTCTGAGGAAGCACCCCGGCGGGGCGACGGGCGTGATGCTTTCCGACACCCCTGCGCCTGTGATCAAGAACCGCGAGCTCGGATTCCGTCTTGCAGTCAAAAAGACGAAGGGAAAAGTCAAGATCTTGACGCTGAAGAGAAACCTTAAGGAGACGCTCGACGAGGCCCGCGCGATCGCCGAGAATTTGCTCCAGACCTACCCGGACATCGACTTCATCTGGGGTTCGAATGACGTCCAGGCCCTTGGAGCGGGTCTCGCAGCGAAGGCGGATGGCAAGACGCTAATTATCACCGGCATGAACGGTCAGCCCGAGGGCGTCGACGCGGTCAAGAAGGGTCTGATCACGGCGACGTGGGACGCCAACCAGAACGCCGCCGGTGAGCAGATGGCGATCCATCTGCTCCGATGGCTCGAGACCGGCAAACCGCCGAAGCGGCTTCTCCTGCCGTTCACGCGCATTGACAAGTTCAACGCGAGCAAGTACATCCCGTGGCCGGAGCGCGCGAAGATCAAGCGCTAGCCGTGCCCGATAACCAGGGAGCGCGTCCGCTCGACGAAGTCGAGGACCTCACGCCCGGCCGGCGATCGTCGGTCGGGCAGGTCCTCGGAGATCATGCGATTGACGGAGGGCTGGACCGGCATCGGCGTCGTCTTGCTGGTGTTGGTAATCGGGCTGTCCATCGCGGAACCGACTTTCGTGCGGAAAGCAACATATGGAACGTTCTCCGCGCGAACGCGATCCCGATCGTGATGACGTGCGGGATGACCTTCGTGATCCTGTCCCGGGGGATTGACCTTTCAGTCGGCGCGATGCTCGCCCTCGTCTCGATGTTCCTCGGCGAGGCAATCATCGCTGGCTGGCCTGCCGTGCTAGCCGTGATTGCAGCGATCGCGGCCGGGCTCGGGCTGGGGCTCGTCAATGGGCTGCTCATCGGTAAGGCAGGCATCAATTTCTTCGTGGTCACGCTCGGAACCATGATCATCTTCCGGAGCGGCTCCTTTCTGATCGAGAACGGGAACACGATTACCCTCTTCGGGAGGGAGAACTTCGATCTGGCGACCTGGCTCGGCGATGGCAGCGTCGGGTCGGTGCCGGTTCCGGCCATCGTTGCCGCGATCGTCTTCCTGGCCTCATATGTGGTCCTCCGCTGGACGATCTTCGGCCGCTCTGTCTACGCGATCGGCGGGAATCCTGACGCTGCGCGCTTGGCCGGCATTCCGGTCGAGCGGATAACAGTCGCTGTCTACGCACTGAGCGGGCTGCTCGTCGGCCTCGCCGCCGTGATGTTCACCGGCCGCATCCAGTCGGCGACACCGCAGGTCGGGGCCGGCCTCGAGCTGCAAGTGATTGCGGCGGTCCTGCTTGGCGGCGTCAGCTTCACAGGCGGCCGTGGGAGCATCGTCGGCGCCCTGGTCGGAGCGCTCCTGCTCGCGGTTATCAACAATGGTCTCGACCTGGTCGCCGTTTCATCCTTCTGGCAGGGTGTCGTCACCGGCGTGATTCTCATCTTCGCGGTGTGGCTCGACCGTTTTCGCAGGACCACGTAATGCGTGGACCGTTCCTTGAGCTGAACGGGATACAGAAGCGCTTTGGCGTAGTCCACGCGCTGCGTGGAGCCGACCTCGAGGTCGAGCGTGGAGAGATACACGCCCTCGTCGGGGAGAACGGCTCCGGCAAGACGACATTGATGCGAATTCTTATCGGGGACATCGCGGCCGACGAAGGAGAGGTCCGCTTCGGCGGAGCGAGTACACGCTGGACGCGCCCTGCGGAAGCCGAGCGCGCGGGCATCGGCCTCGTCTATCAAGAGCCGAACCTCGCGCCCGATCTGACCGTGGCGGAGAACGTGCTCATGGGTCGCCTTCCCCGCCGCTCGTGGGGCGTGATCGACTGGAGCAAGGTCTCGCGCGAAGTTGCTGCGTTGGCAGAAGAGACGGGCATTCGCTCGAGCCGCGCCGATTCGTGCGCGACCTCTCGCCGGATCAACGGCAGCTGGTCGAGATTGCGAAAGTTGCGGCGACGCGACCGTCGCTGATCGCCCTCGATGAGCCGACGGCATCGCTAACTGGTGATGAGGTGGAACTCCTGTTCCGTCTGCTGCGCAAGCTCCGAGACGATGGTCGCGCGGTGATCCTGATCACGCATCGCCTGCAAGAGGTGTTCCAGCTTTGCGACCGCGTCACCGTCCTCCGCGACGGACAGACGCGGGCGCGCTGAAGGTCGAAACAACGGATCAGGACGAGATCATCCGGCTCATGGTCGGCCGAGAGCTGGGCGAGGTGCACAGGACGCCGCAGCAGCCGGGTGAGCTGACTCTCGAGGTGCAGTCCCTGACGAGGGCGCCGACACTCCATGACATCTCTCAACGTACGCAGCGGCGAGATCGTCGGAATCGCAGGGCTCGTTGGTGCAGGCCGGTCAGCGCTCGTTCGCACCCTCTTCGGCCTCCGCCAGCCGGACACAGGCGAGATCCTGATCAAGCAAGTGCCGGTGTCGATCCGGTCACCCCGAGATGCGATCTCGGCTGGGATCGGCCTGGTTCCCGAGGACCGTCGCCAGACCGGCCTCTGCCTGGAGATGTCCATTACCGAGAACATCGCTCTCGCCGACTACGCACGCCGTCCCCTCGCAGGCGTGGTTAATTCCCGCGAGGCCCGCAGGCGCGCAGACTCGCTCGTCCACCGTCTGGCTATTCGAACACGCAGCTCCGAGAGTCGGTCCGAACTCTTTCCGGCGGCAATCAGCAGAAGGTCGTCCTCGCGCGGTGGCTTGCGCGAGAACCCAAGATCCTGACACCGACGAGCCAACGCGTGGGATCGACGTCGGCTCAAAAGCGGAGATCTACCAGATCCTCGACGGTCTAGCCGCCCGCGGCGTGGCGCTGCTCCTGAGCTCCTCAGAGCTCCCTGAGTTGCTGACGATTTGCGATCGAATCTACGCGATGTACCGGGGCACCCTTGTGGCCGAGTTTCATCGCGCAGAGGCAACTGAGGAAGCGGTCGCTCGGGCAATCGCGGGTGCCGTGGCGTCTCGATAGGCGTTCGGAGGAGGGCTGACAAGCTCGGCGGCCGGCGTTTGTGGCGTGGGCCGTGAAGGACTCGAACCTTCGACTTTGGGATTTAGAGTCCGGCAGTCACCCCTTTTTGTCCTCGGTCGGTGATAGAGCAGAAGAGTTCCGAACGCGCCCTTCCACACCGGTGGCCGCCACGTAATTGGCCGCTTGCACCTCTGCAAATTGCCCGCCGGTAGCTCAATGGATAGAGCAAGGGGTCCAAAAACTGCGGTAGCCCAATGGCTCATCTGAGCCGTAGGGTGGCAGTAGTTTCACGCTGGCCACGGAGCGGCGGACATGACCGCCTGCGCGTACTCGGCCAAGCGTTCATCGTCGTGGCCGCGAATGTGCGCGAGAAACGGGAAGTCTTCCGGAGTGACCTGAACACGTGCGCGTGGCGCGACCGCGACGGGGCTCGCCAGCTGAGGTACACGGGCAACGTGGCCGCCGTACGGCCCCGACGGCTGCTCGACGAAGCCCTGGGCCGGCAAGAGGTAGACGTAGCCGGTTCGCCACGGTCGCTTCTCCAGTAGCATCGCCGCTGATCGAGAAGTAGTAGTGAGGCGGGCCAGGACGACCTTCTGAATCCAGCAGCGCGATGCAACCGTTGTTGAGGGTGATTGGGTAGCGAGCGCGGTCCACGATCGCATAGAACATCGCCCAGATCGGGTCGCTCGTGGCGAAGACGGCCTTCTGGTCACCGAACGGTGCGAAATCGATCGGCTGCCGTGGCTCGAAAGCCTCGATGTCTGGATCGCCGGTCCCGTGAAAGGCGATCTTGCGACCGGCGGCGAGCCCGCACAGGAACGTCCAACGCGTGACAGCGCCCAGGTCGCGAAGCAGCTCGTCGACGTCCAGCAGGCCACCGGTGACGTCCGCCTCGGCCTGCAGGAACGCGTCGATCGCCGACTGCGTGGCCACGTCCATGCTCATCGGCGGGCGTTCGATCCAGTAGTCGGGGAGCACATCTGGATCGTGTCAGTTCGGCCGGGCGCCCGTTAGGATCTTTGGCGTCGCGAACGGCAGCGGCGGGTATCGTCTACGCTTGCTCCAGAAGATCGAGAAGGCGATCGAGAGGCAAGCGATGACGAAGGTTCTCACGCAAGGCGCCCTCGTTTTTTCCCTATCACTGGTCGCGCTGTTCCTGGCGGGATGTGGAGGCGACGAGTCGACGGCGGGATCCAGCACGGCCGAGACGACGACCACCGAGTCGGCGGCTCCAGTCGCCAACGCGTGTCCGGCGGAGGGTTGCCAGATCAAGATCGTCGATGCCACCCGCCAAGGCGACGAGATCGCGATCACCTGGGAGCCGAACTTCGTTCCCGACGTCTCCAGGAACCACATCCACGTGTACTGGGACCGCTACACGGCCGATCAGGTGAGCAGTGACGCCGAGTCGCGCGGTGTGTCCCAGGGGGAGTGGGTTCCGACCGACGTGGTCCCCACCTACGTGACCGAGTCGGCCGTCTCCGTCACAACCCGTGGTGATTCCACGACCATCTGTGTCACGGCCGGTGACCGCGACCATGTGGTGATCGATGCGTCGCTCGTCGACTGTCGAGACGTAGCCGATCTCCTCTGAGCCGAGGGCGGGGACCTTGACTCCCCCAGCGACGCTCGACGCCGGCGAACCGACCCTTCAGATCTTCCTGATTGCCGACGTTCGCGGGTACACCTCGTTTACGCAGGAACGCGGCGACGAGGCCGCGGCCGCCCTCGCGACCAGGTTCGCGTCGATCGCTCACACGACCCTCGAGGCCGGTGGGGGAACGGGCCTCGAGCTCCGCGGGGACGAGGTGCTCGCCGTCTTCCACTCGGCCCGCCAGGCGATCCGGGCAGCAACCGACCTCCAGTCTGCGTTCGTCAGGGCGACGATCTCCGATCCGTCGTTGCCTCTCCCGGTTGGGATCGGACTCGATGCGGGCGAGGCCGTCCGGGTCGAGGACGGCTACCGGGGCGGTGCGCTGAACCTGGCGGCGCGGCTCTGCTCACTCGCGCGTCCGGGTGAGATCCTGGCCAGCCAGGAGGTCGTGCATCTCGCTCGCCGCATGGAAGGCGTGACGCAGGTCGACCGCGGGTCCTTTCGGCTCAAGGGTCTTGCAGACCCGGTGCGAGTCACCCGACTCACCCGCGACGGGTGGGATCCCGAGCACGACGTCGAGTTCCAACGGGCCCTCGGTCCCAGGGCGGATCCGTCTGCGGGGGCGATCTGTCCGTACCGAGGCCTGGCCGCGTTCCAGCCCGAGGACGCGGACCGGTTCTTCGGGCGGGAGGGGCTCGTCGCCGAGCTCGTCGCCCGGCTCGACCGAGAGCGCGTGCTGTTCGTGATCGGTCCGTCCGGCAGCGGCAAATCGTCGGTGGTGCGGGCGGGACTCATCCCGGCGGTTCAGGCCGGATCGATCTCGGGGAGCGATCAGCTGGCCCGTTGCGCTCTTCTCGCCGCGAGCCGATCCGACGGCGGAGCTCGCGCACCAGCTTCGTCAACTCGCCGACGGCGTCTCGGGGCCGGACGTCGAACGCGACCAGGCGTCGTCGCTCGTGGGGCCCGACGAAGCGCGTCGGCTCGCCGACCTGATCTGCGGCGACAGCGGCGGGCTGCTGATGGTGATCGATCAGTTCGAGGAGCTGTTCACGCTCAGCCAGCGACGCGCCCAGGAGCGGTTCCTGGAGACCCTTGCTGCCGTCGTGGACCCCACCGCCAGCCGCGTGCGCGCGGTGATGGCGATGCGCGCCGATTTCTACGGGATCTGTGCGACATTCCCTTGGCTCGCCAACCGGATCACGGCCAACCAGGTGCTGGTCGGGCCGATGAGCCTGGCCGACCTGAAGCACGTGATCGAACAGCCCGCGCTCCGGGCGGGGCTTCGCCTCGAGGACGGGCTGGCAGACGCGGTGCTCCAGGATGCTGGGAGCGAACTGGCTGCACTCCCGCTCGTGTCGCACGCGATGGCCGAAACCTGGCGGCGCCGGGACGGTGAGACCTTGACGCTTGCGGGATACCGCGAGGCCGGTGGCGTCGCCGGGTCCATCTCCCAGACCGCGGACTCGCTCTACGAGTCCGTGTTCGACGACGCGGAGAAGCAGGCGTGCCGCCGCCTCATGCTCCGACTCGTGACCCCTGGGGAGGGCACGTCCGACTCGCGCCGCCGTCTGCAACCCAGCGACCTGGACCGCGATCCGAATCCCGAGGTCAGCACGTGGGTGGTCGACCAGATGGTGGACGCCAGGCTGCTGACGATCGACCGCGATTCCCTCGAGATCGCGCACGAAGCGCTCTTTCGGAGTTGGCCCCGTCTTCGGAACTGGGTCGAGGAGGCCCGGGACGATCTGCGAACGCGGCAGCGGATCGATCGTGCTGCGGCGGAGTGGCTCGCGCAGGATCGCGACCCCGATCTGCTGTACCGCGGAACCCTGCTCCAGTCCACGCTCGAATGGGCGTCCGTGCACGGCGACACCCTCGGGTCGGCCGAAGCGGAATTCCTCGCGGAGAGCAAGGAGGCGCTCGTGCAGGCGACGGCGCGCTCGGAACAGGCGGCGCGGCGCTCACGTCGGATCCGATGGCTCGCCGTTTCGGTCCTGGCGGTGCTGGCCGTCGCGGCGGCGGGAGCCTCGGTGATCGCCTTCTCAGCGCTCTCCGAGGCCAAGTCGCGGTACGGACAGGCTCTCGCGACCCAGGCGAGACTGCTCGCTGACTCCGATCCGCGAACGGCGATCGCGCTCGCGGCGGAGGCATCCGTGAGGACAGGGGAAGATCCGATCGACGCCCGGGTGGCGTTGGTGGATGCGAGCCAGACGCTTGAGGCCCCGTTCGTGCCCTCGGGTCCGCGGCTGCCGGTCGGAGATGCGTCGACGGTCGCGGTCAGCCCCGACGGGTCTCTCATTGCCACGGGGAACCGGGATGGGTCGATCTCGACTTGGAGCTCGACGGGGACGCGTCTGGCGACCAACGTCGCGGGGCACACGCTGGCAATCGAGGAGATGGACTTCACGCCCGACGGTCGCTGGCTGATCACCGGCAGCGACGATGCCTCGATCCTGCTGTGGGATCTCGTCAATCCCGAAGACGTGCCGAAGCCGAGACTGCTGGGCAAGACGACCGGGATACGTGTGGAGCGTGGCGGTCGCGCCGGACGGGGCGACCGCAGCGTCAGCGTCCGAGGACGGCACGATCCGCCTCTGGGACCTGGGAACCCGGCGCCAGATCGGCTCGGTGTGGGTCGATCTGAAGTTCGACGCGCTCACGGTGGCGTTCAGTCCCGATGGGAAGAAGCTCCTGGTCGGGAACGGCCGTGGTCAGGTCACGGGTTGGACGGTGGACGATCGGCGGATCGCGATCCCCACGTTCCATGCGCACAAGAGCGATGTCTGGGAGATCGAGTTCACGGCCGACGGATCGAGATTCGCGACAGCCAGCAGCGACGGCCGGATCCGCATCTGGGATACGTCCACCCAAAAGATGATCGCCGAGCCCTTTGCGCGTTCCGCTTCCGACGTGCGCGGCGTGCTCCTCGACGGGGACAACGTGCTCGCCGGCGACGAGAAGGGGCGTCTTCTGGTCACCTCGGCGGACGGCCCGGCGAGACCGACCAGCTTCGCTCCACTGGGCGCACAGGTCGTCGACGCGTCGCTGGCCTCGGGCACGCTGGCGACCCTCGGCAGCGATCAACAGATGCAGGTGTGGTCGCGGGGTGGCGAGCCAATCGCGCGGGTGATCGACGAACAGGTCAAAGGCGCGTACGCGCTGGCGGCGAGCCCGGACGGGACGCGGATCGCGACGGGCGATGGGGTGGGCAACGTGCGCCTGTTCTCAGCGACGACCGGCGAGCGCGAGCTGGGGCCGATCCGGCTTCACGACGGGACGGTCTGGGGTCTCGCCTTCTCCGAGGACGGGACTCGGCTGGCATCGGGCGGAGAGGACGGTGATGTCCAGGTGATCGATGCGGAGACGGGTGAGCAGCTCGCTTCACCCCCTCGTTCCCGCGACGAAATCAGCTCCGTGCTCTTCGTCGACGGCCGCGTGCTCGCCGGTGGTGCCGAGGGGATCATCCGCATCTGGGACGGCGCGACTCTGGAAGGGGAACTCGGCCCGCACGCGGCAGGCGTCACTGCGATGGCGCGCTCGCCGGACGGCACATTGGCTGTGGCCGACCGGCAGGGCGGCGTAACGCTGTGGGATGTTGACCGTCGAGAAGCCGCCGGCGAGCCGATCGCCGCCGACGACAACACGATCTGGGGCTTGGCATGGTCGGCCGATGGGACGATCCTGGCGACCGCGAGCGACGACGAGGTGGTGCAGCTCTGGAACGTGGGATCAAGGACGCCGACGGGCACGCTCACTCCCCAACCGGGCGGTGCCGCGAGCGCGGCCTTCCTGAGCGACGGGGCGACGATCGCGACCACCGGCCGCAAGGGATCCGTGCGGTTGTGGGATGTCAGCGAGGCGGTGTCCCTGGGACGTGAGCTCACGGGTCACAAAGCGTCCGTATGGCGCGTCGTCGCACTCCCCGGGATGCGGTTCGCGACCAGCTCCGAAGACGGAACCGTGCGGATCTGGGATGTGCTCGACCCGAATCGAGCGTGCGAGCGCGCCGAGGGTTCGCTCGGTTTGGAGGCACTCGGGGCATTCCTCGGCGAGGGGGAGGAGCCGGTCGCCTGCGGGGGCGGGTAGAGGCGACGCTCGCGGCGGGTGGTACCTGTCCGGTCGTTATTGCCGCTGGCCCTGCGCTTGGACCCTGGCCCAGGTGTCTCTGAGGCCGAGCGTGCGGTTGAAGACCAGCCGCGCTGCCTGGCACCGCCCGTGTAGGCCGAGGCGCGGCGGCTTCCAAGCCCTCCCTAGGCGCATTCTGGCGGCGCCAGGCCCCAGGCCGGACTCCTACGCGGAGCGTGTCGCACCGACTTGTAGCATGATTCGTGCTACACTCGCTTGGTGTCTCGTTCCCTTCACGTTCGGCTCGACGACGCCTCAGCGGCCGCCCTCGAGATCGTCCGTGCCGACGGCCTGAGCGACTCCGAAGCAGTTCGCACGGCCCTGCGCGAGGCCGCTGCGCGCCGGCGAGTCCGCTCGGCGATCCGCGAAGAGGTACGCCTCGTCGCAGCCGACGCGACCGATCGCGAGGAGATGCGCATCATTCGAGAGCAGCTGGCAGAACTCGCACCCGCCCCCTCGGACTGAGCGATGGTCCGCGGCGAGGTCTTCCGGCTACCGGCTCCCCGTGATACCCGCGGGCACGAGCAGCGCGGCGCTCGCTACGCCGTGATCGTCCAAGCCGAGGAGTTCCTCGACCTTTCGACCGTGCTCATTGCGCCCACCTCGACGAGCGCCCGGCCGACGAGCTTCCGCCCCGCGATCACCCTCGACCGGCAGGAGACACGTGTCCTTGTCGAGCAGACGACCGTCGTCGACCCTCAGCGCCTCGGCCGATCAGCCGGACGTCTCGACGCAGGCGAGCTGCGTGCCGTCGACGACGCCCTCATGCTCGTCCTCGGCCTGTAGAACGCCTTTCCCACGGGTTGCACCGAGGGGTGCGCGAGACTACAAAGCGCGGAGTCGAGCGCCTATCGGCGGAGGATATCCTCTCCCCATGAAGCGCCTCCGCGCCTTCCTCGAACGCTTGCCCGGTGGGCACCGACCGCCGACCGGCCCGCTGACCACTTCGGAGGCGGCCGATGCCGAAGAGCTGCGGCAGGAGACCCTGGCGAAGAGCGACGAGCGGATCGAGCACGACCAGCACGCAGCTGGCCGGGAATCAAACTCCAGCTCCTAGTCGTCAGCGTCTAGAGCGGGCCGCTGCCGTAGCTCAGTGGATAGAGCGGTAGTTCCAAAAACCGCGGTAGTTCCATGGCTCATCTGAGCCGTCGGGTGGCAGTAGTTTCACGCCGGCCACGGAGCGGCGGACATGACCGCCTGCGCGTACTCGGCCAAGCGTTCGTCGTCGTGGCCGCGAATGTGCGCGAGAAACGGGAAGTCTTCCGGAGTGACCTGAACACGTGCGCGTGGCGTGACGGCGACGGGGCTCGCCAGCTGAGGTACACGGGCAACGGCGCCGCCGTACGGCCCAGACGGCTGCTCGACGAAGCCCTCGGCCGGCAAGAGGTAGACGTAGCCGGTTCGCCACGGTCGCTTCTCTAGTGCATCGCCGGTGATGGAGAAGTAGTAGTGAGGCGGGCCAGGACGACCTTCTGAATCCAGCAGCGCGATGCAACCGTTGTTGAGGCTGATTGAGTAGCGAGCGCGGTCCACGATCGCATAGAACATCGCCCAGATCGGGTCGCTGGTGGCGAAGACGGCCTTCTGGTCACCGAACGGTGCGAAATCGATCGGCTGCCGGGGCTCGAAAGCCTCGATGCCTGGATCGCCGGTCCCGTGAAAGGCGATCTTGCGACCGGCGGCGAGCCCACACAGAAACGTCCAACGTGTGACAGCGCCCAGGTCGCGAAGCAGCTCGTCGACGTCCAGCAGGCCACCGGTGACGTGCGCCTCGGCCTGCAGGAACGCGTCGATCGCCGACTGCGTGGCCACGTCCATGCTCATCGGCGGGCGTTCGATCCAGTAGTCGGGGAGCACAATCTGGATCGTGTCAGTTCGGCCAGGCGCGGTAGTAGCTCACCAGCCGTCCACTGCGATTCAGATCGCGGACCTTCGCCTGCGGAACCGCCCGTGAGGCCCCATCGGGGATCGGGCCGAGGGCCGAAGGGGGCCCCTCGGAGTCCAGCGGCCACGAGAGCGTGGAGGACATGATTGCCTCTGAGGCGCGTCTAGGACACGAACGCCTTCCGAACAGATGCGGCTGTCCATCTGTTCGTGCCGTGAATCGTTGGAACCTTCTCCTCGTTCAGCTTCTCGGCGATCTCCTCCAGCGACATCCGCTATCCCGAGCATCGCGTTGATCTTCACCCGCCATATGTAGTCACGTTGGTTGCAGAGCCGATGCCCGAGCCGGACGTTGTCGGGGGTGAGGCGACCTCCGTGCATCTTGAGTCTCGGATAGTGGTCGGCCGTCGGCATCCAGTCGGCACCCGGCGATATCGGCTCGAAGTACCTACGACCTCGGAAGCAGTAGCACTGGGGCATTTCGCAACGCACGTCGATGATCTGGCCGTCCCGGGCAAGTCGCCAGAGGATCCCGCGAACTCCCAGGGCCTCGAGCTTCTCGACTGGAGTTTCTCCAGCGTCCGCCGGTGGCGCTGGGGTTCTTGCTGGAGGGACGTGCTCTTCGTCGTTCATGCGGGGTTAGGCGCTCATGCCCGGATCTCCGCTGCGCTCTGCCAGTCGTCGGCCATCACATCATTGTGCCGCGGCTCAGACTAGAGCAGCCTCCAGCTCGACGACCGGCGATCGCGGCGTCACCGCTTCCCGAACAGGCGCGAGAGCAGACTCGGCTGACGCGGCTGCGTCCGGCGCCACTCGTCGAGTGTCGGCAATCTCCCGGCTCGCCGGGCAGCCACCACGCACTCGGTGTGCGCGTGGCGCCGCCGCTCAGCGTCCCCTTCCGGCGCGATGAGTATGTGCGGGCTCATTGCGTGGAGCTGCCGCCCGCAAAGCGGGCAGCGGTACGAGGCCGGCTTACGGCTCTGGGCTCGTCGGGCCGCCCACCAACGAGGCTCGTCGATCAACTGGCGCCCCTTCGCACCATGAGTACCTCGATCGTAGTGCCCGGCGAACTGATCGAACGAGCCGCTTATGGACGGACGGGCGAGTCCGCAGGATGGCTACGACTAGCGGCCTTGGCACACGCGGCTAGCCGACGCCCTGTGTCGCTTCGTCGGGCTAGCCGCGCCGTAGGTGCCCTCTTGCTACGTCTTAGACGTGTACAGCTTCCAGCTCGACGACCGGGGCCTCGTAGAGATCGGCCGACTCGAGGGTGAGACCCATCGAGCTCCGCGACCTGGGCGCGCATCTCGCTCAGCTTGGGCTCTGCGGCCTCCGCCGTCTCCTTGCTCTCCCAGAGCAGGAGGCCTTTCGCCCGGCCGCCGTCCTTGTCGTAGAGCCCGATGTAACCGGCGAAGCCGTCGAACTCGCGCAGCGTCGGAATTACCCGCTCGCGGATAGTCGCGACCGCACTCTCACGCTTCTCGGCGTCGGCGCCCGAGAATGAGACAAGTCGTGCATACATCATGTGATCCTTCCATTGGGGTCGCGGGGATCCTAGTGACAGATCACCCATCCTGGCGTTGCGCGGCTCGCCTGGACCGCTGATAAACAGAGAGTGCGCCCGCGCGGCAAGGACTCGATCGCTGTCATCGGCCTCAAGGAGCGAATGACCAGCTCTGCGGAGCCTGCGGACCGCGCCATCTCGACGTGCCCGGAGGGGACGTGGCTCGACGGTCTGCGCACGAGCTTCGAGCCAGAGACCAGAAAGCAGCGAAAGCCGGAGCTGAGCCCTGAGCCGGAGCTGAGCCCCAAGCCGAAGCTGTTTGCCGGTCGCCTGCGATCTGCCTAGGGAACCAACCACAGTCATGCGGTGTACAGCACCGAATGCGTCGGTGCTCGATCGCACTCGTCATGGGAATCGTCATCGCCGCGTCCACCGCGGCGGTCGAGGGGGGAGCGGCGGCTCCGCAGCACTTGCGTCTGCCGTACGACCTCGAGGCGCGCGGCTCCTCGCTGTACATCGCGGACGGCCTTCGCCACCAGGTGCTTCGGCTCGACCTTCGCACTCGCCGGGTCACCGTGTTCGCCGGCACGGGCGTGGCCGGCTCGTCCGGCGACAAGGGTCCCGCTCGGAAGGCGCGAATCGATGAGCCGACCGAGCTCGCGTTCGACCGCGCAGGCAACCTCTACCTGACCGACTTCAACCAGGGGCGGGTGCGCCGGATCAGCCCTCGCGGGATCATCACCACCGTCGCGCGCGTCTCCGAAGCAGCCGGTCTTGCTGTCCATCCTGACGGAGGCTCTCTGGCCATCGCATCGATCGACGGTTACGTCCGCCAGCTCGATCTGGCCACAGGGCGGCTCGAGCTGATCGCCGGCAACGGGACGCAGGCGTCGGGTGGCGACGGCGGTCCCGCCGCCCAGGCGCAGGTGAACCGCCCGCACGACGTCGCCTACGACACGCGGGGCAACCTGCTCGTCGCGGACGCAGCCGGCGTTCGCAGGATCGACAAGGCCACAGGCGTGATCGACACGGCATTGAAGCTGCCCGCGTTCAAGATCGTCCCGGGCCCGGGCGGCACGCTGTACCTCCTCAACGGAGGTCCTACCGGCGGCACGGTCACGCAGGTCGATGCGAGCGGGTCCGTGCTGCGCGTGATCGGCACGGGGCGGCTGTCACGTCACATTGACCGGGTGTCGATCGGCAAGGTTGGATTCCTGCCGAGCGACGCCGAGCCGGTGTCAGGTGCCGTGTTGATCAGCCAAAGCGAGCCGATCGCGGCCATCAGGCGGCTCGCCATCGGCGGCACGACTCTGACGACGTTCTTGCGTTGAGCGCTCGAAGCTGCGACTTTTCGATCGTTGCGCCGCTCGTCGACTAGGGCTGGGCTTGCGGCTTGCGCTTGGCCGCCAGCTCTGTCTCGAGCTTCTTGATGCGAGCCTCGAGCCTGCGCGTGTTCGCCTCCCACCGCTCCATGAACGCGGCGCGCTCCTCCGGTGAGTCAAACATCTTCGGCTTCTTCTTCGCCATCGTCCGCCTCCTCAATGTAGCGAAGGATTCTGAGCACTCCGGCCTTGATGTCGGCGAGCGCTAGGAAGATCTCCGTGACCTCGTCTCGGGAGATCCCCATCTCCTCGTCCACGCGATCAGCGTGCCCACCGCGGCGTCGCGCCGCAAGGTGTCCGAAAGCGCCGTCTTACTCGAGCGCGACCTTCGCCGAGGGGTGCAGGAATGGCACAGCACCGTGCCATCCGGCACGGAGCACGGCGACGAGCGACAGTGGCGTGATCACGACAGCTATCCCGTCCGGCCGACCGCGTCGTTCCGTGTAGCCGGACGGCGTCCAGCGTAGAAGCTCCGATCCGAGCACAAGAAACGCGCCGTCCTCGAGCACGAACGCACCGTCTGGGAGCTCGTCGAACCGCACACGGGAGCGGCGCTTCCGCTCGACGTGAAGCTGCGCGTCGATCGCGTCCGCCCCCACTTGATCCGCGTGGAGCGTGCTCCAGATCCCGCAGAACCGGTTGTAGTCCTCGCGCCGGCACAACGCGCACGGGCGATGCCCGGCCGCGAACGCGGTCGCCTCGTCGAGGAAGAACAGCTCCGTGAACTTGCCGGGCTGAAGCAGAGGCCCGCGCTTCCAGCCGCGGAACTCGAGCCGGCAGGCGATCCAGCGCTTCCCGTTGTAGCGGCGCCGAATCCGCCGCGTCTCGTCGTGCAGGCAGCCGCGATTTCCGTAGACGAGCCCACGCGCCGGGTCGGCGATGAGCTCGCCGAGCGGTGTCACGCGGTTCTGTAGCGGCATTGCCGAGCTAGGCTAGCGCTAGGTACACTTTTCATATCTACTACTGAGAAAGGATCGTTCGTGAACAAGCTGCTACTCGTACCGCTCGAGGACGCCGTGGTCTTCCCGGGCATGAACATCACTATCGCCGCCGACGTCGGTGACGACGAGCGCGTCGTGCTCGTCCCGAAGCACGAGGCCGAGCACGCTTCCATCGGCACGGTTGCCGAGGTCGTCGAGCGCGTCCGCCTTCCCGGCGGCGTCGAGGCCGTGTCGGTGGCCGGTGTCCACCGGGGCATCCTCGGTACGGCCGAGACGGACCCGAACGGGGTGCTTCGCGTCGAGGTCGATGAGCGGCCGGACGAGACGCCGCCGGGCACGAAGACGAGAGAGCTCGAGGTCGAGTACCGCGCCGTCGTCGAGGAGATCCTCGAGCTGCGCGGTACCGACGAGCGCGTCTCGGCCTTCGTCCGCGCGGTGCGCGAGCCCGGTGCGCTCGCCGACACCGCCGGCTACTCGCCCGACATCGCCTACGACGAGAAGGTGCAGCTGCTCGAGGCCGTCGACGTCGTCGAGCGGCTCGAGCTCGCCGTGCGGCTCCAGCGCGAGCGGCTCGCCGAGCTCCAGGTGCGCAAGCGTATCCGCGAGGACGTCGAGTCCGGCGCGCAGAAGCAGCAGCGCGACTACTTCCTCCGCAAGCAGCTCGACTCGATCCGCAAGGAGCTCGGCGAGGACGAGGGCTCGGTGATCGAGGAGTACCGCGAGCAGATCGCATCGGCCGACATGCCCGACGACGTCCGCGAGCAGGCGGAGCGCGAGCTCGGCCGGCTCGAGCGGATGGGCGACTCCACCGGTGAGTCGTCGATGATCCGCACGTACCTCGACTGGCTGCTCGCCGTGCCGTGGGGTGTCCGCTCCGAGGAGCGGCTCGACCCGGTCAACGCCCGCGAGGTGCTCGACGCCGACCACGCGGGCCTCGACGACGTCAAGGAGCGCATCGTCGAGTACCTCGCCGTGCGCAAGCTCCGCCAGGAGCGCGACATCGCCGAGGACAAGCGCTCGGGCGCCATCCTCACGCTGATCGGCCCGCCGGGCACGGGCAAGACGTCCGTCGGCGAGTCGATCGCGCGCGCGCTCAACCGCGAGTTCGTGCGCATGTCGCTCGGCGGCGTCCGCGACGAGGCCGAGATCCGCGGTCACCGCCGCACGTACATCGGCGCGCTCCCTGGCCGGCTGGTGCGCGCGTTGCGAGACGCCGGGACGATGAACCCGGTGATCATGCTCGACGAGGTCGACAAGGTCGGCGCCGACTGGCGCGGCGACCCGTCGGCCGCGCTGCTCGAGGTGCTCGACCCGGCGCAGAACCACTCGTTCCGCGACCACTACCTCGACGTCGAGGTCGACCTGTCCGAGGTCGTCTTCATCGCCACCGCGAACATCGCCGACACGATTCCCGGCCCGCTGCTCGACCGGATGGAGGTCATCCGCTTCGACGGCTACACGATCGACGAGAAGGTCGCGATCGCGCGCGACTACCTCTGGCCGCGCCAGCGCGAGCGGAACGGCCTGCTCGAGGACGAGGTCTCGATCGACGACGACGTGCTCGAGCTCGTCGTCTCCGACTACACCCGCGAGGCCGGCGTCCGGCAGCTCGAGCGCGAGCTCGGCAAGCTCCTGCGCAAGACCGCGACGAGCATCGCCGCCGGCAAGGCGACCGCGCCGGTCTCGATCGACGAGGCCGTTGTGCGCGACGCGCTCGGCCGGCAGCGCTTCTACCGCGAGACGGCGGAGCGCACCGCCGTCCCGGGCGTCGCGACCGGCCTCGCCGTCACCGGCACGGGTGGCGACGTCCTCTTCGTCGAGGCGACGGCGCTGCCGGGCGACGGCGAGCCGCTCGTCCTCACCGGCCAGCTCGGAGACGTGATGAAGGAGTCGGCGCGCATCGCGCTGTCGTGGGTGCACGCGCACGCGGCCGAGCTCGACATCCCCGACGAGCGGTTCGAGGGCCGCCCGTTCCACGTCCACGTGCCCGCGGGCGCGATCCCGAAGGACGGCCCGAGCGCGGGCATCGCCATGACGACCGCGCTCGCGTCGCTGCTCACCGGGCGTCCGGTCAAGCACACGGTCGGCATGACCGGCGAGATCACGCTCCAGGGACGCGTGCTGCCGATCGGCGGCCTGAAGCAGAAGGTGCTCGCCGCGCACGCGGCCGGCATCACCG
The DNA here is from genome assembly GCA_963755255.1 of uncultured Actinomycetes bacterium. Taxonomy (GTDB): domain Bacteria; phylum Actinomycetota; class Thermoleophilia; order Gaiellales; family Gaiellaceae; genus PALSA-612. The sequence continues at coordinate 237,718 of CAVWJN010000020.1, read as the reverse complement.
ACGTCATCATCCCCGAGCGCAACCGCGCCGACCTCGACGACGTCCCGGAGGACGTCCGCGAGCAGATCGAGTTCCACCCGGTGATGTCGATCGGCGAGGTGCTCGAGCTCGCGCTCGAGCCGGCCGGCCGCGCCGAGACGACGCTCGCCGCCTGCATGCGCTGCCGCAACTGCGAGCCGCTCCCCGAGGACGTCCGGCGGGGAGCGGAGCTGCTCGGCAGGCGCTATGCGCTCGCGATCGTCTACGCGTCGCGCTCGGGGGCGTCCCGCTTCAACGAGTTCCGGCAGGTGCTCGGCGCTGTGCCGCCGGGGACGCTGTCCGCTCGGCTCGACGAGCTGGCCGAGGCCGGGTGTGCTCGAGCGACGCATCGTCGACGCCCGCCCGCCCCGCACGGAGTACGTGCTGACGCAGCGCGGGCAGCGCGTGTCCGCGGTGCTGGACGACCTACTGCGGAGGGCCGGCAACTAGGCGCACGGTCGCGCTCGTCTTCCCGGCGGCAGGATCGACCCAGGTGACGCGCACGGTCTTCCCGGGCGAGGCCTGCAGGACGAGCTTCCTGAGGCTCGCCGGCGACGAGACCGGCTTCCCGGCGAACGACGTGATGAGGTCGTTCGCACCGATGCCTGCCTTGGCGGCGGGCGTGCCCGACGCAACGCGCTCGACGAGCGCGCCGGACACGTCCTCATCGATCTCGCTCGCGGGCCTCAGTCCCACGCCGAGAAAGGCGGTCGGCCCGACATGGACGGTCGACGAACGGCGCCCCGCCTCGATCTGCCCGGCGATCTTCAACGCCCTGTTGATCGGAATCGCATACCCCTGCGCGCTGCCCCGGAAGTAGAAGCCGCCCGATGCCGCGGCGTCGATGCCGATCACGCGTCCGCCCGAGAGCAGCGGGCCGCCCGAGTCCCCCGCCCGCAACGGCGCCGTCGTCTCGATCAGTCCGGGCAGCGTGAACGGATCGCCGTCGACGTTGCGCACGGTTATCGACTCGGCCAGACCGGTCACCTTGCCGCTCTTCGTGGTCAGCTTCCCGGTGCCACCGGCGTTGCCGACCGCCGTCACGCTGTCTCCGACGTCGACCGTGTTCGAGTTGCCCGTACGCACCGTCGCGAGGCCCTGGGCGTCGCGAAGCTCGAGCAGCGCGATGTCCTTGGAGACGCTGTAGCCGGCCACCGTGGCCGCGTAGGTCCGGCCGCTGGACGGGACCGTGACGCGGACCGCGCCGGCGCCGCGAATGACGTGGTTGTTCGTCAGCACCGTCCCCGACGACGTGAGCACGACCCCCGTGCCCGCGCCGCCTCCTCCGCCGTAGGCGAGACGTGTGTTGACCAGCACGACGCCCGTTGTCGCAGCGCTCGGCGCAGCCATCGAGGATGAGCTCCCGGCGAGCACGACGGCCACTACGGCTCCAACGATTGCGACCTTCACCCCGTAAGGAAAGCAGTAGAGGCTAAGAGTCGGCTGAGGATCCTGCGATTGCTTGGTGCGTTCAGCCCCAGGAAGGCGGCTCGTAGCGCTCGTTGACGGGCGAGCCGAAGGTTACGAAGCTCAGCCCGTCGGGCCCCGCGACGGGGCAGCGGACAGCCGACGGGTCGAGCCGGACGAACCGGCCGGGCCTGAGCTCGAGCTCGTCGCCGTCGATCCGCAGCCGCCCGGAGCCGGCGACGACGAACATCACTTCTTCCTGGCTCGACTCCGTCTCGTCGTGCTCTACTCCCTCGGCGTCGGGTGGCAGCTCGAAGTAGTTGAAGCCGAACGCGTGCGCGCCGAGCGCCCGCCGAAGCTTCTTGACCGCGCCGCCGGGCCCCTCGCCCGGCAGCTCGTCGACGTCTACGAATGAGTACCTCTCCATCGACTGAGCATACGCCCTGACCATCCCCCGGAGATGACGCGTCCGGCGGCGTGCGCTACCCTCGCAGCACGATGAGCGCACCAGAACGCTCCTGGCTCGCAGCCTGTTCGAACAAGACAGGCTGATCCGCCGCTCTCGGCATCAAGCGTCCGAGAGAGCGGCGGGAAAGGGACGCGCCACCGCGGCCGTGACGGCGGCTGCTCGGAGCGCGCGCCTTCCCGCATGAATTAGAAGGGAAGGTGATCGCGATGCCAATGCCGCATCGCACGCAGATGCAGCTCATCAAGCGGCGGCTCGTCGGGAAGGACGACCGCGAGCGGATCAAGGAGCTCCGGAAGATCCTCACGGAGCTGCCTGGCTACCGGAACGGGCCGTACGCGGACATCCGCAAGTGGGTGAACGCCGCAGATCGAGGCGTCGCGCGTCCGCAAGAAGGTCGTGCACCGTGACTCGATTGCCGTTCGTCGGGAGGGCGCGGCGCAGATCGCGTTCGTCGGCCCACCGAACGCGGGCAAGTCGTCGCTGCTGCAGGCGCTGTCGTCCATCCAGATCAAGACCGGCGACTACGCGTTCACGACGCTTCGGCCGGTGCCGGCGTTGACGCGGCTGCGTGGCGTGCTCGTTCAACTGGTGGAGATCCCCGGCCTCATCGAGGGCGCACACGAGCACCGCGGCGGCGGCCGGGCGCTGCTGGGGGTGCTGCGCGGTGCCGATGCGATGGTGCTCTGCCAGGACGCCTCGGCGCCGCTCGACGGGCTGGCCGCCGTACGTCTCGAGCTCGAGAGAGCCACGATCGCGCATCGCGCGATCGTGGCGGTGACGAAGCTGGACGAGGCGGACGAGAGTGCTGTCGAGCGCATCGCGTCCGCCGTCGGGCTGCCGGCGGTGGGCGTCTCCGTGCTCGACGACGAGAGCCTTGACCGGCTGCGCGAGGAGCTGTGGCGTCTGACCGGCCTGATCCGCGTCTTCCTGCGTCGCCCCGGCGACACCGAGGCGGAGGCTGCGGCGCTCGCGCCTGGTGCCACGGTGGTGGACGCGGCGGCCACGATCCACCACGACCTGGCCGCGGCCTGCGCGGGCGCACGCGTGTGGGGGCCATCCGCGAAGTTCGACGGCCAGCGGGTCGGCGCCGCCCATGTGCTCGAGGACGACGACGTCGTGGAGATTCTCTAGTCGACTCCTTCGGAGCAATGCCTGCCCGAGGCGCTACGCTCTCCGCTGGTGCTGTCGCTGCCGGATGAGACCAAGCCGCGGCTGCGGGGCATGTCGCACCTCGCCGCGTTCGTGGCCGCTCTGCCGCTGGGCGTGCTGCTCGGCCTCTACGCGGACACCGGCCAGGAGCGCGTCGCCGTGATCTCGTTCGCCGCGGCCGTGGCAGTCATGTTCGGCCTCAGCAGCCTCTACCACCGCGGCAACTGGTCGCTCACGCCCCGCCGTTGGCTGCAGGCGCTCGACCATGCGGGAATCTTCATCCTCATCGCCGGCACGTACACGGCCTTCGGGCTGCTCGTGCTGGACGGCGCGTGGCGGTGGGTCGTCCTCGGAATCGTGTGGGGAGGAGCGGCATGCGCCATCGCCGTCAGCCTCGCGCGGCCGGCGCCGCCGCGATGGGTGACCGGGGCACTAGCGCTTGCCATCGGCTGGGTAGGAGTGGTGGTCGCGCCACAGCTCGTGTTCGAGCTGGGCGCGGGCGGCATCGCTCTCGTCGTCGCCGGTGGGCTTGCGTACACGGCCGGCGCGGTGATCTTCGCGACGCAGAAGCCAAATCCGTTCCCGGCGACGTTCGGCTATCACGAGATCTTCCACGTGCTCGTGATCACCGCCGTCGCATGCCACTACGTCGCGGTCGCGTTCTTCGCGGTTCCAGCCTCCTAGCTCTCGGCCACGTACCTCACGTGCACGACGCCGGGTGCATCGATCGCCTGAACCTGGCTGAGCCCTAGCTCGGCGTCGCCGAGGTTCTCGAACAGCCTCGTCCCTCCACCCAGCAAGACGGGGACGATCGCTATGTCCAGCTCGTCGATCAGCCCGGCCGCGAGGTACTGCTGGGCAACATCGGCGCCACCGGCGATTGACACGTCCTTGCCGTCGGCGGCGTCCCTCGCCTGCTCGAGCGCGGGCTCGATCCCGTCGGTGACGAAGTGGAACGTGGTGCCGCCCTTGAGCTCCAGAGGATCGCGGGCGTGGTGCGTGAGCACGAAGACCGGGCCGATGGAAGGGCGGGTCGTCGCCCCACCAGCCCTGCCACGGATTCTCGCCCCACGGCCCCGGGCCGCCGCCGAACATGTTCCGGCCCATGATGTTTGCGCCGACGTTGTCGGTCCATCCCTCGACGACCGGCGTGCTGGCGTTGACCTCGCCTCCCTCGTTGTCCGTGCGGCTCGCGGAAGGCGGCGAGCGGAAACACCCATTCGTGCGACTCCTCGCCGCGCTTGCCGAGAGGCTCCTGCTCGCTCGGGTCGGGGCCGGCGACGAAGCCGTCCAGCGACATCGAGATGTTGAATCGCAGCTTGCTCATCGTGCCTCCTATCTCGCGGTACCCGTTGGACGGTCGAAATAGGCGTGACTCATCGCCGTCGCCCAACGTAGATTTCGAGCGATGGTCGGCCAGATCCTCGCGATCGACGTGGGCGGGTCGCACGTCAAGATGCTGCTCTCGGGTGGTGGCGACGTCCGGCGTTTCGCTTCCGGGTCGGAGCTACGCCCGGAGGAGATGGTCGACGGTGTCGCCGAGCTCGCCGGCGACTGGTCGTACGACCGGGTCACGGTCGGCGTTCCCGCGCCGGTGCAGGATGGTCAGGTCACGGTCGAGCCGGTGAATCTCGGCACCGGCTGGGTCGGGTTCGATTTTCAGGCCGCGTTCGGCAAGCCGACAAAGGTGGTCAACGACGCGGCAATGCAGGCGCTCGGCAGCTACGAGGGCGGCAAGATGCTGTTTCTCGGCCTGGGCACGGGGCTTGGCTCGACGCTCGTCGTCGATGGCGTCGTCGCGCCGATGGAGCTCGGCCATCTTCCGTTCCGTACTGCGACGTTCGAGGACTATGTCGGGGAGCGTGGTCGAAAGCGTCTCGGCAAGAAGAAGTGGCGCGCCACCGTTGCCGAAGTGATCGAACGGCTGACAGCGGCGGTCGAGCCGGACTACGTCGTGGTTGGTGGGGGCAACGCGAAGAAGCTGGGCGACCTGCCCCCGAACGTCCGGCTCGGCGCGAACCAGAACGCCTTTCTCGGCGCGTTCCGCATGTGGGATCCGACGATGTCGTCCTTGCCGTCGGCGCCTATCCGGAAGTGACGGCGCCGACGACGACGTAGGCCAGTCCCTCGGGACCTGCCACGACCTGCCGTGTCTCGTCCGGCGACACGAGCACGAAGCGTCCCGGCTCCAGCGGGACCTCCTCGTCGCCGATGCGGATCAAGCCGCTGCCCTCGACGGGGACGTAGATCTCCTCCTGCCCTGACCCGCGCTCGTCGTGCTCCTTGCCCTCCTGCCCGGGCTGGTGAGTCGAAGCGGTTGAGCCTGATCGCGCGGGCGCCGAGCTCCTGCGCGATCAGCTTGCGCCGGCCCTCGAACGATGCCGCATCGACGACCGTGTACGTCACCGAGGCTCGGCTTCGACTCGCTGCTTGAGCGCCGCGTTCATCTGCTCGAATCCGGCCTCGGTCTTGCCGAGGACGCCCTTGACGAGGCCGACGAGAATGCCCGTGAACCGTTCGCCGTGGACGAACCGGCTTCGCTCTCCGTCGAGGGGCTCGATCCGGAACGTGTGCTCTCCGTCGAAAAGCCCTGGCACGAGCAGCCGGCCCTTCCAACGCAGCTCGCGATCCGGCTCCGCAGCCAGGACCGTCGGCTTGATCGTCATGCCCTTGCCGCCCGGCGGCTCCAGGCGGACAGTCAGCTGCTCGCCCTCTTGCACCGCGCCTGCGATCGACGGAATGAACGGGTTCCACTCTCCATAGGCCGGGAAGTCGGTCAAGACGCGCCAGACGGCTCGCAGGAGGCGCGTCGATCTCGATCCTTGTCTCTATCTCTCTCAAGGGTTTGCAGTCTGCCAGGCCCGTGGCTTGCGCCGGACGTAGCAAAGTACGACAATGACCCGGTTCCCCTCGGGGCGTGAACGTCTAGATCGGAGGATCCGATGCTCGAGCCGGGCCGCACGGCTTCTGCAGCGTCTACGGAGGCGACCGAAAGGGCGCGCGGAGACATGGCGAGCTATAGCGAGCTGAGGGTCCGCCTCGAGCCAGCCGATTCCGAGCCAGGCTCCTACGACGTGCTGGCGACCGGGCCCAGCGGCGAGACCACGGGACAGTTCCGCCTGCCGCTTTCCAAGCTCGAGCTGGAGAACATCGCTCTCAGACTGAGCAGGGGACGGAGCGTCGTACGGCGGGTGGACTCACCTGAGCTCGAGCTGGTGCGCGGGCTCGGGGGCTCGCTCTTCGAGGCGCTGTTCTCGGGCAAGGTCCGCGACCTGTACCGCGACTCGATCGCCGTTGCTCGGGAAGAGGGGAGGGGGTTGCGAGTCACGCTCGCGCTGACCGGGGCGCCCGAGCTGATGCATGTCCCGTGGGAGTACCTCTACGACGATCCGGGCTTTCTCTCGATCTCGACGTGGACGCCCGTCGTTCGCTACCTCGACCTGCCGCGAGGAAGGCGGCCACTCGCAGTGACCGGGCCGCTGCAGATCCTGGCTGTGGTGAGCGGTCCTTCCGATGTCGTCGAGCTCGACGCCGGTCGCGAGCAGGCCACCCTCGAACAGGCGCTCGCCGAGCTGACGGCAAAGGGTGCGCTGGAGATCCACTGGCTCCAGAGCGCGACCCTGCCGGAATTGCAGCGCGAGCTACGGAAGCGTGACCACCACATCTTCCACTTCATCGGTCACGGCGGGTACGACAGCGCGCTCGACGACGGCGTCCTCCTCTTCGAGGACGAAGCCGGGCAAAGTCGCCGTGTGACCGGCGCTCAGCTCGGCACGATGCTCGCCGACGAGACGACGTTGCGGCTGGCCGTCCTCAACTCGTGCGAGGGGGCGCGGACCTCGAGCGACGATCCGTTCGCCGGCACCGCGGCGAGCCTCGTGCATCGTGAGATTCCCGCCGTCGTCGCGATGCAGTTCGAGATCACGGATCGCGCCGCCGTTGTGTTCGGGGGAGAGTTCTATGCGGCGCTCGCGGACGGCTACCCGGTCGACTCGGCGCTGGCAGAGGCGCGCAAGGCGATCTTCGCCGACCAGAACGACGTCGAATGGGGAACTCCGGTGCTGTTCATGCGTGTGGCCGACGGGCGCATCTTCGACGTGGCGGTGGACCCGGCCTCGGAGAAGCCGGTGCTCCCGGAGACCACGCCCGTGGTGCCGCCGCCGCCGGCGGTGTCGAGCCACAGCCGGCTCCAGCGAGCCCGAGCCGGAACCGGTGCGGGCCGAGTCACCGCCTCCGGTCGCCGAGGACAGGGCGACAACTGATCGCGTACTGCGCGGCGCCGCCATCCTCTCGATCGTGGGGGCGGTCCTGCTTGCGATCGGCGTCCGCTTCCCCTGGGACGACCGCGGTCGCTCCTGGCTCGATCTGAAGTTCGGCGCAGCCGGCATCGACAACGCCGGCTTCTTCACGGGCTTCGCCCCGGTGGCCCTCGTCCTCGGAACGTTGGCAGCGCTCGCGCTCGCGTTCCGTCCCAGGACGCGCGAGCTCGGCGCAGGGCTCCTGATCGGCTTCGGCGTCGCAGGCGCGGTCAAGTATCTCGGCCTGCTGGGTCTGGCGCTCACTATCAGTGACACCGACAACAACGGACCCAGGGGGGTCAGTCCTGTCGCTTTCACCGGAGTCGTAGCGGGCGCCGTACTCCTCGTGGTGGCCGGCGTCCGGGTGGCGTTGCTCAGGCCGAGGTCGACCGAATCGGCCGCTCCTCTCGGCATCCTCGTACCCGCGCTCCTCGGTGGTGCTGCAGTACTGACCATGATCGGGGTGGTGGTCCCATTCAACGAAGCGAACGATAAGACGGTCGTGCCCAAAGAGGGTTGGCTTGCCGTCGACGCGGTCCTGATCCCGCTGCTGGCGCTCGGCGTCCTCGTCTTGCTTACGTGGGGTCGGCGACTGCTTGGTGCTGGTCTGCTGATCGCCCTCGGCATCGCTAGCGCGACCCTCTGGCTGAGGTACCTCGGAGTTCCGATCATCGCGCCGGACAATGCGGGATCGTTCGGGGTGGGCGGCCTAGCCGGGCTGGCCGGTGGCCTGCTCATCCTCGCTGCCGGGCTGCTCGTGTGGCGCACCGGAGGCGTCTGCCGACCGGGCAGCGCCTGGCTAGCCTCCCCCGACCTGCCAGTCGGCGTCACCGAAGGCCGTGAGGCAGAGCGCGGTCAGCTCGCCCTTCGCCAGCAGCTTGCGGCGAATCGCCAGCAGGAGCTCTGCTGCCGCGATCGGGCGCCGCCTTTTCGACGCAGATGCGAGCTCCGTCGCGATCGTGCGCGCGACGGGCGCCGCTCGCTGGCCCAGCACCGAGGCGATCGTGCCGACGACGAGCGCCGCGCCCAGATCCTGGAACTTCGAGACGAACGTCTGCAGCCCAAAGTCGGTGACTGCGGTCTCGCAGCCGAGCAGGAGGACGACCGGGCGATCGCCGCTCGATCCTTTGATGTAGTCCCCGTTCAGCTGGGCGAGCAGGCACGCCTCGTTCTCGCCGATCTCGAGCGCAGCGTTTTTCTGCAGCTCCTTCGTGTGCGAGAGCAGCACGAGCAAGGTCGGGCTGTTCCGACCGACGGCTTCGACCCAGGCGTCCCACGTCTCGGCGTAGGTCGCCGTGTCCGCGATGCGCTCGAGCGTCTTCAGCACGCCTTCGATCTGCCTCTTCTTCTTCCCCTCGTCAACGCGATTGCTGGCCGCGAACAGCGCGACGCTCGGCGGCCGCAGCGACATGCGCTCGGCGGAGGGGTGAGAGCGGATGGCGAACTCGACTCCCCGCAAGCCCTGCTGCCCCCAGCTCTCGGCACCGACGACCTGGCGCTCGATCACCTTCGAGAGCGCCCAGAACCCGAGCGGGCAGACGGTGTCGGCGAGGTGCCGGGGGCCCTTCGCCTCGTGATCCGACTCACACCGCCCCGTCAGCAGCGCGTCTTTCCAGCCGGGGCACAGTCCGGCGTCGGTGCTGGGGGTGGGGAAGTCGTAGACGAGCTCGATCGGGAGGAAGTCGCTGGCGCTCTCGACGAGGACCTGCACCCTGTCGAGCGGCCGGTCTCCGAGCTGGTCTCGCAACGGCTCACCGATGGCCTCGTCCAGCTCCCTGCCCTGGAATGCGAGCGCCCGCAGGTGCTCGACGACGTCAGGGTCCGCCAGGTCGCCCGTCCGGGCGGCCTCACCCGTGGCAATGCTCTCGAGGATCTGCGTGAGGGTCGGGACGATGCCTTCGATGCGGTCGTTGTCGAAGAGCACGAGCTCCTCGTCGGCCACGCCGGTGGTGTGAGGCCCCTGTGCGGGCGACGGCGAGATCGAACTGCTCTCTGTTCCCGAGATCGGCGGTCCCGGGCCGGATCACTGCGAGCTCGAGCTCGATCCTCGCATCGGAGCCGGCCTGCTCGGGATCGGCGACCACGGCGCCGCGCAGCAGGGCCAGCTGGATCATCCGGTTGCGGTGGTAGACCTGGATCTGCGCTTCGAACAGGTCCAGGTCGACGGGCACCTGGACGCCGAACGTGCACGGCCGGCTCGTCCCGGTCCGCGGCAGGAAGATCGTCCCGGTCTGCGGCGGGGAGATCGCCGGCGGCGGGATCAGCATCACGAGCAGCTGCTCCATGTCGCCGACCGGGCCCAGCGCTTCGTCGAAGCTCTCGTCGCCTTTCGCTGCCAGTGCGCCCTCTTGTTCGGGGCCGATGAAGACCGCGATCTCGTGGACAGCGCCTGCACGGAACGCGCGCTCGAGGGGATGCTCCGGCCGGCCGCGTCGGTGATCACGGCGTTGATCCAGCGCGGCTCCGGCTGTGCCGCCGGCCGGGGCGGGCTCGCCTGGTGGCTCCGGCGCTGAGGGCAGTCCGCGCGTCGGTTCGTGCGCCTGCTGCTGCTGCTGCTGCTGCTGCTGCTGCTGTTGTTGTTGTTGTTGCTGCTGCTGCTGCGGCTCGTGCGCCACGTCCTCGACCGGCTCCGTCGCAGGGGGCCAGCCGCGCGTCGGCTCCCGCGCCGGGTCGGGCTCGCTTCGTGGCTCCGTCATTGGAGGCAGGCCGCGCGTCGGCTGCCGTCCCGGTGCTGAGCGCCGGGGGCCGAGATCGGGTTCCCCCTTGAGTACCTCATCCGGCAACTCGTCGGCCAAGACCTGAAGGAGGTACTGCTGCGCAGCCTGATAAGGGGCGAGCTGTCGAAGGATCTGCTCGGCGATCGCGTCCAAGTCGGCGCCGGGTGCGTCCGACTGGTCGAGCAATGCGACCAGCTGTTGCTCCAGGAGAGGCCAGTCTGCGCCGACGAGGCCCGGAAGTGCAGGCCAGATGGCGCGGACGGCGCGGGGGATTCGGGCAGCTGAATTCACAGCAACACGTGTCTGCTTGGTGGCCGGAGCCCAATTGTACGGCGAGCCTTCACCCTGCGTCTCCGGCGAGGAGCCGGCGAACGGCCTGCACCCTCCGCCGTGCCCAGGCGAGGTCGGGATCCGTACGGGCACTGTCAGCCATCTCGGGGTCCAGACCGATCGCGGCCTCGAGATCGGCGGTGATAGCGCTGGTCGCCGCACGGCGCGCGAAGGCGAGTGGCGGCCACCGCCGTCCCTCCTCTGCCAGCGAGCGAACGCAGGCCCGGTTGTAGAAGGCGCGGGCGTGCGCCGGATCTATGGCGAGGACCGCGTCGAAGTCGGCGAGGGCGAGGTCGAGTTGGCGCTGTGCCATGTGCAGGAATCCTCGTTGGTGAACGACTTCGGCGTCTCGCGGGCTGAGGAAGACGGCGATGTCGAGATCGGCGACCGCGAGCGAGAGCTTCTGCTGCTCAGCGTACGACTCGGCGCGGAAGGAGTAGGCGAGAGCGAACTCGGGCAAGTCCTCTATCACCTGAGTAAAGTCGCCGATTGCGCGGTCATGGTCGCCCCGAGACTGATGGGCCACGCCTCGGCTGCACTGAGAGAGCGGACGCGGCGCCAGCTCGAGCAAACGGTCGTAGTCGGCGATAGCGTCCGTCCACCGTTCCAGTTCGAGAAACGTGTCCCCCCGGTTGCGGTAGGCGTCGGCGCGGTCAGGTTCGGCGGCGATCGCCGCGGTGTACTCGGCGATTGCGGAGTCCAGCTCCGAGCGGGCCGCGTGAGCGAGTCCGAGACCGAGATGGCCGGCGGCGAGGCCCGGTTGGAGCTCCAGCGCGCGGGTGAAGTCGGCGACCGCGTCGTCGACGTGGCCGGCGTACAGCAGCCGGCCGCCTCGCTCGACGAGGGCCCGCGCCGCCTCCTCGTGAACGACGGGATCCGCCGTGGCGCGAGCCAGCGTGTCCCAGTCCGTGGCGATGTCGTGGTCGTCGCTCTGAGCGGCGGACCCGGCGTCGTCCGGTGGAGTCCGGGCCTGTGGTTGGACTGCCGCTTGCTTCTCTTCGCCCTTGCCGGCGTCGTTGCCGTGCGACCGGCCCCGCGGCGGGGGCTGTGCTCGGGACGTCTTCGCGGGTCCCCTCTGTCGTCTCGTGATCGCGCCGAGGCGCTCTTCGATGGCCGCAGCGTGCGCGCCAACCGCGTGAAAGGCCGCCCAGTCGAAAGCGTGCTCAAATGGGAGCTCGGGACGCTGCCGCACCTTCAGCGCCCGGGCGGAGAGCATCGTGCTCTCGAGCAGGGTTCCGGCCTCGGCGGTCAAGCCTTCGATGCGGTCGGCTGCCTCCTCCGCGTCCATGCGCCGCAACTGAGCTCGAACCTCCCCCACGAGCGAGGGCACGTCGACCTCGCCGGCAGCCGAAGCCAGTTCCGCATAGAACAGATCGGCGAAGAGCGCCGCGGTCACCTCGTCCACCGGCCAGAGCGGGCTGACGACGATCGAGGCGCCTGCCAGCTGCAGGGCGGCTGGGAGTCCGGCGAACTCGTCGATGTCGGGCGAGAGCCCGCCGAGACCTGCATTGCACGAGGAGAGAAACGCGAAGCCGCAGTCGCGAAGAGCCTTCTCCTGGAGCAGGTCTCCTGCCGTGAGCAGCTCGGCCAGGCGTAGGCAACGCCCGTAGCGACCCTCCTCGTCGTCTTCCCAGACGTATCGTCCCCGTAGGGTTCCCCGGTCGCCGGACTCGAGCCGCAGCTCGATCCGGCCAGTGACCGGATACACGTGCTCGTACAAGCAGCGCCCGTCAGGGAGGTCGGCCCGCCGCTCGTTGTCCTGCATCGGCTGCCAGGCGGCGGCGGCAGCCAGCGCCGGTAGCGGATCGGCACCCTCCTCGCCGAGCGACCTCGCATCCGGGCGCACCTCCAGTCCCGAGAGCAGAGGACGGAACATCTCGGACAGACCGTGCCCACTGAAGTGGAACACCGACGCGCCGACCAGGCGTTCCGAGATATCGCGTTCGGTGGCGTGCTCCGGTTCGAGCAGCGTCGCCTCGAAGCCGCCGGCGCGAAGGCGAGCGGCGACCCGCTCGGCCTCCAGAGCCGCGAACTCCAGGTCGCCGGTGGGATTGCCGACCACCAGCGACTCCAGGGAGATGGTCGGACGTTGGGAGCGCTGCTTGACGAACTGGGCGGCCGACGGCGCCGCCACCACCAGCTCCAGGTCATCGAGGGACGGCAGCGCCCAGAATGGCACCAGGTGCAACAGGTGGTGTGGGATGACGGTGAGGCGCCGCACCGTCCGGTCGGCCAGCATTCGGCGGAGCGGCGTTCCAATGACCGAGTCCACGGCGTCGATCAGCTGCTCGAGCGAGGGCCGCGGCTCGACGCCGATCCCCGGAGCGCGCAAGGCGATCAACCAGCCGCTGGTCGGCTCGATGAAGCTCGTCACTAACTCCTGTGACGCCGACACGGGAAGCACCTCACATCCGGTTGGAACGTGCGTGTCTCCCGGACAGATCACCGCGAGGAGCACGCCCACGGGGCGGGTGCAGAGACCGAGCACGGCAACTGCCTCCTCCTCGTCGAGTAGCTCTGCGATATCGGCGATACCGGGGCTGTCCATGTCGTCGGGGCTGAGCGAGGTGCGCACCTGCCGGTACGCCTCGAGCAAGCGGGACTGCGAAGACGCCTGGATCCCGCGCGCTGGGTCTTGATCGAGGTCCGGCGGCAGCGAGGCGATCCCCCGGTCGTGGGCGTATAGAGCCGCCTCCAGCTCGACCACTCGCTCTCCCCCTGCCGCGGTCCGCAACGCCGACTGGTACCGGAAGCGGAGGCTCTTGCACTGATCGATGTGGGTCACGGCTCGGTCCCACTCCCCAAGATGCGCGTGTGACAGGGCCAGCAACTGGCACGCCTGGGAGAACCAGGAGCCGCTCTCGGAGACGTCGGCGTCGGCGACGGCGCTCAGGTAGAGCTCCGTGACCGATGGCAGTACGGGCGTAACCGCTCCGGCGACTTCCGAGAACTCGCCGTTCGCGAACGACCGCTGTGCTGCCATCAGCCGGCTGAAGATCGCGAGCTTCCTTTCCCGGTCCCCACCCAAGCCGGTCTCCGGAGCGGTGCTCGCGACCAACTCCTGAACGATCCCCGTCAAGCTCTGCGCCTCATCGCTGAAGTTGGAAAGGAGCAGCCTCAGCATGCCCGTCTGCTGAGGATCGGTCTCCGCCTCCAGCACCGGTTGCAGGAGACTCCGACCTGCCGCATCCCAGCGCTCTGCCTCGGCCCGGTTCCCCGCCTCAGCTGCTTCCACCGACCGGGCTCTCACAAAGGGCACAGCGTCGAAGCGGAACTGATGGTCCACCTGGACCCCCGGCGTCTCCAGTAGTCGTATCCCGGCTTCGAAGAGGCTGGCGAGGCGATCAGCGGGGACCAACTCGTGCTTCATCAGCCCTGCGATCGCGGAGAGCGCCAGGTCGGCGCGCTGCACGCTGTCGAACGAGTAGCCTGCCCCGAACTCCGACCTGACAGCGTCCCTGAGTTGATGGAGAAGGGCCTCACGGACGGCGGCGACGTCGCGCAGCGGATGGTCCGGGGGCAGCTCCAGGACTGCCTTCGCGGCCAGCCTGGCCAACCCAGGTACCTGCCGTGCCGCCCAGAGGGCGTGCTGGGCGCGAAGGTCGTCCTCGTCGGCCCGGTCGCTGAGCGATTCACCGCTCAGCCACTGCGTCTGAAGCTCGCTCAGCTGGTCGCTCAGCGCCAGAAACCGATTTGGATCCGTTCGGGCCGCCGTGTTCACGAAGACGACGAAGTTCCTGCCGTAGCCGAGCAGGCCCCTGGTCAGGCCGAGGCGGATGGCATCGGGGAACTGCTGCGGGATCTCCGCGATGGCGAAGAGCAGTGGCCGCATCGCCTCGAGGTCCTCACGGCTAACGTCGGCCTCGTCCACGCCCGCTGGATCGAGGACGCGATCGCCCTCGAGACTAGACACCGGGTCCGACAAACGCACCCCTCACCCTTACGCTATCGATAGATCGGCGTTTCCGGACCAGTCTTGCAGTGTCCGCGGGAACGCTGAGAAGGAGGATGAAGTGCCGACCATAGAGGAGCTACAGGTTCGCGGAGAGGAACTGTTCACCCGACTTCTGAAGAGCCACGCCGAACGACCGAGGTCTGCACGCCGCCGGCACCGTCGTACGCTCACGGCCGCAGCTGAGCCGGAAGCCGAGCGGGACACGACCTTCTGCTGGTTCGACCCCGAGGATGCTGCGGCGGCATCGGCGATGGCGTTCCGCCTAGCGGCGCTGGCTGGGTCGAACGACGATCGGGAGGAAGGACTTAGGGCGGCGCTCGATCACGTCGAAGAGCTGATCGGGCAGTCCGACCCGGAGGAGATTCGACAGGCGTTCTCGCTCTTCGTCACGCACAACAACGAGGGTCGCCGGCTCCGGAAGCCGCGGACGGTCGCGGCGGCACCCGAGCTCTTCAACCCCGCCAGGGCGGGGAGCGGCGGCGTGCTGGAGGTGTCGGTGGGCGGGGCGTCACCGGGGCTCGACTACTGGCGCGAAGACCCGCTGGCGAACGAGCACCACGAGCACTGGCATCAGGTCTACCCGTTCTCCGGCCTTCCGCCGCGGAGCTGGGACGAGTGGGTTGCCGACACCGAGACGGCCGACATGGTGGCGATCCTCGAGGCCGTAGCTCCCCAGGAGGACTGGGCCGACGTAGTGCCGCAGTCCACACCTGCGCAACTCGGCGAGCTCTTCGCCGGCGGTGTCGCCGGGCGCGCCTTCGACGAGCTGCCTCCGGAGCTCTACCGCAAGCTCTTCACGCTCAACGACCGCCAGGGCGAGCTCTTCTTCTACATGCACGTGCAGATGCTGGCCCGCTACGACGCGGAGCTGCTGTCGCACGACCTGGCGCGAGTCGAGCCGCTCGACCCGAGCGCGTGGGACGAGCCGATCGCAGCCGGGCACGACCCGCTCGACCTCCAGGGCTACGGCCGCAGGGAGGAGCGAGAGTCGCTCGCCGCCGACAGCATCGCCTTCCTGCAGAGCCTGCACCTCGAGATCGAGGAGGCGCTGGAGGCGGGCACGCTGAGAGGGCCGGACGGCGGCGATGTCCCCATCGATCGCGACAACCTCGGACACGCCGTCGAGCCCACGGTGGGGCAGCTTCGCGATCTCGACGAAGGCGCGTATCGCGGGCTGCATGGCATAGGGCATGTCTTCATCGCTCAGCTCTCCACTCCCGGCGGCGTTATGAGGAGCCCCGTGACCGCCATTCGGGACCAGGTCTTCTGGCAGTGGCACAAGTACATCGACAACCTGAACGCGCGCTGGCAGGACGCTCGCGGCCCGGAGGACTTCTCCGACGGGCCGCCTGTCGTCGTCCGCAACGGCCTTGCCGGCGAAGACGATGCGTGGGCGAGCCCGGACATCATCCTCTGCCGCGCGATCGACCTGCCCGACGGGGCTGATCCGGCGAGCCTGGGCGAGCAGCTCTTCGGTGGCGACAGCTGGGACATGGACTTCAGCTCGGGAACGGCAGAGGCGAACGGGGTGACGCTTCCCACCGTCGACGAGCTAACGACGACGCTCGCCTCCGGCAACTTCGGCGGCCGCCAGATCCGCTATCTCACGCACGAGCCGTTCTCGTACTTCGTGCGCCTCGAGAACACCGACGACGATGCGGTCGGCGTCACCGTCCGTGTCTTCCTCGCGCCGGCGGCCGAGGCGGAAGACCGGCGCATGTGGATCGAGCTCGACAAGTTCGTAGTCGACCTGCCGGCGCGGGCCAGAGTCGTCGCGTACCGGCCGGACACCGAGTCGTCGGTGATCAAGCGACCGCACGACGAGAGCCCTGCTCACGTCTTCTGCGCCGGACGGGACGGCCGGCGAGAACTCCTACTGCGACTGCGGCTGGCCGTACACGCTCCTGCTTCCGCGCGGCAAGCCGGACGAGGGAATGCCGTTCCGGTTGATGGTCATGTGCACCTCTGCCAAGACGACCTCGTGGACGCACCGGGAGAGTGCGGCTCGGTCAGCTACTGCGGCGCAGTCGACCGTTATCCCGACGCCCGCGACATGGGCTATCCATTCCACCGCCCGTTCGGCAGCACCCCGACGGCCGTGCAGGACACGATCCTCGCCTTACCGAACGCAGCGGCGCGGACCGTCACGATTCACCACGCCTGAGAATCGCGCGACTAGAGGTCGAGCTCCTGATCGACCCAGAACGTCTTCTTGCTCCGGATCTTCTGCGTGTTTCGGAGCTCGCTCTTCAGCTCGAGCGCGTCGACGAGTGTTCGGCGAGGCACCTCCGTGCCGCGGGCCTTCGACCCGTGCTTGCCCGAGAGAGTCGAGACGAACGTGACCAGGCGGTCCGGGCCCTTGGTCTCGCTTGCGCGTGTGAATCCATTCCATAGCGTCTTCGGGGTCGCGTTGAGGCTGCCGTGGTGGCCGACCTTGTAGACACGGACGCCGGCGAGCTGCTCGCGGATCTTCTCGCGCCGCTCGGCGGTGAAGAGCGCGTAGCTCCAGTTCTCGAGCTGCGCGTCGCCGGGGAACAGCAGTCGGCTGTCGCCGACGTGGAAGAGGAGGATGACGCTCGTGTTGTTGAGGACGCCGTCCAGCGCCCTCACGATCGCCAGCATCTCGTCCGCCCGCATGCGATCGACCTGAGGAATCACCCAGCGGGCTTCCTGCGGGAACGACTTCACGGTCGGCGCGCCCGGGAAGAGGGCGCCGCCCTCCGACCCGCCCCGCGCCGCCTGCTCCGCCCGGCCGGCCGCGAGATGCCAGAACTCGATCGGGTCCGTCGACGCCTGTGTCTCGATCTTCCTCGACTGGTCGAGGGTCGGCGGCCCGAGCACGTCGACGCGGACGCCCGGCAGGACCCCGGCGATCGGAAGCCTCGTCCCGAACGAGGCGTAGACGTGCTGCTCGCCCATCGACTCCAGGCCCAGCACGGCCGCCTTGTTCTTGATGTTCGTCATCCCGAGGAACCGGAGCTTGCCCGGACAAGGTCTTGGGGACGCCGGCTGCTTCGAGTCTCGGGACGTGCTCGACGGCCGTCGCGGCGAAGGCCTGCAGGTCGGAAAGGCGCGAGACGAGCGTCCGGCTCGCGAGCCCTTGCGCGCCGGTCCCGGCCGGTGCGGGACCCGTCGCCTCGGGGTCGAGCGCCGGGTCCTCCGTCCACGGCTGGACGACCAGCTGCGGGTCGAGCGACGCGATGACCTCACCCGACCGACCTCCGAAGCCGGAGATGTGGTCCGAGTGACGGTGCGTGGCGACGACCATGTCCAGCTTCCCGCCACAGTCGATCTTGATCTGCTCGGCAATCGTGAGCAGATCGGGGCTGAAGCCCGACGCCTCGCTCGAGCCGAAGTCGATCAGCACGTTTCGCGCCCGGCCGCTCGGATAGCGAAACGTGATGCAGGTAGCAGTCGCCGAAGCCCACGTTGTACGACCGGATCCGGACCTGGTTGGGTCTCACGGCCATCACCAGACCTCCTGGCGCCTGACGTAGTCCTCGCTCGCCCGCAGGCGGTGAATCGTGCGACAGACGTGCCGCGAAGGAGTGTCCCTCGTCGAAGACCCCTTCGCGCCACAGGTACTCCAGGCGCTGTTGAGCGCGAGCGAGCCCCGCCTCGTCCGTCCTCGAGGGCAGCTTGTTGTGGATCTCGTACTTGACCGTGCCGAACTCGTCGAGGATCAGCGTGCTGCCGCCGCGGAGCACGACCTCCTGGTCGTCCTCCATGCCGGGTGGCTTGCGCAAGCCGTAGGTCTTGAGCTCCGAGGCCTGCAGCTTCAGGTACTGCGTGCACTCGGCCACCGTCTCGTGGAGCACGAACCCGTCGTCGGGTGAGGTGCGCAGACACGGCCGGAGGCTTTCGATCCTCATGTAGGCGGTCGGCTCGAGCTCGAGATGCTCCCGGTTCGCCCAGACCAGCCGGAACATCTCGATCGGATCCGTCTGCAGGCTGGCGAAGCGCACGCCCTCGCGGCCGAGGTGCACGCTAGCCGTCCTCCACCTCCCGTCCTCCGTGGTCGAGGTCGGCGGCACGATCCCGTAGCGCGCGAACCAGGTCCTCACGGCCTCGCGGAGCCCATGCCGGGAATCGTCCCCGCGCACGGCGCCGTCGGCGGTGAGCAGTGCGCTGAGGAAGTCGGCGAACTCGATGTGGATCGGCGGCGTGTAGTCGATCGCGCGGATCGGCCGCGGTCAGGAGCAGGTCGGCGGCGACCGAGCCCTCCTCGGCGACGCGCTGCCTGTCGAGGAACTCGGTGTCGATCGTGCCGAGCGCCTTCAGCCGGCGCGTCCACACGTCCAGGAAGGCGCGCATCATCGCCGCCACGAGCACCTCGCCCCGCCGGTGCGCTTCCTGGAACTCGATTCGTTCGAGCGCCTTCTCGTCCGGTTCGATCGCGACCGACCGTCGCAGGGCGTTCACTCGTGCCTGTCCCGACTCCGACTCCATCTCGTCCGCGAGCCCGAGGAGCACCGTCGACTTCAGCGCGTCGAAGGTCACATCCGACCGGCGTACGAGCCCTTCCGGTGCCTCCGAACGTGCTGAGGAGCTCGCCCACGATTTCGGGAAGCGAGAAGACCGAGAGCAGCGCGACGATGTCGCCGAACGCCTCGTGGAACGCTCCCTGGTCGGGTGACGACGGCTCCAGGAATCGGCGCCGAAGGCCATCGAGCAGCGCGTGCGTCGTCTCGTGCACGACGATGTCGTGCGAGAGGCACGTGAAGACTCGACTGCTCTCGGTGTTGTAGTAGCCGAACACCAGCGCTTCGCTCTCCCGTGAGTAGAAGGCGTTGGCGGCTTCGAAGGCGTGGGGGATCGACCTTGAGCTGATGCGCGTCGAAGCCCCAGCCGACGCGCCGACCGAGGGCGAGCTCGAACCGCGCGAGCGTGCGGGATCACGAGCGCGTAGACGTTCGAGGCGTGGAACGCCGGATCGCCCATGATCGTCCGGTCCGGCGGCGGATTCTCGTCCGAGACCTGGAACGGCACTGCGGGCCGGTAGAGCGTCCTGGTCGTCGCGTCGTAGTCGACGACGTGGATGCGATGGCCGAGCGGGCCACCGGCGAGTTCCTCGTACGGGAGATCGACGTTTGCGGTGAGGATCGACGAGCCGTGGCGGACGCCGGCGTCCTGCGCGACGACCCGCATCCTCCTCGTCCGGAGCTCGCTCAGCTGCGGCACCCCCTCCTGCGACAATTCTTCCATAGCGCCGGAGCGACTGCTCGGGCCGGCCCACCGTAGTTCTCCGCAGCACGATCGGTTCCGTCGCGGATGCCGGTCCGCGGGCGCGGCGGCACGCTTGCACGGCAATGGTCAGACCTCTACTGGCTTCCCCTCGGCGCCGGCGGCCATTCGGTTCGCCTCAACGGGCGCGTCTTCGAGGCCGTGGCCGCACGGCTCGAGCGACGGGCGCCTCGCGATCTCTACCACTCGGCGCTCGAGGTATGCGTGCCGGAGGGTCGTTTCGTGATCGAGCAGGCGCCGGTGCGCGACGGCGACGGCCGCAAGCGCGGCGTCGTCGCGGAGGGTGCCGTCGGCAGCCGCTGGGCGGGACGTCTCAGGCTCTTCCGCTACGAGGTGCGCCGCTGGCGTGACGGGGTGATCCCCGACCTCGGGGAAGCGGTCGACAGCCCGCAACGGCTGACGGACGACCCCGTACTCGCCAGGCGCATCCTCGAGCTCGCCCCGGCTGTGCCGACACTTGCGTGGGGACGGGACGAGAGCCACGTGGGGGAGATGTGGAACTCCAATTCCGTGATCGCCTGGCTCCTCGCCCGGGGCGGCCTTCCGGTGGAGGCGGTACGCCTGCCGGCCGGTGGGCGTGCTCCCGGCTGGAGCGCAGGCGTCGCGGTCGCCAGAAATCGAGAGAAGGAGGAGTCATGACGACAGTTGAGCTGCAAACCACGAGCCCGGAGCTCGGCACCACGACCTACCGCGCCGCGGTCGTCCACGACTTCGCGGAGCCGCTTCGCGTCGAGGATGTCGAGCGGCGTCCGCTGGAGCCGGGGCAGATCCGCGTTCGGATCGAGGCTACGGGCCTCTGCCACACCGACATCCACGCGGCCCACGGCGACTGGCCCGTGAAGCCGTCGCCTCCGTTCATTCCCGGGCCACGAAGGCGTCGGGATCGTCGAGGAGCTCGGCGCCGGCGTCGTCGAGGTGGCGCTCGGCGAGCGCGTCGCGCTGCCGTGGCTCGGCTACGCCTGCGGGACGTGCGACTACTGCGTGTCCGGCTGGGAGACCCTCTGCCTCGAGCAGAAGAACATGGGTTACTCGATCGACGGCGGCTTCGGCGAGTACGCGACCGCGTACGCGCGGTACGTCGTCAAGGTTCCCGAAGGAGTCGACCCGCTCGACGCGGCGCCGCTCACGTGTGCCGGCGTCACGACGTACAAGGCGATCAAGGTCGCAGGGACAAGGTCGTCCGACCTCGTCGCGGTGTTCGGTGTCGGCGGCCTCGGGCACATGGCGATCCAGTACGCCCTCATCGCCGGCGGACGGGTCGTCGCGGTCGACCTGCACGACGAGAAGCTCGAGCTGGCACGGGAGCTCGGCGCCGAGTTCACGGTGAACGCGGCCAACGAGGATCCCGTCGCGGCGATCCAGAAGCTGGGTGGAGCCGATCAGGCGATCGCGCTGGCGGTCTCGCCCAGGTCGTTCGAGCAGGCGTACCGCTCGCTTCGCCGGGGCGGCACGCTCGTCTTCGTCGCGCTGCCGGCCGAGAACGACATGACCCTGCCCATCTTCGAGACCGTCCTCAACGGCATCACCGTGGTCGGCTCGATCGTGGGCACGCGCGCCGACCTGCGCGAGGTCTTCGAGCTGCACGCCGCCGGCAAGACCGAGGTCACGCGCGAGACCCGGCCGCTGGAGGAGGTCAACGAGGCGATCGCCGACGTCGAGGCCGGACGCGTCGCGGCTCGCGTCGTCTTCCAGCCCTAGCGGCGGTGCTGCACTGCGATCAGGCCGCCGTCGAGGCGGCCTGATCGCACCATTCCGGGAGGAGGCCGCCTTTCGAGAGGATCGCGTCCCGCGACTCGTCGAGCTGCGCGAACGTTCGCGGGAGATCGACGTCGAGAGCTCCCCGCCTCGCTTGACGGCTCGCCCCGCCACGAAGACCGAGTCGACGTTCGACGTGTCCGAGAAGACGACGATCGTTCCGATCGGGTCGATCATCGGCGCGGTGTTGATCGCGTTCGTCTGCAGCAGGACGATGTCGGCCTGCTTGCCGGGTGTCAGCGAGCCCACCCGGTCCCCGAGCCCGCACGCGCGCGCGCCGTCGATCGTCGCGAACTCGAGAACGTCCCGGTGCCCGAGGGTCGGCTCGTACGGATGGTCGGGCGATTCCGTGAACGAGCCGATGCGGTCTTGAACGAGCGCGGTGCGCATCTGGGTGAACATCTCTCCCGGCACGCTGGAGACGACGTCCACGCTCAACGATGGCCTGACCCCGCGGGCGAGCAGCCTCCCCGTCGGCGGATGGCCGTGGCCCATCAGCATCTCGACATACGGCGCGATCGACGCGCTGCCGCCGGACTCGGCGATCAGGTCGAGCTCCTCGTCCGTCGAGTCGGTGCAGTGGATGTACGTCGTGTCGGGACCGAGTAGCCCCAGGTCGTGAATGTTCTTGACGTGATTCACGTGCACGCCGGACAGCCGCATTCCGACGTGGACGGTGATGCGGATCCCGAGATCACGCGCGAGTGCCCAGTCGCGGGGGGCGACCTCGAAGTTCGAGTTTCCCGGGGCGCGGGCCGCGAGCGCGAGCGTCACCAGCTGGTCGTCGGACGAGAAGTACGTCTCGCGAATGCGCCGCACGTCGTCCGGGTGATCCAGCTCGCTGAACGACCACCATTCGGCACCCGTCGGGACGCCGTGCGCGTAGACCGCGCGAATCCCCGCATCCCGAAGTCCCTGGACGGCCGCGTCCGCGTGGTCGGGCGTGTTCGAGATGTGTGACCAGTCGAGGATCGTGGTCACGCCGCCGTTGAGCGCTTCGAGCGACCCGGCGTAGTCGCCGATGTGCACGTCCTCGGGCCGGTAGTGCCCCCCGACGCTGCCCAGCATCACGCCGAAGTAGTGGTCGAGCGTGCAGCAGGGAAGAACGCCGCGCACCGGCGTCTGCCAGACGTGTCGGTGCGTGTCGACGAATCCGGGCATCACGATCATGCCCGTCGCGTCGATCTCCTCCGCGTCGGCAGCGACGATCCCCTTCCCGACCTCGACGATCTTGCCGTCCTCGGCGAGCAGGTCGCCGGAGGGAATCTCGCCGATCTGCGGGTCCATCGAGACGACGAACCCGTTGCGAATGAGGAGCCTGCGCGCGCCGCCCACGGTGCTCCTCGCCGGCTACGTCGTCACGGGTTCGGCGACCGCTGCCGGGACATCGATCTGGACCATCGGATCCGCGGCCCGGACCGGCGTCGTCGGGAGGCCCAGCTCGCCGCGAACGATGTTCGCGCCCTGTGCGAGGGCCGCCGCCTTGTACAGCGCGATGGGACGCGACACGCCCTGGCGCCCGAACCCACAGTCCGAGGACAGCACGAGGTGCTCCGGCGCGATGTACTCCAGCGCCGTCCGGATGTCAGCAGCGACTTCCTCCGGTGTCTCGACCTGTAGCGCCCGGTGGCTGATCATCCCCACGGCGATCTTCTTGTTGAGCTTCCCCTTGTGCGGCGCGAAGCTGGGGAGGAGCTGGTGGTTGTTGTGCTTCGACTCGATCGTCCAGACGTCCGCGTTGATGCGGTCGAGGAAGATCTCGAGCGAGGGGTCGTAGGAGATATTCGGGTCGAAGCAGTGCTGCGCGCCCGGGTTGCCCCAGCACGTGTGCACCCAGATCTCCGCCTCGTCGAGGCCGTCCACGGTGTAGTTGAACAGCTCGACGAAGAAGTCGAGTGTTGCCTCATCGGCACCCCAGGCGGCCGCGCTGTGGATCGCGGGCTCCTCGATCTGGACGACCTTGCACCCGGCCGCGACCAGCTGCCGGAGCTCTCCGTTGAGCACGGTCGCGATGTCCCACATCAGCTCCCGCTTGTCGTCGTCGTACACATCGGTCTTCACCGTCAGGACGGTCGAGGAGAGATCCGCCGCGATCGTGCCGAACTTGACGGGCTTCTCCGTGCGTGACTGCGCGACGCGCCACACCTTGGCGAACTCGAGCGGGCACGCGCGGGCCGACCTTGTCGACGATGGCGTGGTACTTCCAGCCGCCGACGATCTCGTTGAGCCAGGAACCGACGGGATACGTCCAGCCCGCGGTCGTCTCCGTGTCGTACTCGGAGATGCCGCTCAGACGCTCGCTCGGGTAGGAGAACCAGGAGCGGCCGGCAAGGTCGAAGTCGAGGTGGTAGTCCCCGTTCGTGATGATGTCCAGTCCGGCGAGCTCCTGGTCGCTGACGACCGTGGCGACCGCGTCGAGATGCTGCTCGCGGAAGTCGACATCGCCGAGCCCGGTCGAATAGGGCCGCTCGTAGAGATTGCCCGTGTACCACTTCGGGCGCGGCCACGACCCGGTCACGGTCGTCGGAAGCATCAGATCCTTCGTGGCTGTCAGCATCGCGGCCGACTCCTTTCAGACGGTCAACGGCTCGTCGTTTCGTGCAACCAGGCTGAACGTAACAGACAAAGCGTCATTGCTCTCTGATCACCCGGGCGACACTCGCGAAGTCCGCGTCCTCGAGCTCGACCTCGCACGCACGCGCGAGCATCTCGTCCGCAGCGCGGGTGGCGCGCATCTCCACACCGACGCCCTCCGCCAAACGCAACGCGAGGTCGAGATCCTTCCGCATGAGGCTCACGGTGAAGGCGACAGGCGTCTCCTCGGGCCGCACGAAGGCGTCTCGCTTGTAGAGGACATACGGCGCGGCGAGCGCTCCGCCCGCGAAGACGTCGTAGGCGGCCTCGCGATCGATCCCCGTCCGCTCGGCGAGCACGAGCCCCTCGGCGATTGCCTCGTTCAGGACGGCGATTGCTGCATTGACCGCGAGCTTCATCGCCGCTCCCGCCCCGGCGCCGCCCAGGTGGAACCTCTTCGCCGACAGCACGTCGAGCACCGGCCCGGCACGCTCGACGGCGGCGGCCTCGCCGCCGATCATGAGTGCCAGCTCGCCCTTCTCGGCGAGCGCCGTGCTGCCGGACACGGGAGCGTCGATCCAGTGAGCCCCGCGCTCGGAGACGGCCTGAGCGAGGTCGATCGCCGCGGTCGGGCCGATGGTGCTCGTGTCGACGACGATCGACTCCGGGCGCAGCCCTTCGAGCAATCCTTCGTCACCCTGGAGGATCGCCCGGAGCGCATCCGCGTCCGCGACCATCGTGACGACGACGTCGCACTGCTCAGCGAGCGCCTTCGGCGTCTCGGCGACGGCCGCCCCGATCGACGACAGGGGCTCGCAGCGCTCGTCGGTGCGATTCCAGACGGTGAGCGAGAACCCCGCCTCCGCCACTCTGCGGGCCATCGGCGTCCCCATCCGGCCCAGACCTATGAACCCAACGGACAGGTCAGTCGTCTCGCTCACGTCGTCGTCTTCTCGAGATCCTTCGACTCGAGCTGCGACACGAGGTAGTCCCAGTCGCGGTTGAACCGGTACGAGTGCCGGTCCGGAGGCCCCGGCGCGGACGTCTCGAGCCACTTCACCCTGTTGCCGCGCGTGTTGTAGAAGGCGTGGACACATCCCACTCCCGTCCAGAACACGTCGCCCGGGCGAAGCGTGTACCGCACGTCGTCGGCGACGACGTCGACCTCGCCCTCGAGCATGTAGTACGACTCTTCGAACGGGTGGTCGTGGGGCAGAGCCATGCCGGTCTCCTGGTACTGCACCATGAACATCGTGTGGAGATGGGCGTCGAGACGCTTGTCGACGAGCATCTTCACGGCGATGCCGCTGTAGGCGAGCAGTGCCGTCGCCATGCTGGCGGAGACCGTCGGCTGGTCGACGGGTGCGCCCTGCTTGAGCTCGTCGACGTCCATCTGCCAGTCGTCCAGCCGGAAGAGGTTGCGGTTCCTCGGATCCCGCACGTCGAGCGGCGAGGGTGCCGAGAGCGGCGCAGTGCCGAGGAAGTACGTGTCCGGCGGGCCTTCGCCGGGGCGCCGTGGTTGTGGCGCGGCCATGTCGATCCAGGTCGGCCGCGCCGTCGTCGGCACGCCACGCGTGCGGAACGCCGACCGGCACGACGCCGCACGCGCCCGGGAGCAGCGTGACCCCGCGACCGTCCAGGTAGAGCGACGGCGTGCCTTCGAGCACGAAGAAGCTCTCCTCGAAGGAGTGCACGTGCGTCTCGACGTGGCCGTCCTCGAGCCGTGAGAGCCCGAGACCCATGTGCACCGACCCCGTCGACCCGTCGACGAGCGAGGCACGCTCGAACCCTTCGCTCTGCGACTCGTACTCTCGCGCGGGGACGATCTCCTCGCGGGGCTTGAGGTGGTGCGTCACAGGATCATCCAGCCGCCGTCGACCTCGAGATTGACGCCGTTCATCGCAGTGTTCTCGAGCAAGAACACCGACGCGTCGACGATCTCGTGCGTCATGCAGTTGCGCCCGGTCGGCGTGCGGGCGCGCACGTTCGCGAGGTGCTCCTCCTTGCCGCTCCAGAACGGTGTGTCGGCCACGATGCCGGGATGGATCGCGTTGACGCGGACGGGAGCGAGCTCGATCGCCAGCGTCCGGATGAGCGTCGCGACGGCGCCGTTCACCGTCGTGACCGTCGTCGAGCCGGGATAGGGCCGGTCCTTCGCCAGCCCCCCGAAGAGAAGGATCGAAGCGTCCGGCGTAAGCCGGTCGGCGAGCTGGTGGACGACCTCGGTGTAGCCGACGAGCTTCAGAGTGACGAGCCGAATCGCACCGTCGATGTCGTACTCGCCCACGGTGTTCTGGTCGCGGTCGACCGCGACGAGAGCGAGCCTGTCGACGCGTTCCGTGTCGCGAAGCGCGCCGGCGATCGCGTGCGGCTCCGCAAGGTCGAAGCCGACGCCTCGCGCCTCGCCGCCGAGCTCGGCGGCGACTTCAGCCGCCTTCGCCTCGTCCCGGCCGCTGATCGTGACGTGTGCTCCTCGCGCGCAGTACGCCGCCGCGAGCGCGTGGCCAATACCCGTGGTACCCCCGACTACGACGACTTCAGCGGCCACCTCTACCTCGCTGTTCGATCAGATTGAGCAAGCGCGGTTCGTGTTCGATGCAACTCTACAACTGCCGGTGCCGCCTTATAGTGGGACGATGGCACGGCAGGCGAGCCCTCGTGCGGAACTGGAGCCTGTGGGCGCTGCGCCCGCGCCGAACGAGGCGGTCGTCACCGTATCGGGGACGCTGGGAGCGAGAATCCGTCACGAGCGCCAGGCGGCGAGCCTCACCGTCCGCAAGCTCGCGGCTCTGATCGGGGTGTCGCCGAGCCTCATCTCGCAGATCGAGCGGGGCCGCGCCACGCCTTCCGTTGCGACCCTCTGGGCGATCGCGACGGAGCTCGGGCTGCCGGTGGGCGACCTCTTCAGCGACACGGAGGCGGCTCTGGGGTCAGCTGCGTCCTCCGCACCGGTGCAGGTCGGTCGGACACGGACCGCGATCACACTGGCGGGCGGCGTTCGCTGGGAGCGCCTGACTCCGACGCCCGATCCGGAGGTGGACTTCATCTACGTCGTCTATCCGGTGGGCTCCGACTCGTGCCCTCCCGACGCGCTGTCACAGCACGGTGGCAAGGAGTACGGCTACGTGGTGAGCGGCCAGCTCGGCGTGCAGATCGGATTCGACGAGTACGCGCTCCGGGCTGGCGACTCCGTCAGCTTCGAGTCACACCGGCCGCACCGGCTATGGGCGATCGGTGACGAGCCCGCGGTGGCCGTCTGGACGGTGCTCAACCGCAAGGGCGACGACCGCGCGGCCCCGCTTCACTAGCGCCTTCCGAGAACCTCGGCCGTTATCCGGTCGGCTCCCGGCAGGAACAGGTCCTCGAGGGGCGGGCTGTACGGGATGGGGGAGTTCGGCGTGGTGATCCGCCACGCGTCGTCGAGGTCGCCAAGTCCTTCCTCGGTCACGAGTGCCAGCACTTCGCCCGCCCAGCCGCCGGTCAGGGGCCCTTCTTCGACGACGGCGATCCGGTTCGTCTTGACCACGGAGGCCATGATCGTGTCCAGGTCGATGGGACGGAGCGTGCGGAGGTCGATGACCTCGGCGCTCACTCCGTCGGCCGCGAGCCGATCCGCCGCCTCCAGGCAGTCGTGCACGCCCTTCATCGCGCTTACGAGCGTCACGTCCGTGCCCTCGCGCGCGACGCGCGCACGACCGAGCGGGACCGGCTCCGAGTCGACCTCGCCCTTCAGCGGATACAGCCGCTTGTGCTCGAGAAAGACCACGGGATTGTCGTCGCGAATCGCCGCCTTCAGCAGGCCCTTCGCGTCCGCAGACGTCGCGGGCGCTGCGATCTTCAGGCCCGTGATGCCCATCAGCCAGGACGCTGGCATCTGCGAGTGGATCGCGCCGAAACGGCCGCCCGCGCCGACGACCGAGCGGATGACGACCGGGCAGCCCTGACGCTCTCCCGTCAGGAACCAGTACTTCGTCATCTGATTGATGATGCTGTCCATCGAGAGCGCGAGGAAGTCGCCGAACATGATCTCGAGGACAGGTCGCAGCCCCGTGATCGCAGCGCCGTAGGCGGCACCGGTCAACGCCAGCTCCGAGATCGGCGTATCGAAGACGCGCGTCGGCCCGTACTTCTCGTACAGCCCCGGCGTGACCGCAAAGACGCCGCCCGCGATCGCGACGTCCTCGCCGAAGAAGATCACGCGCTCGTCCCGTTCGAGCTCCTCGTCGAGGGCCTGTCGGACCGCGTCCCTGAATTCGACGTCGCCGTTGCTCTCCACGGAAGCGCGGGCCTCCGGGACGTCGGACGGTCGCTCGGTCACGGGCACTGGCCCTTGATCTTGGGCAACCTCGGGCCGCAGGCGCGCGATCAAGGCGCCGAGCTCGACAGTCTGCCCTTCTCCGACGACGATCTCCTCGAGCACTCCGTCGAGCTCCGACTCGTAGACGACGGTCGCCTTGTCGGTCTCGACCTCGACCAGCGGCTCGCCGCGCGAGACGCGATCGCCCGGCCGCTTGAGCCACGCTTGGACGGTCGCTTCCTCCATCGAGTCGGAGAGCCGCGGCATGCCGATGTCGACGAGCTGGCTCATCATGCTACGCGTGCCGGCCGAGCACGATCCACACGGCGGTCACGACCTCGTCGCCGTCGTTGTGCAGGCGATGGGGCACGGTCGAGTCGAAGCTGATCGAGTCGCCCGGGCCCAGAGCGTGTTGCTCGAAGCCCAGCGTCACACCCAACTCGCCGGTGCACACGTAACCGAGCTCCCGCCCGCCATGCCGGACGAGCGCATCGGCGGGCGAGGACTCGCTTCCCGGCGGGTAGACGACATGGAGGAACTCGACGCCCGGCACGTCGTGCGTCGTCAGACGCTCCCACCGCACCCCGGTTTCGAGATCGATCGCGCTTCGCTCGCCTGCCCGTTGGACGAATCGGTTTCCGGCCGCTCCGCCGTTGTCCGCTGGTGCGGGCGCTTCGGCTTCGTCGTCCTCCAGTCGAAAGACGTCGTCGAGCGACACTCCCAGCTGGCTCACCATCGCGTACAGCGTCCGCACCGAGGGCTGGTTTCTGCCCGTCTCGATCTGCGAGACGAGGCTCGGCGACACATCGAGCTGGCGCGCCAGAGCGCGGAGGCTCAGTCCTCGCTCGAGTCGCGCCCGGCGAAGATTGCCGCCGAGCGTTGCCGGCGAGCTCACGGGCTGGGGGAGAGGGGACGAATCGCTCATGACTCGGCGAACTCGCGTCGGTCTTGCGGCTCAGGGAACGGGGCGGCCAGCGCCGCTTGCTCGATCTCGCCGAGCTCTCGTTCCACGTCGTTCCCGATCGCTGCGACCTCGTCCTCGGCGAGGCCGTAGTCGTCTCGGAGCCGGGCAGCTGCCACGACCAGGGGGTCGCGCTCTCGCCAGCGGTCGAGCTCTCCCTCCGGCCGGTACTCTCCGGGATCGCTGCGCGAGTGGCCGACGAAGCGGTAGGTCGCGGCCTCGACGAACTCCGGCCCGCCTCCGCTCCGGACGCGTTCGACGACCTCGGCGGCGACGGCCCGAACGGCCCAGAGGTCCATTCCGTCGACCATCGAGGTGGGAATCTCCATCGCCGCCGGGCGCGCCACGATCCCCCCGGGAGTCACGTCCTCGGTCGGCGTGTACTCGCCGTACCTGTTGTTCTCGCAGACAAAGACGACCGGCAGGTTCAGGACCTTTGCGAAGTTCAGGCACTCGAAGAAGTACGCCTGGTTGGCGGCGCCGTCGCCGAAGTACGCGACGGCGACTCCGCCGGCGGGGCCGATCGAGATCGCCGCGCCCGTGGCCGCCGCGATGCTGCCGCCCACGATGCCGTAGCAGCCCAGCACCCGGTGATCGGGGTCGACGACGTTCATCGAGCCGGCGAGCCCGCCGTTAACGCCCGACGCTCGACCGAGCAGCTCGGCGAGCAGCCCGGTCGGATCGGTGCCCATGGCGAGAAGATGTCCGTGCCCCCGGTACGTGCAGGCGATGCGGTCCTGCTCGCCGAGGACGCTCGCGAACCCGACGGCGATGGCTTCCTGTCCGGAGTACAGGTGCGTCGTACCGTAGATCTCACCGCGGAGGAAGAGGCTCTGGACGCGATCCTCGAATCCCCGGATGAGCAGCATCCGACGATAGAGGTCCTTCGCGAGGGTGGCGTCCACCGCTCCCGCAGTCGCCTGTGCGTCCTTCGTCGCCATCGCGAGCGCCTAGGAGACTTCGACGCGCCCGTTGACGACGTCGGCGCCGCGGACGTACGTCTTGCCCGTCACGAGCAGCTCGTCGGCCGGGAAGCGCGTGATCACCTCGCGCCCCGTCTCTGTGACCACGACCTCCTCCTCGATTCGGGCCGCGGACCGCCCGTCGCTCGCCGGGCAGTACGTCTCGAGCGCGAAGACCATGCCCGGCTCGAGCATGGCCGGCGCGTCCAGTCGAGTGCAGGCGCGAGATCATCGGGAACTCGTAGAGCCCGACGCCCAGGCCGTGGCCGAACTGGAGCCCGAACGCCGCGCGCTCGTCCTGCATGCCGATCTCCTCCGCGGTCGGCCAGGCAGCGGCGATCTCGTCCGTCGTTCCGCCTGGCCGGACGAGCTCGATCGCGGCGTCGAGCCACTCACGGCACTGCTTGTACGCGTCGAGCTGGGAGGGCGTGGCGTAGCCGACGTTGAACGTGCGGTAGTAGCACGTCCGGTAGCCCATGAAGGAGTGGATGATGTCGAAGAAGGCCTGGTCGCCGGGTCTGATCAAGCGGTCGGAGAACGTGTGCGGATGGGGGTTGCAGCGGTCTCCCGAGATCGCGTTGATCGCCTCGACGTGCTCCGATCCGAGCTCGAAGAGGAGCTTCATCGCCGCAGCGACCACCTCGCTCTCCTTCACCCCGGGGCGCAGCATGCGATAGATCTCCTCGTAGACCCCGTCGACGATCCCGGCCGCGTGATCGAGCAGGGCCAGCTCGTCCCCGGTCTTGATCTTCCGCGCCTCGAGCATCACCGGCTGCGAGTCGACGAGGTGGAGGCCCGTGCGCTGGAGGGCGAGGAGCGTCGTCATGTCGGGGACGTCGACGCCGACCGGCTCGCCGGCGAGCCCGCGCTCGGACAGCTCGCGGTGCACCATCGTCGCGAGCGCGTCCGGCACGCCCGTCTCGTCCGGCATCGCCCCGCGCATCGGAGACACCCATGCCTGCCAGCTGTCCTCGGGCAGCCACGGGCAGTAGAGCTTGTGGTGGCGGGCGGCAGAGCCGAAGTCCCACAGCACCGGGTCGTCCTCGCGGAACACGAGCGCGAAGCGGATGTTCTTGTCGCGCTCCCACGTGCCGATCGCGGTGCTCGTGACGTAGCGCAGGTTGTTCGGGTCGAAGAGCAGCAGCGCGCCGAGATCGGATGACGCGAGCTGAGCCTTCGTCTTCTCGAGCCGGGCTGCTCGGAGCCGATCGAAGTCGATCCGCTGCTCCCAGTCGACCGCCATTGTCGCGCCGCGCGAAGCGATGTTCATGAACGCCCCCTAGGGGTAGCTTCGACCGTTCACTCTCCAGTCTGTTCAGCGATTCTGCACACGCGCCTGGTGGGAGTCAACCGTCGAAACACCAGCCTTTCGGCGGCTTGACTCGTGGCGGGGAACACACTAGCGTTGAACGTCAATGGACAGCGGGCGCCCGACGTTCGACTTCGCTGGACACCTACTTGGTGCTCGCTCCGACAGTTCCTCGCTCGTTTCGACGAAGGAGGGTGACCAGATGTTGACAGCCAGTCGACGGTTCGGCCGACCGCGCCGAACCGCGATCATCGCGATGGTCACGGTGGGCGCCGTTGCGCCGCCGGCTTCGCGAGTGGAGCGAGCGGCAGCCGCGAGCGGCCCCGCGTCGCATTCCTGTCGTTCGCCGTCGCGAACAGCTACGACGCGCCGATGCTGAAGGCCGCGAAGGATGCGGCGAAGAAGGCCAGAGGCGACGATGACCGTCTTCGATGCGGCGAACGACCCCAAGAAGCAGTTCTCGCAACTGCAGACACTCGTGTCGTCGAAGCAGTACGACGCAATCATCGTGCAGCCCATCTTCGGGCCTCAGTTGATTCCGCTCGTCAAGCAGGCGATCAAGAACAAGATCAAGGTCGTCAACGTCGACCAGATCCTCGGGACGAATCCCGGGACAGCGAGACCACCGGTCGTCGGCATGTCCGGCAATGTCGTGTTCATCCAGACCGCCATCGGCCAAAAGCAGGGTGCGCTCGTCAGGGCTGCGTGCAAGGCGAACAACCTGAACCCCTGCAACGTCGGCTACCTCTACTCCGTGAAGGTCTCCTCGCTCGACACCGCCATTCGGAACGGCTTCGACAGCGTGATCAAGGCCGTGCCGTCGATCAAGGTCGTCGCCGAGGGCGAGACCTTCTATCAGCACGCGGTCGCGCTCAAGGCATCGCAGACGATGCTGCAGGCCAGGTCGGACATCAACCTCATCGTCGGAGCCGACCAGGGCGCCCTTGGCGCGGAGCAGGCTGCCGCCGGCAAGGAGCTCGTGCTCGTCGGGTACGGCGGCGGACAGGTCGGCCTGACCAGGGTCAAGTCCGGAAAGTGGTACGGGACCGTCATGCAGCGGCCGTTGACGGAGGGCAAGCGCGGGATGCAGTGCGCGGTAGCCGCCGTGAAAGCCGGCACGAACTGCGGCGGTATCGACGTGCTGAAGGGTTTGCCCAACGGCGGGATCGTGACCAAGGCGAACGCCTCGAAGTTCAAGGCGGAGTGGCCCGGCTAGGAGCCTCGCAAATGCCGGTGAACGAGCGACGTGGCGCACATCGAGCTCCAGAACGTCTCGAAGCACTTCGGGGGCGTCCGTGCGCTCGATGATGTCTCGCTCGCGATCGCCCTGGGCAGCGTGCACGCCATCGTCGGAGAAAACGGTGCGGGCAAGTCCACGCTCGGGCGGATAGTCGCCGGCGCACTATCCGCGGACGGAGGTCGGATGCTCCTCGACGGAGCGCCGACCTCCTTCCGCTCGCCACGGGAGGCGCTCGATCACGGGGTCGCGGCGATCGCTCAGGAGCCGTCGCTCGTTCCACAGCTGACCGTCGCCGAGAACGTGTGGCTGGGCGCGGAGCCCAGGCGCTTCGGGTTCGTCCGGCGTCGAGCCCTGCGGAAGGCCTACGCGGAGCTGGCCGCCCGCGCGGGCTTCGACCTTCCCGGCCAGGCACGCGCAGGCACGCTGAGAACGGCCGAGCAACAGAAGACGGAGATCCTGCGGGCACTCTCGCGCGACGCGCGGATCATCGTCATGGACGAGCCGTCCGCGGCGCTCAGCGCGCCCGAGACCGTTCAACTACACGACATCATTCGCTCGCTCGCGCGCGGCGGGAAGACGATCGTGCTCATCTCTCACTTCCTGCGCGAAGTCCTCGAGCTCGCCGACTCGGTCACCGTCCTTCGAGACGGCAAGGTCGTTCGGACGTCGCTGGCTTCCGACGAGACCGAGGCTTCGCTGGTCGAGGCGATGCTCGGACGCCCGCTGACGACGACGTTCCCGTCGAAGCGGCCTGTCGCAGCCGATGCGGAGGTAGCGCTCAGCGTCGCGGACCTGCACGCTCCCGGCGTGGACGGCGTCTCGTTCGAGGTGCGGAGAGGCGAGATCGTCGGGGTTGCGGGCCTGGTCGGAGCAGGACGGACCGAGCTCGCCCGAGCCATCTTCGGTGCCAACCGGATCAAGACCGGCGTGGCGCAGCTCGCCTCTGACGCGGCGCTCGGGAAGAGCCCGCGCCGCAGTCTCGACGCGGGCGTCGCGATGATTCCCGAGTCGAGGAAGGATCAGGGGCTGATCTTCGGCCAATCCGTCGTCGAGAACGTCACGCTCGCCCAGCTCGCCGACTTCAGCCGCCTCGGGGTGGTGAGGCGGCGCGCCGAGAGGCGTTCGGCCAAGGACATCCTTGACCGCTGCGAAGTGCGCGGCGCGAGTTACGGAGCGCCTGTGGGCACTCTGTCCGGCGGGAACCAGCAGAAGGTGCTGTTCGCGCGCATGCTGCTCGGCGAGCCTCGACTGCTGCTCGCCGACGAGCCGACCCGCGGTGTCGACGTGGGGGCGAAGCGTGCGATCTACGAGCTGCTCGTCTCGCTGGCCGAGACGGGCATGGCGATCGTGTTCATCTCGTCGGAGCTCGAGGAGATCCTCGGCCTTGCGCACCGTGTCCTCGTCATGCGCGGGGCAGGCTGGTCGCCGAGCTGGAGGGCGAGGCCATGACCGAGTCGGCGATCCTCGCCGCGGCGTTCGCGGATCGCTCCGCAGGAGGCATCGCCGCCTGACCAGGCGAGCACAGGTGAGCGATTGGCTGCGAGCGAGGCGGGATCCTCATCCCGTTCCTCGTCCTGTTCGCGGTCCTGTCCCTCAGGAGCGATCCCTTCCTCACGAAGGTCAATCTGCTCAACATCCTCGACCAGCAGTCGGCGATCCTGATCATCGCCGCGGCCGGGACGCTCGTCCTTGTCGCAGGCGGCATCGATCTCTCCGTCGGCGCGACGTACGCGTTTGCGGGTGTCGTCTCGGCGCACTTCGCACTGGAGACGAGCCCGACCGTCGCGATCCTGCTCGGGATCGGCGCCGGCGTTCTCGTCGGCGCGGTCAACGGCTTCATCGCCACGGTGCTGCGGATCAACGCCTTGATCACGACCCTCGCCATGGCGTTCATCGTGGGCGGTTGCGCGAGCCTCGTCACGAAGGGCACGCTCATCGTCCTGTTCGACGAGCCCGGCTTCGGCAAGCTCGCTCAGACGGAGTGGTTCGGCGTCAAGACCTCGATCTGGATCATGGTCGTCGCCGTCGTCGTTTTCGGCCTCCTGCTCGCGCGAACGACGGCCGGGCGCTACATGTACGCCGCCGGCGGCAACGCCGAGGCCGCCAGGCTCGCCGGCGTCCGCGTCGACGCCGTCCGGATCCTGGCGTTCACCCTGAGCGGGACGGCGGCAGGGCTCGCCGGAGTCATCGACACGTCACGCGTGCTCAGCGCGCAGGCCGGAACCGCCGACACGACGCTCGCGTTCACCGTGCTCGCCGGCATCGTCGTCGGCGGAACGAGCATCCTGGGTGGCGAGGGCGCGGTCTGGCGCACCGTCGTGGGAGTGCTCTTCATCGCCCTGATCGGCAACGGCTACATCCTGCTGGGCCTCGACCCGCTCTACGAGCAGATCACGATGGGCGTCATCCTGCTCGCCGCCGTCGGGCTGGATGTGTGGACGCGACAGCGACGCGCTTAGACGCGCGGGCGCGACGCGCTCGCGAAGATCCAGGCGCTTCGGCCTGAGGTGGCCCTTCTCGACTACAAGCTGCCGGAACTGGATGGAGTGGCGGTCACGAACGCTGTTGTCCGCGACAAGCTTCCGACCCGCATCCTGCTCGTCTCGGCGTTCACCGACAGTGGAGTCGTCTATCAGGCGCTGGAGACCGGAGCTGCAGGCTTTGTGTCGAAGGAGGCGAGCCGGGAGCAGATCGTCGACGCCGTCCTCGCCTGTGCCCGAGGCGACAACGTCGTCCCGCCCGACATCGCCGCCGGTCTTGTCTCCGAGATCCGCCTGCGCAAGCAGGACGACAGGCCGGCGCTGACCCAGCGCGAGCACGAGATCTTGCGCCTGATCGCGTCGGGCAAGAGCCTCCCCGAGATCGCGAAGGAGCTTTACCTGGGTCTGACCACCGTGAAGACCCACGTGCAGCACCTGTACGAGAAGCTCGACGTCTCCGA
Organism: uncultured Actinomycetes bacterium; assembly: GCA_963755255.1. Classification (GTDB taxonomy): domain Bacteria; phylum Actinomycetota; class Thermoleophilia; order Gaiellales; family Gaiellaceae; genus PALSA-612. The sequence continues at coordinate 202,092 of CAVWJN010000020.1, read as the reverse complement.
CCGGGCAGCAGCCGTCGCGACAGCCATGCGGCGCGGCCTGATCGAGTAGGCGTGCGGAGCACGATCGCTCCCGCATCCACGCGCGAAGCAGTGGCCGAAGCGGAGCGCATCGTCGCGTGGCTCCGGCTGCCTGCGATCGCGCTGTTCGCGCTTGGAGAAGGTCTCGCTCATCCGAATCGCGAGGAGACGGCTTTCATCGTCGCGCTCGTACTGTTCTCCGCCTGGAGCGCCGCAATGCTCGCGTGGGTCCATCTCCGGCCCGCAGGCGAACGGCTGGCGCTCGCGGCGACCGCTGTCGATGTCGTTGCGATCACCGTCCTGGCCGTCCTCTCCGGAGGCGCGTTCTCGCCTGCCCGGCTCGCGTTCTTTCTCGTTCCAGTGGCGGTCGCGTTCCGCTTTCGCGCGTCGATCACTGCGGCCGCCGCCGTCGTCACCACCATCGCCTACGTGATCCAGGCGGTGGCGCACCCGGCGGCGTCTCAGCCGGAGGCGGCACGGTTCATCGCCACGCAGGCGGGCTTCATCGCGTGGGTCGGGCTCGCCTGCGCGCTTCTTTCGCTCCTGCTCGGACGCCGAACGGAGCAGGTCAACCGCCTCGCCGAGGAACGCTCGCGGCTGCTCGCGGACGCGCTCGAAGCCGAGCAGCGTGAGCGGAGAACACTGGCCGAGTCTCTGCACGACAACGCCCTGCAGAACCTCCTCTCGGCTCGCCATGAGCTCGAGGAAGCCGCAGAGGAGACCACCCATCCGGCCCTCGATCGCGCCGACACCGCGCTCGTCGAAACCCTAGGACAGCTGCGCGAAGCCGTGTTCGAGCTCCACCCGTACGTGCTCGAGGAGGCGGGGCTCAAGGCCGCGCTCCGCTCCGTCGCCCAGCAGGCGTCGACGCGTGCCGGGCTCGACTTGGAGCTCGACCTGCGCTACGAGAATCGCCACCCCCGGGAGCGGCTCCTGTTCTCCGCCTCGCGCGAGCTCCTGAGCAATGTCGTGCGTCACGCCGACGCGAGCCGCGTCGTCGTCCGCCTCGTCGAAGAACGGAGCGAGGTCGAGTTGGCTGTCGAGGACGACGGCCGCGGTTTTCCGCTCGAGAGGCTCGCCGAGCGCCTCGCGGAGGGGCATGTCGGGCTCGCGTCGCAGCGCGTTCGGATCGAGGCGGCGGGGGGGTCGATGGAGGTGGCATCGACGCCTGGGGAGGGAACTCGCGTGGCAATCCGCCTGCCGGCCTAGCCGGTTCACCCGTTTGGTCGAGACGCCTGCCCGATTGCCGTGGAGCGTCACCTGGGTCGAACCGTGGTCGGAGGTTGAGGAAGGTCGAACTGACAGAGCATAATTGCGATGGTCATTTCGCAACGGTTATCTTCTGTAGGTGGATGTAACTTTGTTAGATGTTCGTATAGAAGTCTTGCGCATGACCGATACTTAGTCTATTCTCCGACTCGGCAAGTAGCCACGAGACCATGCTGATCACTCAAACCAACCCAACGCTCTCTGCCGCCGCGACCACCGCGTCGGTGTTGCCGTGCTGGCACAGCTTCGACGAGAAGCGCCGGCCCGGTTACGTCCTAGCCCTCGCTGGGAGTTGTGCGCGCTAGCTCACTAGCCGCATAACGAGCCAGTCGAGGGCGACCCAACCGGTCGCCCTTTGTTGTTTCTGAAGTCACTCAGTCAACGTCGAAACCAAGGTGATGCTCAGCTTGAGAAAATCTAGATCGAATCGAGGCCCCGCCTGAGAGAGAAAGACCCTCGGCGCTTGGCGCTGAAATAGCGCAATTAATTAAGCGTGTGCTTTAGCTTGCGCTTTTTCGAAACAGCGCGCGAGGCTCGGGCTCCAAAGCTCCTCCACGTAGGACGTCGACCGCCTGCGCACGTGCGCATCGAGCGATCGGTGATCCAGGGTCGAAGGGTAGGCGAGTGGCACAGAAAACATCGTTCGGTTTCGGACGGACGAGACAGAGACGCTGGCCATTGCCGACACCCGGGCACTCGCCTGCTGCGTCGATCTCCCCTGGTGGGGGATGGACGGAGAAGGCGCGTCTTCTGCCGGGCGGCCCTCCCTCAACCATTACCGGCAGTGAGAGGAAAGGAAAGCCATGCGTACCGAGGTTCTCGAGCGGCGCTTCGCCGCGATCGGAGCTCGACTCAACGTCTCCGGCCCACCGACGGGCGCGCTGCGCATCGACGTCCGCTCGGACGGGCGTGGCGAGTTCTTCGACGTCCGCTTTGCCGGCAGCGGACGCCTGATCGAGCTGGAGGTGGTCGACGTCGACCGCACCGACCGGCATCTGCTCCTCCTGGTGCGGGACGGCGAGGAAAAGAGCAAGTTCCTGTGCGGCCACGATGAGCGGCACTGGTTCGTCGCCGCCGTTCCCGAGACGGCCCGCGGCGTCAGCGGCGTCGCGACGGCGAAGGCGGCTCTGCAGCCGCTGGCTGTGCGCCACCTGGTCGAGCGGAAGCGGCCTAAGGATCCGTTCCGCCGCCGTAACGCTGCGTATATCCGCCAGGGCGAGTGGTTCTTCGTCCCGGCGCACGAGCTCGACCCGCCGGCCGCGCTCGTTCTTCGTGACGAGCCCCTGTCGCGTGGCCGCGGTAAGGCACACACGATCGAGCTCGCCTATCGACGCGGAGGTCAGACCGTGTGGGTGAACAGTCGTCATCCGAGCGGGATCAGCGATGCGCGGTATCGCCGCCTGACGGAGAAGCAGCGGGGCAGCGGCGGCTGGACGCGGTTCGTTCGCGATCCCGAGCTGTTCGCGAAGGGTGCGATCCGTCATCCCGATCACGCGACGGTCGTGCTGCGTGGCTGGCATCGCGTTTCGATGAACACCGAGCAGGGCGCCCGTGCGATGCGGCACGTCGCGTTCCTTGACTGACCAGCGGGCGCTCCCGGCGGAGAGCGCCTGCGTATTCCGGGATCGTCTAACCGGTAGGACGCCACGCTCTGAACGTGGAGATCGAGGTTCGACTCCTTGTCCCGGATTCCCTGGGCCGAAAGTGCGAGAGCTCGGCAAGCAGCCGCCCGTGGGGCGGTGGTTCGAGGGTTCGAATCCCTCTCGGTCCACTTATGGGCGGGAAGCTCAAGAGGCAGAGCGCTTCTCTGATAAGGAAGAGGTGGCTGGTTCGACTCCAGCCCCGCCCATCTGTCCCTCGCCCGCTTCGCTTTCCGCTCGGGTGTGCGGCCTTCGGCCGCGCTCCGCAGCGACTGGGCGAATCGCGCCCGCCATGTCGAGCCGCGACCGCACAACGGTCGCAGGTTCGATCCCTGCGCGGCGCACTCGTGGCTCGACAGACAGGTTCGCGGGCGAGTAGCTCAGACGGGATGAGCGCTTGTCTTACAAACAAGAGGCCGCTGGTTCGACTCCAGCCTCGCCCATCGTTCCCTCGCCCGCTTCGCTTTCCGCTCGGGTGTGCGGCCTTCGGCCGCGCTTCGCAGCGGGCCTGGGCGAGCCGCGCCCGCCATGTCGGTCGCGGCGTTCAATGTGGCCGTAGCTCAGCCGGTAGAGCGCCCGCCTGAAACGCGGGGCGTCGCAGGTTCGATCCCTGCCGGTCACACCTCTTGGCTCCGTAGCTCAAACGGCAGAGCTCCCGCCTCTTAAGCGGAGGGTTGCAGGTTCGACGCCTGCCGGGGCCACTCACGGAAGGACTGCCACCGGCGCGGTATCCCGTCTCGAAAACGGGTGGGCTCTCGGGCCTTGGGGGTTCGACTCCCTCTCCTTCCGCTCGTGGAGGCATGGCCGAGCTGGCAAGGCAGCGCGTTGCTAGCGCGCAGGCGGCCTCGGCGCCGCTCGCAGGTTCGAGTCCTGCTGCCTCCGCTCTTTCGTTCCGGCGTGGTCGAGTCGGTAAGACGCGCGACTGTTACTCGCGAGAGCGCAGGTTCGAGCCCTGCCGCCGGAGCCTCACGCCCCCGTGGTCGAAAAGGGTGATGACGCCGGGCTCTCAACCCGGAAGCTGCGGGTTCGAGTCCCGCCGGGGGTGCTCGTCTCGTCTTCTGGCTGTAGGGGAGCTGGCCACCCCGCCGGCTTTGGGCGCCGGAGATCGCAGGTTCGACTCCTGCCGGCCAGACTGCCTTGCGCGGTAGAGGAGCGGCTGTCCTCGCGAGCCTCATGAGCTCGAGATCGTGGGTTCGAATCCCACCCGCGCTATCTCGTCGGGGGCGTAGCTCAGCTGAGCAGAGCGCTCGCTTGTCAGGCGAGAGGTCGCCGGTTCGAATCCGGTCGTCCCCGCTTTCATGGTGGCCGTGGTGTAACGGCAGCACCCGAGGTCGTGAGCCTCGCGGTACCGGTTCGAATCCGGTCGGTCACCCCTCTCCTGCGGACGCTGAGCATCTGGTGAGCTCAGCGGGCTGTAACCCCGTCGCCTCGTGCTGTGGTGGTTCGACTCCACCCGTCCGCACCTCTCGCCCCCGGGGATGTAGCTCAACTGGACGAGCGCCTCGCTTGCACCGAGGAGGATGTGGGTTCGACTCCCGCCGTCTCCACTTCATGCCTCCGTAGTGTCAACGGCAAGCACGCGCCCTTTGTACGGCCGAGGTGCGGGTTCGATTCCTGCCGGAGGCTCCTTCCACGCCCGTAGCTCAGTGGACAGAGCGCTGCTCTGCGACGGCAGAGGCCGCTGGTTCGACTCCAGCCGGGCGTGCTCACGCGGACGTAGCTCAGACGGAAGAGCACCGGGGCGCCACTCCGGAGAGGCCCGTTCGATCCGGGTCGTCCGCTTCTGTAGGCCCGTGGTGTAACGGGAGCACGGCGAGCTCCAACCTCGCTGGTCCGGGTTCGAGTCCTGGCGGGCCTGCTCCGCACGTTCACTCTGCTGCGGGCTGGAACCCCCGCGGCTCGACCACGAAAGGAGCGTGACATGGCAATGCCGTACCGCGCTCGGGTCAACGAGCGCACGCTGCTCAACCTGCCCGGCTTCCACAGCGGTGCGTTCGTCTACGTGTACGTCGAGGACACGTCGCTGCGCACTCTGCAGCGGGATGCCGACTGCGAGGCCGATTGCGATTGCTGCCCGCAGAACTTCGAGCCGTACATGATGCTCGAGGTCGCAGACTGCAACGACACGATCGGTCTCGACCTTCGACATCGATACCGCAGCGGGTCGCGAGAACTCGCTGCACAAGCTGGACACGCTCATGACCGCGCTCAACCTCTTCCGCGCAGCTCTGGTGGCGGAGTTCGAGCCGTACGACCACCGTGAGCGACAGCTCGAGGCGCTGATCGGCTAGAGCCGAGGCCCGAGTGTGATGCGCCGCCGCCGAGGGTTCCAGGCGGCGGCGCTGCCCAAACAACGTTGCGGGCGTGGCGGAACAGGGAAGACGCACCGGCCTCAGAAGCCGGCGGGCTTCGCCCATGGGGGTTCGACTCCCTCCGCCCGCACCTTTTCTTGCCTCCGTAGCTCAACGGAAGAGCGCCGGGCTTCGAACCCGGTCGACAGAGGTTCGAATCCTCTCGGGGGCTTCGCAAGCACGCGACACCGTGGCCGAGGGGCGAGGCGCGCGCCTGCAAAGCGCGCTACGGCGGTTCGAGTCCGCCCGGTGTCTTGCCGTGAGAATGAAAGGGAGGACGCAGTTGAACACTATGCCGGTCGCGCCCTCTATGACCCGTCCAAGGACTGAGGGCCGCGCAAGCGGCCCTCAGTCTTGCGGGGACAAGAATCCCCTGAAAATCGAAGGTGGAGCGTGCCGGGATCGAACCGGCGACCTCTGGCGGCCTGCTCGAGATCTGCGACTGCACCAGCGGCATCCCCTCGCCAGTACCTCAGCATTCCGGCAAGGCTGAGTGCACGCGCAAGCACCGCCTCATCGCCGAGTTCCTGGAGGACGGGGATCACGCGCTCCAGGTCCTGCGCTACTTCCTCGTCGCTCAGCTCGGGCACCGCGTGCACACGGAGGTAGGAACGCGCGACGGAGGCATCGGCGGCCACAAGCTGGTCTCCCGCTGCCAGCGCTATCTCGACTGCCTCCGACAGCACCGAATCGGCGCGCTCTAGCTCGCCTGCTTCCATCAACGCTCGACCAAGGGAAGGCAGGAGGCTCAGGCGCCGTCGGTCGTGCCGGGGAAGCAAGGCGCTGGCTCGCTCGAGCAGGTTGACAGCCGCAGGCGTGTCGGCGCGAGCGTAGGCTCGCCGCCCCGCCGCGGCGAGGCGCTCGGCGGCCTGTTCAGCGAGTCGCTGTCCCCGGTCGCCCGCCCGCCCGAGCTCGACGAGGCAGCGGTACGCGTGCTCAAGGTGGTAGCCGAGGATCTCGTCGAGTTCGACCAGATCCGCACCGCGCTCTTCGAGCCAAACGGCGAAGCGTTCGTGCAAGTCGGCGCGGACGGCTTTGGGCAGTACGTCGTAGGCAGCGTCGCGGATCAGGAGATGGCGGAAGCGGTACGCCTCCTCCCCGGCGTATTGCGGAGTGTCCGGGCGAATGAGTTGCTTGCGCACGAGTGCGACGAGTCGCGGCGTCTGCGGCTCGCCGTCTGCGAGGGCTTGCACGGCGCTTTCGTGGAACACGTGGCCCTCGACCGAGCCGCGCTCGAGGACGGCGCGCTCGGCCGGCTCGAGCTGGTCGAGGCGAGCCGCGAGGAGCGCGTGGATGGTGGGGGGCACGCTGACTTCGCGATCCCCGGAAGCGCGGACGAGTGCGAGCATCTCCTCGAGGAAGAGCGGATTTCCCTCGGCGGCCGCGGTGATGCGCTCACGCAACACGGGCTCGGCGCCGCCCAGCTCCTCCAGGAGTCGCTCGGTCTCTGCGGCGTCGAGCGGCTCGAGCAGCACGGTAGTGGCGTTCCACTTGCCTCCGCCCCAGGAGGACCGCATCTCGAGGAGCTCGGGACGTGCCATGCACAGCAGGAGCACCGGAGCATCGCGAGCGAGGTCGGCCACGTGCTCGACGAGGTCGAGCAGAGTCTCCTCCGCCCAGTGCAGGTCGTCGAACACGCAGACGATCGGTTGTTCGTGCGCCTGTTCCTCGATCAACTTGCGGAAGCCCCAGGCAATCTCCTCCGCCGACGTCGCGGCGTCCGACTCGCCGAGCAGCGACCGGATCGGCATGGCTGCATCGCCCTCTGGTAGCGCGTCGAGCTGCTTGATGATCTCGACCACCGGCCAGTACGTGATCCCCTCGCCGTAGGACAGACAGTTGCCGCGCACCACCCGGGCCTCGATAGCAGCGAGGAGCTCCGCCGCCAGCCGCGACTTGCCCACGCCCGCCGAACCGAGCACGGTGAAAAGCTGGCACGAGCGGTCGTGAACCGCCTGGGCGAACGCGTCCCGGAGTCGCCGGAGCTCGGTCTCGCGACCGATCATCGGCGTCGCGAAGCTACGGGCGAGCTCGGCGTGTACCGAGATCAGCCGGAATGCAGGCACTGGCCTGCTCTTTCCTTTCAGCGTCAGCGGCTCTACGGGCTCCGTAGAAACAGCGCCGCGTGCCAGCGCGAGCGTCTCGGCGCCGATCAGCACTTCCCCCGGAGCCGCGGCCTGCTCCAGCCGGGCGGCGACATTGACAGCATCGCCGGTGACGAGCCGCTCGGCGGTTCCGGTGACGACCTCGCCGGTCGTGACGCCGATCCGACCGCTGATCCCGAGATCGGCGAAGGCATCTCGCATCTCGACCGCGGCTCGGCAGGCACGTTGGGCGTCGTCCTCGTGCAGCGTGGGCACGCCGAAGACCGCCATCACCGCGTCGCCGATGAACTTCTCGACCGTGCCGCCATGCGCCTCGACGATTCCCTTCATCCGCTCGAAGTAGCGCGCGAGAAGCGCGCGCAGCGCCTCCGGATCGGTCGACTCGCCCAGTACGGTCGAGCCGGTTACGTCGCAGAAGAGCACCGTCACGGTCTTTCGCTGCTCACGTTCCGGCGAGACGGACTTGAACGGCGCTGCGCAGTACGGGCAGAAGCGGAAATCGCCCTCGCTCTCGCGGCCACAGCTGTCGCAGATCGGCATGAAAGGCCAGGCTAGATCATCGGATGACAGCGTGGAAGTGGCCGCGACCGATGAGCGTTCGGTGGTCTGCCAGTCTCTAAGGCGTACGGATCCGTAACCGACTCGGGAGCAGCATGAAAATCCTTCTCACGTCCAGCGGCATCACCAACACGACCATCCACGACGCACTGGTCGACCTGCTGGGCAAACCGATCGCCGAGTCCAGCGCGCTCTGCATTCCCACCGGAGTGCAGCCGTTCCCCGGCGGACCCTCACACGTCTATGGGTTCTTGACCGGGACAGTGGGAGGCCCCATGTGCGCTTTGGGCTGGAAGTCGTTGGGAGTGCTGGAGCTCACCGCGCTACCCAGCATCAAGAAGGAGCATTGGGTCGCGGCTGTCGAGGAAGTCGATGCGCTGCTGGTCTGGGGAGGGAGCCCGTTGTATCTGTGCTACTGGATGCGGCAATCCGGGCTCGCCGACCTCTTGCCGTCGCTGCGGCCCGAGGCCGTGTATGTGGGTACGAGCGGCGGAGCGATGGTGGCGACTCCCGACTTCGGAGGCGAGACCTACGACGACAGCGAGCCGCTCACCGGCAGCGACGAAGCGCTGGGGCTGGTCGACTTCTCGGTGTTTCCGCACCTGGATCGCGAGGACATGCCGGCCACGCCCCTCGCTGACATCGAGAGATGGGCCGCCGGGCTATCGGTACCGGCGTACGCGATCGACGACCAGACCGCGATACGAGTGGTCGATGGCAACGTCGAAGTCGTCTCCGAGGGAAACTGGAAGCTGTTCACCCCCAGCCCGAAAGCGAGTTGATCGGCCAGGAGACGCGCGCTCGGCTGGGCGAGCGTACTTGTCGCTTGAGAGGTAGTCGGGGATAAAGGCAGCTCTGTAGTTGGAGAGAGAACCGTCGCCTGCCCCAGCGTTCAGGAATGTTCCCCGGAGATCGCGCTCTAAGATAGAGGGGGTGTCGCTGCCCGTGACGCTTCCCCTCATCGACCACTTGGCCTTGCGAGTCCGTGACGTGAGACGCAGCCGCACCTTCTACGAGCAGGCCCTCGAGCCGTTCGGAGTGAAGGTGGTGGAGAGCTCGCAGGGGCCTGGGTTTGCCATCGAGGGCGGTGGAGACTTCTGGATCGGGGAAGGGGAACCCCCGGCCGCGCCCGTTCATGTGGCCTTCGCCGCAGCAGACCGAGCCACCGTTGACAAGTTCCACCGCGCCGCTGTCGAAGCCGGCGGCCGCGACAATGGCGCGCCGGGCCTTCGCCCGCATTACCACGCCGGGTATTACGCAGCGTTCGTCATTGACCCGGACGGGAATAACGTCGAAGCGGTCTTCCACGGAGACCACCAGCTGCCAGCCGCGTGACGCCTGCTGGGCGAGCGTACTGTCGCTCGAGAACCAGTCGGGGATAAAGACAACTCCGTAGTCGGGCGCAGGATCCCTGCCTGGGCCAGCGTTCGGAACTGACCCTGATCAGACTTGGTCGTCTAGGCTCCAGGCTCCGGGCTCTCGCCGCCCTCGCCCTCAGCGGTCTACGATCGCCCGCGTGGACGAGTTCGTCCCGCGCGACTTCGACGTGCCTCGCCTACTCGAGACGCCGCAGTTCGTGCTCGAGCCGCTCGGGCCTGAACACAACGAGCAGGACTACGACGCCTGGATGTCGTCGATGGACCACATCGCCGCAACGCCCGGGTGGGGCGACGGCCGCTGGCCGCGAGAGATGACGCCGGACGAGAACCGGGCGGACCTGCAACGCCATGCCGACGACTTCCGCAACCGGACAGGGTTCACGTACACGGTGCTTGATCCGGCGAACCGCGACGTGATCGGGTGCGTCTACATCTACCCGCTGCCCGACAGCGACGACGACGCCCGTGCGCTCTCCTGGGTACGGGCGAGCCACGCAGAGCTGGACGTCCCCCTCTGGCGCGCCGTCAGCAACTGGCTCTCGTCCGACTGGCCGTTCGGCAGTGTCGAGTACGCGCCGTCGCGTAGGCGCGGCGCAAAACTTTCGTCACGCTCGCACCAGCCAGCGTATTCTCCGGAGCCGTCCGAGGAAGTCCCCGCTAAGCAGGGACTTTCCAGTGGAGCGTGCCGGGATCGAACCGGCGACCTCCGGCTTGCAAAGCGGGGCGGGTTCAAGGCTCGCCCCGCCCGCTATTCGGCTTGCCTATGCCGTTTTCCGCAACTCCCCGGTTGGGCTAGCCGCTCGCCAAAACCCTGCCGTTTGCGGTCGATTGACGGGGATTTAGGCGCGGAAGCGCGAGCCGTGCCGAAACGCCTCTGAGTGGTGCGCCCTAGATGTCCCTCAATGGGCGCTGAAACCGGTACCAAATCCGGTACCAAGTTTCCGCTGCCTTCGATAGGTCAATGACCACGTGAAGCGCTCGTCGACTCCGACGCGAACCGAGTCCTTCGACGCCTACGCGAGGACGCACGCAGCCGACTGATCCCACGTCCTCAAGGCAGCCGGGGTCGAGGCTGGTGCGATTCGGCGAGCGATGCGTCGGGGTTCGTCTCACGACAACGGCCCGACGCCGGTGGAGCTCCGTGCTCGGCGCCCGAGAGGGAGACGCTTCCGACCCGCGACCGCAGCGTCACCGAGGGCCGGCAGGAGCCCACGAGGGAAGAAGAGCATGATGGCGATGAGGATGAGACCGAACACGCCGAACGAGAAGACGGTCGGTGCCGCGGCGGGAAGGTCCCAGCCAAATAGCTCGGAGCGGGCGCCGATCTCGCGCAGTTCCTGCTCGAGGTACAGGATCGCGACGGAGCCGGCGACGGCTCCGTAGATGTTGCCGAGTCCACCGACGGCGACCATGACGACGAACTGGATGCTGAGCACGATCGGAAATGCCCCAGGCGTGACGATCAGGAATGAAAACGTGAACAGGCCGCCGCCGAGGCCGGCGAGCGCCGCCGCGAACACGAACAGCCGTAACTTGTAGCTCGGAACTGGTATTCCCGAGGCGGCCGCAGACGTCTCGTCGGTCGCGATCGCTTGCAGTGCCCTACCCACGCGTGAGTGGACGAGGTTCGTCGCGAGCAGCAACGCGACGGTGACGACACCCCAGACGACAGCTGCGTGCAGGGGCCCTCGCAGGTCATGCCCGAAGACGCTGAGCGGCTTCGTGACCGAGATGCCGTACTCGCCGCCCGTGAAGCGGTCCCAGGCGGAGGGGAGGGCGAAGGCGATGAGGGCGAGCGCGAGCGTTGCGAAGGCGAGGTAATGGCCGTGGAGGCGCAACAGCGGGACCCCGATGACGGCAGCGATCACAGCAGTGACGACGGGCGCAGCGAGGACGGCGACGAGGGGCGAGATTCCCGCCTCGGGGTCGATGAAGCGTGTCGCCGGGTCGAGCCCAACGGTGAGGATCGCCGACGTGTAGGCACCGATGAGGAAGAACGCGCCCTGGCCCAGCGAGATCTGACCCGCGTATCCCATCAACAGCGTGAGGCCGATCGTGACGAGCGCGTATAGACCCATTCGGTCGTAGAGCGAGACGTCGAACGACGAAAGCTGGTACGGAAGCCAGCAGGCGAACACGCCCCCCGCGAGTATCAGCGCGATGCGGACCGGTGCAGGCCAGGGCACGCGCGCACGTTGGATTGCCGCGTGTGCCTCGTGGGATGCGCTCGCGATCTCGGCTCGCGAGCGCCAGCCGATCAGGACGAGCATGACGATGAGCGCGATGATCAGGCTGTACTGGGGGTCGATATAGCCGACCACGAGCTGCTCGAGGATCCCGAGCGCATACCCGCCAACCAGCGCGAGGCGGATGGAGCCGAGCCCACCGAATACCGCCGCTGCGAAACCGTTGACGGTGATCGCGACGTCCGAGCTGTACGTCATCGGGTTGCTCGGCGCCAGCAGCGAGCCGCCGAGCGCGCACAGAGTTCCCGCGCCGACGAACGCGACGACAGCGAGCGACCGGATGTTCAATCCCACGAGCTCGGCGGCGGGACGGGAGTCCGCGCAGGCCACCAGCGCCTGGCCGACGATCGTCCGGCGCAGAAAGAGGGTCAGCGCGATCGCCGCGAGCAGTGCCACGCCCGCGATCAGCACATACTGCGGCTGGATGAGGACTCCGCCGACGTTCCAGGCGCGATCGGAGATGCCGGGATAGCTGCGCGGGATGTCGCCGAACTTGAGCAGCAGCAGGGCTTGCGCAAGGAACGCGGCGCCGAGCGTGATGATGGTGCTGGCAAGGCTTGTCGTCCGGCGGCGAAAGCCCACGGCAACGACGGCGAGGATCGATGCAGCGAACGCCGCAATGAGGATCGAGACGAGCGCCGCGAGCGCGAGCGGCATGTCGTCGGAGAGCTGGAACGTGAAAAGCCCGCCCATCACCACGAACACGCCCTGCGCGAAGTTGACGATGCCCGTCGTGCGATATACGAGCACGAGGCTCATGCCGACGAGCGCGAACGCAGATCCCGTTGAGAGACCGATGACGACGAGCTGTAGGAACGTCGTCATCCAGGACCGGCCCCGAGGTATGCGCTGTGGACCTCCGGGCGGTCGCGTATCTCGCGACTCTCGCCGGCGAGGACGACACGTCCTGTCTCGAGCACGTACGCGCGCTCGCAGAGGTCGAATGCCAGGAGCGCGTTCTGCTCGACGAGCAATATGGCGACGTTGTCCTCCTCGTTCAGCCTGTGCAGGAAGCCGACGAGCTGCTCGACGACGAGCGGTGCGAGGCCGAGCGAGAGCTCGTCGATCGCGAGCGCGCGTGGCTCGGCCATGAGTGCGCGTCCGATTGCCACCATCTGCTGCTCGCCGCCGGACGTTCGACCTGCGGGGCGGTCGCGCAGCTCGTACAGCTTCGGCAGCAGGGAGTAGATCCGCTCGAGGCGCTCGCGCGCCTCGCGGCGCCTACGTCGGTAGCGAAGCGTCGACGTGACGATCTCGGTCCTGAAGGAGCGGCCGAACGCGCCCAGCATGAGGTTCGCCTCGACCGCCAGGCTGGGAAAGACCTGACGCCCTTCCGGCACCTGCGTCAGCCCGCGCCGCACGACCTGGTTCGGCGTTCTGCCCGTCACGTCGTCGCCGCCGACGTGAACGGTGCCTCCGGCAGGCCGGACGACGCCGCACACGGCATTCAGCAACGAGCTCTTCCCGGCGCCGTTCGCACCTACGAGCGCGACCCGCTCGCCGACGCCCACCGTCAACGAAACGCCGTCGAGGGCGACCGCCGGCCCATACCGCACCACGAGCTCTCGTACGTCGACGAGGGCACTCACAGCGAGGTGGAGCCGAGGTAAGCAGCGATCACGCCGGGGTCTGTCCTCACCTCGGGGGGCGTACCATCTGCGATCACGCGTCCGCGGTCGAGGACGACCACACGCTCCGCGATCGCGCCGACGAACTGCATGTCGTGCTCGACGAGCACCATCGTCAGCCCTCGCTTCGAGAGCATCTGAAGCGCCTCGATCAGTCGCTCCTTCTCGCCGGCACGCAGGCCCGCGGCGGGCTCGTCGAGCAGGAGGAGGTCGGGCCTTTGCGCGAGAGCCCGCGCGAGCGCCAGGAGCCGCAACTGCCCGAGCGGGAGCACCGCCGCGGGTGCCGACGCGCGGTCATCGAGCCCGACGATCTCGAGCGCCTCTCGCGCATCCCGCCGGACGCGGTCCTCCTCGCGCCACTGCCAGGGCGGGCGCAGCATGCTGGCGAGGAAACCCGCATGCGAGCGGACGTGTGCCCCGACGGCAGCGTTGTCGAGCACGTCGAGCTGCGCGAGCGGGCGCGTCGTCTGGAAGACCGTGGCGAGCCCGTGGCGGGCACGGCGATGCGCCGGCCAGCGCGTGACGTCGCGGCCGCCCATGCGCACGTAGCCCGCGTCCACCGGGTGGAAGCCGGAGATGCAGCCGAGAAGCGTCGACTTCCCGGCGCCGTTCGGTCCGATCAGGCAGGTGAGAGAGCCGGCCGCGATGTCGAGCGACACGTCATCGACCGCCCTGACCGCACCGAATGCCTTACCAACGCCGACGAGCTCGCAAGCAAGCTCGTCGGCGGACTCAGATGCGAGCGCGACGGGAGCCGACGCCGCCACTGGGAGTCAGGCCACCTGCCACTCGTGATGACCATTAGGCATGCGGAAAACCTCCGCCGAGATTGCGCACGGCGGCCTTGACCATTCGCAGGAACGCCGCGCGGTCTTCAACCCTGAACCCGGCGAGCAACTGGCCCTCGAACTCGGCAACAGTCTGCTCGCAGGCGGCGAGGACGCGCGCACCCTCGCCTGTGAGTGCCGCCGGCAGCGTCCTTCGATTACTCGGGTGCGGGTCGCGCTTGATGAAACCCTTGCTCTCGAGCGCGTGGATCACCTCGCTCATCGACTGCGGCGTCATGAACGCACGCCGAGCGAGCTGCGACGTCGACAGCGGAGCGCCATGGCGGTCGAGGATGCTCAGCGTCGTGAACTGGAGCGTCGTGAGGCCGTACGGAGCTACCCGTTCTGTGACGCCGGCGAACACCCGCTGCTGCAGACGGGCGATCGCATAGCAATAGCCAGGCTCCGGCCACTCGGCGGCCTTCTCGGCTGGAAGAGGCTCGGTCAAAGCGTCCATCGTCTCACCGGTCGTGTCGCGCCAGACGCGCCGCAGGGCGCCGGTCTTGCCGGGCCCTGCGGCGCGAGAGTCCCTCTACTTCTTCTTCTCGAAGGCAGCGCCGTGGAGCGGCCTCAGCTTGCAGCTCTGGATCTTCCCGGCCCACATGGAGCCCATCTGGAGGCCCGTGTGGTTGATCTTCGACAGGAAGATCTTGCCGGCGGGCGTGACGAGCCCACGGAGCTTCGTTTCCAGGGCGTTGTTGATGCCGGCGCGGGTGCCGTTGCTCTTCTCGATCGCGGCCTTGTATGCCCAGAGCGCGCCCGCGGCGTCGCCGTCGAAGTTCGAGACGGGTCGCTTGATGATCTTCTCGAGCAGGGCGGCCTGGACGCGCACCGGGTCCTTCTTCGGCAGGGACTTCCAGACCGTGGCGAGGAACGAGTTGACGATCGCGCCGTTCACGTCACCACACGTCCCTTCAAGGAACTGCGGCGAGGCGTTCGCGCCGGTCAGCACGAGTTGTTGCGGCAGCTGGAGTTGCTTGAACTGCTTCACAATCGTCGGTCCGGCGGGCGTCGCCGTCCAGAGCCAGAGCGCCTGGGCTCCTGAGCTCTTGATCTTGGTCAGCTCGGCCGAGAAGTCGGTCGCCGCCGGCGAGAAGATCGTCGTGTCGACGATCTCGAAGCCGTACGTCGCCGCGAGCTTCTTCACGACCTCGGGTCCTTCGCGCCCGAAGGCGCCGCTGTCGCCCATCAGCCAGATCCTCTTGATGCCGAGCGACCGAAGGTAGCGGGCATTGCTGTACGCATACAGGCGGGTCGTGGCCGTGAGGATGTACGCGAACGGCTGTGGCGGGCTGACGAGCTGCGTCGGCGGCGAGAGGGCGATGAACGGGATCTTGCCCTGGCTCGCGAGGGCGCCGGTCGCGACCGCGGCCGCGGCGTTCCCAGACCCGAAGATCGCGACGTACTTCGAGTCGCTGATGAACTTCTGCACGTTCTGCACTGCCTGCGACGGGTTCGACGCGTTGTCGAGAACGTCCACCACGACCTTTCTGCCCTTGATCCCGCCGCGGGCGTTCCAGTACTTGACAACTGCGTCGACGGTCTGGCGGTCGCTCTGGCCGACGAGTTGTGTCGGGCCCGTCAGTGGGGCGTCCATGCCGAAGTAAAACGGGTCCCCCTGGTCCGTGCTCGTCGCGGACGCCGACGCGAAGACGAGGGAGATGACCGCAGCAGCGGCGACCACGACGCCACCGGTCTTGCTCCTCCTCATGAAACGCTCCTTTCGGTATTTGACAGGCAGCCTGTCTTGCGCGCCGAGTTTAAGGGAGCCTGCAACCGAAGTCCAGACTTGCAACGTGAGATGAGGAAGCCCAGAAGCCCCGTGAGGGCGACGCGTTCGAGCTGGCCGACGGCATCATCGGCCGGAGTCGCGGCCGATACTCCTGGCGGAAGCGGGGAGGACCTCCGCGGGCGTAGGCGGCCAGGAGGTGTGCGTTGCCAGGCGATGTCCAGCTCGTCCCAGCGCCAGTCGCCGTCGGGAAGCTCCTCCGTCGCGCGGCGGCGGATCGCTTCGGTGAGGCCGATGATCACCGCGAACGTGACGAATCGAGAGACGAGCTTGTCCCAGTCGGTGATCGGTGCGGCAATCAGGATCAGCAGGATCGCCAGTGCATCGACGCAAAGGCGCGCTCGACCGACGGAATGGACATCGCCGACGCGATCTCGCAGGTCGACTCCGGGCTCGCGTGACCGGCCCGTCTCGTCGGTGACGATCGACCGCGTCGAACTCGGCTCTAGCTAGACAAGACGCCCGTCGCGCATAGCGAGCCGCCGACTCCCCCTGGCGGCCAACTCCGCGTCGTGAGTGGCGACGACCACGGTTGTTCCATGGCTGGCTGCAAGCTCCGAGAGGAGCGTCAGTACGTCGGCGCCGGTACGCGAGTCGAGGTTGCCCGTCGGCTCGTCGGCGAGGATCACGCGCGGCTCGGTCACGAGGGCCCGCGCAATGGACACTCGCTGTTGCTCCCCACCGGAGAGCTGACCGGGAAGATGTGCTTCCCTCTCCTCCAAGCCGACCTCCCCGAGCAGCGCAAGCGAGCGGGAGCGCAGATCGCCGTCGGTTGAGCCCGCCGGGGCGAGCCCGGCCTCGACGTTCCCGAGGGCGGTGAGGGTCGGGATGAGGTTGAACTGCTGGAAGACGAAGCCGAACGCGCGCAACCGCAGGTCAGCGAGGTCACCATCCGGAAGGGCAGCGAGATCGCGACCCTCGAAGAAGACGTTGCCTTGGCTCGGGCGGTCGAGTGCACCGAGCAACTGAAGCAATGTCGTCTTGCCCGAGCCGCTCGGACCCTCGAGGGCAACGAACTCGCCGGCGTTCGATCTCGAGGTCGACCCCGTCGACCGCGCGAATCGTCTGGTCGCCACGCCGAAAGAGGCGTGTCGCTCCACGTAGCTCGTAGAGGGCGTCCATCACTCGACCTGCCGCATCGCGTCCGCGGGTCGCAGGCGCGCGGCTCGGAACGCCCCGGCTGCGCCGGCGAGCGCTCCCCCCAGCAGAGCGATGCCGAGTCCGAGCGCGAGGATGGAAGGAGACAGTGGCGCCGAGAGCGACACCTGGCGGCTCACGCTGTGCGCGAGATCCACGCCGAACAGCGATCCACCGCTCGCCGACGTGGCGGTGAGCGTCGGCCCGAACGCGCCCAACGCAGCGGCCGCGGCCACGCCGATGACGATCCCGAGCAGTCCGCCCGCAGCGCCCTGCGTCAGCGACTCCCCGACGATTTGCCGGACGACGAGCCGCTGCCTCCAGCCGATCGCCTTCAGCGTCCCGAGCTCACGCACCCGTTTGCCGACCGACGACAACGTCAGGAGCGCAGCAAGGAGGAACGCAGCGCACGCGGCGACGATCGAGAGCGCCAGCCCGAGCGTCTTCGACAGGTCGGCCGCGTCGACGAGCGAGCCGTTGATCGTGTCCGCGACCTGCTTCGAGCTCTCGACCGTCGCGCTGGGGAACGTCGACTCGATTTGCTTCTGGACGTCAGCGACGGAGGCGCTGTCGGTCGCCCGCACGAGCGCGACGTTCACGCGGCCGGCGAGACCTGCGAGCCTCTGGAGCTCCGCGAGCGGCAGGTAGACGTCAGCACTCTGCCCGCCGAGCGGTGGTTCGATCAGGCCGACGATGCGGTAGCTCGTCCCGTTGAGGTCCAGCGTCGATCCGACGTGGAGATGGTTGTTCGCCGCATACGCGGTCGCGACGAGCGCCTCACGGCCGCCGGCGGGGCGAAGGTAGCGACCCTGGCGCACCTGCCTCGGCGTCACGAGCGCGAGACTCGGGTGGCGCTGGTCGACGCCGCCGATCGTGTACGGCTTGGTCGTGATGTTCGTCTGCGGCGGAGCGACGACCTGGCGAAGCGTTTCGCGCGGCGTCGTGAAGCTCGCCCGCAGCCGCTGGAACCGCTCGGGGAGGCATTTCTGGAACGCGCCACCGCCGATCCCGAAGCCGCCGCCGCCGAACCCACCTCCACCGCCACCGGGCGGCGTCTGTCCCAGGCCGCCCTGGCCGTTCCCCTGACCCTGCGTTGTCCCGCCGGCCTTCTCGATGCACGCCTGTATCTTCGCCAGCTCGGCCGTGCTGGGGGGCTTGAAATCGCGACGAATATTGAACGTCTGGCCGCCCGTCTGCACCTTGGCGACGATCTTCGGGACGACGCCTTCCTGATGCGTCGCGAGCAGCGTGAGCCCGGACGAGACTGCTCCGACGCCATCGATCTGCGCGATCTGCTTTGTCTGGCTTTGCGGAAATGTCAGCTGCGTCCCCGGCAAGAAGAAGTCGTGAACGAAGTGCGTCCCCGGCTTGCCGAGCTTCGACAGGTCTGTGATCACCGACCGGTTGGCGTCAATGACCTCTCCTCCGCCCGGCCCTCCTCCGCCCGGCCCTCCGAAACCGGCGGATGCGTCCTGGTTTGCCTGGCTCGTGACGGTCAGATCGGTGCCGATGCTCGTCAATGGGTTGAGCGCGGTCGCTTGCGCGTCGTCGAGGCCGCGCGTCAACGCCGAGATGACGATGACGAGCCCGACACCCACTGCGAGTCCGAGCACGGTGAGAATCGTCCGACCGCGCCGTCGAAGGAGCTCGCTGCCGAGATAGCGGACGTAAAACACGAAAGTGTAGAAGAGCAGACGAAGCTGAATAACGGTTAAGAACGCTCGACGCCGAGCTGTCAAGCGATCCCGCGTGGCGGTCACCGCCGGGGTATGGCACAGGACGGAAGTCCCCGCGTAGCAGGGACTTCCCGATGGAGCGTGCCGGGATCGAACCGGCGACCTCCGGCTTGCAAAGCCGGCGCTCTCCCAGCTGAGCTAACGCCCCGAGCCGTCCCATTGTAGGGACGGCGGCAGATTCCTTTGCGGCCTTCCTAGGCGGCTGCGCGCTCGAGGCGCTCTTCGTGACGCGCCCGGGCGATGATGATGTCGCGCTCGCCGAAGCGGACGCGCGCGCGCTCGGCGCGGTAGGCGTCCCACAGCTCGGCGAGGCGCTCGTCGATCTCCTGTCGCTGAGCGACAAGCGCGGAGTCGTGACCCTCGGAGAGGGCATGCAGAATCTCACGCCTGTCGTCGGACAGGCGCTGGATCTCTCTTTTGATTTCGAGCAAACGTGGCATCAGTTGGAAAAACGCATCGGAACCCGTCGCCATTCCCGTATTTCCGTCACGCCGCGGCGAGCTCCTTCGAGCGACATACCTCCTCGGCGGCCTGAATAAACATCTGCGCTGCAGGCGTCAGTTGGCGGTCCGCGTGCCAGGCCACACCGATGATTCGCGGTGGCACGCGGTCGCCGAGATCGATGACCGCGATCGACTTGTCGTCGGGATCGACGGTAAGCCGCGGCACGAGCGCGACGCCGACACGCGCGAGGCAACGAGCGCCTGCACGGTTCCGTTGTCATCCGAGCGAAAGACGACCTCCGGCTCGCGGCCGGCCAGCCGCAGCCGCTCTTCGACGCGGTGGGTCGTGCGGCACGTGCGGTAGCTGATCAGCGGTAGGTCGAGAATCTCGCGCAGCGTCGGCGCCTTCTCGCGCTCTGCGAGCGGAGAGTCGGCGGCCACGACGAGCACGTACGGATCGCGCATCAGCTCGACCGACTCGAACGGGCCGCCGTCGAGCGGAAACACGCAGAAGCTGAGGTCGACGTCTCCGCGTTCGACGAGCTCGAGCAGCTCCCGGTCGTCGGCGGACTCGACCAGCCGAACATCGACCTCTCGGCCAATCGGCGCGAAAGGCGGCCAGCAGCGTGGGGAGGACGCGCGCGCCGACCGACTGGTACGTGCCGACGCTGAGCGGGCCGGAGTCGCCGTTGCCGAAGGCATCGAGGTCGGCTTGCGCGGCGGCCAAGCGTGCGTTGATGGCGCGTGCGTGTGTGAGCAGCAGCGTGCCCGCATCGGTCAGCGTCACCGGGCGCGGGCCGCCGGGGCGGTCGATCAGCCGCTGCCCGACGATGCGCTCGAGCGCCGCAATCTGCTGGGAGATCGCCGACTGCGTGTAACCCAGGCTCCGCGCGGCGCGGCCGAACGATCCCTCCTCCGCGACCGCCTGGAGGGCGAGCAGATGCCGCAGCTCGACGCCGAGCCAACTATCAGTCTGCATGATCGACCAATACGATAACGAGACTTGTGCTAATGATCAAGACCACGCCAAACTGGCTCCATGAGCATCGGGCTGACGGTCATTCTCGCCTTCGTCGCGCTGGCGGCGATGGCTCCACTCCTGACCCGTGCGGGCGATCTGGACGATCGCGACCGGCGGGGCTGGTGGTCGAAGCACTAGCTTGGACCTAGCCAAAGGCGTGAGCCCGGCGAGGGTCTGGGCGGCCCTCGCCGTCGTGTACGTGGTCTGGGGATCCACGTACCTCGGCATCCTGCTCGCGATCGACACGATCCCGGTCTTCCTCTCGATGGGGATCCGGTTCGTGATCGCCGGCGGACTGCTCTACGTCTGGGCCGTACGGCGTGGGGACGTGACCGGCGACCGCCCCGGGCGGCGGCAGTGGGCGGCGGCCCTCGTGGTCGGAGCGCTGCTGTTCGTGGGCGGCAACTCGCTCGTCGCCTGGTCGGAGACGCGCGTCGACACGGGAATCGCGGCGCTGCTGATTGCCGCCGTTCCGCTCTGGATGGCCCTCTTCGACCGTGTCGCGAACGGTCAAGGCCTTTCGCGTTCGACCCTGCTCGGGCTGCTCGTCGGCTTCGGTGGCGTGGCGCTCCTGGCGTGGCCGTCCGGGCCCAGCCGCATCGACGCACTGGGGGCGGCTGCGCTGCTCGTCTCGGGCGCGGCCTGGGCGGCGGGCTCGTTGGTCGCGCGACGTGCGTCGCTGCCGCAGAGGCCGCTCGTCTCGTCAGGCATGCAGATGTTCGCCGGCGGGATGCTGCTCATGTTGGTGGCAGGTGCGTCCGGCGAGCTGACCGAGGTCGGTCATGTCTCCATGACGTCCGTTGCTGGCGATGGTCTATCTCATCGTCATCGGCTCCTGGCTTGCTTTCTCGGCCTACGTCTGGCTGCTCCGGGTGGCGCCGATGAGCGTCGTCTCGACGTACGCCTACGTCAATCCCGTCGTGGCCGTCTTCCTCGGCTGGGTCGTGCTGAGCGAGCCGATTTCGGTGCGCACGCTCGCCGCCGGCGCCGATCATCCTCGGCGCCGTGGCGCTGATCGTGACGCCTTCGCGCGTCCGCTCCAGCACCCTGCCGGCGGCAGCGCCGGTCCGCGCCCAGTAGTTACGCTGGCCCTATGACTACGGTCGACCTTCGCCGCCTCGGGCTGCGGCCCGGCGAAGAGCTCACCGACGAGCACGAGGTGGCCATCGCACCGCTCGAGCTGGGCGGCCAGCGCTACGCCGCGGTGCCCGAGCTCGTTCCCGCTCAGCTGACCGTCGACGCGGGCTGCAACGGGGACGGCACTCAGGCTCCGCCTCACGACGCAGCTGCACGGCCCGTGTTACCGCTGCCTCGATGACGCCTCCTTCGACCAGTCGATCGACGTTCGCGAGTACCAGGCAGAAGACCCGGAGGGAGACGACGAGCTCGAGTCCGTCTATGTGGCGAACGGCAACCTCGATCTCTCCGCGTGGGGGCGCGACTCGGTCGTGCTCGCGCTGCCGGACAAGATCCTCTGCCGCGAGGACTGCGCCGGTCTCTGCCCGGTCTGCGGCAAGAACCTCAACCGCGAGCCGCACGGCCACGAGGGCGAGGAGATCGATCCCCGTTGGGCGGGCCTCGCCGAATTGCGAGACTCCCTCCAATGACGGCGGACCCGCGACGCTGGAAGGCCCTGGCCGTGCTCGGCATCGCCTATCTCATGGTGATCCTCGACGTATCGATCGTGAACGTGGCGCTGCCGTCGATCCAGGAGGATCTCGACTTCTCCGAGAACGGACTGCAGTGGGTCGTCTCGGGCTATGCGCTGACGTTCGGGGGCTTCCTGCTGCTCGGTGGGCGGGTCGGTGACATCCTCGGCCGCCGCATCATCTTCATGGTCGGCCTGGCTGCCTTCTCGGCGTTCTCGCTGCTGTGCGGGCTGGCCTGGTCGGCCGAAGTGCTCGTGATCGCGCGCATGCTCCAGGGCGCAGCCGCGGCGATCCTCTCGCCGTCGGTCTTCTCGATCACCACCGTGACGTTCGAGGAGGGCAGTGAGCGGAACAAGGCTCTGGGCGTGCTCGGCGCCATCGCCGGCTCGGGCGCCGCGATCGGCGTCCTGCTCGGCGGGATCCTCACGGAGTACGTCGGCTGGGAGTGGGTCTTCTTCGTCAACGTGCCGATCGGCGTGTGCGCGCTGTTCTTCGTGCGACGCTTCGTGACCGAGAGCAAGGCTCCCGGCCTGGCGCGCCACTTCGACGCGTGGGGTGCTACGACCGTCACAGCCGGTCTCATCCTCTTCGTCTTTGCGCTCACACGCGCGCCGACGGAGGGCTGGACGTCGCCCGAGGTGATCCTTTCGCTTCGTCGGCTGGGCTGTGTTCTCGACGGCATTCATCCTCATCGAGCTCCGGTCGCACTCGCCGCTCGTGCCGCTCGGCATCTTCCGCCGGCGGACGCTGACGGCCGCGAACGGCGTCGGCCTGATCCTCGGCGTGGCCGTCTTCGGGATGTTCTATCTGCTGTCCCTTTACATGCAGATCGTGCTCGGCTTCTCGGCGCTCGAAACCGGTGTCGGCTACCTCGCAGTTGCGCTGACGGCCGTCGTCGCGTCGGGTGCGGCGCAGGCGCTCACGACGAAGGCGGGCGTGAAGCCCGTGCTGGCCGCGGGCATGGCGCTGCTCGCCGCCGGGCTGATCTTCTTCACGCAGATCTCGGTGGACGGCTCGTACGTCGCCGACCTCTTGCCCGGCTTCCTCCTGATCGGAGTTGGGCTCGGCTTCGCGTTCGTGCCGGTGTCCATCGCGGCCCTGTCAGGGGCGACGGGAGCGGAAGCAGGATTGCAGTCAGGCCTAATCAACACGAACCAGCAGATCGGCGGAGCGATCGGTCTCGCCATCCTCATCAGCGTCTCCACGACCCGGAGCGACAACCTCATCGAGGACGGAGTCGCGCAACTCGACGCGCTGACCGACGGCTACTCGCTGGCCTTCTGGGTCGCCGCCGGCTTCGCCATCCTCGGCGTGATCGTCACGCTCTTCGCCCTCAAGCGCGAAGACCTCGTGATGGAGCATGCCGAGCCGGCGAGCGCGGACGTTGGGCTAGACTCCTAGGCCGCAAATGGCTGTCCCGAAGAGAAAGACGTCGAAGTCGCGGCGCGACAAGCGTCGCGCGCAGCACAAGATCGAGGCACCGCGCCTCTCCGTCTGCCCTGTCTGCGGCCAGCCCAAGGAGTCTCACCGCATGTGCCCCACGTGCAAGACGTACCGTGGGCGCGAGGTCGAGCCTCTGCGCGCGCCTGCCACCTAGGTAGATGCAGCCCATCCGTGTGGCCGTCGACATGCTCGGCGGCGACCGTGCGCCGGAAGAGATCGTGGCAGGCGCGCTCGAAGCGCGCTCGGACTCGGTTCAGCCGGTGCTCTTCGGCCCCTCGTCCATCGATGCCGCCGGGCTCGAGCTCGTCGAGACGACGCAGGAGATCGAAATGCACGAGAAGCCGGCCGAGGCCGTTCGCGCCAAACCCGAGAGCTCGCTCGTGGCCGCCTGCCGGTCGGTTGGGCGTGGCGACACCGCCGCTGTCGTCTCGGCGGGGAACACCGGCGCCATGCTCGCCGCCTCGCTGCTTGGAGATCCGGCGGCTGCGCGGCGTGATGCGGCCCGCGATCGCCGTCGTCATCCCGTCCGTGCGGGGGCCGTCGGTGCTGATCGACGCCGGTGCGAACGCCGAGTCGCGGCCCGAGCACCTGCTCCAGTTCGCGACGATGGGCGCGATCTTCGCCGAGGAGATCCTCGAGATCGAGGAGCCGGAGGTCGGCCTGCTCTCGATCGGCGAAGAGGCCGCGAAGGGCAACCAGGCGACGCAGGAGGCGCACCGGCTGCTCGCGGAAAGCGACCTGCGCTTCAAGGGCAACGTGGAGAGCCGCTGGCTGCTGGAAGGGGCGGCGGACGTCGTCGTGACCGACGGCTTCACGGGCAACGTCTCGCCTGAAGCTGCTCGAGGGCACGATCCTCTCCGTGTTTGACGGCCTGCGGGCTGAGATCGGGCGGACGCCACGCGGCAAGCTCGGTGGATTGCTGATCAGGCCGTCCGCGAGGCGGATCCGCGCGCGCCTCGATCCGGAGGCGCACGGCGGCGCTTACTTGCTCGGGTTGCGCGGACTCGTCGTCATCGCACACGGCAACTCCTCGCGCGTGGCGATCGCGAACGCGATCCGGCTGGCGGCGCGCGGCGTCGAGCACGGCGTGGTGGCGAAACTCGGCGAGCGTCTTGGTCATGAATCGCCGGAAGACCGTGTTAGCATCCTCGCGCCCGCAGAATCCGACGGTTAAGAGAGGTGACATGGCAGCGTCGCGCGATGAAGTATTCGAACGTGTGAAGTCAGTGCTGGTGGAGCAACTCGGCGTGGAGGAAGCCGACGTGACCGATGCGGCGTCGTTTCAGGACGATCTCGATGCCGACTCCCTCGATCTCGTCGAGCTGATCATGGAGCTCGAAGACCAGTTCGGGATCAAGATCTCCGACGAGGATGCCCAGAAGCTCATGACCGTCGGGCAGGCCGTCGACTACGTCACCGAGCACCAGTAACGAGCCCGCCGCCCAGGCTGGGGTCCTCGTCTCGTTGATCGAGACGCTCCCTGCGGAGCGGCTCGCGCAGGTGTTCATGCATCCGTCTCGCGTCAGCGAGCGGTCGGAGTCGTACGAGCGACTCGAGTTTCTCGGGGACAGCGTGCTCGGCCTGGTCGTCGCGCGAGCGCTCTTCGACCGCTACCCGCAGGCAGCGGAGGGGGAGCTCTCGCAGCTGCGCTCGGCAGTCGTCTCCCGGCGCAGCTGTGCCGTGGTGGCGCGCGAGATCGGGATCGACCGGATGTTCGCCGAGCAGTTCGAGCTGACGGACGATCTTCGCCGCTCGGACAACGTGCTCGCGGCGCTGATCGAGTCGGCGATCGCTGCGCTCGTGCTCGAGCATGGCCTGGACGCCGTCACGCCGGCGGTGCTCGAAGCCTTCGAGGGACAGATCGACGAGGCTCTCCACGCGCCGGGCGACTTCAAGACCCGGTTGCAGGAGGAGGCCGCAAAGCAGGGCTGGAAGGTGACCTACAACGTCGTCGAGGTCGAGGGACCTGCCCACGCGCGGCGGTTCACCTGCGAGGCGCTCGTCGCCGGCGTGCCGCGCGGCCTCGGCACCGGCCGCTCGAAGAAGGAGGCCCAACAGGCGGCCGCAGCCGAGGCGCTCGCGTCCCTTTAGGACACGTCCCGGTGCCAGGCACCGGGACACGTCCGCAACCGCCGTTAGCGTTGGGTCGCCGTGTACCTGCGCGCGATCACCATCCGTGGCTTCAAGTCGTTTCCCGACCCCGTCGAGGTGCGCCTCGAGCCGGGCGTTGCCGTCGTCGTCGGCCCCAACGGATCGGGTAAGTCGAACATCGCCGACGCACTGCTCTGGGCCTCGGGCAGCCTCGCGCCCAGTGAGCTGCGCGCCGAGAAGCCAGACGACGTGCTCTTCGCAGGAAGCGCCTCGCGCCAGGGAGCTCCCTACTGCGAGGTCGAGCTCCGCTTCGAGGATGTGGGTGGGGCCTTACCGGGAATCGACTTCGAGGAGGTGTCGATCGCCCGCCGTCTTCACCGCGGCGGGGAAGGCCAGTACCTCGTCAACGGAGCGACCGTCAGACGGGCCGATGTTGTCGAGCTGCTGGCGGACGTCGGTCTCGGGCCGGGGGCAGGCGCCATCGTCGGCCAGGGCAAGGTGGAGGCGATCCTCTCCTCGTCTCCCGGCGAGCGGCGTGCGCTCGTCGAGGAGGCGGCCGGGTTGGGACGGTTCAAGCGCCGTCGCCACCGTGCCGAGCTGAAGCTCGCGCGCGTCGCGCTGCAGGTGGAGCGCGCCCGTGACCTCGAGCGCGAAGTCCAGAAACGGCTACGGCCGCTCGCGCTCCAGGCGAGCGCCGCCGAGCGTGCCGAGAAGCTGGGCGTCGAGATCCGTCGCATTCGCGCCGGGCTCGCAGCGCTCGATCTCGCGGAGTACTCGACGCGAGCCGGTGAGGCAGGCGCGCGAAAGACCGAGCTGGAGGCTGCGCAAGCGAACGTGCAGTCACGGCTCGATGCCTTGCTCGTCGAGCGTGAGCGTGCCGAGGGAGAACTGGCCGCGGTGGCGGGAGGGCAGGAAGGCGCGGCCGGGGCCCTGTATCGCCTCCGGAGCGCGCGCGAGCGCGTCGAGATGCGCCGCGAAGCAACATCGGATCTACTGGAGCGCCTGCGGGCGCCCATCGTCCAGAGGCACGGTGACGACCTCGCCGAGCAGGCGCGTCTTGTAGAGGCACGTGCGGTCGCAGTGGAGCGCGCGCTTGCCGAGCGAGAGGGCCTGCCGCCAGCAGCCCGCGCGTTGGCGGAGCGGGGCGAGACGCTGGCGCTGAGCGCGGTGGACGTCGAGCCGGGACGTGAGGCGTCGGTGGCCGCAGCGCTTGGCCACCGCGCGGCGGCCGTGGTAGTCGAGGACGCCGCCCGTGGTCTCGAGCTGCTCGAGCACGCCCGCTCGGCCGGTCTCGGCCGCCTGGTCGTGCTTGTCGGGCAAGACCCCGCCGAGCTCGCCCGCTCGCTGCCGGTGGTTCCGCTGGCCGAGCTGCTCGCGTCTCCCGTCCCCGCCGTGACGGCGGAGGGCTTCGGCTGGGACCCGCAGCGGCGGGAGCTGTGGTTCGCCGGTGAGACCGCGGAGGCGTTCCAGCTCGAGCTGGAAGCTCAGGCGCGCCGTCTGCGCGAGGAGGCTCGAATGCTTGCGGAGCGCGCGGCGACGACGACCGCCGTCGTGCGCTCGCCCGACCCGCGCCTCACGTCCCTCTGCGAGCGGCTCCGCGAAGAGCTCGCACGGACCATCCGCGAGGTCGCGCGCGTCGAGCAGCCGCTCACAGCGACTGCGGAGTCCGGCGGCACGCTCGCCGCATCTCTGGCCGCCGGTCTGCGAGATCTCGCCGCACGCGAGGCAGACCTGCGACGAGAGGCGCACGAGGCCACGTCCGCTGTTTCTCAGGTCGAGATCGAGCTCGCTCGGCTGGATGCCGAGTCAGCGGACGCGCGGCGTCGCCTCGGCGAGGCCGGCGAAGACGCAGCCGACGGCACGCGCGAAGAGCTCGAAGCAACGCTCGAGCGGCTCGAGCGCCGACGGGAGGCGCTCGGCGGCGTCAACCCGTTCGCGAAGGAGGAATACGACCGCGAGAAGGAGCACCTCTCCGAGTTGCGCACTCAGACCGCGGACCTGGAGCTGAGCCTCGCCGGGCTGGACAAGCTACGCCGCGAGCTGACGGAGACGGTCGACCGCCGCTTCGCCGAGACGTATGCGGCGGTGGAGGCGAACTTCGCCGAGGTCGCTTCGACGCTCTTCCCCGGGGGCGAGGGGCGGCTCCGCCTCACCGAGCCCGAGGGCGACGACGAGGAGCCGGGAATCGAGGTCGAGCTGCGTCCGGCCGGCAAGCGCATCAGCCGGCTGTCGCTCCTCTCCGGCGGCGAGAAAGCGCTCGGCGCGCTGTCGTTCCTCTTCGCGCTCTTCCTCGCGCGGCCGTGCCCGTTCTACCTGCTCGACGAGGTCGAGGCCGCGCTCGACGACGCGAACATCGGGCGCTTCGTGGGGCTGCTGCGGCAGTTCTCGGAGCGGGCGCAGTTCATCGTCGTCACGCACCAGAAGCGCACGATGGAAGCGGCAGACGTGCTGTACGGCGTGACGATGGGGCGCGACGGCGTGTCGCAGGTCGTCTCGCGGCGGCTGCCACGCGAGGACGCCGAGGCAGCAGCGGTCGCGTAGCTAGATGGCGTAGAGCCCGGGCTTGCCGACGCCGATCGGTCGCTCGAGCCCGAAGGCGTGGAGGTTGCCTGCCGAGTCCGCAATGAGCACTTGCGTCCCCCGCGAAGGAGATCGGCGCCAGCGACGCACCGGGCAGTCCGACCGTCCACAGCACCTCGCCTGTCGTCGCGTTGAGCGCGAACGCGTTCCTGTCGAAGCCGCCCGGGACGAACACGACGTCACCGACGATCAGCGGCGGTGACTTGGGGCCGCGGCCCACACCGGGCGCCGTCCACGTCGGCCGCTCGGGAAGCTCGCAGCGCGGGCCGACCTTGAAGCCGACGACTGCGTCGAACGTCCGGATTTCGCCCTGCTCGTCGTAGTCACGCGCGGCGGAGATGAAGAACATGCCGAGTTCCGGCGAGTAGCTCGGCTGGGCGAGAAACGACGCGCCGAGCTCGCCCGGGCCGACGCGGGCGCTCCACAGCGGCCCGGCGCCGAGATCCCCTCGCGACCAGATGTACGTCTTGCCGTTCTTCGCGTTGGCGGCGGCAAGCGGCGGGCAGCCGGGCGGCTGGAAGAGCAGCGGCGCGGCGCCGAAGCCGCTGTCCTCGACGATGCTGACGTCATCGGGCCGGTTCCAGGCGACAACGTTGAGATCGGCGTCGAGCTCGAGCACCGCCTCGGCGTAGCCGGCCGTTTCGACGAGACAGCCGCCGCATTCGGGGTCGAAGACGAAGCCGTTGCCGGTCGCCGTCCACAGATGACCCGTGTCCGGGTCGATCGTCACGCCCGCGTAGCCCCAGATGCCGCCCATGTTGTTGGGGCCCTCCGTGATGTCGAGCGAGGCGACGATGCGCGGGTCGAGCACGTCAACGGCCACCAGCCGGCCGTCGGCGTTATAGCCGTCCAGGTCGGGCTTGTCGCAGAAGCTCGCGACCGGCACGTACAGCCTGTTGCCGCGCAGCGTCAGGCCGCTCCACACGTACTCGGAGCCGGTCAGCTGGACGATGCGCACCGGCCAGCCGTTGATCTCCTCGCCGGTGGCCAGGCTCAGCGCGTGGAGCAGGCCGTCGGAGCCGATCGTGTACAGGCGGCCCCGAGACCGGTCGAGCACCGGTGTCGACGAGATGCCGTACGTGATGTTGCACGGTGGGATGAGGGTCGCGGCGCTCACCTGCCGCTTCCAGAGCACTGTTCCGTCCGACGCGCGGAGGGCCGCCACTGTGCCGGCGTTGGTCGCGACGAAGATCGTGTCCTGACGCCTGCCTCCGACCTGGAGGTCTTCGGCGTACAGCGGTGACGCTACGAAGCGTCCTCCGACGTTGACGCTCCAGCGCGTGACGATGTCGCCCACCGTCTCCGACGACAGCCCTCCGGCGGCTGCGGCGGGCACGTGGTTCGTGACGGAGTCGCCGCCGCCGTAGCGCGGCCAGTCGGCTGCGCCGGAGATTGCAGGCAGCAAGAGCGCGAGAGCGGAGCCGCAGACGATCGCGACCCGTCGCAAAGCTCTCTTCACCATCGCAACAGAATCACAGTTCCATCCGACGTGCCGTAAATCCGAGGCAAAATCGCCCGATGCGAACGTGGGGAGAGCTGCTTGGCGATGCCGAGCCGGAGGAGGATCCCGAGCAGGAGACGGCAGGGTTCTTCGGCCGGCTGCGGGGCTCGTTGAGCCGAAGCCGCCGCGGCATCTGGCAGCGGCTGTCCGGTTTCGATCCTCTCGACGACGAGTCGTGGGAGAGCCTCGAGGAGGCGTTGATCGGCGCCGACGTGGGCGTGGCCGCCACGGACGTGCTCGTCGAACGGCTGCGTGCGCGTCGCGATCTCGGCGAGCTCGACGTAGCGCTCGCGGAGGAGATCGAGAATCTGTTCGGCGAGCCGGGGACGCTGTCCGTCGACGACGCTCCGAGCGTACTGCTCGTTGTCGGCGTCAACGGCACGGGCAAGACCACGACCATCGGCAAGCTCGCCTTTCGGCTACGCGAGCACCAGCGAGACGTCGTCGTCGCCGCAGCGGACACGTTTCGTGCGGCCGCAGGCGAGCAGCTCGAGATCTGGGCGCAGCGGGCCGGCGCGGACTACGTCGGGTCGGCGCGTGGCGGCGATCCGGCCGCCGTCGCATTCGATGCCGTGGAGGCGACGCTGGCTCGCGGTCGTGACGTAGCGATCGTCGACACGGCCGGGCGCCTGCACACGCAGGTGGGGTTGATGGACGAGCTGAAGAAGGTGCGCCGAGTCATCGAACGCAGGCTCGAGGGCGCGCCGCACGAGACGCTGCTGGTGCTCGACGCGACGACGGGGCAGAACGGCCTGCAACAGGCCCGGCTGTTCCACGAGGCGGTCGGCGTCACCGGCGTCTGCCTGACGAAGCTCGACGGCTCTGCCAAGGGGGGCATCGTCCTGCCGGTCACGGTCGAGCTCGGCTTGCCCGTCAAGCTGATCGGCATCGGCGAAGGCGCAGAGGACTTGCGCCCCTTCGACGCGGGCGACTTCGCCCGTGCCCTCGTCGGACGCGACGAGGACTAGCAGATGGACGACTTCCGCTCGAAGCTCCGAGAGTCGGGGCAAGCACTCGCGAGCGTCTTCTCGAATCCGGGACTTCGTCGGATCCAGCTCGCCTTCGTCGGTTCCATAGTCGGCGACTGGGCGTACGCGATCGCCGTCGCCGTCTACGCGTACGACCAGGGCGGCCCCGCTGCCGTCGGCCTACTCGGCGTCGCTCGGTACCTCTCGATGGCGCTCGTACTGCCGCTCGCGTCGACCCTCGCCGACCGCTACCCACGCAAGTGGGTGATGCTCGTCTCGGACGTCCTCCGTGCTGCGCTCGTGCTCGTGGCGGCTGTCGTCATCGCTGCCGACGGCCCCGCGCTCGCGGTGTACGGGCTGGCGATCGCGACGGCGCTCGTGGGCACGTGCTTTCGTCCGGCGCAGGCGGCACTGCTTCCCGGGTTGGCGCGTGACGTCGGCGAACTCGACGGCGGCCAACGTCGCCTCCAGCACGATCGAGAGCGTCGGCTTCTTCCTCGGCCCGGCGCTGGGCGGGCTCCTGCTCGCCGTCGCCGACATCCAGACGGTGTACGTCGTGAACGCGGCCACCTTCATCTGGTCCGCGGCGTTCATCGTCCGGCTACCGGCGCCTCCGGTCACGCGTGCCGCAGGAGCGACAGAGGATGTGCGCGGATCGCTTCTCGGCGACGCGAGCGCGGGATTTCGAGCCATTCTCGGCAACCGCGACCTGCGACTCGTCATCGGCGTCTACTGCGCACAGACCGTCATCGCGGGCGCGTCCCTCGTCTTTGTCGTCACGCTCGCTCTCGACCTGCTCGACCTCGGCCGCGCGGGAGTCGGCTACCTCGACGCGGTGATGGGGATCGGCGGCCTCGTCGGCGGCTTCGTGGCCCTCGTGCTTGCGCAGCGGGGACGCCTCGCGCTCGACTTCGGAGTGGGCGTGCTGCTCTGGTCGGCGCCACTGCTCCTCATCGCCGCGTGGCCGACCGTTGGAGTGGCCGCCGCCGCGATGGTGCTGGTCGGCCTCGGCAACTCCCTGGTCGACATCAACGCGTACACGATCCTCCAGACGGACGGTGCCCGATGCGGTCATGGGCCGCGTCTTCGGAGCGATGGAGAGCGCGGTCATCGGCGCCATGGCCGGAGGCGCGCTGCTGATGCCGCTGCTCATCGAGACGGTGGGAATCCGCGTCGCGCTGGCCGTCCTCGGTGGCGCGGTGACCGCGATCGTGCTGGTGGCTCTCGCCGGGCTCCGTCGGATCGACCTCACCGCTCTCGCGCCGCCAGGCCTCGAGCTCGTACGCCGGATTTCGATCTTCACCGCGCTACCCGAGCCGATTCTCGAGCGACTGACCCGTGCGCTCATCACGGTAGAGGGCAAGCCGAGCGATGTGCTGATACGCGAAGGAGACGAGGGCGACCGCTTCTATGTCATCGAGGAGGGCACCGTCGTGGTCTCCAAGGAGGGACGCTGGGTGGCGGACCTCGGGCCCGGCGACTACTTCGGAGAGATCGCGCTATTGAAGGACGTGCCGCGAACGGCGACCGTGACGGCGAAGACCGACGCGAAGCTCTACGCGCTCGAGCGCGATGTGTTCATCCCTGCCGTCACCGGCCACCACGACGTGCAGGAGCTAGCGGAGACGGCGATGACGACACGCCTCGCGATGCTTTAGGAGACCCTCCTAGCGAACGGCCCTGAGCTCGGCCACGATCTTGCCGCTGCCGGACACCGTCGCCGTCACGTGACAGATGTCCGCGCCCTCGGGCTTGACCGGGAAGCGGAACAGAGCCGCTCGCGGGCGGTGATAGGTGTTCTGCGTCGATTCGGTTCCCACGAGACAGTCGACCAGCACGGACGCATCGCCGACCTTGCCCATCAGCTTTGCGTAGAGCGCCTTCGGCGTATTGACCTGGCCGTGCGCCACTGCGATCGCAAACGGCCCCGATGCTCGAGCAATGGCGATCCGCTTGCCGGGCAGCGTCGCGGCCGTGACGGTCGAGGCCAGAACAACGGCGATCGCGGCTGCTCCGAGAGCGCGCTTCATCTGCCTGCCGAGGATAGCGCGCAGGCCTACGTAGCTACCCTTCCAGGCCGATGTTCGACGCTCTCGGCGACAAGCTGCAGTCCATCCTCGGCGGCCTCCGCTCGCGCGGAACGCTGGACGAGGAGACGATCTCGAAGGCCATGCGCGAGATCCGTCTCGCGCTGCTCGAGGCTGACGTCAACCTCGACGTCGTCAAGGAGTTGACGGCCCGCGTCAAGGAGCGCGCCCTCGGTCAGGAAGTGACGAAGAGCCTCACGCCCGGCCAGCAGGTCGTGAAGATCGTCCACGAGGAGCTGACGCGCACGATGGGCGGCGGCGACTCCAGGCTGGCCTTTGCCGGACGGCCGCCGACCGTGATTCTCCTCGTCGGGCTCCAGGGCTCCGGCAAGACGACGGCCGCGGCGAAGCTCGCCCTGATGCTGCGGAAGGACGGCCGCTCGCCGCTCCTCGTCGCAGCCGACCTCCAGCGTCCTGCAGCGGTGACGCAGCTCGAGCAGCTGGGCCGCGAGCTGCAGATCCCGGTCGCCAGCGCGCAGCGCGAAGACCCCGTCGCCGCCGCGCGCGCGGGCCTCGAGCAGGCACGCAGCCAGGGCAAGGACGCGGTCATCGTCGACACCGCGGGCCGGCTGCAGATCGACGACGCGCTCATGGACGAGCTGGTTCACATCCGCGATGCGACGACTCCGCACAACGTCCTGCTCGTGCTCGACTCGATGACAGGCCAGGAAGCGGTGTCGGTCGCCGAGGCGTTCCAGGAGCGCGTCGCGTTCGACGGCATCGTCCTCACGAAGCTCGACGGCGACGCGCGCGGCGGCGCCGCGCTGTCCGCCCGGGCGGTCACCGGCAAGCCGATCAAGTTCGCCTCGGTCGGCGAGAAGCTCGACCAGCTCGAGGTCTTCCACCCCGACCGCATGGCGTCCCGCATCCTCGGCATGGGCGACGTGCTGACGCTGATCGAGAAGGCGGAGGAGGCGACCGACGAGGAGGACAAGCGCGGCCATGGAGCAGCGACTGCTGGCCGGCGAGTTCTCCTTCGACGACTTCCTCCAGAGCTCGAAGATGATGCGGAAGATGGGGCCTCTGCAGGGCGTGCTGTCGATGGTGCCCGGCCTCGGCAAGCAGCTGAAGGGCGTGGACATCGACGAGCGCGAGCTCGACCGCGCCGAGGCGATCATCCTCTCGATGACGCTCGAAGAGCGGCGGCTACCGGAGCTGATCGACGGCTCGCGCCGAAAGCGGATCGCCCTGGGCAGCGGCACGTCCGTCCAGCAGGTGAACCAGCTGCTCAACGCCCGCAAGCAAATGGCGAAGATGATGAAGCAGATGTCCAAGGGCAAGATGCCCGCGCTTCCCGGCATGGCCGTGAAGCGATAGAAAGGAGAACGATGGCAGTACGCATGAGACTGACCCGCGTCGGGTCGAAGAAGAACCCGATCTACCGGGTCGTCGTTGCAGACCAGCGCTCGCCGCGCGACGGACGGTTCATCGAGATCGTCGGCCGCTACAACCCGCAGCCGGACCCGTCGATCATCGAGTTCGACGAGGCGAAGGTGAAGGACTGGCTGAGCAAGGGCGCGCAGCCGAGCGACGCGGTCGCGAAGCTGCTGAAGGTGAAAGGGATCTCGACTAGGGACAGGACGAATCCTGTCCCTGCTTCTTCAGTGCCGGCAGATCTCGTCCTCTATCTCGCACAACGGCTCGTATCCGAGCCTGACGCCGTGCGGATCGAGGAGCTCGACGGGCCCGAGGGCGAGCTCGTGCTGCGGCTGCATGTGGCGGAGGGCGATCGCGGCATGATCATCGGCCGCCGCGGACGCACAGTGCACTCGCTGCGCATCCTCGCCCGGGCAGCGGGCGCGCGCCAGGACCGGCGGACGATGCTGGAGATCGCCGACACGTGAGGGTCGCGGCGCTCTACGACGTGCACGGGAACCTGCCCGCGCTGGAGGCGGTGCTGGCGGAGATCCCGGACGATGCGGCGATCGTCGTCGGTGGTGACGTGCCACGGCCGGCCGCTTGCCCGCAGAGACGCTCGAGCGGTTGCGGGCTGCTCGGCGAGCGCGTGCGCTGGATTCGCGGCAACGCCGACCGCGAGCTGAAGCCCGGCGAGGAGGGGCTGGCCCCGCCGGACGTGATCGAATGGGTCGAGAGCAGCTCTCGACGGAGCAGATCGACGTTCCTGCACGCGTTGCCGCGAGCGCCTCGAGCTCGACGTCGACGGTCGTCGGGCGCGTGATGTTCTGTCACGCATCGCCGCAGAACGACATCGGACGTCTTCCTCGAGGGAACCGCCGAGGACGGCTGTCGCGCCCTCGTTCGTCGGCAGTCGAAGCCGATCTCGTCGTCTGCGGCCACACCCACATGCAGTTCGACCGCGAGATCGCCGGAGTCAGAGTCGTCAACGCCGGCAGCGTCGGCATGCCGTACGACGACGAGCCGGGTGCTTACTGGGCTGTCACTCGGACCTACGGTGGAGCACCGGCGAACGGCGTACGACCCGGCGGGGCTCGAGGCCTCGACGTTTCCGGGCGATTACTTCCGGGGTGGACGGCCGAGCCGCGCCGAGGTGACGGCCTACTTCGAGCCGCACGTCGTCGGTGAGTGAGCTCATCGAGGTCGGCCGGGTCGGCCGGCCGCACGGCCTCGACGGCTCCTTCGTCGTCGAGAGGGCCAGCGAAGATCCGCGGCGCTTCAAGGTCGATGCGACCCTCTGGGTGGACGGCGTCGAGGCCCGCGTGGTCGCGTCGAAGCGGGCCAGGGGACGACCGGTGATCGCGCTCGACCGGGAGGTGCCGCGAGGGGCTGCCCTGGGAGTGCCGGCGACGGATCTGCCGGCGCCCGACGAGGACGCGTACTACGTATTCCAGCTCGTGGGGCTGTCCGTGGAGGAGGAGGGAGGCCGGCCGCTCGGCCGTGTGCGCCACGTCGAACCGGGCGTCGCCAACGACGTTCTCGAGCTCGACACGGGGCTCGCGCTGCCACTGCACGAGGCCTGCGTGCTCGAGGTCGACGTCCCAGGCGGCCGGATCGTTGTCGCTCGGGGCTTCGCGGAAGCTGGCTAACCTCAGCACGCCTCATGCAGCTCGACGTCTTCACCCTCGTCCCGTCCGCCTTCGCTTGGCTCACCGAGCGCCGCCCGATGGCCGCCGTGCTCGGGACTGAGCTTGACCTGCGGCTTCTCAACTACCGGGACTTCACGCCGCTCAAGAGCGGCCAGGTCGACGACGAGCCGTACGGCGGCGGCGCGGGCATGGTGCTTCGCGTGGACGTTGTCTCGGCCGCGCTGGACGCCGTCTACGACGGCGTTCCCGAGCACCGTGTCGTGGCGCTTACCCCGCAGGGGCGGCAGCTCGACCAGGCGGTCGTCGAGGAGCTCGCCGCAGCGGAGCGCCTGACGCTCCTGTCGGCCCGCTTCGAAGGCTTCGACGAGCGCATCGTGCAGCACCTCTGCTCGGATGCGATCTCCATCGGTCCGTACATCCTCTCCGGTGGCGAGCTGCCGGCGATGGTGATCGTCGACGCGATCTCGCGCCTCCTGCCGGGCGCCCTCGGCGACGAAGAGTCCCGGCGCATCGAGAGCTTCTCGGCCGAGCTCGACGGCGGCCTCGAGTATCCGCAGTACACGAGACCCGCGGAGTTCCGCGGCTGGCACGTGCCCGAGGTCCTCCTTTCCGGCGACCACGCGCGGATCGACGAGTGGCGCCGGGCGGAGAGCCGGGCGCGGAGCGCGGCTTGACCGAGCAGCGCCCGCCCTCAGACTTCGAGCCGATCCGCTGGGAAGACGAGGACGCGCTGTTCGGCGAGCCGGCCGGAGACGGGCGCTCCGAGGATGACGCGTGGCTGCACGAGTTCCGCTCGCCCGAGAGCGACGAGGAGCGCATCGAGCGCGAGCGGCGGGAGCGCGCGCGGAACTCGCGCAACCCTGTCGTCCGCGCCACCGCCGGACTGCCCCGCGGGAGTCCGGATCACAATCGACTGGGCGGTGACGATCATCGGCGCGATCGCCATCGTGCTGGCGATCAAGGCCTGGGTCGTGAACCCTTACCGGATCCCGTCGTCGTCGATGGAGCCGACACTGCACTGTGCGCGACCAGGCTCTGGTTGCGAGTCGCGGTTTTCCGATCGCGTGCTTGCGAACCGCTTCATCTACCACCTGCGCGACCCTGCGCGCGGCGACATCATCGTCTTCAAGACGCCAAAGGCAGCCGAGGCAAAGTGCGGCGCGGGCGGCACTTTCGTCAAGCGGCTCGTCGGGCTGCCCGGCGAGACGTGGGAGGAGCGAGACGGCGTCGTCTACATCAACGGCGAGCGGCTCGTCGAGCCCTACGTGCGCGGCGACCGCCGTGACTCGAACACGTATCCGTCCACGCAAGATTCCCGAAGGGCGGTACTTCTTCATGGGGGACAACCGCGTGCAGTCGTGCGACTCGCGCGAGTGGGGCGCCGTGCCGAGGGAGAACATCGTCGGCGAAGTCTTCTTCGTCTACTGGCCGCCGATGCGGATCGGCTTCCGCGCGGCGCTCGTCCTCCTCGGCTTCGTGCTGATCCTGCCGCTGACGCGGCTCCGCTTCCGCTAGCATTGCCCGTCGGCCCTCGCGGCCGGCTTTTTCCTATGAGCAAGGTGATCCAGGCACTCGAGCAGCGTCAGCTGCGCAAGGACCTGCCGCAGTTCAAGGCGGGCGACACCGTGAAGGTGCACTTCCGCGTGATCGAGGGCTCGCGCTCGCGCATCCAGGTCTTCGAGGGCACCGTCATCAAGCGGCAGGGCGCCGGCGTCCGGGAGACGTTCACGGTGCGCAAGCAGTCGTTCGGCGTGGGTGTCGAGCGAACGTTCCCGCTCCACTCGCCGAAGATCGAGCGGATCGAGGTCATGCAGATCGGTGACGTCAATCGCGCGAAGCTCTACTACTTGCGCAAGAAAGTGGGAAAGAAGGCGCGCGTCCGTGCCAAGCAGTACGGTGGCCCCGTATTCTCGACCGATGCCCCAGCCGCCGATGAGGAAGCCGACGAGCTCGAGGAAGGCGACGAGCCTGCCGAGAGCGACGAGCTCGACGAGGACATCGAGCCCGAGGGAGAGGCAGAGGCAGACGTCGAGCCCGTTGACGAGCCCGACGAAGAGCCGCCGCCGACGACGAGGAACCCGTCGTCGAAGAGGACGGGGAGAAGGCTTCTTAGCTTCGACCGCCGCCTCGGCGCCCGCTACGTGGCGGGGGCGGACGAGGCGGGGCGTGGATCGCTTGCAGGGCCGCTCGTCGTGGCCGGCGTGCTGCTCGACTACGGGACGCTCCGCGATCACCGCGTCCGTCCACTCGCGTACCTCAACGACTCGAAGGAGCTCGACATCGCGCGCCGCGAGGAACTGTTCCGCGCCGTCGTCGCGTGCGCCGAGCGCATCTCGATCCGGGTCGTGACGCACGCCGAGATCGACCGCGCAGGCCTGCACGCGTCGAATCTCGCGAGCCTGCGGCACGTCTTGCACGCGCTCTCGCCGCCCGCCGAGGTCTGCCTCGTCGACGGCTTCCGCCTCGGCAAGCAGGCGCCCGAGCACCACGCCGTCGTCGGCGGCGACGGCCGCAGCGCCGCCATCGCCGCCGCGTCGATCGTGGCCAAGGTCGTCCGCGATCGCGTCATGCGCCGCCTCGACGCGCTGTTCCCGCAATACGGGTTCTCGTCCCACGTCGGCTACATCA
This sequence comes from uncultured Actinomycetes bacterium, assembly GCA_963755255.1. Lineage (GTDB taxonomy): Bacteria > Actinomycetota > Thermoleophilia > Gaiellales > Gaiellaceae > PALSA-612. Next base: position 163,993 of record CAVWJN010000020.1, on the reverse strand, counting down.
CGCCGGGTCACTCGGCGCGCGTCCGCGAGCACGGGCCGTCTGCGATTCACCGGATGTCCTTTGCCGCGCTCTGCTACGAGTCCGCCGACGCGGCGTAGCACTCGCGCCGCCGGGCGGCGTGCGGAATGGCGCGCCGTCGTCCACTACAGCCTGCGCGGCTACCGCGTGCTCGGCCGCAACGTCTGGGCCGGCCGCTACGAGGTCGACCTCATCGTGCGGCGCGGTCGACGGCTCGTCTTCTGCGAGGTCAAGTCGAAGACCGGCGAGCGATACGGGGATCCGCTGGACATGGTGGGGCCGGAGAAGCTTGTCCGCCTCCAGCAGGCGGCCGCGATGTGGCTCGCCAGCCATCCCGAGCTCGACTCGCTGGAGATTTCCTTCGAGGTCGTCGCCGCCCGCGGCAGGCGGCTCGAGCGTGTCGTTGTGACGCTTTGACGCCCAGTGCGGCGGCTACAATTCCGAGTGCCGAGGGGCACTATCCCCCAACGGGCGCATTCGTCAGAACGGCCGCGAGGCCCGGGTGCGTCGGCCTTCCGGGGCGGGAGAAACCTTCGGCTGTTCGTATCCTGTACGTACAGTCGAAAGGAGCCCGCACCAAATGAACGTCACCCAAGCAAGCTGGACGAGCAAGGCCAGGACCTGGCTACTGCTCGCTGCCCTCACCGCGCTCTTCATCGGAATCGGCTTCCTGCTCGGAGGCGCGTTCATCTGGCTCTTCGTGGCGTTCTCGGTCTTGATGAACGTCGCCGCGTACTTCTGGTCTGACAAGTTCGCCATCCGAGCCTCCGGCGCCAAGCCGGTCTCCGAGGAGGAGGCTCCCGAGCTGCACAAGATCGTGAACGAGCTGTCCGAGCTGTACGAGGTACCCAAGCCGCGGGTCTACATGATCCCGTCCGAGCAGCCGAATGCCTTCGCGACCGGCCGCAACCCCAAGCACGCCGCCGTCGCGGTGACTCAGGGGCTGCTCCAGCACATGCCCTACGACCAGGTGCGGGCGGTGATGGCGCACGAGTTCGCGCACATCAAGAACCGCGACATCCTCGTGTCGTCGATCGCGGCGATGATCGCCGGGGCCGTTTCGGCGATCGGCAACATCTTCTTCTTCACCGCAATGTTCGGCGGCGATGACGACGACAGCCCGCTCGGCGCTCTCGGCGCAATCGTGTTGTTGATCATCGGGCCGCTGGCCGCCGCGTTGCTGCAGCTCGGGGTTTCGCGTCAGCGGGAGTACCTCGCCGACGCGACCGCCGCGCGGATGCTTCGCGAGGGCAAGCCTCTGGCCGACGCGCTCGAGACCCTCGACTCCGCCCGCCACGTCGTGCCCATGCCGGTGAACCCCGCGATGGAGACCCTCTACATCGTCAACCCGTTCTCCGCGGGCGGCGTCACGAAGCTCTTCTCGACGCACCCGCCGATCGCGGACCGCATCAAGCGGCTGCGTGAGTACGACAGCGCCGCCGGCATCCACTACGGCTAAGCGGGAATTGCGAAGGCGCCGCCGAACGATGGTTCGGTGGCGCCGACGCAGGACGCTCTTTACGCCGGCCTGGACCTCGAGCTCTCGTGGTCCGAGCGTGAGCTGCCCGAACGCGAGCGTACGAAGCACGTCCACCGCCTGCATCCGTATCTCGGGAAGTTCATCCCACAGCTGGTGGAGGCGGTGCTCGGCCGCTACGTGCGGGTGGGCGGGACCGTGCTCGATCCGTTCGCAGGCTCGGGAACGACGCTCGTGCAGTCGCTCGAGAGCGGCCGCAGCGCCGTCGGTGGCGACATCGCCGCGTTCAACTGCCTGCTCATGCGGGTCAAGACCGCCCGCTACAACGAGTTCACGCTCGAGAAGGAGCTTCGCGACGCCTGCGCACGCCTAGAACAGACATGTCTAGGTGCCAGTCACAGTGACAGTCACAGTGCCGTACAGTCATTCAGTGACTGTCCCCCGTACGTCACAGAGTGGTTCGCGCCGCGCGCTGCTGCCGAGCTTCTCTACTGGCGCGAGATCGCGGCCGACTACGAGCATGTCGACGTACTGCGCGTCGTTCTCGCACGAGCTGCTCGCTCCGCGAGGCTGACGACGCACTTCGACCTCGACTTCCCCCGCGCGCCGCAGCGGGAGCCCTACTGGTGCCACAAGCACAAGCGGGAGTGCCGTCCGGTCGACCGCGCGGAGCACTTCCTGCGCCGCTACGCCCTCGACACGCTGAGCCGCATCAAGGAGTTCGCCCGTGTGCGAGCCCGTGGGCGCGAAGCCACGGTGCTACACGGGGACGCCCGCGAGCTGGCGTGGGGCGGAGCTTTCGACGCCGTCCTGACGTCACCGCCGTACCCGGGGCTGATCGACTACCACGAGCAACATCGCTACGCGTACGAGCTACTCGGCCTCGACGACCGGCGGGAGCGGGAGCTCGGCGCCGCCGCCTCGGGCACTAGCCGCGCTGCTCTCGACGCCTACGTGGCCGGCATCGGCGAGTCGCTGTCCTGCGCCGCTGACGCGCTGCGGCCGGGAGCGCCAGTGCTCGTCGTCGTCAACGACCGGCGAGACCTCTATGCGGAGATCCTTCAACGAGCGGGGCTGCGCCTCGAGGAAAGGCTCCGCCGCCACGTGAACCGTCGCACGGGCCGACGGGCCGGCGAGTACTTCGAGGACGTCCTCGTCGCGCGGCGCTAGGCGGCCTGCGCGAGCTTGAAGCCGCCGGCCTCCTCGAGGGCGGCGATGCGCTTCTCGAGCGGCGGGTGCGTCGCGAAGAGCCCGCTCAGGCTGGCCTGCGGGCCATGTGCCTGGCGCAGCGGGCTCTCGATGTACATGTGGGCGACGGCGCGGCTGGCGTGTCGCGTCTCACGCTGGTCGAGCTGCAGCTTGCGCAGCGCGAGCGCCATTGCCTCGGCGTCGTTCGTGATCTCGGCTGCCGATGCGTCCGCGAGGTACTCGCGCCGCCGCGACACCGCGAGTTGGATGACGACGCCGGCGATCGGCGCCAGTAGCAGCGCGCCGAAGGCGACGATGGTGATGATCGGGTTCGAGCCGCGCTTGCCGCCGCCGAAGAACGCCATGCGGAGCAGGATGTCCGCCAGCAGCGCGATCACACCGACGAGCAGGGCCACGAGCGTCATCAGACGGACGTCGCGATTGCGGATGTGCGCCACCTCGTGGGCGAGCACCGCTTCCAGCTCTCGTTCGTCCATCAGCTCGACGAGCCCGGTCGTCACCGCCACGAAGGCTTTTTTCGGGCTGCGACCGGCAGCGAAGGCGTTCGGCGCGTCGTCCTCGACGAGCCGCAGCTCGGGTGTCTGCTCGAGGCCGGCGGCGATGGAGACGTTCTCGAGCAGGCGGTAGAGGTACGGGTTGTCGCGCTTCTCGATCTTCTGAGCGCCGGTGATGCCGGCGATCATGCGGTCGGCCGCGAACCACGAGATGAACGCGTAGGCGATGCCGCCGATGGCGACGAACGTGAGGATCGTCGGGTCAAAGACGAACGAGAGCAGCAGGCCGAGCCCGATCACGAGGAGAGCGAATAGGAGGAGCAGCCAGATGGTGCGCCAGCGGTTGGCGCGAATCTGCTGCTGGAGCGTCATCAGGCGGTGCCGAAGGTCACGCCGACCGGAGCCTCGGCATCCTCACCGGCCTCGAAGAACTCCCGCGGCTGGAAGCGGAACGAGCGCGCGACGACCAGCGTCGGGAATGTCTGCTGGCGGGTGTTGAAGCGCAGGACGGTCGCGTTGTAGTACCGGCGCGCCGCGGCGATCTTGTCCTCGGTGTCCGTGAGCTCCTCCTGCAGTTGCATGAAGTTCTCGGAGGCGCGGAGCTGCGGGTACGCCTCCGCCACGGCGAACAGGCGCCCGAGCGCAGCTCCCAGCAGGTCGTTTGCCTCCGCCGCTTTTTGCGGCCCGGAGGCGCTCATGACGGCGGCCCGCGCCCGCGTGACCTCGTCGAACACCCCGCGCTCGTGTGCGGCGTAGCCCTTGACGGCCTCGACGAGGTTCGGGATCAGGTCGGCGCGGCGGCGAAGCTGCACATCGATGTTCGCCCAGCCTGTCTCCGCTTCGTTACGGACGCGGACGAGGCTGTTGTACGCATAGACCACCCACAGGCCGAGCACGATAAGGACGCCGAGCGCCACGATCAGGGCGATTGACACGAGCGCAGCCTAACGCGCGCAAATCGGCACAGAGCTGTCACAAACACGCATGAAGGCCGCGGCTACGTTCGAGCTTGTGCTTGCGCGCACGGTCACCCACGCTCTTGTCGGCCTCGATGCGCGGCGGGTGGAGGTGGAGGCGAACGTCGAAAGCGGCCTGCCCGGCTTCACGATCGTCGGCCTCGCGGACCGCGCGTGCCAGGAGGCGAAGCATCGTGTTCGCTCCAGCGTGGCCGCGGCGGGTCTCGAGTGGCCGAGACATCGCATCACCGTGAATCTCGCGCCCGCGGTCCTGCGCAAGGAAGGCTCCGGCTTCGACCTGCCGATCGCCCTGGCGGTGCTCGCGGCGTCGCATCAGATTCCGCGAGAGCGGCTGCGGGGGCACGCTGCCGTCGGCGAGCTGGCGCTGGACGGGCGCGTGCGGCCCGTAAGCGGCGTGCTCGCGGCTGCGGAAGGAGCGCGTAAGGGCGGGTTCGAGCGGCTCCTATGCGCCGCCGGCTCGGCGGCGGAGGCCGCGCTTGCCGGCATCGAGCCCGTGCCGCTCCGGCACCTTGCCGAGGCTGCTGCTTATCTGCGTGGCGAGGGCGAACCGCCTCCGTTCGAGCCGCCGAACGGCGGCCCGCCTGCCGTTTCGCATCCGGATCTCGAGGACGTCCGCGGGCAGGAGCGTGGACGGCGCGCGCTCGAGATCGCAGCCGCTGGAGATCACAACCTCCTGCTGGCAGGCCCGCCGGGGACCGGCAAGACGATGCTCGCGCGCAGGCTGCCCGGCGTCCTGCCGACCCTCGCGCCGGACGACGCTCTCGAGGTCACGCGCATCCACTCGGTCGCCGGGCTGCTGCTTCCCGGCCGGCCTCTGATCGTCTCGCCTCCTTTCCGCGCACCACACCACAGTGCCTCTGTCGCGGCAATTGTCGGGGGCGGCCCTGGCCCGCGGCCTGGTGAGGCGAGCCTCGCGCATCGCGGCGTCCTGCTGCTCGACGAGATGCCCGAGTTCGTGCGGCCGGCCCTCGAGGCGTTACGCCAGCCGCTGGAAGACGGGATCGTGAGCATCGCCCGCGCGCAGGGCATGGCGCTCTTTCCGGCCCGCTTTCAGCTCGTGGCAACGATGAACCTCTGTCCGTGCGGTGGGCGCGGCGATCCGGCGGTGGAGTGCTCGTGCTCCGCTCAGCGTCTCGCTGCCTTCCGCGACAAGCTGTCGCGTGCGCTGCTCGACCGATTCGATCTCGTCGTCACCGTGCCTCGGCCGCTCGCACAGGAGCTCGCTGCTCCTCCCGCCGAACCCTCTGTTGCCGTCGCCGCGCGTGTGGCCCCCGCCCGCGAGCTGCTCCGCGTGTCGCCGCCACGGCGCACGCCTGCGGCCGACGAGCTGCTGACCCGAGCTGTGGAGCGCTTGCCGCTCTCCGGCCGAGGTCGAGCACGTGTGGCGCGAGTCGCGTCGTCGATCGCGGCCCTGGCGCGCGCCGACACCGTGCTGCCCGAGCACGTCGCCGAGGCGCTTTCCTACCGCGTTCCGAGGGAGCTCGACGCATGAGCGACCTCGCCGTGGCCGCGTTCGCGGCCGAGACGGGAGCGCATCTCGTGGCGGAGCCGCGATCGGCGCGGTTTGCGAGGTTCGCCCGCGAGTTCGACCAGCGGGCATACCTCGTCGCCATCGAGGCTCAGGGCATTCGCTGGCTGGGCCGCTCGGGGCCTGCTTTCCCTCGTGGGCTTGCGGCGATCTTCGATCCACCCGTCGGGCTCTTCGCGCGTGGCGACGCTGACGCCGAGTTGCTCGACCTGCCGGCAGTCGCAGTCGTAGGTGCACGCTCTTGCTCTCCGTACGGCGCCTCCGTCGCCAGGACACTGGGTCGCGAGCTGGCTGCTGCGGGCCTCGTGGTCGTCAGCGGTCTGGCTCGGGGCGTCGACGGCGAGGCGCACAGAGGCGCTCTGGAGGTGGGAGGGGCAACGGTCGCAGTGCTCGGCTGTGGTGTCGACCGTGTGTATCCGGCGGCCCACGCCGAGCTCGCCAGACGAGTCACCGAGCAGGGCCTCATCGTGTCCGAGTACGCGCCGGGCGTCGAGCCCGCCCCGTGGCGTTTCCCCGCACGCAACAGAATCATCGCGGGGCTCGCCGCCGCCACCGTGGTAGTCGAAGCGAGGGAGCGGAGCGGTGCCCTCATCACGGCCGATCTTGCGCTCGAGGAGGGCCGCGAGGTGTTCGCCGTACCGGGTGAGATCACGTCCGCGCTCTCGGCGGGGACGAATGCGCTGCTGCGCACGGGAGCGACCGCGCTTACATCGGCAGCCGACGTCCTCGAGTCCTTCGGCATAGCGTTCCCGCAACCACGACACGTTGATTTGTCGCCACCGGCGGAACTCGTGCTGTCGCGGCTTCGTGACCGCCCCGCTGCGCCGGACGAGCTGACGCGGGAGCTGGCAGTCCCGGCAGCGGAAGTGGCCACGGCTCTCGCCGAGCTCGAGCTGGCGAGCCTTGCGTCCCCGACGCACAGGCAGGTGTCTATAGAACTACTTCAGCGACATAGCCTGTTCAGCCATGAGCGTTCCGTTCTGGCTGGACGAGCCGGCCCCGGTATTTCCCGTGCGGAAGCTCGAGGGGCCCGTAGACGTCGCCGTCGTCGGCGCAGGCGTCACCGGTTGCGCGTGTGCGCTTGCGCTCGCAGAGGCGGGCAAGCGGGTGCGGGTGCATGACGCTCGCGCCGTCGCCGAGGGCGCCAGCGGCCGTAACGGCGGCTCCGCCTCGCGCGGCACGGCGGCCCCGTATCCCGTCGCGGCGGAGACCGTTGGCCGCGAAGCAGCGAAGCTGCTCTGGGCGCGAACCGAGCTGGAGCTCGACGCGATGGAGGAACTGGCGGGTGACGCTCTCCGGCGCACCGGCAGCCTGCGCATCGCTAACGACGACGAGGAAGCTGCCGAGCTCCGCGAGGAGTACGAAGCGCTGGTCGCGGACGGCTTCGCGGGCGAGTGGCGCGACGGGAGCGACCTGTATCCGAAGGGACGGTTCGTCGCTGCCATCTTCCATCCGCCCGACGCTGCGCTCCAGCCGGGCCGCTGGGTGCGCCGGTTGGCGATGCTCGCCGCGGAGGCGGGCGCGGACATCCGCGAGCACGATCGTGTGGCGTCTGTCGACGATCTCGACGCGGAGCACGTCGTCGTGGCCACCGACGGCTATCCGAGTGGGCTGCTGGGGGACTTCGAGAGCCTCATCATCCCGACGCGCGGCCAGATGATTGCCACCGAGCCGCTCGCCGAACAGCTCTTCCCGTACCCGCACCTCGCCCGGCACGGCTTCGACTACTGGCAGCAGACGCCCGACGGGCGCCTGGTCGCGGGCGGCTTCCGGGACGTTTCCCTGCTGGACGAGTTGACGACCGAGGAGGTGACGACTCCCGCCATCCAGGATGCGCTGGAACGGCACGTCGCAGGGCTCGTCGGCCGTCCGCTCGAGGTGACGCACCGCTGGGCCGGCCTGTTCGGCCTCGTGCTCGACCTCCTACCGGTCGTCGGGCGCGTGCCCGGCCAGCACGACGTGTGGGTCGCCGGCGGCTACTCTGGCCACGGCAACGTGCTCGGCTTCATGTGCGGGCGCCTCGTGGCGAACGCGATCCTCGGGCGCAAGGCGCCCGAGGCCGCGCTCTTCGATCCTGAGCGACTGCTCCAGCGAGAGGACTAGCTCGGAGCCGGTGCGGAATCGTCGGTCTCCCAGAGTCCGAACGTGTTGCCCTCGGTGTCCTGGCAGATCGCAAAGTAGCCCATGCCCGGCACCGGGCTCTTCGGCATGGCGACCGTGCCGCCGAGGGACGCCACCTTCTCCGACGCGGCCTCGACGTCGTCCGTGTCGAAGTACACGGTGACGCCTGTCTGGCCTTCTTGCCGGGCCTGGAGCGCTCCGCCCGGGTCGGTTGACTGCGTCATGTGGTACCCGCTGCCCTGAAACTCCTCGAAGTCCCATCCGAAGAGCGACTTCCAGAACGACGTTGCACGTCCGGCGTCGTCCGCGGGGAACTCCCAGTGCACGAGTTTGCCTGCCATGCGGTCTCCTTTCGTGGGGCTTCGAAACCTACACATCTGCGATCGACTGGCTGCCTCAGCGGAGGTCGTGCATGCTGCGTGCCAACCATCACAAGGAGGTGGAGCGATGAAGAGACGACCGGCGATAGCCGCAGCGCTGGTCACGATGCTGGCAGTCGCGGGCGGAGTCGCCTACGCGACCATTCCGGACGCGGGCGGCGTGATCCACGGCTGCTACAAGACGAATAACGGGCAGCTCCGCGTAATCGACGACGCGACGGAGAGCTGCAATCCGAGCGAGACCGCGATCGCCTGGAGCCAGGTCGGCCCCTCGGGGCCCGCCGGCGCGACCGGGCCGTCTGGCGCATCCGGCCCGGCGGGGAGCGCACTCGGCTACGCCCACGTAGCTGAAGACGGGACCCTGTTCAACTCGAAGGGCGTAGTCGCCGTGACGCACCCCGCGATGGGCGTCTGGTGCTTCGACCTCGACTTCACGGCGAACGTCGTGGTGGCGACCGTGACGGGATTCGCAGGCGTCGGCAACCAGATCATCCACACCTCGAACTTCCCCGGTGCTCTGGATGCATGCGTGAGCCCGAACCCTGCTGACGCTGCCGCGTACATCGTCCTGCCGGACGGGACGCGGATTGACCAGCAGTTCTTCATCGAGTTCAACTAGGGCTGACGGCACGGAGGGCGCGCTGTTTCGGCAGCGCGCCCTCTGGGCATCATCAGCACGTGGGCGATTACACGAAGACGAATCTCAGGGCCGACGTCGAGAACCAGGCTCCGAAGTTCGACATGCCGTCGGAGATCCAGGCTCGCTTTGCCCGGACGCCCGTGGGCGGAGAGACACTAGGTCTCAGCCTGTTCACGCTCGCACCGAACTTCCGCATCCCGTTCGGCCACAGGCACTCCCAACAGGAAGAGGTCTACGTCATCGTTCGCGGCTCGGGGCGGATCAAGGTAGACGACGAGATCGTTGACGTCGGCGAGTGGGACGCGATCCGCTTCGGGATGGAAACGATGCGGTGCGTCGAGGCTGGCCCGGACGGCATCGAGTACGTCGCCTTCGGGGCCGGCGAGGATCCCATGGATGCCGAGATGGCGCCGAACTGGTGGAGTGACTAGCTAGAGGTCGATCGAGGGCAGCTCCAGCTCGTCCGCCCGCTCGAGCGCCGCCAGAGCGATGGCGAGGTCCTGGATGGCCAAGCCCGTGGAGTCGAAGGCCGTGATCTCCTCGGCGGAGCCCCGTCCCTCGGCCGTGCCGGCCAGCACCGCGCCGAGGTCGGTCACGTCTTCCCGGTCGACCAGGCCCGCCGCGACGACGTGCGCGAGCTCACCGTTGTGGCTCGCCTGCTCCCAGTCGTCGCAGAAGACTCGCGTCCGCGCCAGCTCGGTTACTGCGATCTCCGCCTTGCCCGGGCCGTCTGCTCCCATCAGGCTCACGTGCTGACCAGGCTCCAGCATCCCGTCGGCGATCACCGGCTCGTGGCCGGGCGTCATCGTCACGATGAGATCGGCGGCGAGCGCTTCGTCCAACGTGTCGGCGACTCCCGCACCGAGCTCGGCCGCCGCCTGCCCGGCGCGCCGGGCGTCGACGTCGAAGATCGCGACCGCGCGGCCGCGCGCTAGAAACGTCCGCGCCGCAGCCTTCCCGTTGACGCCGGCACCGACCACGGCGGCCGTCGCAGCATCGGGACGTCCGAGCGTCTCCGCGGCGAGCACGGCCGCGGCTCCGGTGCGCAGCGCGGTGACCGCGGCAGCGTCCAAGCAGGCCACGAGGCTTCCGTCCTCTGCGCTCGAGAGCAGGACGAGCCCGGTGACCGTCGGCAGCCCTCGCGCGGGATTGCCGGGGAACGAGGTCACCCACTTGAGCGCGGCGTAGCCGCCCCCGAGGGCCGGCATCGCGCGGAAGTCGCCCGCCGGGTACACGGGCACGTACACCTTCGGCGGCATCGTCCACTCGCCGCGGGCATACGCGACGAACGCCTCGCGGACGGCCTCGAGGGCTCGTTCGGGCGAGACGGCCGCCTCCACGTCGCGCCCGCTGAAGACGGGGATGCCCAGTTAGAGCGCCTTGACCGCGGCGACGAGCGCCTCGACCGAAGCCTTCGCGTCGCCGAACAGCATCGAGGTCTTCGGGTCGACGAAGAGCGGGTTGTCGATCCCGGCGAAGCCCGGGCTCATCGATCGCTTGAGCACGACGACGTTCTTCGCGTGGTCGACGTTGAGGATCGGCATCCCGTAGATCGGGCTGCCCGGGTCGCTGCGCGCAGCAGGGTTCGTGACGTCGTTGGCCCCGATGACGAGTGCCACGTCCGTCTGCTCGAAGGCCGGGTTGATCTCGTCCATCTCGTGCAGCTGGTCGTACGGGACGTTCGCCTCTGCCAGCAGGACGTTCATGTGCCCTGGCATGCGGCCGGCGACGGGATGGATCGCGTAGCGGACGTCGACGCCCTTCTTGTCGAGCTCGTCCGCCAGCTCGCGCACGGCATGCTGGGCCTGCGCGACGGCCAGGCCGTAGCCGGGCACGATCACGACGCGGTGTGAGTATGCGAGCAGGACGCCCACGTCTTCGGCCGTCGTCGACTTCACGGCTCCGCCCGAGGCGGCGAGGGCCTCGTCGGTCACCTGAAGCTGGCCGAAGGCGCCGAACAGGACGCTCACGACCGAGCGTCCCATCGCCCTGGCCATCATCAGCGTCAGCAGCGTGCCCGCGGCGCCGACGAGCATGCCGCTCACGATCAGCACCGTCTGATGCAGGACGAAGCCGGTAGCCGAGGCAGCGATGCCGGTGAACGCGTTGAGCAACGAGATGACGACCGGCATGTCGGCGCCTCCGATCGGAAGCACGAACAGCACGCCGAAGGCGAGCGCGCCGAGGATCAGCGCGACAAGCAGGGCTTCGGACTCGACGCCGGCCACGATGGCGACGCCGAGGCCGACCAGTACTGCCAGCAGCAGGAGGTTGCCGTACTTCTGGCCGGGATACGTGATCGGCCGCCCTGGCATCAGCTCCTGGAGCTTGGCGAAAGCGATCATGCTGCCCGCGAACGACACCGAGCCGATGAGCGCCGAGAGGACGATGGCGACGGAGACGTTGAGGTCGAGGTCACCGGGCGCCGCGATCGAGTCGTGGAAGTCCGCGAGGGCGATCAGGGCCGCCGCTCCGCCGCCGACGCCGTTGAACAGCGCCACCATCTGCGGCATCGCCGTCATCTTCACGGTGCGCGCGGCGTAAGCGCCGATGGGCGCGGTGACGGCCATGACGATGATCACCCAGACGAACTGGCCGGAGTCGAGGCCGGGCAGGAAGAACGTCGCAACGATGGCGATGGCCATGCCGACGGCGCCGACCCGGTTGCCGTGCCTCGCCTTGGCTGGATCGGAGAGGAAGCGCAGGGCGAGGATGAAGGAGACGATCGTGACGATGTAGGCCAGGCTCACCCAGTCGCCGCGGCTCATCTCGCGCTCCTGGTCGGCTCGGCTCCCGCCGGGCGGAGCCCGGCTTCGCCGAGCCTGACGTCGCTGGCGGCAGGATCCTGCGCGCGCGGCGCTTGTCCGTATTTCGATACTGTCCTGCGCGCCGCGCGCTTGCCTCCTTGGCCAGCGACGCCCCAGAAGCGCGAGATCATTCCTCCGGCTCCTTCTTCGGCGGCTCGCGGCGCTTGAACATCTGCAGCATGCGGTCGGTGACGACGAAGCCGCCGACGACGTTCGCCGTGCCGAGGGCTACCGCAGCCAGCGCCACGATCCGCACCCAGCCGGTCGTGTCGGGCAGCGAGGCGACGATGATCGCGCCGACGACGACGATGCCGTGGATGGCGTTCGACCCGGACATGAGAGGTGTATGCAGGAGCGTCGGCACCTTGGAGACGACCTCGAAGCCGAGGAAGGCGGCGAGGATCAGCACCGTCAGCTCGATCAGGAAGCTTGTCGTCATGCGGCGGCCTCCTTCCGGGTGACACACGCGCCGGCGGTGATCTCGTCGTCCCAGTCGAGCTTGAGCTCGCCCTCCGGCGCGAGGTGCTGGAGCAGCGCCATGACGTTGCGGGCGTAGAGCTGGCTCGCGTGGGCGGGCATGGTGCTCGGGAGGTTGACCAGGCCGACAATGGTGACGCCGCTGTCCACGATCTCCTCACCGGGCTTGGTGAGCTCGCAGTTGCCGCCCGTCTCCGCCGCCAGATCGACGATCACGGAGCCCGGTCGCATCGCGCGGACGGCGCTCGCGGGAATGAGCTTCGGCGCCGGACGACCGGGGACGGCGGCCGTCGTGATCACGACGTCGAACTCCGGCAGCCGCTCCTCGAGCGCGGCCTGCTGCTGGGCCTGCTGCTCCGGGGTCAGTTCCGTCGCGTAGCCGCCTTCGGTCTCCTCGCCGCGGATGCCGAGATCGAGGAACGTCGCGCCTAGCGACTCCACCTGCTCCTGGACGACGGGACGTACGTCGAAGCCGGAGACGACGGCGCCGAGCCGCCGCGCGGTGGCCAGCGCCTGGAGGCCGGCGACGCCCGCACCCAGCACGAGCACCTTCGCCGGCGGCACCGTGCCCGCCGCGGTCGTCAGCATCGGGAAGAACTTCGGCAGCCGCTCTGCGGCGAGCAGGACGGCCTTGTAGCCGGAGACGGTGGCCTGCGAGGACAAGGCGTCCATCGGCTGCGCGCGAGTGATGCGCGGGATCGACTCCATCGCGAACGCAACCACGCCTTGCGAACGCAGCCGCTCGACGCCCTCGGTGTCGGTGAGCGGCTGGAGGAAGGCGATGAGGACGTCGCCGCTCCTGAGCTTCCCGATCTGCTCCGCCGAGGGCTTCTGCACCATGACGACGCCTTCGGCGTTGCCCAGCACGTCGTCGACCATGCTCGCGCCCGCCGCCTCGTATTCGGAGTCGGGAAAGCCGGCGGCCTGGCCCGCGCCCCGCTCGACGACCACCGCGAAGCCGGCGCCGGTCAGGCGAGAAACGATGTCGGGGACGAGCGCGACGCGGCGCTCATCCGGCGCCGTCTCTCTCGGGACCCCCACCTGCATGCCGGCGCAACTCTACGCGAGTGGCGAGAACGCCTTGGCCGGAAGGGAACTCGCGTGGTGCCTGGAATCACGAGCGATGACGCTGATGGACCTCGCGCGCGCAATCGAGGCTCGTGACCCGTATTCGTCCGGCCATGGGGCGCGCGTGACGGCGATCGCAGAGGTCATCGCCGCGCGTCTCGGCTGGGACGACGAGCAGATCGACGTCTTACGGATCGGGGCCGCGCTTCACGACTTCGGCAAGCTCGTCGTACCCGACAGCGTGCTCGGCAAGCCCGGGCCGCTCAGTGAGGCGGAGTTCGATCACATCCGCGCCCATCCGCAAGAGGGGGCGCGAATGGTGGCCCTACTCACCGGGAAGTACCGCGCTGCCGTGCCGTGTGTCCTCCACCACCACGAGCGCTGGGACGGACATGGTTATCCGACAGGCTGCGCGGGAGAGGAGATCCCGATCGAGGCCCGCGTGCTGGCCGTCGCCGACGCCTACGACGCGATGACCTCCGACCGGCCGTACCGGTTCGCCTTGAGCCAGGTACGGGCGATCTCGGAGCTCGAGCGCTGCGCCGGCACGCAGTTCGACCCTGACGTGGTCGCGGTCTTCGCCGAGGCCTGGCGGCAGGGCGGGTTCGAGCTGCCCACGGGCATTCCGCGCGCCGCCGCCTCCTGAACCGCAATCGGAGGGATGCGAGGCCATACGCTGGTGCGTAGAGAGAACGCATGCGCCGCCGTCCCGACACCGAGCTAATCGACCTCGCTCGTAAGGGGTCGACCGAGGCAGCCGGCGCGCTCTTCGACCGTTACTGGGATCACGCGTGGCGGGCCGCCTACGCCGTCACCGCCGACCGAGCGCTTGCCGACGACGCCGCGCAGGACGCCGTGCAGCGGGCGTTCGATGCGCTCGACCGTTTCGACGAGACGCGTCCGTTCGGGCCCTGGCTGAAGCGGATCGCGGCCAACAGGGCCATCGATCTGCTGCGGCGCGGGCAGCGCTTGACGAAGCTCGACGGAGACGTCGCGTGGGAGGCCACGGGCGAGCTCGAGCAGCGTGAGGAATTTCGCGCCGTCGCGGAGGCCGTAGGCGCACTCGATCCGCAGAAGCGCCTCGTCATCGTCCTTCGTTACTGGCTCGACCTCTCCGTCGAGGAAATCGCCGGCGAGCTCGGTGTCCCGGTGGGCACCGTCGCCTCCCGGCTGAGCCGGGCTCTGTCGCAGCTACGGGTCGTGCTGGAGGAAGAGCATGTCGCCTGATCTCGAGCGGCGGCTCCGCGACGGGAGCAAGGCGCTGGCGGGGCCGGCGGCGCCGGTGACGGATCGTGCACGCGAGTCGGCGCTGGCCGCAGTCTCCAAGTCGCCACAAGGGCGGAGGCCGTCGGGCACTGGCGATCGGCGGCACCGTCCTGGCGGCTGTCGCGATCGGCGTCGCCATCGGCTCGTTCGCATTTGCCGGGAGCGGCACGGCCGCCGAGGCCACAGGGGCTCGGCTTCCTGCCGGCGGAGGGCTGGACGGTGCTCCAGTCGGGCACGCCTGCAACGCCGGATCGCCCGGGCGTCGCTCTGGCAGCGAACGTGCCGCTGCACCCGCAGGACACCGTCGACGGCTTCCCGTACTCGACGCTGCGGTCGCTTCCCGCGCACGGTGTCGTGCTCGTCGCGAGCTTCATGCGCGTTGGCGATCGGCACGCCGCGTCCCAACAGCTGCCGCTCTCGCTCCGCGAAGCCGTGCCGTACATCCGCTACGGCGGCGAGGTGCGGCCGAAGCGACCGCTGGGCCAGTACGAGCTGCGCGCAACGGTCGAGGGATACGAAGTCGAGGTCCAGGCGTACTTCGGCACGCGCGAGCCGGCCTCCGCGGTGCTAGCGGACGCGCAGGGCCAGCTCGATCGCCTGGTCGTCTCGCCCGAGGGCGAGCTTCCCGCCGGCGGAACGCCTCGGGCTCCGGCGCGCGGCGAGGCGGTGACTCTGGCCTTTCAGCGCTACTACGACGCGAGCTGTACGTGCTACAAGGTTCGCTTCTTCGGGCAGGATCTCGAGCGGCGCCGCAGACGAGTACGTCGCCGTCATGAACAAGTCCTGTCGCGCGTCGTTCGCGACGGCGATCACCGGCGCGACGACGACTGCAGGAGGAGGTTGGGAGGTCGCGCCCGACGTCCCACCCGACGCCGGTGAATTTCGGGCGCGCTGGAACGACGAGCTCTCGGAGCCTGTCGCCTATCGACCCCCCCTCGTGCCTAACGTGGTCAGGCGGCGAGCGGGCGTCGTACCGCGTGGAGGTCTATTCCTACGTGCCTTCAGGCGGCAAGCCGGTGATCTTCACCGGCCGCCAGGTCGAGGTGCAGCGACTCAACGCCGCCGGCCAGTGGATCCGCATACGGCGCGGGAAGCTGGCCGGCTTCGGGAGCAACCTCTACAACCGGACGTACTTCGCGAACTTCACCGTGCCGAGAGGCCTGACGCTGCGTGCCTTCGTTCCGGCCAAGACGGCAGTCCCCTGCTGGACCTCGGCCGTCTCGAAGACCTTCAAGTCGTAACTTCGGGCGCTACTTCTCCTTGGCTTCGCAGGTCTTCGACCCGCGGATCCAGCCTGTCGCCTCCGCCGACCTCGCCGACGGCCACGCGCGCGGCCGCTCTTGGCCAGGTCGGACCACGACTTTCGTCCGGGATCCTCGCTGCGTCGTCGAGATGAGCAAGGGGCCGGTTTCGAGGCAGCCGAACTTCCGCCCGAACGCCCACCCATCCTTCACGCGCGTGACCGGGCCCAGGCCCGCCAGCGACGGCTCCTTCAGCGTTCGCTTGATCACCGCGCAGCGTGAGGATGGCCGCGCGTTCGTGCCGGTGGCCCAGCCGTAGATGTTGAGCCCCTGCTGGGCCGGAAGGCCGCCCAGGCTCCACACGACGATGATCGACTTCTTCCTCGGTGCGCCCACGGACCCGAGTGCGCCGAGGTTCCAGCCCCAGTCGCGATCGCCGATCAGCTGGACGTTGAACGATCCCCACACCTGCTTGCACGTGTACGCGGTAGTCGCCGATGACGTCGCGTTGCCCGCTGCCACCGGCAGCACGACTGCGACCGCCGCGGCGGCAACCAGCGCCTTCAGAGCGTTGCCCACACCTCCAGCTTAGCCCGCACCCGCCGGATTACGTCGTCGGTGAATTCGGTCGTCGAGGCATGGCCACCGAGGTCGGCGGTACGTACGCCGTCGGCGACCGCCTCGAGGCTCGATTCGCGAATCGCGCGCGCCGCGTCGGCAGCATCCTCGCCGGCGAAGGTGAGCAATGCAGCGGCCGCGAGGATCATCGCCAGCGGGTTGGCGACGTTCTTCCCGTAGAGGCTGGGCGCAGTGCCGTGCGCGGCCTCGGCGAGCACGACGTCGGGCACGTAGTCCTCGCCGAAGGCGACCACGAGCGACTCGGAACCGGCGATCGAGCCGAACAGCGGCAGCACGAGGTCGGACAGGATGTCGCCGTCGCGGTTCAGCGCGGGGATCACCATCGGATCGCCGCTCGCGGACAGCAGCAGTGCGAACGTCGCGTCGATCAGCTGCGGGTTGTAGGGGACGTCGGGATGCCTCTGCTGCAGCCTCGTCCATCTCCTCTTTCAGCATTCCCTCGTAGATCGGGCTGACCGTGTATTTCGGCCCGCCGAATACCTTGGCGCCCGTGCGTTCGGCCAGTCGGAACGCGAACTCGGCGACGGCGTGGCAGACGCGGCGCTCGATGCGCTCGGTGCGGAACGCGGCTTCGTCCTCGTCCTCGCCTTCGCGCCACTCCTTCGCGCCGTACGCGTCGCCGACCGCCATGCGCACGACCGAGATCGGCGCGTGGACGCCGCCCACCGGCGCGACGCCGGGAATGCGGCGTCCCGTGCGGACGATCACCTGCCCCCCGATCTCCTCACGGAGGATCCTGTTCGGCGAGCCGACGTCGCCGGCGCCTTCCGGGGTGACCGTTGCAGCCTTCAATCCCAGGCCCGCCTCACGCACGGCCTTGGCCGCCTCGTGGACGACCGCGTTCTGCGTCGCTCGGCGATTGGCGAGAGAGAGGTCGTAGCGCGGGAGGTCGAACTCGGTGCCGATGACGTCCGGCGTAATCACGCGGAGCGCTTCCTCGAGCAGCTCCTGCCCGGTCTCGTCTCCCTCCAGCACGACGATCGTCTTCCGCTCCACGGCGGCGGATTGTACGCGCTGAGAACTCTCGCGAAATTCGAGCTCCTACATTTCAAGTCCCTTTTCCTCTAGGCTTCTGCCTTTCCAGTCCACTAACCGAAGGAGATTTCCGTGGCTCGAAAGACAATTCTCGTATGCGACATGTGCGGGGCGGAGGTCGAGGAGCAGAAGGGCGCCACGATGCGCATCACCTACACCGACGCACGCCGCGGGTCAAGGCAGGCTGATCTCTGCGACAGCTGCGCCGGAAAGCAGCCGGGCCGTGCAGTCGCCCGCCGAGGTCGGCGCCCCAAGGTCGCCGCGTAAGGGGAAACGGAATGGGGGACAGGATGAATCCAGTCCCCCATGCGGCTTCTTGGGACGGCACGCGCCCGCTCTAGACTGGGTGGCGTGCCGCTGACGCTGCTTGCGGGGCCTGCGAATGCCGGCAAGGTCGCCCTCCTGCTCGACCGCTATGCCGCGGACATCGCGCGCGACCCGGTTCTGCTCGTGCCCAACCGACCCGAGGCGCAGCGCGTTGGGCGGGATCTCCTCGCCGGCGGCAAGACGGTCGTCGGCGGCTGGGTGGCGACGTTCGACGACCTGTTCGCGAGCCTCGCCCACGGCAACGGAGCCCACAGGCCCGTGCTCACCGACGCCCAGCGGGCGCTGCTGCTGAGACGGCTGGCGCGGGACGCTTCCCGGTTCGCAGGCTTCGCCGAGACACTCGGCGCGACCATCGCGGAGCTCGAGTCCGGGCTCGTCGAGCCGGAGGACCTCGATGAGGGTCTGGCAGAGCTGTTGCGTACGTATCGCGCCGAGCTCGACCGGCTGGGACGCTGGGACCGCGACCGCGAGCGGCGCTACGCCGCCGAGCGGGTGGCGAACGAGCTGGAGGCGTGGGACGGGAGGCCGGTCTACGCGTACGGGTTCGAAGACCTGACAGCGGCGCAATGGGCGCTCGTCGAGGCGCTGTCGGGACGCGCGGACGTCACTGTCTCGTTCCCGTACGAGCCCGGGCGGCTGGCGTTCTCGGTCCTGGAACGAACGGCTGGCGACGCTCTCGCGGCAGGCGGCAGGAAACATCGAGGAGCTGCCGGCCGCTTCTGCACACGTTCGCGCGACCGGCCATCGCCCATGTCGAGCGATGGCTGTTCGCCGATGCTCCCGCAGAGCCGCCGTCACTGGAGGGCGCGGTGCGCTTCCTCGAAGGGGCCGGTTCCCGCGGGGCGCTGGAGCTCGTGGGCGACGAGATCCTCGAGCTCGTCCGCGGCGGCACCGACCCTGCCGGCCATCGCGATCGTTGCGCCGTCGCTCGAGCGCTGGCGCGCACCGCTCGAGACGACCTTCGCAGCGCTCGGCATTCCGTATGCGCTCGAGGGACGGCTACGCCTCGGCCAGACGCCGTTCGGCAGCGCGCTGCTCTCACTCCTTCGCTTCGCCTGGCTCGGCGGCGGCCGGCACGACCTCTACGCATTCATGCGCTCGCCGTACTCGGGTCTACGTCGTGACCACGTCGACTTTCTCGAGGGCCGGCTGCGCGGGCGCGCCATTCGCACGCCCGAGCGCGTCGAGCAGGAGACGCTGAAGCTGCGCGGGCAGCCGCTTGCCGTTCCTCGACGCGCTTCGTGCAGGCGAGTCGAGCCTCGACGCCGTCGGCAAGCTCGCAGCCTCGATGCTGACGGCCGCCCATGGGCTCGGCGGCCCTCCCGTGTCGGACTCGGCCCGGCTGGACCTGCGTGCGTTCGAGTCGACGGCACGTACGCTCGAAGAGCTCGAGGACTGGCAAGAGCTCGAAGGACGCGTCGACGCGGAAGAGATCGTGTTCGCGCTGGAACGCGGCTATGTCGGTGGCGGCCCGGCGCAGCAGCCGGGACGGGTAGCCGTGCTCGACATGCTGCGGGCGCGCACCCGGCACTACGAGATCGTGTTCGTGCTCGGCCTCGACGAAGGTGCTCTGCCACGGCGGTCGGCCGCGGCGACGCTGCTCGACGACGACGCCCGGCGCGAGGTCGAGGCGCGGTCCCGCCGGGCCAGAATCGTGCGGCCGGATCCCGTGGCCGCCGATCGCTACCTCTTCTACACGGCGTGCACGCGGCCGACGCGCAGGCTCTACCTCGTCCGCGAGGCAGTCACCGATGACGGGTCGCCGCGCGAGCCGAGCCCGTTCTGGAACGACGTACGCTCGCTCTTCGAGCCCGAAGACGTCTTGCGGTGGACGAGGCGACGTGCGCTCTCCGAGGCGACCTGGCCAGTCGAGCGGGCGCCTACGGAACGCGAGCGCATGCGCGCCGCCGCTGCACTTACGACGACCGATGCGGAGGCCACGACCGCCCTCGCCCGGGCGAACGGCTGGGATCGTCGCCTCGACCGGGCACGCGCCGCGTTCTCGAGACCGACGCGACTCACGCAGCCGGCCGTCCTCCGGCAGCTCGAGGCCCGCGGGACGTTCGGCGTCACGGAGCTGGAGCTGTTCGCGGACTGCTCGTCGATGTGGTTCGTCGAACGTGTCATCGATCCGCGGGCGATCGACGCCCGGGTCGACGCTCGGCTGCGCGGCCAGGTCGCCCACCAGGCGCTGTTCCGACTCTTCTCCGGCCTGCCCAAGCGGATCGGCTTCGACCATGTGGAGGTCGAGCGGCTCGACGACACGCTCGAGTTCCTGGGCGAGTGCGTCCGTGAAGCCGTGGCCGGGCAGACGAGCAGGCTCGAGCTGACCGACGTGGAGCGGCTCGAGCTCGAGCAGGGTCTCCTCCGCGACCTCGGCGAGTTCGTGCGTGCCGAGGCGCACTCGGAGGTGCCGCTCGTTCCGCGCCGGTTCGAGGTCTCGTTCGGCAGCGAGCGGTCGGCACCGGAGCTCAAAGCCGGGCTCGATCTCGGCGGTTTTGCAGTGAGCGGGAAGATCGACCGCGTCGACCTCGACCCGCACTCCGCGCGCGGGATCGTTCAGGACTACAAGAGCGGCAAGGGCGCCCACTCGGCGGCGAGGATCGACTCCGAGCTCAAGCTCCAGATCCCGCTCTACATGCTCGTCCTGAGAGACCTGCTCGGCGTGGAGCCGATCGGCGGGCTCTACCGCGCGCTGGCCGGCGAGCGCAGCGCGCGCGGTGTGCTGCGTGCGAGCGAGCGCGAGCAGCTGCTGCCCGGCTTCTCCTCGCGCGACTACCTGGACGACGATGCGTTCTGGGCGCTCGTCGACCAGGCCGTCGGTCGCGCCCAGGGATTCGTGGGTCGTATCCGACTGGGAGACGTCGTTCACGATCCGAAGGGCGGAGCGTGTCCGTCGTGGTGCGAGCGCGGGCCGATCTGCCGCGTGAGGCGCCCATGAGCACCGTGCTCGAGCCGCAGGCACCCAATCCGGAGCAAGCCGCTGCGATCGACGCGGCGGGCACCGTGTTCGTCTCCGCCGGCGCCGGCACCGGCAAGACGACTGTCATCGTCGAGCGCTTCCTGCGCGCGGTCGAGCGCGGCGTCGACGTCAACTCGATCCTCGTCGTCACCTTCACCGAGCGCGCTGCGGGCGAGCTGCGCTCGCGCATCCGGGCGAGGCTCGTGGAGACAGGCCGCACCGATCTCGCCCGCGAGCTCGACGGCGCCTGGATCTCGACCATTCACGGCTTCTGCCACCGGCTGCTGCGCTCCTATCCGGCGGCGGCCGGCGTCGACCCGAGGTTCCGCGTGCTCGACGAGAGCCAGGCGAGCGTGCTGCGGACCGAGTCCTTCGTAGCGGCGCTAGCCGAGTTCTGCCGCGGCGAGCATCCCGACCGGGTGAGGCTGCTGGCGACCTACGGCGCCGGCGGTCTGCGCAGGATGCTCGGCGGCGTCGCGGAGACGCTGCGCGCGGCGGGGCGGCCGCTCGAGCTGGGACTGGAGCAGGAGCCCGATCTCGACGCCGGCATCGCTCAGTTGCGGACTGCCGTCGCGGCCACACTCGCCGAGACCGAGGGTGACGAGAAGACGGAAGAGGGACGCGCGCAGGTGGCTCGCGCCCTGGACCTCATCGACGGTTCGCCGCCGGTGGACCTACTGCTCGATCTCTCCGTCTTTGCGGTGAAGGGACGCGGCAAGGAGCGTTTCGCGGCCTATGAGGACGCGCGACTGGCGCTCGAGCAGACCGCGCTGAACGTGGCAGCCGTGCGCGACCGCGACCTGCTCCAGGAGTTGCTCGAGCTCTTCGGCAACGCGTACCAGGGCGCGAAGGACGCGGAGAGCGCGCTCGACTTCGAGGACCTCCAGCTGCGCGCCCGGGATCTCCTGTCGCGAGATGAGGACGTACGCGACCGCGAGCGCCTGCGCTTCCGCTCGATCATGGTCGACGAGTTCCAGGACACGAACCGCCTCCAGTGCGAGATCGTGGATCAGTTCGATCCCGAGGAGCTCTTCTTCGTGGGCGACGAGTTCCAGTCGATCTACCGCTTCCGGCACGCCGACGTCGAGGTCTTCAAGGAGCGGCGCGCCGGCTCGGAGGACGTTCTGCCGCTGCGGGCGAACTACCGCTCCCGGCCGGAGTTGCTCGACGTCGTCAACGAGCTGTTCGCGACGGACTTCGGCGACGACTACGCGCCGCTCGTTGCCGCCGGCAGGTTCCCGGATCCCGCCAAGGGGCCTGCGGTCGAACTGCTCGTCACCGACAAGCAGAGCTACAAGGACACGGGAGTCGCCTGGCGGCGCGGCGAGGCTCGCGCGCTCGCCCGACGGGTTCGAGAGCTCTGCGACTCGGGCGAAGCGACACCAGGCGAAGTCGTGTTCCTCTTCGCGGCGGGCACCGACGCGGACGTGTTCGAAGAGGAGCTGCGAGCGGTCGGGTTGCCGACGTACCGCGCCGCCGGGCGCGGGTACTTCGCCCAGCAGCAGGTGCTCGACGTGCTCGCGTACCTCCGTCTGCTGCACAACCGCTACGACGACGAGGCGCTCGCCGCCGTGCTCGCCTCGCCGCTCGTCGGCGTCTCCAACGACGCGCTGGTCCTGCTGCGTCGCGCCGCCAGCCGTCGTCCCCTGTTCACCGGCGTCGAGCGTGATCTGCCCGAGGGCCTGCCGACGCGGGACGAGCAGCTCTTCAAGGCGTTCCGCCAGCGCTACGACCGCCTCGTCGCGTTGTCGGCAACGGTCGGGCTCGAGCGGCTGATCGACCAGATCGTGTCGGAGCACGACTACGACCTCGCCGTCCTCGCTCGAGCGGACGGGACGGCGCCGCTATGCGAATCTGCGGAAGCTGGGGCGGCTGGCGCGATCGTTCGAGGATCTTCGCGGCCGCGACGTCGAGGGCTTCGTGCGCTTCGTGAACGACCGGCAGTCGTCGGGTGCCCACGAAACCGAGGCGTTCGCAGAGGAGGAGGCAGGTGACGCCGTTCGCCTGCTCACGATCCATGCGGCGAAGGGGCTCGAGTTCCGGGTCGTGGTCGTGGCGGACGCGGGCCGCGACCGGCCGATGCGGGGCGGCGAGGAGATCATCTGCCGGCCGGACGGCCTCTTCGGCTTCAAGGTGCTCAACCCGGCGACGGGCAAGCGCCACGGCGCGTTCGACTACGAGGCCGTGCGCCAGGTCGAGCAGGAGGCCGAGGAGGCCGAGCGTCTCCGCCTGTACTACGTCGCGATGACGCGGGCCGTCGACCGCCTGCTCATCTCCGGCTCCATCGATCCGGGGCGCGGGCAGGAGGCTCGAACGCCGATGGGGTGGGTCCTCGAGCGGCTCGGCTCGGTGGCGATCGACGACGTGGGCGACGAGCCCGTCGTCGTCGAGCACGGGCAGGCACGGCTCTTGCTCCACGTCGACCGCTATCGACCGGAGCCGGAGACGGCTCCTGTCGACCAGGCGGCTCCGGTAGAGGAACAGCTTTCGCTCTTCACGGTGCTGGAGGAGGCGCCTGCGGCGGCGGCCGTCGAACTGCCGCCCCTCGAGCCGCTCGACACCCCGCCCATCTTCGAGCCGCGCCGGCTCTCGTACAGCGCGCTCGCGACGTTCGAGCAGTGCTCCGCGAAGTTCTACGCGCGCTACGTGGCCGGCATGCGCGAGCGGCGCCGCGAGCCCGTGCTCGGTGCGCTCGGCGTCGGCTCGGCCGTGCACGAGTTGCTCGAGAGCATCGACCTCGCGGCTCCCTCTGTCCCCGGCGACCTGGCTGCGCTGCAGCCTGCCGCTACGGAGGAGGAGCTCGCGCGGATCGAAGGCTTCCTCGCCGCGTACTGCGACTCGCAGCTCGCCGCACGGTTGTCCACGCTCGACGGTGCCCGGAGGGAGCAGTCCTTCTCCTTCGAGCACGACGGCGTCGTGCTGCACGGCTTCATCGACGTGCTCCACCTCGGCGAGCGCGCGCTCGTCGTCGACTTCAAGACGAATGCGCTCGAGGGCGAGTCGGCTGAGCGCGTCGTGGAAGAGGACTACCGGCTACAGCAGCTGGTCTACGCCCTTGCGTGCCTCCGGGCCGGGGCCAGCGAGGTCGAGGTCGTCTACCAGTTCCTCGAGCAGCCCGACGATCCGGTCGTGACGGTGTTCACTGCCGCGGACGCACCGCGGCTGGAGGAGGAGCTGTCGGTGGCGATCGCGAGCATCCGCTCGGGGACGTTCGTGCCGACTCCGAGCGAGTGGGCGTGCTCGGACTGTCCCGCGCTCGACGTCGTCTGCGCGGGCACTCGCTTGCGAACGGCAGTTGGCGCGTAGCTTCGTCTCGGAAGCCCGGCGGCGCGTCGCCCCCAAGCGGGAACGCGTAGGCCCTGTCATCGAGCGGCTGCGGGCAGCGCATCCGGACGCTTCGATCGCGCTGCGATCGGGCACCGACCTGGAGCTGCTCGTGGCCGTGATGCTGTCCGCCCAGACGACCGACGCGAACGTCAACCGCGTCACGCCGACTCTCTTCGAGAAGTACCGGACGCCCGAGGACTACCTCGCAGTGCCTGAAGAGGAGCTCCAGCGCGACATCTATCCGACCGGCTTCTTCCGCCAGAAGACGCGAGCGATCCGCGGGACGATGCGGATGTTGATCGAGGAGTTCGACGGGCAGGTGCCGCGGACCATGGAGGAGCTCGTGCGGCTGCCTGGAGTTGCGCGGAAGACCGCCAACGTCGTCGCCGCCGAGCTCGGCGATCCTCAGGGCGTCGTCGTCGACACGCACGTGCGCCGGCTGTCGCAGCGGCTCCGCTTCACGCGGCAGCACGATCCCGTGAAGATCGAGCGTGACCTGATGCGGCTCGTGCCGCGGGAGCACTGGGGGATCTTCCCGCACCTCCTGATCTGGCACGGACGGCGCGTGTGCGTCGCTCGGGCTCCCCGCTGCGAGGACTGCGTGCTGACGGATCTCTGTCCCGCGGCGCGGATCTAGCCGGGAGTGAGCGCCACGAGCAACCCGCCGTCTTCGTCGTAGGCGGGAAAGAGGTCGACCTTGACCTGCTTCTGGGCGCCCGAAGCAGTGCGCAGGGCAAGACTCTGGTCGAGCTGTCTCACGCCCCACTCGAGTGCGGTCGCGATCGGGCTCGACGTCGATCCGGATTCCTCGCCGTCGAGTGCGAACGCCTCCTGGACGTCATGGCCCATGAGGTCGCGCTCGGTGTAGCCGGTCAGCTCGAAGACGCCGCGTCCAACCGCGAGGATGCGCCCGGAGCGGTCGCAGACGACGAAGCCGGTGGTTGGCGCCGGGTAGTAGTCGTCCAGCAGCTCGAACAGGAACCCGAATCCGCAGCGGCTGCAGCCGACTGCGGTGGCGTCGGTCAGGCTCGTCCGACGGTCGTGGTCGATCGACCGCTCCTTGCAATTGGGGCAGATGAAGTAGGGCACGGCCGCTCAGAGTAGCCGTGGCCTATCGGCCCGCAGGGCCGGAACGGACGGGTCCGAGTGCCTGGCACTGAGTTGTGCCAATTCTGTGCCGATTGCTCCACAGGGGATCGGCCGTTAGGTGCTGGCGCGCTCGGCCACGGCCGAGCGGGCATGGGCCTGCTCTGTCAGGAAGCGCTCGGCGTCGAGCGCGGCCATACAGCCGGAGCCGGCGGCGGTGACCGCCTGCCGGTAGACGTGGTCCTGCACGTCGCCGGCGGCAAAGACACCGGCGATGTTCGTCTCCGTCGAGCCCGGCTTGGCGACGAGGTAGCCCGCCTCGTCGTGGTCGAGCCAGTCCAGGAACAGCGCCGTCGACGGGTCATGGCCGATCGCTACGAACACGCCGTCGGCGGGCAGCTCGAGCGTCTCGCCGGTGTCGACGTGCCGCAGGACGACGCCCGTCACCTTGCCGACCTCCTCGCCCAGCACGCTGTCCACGACGTACGGCGTGAGGATCTCGATCTTCTCGTTCTCCCGCGCACGGTCGAGCATGATCGGCGATGCCCTGAACTCGTCGCGGCGGTGCACGACGGTCACCTTCGTCGCGAACTTCGTCAGAAAAGTCGCCTCCTCCATCGCCGAGTCTCCACCTCCGACGACGACGACGTTCCGCTCACGGAAGAACGCTGCATCGCACACGGCGCAGTACGAGACTCCTCGTCCCTGCAACGCCGACTCGCTTTCGATGCCGAGCTGGCGCGCATTTGCGCCCGTCGCTGCAATGACTGCTTCCGCGCGATACTCGTCGTCGCCGACGAACACGCGAAAGGGCTGCTCGGAGAGGTCGACGCGAGTCACGTCGTCGGTCAGGAACTCGGCGCCGAAGCGCTCGGCCTGCCGGCGGAAGTCCTGCATCATCGTCGGGCCCAGCACGCCGTCGGCGTAGCCGGGGTAGTTCTCCACGTCGCTCGTGATCATCAGCTGGCCGCCCCACTGGACGCCCTCGATCACGAGCGGGCTCAGGTTCGCGCGCGCTGCATAGAGCGCCGCCGTGTACCCGGCAGGGCCGCCTCCGATGATGATCAGCTCGCGCACGCCTTCTGTAGTCATCTCTGCTCCACTGTAAAGGGCGGGGCGGCTCGCCCCGCTAGTGGAGTAAACGTCAGGCGGCGTCGACAGCTTCCACAGCTTCTAGCTGTGGCGAGGCGGGCGGCGCATCGATTGTGTCGTGCTCTGCGGCGCGCTCGAGCTTCCCGTCGAACCTGTCGAACCGCTTCTCGGAGTCGACGTACTTCGTCTGTGCGTTCGAGAGATGCTTGCCCACGAGCTCGAAGTCCACGCGCATCTTCAGGAAGTCGTTGCGCAGATCTGCGACGTACGCCATCACCTCGTGGGCGTTCTGCTCGAACTCCATGCCCTTCAGCCCGAAGGCGATCACCTGCAGGTACGCCGTGAACGTCGTGGCCGACGTCGGGAAGACGCGCCGCCCGTGCGCGTGATCGAGCAGCGCGCCGGTCTTGCCGGACACGAGCTCGTAGTAGATCGCCTCGGCGGGCAGGTAGATGAACGCGAAGTCGTAGGTGCCCTCTGCAGGCTTGATGTACTTCTCCGCAACGGCGTCGACGTGGCCCTTCATGTCGCGAGCGAACGCCTTCTCGTAGAGGGTTCGCGACGCGTCGTCCTCCGCCTCGACCATGCGCTGGAAGTTGTCGAGCGGGAACTTCGCGTCGATCGGGATCAGCCTCTCGACGCGGATCACCGCGTCGACGCGCTCGCCGCTCTTGAAGCCGTACTGCATCTCGTAGGCCGAAGGCGGCAGCCGGTCGCGCAGGAGGTTCTCGAGCAGCAGCTCGCCGAAGCCGCCCCTCGCCTTCGGCGGGCGGAGGACGTTTTCGAGCCGCGAGATCTGGCCCGCCTGCTGGAGCATCTGCTCTGTAGCACCATCGAGCTTGGTGAGCCGCTCGACGATCTTCGTCGTCGTCTCTCCGCTCGACTGCTGCGTTGAGAGCAGGCGTCCGTCGATGCCCTCCAGCCGCCTGTCGACGCGCTCATCGATCTCGCCGAGCCGGCGGTCGATGCGATGCTCGATGCCGCCCAGCCGATCGTCGACGAGCGAGCGCCCGGTGCGCGCAAGCGCAACGATGAGAGCGGCGAGCAAAGCCGCGGCAACAATCGTGATGAGAACGGCGACGATCACGAGGGCCGACCACCGTAGCGGCGACGTCGGACGTTGCCCCAAAAAGCATCAGACCCGGCTGGCCCGAAAGCCCGCCGGATCTGATGGCAGAACTCTACGGATGAGTCGCCGTCCTCGTCAAGGGGCCGCCGGGCCGAAAATTCACGCTAGGAGCGAGCTTTTCCTCGCCCGCTTCGCTTCCACTCGGGGAGGCGTCCTACGGACGCGTGTCCGGACGTGTGCCGCGTCGCGCGACCGCCACTCGGCCCCCCCGCCACGTCGGCCGCCACGAGCCATACGCTGGCCGCGTGGAGAACGTGTTCGAGCCGGGAGGAATCCTCGCCGAGACGCTGACGGGCTACGAGCCGCGAGAGGAGCAGGCCGAGCTGGCCCGGGCCGTCGCCGACGCCCTCGAGGTCGGCGAGCACCTGCTCGCGGAAGCGGGCACTGGCACCGGCAAGAGCCTCGCGTACCTGATCCCCGCTCTGGCCTCGGGTCGCAAGGTCGTCGTGGCCACCGCGACGAAGGCGCTGCAGGAGCAGCTGCTCACGAAGGACGTCCCGATTGCCGCCGCCGCCCTCGGCCGCGACGTGAAGGTGGCTGTGCTCAAGGGGCGGCAGAACTACCTGTGCCGGAAGGCGCTGGACGGTTTCGGCCTGCTCGGCAGCCAGCTGCTGCAAAGGGAGGAGGACGCGGCCGACTTCGAGCGTCTGCTCCCCTGGTTCGACGAGACCGAGACCGGCGACCGGGCCGAGCTCGCGTTCGAGCCGTCCGACACGCTCTGGAGCGAGCTGGCGGTGGGCGCCGACGGCTGTCTCGGCCGCAAGTGTCCGTTCGCGGCCAATTGCTTCTCGGAGCAGGCGCGGCGCAGTGCGCGGGCCGCAGACCTCATCATCGTCAACCACGCCCTCTACTTCGCGGATCTCGGCCTGCGCGAGGAGACCGACGCCTCGATCCTGCCCGAGCACGACGCGGTCGTCTTCGACGAGGCGCACCGGCTCGAGGACACGGCCGC
This sequence comes from uncultured Actinomycetes bacterium, assembly GCA_963755255.1. Taxonomy (GTDB): domain Bacteria; phylum Actinomycetota; class Thermoleophilia; order Gaiellales; family Gaiellaceae; genus PALSA-612. The sequence goes on along the minus strand of CAVWJN010000020.1, from coordinate 135,741 downwards.
GTCGTGGCTGGGCGGCGGCGTCTCGACGTACGGCCTGGGCAGGCTGGAGAAGGACGTTGCCCGCGCCTGCCTCGAGGCCGGGGTTCCTGTACCCGTGAAGGCGCTCGACCGGGTGCGACGCGCCGGGGGAGCGCTGATCCGCTCCGTGGCACCGTCGTCGGGAAGACGCCGGCTGCGCGAGCCGCCGCTCGTCAAGGGTCGCGTGCTCGTCGAGCGGCTCTCGGAGCTTGCCGCTGCGCTCCTGGGGGCCAACGACGAGCTCGACCTCCTGGCGCTCCGTGCCCGCGGAGCAGCGTGGCACGCGCAGGCGTGTCTCGACGCCGACGAGCTCGACCGCGTGGTCTGGGCGGAGCCGAACGGCCTCGGCTGGGCGCCCGTGGATGTGTCCCGGCGGCTGCGCGAAGCGCTGTGGGACGGCGGCCCGACGGCGATTCTCGTCTCGGCGACGTTGACCACGGAAGGCGACTTCGGCTTCGTGCGTGACCGGCTCGGCCTGCGCGGCGCACGCGAGCTGGCCGTCGGCTCGCCGTTCGACTTCGGGAAGCAGGCGCTGCTCCACCTGCCTCGTGGCCTGCCGGATCCCCGGACTCCCCGCGCCGTGGAGCGCGTCGCGGAGGAGGCGGCCGAACTGTGTGAGCTCTCCTCGGGCCGCGCGCTCGTGCTCACCAGCTCGTACCGGACGCTAGAGGCGGTGGCCGACCGGCTACGCGGCCGGATCGGCCACGAGCTGCTCGTGCAGGGCGAAGCGCCGCGGGAGCGGCTGCTCGAGCAGTTCCGGGAGGACATCAGCTCGGTGCTCGTCGCCACCGGCACGTTCTGGCAGGGTGTCGACATACCCGGAGAGGCGCTGTCCTTGCTCGTGATCGACAAGCTGCCGTTCCAGCCGCCGGACGATCCGCTCGTCGAGGCGCGGTGCGAGCGGATCACGGCCGAGGGAGGGGACTGGTTCGCGTCCTATGCCCTGCCTTCGGCCGTCCTTCAGCTGCGGCAAGGGTTCGGGCGGCTGATCCGGAGCAGGAGCGACCGCGGCGTCATCTGCCTGCTCGATCCGAGGGTGCGGACGCGCCCGTACGGCCGGGTGTTCCTCGATTCGCTGCCGCCTTGCCGCGTCGCCGAGGACCGGGAAGCCGTGCGCGAGTTCCTCGGCACTCGCGCCCTCCTAGCCAGCTAGCCTTCGCCGTCGGCATGGCCGACAAGCCCCGCACACCCGACCCGCCCCGGAAGGTCCAGGCTCCCAAAGTCCGCCAGAAGCATCCGACGAAGGGCGGCGGCTTTGCGATGCCGACCACGAATGTCCTGATCGGCGCCGGCCTCGTCGGCCTCGTGGCCGTCGTGCTCGTCCTCATTCTCGCGCTATCCGGCACGAGCAGCGGGAGCGCAGGCAACGTAACGGCGGGCGACGTGACGAGAGTGCGCACGGCGATGACCGCGGCCGGCTGCACGTTCGAGGGGAAGCGGTCGTCCGCGGAGCAGCAGCACATGTCCGATCCGCCGATCAGCGGTCACGTATCTGACGTTTCCCGCCTCGAGCGGCATCCACAACCCGACGACGTCGATCTGGGGCAACTACAGGGTGCCTGTTGACCCCCGGCAGGCGGTCCACAACCTGGAGCACGGCGGCATCGCCATCTGGTACGGCCCCGACATCTCCATCGCCGACCGCGAGGCGCTCGACAGGTTCTACGAGGAGGACGAGAACGGGATCATCATCACGCCGATCCCCGACCCGTACCCCGGCGTGACGTACCCGAAGCACCAGAAGCTCGGCAGCAAGATCGCGATGACGGTCTGGACCGGGAGTACCGATGCGAGTGTCGGGAAGGTCTTACCTTGCGACGTGTCCGTCATTCGACCAGACGGCCTTTGCCGCTTTCCGTGACGCGTTCCGCGGCAAGGGCCCGGAGCGCTTCCCGATCAGTCGGATGGTGCCCGGCGGCAACTAAGCTTTCGCCCCGCCGGGGTGGCGAAACTGGCGATACGCGCCCGACTTAAAATCGGGTGTCCCCCTCGGGGGCGTGAGGGTTCGAGTCCCTCCCCCGGCACCTTTCGATCTCGCTCTGGAAGCGGAAGGTGCGGGGTGCCAGCACCCTCCCAACGGCGAGCTGCCACGGCTGGCGCGACTGACCGTTCCGCCTAGTCTCGTCAGCAGGTCGTCTCTCACATGACCACCCGGAGGTGTTCGATGCATCGCTTCGCCGCGTCGGACTGGTCACGCCATGTTCCTAGCTGCAGGCGGAGGAGCGGGTGCATCGCACGACGCTGTTGGCTCGGGCTCGCGGTGGGTGACGACAGATCTCGGCAAGCTGGGTCGATGGACAACGGTCGCTGACATCAACAACCGGGGGCAGGTCGTCGGCTGGAGCCATGGCAACGGCGGGACTCGCGGTTTTACGTGGCAGAGCGGCCGGTTGACGTACTCGCCAGGGATGGTTCGCCGCCGCGGCGCAGGCGATCAACGAGCGTGGTCAGATCATCGGCACGAGCAGTCCAACCGCAAGGGCCTACGAGGCCGGCGAGCACGCGGTGCTCTGGGAGAACGGAAGGATGATCGACCTCAGCCCACGCGGCGGCGCGACCGTGACCGCCGTCAACGAGCGGGGTCAGATCCTCGGCTATCGGTACGGCCGTACCTTCAGATCGGTCATATGGCAGAACGGCAAGCTGCGAGAGCTGCGGGCTTTACGCCACCGCGATCAACAATCGTGGCCAGGTGGCGGGTGTGATCTCGGACGGCACAGATGGCAATCGTGCGGTCATGTGGCAGAACGGGAGGATCACGACCCTAGGGTCTGGCTGGCCGATCGACATCAACGACCGCGGCGACGTACTGGCACGAAGCGGGTGGGAGGGGGTCGATGAGCGGGTGATCCTGTGGCGAGACGGCATCGAGATCGACCTCGGGCCGGGCAGAGCAGTCGCGATCAACGAGCGCGGCCAGGTCACGGGGGTCACCCTCACGCCGGCTGGCGGATGGTCCGCGTTCCTCTGGCAGGACGGCACAAGCACCGATCTCGGCACTCTTGGCGGGAGCGAAGTCTTCCCGACGGCGATCTCCAACCGCGGCCAGGTCGTGGGCTACAGCCTCGACGAGAGCCGCTTGCAGCGCGCGTTCCTATGGCAGAGCGGCACGATGACAGAGCTGCGTTCGCCACAAGGGAAAACCGGGCCTAACGCCTTCCGTACGCGGGCCATCGCCATCAACGAGCGCAACCAGATCATCGGCGACAACTGCTACCAGGACTGCGGTCTTCGTGCCGGCTGGTACGGCAGCACGTTCGCCATGATCTGGACGCTAAAGCGCGGCTAATGCCGGCTTTACGAGCTGACTGCGCGAGCTCCTGGCAGGAGTCGGCGTTCTCGAACCCGTCTTTGAGCGCTGATCCAAGCTCCTGGATGTCCGTGACGAGCGTGCGCCCGCTCTCGACGGTCTGCTGAAGGCCGGTCGCGAGCCCCGAGAGCTCGGCGACGATCTGGGCCAGGCCCGCGTTCTCCGGTAGTCCGGCGATTGCGGTGCGGACCTTGTCGTCGGACTGCTGCACCTTGTCGAGGAACCCATCGAGCGCGGCCTTCGCTTCCTGCCCTTCGGGCGTGTCGGGCGGTACGGCGGCGCGAAGCTCGTCGCCGAGCGTCTTCGTCGCGTCGAGACCACTCTCGACCGCAGCTTCGACGTCGGTGCGCGTCGCCCCTGGCTCGGTGAGCGCGTCGGTCGCGTTGGTGGCGATCGACTCGACCTCCGTCCTCCAGGTCGCGATGCTCGTGCAGACCTCGTCGGCCCAGGCTCTCCTCGGCGCTCGTCCCGCCTCCCCCGCAACCGGCGGCGGCGACACAGGAGCACGAGCGCAGTGAGGGCGCCGAGCTTCACGCCCGCAGACTAGCTGGTGTCCTACCCATAGACGTTGTGAACGCGGCTGATAGGTGGCCGGCCTCGCAGCGAGCTGTGCGGTCTACGCCGGTTGTAGTGGTCAAGCCAGTGTGGCAGCGCTTGCTTGCGTTCGCGGTGTGAGCGGTAAGCCAGTCCGTAGGCCCACTCTCTGGCCATCGTCTGGTGGAAGCGCTCGACCTTGCCATTGGTGCGCGGCCGATAGGCCTCGGTCGTCAAGTGACGGATGCCGTGGCGGGCCAGCAACTCGCGCAGCGAGCGGTTGCGGATGTAGCTCCAGGCGTTGTCGGTCATCAGCCGCTTGGCCCCGAACCCCTGCTCGGCAAAGTAGGCCAGGGCCCGCTCGACGAAGCCGGTGACCGTCTGTGCCCTCTCGTCTGAGTGGAGCTCGACATAGGCAAGTCGCGAGCGGTCGTCGACGATCGCGTGCGCGAAGTCGTAGCCGACCCTGGTCTCAGGACGCATCCACTTGCGGGAGCGCTGGGAGCGGTCGCCGCTGATGCGATGGCCAGGCCGCTGGAAGCGCGCATAGCGACTCGTGTCCATGTGCAAGAGATCGCCGGGGCAGGGCCACTCGTAGCTGTTGGCCGGCTCCCTGATCGGCCTGGGCGGCCGGGAGATCCCCGCCCGCTTCAGCACCTTCCAGACGGTCGAGTGCGGAAAGCCGGTGGCCGCGGCCACCAGACGCGGCCCCCACCCGGTCTGCCTGCGACAGGCACAGATCCGCTCCTCGAGCTCGGCGGTGAGCTGTCGCGGCGAACGGCGGGGACGGCTCGAGCGATCAAGAAGCGCTTCCGGCTTGCGGCCACCGTCGAGCCATCGGTGCCACCAGCGATGCGCCGTCGCCGGCGACACGCTAAAGGCGGCCGCGGCCGCCTTTAGGGAAAGACCCGCCTCAACCGCGGCCACTAGTGCGAGCCGGCCGCCCAGTCCGAGCTTGGCGTTAGCGTGCATGTGCATCCGCGCCCTCCTTTGAGCGTGAGTCCGGGAAGACCCACAGCCTCAAAGGAGGGCCGGATATCAGCTCAGCCGTTCACAACCTGTGTAGGCGGGACAGCTAGGCAGCGCCGGGTCGGCGGTTTCGGAGCAGCGCAATCGCCGCTCCGACGTACGCGAGCAGGGAGAGCACCGCAGTGAATCTCAGCGGATGGCGCATCGCGGGCCCATTCGACGCGTACGACCTACACTCCTCTGCCATGGCCGCGGTCGAGGAACCGACGACGCTCGAGTGGGATGCCCCGCTCTGGCGGACAGCGCTCGCGCAGTTCGAACAGGCGCTCGAGCACGCCGACGTCCCGCCCGGCGTAGCCGAGCGGCTGCGCTATCCGGAGCGCGCTGTGGTCGTCTCCGTGCCGATCCACCTCGATTCGGGCGACGTCGCCGTGTTCCCTGCGTACCGCGTGCAGCACTCGACCGTGCTCGGCCCGACGAAGGGCGGCATCCGCTACGACCCGCACGTCTCGCTCGGCGAGTGCGCGGCGCTGGCGATGTGGATGACCTGGAAGTGCGCGCTCCTGCGACTGCCGTACGGCGGCGCCAAGGGCGGTGTCCGCTGCAACCCGCGCGACATGTCCATCGGCGAGATCGAGCGGCTGACGCGTCGCTACACCTCCGAGCTGGCGCCGGTGATCGGCCCGAAGGAGGACATCCCCGCCCCGGACATGGCCACGAACGAGCAGACGATGGCGTGGATGATGGACACCTACTCGATGCAGATCGGCCATGCCGTGCCGGAGATAGTGACGGGCAAGCCGATCTCCATCGGCGGTTCGGTGTTTCGGCACGAGGCGACCGGCGCCGGCGTCGTGATGGTGATCGAGCGCGCGTGCGAGCGGCTGGGCTGGAACCTCACGGAACAGCGCTGCATCGTCCAGGGGTTCGGCAAGGTGGGCGGCGTGGCGGCAGCCGAGCTTGCCGATCGGGGCGCGACCGTGGTCGGCATCGGCGACTACTCGGGGGGCATCTACAACGAGAACGGGCTGGACGTGGCGGAGTTGATGGACTGGACTGCCGAGGGCTCGGCGCTGGCCGACTGGCAAGGGAGCGCGACTCACATCACGAACGCGGCTCTGCTCGAGCTGCCGTGCGACGTGCTCGTGCTCGCGGCGCTCGAAGATCAGCTCACAGCCGAGAACGCGCCGAGGATCCAGGCGCGGATGGTGGCCGAGGCCGCCAACGGCCCCACCTCGCTGGACGCGGACGAGATCCTGCTCGAGCGCGCGATTCCCGTGCTGCCCGACATCCTCACCAACGCGGGCGGCGTGACGGTCTCGTACTTCGAGTGGGTTCAGGACATCGGCCGGTTCTTCTGGGACCGCGACGAGATCCGCTCGCGGCTGGCGGAGAAGATGGCCACCGCGTTCGACCGTGTCTGGGAGCTCTCCGAGGAGCGTCAGATCACTTTGCGCGGGGCCGCTCTCGTCTGCGGGATCCGCGAGGTCGCGGCCGCGCTCGAGGCCCGAGGGATGTTTCCGTGACTTCCCTCGTGCGGGAGGCGATGGTGGCCGAGCCGGCGACACTGCCGGCGTCTGCGACTGCCGTGGAGGCAGGCGACCGGCTCGCCCAGCCGGACGTCCGGGCAGTGCTCGTCACGGACGGCGACAGCCGGCTGGTTGGGGTGGTCACGCGGTCGACGCTCGTGCGGGAGGTCGTCGCCGCAGGACGGGACCCGCGCGCAACACCGCTCGGAGAAATCGCCGAAGCGCCGCGCTTCACGGTCGACGCCGACCTGCCCGTCGACGAGGCGTTCCAGCTACTGGAAGAAGAAGACCTCGAGCGCGTGCCCGTCGTCGAGGACGGCCGGTTGGTCGGCGTCCTCTCGCGCAGCGTGCTTCAGCGCCGGCTGGCCGAGGACGAGCCGCCCGAGCTGCCACCGGCCGCCTAGGGACCGGCCGCCACTCGGGTCAGCAGCTCGTCCAGCCGGCCGCGGCGATCGTGGAGATGCTCGAGCCACCACGTCGTGCCGGCTTCGCGCATACGCGTCGTGGAGCGCTCGCTCGCCTGACGCCGAGTAGCCCATGACGGCGATCTCCTTCTGGGTCTCGTCGCGGATGTCGTCAGGCTCCATGTTCATCTCCGTAAGCGTCGTCGAGTCCGGGAGCCAGCCGTCGTACTCGGCTGCCAAGCGACGCGCCCGTGCGCTGTTGCCACCGATCCAGATTGGGATCTCACGCGGGCCGAGTGGGCCGGCCCAGAGCTCGCGGATCAGGGCGAGGCCGTCTTCCAGCAGCTGCCAGCGGCGCTCCCTGTCGAAGCTCTCTCCGAACTCTTCGAACTCCTTGCGGTTGCCGCCGAGGCCCGCGCCGAGAACCGCTCGACCTCCCGACAGGTCGTCGAGCGTCGCCACCTGGGCGGCTAGTACCTGCGGCCGGCGGCGGGGCACGGGCGTCACGGCTGTCCCCAGCAACAAACGCTCCGTCCGGGCGGCGACCGCACCGAGCGTGACCCAGGGATCGACCGCCGGCCCGTCCCAGACCCAGGCCAGGTGATCCCACAGGAACAGGGCCTCCCAGCCAGCCTGCTCAGCCTGCTCCGCCAGGCGAATGACGTTCTCGGGCTTCGAGAAGGAGCCGATGTTGGACGCGATGAGCCCGTACTTCATCAGCAGCAGGTGTAAGCCCCAGGGGGAGCCGCGCCCTCTGTCTCGGCGGGCAGCTCCGCTGCCGCGAGCGCCGCGCCGTCGAGGATGTCTCGCTCGCTTGCCTCGAGCGCATCCAGGGCGTAGCGCGCGAGCACTTCGCGGACGATGACGGCGCCGGCGACGATCACCGGCGCACGCTCCGGATCGAGGCCGGGAACGCGTCGCCGCTCCTCGAGAGGCAGCGCTGCCAGCCGCTCGAGCTGCTCGTCGACGGCGGCGCGCGTGAGCACGTGGCCGTGCACGCGGTCCGCGTCGTACTCGACGAGCCCGAGGTCGAGTGCGGCCAGCGCCGTGACCGTGCCGGCGACGCCGATCGCGCTCCGGGGCTGGAGATCGGGAAGCTCTGCGCGGACGTATGCCGCGCAGGCTTCGACGTCCTCACCGAAGCGCTCGGTCAGCCGAACGCAGCCGAGGTCGAGGCTCGTGTGGAAGGAGACGCCGTCGGGCCCGCCGAGCACGAGCTCGGTCGAGCCGCCGCCGACGTCCACTATCAGCGTGTCCGGCTCGATAGCGCGGTCGGCGGTGACGCCGCGAAACGTCAGCAGTGCCTCGTCGTGGCCCGAGAGCAGCCTGGTCGTGAAGCCGTAGCTCCACTCGACCTCGCCGAGGAACGCCTCGCCGTTCTCGGCATCGCGGACGGCGCTCGTCGCGATGGCGAGCGTTCGCTCGGCGCCGAGGCTCTCCAGTTCACGGCGGAAGTCGGCGAGGCAGTTGCGCACTCGGGCGATAGGGAGGGGGAGAAGCCGCCGCCGCTTGTCGACGTCCTCGCCCAGCCGCGTGATCTGGAGCCTGCGCGCCACCTCGTCCACGCGGCTGTCGATCACGTCGGCGACAAGCAGGCGCGTCGAGTTCGTTCCGAGATCGACCGCCGCGACGCGCGTCAAAGCATCGAAGAAGCGGGCGACGCGATACACGATGTGGACCTCGTTGACGGCGCCGAGCAGCAGGCGGGCCCGCGCCACCGCGCGCGACAATCGCGCCATGTCGCGTTGCAGCTGCGCCGTCTTCGGCTCCAGCGTGGCGAGCCGGCGCTCGAGCGCCGTCGAACGCTCGGTCAGCGCAGCCGACGCGGCGTCCATTCGCTTGAGTGCGGGCCTCCCTCGTCGCCACGCCCGCAACCCGTTCACGAGCGCCCAGACGCCCCCGCCGACGAGGCACAGGACGAATACGCCGAGGGCGATCCAGACGAACGCGGGCATGCGCTGACTCTATCCAGCGGCGCTATAATGCGGCCCGCGTCGCGGGGTGGAGCAGTCAGGTAGCTCGCCGGGCTCATAACCCGGAGGTCGCAGGTTCAAATCCTGCCCCCGCTACTGGGAACGGGGGAAACCATGTTTCCCCCGTGGACCCCCTTCTTGGAGTGTTCTCCGAGAGCCGCAGTTTGCCGCGCCCGCACATGTCGGGCGCGGCGGCGGTCACCTCGCTGACACGCACCAGATCACCATGTCGAGGATTCGCACCTCTGTGAGGCGATGTCCTCGGCGCGCGAGTTGTCGCCGAATCTCGCGCAGGGCGGAGCGGTTGCGATCGAGCTCGCCCTTGTAGCTGCGGACGAGCGCGGTCGCGCGCTCACCGAACGAGCTCGAGGAGCGTGGCCCCGGATCGTCCCCCGCCAAGTGAGCCTGGACGACGCTGTCGAGCATTGGGATCAGCGCCGGGCGCTTCGGGTGCAGGGCCTTTGTCATCTTCGAGAAGCCGACTCCGCGGATGTCGGCGAAGCAGTCGAAGAGTTGCGTCAGCGGGATCCACGGGATCGAGGTCGTTGCGTCGGTCAATGAGGCGCCGGAGTCGATGTCGCGCAAGGCACGTTCGATCTCGACCCGACGCGTGAGAATCGCTGCCGTCTCACTCGCCGCGATGCGAGCACCGCCTCGGTTTGCCCGCTTGAGGTCGCTCGCGTCGAACGACGCCGGTCCTGAGGGCTCATACGTCTCGTAGCTCTCGTACGCCTCCAGAAACTCGAGCGCAAGTTCGAGTGGGCCCTCGACCTCGACACCACCCCGAAGAATGAGTGTGCTCATGTGCGACTCGTAGTAGTAGCGCGTGGGCGAACACGATTGGGTGGTGCTAGCTACGAGTGTCCGCAGGGCCCGCGCGGGTACCCTCGACAAGTGCCGCAGCGCTCCGACATCCGCAACGTCGCCATCGTCGCCCACGTCGATCACGGCAAGACGACCCTCGTCGATGCGCTGCTCTGGCAGTCCGGGGCATTCCGCGCGAACCAGGATGTCGCCGAGCGGATCCTCGACACCGGGGAGCTCGAACGCGAGAAGGGGATCACGATCCTCGCCAAGAACACCGCCGTCCGCCACGGTTCGGTCAAGATCAACATCGTCGACACGCCGGGCCATGCCGACTTCGGCGGGGAGGTGGAGCGCGGGCTGACGATGGTCGACGGCGTTCTGCTGCTCGTCGACGCGAGCGAGGGCCCGCTGCCGCAGACGCGTTTTGTGCTCCGTAAAGCGCTGGAGGCGCGGCTTCCCGTCATCCTCGTCGTCAACAAGGTCGACCGCCCCGACGCACGGATCGCCGACGTCGTGAACGAGGTCTACGCGCTCTTCCTCGACCTCGACGCGGACGAAAGCCAGATCGAGTTTCCGATCGTCTACTGCAACGCCAAGGCAGGTCGTGCCTCGCTCGAGCCCGACCCGGACGCCCTCGGGCCGGACCTGACGCCGCTGCTCGAGCTGATCCTCGAGCACATCCCGCCACCGGTCTACGAGGAGGGTCACCCGCTGCAGGCGCTCGTCACCAACCTCGACGCCTCGCCCTACGTCGGCCGGCTCGCGCTCTGTCGAGTGCAACAAGGGACGATTCGCCGCGCCCAGGAGGTTGCGTGGTGTCGCACCGACGGGACGATCACGCGCGTGAAGGTCACCGAGCTGTTCGTCAGCGAGGCCCTCGACCGTGTCGAGGCCGAGGAGGCTGGCCCCGGCGACCTGATCGCCGTCGCCGGCATCCCCGAGGTGATGATCGGCGAGACCCTCGCAGACCCGCTCGATCCGCGGCCACTACCCGTGATCTCCGTCGACGAGCCGTCGCTCTCGATGACAGTCGGCATCAACACCGCCCCGCTCGCCGGGCGAGACGGTGACAGGCTGACCGCGCGCCAGGTCGAGAGCCGCCTCCAGGCCGAGCTCGTCGGAAACGTCTCGCTACGCGTTCTCGCGACCGAGCGGCCGGAGGTGTGGGAGGTGCAGGGTCGCGGAGAGCTGCAACTCGCCGTGCTGATCGAGCAGATGCGGCGTGAGGGATTCGAGCTCACGGTCGGCAAGCCGCAGGTCGTGACACGCGTCGTCGACGGTGAGGTGCACGAGCCGATGGAGCGCGTCTCGGTCGACGTACCGGAGGAGTATCTCGGCGTCGTCACTCAGCTGTTCGCGCTGCGCAAGGGACAAACGGAAGCGCTTGTCAACCACGGCACCGGCTGGGTGCGGATGGACGTCGTCGTCCCCGCCCGCGGCCTGATCGGGTTCCGCACCGAGTTTCTCACCGAGACGCGCGGAACCGGCATCCTCCATCACGTCTTCGAGCGCTTCGAGCCGTGGCACGGCGAGCTCCGAACGAGACCGACCGGCAGCCTCGTCGCCGACCGCGCGGGGAAGACGACCGCCTTCGCCCTCATCAACCTCCAGGAACGCGGCTCGATGTTGGTCGGGCCGGGCGCCGACGTCTACGAGGGGATGATCGTCGGCGAGAACGCCCGCGCCGATGATCTCGACGTCAATGCGACGAAGGAGAAGAAGCTCACGAACATGCGCGCGGCCTCGGCCGACGACTTCGTGCGGCTGATCCCGGCGCGTGCTCTCTCGCTCGATCAGGCGCTCGAGCTGATCCGGGAGGACGAGTGCGTCGAGGTCACGCCGCAGAACGTGCGCCTGCGCAAGGTCGAGCTGTCCGCGCAGCGGCGACAGACGGCTGCGAGCCGCAAGTCGCGCGGCCTGGCGGTCGTCTGATGGGAGAGAAGCTCACACGAGAGCAGCACGCTCGCCTCGCCGCCGAGCTCGCGGAGCTCGAGGGCCCGAAGCGCCGGGAGATGGTCGAGGCGATCAGCGCCGCTCGCGCTCACGGCGATCTCTCGGAGAACTTCGAGTACCACGCCGCGAAGAACGAGCAGGGCCTGCTCGAGCGGCGGATCGTGATCCTCCGCGACCGGTTCGACCATGCAGAGATCGTCGAGGACGGCGCGGCGGATGTCGTCTCCGAGGGATCGCACGTGGTCGTCGCCGACGAGTCCGGCGCGCGGGTCGACGTCGAGATATCCGCTCTCGGTGGCGCCGGTACCGTCTCGCCGTCATCGCCGCTCGGCTCGGTCGTCCTCGGCAAGCGGGTCGGCGATACGGTCGACGTCAAGGCGCCGGGCGGCTCATGGCGCGCGACGGTCGTCGAGATCCGCGCGGCAACCCCAGGCACCTGATCGGGACTAGGCGGCGCGAACGCCACAGCTTCTCGCTGGTTACTTCATGGGCGGCTGCTGGGCGAGCCGGTGCGCAACCGCTGCCGCCTCGCGCCGGTTCGGCGCACCCAGCTTGCGAAGGATGTGCGAGACATGGACGCTCGCCGTCTTGACGCTGATGACGAGCGTCTCGGCGATCTCGCGATTGGTGTAGCCGCGCGCGACGAGCGTGAGGACCTCCGCCTCGCGCGGTGTGAGCCCGAGGATCTCCTCGAAGTCCTGCGTTCCCTCGGCCGACGCCACGTCCGGCGCGCGCGAGATCGAGCCGCGCGCGTTGGGCGAGCAGCTCGAGCTCTCCGGCCAGGGGCCTCGCTCCGATTCGAGTCGCGACGGCGTACGCCTCCTGGAGCGGCACACTTGCCTCCGTACGGGGCGCGCCGGCGGACACGAGCGCCTCCGCCAGGCGCCAGCGACAGTACGCGGCGAGGGGCGGACGTTCGAGCTCGTCCCACGTCTCCACCGCTTCCGCCCACGCCGCAGCGTCAGCCTCGCCGCCTGTGCGCGCGTACTCGGCCTCGGCCAACGCCAGCCAGCCGGCTGCGTTCGGCGTGATCGCCGAGGCCTCGGCGGCGGCGCCGCGAGCGATGCCGATCAGTTCGCGCGCACGATCGAGCCAGCGGTGGAGGGCATCGCTATCCCGGCGGGCGCGCGCGAGCGCTGCCAGCTCCGCGTGGGCGCGCAATCCCTTCGCGCAGAACCAGACGCGGAGCTGGGCGGCGTGGCGGAGCGTGCGCCATCGCCAGGCCGTCCTCGACGGCATGCCTCGGCCTCCGTCCAGCGGCGCTCCCAGAGCGCGAGCTCTGCGAGGAAGACGTCGTAGATCCCGAGCCCGCGATCCTCGCGCAGGGTCGCACGAGCGCGGCGTCGAGGTGGGCACGCGCGGCGTCGAACTCGCCTCGCCCGATCTCGAGGTCGGCTCGGAGCATGAGCAGCATGTACGGGAAGTTGGCGGTGATGCGCGCGGAGCGCGGCCGCACTCTGCCTGTCAGCCGTCGTCCCAGTCGCCGACGGCGAGCAGCGACTCGATGTAGTTCGCGACGAGCACGGTGCTGTCGACTGCCGTAAGCGACGGATCGACTTCGAGCCCTCGTCGCTCCCAGCCGTGCCGACTCTCTGCGGTCGCCCCAGCATCGTCACACGTCGGTGAGAGCGACGTACGCGCGCAGGAGCTCCAGCGGATCGCCGCTCTCCTCGGCGAGCTCGAGAACCTGCCGGAGCTGCGCGAGCCCTTCCTCGGGGCGGCCGAGGTAGACGAGGTCACTGCCCAGGACCTCGAGCGCCCGGAACTCCGCCTGGCTGCGGCGCCGACGGCACGAGCGACCGCGAGCGCCTCCTCGCAGACGCGAGCGACTCCTCGAAGCGCCAGGCCATCATCAACCCGCTTGCGAGCGCCGCCAGAGCACCTCCGCGCGCTCCGCCGACGGCGGCTGCGCCGGCACGAGCTCGACCGCGTGCTCGAGCGCGGCGAGGGCGGCGTCGTCCTTGCCGCTTTCGTACAGGTAGCGACAAAGACGCGCGTAGCAGGAGCGCTGCGCGGTGCGGCGATCGCCCTCGCCGACGAGCTCGATCGCCCGCTGCTGCAAGCTCGACCGCCCGCGGCGCCGACCCCGTCTGGCTGGCGAGCTCGGCGCTCCAGGAGCAGAGCTCGGCGAGCTCGAGCTTCACGAGCTCGACCGCGTCGGCACGACGTCCCAGAGCGCCAGCGCCCGCTCGAGGTGAGCGTGCGCCTCCGCCAGGCCGAACACTGCCTCCGCCTGGCGGGCGGCCTCGACCGAGGCGACGAGCGCCTCCGAGCTTGCGCCCGCCGCCGCCCAGTGCGGCGCGAGCTCGGCTGCAGGAGCCTTCGTCGCGTGCGAGCACGTCTGCGAGCCGCGCGTGCAGCTCCTCGCGCTCTCCGGGGAGGATCGTCGCGTAGATCGCCTCCGCCAGCAGCGCATGGCGGAAACGGAAGCTGCTCGTCTCCGGCTCGGCGACGAGGACGCCGTGCTCGACGGCCTGGCGCAGCGACTCGCGCATGTCGGGCTCCGGCAGCCCGGCCACGGCCTGCAAGCAGCGCGTAGCCGACTTCACGTCCGGCTGCCGCAGCCACGCGCAACACGCGCTGCGTCGGCTGGTCGAGCCCGGCGACGCGCTGCAGGAGCAGTTCACGCAGGCCACGGGGAAGCTCGCCGCCGCCGCCGGCCGCGGCGAGCAGCTCCTCGGCGAAGAAGGGGTTGCCCTCGGAGCGCGTGACGATCGCCGCCGTCAAACCCGCCGACAGCGCAGACTCGGCGCGGGCGTGCAACGAGCAGGTCAGCTCGTCGTCCGCGAGCGGGCCGAGCTGGAGCACGACCCCGGATTCCGAACGCCGGACGCCGTCGGCCAGCCGGCGCATGCGCTCGGCTCGACGAGGCTCGTCGGCGCGATAGGTCGCGAGCAGCAGAACCGGCCTGTTCGTCGACGTTGTGCGCGAGGAAGACGACGAGATCGAGCGTCGACGTATCGGCCCAGTGGAGATCCTCGAGCACGAGCAGCACGGGCGCAGCAGCTGCTCGCTCGGTGAGCAGCGCCAGCGTGTCCTCGAACACCTGCAGCTGCGAGCCGGCTTTTGCGCGGGCTGGACGAGGATCCCTCAGCGGACGCAAGGCCTCGACGAACGGCTGGTACGGCAGCTCCGTGCCGACGAGATCGATCGATCGTCCGACGAGCACGTCGAAGCCGTCCTCGCGTGCGCGGCTCGCGAGCTCCTGTCGCGAGCCTTGTCTTGCCGATGCCCGCTTCTCCTGCGAGGAGGATCGCTTGCCCCGTTCCCGGCCGTGCCGCGTCGAGCGTCGGCTCGAGCTCGTCGAGTTCGTCGCGACGTCCGACGAACACCCCCATCGAGCGAGCGGTCCACGCAGCCAGTATTGCGCCGCCTGCGCCAGCTGGGAGATCGGCTCTTGAGGACGCGGCGCCGAAAGATAAGGTACGCCGGCGCCGAAAGATAAGGCTCTCCGCCCGATGCGCCTCCGCGTCGCGCCGCGACCACGATCCTGCCACGATCCCAAGGAGGCGAGAGAGGCGATGGTGACAGACCGGTGGCGCAAGAGAGCAGACCGGTCGGATGAAGATTCACTCGGTGCGGGGCGGTGGCGGGCTGACGCTCCACGTCCGGGAATGGGGCAGGGCCGACGGCCCGCCGATCCTGTTCATTCACGGGTGGTCGCAGAACCACCTCTGCTGGGCGATGCAGTACGAGAGCGCGCTGACAGACGAGTTCCGGCTCGTGGCGTACGACCTCCGCGGCCACGGCATGTCGGAGGCGCCGCTCGGGCCGGAGCACTACGCGGACGGAAGGCTCTGGGCCGACGATCTGGCGGCGATCATGGACGAGCTGGGCCTCGAGCGGTCGGTGCTCGTCGGCTGGTCGTACGGCGCCTTCGTCATCTGCGACTACATCCGTGCCTACGGCCAAGATCGGATTGCGGCCGTGAACTTCGTCGAGGGTGCGGCCAAGCTGGGCGAGGCGGCATTCGGCACGCTGATCGGCCCCGGATTCCTCGATCACTTCGCCGGCGCCACCGTCGACGATCTACCGACGAACATTGGCGCTATGCGCGCGTTCGTCCGGGGCTGTACGGCGAAGCCGCTCTCGGCTGAGGACTTCGAGACGGCGCTGTGTTGGAACGTCGTCGTGCCGTCGCACGTCCGTGCGAGCCTCGGCGCCCGGGAGCTCGACTGCGACGACGTGCTGCGCACGCTCGAAGTGCCGTTGCTGGTCACTCAGGGCCGTGAGGACACGCTGGTGCTGTCGGCCATGGCCGAGCACATCCTCGCCGTCTGCCCGACCGCTGAGGCCTCCTGGTACGAAGGCGTCGGTCATGCCCCGCACCTCGAGGAGCCCGAGCGCTTCAACCGCGAGCTGGCCGAGTTGACCCGGCGCACACGCGCTTGACGCGCGGAAGCCGGCGTAGCCAGCTGCCCGCGCTACCGAGAGAGGCCCCGGGGCAGGGCCTCTCCGTCTCGTCGGCGGTACCTTGCAGGCGTGGCTCGCCCAGTTCTTCTCTACGACGCCGATTGCAGGCTCTGCCGGTTCGCGGCGCGGGTCGTCGCTCGGCTCGACCGTCGCAGGAGCCTCGCGCTCCTCGGGCTCAAAGATCGCCTCGGCTGATCGGCTGCTCGCGACACGTCTCCGACGAACGAGCGCGGCTCGTCACTTCGGCTTGTGCTTCCGGACGGCCGCATGCTCTCGGCAGGCGCCGCCGCGCTGGGCGTGCTCGAACGGCTGCCGGCGACGCGGCCACTCGCACGGTCGGCGGCGCTGCTCCATGCGAGCCGGCGGTCGAAGACGCTCTATGCCTTCGTCGCTCGCAACCGGGACCGCCTGGGCCGCTTCGTGCCCGACGGCTCCGCGCCGCGGCGCTACCCCTAGCCGGCCCAGATGTTGATGCCGCTGTCGGTCGCGTAGCGGTCGATCTCGGCCAGCTCCTCGTCCGTGAAGTCGAGGCTCGCGATCGCGCCGACATTGTCCTCGAGCTGCTGCACGCTCGAGGCGCCGATGAGCGCCGACGTCACGCGCGGGTCGCGCAGCACCCACGCGAGCGCCAGCTGCGCGAGCGATTGGCCGCGCGCCGCGGCGATCTCGTTCAGTGCCCGGATCTTCTCCAACGCCTCCTCGGTCAGGAGGTTCGGCGACAGCGAGCTCGGCCAGCTCGCTCGTGAGCCCTCGGGAATGCCGTCCAGGTACTTGTCGGTGAGCATTCCCTGCGCGAGCGGCGAGAACACGATGCAGCCGACGCCGAGCTCGCCGATCGCATCGACCAGCTCGGGCTCGATCCAGCGGTTCAGCATCGAGTACGAGGGCTGGTGGATCGAGCAGCGGCGTGCCGAGGTCGCGCAGGATCGCGGCGCCTCGCGGGTCTTCTCCGCCGAGTACGAGGAGATGCCGACGTAGAGCGCTTTGCCCTGCCGTACCGCCGCGTCGAGCGCTCCCATCGTCTCCTCGAGCGGTGTCTCGGGATCGAAGCGATGCGAGTAGAAGATGTCGACGTAGTCGAGGCCCATGCGCGCGAGGCTCTGGTCGAGGCTCGCGAGCAGGTACTTGCGGGAGCCCCATTCGCCGTAGGGGCCGGGCCACATGTCGTAGCCCGCCTTCGTCGAGACGACGAGCTCGTCGCGGTACGGCCGCAGGTCCTTGCGCATGAGCGTCCCGAAGTTCTCCTCGGCCGAGCCGTACGGAGGCCCGTAGTTGTTGGCGAGGTCGAAGTGCGTGATCCCGAGATCGAACGCCCGCCGCACGATGGCCCGGCCCGTCTCGAGCGGGCGATCGTGCCCGAAGTTCCACCAGAGCCCGAGCGAGATCGCCGGAAGCTTCAGGCCGCTGCGACCACAGCGCCGGTAGAGCATGCGGTCGTAGCGGTCGGCAGCCGGCACGTAGGGTCATGACTCGTCGCGCGAGGTTGTAGCGTGAGCTGCTTAACGCGGCTGAAACGAAGCCTTACGTCTCGCCAACAACAGATCGCCGGTCTCGACGTTTCAAGACGTAGTCGATCAGCTTCGGAAAGGCAGGCCCCATGTCCACGTTCGCCGAATCTCTTGATCTCGTCGAAGAGGTTGAAGTCGAGGAAACGCGCGTTGCGCGCTGGCGCTTCGATCAATTCCGAGCGCTGGGGTTCGACACGGACGATGCGTTCCTCCTGACCGTGTCGCGCGTCGACCTCCACGCCGCCCGCACGCTCGTCGAGGTGGGGTGCTCTCTGCCACTGGCGCTCCGGATCCTGCTCTAGAGCCGTCCGGACGCGCGCGTTCGAGTCGACGCTGCCAAGCCCGCCGATGCCCGCTAGTCGCTACTCGACCCACTCGACGTTGTAGCGGGGTCCTGCGTCGAGCATCCGGGCGATCATGGCCGCGTCGGCGGGCGGCGGAGTGCGGTCGAAGTCTCCGGCCTCGATACGCTCGAACACCTCGCGGAACCAACCCTCCATGCCGGCGGGCGTGTAGATCGTGTACATGAGGGCGTTCCCGCCGCCGACGTTCCGGTAGCTATGGGCGGTGCCTCTCGGCACGAAGATCGCCTCACCTGCGGAGACGACATAGGTCTCGGCCGCGGCGGTGAACTCGATCGCTCCCTCGTAGAGGAAGAAGAGCTCGTCCTCGGCGAGGTGCCGATGGGGTGGCGGCCCTCCGCCCGGGCCGACGAGGCAGTCGAATGCGAACACCGAGCCGCCCGACTCGGCGCCCGTGATGTGGAACACGTAGCGGTCGCCGGGGCCCCAGTACGCCTCGCCGCCGGCGGTGCCGTGAGTCGCAGCGTTCACGCGATCACCCACATGAGCTCGGGCCAGCATACGATCTCGGACTTGGCGGGGGCCACGCGTATTCGGAACCTCTTGCGAAGGCCCTACCGCCTCGCTCGCCGTGGCGCCGGTCGGGCGGTGCTACCTCTTCGGCGACGCCGCATCGACGTCTGCTGTTGTGGCCTCTCGAAGACGGGCACGCACTCGATGGCGGGCATCTTCGGCAACTACCGCAGCGCCCATCACCCCGACGGGGACATCCGCCTTCCTCTGGCCATGGCGTACCTGCAGGGCGAGATCGACAACGCGGACGCACAGAGAATCCTCGAGCGGCGCGACCGCCGGTGGCGGCTCGAGATGGAGTCGTCGGCCCTATCCGGAATCCTGATCGAACCTCTCGCGCGAGCATGTCCGACCAAGAGGTTCATCCTCACCATTCGAGACGTCTACTCGTGGTGCAACTCCTGGATCGACCACAACATCACCCAGTCCCGCTGACGCCGGTTCGCCATGGACCGCGCTCGACGAGATCCGGCTGCGCGCGAAGGAGATCGAGCCGACGAGGCTCGACGCACCGCTCGTCGCACGCGGCTTTCCCTCGCTCGCCTGTTTCTTCCGACTATGGGCCGAGCACAACGCCCGTGTTCTCGAGGCCGTGGAGACGGATCGGCTGCTCGTCGTCCGTACGCATGAGATCACCGAGCAGATCCCGGAGATCGCGGCTTGGGCGGGGGTGCGGGCGGAGACACTCCGCGTTGACCAGAGTTGGCTCTTCGCGGCCCCCGAGAAGCACGACGTTCTCTCCATGCTCGACGAGCGGTACGTTCGGGAGACGGCGGATCGATTCTGCTCGGCTCTCATGGCGGCGTACTTTCCGGACGTGTCCTGGGGTGCGACCGCCTGAGCCGGCGATCGGTCGGATAGGCGGGACGCTTGCGCCAGCGGCGTCGCTCTATCATGGGCGCCCGTGGCCGACGCGTGGGCAGAGAGGGCGATGGTGATCGGCCTCGACAGCGCCGAGCCGTCGCTCGTCGAGGCCTGGCGGGATGAGCTGCCGACGCTGTCCGGCGCTCATGGAGCGCGGTGTCCACGGCCGGCTGACGTCCGTCATCCCGCCGATCACGGTGCCGGCCTGGTCGTGCATGATGGCCAGCCGAACGCCGGGCGACCTCGGCGTCTACGGGTTTCGCAACCGCTCCGACCACACGTACGACGGCCGGTTCATCGCCGACGGCGAGCGCGATCAAGGCGCCTCGCCTGTGGGATCTCGTCGGGCGGGCGGGCGGCTCGTCGATCGTCGTCGGCGTTCCCGGCACGTATCCGCCGCGGCCGCTGCGCGGCGCGCTCGTCACGTGCTTCCTCACGCCGTCGGTGGAGAGCGCGCTACACGTACCCGCCGGGCCTCAAGGACGAGGTGGCTGACGTCGTCGGCGAGTACGTCTTCGACGTGAAGGACTTCCGCACGGAGAACAAGGCGTGGCTGCTCGAGCAGCTCTACGACATGACCGACCGGCGCTTCAAGCTGGCCGAGCACCTGCTGGCGACTCGGCCGTGGCAGCTGTTCGCGATGGTGGAGATGGGTCACGACCGCATCCACCACGGTTTCTGGAAGTTCATGGACGCGGAGCACCGCAAGCACGAGCCGGGCAACGAGTTCGAGTCGGCGATCCTCGACTACTACCGGCACGTCGACGGGCTGATCGCGCGGTTGCTGGAGCACGCTGACGACGAGACGCTGGTGCTCGTCGTCTCCGATCACGGCGCCAAGCGTCTCGACGGTGGCGTCCGCGTCAACGAGTGGCTACGTCGCGAGGGCCTGCTGGCGCTCCAGGCGGAGCCGAACGGCGTCAGCCTGCCGCACGAGCTCGGCATCGACTGGGCGCACACGACCGCGTGGGGAGACGGCGGCTACTACGCGCGCATCTTCCTCAACGTCGAGGGGCGCGAGCCCGACGGGCATGGTCGCCGCCGGCGGACTACGAGACGGTGCGCGACGACCTCGCGCAGCGGCTGGCGGCGATCCCCGACGACCAGGGTCGCCCGATGGCAACGCGCGTCTACAAGCCCGAGGAGCTGTACGAGGAGGTCAACGGCGTCGCTCCGGACCTGATCGTCGTCTTCGGCGACCTGCTCTGGCGCTCGGTGGCGACGGTCGGCGGTGAGGAAGGCGTGCACACGCTGGAGAACGACACGGGCCCCGACGACGCGAACCACGCGCAGGACGGGATGATCGTCGCGGCCGGCGCCGGCGTCGAAGCGCGCGGCCGGCTCGACGCGCACCTGCTCGATGTCGCGCCGACGGTGCTGGAGCTGCTCGGGCTCGACGTGCCCGCGGACATGCGCGGCCACAGCCTCGCTGCGAAACTCGCTGGATGAACCTCATCGTCTACGTCGCGGACGCCCTGCGCGTCGACCACGTCGGCTGCTACGGCGCGCGGGACGTGGCAACGCCGACGATCGACGAGCTCGCGGCCGGCGGCGTGCGCTTCGACCAGGCGATCAGCGCAGCGCCGTGGACGGCGCCCTCGACCGCCTCGATGATCACCGGCCTCTACCCGCACCACCACGGCTACCTGCACTGGGACGCGGAGCTCGACCCCGCGCATCCCGACGCTGTTCACGGTGGCGGCCGCCTACGGCTACGAGACCGGGAGCTTCGTCTTCGACGAGCGCTACCTCTTCCGCGACTTCGCCGACGCCAACGTCGCTGGGCACGAGCGAGCGGCTCGACGGCGTCGTCGAGTGGCTGCGCGAGCGAGGCCGCGAAGCCGTTCTGCCTCTGGTTCCACAGCTGGACGACGCACATGCCGTACGACGTGCTCCACTCGCGAGCGCAAGGAGTGGAAGCAGGCGAAGGAGGACATCATCGCCGGCATCCAGTCCGGCGACGCCGGCCGCGCTCGACGCGCTGCGCGAGAGCTACCGCGAGGCCGTCGAGCGCGAGTCCGAGCAGCACTTCGCGGGCTTCCTCGCAGGCGCTCGACGAGCTCGGCCTGCGCGAGCAGACGGCGATTGCGTTCGTCTCCGACCACGGCGAGTCGTGGGGCGAGCGCTACGCCGACAAGTCGCAGGTCAAGGGCACGTACCACATGCACGGCGCCGACCTCTACGACGAGATCGTCCGGGTGCCGCTCATCCTCGCCGCGCCAGGGCGAGTGGAGCCGGCCGTGATTCCGTCGCAGGTGAGCCTCGTCGACCTGATGCCGACGCTGCTCGAGCTGGCCGATGCGCCGATCGACGGCCTCGACGGAACATCGCTGCTCGCCGCGGGGCGCACGATGACCGCCCCGCGTTCATCGTCGGCACCGACAAGGGAGCTGTGTCCCAGCTTGCGCTGCGCCTGCCGCCGTGGAAGCTCACGGTTCACTTGCAGTCCGGCGACGAGCAGGCGTACCGTCTCGACGTCGACCCGGGCGAGCTCGCCAATCGCGCTGACGACGTCCCCGGCGACGTGCGCGAGCGTCTGTACGCCGAGCTCGAGAGCGTGTCGCGACAGGCTCTCAGCGCCGAGGAAGAGGCGCTCGTCGAGCAGCGCCTGTCCGATCTGGGCTATCTGTGAGTCGGGTACGGTCTCGCGAGTCGTGGCAGGCAAACCGCAGACGCTGAGCGAAGATCAGGCGATGGCCGATCTGGCACGCCTGTACGAGCGGATGTACCTGATCCGGCGCTTCGAGGAGAGCCTGCTCGAGCTCTTCTCGCTGGGCAAGCTCGCCGGCACGACGCACACGTACATCGGCCAGGAGGCGAACGCCGTCGGCGTCATCGACGCACCTCGAGCCGGGGCGTGACGTCATCGTCTCCAACCACCGCTGCCACGGGCACTACCTCGCGTTCACCGACGACGTGGACGGGCTGCTCGGCGAGGTGATGGGCGCGCGAGAGCGGTGTCTGCGGCGGCAAGGGCGGCAGCCAGCATCTCTGCAACAACGGCTTCTACTCGAACGGCGTGCTGGGGAGCACGGTGCCGGTCGCCGCCGGGATGGCGCTCGCCGAGCGCGAGCGCGGGAGCGGCGCCGTGACCGTGGCCTTCATCGGCGACGGGACGCTCGGCCAGGGCGTCGTCTACGAGAGCCTCAACATCGCGTCGCGCTGGGGCCTGCCGCTGCTGGTCGTGGTCGAGAACAACTTCTACGCGCAGTCCACTCCCAGCCATCTGACGCTGGCCGGGCGCATCCCCGACCGGGCCGCAGCGTTCGGGATCGAGACGGCGGAGCTGGACACGACCGACGTGGCCGAGGTCTGGGACGCCGCCGCGGAGATCGTGCCCAGGGTGCGGACCAGCGCGCGGCCGTTCTTCCTCGTCCTCAACACGTACCGCTTCAGCCCGCACTCGAAGGGCGACGACAACCGCGACCCGGCCGAGATCGAGGCCGCGCGCGAGCGCGATCCGCTCGGCGTCGCCGGCGCGCGGCTGTCCGACGAGCAGCGGACGTCCATCGAGGACGCGGTCGAGCGCCGGCTCACCGAGGCGATCGCCAACGCGGACGCTTCGCCCGTGGCCATGCCCGAGGCGGGCTGACGTGGAAGAGCGCTGCGCCGCCGTCATCAACACGGCGCTGACCGAGGTCTTCGAGAGCCGCGACGACGTCTACCTGCTCGGCGAGGACATCCTCGACCCGTACGGCGGGGCGTTCAAGATCACGCAGGGCCTCTCCACGAAGTGGCCGCAGCGCGTGATCACGACGCCGGTCATCGGAGGGCGCGATCTTCGGCGTCGCCGCCGGCATGGCCCTGCGCGGCTGGCGGCCGATCCTCGAGATCATGTTCGGCGACTTCATCGCGCTCGGCTTCGACCAGACCGTGAACGGGATCGCGAAGTTCCGCGCGATGTTCGACGACCAGGTGCGAGTGCCGCTCGTCGTGCGGACGCCGATGGGTGGGCGCCGCGGCTACGGCCCGACGCACAGCCAGTCGCTGGAGAAGGTGCTGCTGGGCGTCCCCGGCATCAAGGTCGTGGCGCCGAGCGAGTGCCACGACATCGGCGCGCTGCTGCACGCCGCGATCGCCGACGACGACCCGGTCTTCTTCATCGAGAACAAGCTCATGTACGGGCGGCCCAACCGGCGGCCGGTGGACGGGCGCCTGGGCGACCTGAGCTGCCGGGAGACAGACGAGCCGTACCCGGCGCTGTCCTTCTCGGGCAACGGCTTCGGCGGCGGCGAGACGACGATCGTCACCTACGGCGGCATGCTGCCGATCGTGCTCGAGGCGGCGGTGCGGCTGATCATCGAGGACGAGCTGTTCACCGAGGTCGTCTGCCTCAGCCGGCTCGCTGCCGCTCGACCTCGAGCCGGTGCTCGAGTCGGTCGCCCGCACGGGCTCGCTCGTCACGGTCGAAGAGGGGACGCTGACGGGCGGCGTCGGCGCCGAGATCGCGGCTCGCGTGCAGAGCGAGGCCTGGGACGACCTGCAGCGGCCGGTAGAGCGGATCGCCGCGCGGGACGGGATCATTCCCGCCGCGCCGACGCTCGAGGAGGCCGTCCTCCCGGGAGTGGACGACGTCGTGAGCGCCGTGCGGGCGCTCGGGATCGTCAGGAGCTGACGGCTGCTCGAGCTCGTCCTCACACGCGAAGACGCCAACACCGAGTGGGCTCTCCTCGTCGAGTGGCTCGTGGCCGACGGCGAGCGAGTGCGAGAAGGGTCAGGCCGTGTGCCTCGTCGAGACGTCGAAGGCGCTGCTCGAGCTGGAGGCGCCCGGCGACGGGATCCTCCATCACCTGTACGCGCAGGGGGACGAAGTCGAGCTGGGCGGCCGCATCGCGGTGATCGCCGAGAGCGAGGACGAGCTGGCGGCGGTCGAGGAGTCCCGCCCCGCGAAGTCCGCCCCGGCTGAGCCGGCCGGCCCCGCGCAACGCCACGCGGCGAGCGGTCGAGCTCGCGGAGGAGCACGGCATCGACCTCGACGACGATCGAGAAGGACGGCTTCATCACGGCCGAGGACGTCGAGACGCTCGTCGCCGCCCAGGCGGCGGAAGTCGCCGCCGATGCGTCGGGGCTCCTCGCCGGCATCTCCCTCGACGGCGTCAGCCTGCCCGCCGTGCTCGAGCTGCCGGAGTCCGAAGGGCGGCTCGACGAAGGCTTCCTCGAGTCGCTGCGGTCGGACCCGGACTCGTTCCGCGCGCTCTCCTCGGACGAGCGCTGCCACGCTTACCGCCGTGCCGGCGCCTCGATCGGCGAAGGCGTGCGGCTCGGCGAGCGGACGATCGTCGTCGCTCCCCGGATCGTGCTCGAGGACGGCGTCGACATCGGCGACGACGGAACCGTCCTGTGCGACGAGGTGTTTGCCGTCGGCGCGCTGACGAGCTTCGGCCCGCGGCTCGACGTGCATTGCCGCCGCGCCTTCATCGGCGCGAACGGCTACCTCGGCCGCGATGTCCGCATCGGCGGCGGCGGCCGCCGCGATCCCTGGGCGACGCTGGTCGTCGGCGACCTCGTCTTCGTCGGCGACGAGGCGTTCATCAACCCCTGCCGGCCCGTCGTGATCGGCCGCGAGGTCTTCGTGACCATGCGGTCGATGCTCGTCACGCACAACATCGGCCACTCGATCCTCGAGGGCTTCGAGAACCGCTTCGCGCCGATCGTGCTCGAGGACCGCGCGCAGGTCGGTCTCGGCACCGTCGTCTACGCCGGTTGCCGGCTCGGCCGCGAGGCGATCGTCGCGTCGAACTCGTACGTCGTCTCCGACATCCCCGCGGGTCAGCTCGCCATCGGCGTACCGGCCAAGGTGGTCGGCGTGTCCGCGCGGCCTGTGACCCGCGCACGGCAGCCGCAGCTCGTGCGGCGGCTGCTGGACGATTTTCGCGAGCTCCTCGAGCTTCGCGGCGTCGACGTGGCGGCAGGCTCGGATCACTCGCTCGCGGTGCGCACGCGACGGGACGACGTCGCTCGTGCTGTTCGTCCGAGAAGGTCGATGCGAAGTTCGAGCCTCCGGAAACCGACGGAGAGGTCGTCGTGCTCACGCTCGACGTGGCGGGCGATCCGCCGCCGGGCTGCGCCGTGCTCGATCTCGTCGCGCGGCGCGTCCACGGCGAGGGCGGCGTCGTGCTCGACTCGGTGCGCGAGTTCTGCCGCAAGCGCGGCATCCGCCTCGAGCCCGGCCCGTGGCGCTACCGCGGCGGGCTCCTCTAGTTCGCTAAGGTCAGCGCAATACTTTCTTTTGGAAAGGAGGAGGGCATGAGCCTCAAGATTGGTGACACCGCACCGGACTTCCAGGCGGAGACGACCGAGGGTCCGATCAGCTTCCACGACTGGATCGGCGACTCGTGGGCGGTGCTGTTCTCGCACCCCAAGGACTTCACGCCTGTGTGCACGACCGAGCTCGGCTACATGGCGAAGATCAAGCCGGAGTTCGACAAGCGCAACGTGAAGCTCATCGGTCTCTCCGTCGACTCGACGGGCGACCACGAGGGCTGGTCGAAGGACATCGAGGAGACGCAGGGGCATGCGCCCAACTACCCGATCATCGGCGACGCCGACTTTGCGGTCTCGAAGCTCTACGGGATGCTCGGCGCCGACGTCTCCGGCGATCCCTGCCGACCGGACGGCCATGGACAACCAGACGGTGCGCAACGTCTTCGTGGTCGGCCCGGACAAGAAGGTGAAGCTCGTCCTCGTCTACCCGATGACGACGGGCCGCAACTTCGACGAGGTGCTGCGCGTGATCGACTCGCTGCAGCTGACCGCGAAGCACCGGGTCGCCACGCCTGTCAACTGGCAGCACGGCGACGACGTGATCATCGCCGGCTCCGTGTCGAACGACGAGGCGAAGGAGATCTTCGGCGAGTGGGACTCGCCGAAGCCCTACATCCGCATCGTCCCGCAGCCGGACCTGACTACAGCCGACGTCTGAGTCGACGCTCCATCGCCTGTGCCAGAAAGGGCCGCTCAGTTGAACGAGCAAGAGGCTCCGCTTCTCGGAGCCTGCGTTTCATCGCCATCTCATGCGGCGGCTCTATACCGTGGTTCGGCAAGCTACGAGAGGAGTTCGCGATGCGTAGACGGATGATCCGTGATCGCAGCAAGCGTCGTCGCCGTGGCGGCGCTCGCCGTCGGCGGCGTGGCGTGGGCGACTTCCGGCGGAGACGAGCGCGCCGCTGCCCGGCGACGCGAAGACGAAGGCGGTCGAGGCCGCGCTCGCCCACGTGGGCGGTGGCACGGTGGTCGAGACCGAGGCCGGCGACGACGGCGCCGCCTACGGCGTCGAGATTCGCCTCGCGGACGGCAGCATGGTCGAGGTGCAGCTCGACGAGAGCTTCGCCGTGACCGGCTCCGAAGGCGACGACGACACGAAGGGCGACGAGAGCAGCGCAGACAACGACTAAGCGCGGTTACGTCGCCACAGGAGGAAGCCGAGCGGCAGGAAGGCCGCCAGCGTGATCCACGGCGACAGTGCCACCCGGGCACCCGGGATCTTCCTGTCGCTCGTCGCGCCCTCGCCGATGATCTCCGCGACGGCATCGCCGGCCGCAGAGACGTCGTCCTCGGAGAACGCGCGGCCGCCCATGAGGTCGGCCACTCGCTGCATCGTCGCCTCGCTGTTCTTGGCGGGCACATAGCCCTCTGCCTCGCCGGTCGAGTAGATGCGCTCGTCGGCGTTCCCGAAGCGGACGAGCACCGTGTCGATCGGAGGCTTGCCGGGGAACGCGGACCCCAGCTCGGCGCCGAACGGCCGCGACTCGCCGTCGGTGAGCACCACGAGCACGCGCTTCTTCGCCGACTGCGAGAAGTACCGGCGCTGGGGGATGCCCGCGAGGATGTCGTAATACGTCGCGTAGGTGGAGTAGGTGAATGCGGGCGGGGGCAGCTCCACGCCGATCGACCGCCGTAGCGTGGTCTCGAAGACGCGCCGGTCGGTCGTCGGCAGAGCGTGCGGGAGGAGGCGGTCGGTCATGGACACGATGCCCGAGCGAACCTGCGGGATGCGGTCGTGGATCGCCGAAGCGGCCTCCACGGCCCGGTCGAAGCGAGTGGCGCCTTCCGGCTCCGTCCGCGGCCAGCATCGAGCGCGACGTGTCCATCACGAAGAACGCCTCGGCGTCCTGCCGTTCGGGCACCGAGCGCTCCGTGCCGAGAACCGGCTGCGCGGCCGCGAGGCCCAGCAGCACGGGAACGGCGGCGACGGCAGGCGACGAGCGGCGCCCGGGCACGACGCGACGGCTGCTCGAGGCCGAGCGCGTTGCGGATCCGGTCAGCGCGCCGCTCGCGAAACCAGTAGATGCCGAGCGGCAGCAGCGCCGAAACGGCGAAGATCGCCGCCAGGGGCGTCAGGAAGGTGAGCTCCACTAGTAGCCGCTGCCGTCGCGCCCGACGCCGGCGACGTTCCCGCCCAGCCGCCCGCGGTCCGGAGCGGAGGCGGGCGCGACCTGGTGGAAGAAGTCGCGCAGGACGATCTCCAGGTTGAACTTTGCGTCGGCGTTGGTCGGATCCGTGTTGATGGCGTTGGTGAACGAGTCGATGGCCGCCCGAACGGTGTTGGAGCGGTCACCCGGGTCGACGGCGTAGCGGCTCATCGCCACGACGCCCAGGAGGTTGAGCAGCCGCGAACGCCGCTTGGGATCGGTCTCCGCCCGGCTTGCGTCGATGAGCTTCGGCTCGAGGCTCGCCCGGAGCGCCTCCTGCGCGGGGGAGAGATACACCGTCGTGTTGCTGGGGTTGGCGCGGGCATAGAGCCAGACGGCGCGGCGATAGCGAAGATCGTCCTCGAGCCCGACTGCCTTCGCGGCGATGTGGCCGGGCAGGAAGCCGGGGTCGTCGAACAGGCCTGCCTGAATTGTCGGCTTGGCCTGGAAGCGAACGTCGTCCTCCGTGACGGAGTCGCCGACGCGCAGCACGTCGACCGCGAATAGCGCGACCGCCACCGCCACCGGCACGCAGAGGACGGCCACGGCCGGCAGCCACCACCGACGCCACCTCATCGCCGCACCTCCAGCCTGGCGAGCAGCCGCTCGTTCGCCGCCAGCAACACGACGACGAGGCCGGCGGCGAGCATGAAGAGCCACGGTGCCGCGAGCCGCAGGCTCTCCTGCTCCGGAGCCACCTTGGGGGCTGCCTCCTCCGCCTTCTCCTTCGAGGAACGCGCCCTTGCCGAGGATCTCCTCCATGAGCAGCCGCTTCTCGTCGCTGGGGTTGACGGGAAGGATGCGAACCTCGATGCCGTCCCGCCGCACGTCTGCGATCTCGTGGCTGAGCCGCGCCACCTCGTCGGGGAGGATCTCCAGATCGGAGACGATGAGGATCGAGCCCTTCTTCGCACCGGCGTAGACGAGCGACGCGTGCGCTTCGGCGAGACCCGCGGAGATGCGCGTGCCGGCGCGGAAGTCCTGCCACGGATTGGGCGGGAAGCTGCCCGTGGTGCTGTTCGGGTCGGGGCGGAAGAAGCGAAGGAACGGCAGTAGCTCGCGGCCGGGAGTCCCCGGCGGCAGCACCTCGTAGGCCGAGTCCGAGAAGACGACGAGACCGGCGCGCTCGCCCTGTCGCGCCATCTTCTGAAGCGTCGAGCCGAATTCCGCCTCGTAGACGCTCGCCGACAGGTCGAGCACGACGACGCCTGTCGTCCCCGAGGGCACGAGCGGCGCGTGGCGCACGTCCGAGTCGCGGGCGGCGAGGAACGCCAGCGCGAGAGCGCCCACGAGCGCGAGGGCCAGTGCGAGGCGGATGATCGTCGTCCGCCGCACGACCCGGCGCAGTGGCGTCGTCTCGGTCGAGGGCAGTGCGCGCTCAGGCGTCGCCATGCCGCTCCTTCACGAGGGTGAGGATCCGCTCCGTATCGCCGGGCGACGGGGACGGCGGCGACCAGGCTGCGATGCGCGTCTCGTCGGCCAGGCCGTTCGGCTTCGGCTCCACGACGTCGAGCTCCGAGGCAAGCGCGTCGAGTGCGGCCCGCCGCTCGGCGCCGTTCTCGCGCCCGAGCGACCACTCGACGAGCGCGATGGCGCGCTCCAGGGGGGTCGGCTCGGGCTCCGGCTCGGGCGGCGGCGGCTGCCGGCGCTTCCGCCACCAGCGCAGAACGAGGGTCGCGGGCAGGACGAGGAGAGCCGCCGCAAGCAGGAGCAGGAGCAGGCCGAGCGTCGTCGCAGACATCCGCTGCGACAGCGCCGGCAGCGGGCTGAAGCTGCCGCGGAAGGGGAAGCCGTACACCTGCGTCACGTCCTGTGCGTTGATGCGCGTGACCGACTCGATCGGCGCGAACCGGACCGTGCGGAGAAGCCGCGGCTGATCGGCTCCCGGATCCGTGTACTGCACCTGCGCGGGCTGGAAGCGGAAAGTGCGCGGCGCCGACCCGCCCGGGTTCTGGATCGTCCCCAGGGTCGAGGTGATGCATGCGTGCTGGAGGCAGCGCAGCCGAAGCCGGTAGCGGACCTCCGCGAGGTTTCCCGCCTCGCGGCGAGAGACTTCCATCTCCTCGATCGGCTCGTACGGCGCGAAGAACGTCTTCAGGCTGACCCGCCCCGGATCGAGCTTCGTCCGGTCGACGACGACGCTGACGTCTGCGTCGATCGTGTCGCCGAAGAGGTGGATGGGAGGCCCGAGCGACCCGCTCGCGGAGACGAAGCTGCCCGGCGGCAGCGCTTCGATGTCGTCGCCTCCTCCGCCGCAGCTCGCGGCGAGTGGCACGACGAGGAGCAGCGCGACCAGGGCTCGTCTCATGGCCGCCCTCGCGTCAGCAGCCGCTGGTCGGCCCAGGAGAGGAACGAGAAGACGACGTCGCGGTGCTCGTGCGACGAGACGACCACAGGGTCCATCGCCAGCCCGTGGAACTCGCGGACGAGCTCGCGGAAGCGCGTCTCGTTCTGCTCGCGCCGCTCGGCCGCCTCGTGCTCGCGGAGTGCGGCGAGTGAGACGCGGCCGGTGGTGGCATCCGCAAACGGCACTGCTGCGCCGCTCACGTCCGGGAAGCTCTGCTCCCAGATCGGGTCCTGGACGATCACCGGGACGATCTCGAACCGGCGCTCGAGCACGAGCAGCCAGTCGTCGCGAGTCGGCGGCTCGAGGAAGTCGGAGATGACGAAGACGAACGTGCCGGCGGGGAGGTCGCGGCGCTGCGCGACGAGATGGTGCAGGCTGCGCATGAGCGTGTCGGCAGGTGCCTCGAACGGGCGCTCGAGGTCGGCGTCCCCGAGCAGGTGCTGGCTTCGTGGCGGGTGCCAGAACGGCTCGCCCTCGCCCTCGTCGAGGTAGCCGAGCAGGCCGCGGGCTGCGATGGCGCTGTCGGAGATGAGCCGCACCGCGCGGCGAATCGCCTCGGGCTTCTGCAGCCAGGGCCAGCCTTCGGGGAAGATCGACATCGACGGCCGGCGGTCGACGAGCGAGACGACGCGCGGCGCCTCCTCGGCGAAGTGCTCGCGGACGACGAACTCGTCCGAGCCGCGCGCGAGCGACAGCCGTGCCGACGCGTACCAGTCGATGCGGTCGATGTCGTCGCCCGGCTGGTACGGGCGCGAGCCGGCGACGTCCGAGCCGAGGCCGCGGCGGGCGCTGTGCAGCGCGCCGAACGGCAAGCCGAGCACCCGCCGCCGCGGGATCAGTGGGAAGGTCGCCGTCAAAAACGGTTCCGCTGGCAGCGGGGCCTGGCGACAGCGAGAGCGGCCTTCGCCGCGGTTGTCGACGGACGCGAAGGCGATAGGCGTCCTGTTCTTCGTCGTCGACGGCGAGCGAGCCCTCGACGATCCGTCCCGTGGCGATCGAGAGGTACGGTCGCGTCCACAGCGCAGGCTCGAGCGTCACCGGCCTCGCGAAGACGGCGCGGACCCGGATCAGCACCGTGGCCGGGACCGGGCACCTCCACTTGTTTCCGAAGTCGGTCACGCCGCTGCGCAGTCCCTTGCGCAGAGAGCTGGATGCGCTTGCTCGTCGTAGCGCACGCGGTGCGGCTGACGACCACCTGATCCGTGGCCGTTCGCGCCCAGGGCGATCTGGGCCACGACGAACTGCGGCGATCCCTCCGGCCCGTTCGTGGCCTGCGCCTGGTTGGGCATGCCGACGACCGCCAGGGTGCGGAGTGGGTCGGGGTAGCCGGAGCCCCAGGTCTTGCAGAGCATCGTGCGATCGACGATGCGGGACGCGGGCTGCGGAGGCTGCGCTGGCGATGCCGGCCGCCACCGTCAGGCCTGCCACTACCCCGACAAGGGCGAGCCTCACGTGCGCCACGACGGACTCGTCTTGCCGAAGTAGCACGGCGCAACCGTCTTGGTGGGCACGATGGCGCGCAGCCGCATCCCGCGCGTGGGAGTCGTCGAAGACCGCCTCGTAGTTCGTCGCGCCGCCGTAGTCGTAGTTCGCCTTGAGGACGAGTGGCGCGCTCTCGGTACGCGCTCCCACTTGCCGGCACGGAAGCGCTGCAGGATGACGGGCTTGCCGCCCAGCTTCATGTAGAGCGGCGTCGGGTTGACGACCACCTTCCACGCGCGCCGCTTGGGAAGCTTCACCGGGTAGAAGCCGTATCGGAATCCTGTAGAGGATCGTGTTGCTCAGCTGGTCTCGCCAGCGCGCGCGGAACGTCGTGCCCGAGTTGACGTCCACGATCTGGTACGGCGGCTGTGCGACGGCGCTCTCGACCTCGTAGCCGCCACCGGGTGTCGCTCTTCGTGGCGGTGAAGAGACGGAAGTCCTTCGAGTCGGCACTCCCGTCCCAGTACCTCGACGTCCTCACCGGCCGCGCTCGCTCGCGATCTGCCCGTACCAGACCCAGACGTCGAAGCTTGCTCGTCGGGTTCGTGTACTGCCGCAGCGCCAGCGTCACCGGGTCGGCCTGCGGACGCTGCGCTGGCCACGCCCGCCCTCAACGGCGAGGGCGGCGATGCTGATCGCGACGAGTCTCACGTGCGCCATGTCTCGGTGGCTCCTGCCCTGGTAGCACGGCGTGACGGTTGTGGTAGGCACGAGCACTCTCAGCTTCAGCCCTCGAGTGGGCACCTCAAAGACGGCCTCGTAGTTCGTTCCGCCGCCGTAGTCGTAGTTCGCCTTGAGAACGAGTGGCGCACTGCCGCGAGGCGTTCCCACTTGCCGGCACGGAAGCGTTGCAGGATGACGGGTTTGCTGCCCAGCTTCATGTAGATCGGCACCGGATTGACGACGACCTTCCACGCCTGCCGCTTGGGGATCTTCTGCACATACGACCTGAGGATCGCGGTCTTGTCGAGGATCGTGTCGCTGAGCTGCGTTTCGCCAGCGGGCTCTGAACGTCGTCCCGGACTTCAGCTCCAGGAACCCGGACGCGTTGGCAACGCTGTCCATCTCCCAACCGCCTCCTGGAAGTGTCTTCGTGGCCGCGAACAGGCGGTAGCCCTTCGTAAGGCACTCCTGCCCCAGCAACTCGACGTCCTCGCCTGCGGCGCCGCTCGCGACCTGGCCTGACCGACAGCACGCGGACCTTGTCGGGGTTCATGTAATGGCGCACGGACAGCGTCACCGGGTCGGCCTGGCTCGAGGCTGCGGCGACGCCGCCTGCGAGCGCCAGCCCGAGCCCCGCCAGCGCGAGCAACTTCATGCCGAAACCGCCTGCTCGAGCTCGACTCCGGGCTGGGGCGCGATCTCGAGGCACTGGCGCTGGAACCCGTCCGCCGCCTCCTGCCAGCCGATCTCACGGGCGGTCGCGACGTAGCTCGGCGTGAACACGATCCGGTGCATGACGACGGGGAGGAAGAGCCGCTCGATGTCGACCGGCGACACGAACTCGCGGCCGGAGAGGAGCGCCCACGCACGCGCCGAGCGCTCGAGCGCGAGACGTGCCGCGGACGGAGGCGCCGATCGCCACTCCCTCCGCCTCCCGCGTCGCGCGCACGAGCCTGATCGCCCAGCGCCGCAGCAGCGGGTCGATGTACACGCTGTGGGTCGCTTCGCGCAGCGTGTTGACCTCGTCGAGCGACAGCACGGACTGAAGCCCGCTCAGCGGATGTCGGACCACCTGCTCCTCGACGATCCGCAGTTCCTCCTCCTCGCCCGGGTAGCCGAGCGCGGTGCGGAGCAGGAAGCGGTCGAGCTGAGCCTCGGGCAGCGGGAACGTCCCCTCCTGCTCGATCGGGTTCTCCGTGGCGAGCACCAGGAACGGCTTCGGCAGCTCGCGCGTGACGCCGTCGATCGTCGCCTGGTACTCGGCCATGGCCTCGAGCAACGCCGACTGCGTCTTCGGCATCGCGCGGTTGATCTCGTCGACGAGCAGGACGTTCGCGAACACCGGCCCGGGCCGGAACTCGAAGTCGCGGTCGCGCTGGTTGAAGACGGACAGGCCGGTGACGTCGGTCGGCTGGAGGTCGGGGGTGCACTGGATGCGTGCGAAGGAGGCGCCTTCCACCGAGCCCGCGATCGCGCGTGCGAGCACGGTCTTTGCCGTGCCGGGCACGTCCTCGAGCAGCACGTGGCCGTCGCAGACGAGCGCGGCCAGGATCAACCGCACCTCGTCGGTCTTTCCGTGGACGACCGTCTCGACGTTCGCGAGCAGTCGCCCGCCGATCTCCGCCGCCTGCCCGAGCTGAGCGCTTTCTGTTTCCGTCACGTTCTCTCCTCTACGTTTGCAGCAGCTTGCTGTATCCGGCCAGGTGGCACGGTTGGGCCTCGGCACGCGGCAGCGTCAGCCGTAGCAGGGCATCGCTCGGCGCCGTCGCGAAGAACGGCATCTGGGGCGTCCCAGCCGAACCGCTATTTCGGAACACCACCGTCCGGATCGGTTTCCAGACACGGCTCTTGCTCTCGAACCATTGGAGCAGGAGACGCTTCCCATTGGCAGCATTTCCGAGTAGGAAAAACACTCGGAACTTCGTGCGGGAGATCTGGCCGAGCACGAGATGCGGGCGCACGAGGACGACAACCTGTCGGCTCCGAGCGCTGCGCCATCGTGCACGAACCACCGACTTCGTCTCGGCGCGCATCTCCGCAGCCCAGGCTCCGCCGGCCGTCGTGCGGACCGACGCAGCAACGTTGAACGAGCGCGAAGGGCACGCCTTCGTCTCCAGCTTTACGAGCTCGCCGGCTCTGTTGTTGGAGATACGACCGGCCAGCGATGTCCCTTCGGGCCAGCGAATGATCCCGGGGCCGGCGACGATCGTCACCGTGTCAGTCGCGGCGCCGGCTACGGCGACGGCAATCGCGCCGGTCGTGAGCATGCCGGCAAGTGAAGCGAGCCGCCTCATGTCCGCACCAGCGCGCTGTAGCCGGCCAGGAGGCATGGCCCCGTCTGCGAGCGCGGAAGGACCGCGCGGAGTGTCGTGCGCTCCGGCACCTTGAAGCGGAGCTTGTCCTTCTCGGCCCGGCCGCCGTAGCCCTCGGACTTGACGACGACCATCTGCAGCAACTTCCAGCCGGCCGGCGTCAGCCTTTCGACGCGGACGCGCTTGCCATCCACCTGGATGGCCTCGCTGAACAGTCCGACCTCGTAGCCGCCACGCCCCTTCGTGAGCCACACGAACGCGCGCGGGGTCACGACCACCGTCGCGCTCTGTGCCTCCTTCCACTCCGCACGCAACGTGGTCTTCGTACGAATGGGGACGGACACCTCGTAGCGGCCTCCCGCGAGTGTCGTGCCGCCGCCGAGGGCGCGGAAGAACGCGCCGGGAATGCCGCATTCCTTGCCCGTGACGCTCACGTACTCGCCTTCTGCGCCGCTGGAGATCTCGCCCGACGCTTCCACGGAGGACACGCGCGTTCGCAGCACGGTCTCGCTTGCCCGCATCGTGATGCTGTCGGCGAGGGCTCCGGCTGTGGCCAGACCGGCGAGCGCGCCCGCGACGAAGCTAGCTGCGGCAACAGCGCGTCTCACGACTGGTTAGACGCGTGTTCGAGCAGGCCGATAGCTCGCGCTGTTGCTCACCGGCGGACGATAGCGCTGAAGCCTGCGACGTAGCATGGCCTCCCGACCTCGGTGGGCAGGACAGCTCTCAGGTTGGTGCCCTTCGGGACGTTGATTCGGAAGAGGCCGGTCGTGCTGGCGATGTCCGACATGCCGCCGCCCTGATCGTCTCCTTCGGTCTCGGTGATCAGCACGCGCTTCACCGTCACCCACGCACCGCGCGCGCGGTCGAACCGGTCGATCCGCATCCTCTTGTGCCAGTACTGCCGTTGCGCCTGAACGCCCGCCCGGAACCGCCCTGGCGGGCGTTGTGAGAAGAAGACGTACGGCCGCTGTTGAAGCTGTACCGCGTCGGTCGTCGCGCCGCCAGAGGTGGCACGGAGGAGCCCGCTGATCCTGGTTAGGAAGTCGACCGACCAGCTGCCATTGGCCGTGGTAGTTGCCTCGCCGACGTCTCGCCACGTCTGCTCGTCGCACACACGTTGCTGGATCGTCACCAGCTGGCCCGCCTGGCCGCTGCCGATCGTTCCCGATGCGTTGACGAGCTCGTCCCAGCGGACGACCAGCGGACGGACGCTCCACGAGATCGTCTCTTCAGCGGCGGCTCGGAAGCCCAGGCTGAGGGCGGCTACGACGAGAGCTCCTGCGATCCAAGCCGAGCGTCTCACTTCGTCACCAGGAGGTTGCTGTAGCCGCCGATGTGGCAGGGCTTGGCCTGGTCAAGAGGCAGCGTCGCCCTGAGCGTCGCGCCCTTCGGGAGCTTGACCGCGAATTCGTCGGACTCCGACCACACGAAGACCGACCCGGGCGCGGCGCCCTGGTGCTCGAGCCGGAGCGTCTTCACGTTCGCCCAGCGAGACGTTCGGCGGTTGTACCTCTGCACGACCACGCGCTTGCGCCAGAAGGAACTCCGCTCCACTACTTGCACCTGGAACTGTCTGGGAGGTACGGGCTTGAGGCGGACGTCGACCCGCGCCTGCACGCTCACCTCGTTCGAGGCGTCCCCGCCGGAGACGGCGCGGAAGGTGCCGTTGGCGAAGACGCCTGTGGGCAGCGACCAGCCGCCGCCCTCTTCCGTGAGCACTTCGGCGTGGTCGCGAAACTGGTTGGGCAAGAGGCCGCACTCCCTGAACTGCACGGTGACCTTCTCGTCTTTCTTCCCGTTGGACACCGACCCTGAGACGACGAGCGGGTCGCCGCGTCCCTGGATCGTCGGCTTGACGGCGATGGTGATCGCTGCCGGCGCGACGACGAGGCGCGCGATCTGCTCCTCGGCCTTGCCGAACATCCCCCCCGTGGGCTCGCTGGCGAAGGTGACGCTCGCGTCGACGTTGTAGCCGTTGACTCCCGCGCGGAGGACGTACTCCAGCGTGGGCTGGCCTGGCACGGTGACGGGCGTCGCGTCCGCCAGGCTCAGCGGCAGGCTACGCACCGGGAATGCGAGGTCCCGGGCTGGCTCTCCGCGCGCCTTCAGTGTCGCGTCGATAACGATCGTCCACGGGGGAAATGCGTGAAGCGCTGGTGGCTGGCCGCGAGCGGGATCGCCAGGCGAGATAGGGACATTGGCAGCCACCATGCGCGTCGACTCGGCCGAACCGCCGAGGCCGACCTGGATCACCGTCCAGCCCGTGGCTGGCAGGAAGCCGAAGCCCTCGACGTCAGTCCGTGCGCTGCCCGTCGGGGTGAGCCAGGAGGCGACGCCGAAGCCGAGGCCGGTGGCGACGAGCAGCGCAGCAGCACCGCCTGCAGCCCAGCGCACACGGAGAGGTCGCCAGCGTCGCCGGGTCGTAGCCGGCCGCTCTTGCGGACTTCGTCCTTCGGCCGCAGCGAGGCGAGCCGCCTTGCGCAGCTCGGCCTCGGTCGGGTCGCCTGCTTCGTCACCGAGACGGGCGAGCAGTTGACGGATGACGTGCTCCTGGTCGTGCCGGCTGCGCCTCATCGCAGCTCCTCCAGCAAGGCACGCCGCGCTCGCGAGCACCTCGACTTGATCGTGCCCACACGCACTCCAAGGGCAGCCGCCGCTTCCGCTTCGCTCAACCCCAGCAGGTAGCGGAGCAGCAGGACTTCCCGGTAGTGCGCCGGCAGCGCGGAGAGCGCCTCCCTCGTCTCGAGCAGCAGATCGTCGTCATGCGACTCGGCGGCGCTCTCCGCGTCGACTGTTCGCGCACGCCGGCGCTGGACATCGGCCGCCTTGTGCGTGGCGATGCCGGCGAGCCAGGGCCAAAAGCGGTCGGCGCGGCGCAGTCCGGGAAGCCCGTGCCAGGCCGCCGTCAGGGCTTCCTGGAAGGCGTCGTGCGCGTCGCTCTCGTGCCGCAGCTCGATCCTCAGGTACCGCTGCAGGCGGGATCCGTGCCGGACGACCAGTGTCTCGAAGGCCGCGACGCTCCCCAGCTGCGCGCGCCGCACGAGCTCGGCGTCCTCGACCTCGAAGTCTCGCTCGACACGTCGTTCGGACGCGGGCTGCGGGTTCGTCATCACTACATAGTCGCGTAGGGCGAGCCGGAAAGTTCCTTCAGGCGTATCCCGACGGGACTACGTGTGAACGGTCAGCGACAGCCGCTCGGAGGAGCGCTGGCCGAGTGCGTCCCTCGCCGTCACCGTGAACCGGAACGTGCCGGCC
The DNA here is from genome assembly GCA_963755255.1 of uncultured Actinomycetes bacterium. Taxonomy (GTDB): domain Bacteria; phylum Actinomycetota; class Thermoleophilia; order Gaiellales; family Gaiellaceae; genus PALSA-612. Next base: position 98,111 of record CAVWJN010000020.1, on the reverse strand, counting down.
GTCTGGGGCGTCCCGCTGATGACGCCGGACCTCGCGTTGAGCTTCAGCTTGCCCGGGAGCTTCCCGCCGGTGATCGTGAACGTCCGCGGCGCTTGACCGCCCTGCGTGCGCAGCGTTGCTCTATAGGCGTCGCCGACCGTCGCAGTGCGCAGGCGAGTAGTGACGAGGTCCAGCGCGCTCGCGACCGTGATCGCCGCATCTGCGGTGCCCACGCGACCGTCCGCGTCGGTTGCCCGGATCGACAGCGCGTACGAGCCTGCGGTCGTCGGCCTTCCGACGAGCGCACCCGTCGCAGGGTCGAGCGTGAGCCCGGACGGCATCGTCCCGCCCGACACGGCCCACGTGTACGGGGAGAGGCCGCCTGTAGCCGTCGCGGGCGTCGCTCTGAACGCCTTGCCGACGATGCCGGTCGGGAGCTTGCCTGCCGCAGCCGTGACCGCGAACGGCGCGACGACGGCGAGCGTGTACGGCTTGGTCGTCGAACGGTCGGGTAGGAAGCCGTCCGTGTCGCCGACCTTGACGGTGAACGTCGAAGTCCCGACCGTCGTCGGCGTGCCGGAGATCGTCGTGTTGCCCGGCGTGCCGTCGAGTGCGAGCGTCAGGCCCGGCGGGGAGCGAGCCGGCGCGACCTTCCAGCCCATGCCAAGCTGCCGTTGCCGACCACCGAGACCGGCGCCGTGTACGGAGCTGCCACCACTGCGCTCGGGAGCGACGCGCGTCGTAATCGCGAGCTTGTCGCGGACCTGGTGAGTGAAGCCCCACTGCGTAAAGCACTTGGGACCGCGCGCAGTACTGGCGCGCCTCGACGGTGAAGACGAAAGTGCCCGGCGACCGTCGGCGTCCCGTGCATACGTCCCGTCGCTCTCCATCTTGAGACCCGGCGCCATCTCCCCGGCGTCGATCCAAACCGCGTACGGCGGCGCGCCGGCCTTCAGCACGAAGTGAACGAGTACGGCGTGCCGACAACGCCCGGAGGTGGGGGCTGATCCGTGTCGATGCCGAACGCGCTCGCGCCTGCGGCGAGGAGCACCGCACGGCCGCACGACGCGATCGAGGATCGACGCATCGCGCCGCGCACGGTAGTCGAAGCCGGCTCGGCCGCAGCAGGTGAGCGTCGACGATCTATCCGGGCTGGACGAGAGTGCCGGTCGCGGCCGTCGACGATCGCCTCGATGTCTGCGAGCGCGCCGATAGCGGCCATGCCGCCGGTACGCTCGACGAAATCGCACGCCGCCTCCACCTTCGGCCCCATCGAGCCGGCGGGGAAGTCGAGCGCACGCAGCTCGGCGGGCGTCGTCCGCTCGAGCCGCCGTGCATCCGGGGTACCCCAGTCGAGGTACACGCCGTCCACGTCCGTGGCCATGACGAACACGTCGGCCTCGATCTCGCGTGCCAGCAGTGCGCTCGCGCGATCCTTGTCGACGATCACCTCGGCGCCGACGAGCGTTCGCGTGCCGTTCTGCTCGTACATCGTGGGAATGCCGCCGCCGCCCGCGCAGATGACGATCGTGCCCTTCTCGAGCAGCCACTTGATCGGGCGGTGCTCGAAGATCCGGGTCGGCGCAGGGGAGGGGACGACGCGACGCCAGCGCTCGCCGTCGAGCCCGAACTTCCAGCCGTGCTCTGCCTCCAGCTTTCGCGCGTCCGCCTCGTCGTAGCCCGGCCCGATGAACTTCGTCGGGTTGTCGAAGGCTGGGTCGTCGGGATCGACCTCGACCATGGTCAGGATCGTCGCGAACGGAACCTCGAACGGCAGCAGGTTGCCGAGCTCCTGCTCGATGAGGTAGCCGATCATTCCCTCCGTCTCGGCGGCGAGGATGTCCAGCGGATACGGCTCGACCTCCGCGTACGCGGCCGCCTTGCAGCGCGAGCAGCCCCACCTGCGGCCCGTTGCCGTGGGAAAGCACGAGCCGGTGGCGCTCCGCCACGGGCGCGAGCGCCTCGGCGGCGACCCGGACGTTCGCGCGCTGGGCGCCCGCCGTCATGGGCTCACCGCGCCGGAGCAGAGCGTTGCCGCCCAGCGCCACGAGCACGAGGCGACGCTCGTCCGTCACTGCGACTGGTTCTGCGGCCCGGCGCGCGTTCCTACAATTCGCCCGTGACGCACGAGCTCGACGCCCGTCTCGCGGACTGGGAAGCGCATCTGCTGTTCGTGCCGTCGCCCGTGGGGTACGAGCTCGTCTAGCGCGTCTGCGACTCGCCGGCCGCAGGCGAGCTGCTCGAGCTGGAAGGGCGCGAGGGCCGCTACGCCGTGCTGCGGATCGTCCGCTCGCCGATGCCGGGCGACGAACGTCCGTGCGCGTACCTGGAGCTCATCTAGTCCGGGCGCCGAAGTCCGCGGTCACGACGGTGACCTCGAGACTCTCGAACATCCGTGGCCCGGAGGGCGTGTGCACGGCCGACAGGCCGATTTCGCGCCAGGCGGGAGTCAGCAGCACGCGCCGGTGCTCAGGGCTATTCAGCCACATGGTCAAGGCCTGCTTGGCGTCGACGTCGGGGGATGCCCAGAGCAGCGTCTCACCGGCACGCCATCTGCGGTAGCCGGTCGTGCCGTAGAAGCGGCGCACGCGGGACGTGAACGCGGTCCCGTTCGACGACTCATGCGCGAAGAGGCCCGTCCGGGCCATGTCGAGCGAGTGGCTCTCGGCGGCCAGGTCGAGCGAAGGGTTGACGGCCAGCGGCCGGAGCCCTCGCTTTGCGCGGAAGACATTGATCTCGAGTGTGAGCTCACGCTCGAGCGCGACATCCGTGGCGAGAGCGCCGTTTTCGTTGCCGCCTGGCGCCAGCTTGGCGCCCGCAGGAGCAGCGACGAGGATGAACGCGCCAAGCGCGCCGGCGAGGACGAGGCGAAGCCTGCTCACGTTCTCCGCATCGGCGCTTGTCGCTCGTTTGTTGATCCCTCCGGATCCCTCGAACGAGGGAACCCGCGAAACCGGCGCGCGATAGATTGCCGCCGTGGCGCGTTCCGTCATCGTCTCGGCCGTCCGCACGCCGTTCGGCAAGCTCGGCGGCGCACTCGCGTCGAAGCAGGCCACCGAGCTGGGCGCGATCGCCATCCGCGCGGCGCTCGAACGCGTGAACGTCGAGGACGGCGACGTCGAGTACGTGATCATGGGCCAGGTGTTGCAGGCAGGCGCGGGGCAGGCGCCGGCGCGCCAGGCCGCCGTCGGCGCAGGTCTCCCGATCGAGGTTCCTGCCGACACGATCAACAAGGTCTGCGCGTCGAGCATTCGCGCCGTCGAGATCGCGGACGCGATGATCCGCGCCGGCGACCACGACGTGATCGTGGCCGGGGGCATGGAATCGATGTCGAACGCGCCGTACGCGGCGGCGAAGGCGCGCTTCGGGTACAAGCTCGGCGACGGCAAGCTCGTCGACCTCATGGTGCACGACGGCCTCGTCTCGAGCTTCGACGGGAGGCACATGGTCGAGCAGGCATCGTTCGTGTCGCGCGAGCTCGGCATCTCTCGCGAGGATCAGGACGCCTGGGCGCTGCGGTCGCAACAGCGCGCGGCGGCGGCGATCGACGAGGGACGCTTCCGCGAGGAGATCGTGCCCGTGGGCGACGTCGACACCGACGAGGCGCCGCGACGAGACACGTCGCTCGAGCGGCTCGCCGCCCTGAGGCCCGTCTTCGACGAAAACGGCACCACGACCGCGGGCAACGCGCCGGGCGTGAACGACGGCGCCGGCGCGCTCGTCGTCGCGAGCGAGGACTTCGCGCGCGAGCGCGGCCTGGAGGTGCTGGCGACGATCGTCGGCAAGGCGTACGTCGCCGACGAGTTCGCCTACCTCGCCCGGACGCCGGCCGGCGCGGGCAACAAGGTGCTTCAGGAGGCCGGCAAGGCGATCGACGACGTGAAGCGGGTCGAGGTGAACGAGGCGTTCTCCTCCGTCGCGGTCAACTCCGCTGCGGATGCTCGACGCGGATCCCGAGACCGTGAACGTCAACGGCGGCGCCGTCGCCCTCGGCCACCCGATCGGTGCCTCGGGCGCACGCATCGTCTCCACGCTCGTCTACGAGCTGCGCCGCTCGGGCGGCGGGCTCGGGCTCGCGGCCATCTGCTCCGGCGGCGGCCAGGGCGACGCGCTGCTGATCGAGGTCTGACGCTTGCGCTTCGAGCACGTGCTCGTCGTGGGGGCGGGGCAGATGGGCGGCGGCATCGCGCAGGTGCTCGCAGCGTCCGGGCGCCGCGTGTCGCTCCACGACGCTGCTCCGGGCGCGGTCGAGCGCGGCCTGGAGACGATGCGGCGCAGCCTGGAGAAGCTCGCAGAGAAGGGCGGGGCCGATCCGGACGAGGTGCTCGCCCGCGTCGAGCCCGTCGAGGGCATCGTCGAGGCCGAGCTGATGATCGAGGCCGTGGTCGAAGACGTCTCGGTGAAGGAAGCGATCTTCAGCGACAGCCGACAAGACCCTTCCGCCGTGACGCAATCCTCGCGTCTAACACCTCCTCCATCCCGATCGCCACATTGGCGGCCGCAACCGCGCGGCCGCCACAAGTAATAGGCATGCACTTCTTCAACCCGGTGCCGCTGATGTCGCTGGTCGAGGTGATCCGTGCGCCCGCAGACGTCGGACGAGACGGCCGCCGCCATCGTCGAGCTGGCGCGCGAGCTGGGGAAGACGCCTGCCGAGGCGAACGATTTCCCGGGCTTCGTCTCCAACCGCATCCTCATGCCGTACATCAACGAGGCCGTCTACGCGCTGCAGGACGGCGTCGCCGAGGCCGAGGCGATCGACACCATCGCGAAGCTCGGCTTCAACCATCCCATCGGCCCGCTCGCGCTCGCCGACCTGATCGGGCTCGACACGTGCGTCTCGATCATGGAGGTGCTGCACGAGGGGCTGCGGCGACGACAAGTACGCGCCGTGCCCGCTGCTGCGCGAGCACGTCGCCGCGGGCCGCCTCGGCCGGAAGTCGGGCCAGGGCTTCTACGAGTACTAGTCCACCTTGACGCGCCGGAACATCGCGTAGAAGGCGACGTCGTAGACGCTCTTGACGGCGCCTGCGATGACGAACGGTGCGCCGAGCGCGATCGTGAGCGCGGCGCCGCCGACCAGGGGGCCGATGGGACGCGTCACGTAGCGGGCGGTGTTCGTGTACGCGGCGGCGGCCGTGCGCTCGCTGGGATCGACGACCGCTGCGACGTACGCCTGGCGCGCCGGAACGTCCATCTGGCTCAGCGCGTACCGCGCGAGCAGTAGCACGACGGCAACGGCGTAGGTGGGCGCGAAGGCGATCGCCGCCAGCAACACGTTCGATGGGAGGTGCGTGAAGACCATCGTTCGGAGCAGGCCGATGCGGCCGGCGAGACGCACCGCGATCTGGAAGGACGCAGCCTGCAGAAAGCCGATCGCGAGGAAGAGGATCGCCAGCTCCTGGTGCGTGGTACCGAACTTCAGGGCGAACCAGTAGGCGATGAACGACTGGACGACGAAGCCGCCGCCGAAGCTGTCGAGGGCGAAGAGCGCAGACAGGCGCGCGACGATCCCCCGCGAACGGTGGAGTGGCGGCAGCGGGTCGCGGTCGAGCTCCTGTCCTACCTCGACGCGAGCTGACAACCGGGCGGTAGCGAGCAGCGCGATCGCTGCGGCGACTGGGTACGCGAGCAGCCAGAGCCGCGAGGCGGCGACGAACGCCGTCAGCGCGCCCAGTGAACCGGCGATCGTGGCGACGGTGTTGTACGTCCCGAAGAGGTGCGTTGCGTCGACGTCGCCGGCCGCGTGCGGCAGCATTGCCTGCTCGAGCGACGTGAACGGCCCGGACTCGACGATGTCGGCCGAGACCGTCCCGGTCAGCGCCGCGATCAACAGGACGGCAGGTGAGTCGGTGAGCGCAAAGACAGTCCCCGCCGCTGCCATGCCGACGAGCAGCGAGCAGTACGCAGCGGCGTCGGCCGATCCGATCCCCGTAGCGTGCGAGCACGATCGAGGCGAGCGCCGCGCCGGCAAGCATCGCCGTGAAGACGAGGCCGACCTCGGTCGTCGACAGCCCGGACTCTTCGAGAGAGACGCCGATGACGATGCTCCCCAGCCCGTAGACGACGCCCCGGGCCGCCTGGGCGATGAGGATCCGTCGTACGTCGGCGGTCAGTCGCGCCCCGCTTCAGCTTCGACCTGGACCCGGCACCAGGCGTAGAGCGCGTCGTACACGGGGAGCTCGAGCTCCAGCTGGCGATGGTCGTCGTCCTCCGCACACGAGAACCCCTCCGCGATGGCCTTCAACCCGGCCGACTGCGGCGTTGCGTCGACGTCCTCGGCGATGTCGGCGCCGTGCACGATCCTCGCGAGCAGCGCGACGGCGGGATCGTCGATCGAGTACTCCTCGACGAGCACCTCGAAGGAGCAAAGACCGTCGCGGTGGGTGTACTTCGCTCCCGGCGCATCGAACGAGTGGCCGCCGGACCGCTCGGCGACGATGAGCACGTCGTCGGCGGGAACGTAGACGATCTCGGCGTCCGGATCGATGAAGCGGCGAATGAGCCACGGACACGCGATCCGGTCGGTCTTCGGGCGTTCTCGGGTCACCCACTGCATCTGGCATCGCCTCCCGGTCGTCGTCGGCTCGGCTCATATACTCGCGCAGCCGTGGACTTCGAGCTGACGCCGGAGCAGCAGGAGATTCAGGCGCTCGCCCGCGAGCTGGCGGACGCCGAGATCGCGCCTCACGCGGCCGACTGGGACCGCGAGCACCGCTTCCCTCGAGGAAGTCTTCGCGAGGCTGGCCGAGGTCGGGTTGATGGGCGTCTGCGTGCCCGAGGAGTACGGCGGCGCCGGCGCGGACTTCCTCTCGTACATCCTCGTGCTCGAGCAACTGTCGCGTGCGCGATGCCGGTGTCGGCGTCACGGTCGCCGTGCACACGAGCGCGACGACGCTGCCGATCCTCGCCTGGGGCACGGAGGAGCAGAAGTCCCGGTTCGTGCCGCGGCTCGCCAGGGGCGAGACGATCGGTGCCTTCGCCCTCTCGGAGCCGGACGTCGGCTCCGACGCGTCGAACCTGCGCTGCGCTGCGACGCGTGACGGCGACGAGTGGGTGATCTCGGGCCAGAAGCAGTGGATCACGAACGCGAACTTCTCGGACACCCTGCTGCTCTTCGCGCGCACGGACCCCGAGACGCCGGGAGCGCGGGGGATCTCCGCTTTCGTGCTCGGCGCGGAGCATGTGCAGGTGACACGCGAGGAGGAGAAGCTGGGACTCAACTCCTCGTCCACGGGCGACCTCGTCCTCGACCAGGCGCGCGTGAGCGCCGACCGCATGCTCGGGAGCAGAGGGCGAGGGCTTCGCGGTCGCGATGTCGACGCTCGACGGAGGGCGGATCGGCATCGCCGCGCAGGCGCTGGGCATCGCGCAGGCGGCGTACGACGTGGCCCGCGAGTACGCGCTGCAACGCCACACCTTCGGGCAGCCGATCACGCGCCACCAGGCCGTCCAGTGGAAGCTCGTCGACATGGCCGTGGAGATCGAGGCCGCGCGACTGCTCACGTACGAGGCGGCGTGGCGGAAGGAGCAGGGGCTGCCGCACACCGCGGCGGGAGCGAAGGCGAAGCTCGCCGCCTCGGAGACGGCGCGGCGGCAAACGGCGGAGGCGATCCAGGTGCTCGGCGGCTACGGCTACACGAAGGAGTTCCCGGTCGAGCGCTACTACCGCGATGCGAAGGTGACCGAGATCTACGAGGGCACGAGCGAGATCCAGCGCCTCGTCATCGCGCGGTCGATCCTGGGCGGCTAGGCAGCCACTCGTAGAGCGCGTCGGGCTCCTTCTCCATGTTCAGCGACCCGTCGGTGAGCTTCACGAGGCTGCAGCCGTGCCGCTCGTAGAAGCGGCGTGCACGTCGTTCTCCTGGAACACCCACAGCTGGAAGCCTGCCGGGCGCTGCGATTTCGCGTGGTCGAGCAGTGCCGTTCCGGTGCCGCGATTCTGTGTCTCCGGATCGACGTAGATATGGTCGAGCATCGCGGCTCCGAGCCCGATGAAGCCGGTGATCCGGCCGGCCTCTTCAGAGATCCAGACCTCGTGCCGTCGCACGATCAAGCCCCCCAGCCGGGGCCGGTCCTCATCCGGGATGCGGGGCAGGTACGTCATCAGGTCCCGTGCGCGCACGAAGATGTCACCGACGGCGTCAGCGTCCTCGGGAGTCGCGCGTCGGATCACCGGCGTACTCTAGGCCCGTGCCGAGGAAGCCGGACGAGCCCGTACGCCTGACGAAGATCTACACGCGCGGTGGCGACGACGGGCAGACGAGTCTCGGCGACGGGACGCGGGTGTCGAAGCTCGACCCGCGGGTCGTTGCAGGCGGCGAGGTGGACGAGCTCAACTCGCTCGTCGGCTGGGCGGCTGTCGTGGCCGACGGCGAGATCGGCGACGTGCTGGCGCGCGTCGAGAACGAGCTGTTCGATCTCGGCGCCGACATCACCGTCCCGCAGGGAGAGGCGGGGCTGCGCGTGACGCAGGAGCAGATCGACCGGCTCGAGGCCGACTGCGACCGCTTCAACGAGGCGCTCCCCGAGCTCAAGAGCTTCGTGCTGCCCGGCGGCACCGAGCTCGCGGCCAGGCTCTTCGTCGCCCGGGCCGTGTGCCGCCGTGCGGAGCGTGCCGTCCTCGCCGCCGAGGCGAGCTCGCTCGTCTGCGTCTACCTGAACCGGCTCTCCGACCTGCTCTTCATCCTCGCGCGGGCGGCGAATGCCGCAGCGGGCAACCCCGAGACGCTCTGGAAGCCTGGGAAATAGCCGTTGTCTGTGCCGGCTCGTTCGTGGCCGGCTACCTCGGGTCGATGCTCGGGCTCGTCCTCGGCACGTTGCGGCTTGCCGCTCGTGCTCCTCGTCTCCGGTGACGCGTCCACCGCGGCGGGGACGAACATCGCCATCAGCGCCGCCTCGGCCGCGACGGGAGGCATCCAGCACGCGCGGGCCGGGCGAGTCGACTGGCGCGTCGTCGCCTGGATGACGCCGCCGTCGGTGGTCGGCGCGCTCATCGGCGGCCTCTACGGCGACACGGTCCCCGAGCGGCTGCTCTTCGCCGCGATCGCCGCCGTCCTGATCTGGAACGGCGTCGACCTGCTCGCACGCCCGTTTCACGCGAAGCCACGCGAGCGACCGCGGCTCTTCTCGGCCGCCGCGTTCGGCGGCGTCATCGGACTGCTCGGCGGAGCGATCGGCGTCATCCTCGGCACGCTGCGCGTGCCGGCGCTCTTGCGCGGCGTGGGCATGACCGCCGTGCGCGTCGTTGGCACGAACCTCGTCGTCGGCTTCTTCCTGGGCGTCTTCGGCTTCCTCGGCCATGCCATTCGCGGCGAAGTCGACTGGGCGTTCCTCGCGGCCGGCGTCGCCGGCGCTCTCCCCGGCGGCTGGCTCGGTGCGCAGATGACGGGCCGCTTCTCCGAGCTTGCGCTGCGGCGCGCGCTCGGTGTCACGCTTGCTCGTCGTGGGAGCTGCCTTCGTGGTCGAGGCCATCGTCCGATGACGCTCGTGCGCTCGGGCGTCCTGCTCACCGTCGCTGTGGGGCTCGCGAACGTGCTCAACGCGGTGTTTCAGTTCTCGCTCGCGCGCATTCTCGACCCCGACGAGTACGCGCTCGTGGCCGCGCTGTTCGCCGTGGTGATCGTCGGCGCCATCCCGCCGCTCGCCTTCCAGGCCACTGCGGCGCGCGAGGTGTCCGCCCGGCTGTCCCGGGGCGACGAGCACGGTGCCGGGGTCTTCCTGCACGGCATGGGACGCTCGGTCAACGTCTGGGGGGGCGTGCTCGGCGTCGCCGCCATCGCAGCAGCTGCCATCGCGGCGCTGGCCGACATGGACGATCCGCTCTCGGTGGGAGCGACCGTCCTCACCGTCGCCGTCGCCCTTGCGATTCCCGTCGTCTGGGGAGGGCTGCAGGGCGCGGGGCGGTTCGCGGAGCTCTCCGGTGCGCACGTGCTGTTCGCCGGGACTCGCCTCGCCGCGGGTCTCGCGATTGCGCTGGCCGGCGGCAGCGTCGGCGCCGTGATGATCGGCGTCGCCTGCGCGACGATGGTCACGCTGTTGATCTCGGCGACTACCGATCCGCTGGCTCTTCCTGGCCGGTCGCGGCGCGGCCAGGCTGCCGCTCGCCACGCGTGCGAACGCGGGCGCCGCGCTCGGCCTGACGGCGCTCTGGGCGCTCGCGTACGGCGACGTGCTCGTGGCGCGGCTCGCGTTCTCGGGCGACGAGGCGGGCGCCTATGCCGCTGCCGCCGTCGCGTCGAAGGTGCTCCTGCTCGTGCCCATCGCGGCGACGACCGTCCTCTTCCCGCTCGTCGCGGTCCTCCACGACCGCACTCGGGAGCGGCGACACCTCCTGGCGGGTCTCGGTGTCGTCGCCGCTGCCTCGGCGCTCCTCACGGCCATCGCGTGGGTCTTCGCCGAGCCGCTGATCGACCTGCTGTTCGGCTCCGAGTACGAGGCGGCGGACGCCTGGCTCGGCCCGCTCTGCCTGGCGATGGCGCTCTACGGGCTCGCCATCGTCTACCTCTACCACTTCCTCGCCCTGGGGCGGGAACGCGTCGCCGTCGTTCTTGTCTGTGCTGCTGGCGGCCCAGATGGTCGCGTACGCGCTGTTCCACGACGAGCCGTCGCAGCTGATCGGCGTGCAGATCGCGTTCGGCGTTCTCGCCGTCGATCGCCTGCGAGACGTGGTATCACCTACGGCGATGAGCGCCGAGCCCGAGAGGCAGGAACTCCGCTACCGGCGCCTGGGAGACGGCTACCAGAGAAGCGAGGCCACCATCAGGCGGGCCGAGGAGGTTCTCGCCCGCGCGGTCGAGGACTAGCCGGCCATGGCCATCAACGGAGTCGACAGGCGAGCTGCACACCACGATCTCGGGGCTGCCGCTCGAGCCCGTCTACACGCCCGAAACGACTCCGATCGACTACGACCGCGACCTGGGGCTGCCCGGGGAGTATCCCGTTCACCCGCGGCGTGTACCCGACGATGTACCGCGGCCGTCTGTGGACGATGCGGCAATTCGCCGGATTCGGCACGGCCGAGGAGACGAACGAGCGTTTCCGCTACCTGCTCGAGCACGGTCAGACCGGCCTTTCGACCGCCTTCGACATGCCCACGCTCATGGGCTACGACTCGGATCATCCGCGCTCGCTGGGTGAGGTAGGTCGCGAAGGCGTGGCCATCGACTCGCTCGACGACATGGAGACGCTCTTCGCCGGCATCCCGCTCGGCGAGGTCTCCACGTCGATGACGATCAACTCACCTGCGGCGATGCTGCTCGCGTTCTACGTCTGCGTGGGCGAAGAGCAGGGTGTGCCGCGCGACCAGCTCAGCGGCACGGTGCAGACAGACATCCTCAAGGAGTACATCGCGCAGAAGGAGTACATCTTCCCGCCCGAGCCCTCGATGCGGCTCGTGGTGGACATGATCGAGTTCTGCTCGCAGGAGCTGCCGCGGATGCACCCGATCTCGATCTCGGGCTACCACATCCGCGAGGCCGGCTCGACTGCCGCTCAGGAGCTCGCCTTCACGCTGGCGGACGGATCTCGCCTACGTCGACGCCTGCCGCGAGCGCGGTCTCGACGTCGACGACTTCGCGCCCCGCCTCTCCTTCTTCTTCAACGCGCACATGGACTTCTTCGAGGAGATCGCCAAGTACCGCGCGGCGCGCCGCATCTGGGCCAGGGAGATGCGCGAGCGCCACGGCGCCAAGAACCCGCGCTCGTGGCTCATGCGCTTCCACTCGCAGACGGCCGGCGTCTCGCTGACGGCGCAGCAGCCCGAGGTGAACATCGTGCGGACGGCGATCGAGGCGCTCGCCGCCGTGCTCGGCGGCACGCAGTCGCTGCACACGAACTCGTTCGACGAGGCCCTCGCACTGCCGACCGAGCACGCTGTGCGGATCGCGCTGCGGACGCAGCAGGTGATCGCGCACGAGTCGGGCGTCGTCAACACGACCGACCCACTCGGTGGATCGTGGTTCATCGAGGACCTCACGAACCGGCTGGAGGCGGAGGCCTACGAGTACTTCGACCGCATCGAGAAGCTCGGCGAGGCGTGATCGAGGCGATCAAGGAGAACTTCTTCCAGCGCGAGATCGCCGACGCGTCGTTCCGCTTCCAGTCCGAGGTGGAGGCGGGCGACCGCGTGATCGTGGGCGTCAACCGCTATCAGCTGGAGGACGAGGCGCCGCCGGAGATCCTCTCCATCGATCCCGCCCTGGAGGGCAAGCAGGTGGAGCGTGTCCAGGCGCTTCGTGCGCGCCGCGACTCCGCCGCCGTCGAGCAGCGACTCGCCCAGCTACGCGAGGCCGCCGCCCGTGAGGACGTGAACCTCATGCCGATCATCGTCGACTGCGCGCGCGACTACGTGACGATGGGGGAGATGTGCGACGCCCTGCGCGAGGTGTGGGGCGTCTGGAGGGAGACGCCGGTCTTCTGAGCTAGTCCGCGCGCTGCGAGAGCATCCGCGACTTCCCCGTCACGTGGACGGTGAAGGCGGCGGAGAGCGGCCCGACGAGCTGTCGCGGCCCTTCGTTCACCTCGGGCAGGAACGGATTCGCTCCGGGCACGAGCTCGATGTTCGGGATCTCGAGCGTGTACGACGTCGTGTTGCAGCGGAAGTGCTTGTACCGCGTTTCGACCGCTCCAGCCTTCTCCGCGAAATGCGCCTTTACTCCCTTGCCCTGGCCGGTGCATTTGACGGCTGTCGATGGACAGGCCGGCGTTCACCGTTTCGCGCGCCTTCGTGAAGCGTTTGATCGTACGTGTCGTACGTCTGGGCGAGCCGAATCGCTTGCGGGTCCTTTTCCGACTCGGCCTGTGCCGTGAGCAGGAGCGGCCGGAACTTCTTCAGCCAGGCATCGAGCTCGGCGTCGAGCGCCGCGCGCTCCGTCGCCGGCAGGGCGATCGTCGTCGAGTCCTGCAGCGTGAACTGCGCCTTCGCCACCGACCACGAATACGGCGTGTTGTGGGCGAGGGCAACCGCCGCCGACGCGGCGAGGGCGCCGACGGAAACGAGCACTACGACGATTGAGCGACTCATGTGGCGCGCAGCATATGGGAAGCGTCGATGCCGTGTCTGTCGTACCGGCGACAAAACAAGCATCACGGTCGCGACGCTGCGTCGCCGCAGCCACTCACCACAGAACTTCCAGAAGTCCGCGCGTGATCCTTCGCTCACGCGGCGACTACCCGACCGACTTCAGCTGCGCTCGAAGCGCGCTCGTTCTCGCGCGGCGCGACGGTCGTCCCACTTCTTCACGAAGAAGAGCGCGATCGCGAGCAGTCCGGCGGCTACGAGGAATCCCGCCTCCGCCCAGACGGCGTCGAAGATGAAGACGAGGATCGTTGCGTCCGCGAAGAGCGCACCGATGATGGCGGTGAAGCGAACCGCCGCTTTCCAGTCCTCGCGCCCGGACGCGAGGCCGATGATGCCTGTGACGAGGCCCCGACGATCACGGCAACGATGAAGAGCGCGACCCACTCCATGGCGCAACAGTAACGTGTTCAGAGATCGATGACGAGACCGTCGTAGGCCAGCTCGTAGCCGTCCGGCCGCGGCAGCTCCTCGGGGCGGTGTGTGAGCAGGAGACGCTTCGCTCCCGAGGCCTCGAAGGCCTCCACGGCTTCGTCGACCGACAGGTGGCCGCGCGGGCTCCCGTCCAGCTCGCCGCGCAGGAGCGTGGCCTCGCAGACGAACAGGTCGGCGTCGCGGGCGACCTCCGTCAGCCGCTCGTCCGGGCCGGAGTCGCCCGAGTACGCGAGCGTGTGATCGCCGTTCGACACCCGCAGGCCGTACGTGCGCAAGCGTGTAGTGCGGCAGGCGCATCGCGTGCACCTCGAGCCCCGCCTCGGTGCGGAACGGCACGTCCTCCTCGTAGTCGCGCACGTTGAACGTCGTCTCGAACATGTCCTCCCAGCCGAGCCTCGTGCCGAAGTCGCGGATGCGCGCCCGACCCTGAGGCGGTAGCCAGAGCTCGGGGCGCTCTTCGCCCTTCCCGGGCCCGACCATGTTCCCCCAGACCCACGGCACGAGGTCTCCCCAGTGGTCGAGGTGCCAGTGCGTGATCACGATCGAGTCGACGTGCGGCCAGCCGCCGTTCATCTCGCGCAGCTCGGCGAGCACGCCGGGGCCGCAGTCCAGCAGCAGTCGTCCCGGGCCCTCGACGAGGTAGCCGGACTGAGCGCTGCCGGGGTTGTGCCACGCCGGGCTCGAGCCCACGACGGTCAGCTTCATCGCCATATACTGCCGCGCGGATGGCGAAGAAGATCCGGGTAGTGATCGCGAAGCCCGGTCTCGACGGGCACGACCGCGGCGCGAAGGTCATCGCCCGCGCGCTGCGAGACGCCGGGATGGAGGTCATCTACACGGGGCTCCATCAGACGCCCGAGCAGATCGTGGAGACCGCCATCCAGGAGGACGCGGACGCGATCGGCATCTCCGTCCTCTCCGGCGCGCACATGACGCTTGTACCCCGGATCCTCGAATTGCTACGCGCAGACGAGGCGGAGGACGTCCTCGTAGTCGTCGGAGGCACGATTCCCACGGACGACGCGCGCCAGCTGAAGGAACAAGGAGTGGCCGAGGTGTTCACCCCGGGCGCGACTACGGGTGCGATCGTCGACTTCCTCCGCGAGCGGGTGCCGGTCGCGTGATCGGCGTCGAGCGTGACGGCGCCGTCGCCGTCGTCACCGTCGATCGGCAGGAGGCGCTGAACGCGCTCGACCCGCCGACGCTGGGCGAGCTACGCGACCGTCTGGCCGAGCTCGCCGGCGACGCCGACGTCCGCGTTGTCGTGCTCACCGGCGCCGGCGACCGGGCGTTCGTGGCCGGCGCCGACATCAAGGCCATGTCGGCGATGGACATCGAGCAGGCACAGGCCTGGGGCAACCTGGGGCACGAGACGGCGACGCTGCTGGAGACGATGCCGAAGCCCACGATCGCCGCCGTCAACGGCTTCGCGCTCGGCGGCGGCTGTGAGCTCGCCCTCGCGTGCGACGTCCGCTACGCGTCCACGGCGGCGAAGCTGGGCCAGCCCGAGGTCTCGATCGGGATCATCCCCGGCTGGGGAGGAACGCAGCGGCTGCCGCGGGTCGTCGGCATCGGCCGCGCGAAGGAGCTGATCATGACGGGCCGGCTCGTCGACGCGGAGGAGGCATTCCGCATCGGCCTCGTGAACGCGGTCTTCCCCGCGGAGGAGCTGATGGAGAAGTCGCTCGAGCTCGCCCGGGAGCTGGCCGCGAAGAGCCCCCTCGTGCTCGCCGCGGCGAAGCAGGCCATGAACAGGACGCTCTACGGCGACCTCGGCGCCGAGGCGGAGGCGTTCGCCGGCCTCTTCGGCAGCGAGGACCAGCGCGAGGGGATGACGGCCTTCATCGAGAAGCGCGAGCCGCGCTTCAGCGGCCGGTAGCGGCCAGCACGACCCGGCCCGCCTTGTACGCGCCCGGGCGCACGGCCGCGGCTGCCAGCGTCGCCGCGGTCGGCTCGGTGAGCACGACCACCTCGTGGCCGAGGAGCTTCGGAGCAGATTTCGCGCCGACGACCTTGTTGCCGAGGTCGACCTGCACGGTCTCCGCGACACCGAGCTTCAGCGGCCGGCGCATCTTGTCGAGCACCGCTCCGGCCGGGAAGGCCTGGAGCTTCGTGACCTTCATCGTGAGCTGCCCGGTAGCCGCCTGGGTGACGTTGCCCGTCACCGTCAGCGTCACGGTCGTCGTCGGCGACGTGGCGAAGATCAGCCGCTCGGCCTTTATGAGATACGGATACGGGTTCGCCGCGCCGCCGTCGTTGGGATGCACCTCGAAGTGGAGGTGCGGATCGGTGCTGTCGGCGTCGCCCGAGTTGCCCACGAAGCCGATCGCCTCGCCTGCCTCGACCGACTGCGCCGTCCTTCAAGCCCTTGGCGTATGCCATGCCGGGCACGCACTTGCCCGCGGTTGTCGTTCCCCTTGGTGACGTCGTTGTTGAGGTGGATGTAGAGGTACGTCGTGCCGCTCTTGCCATAGAGATAGAGCATGCAGCCCGCCGCGGAGGACGACGTCCAGTACTTCACCTTGCCCGCCTCGGCTGCCACGGCGACCGTGCGCCGCGGCGCCATCAGGTCGTTGCCCTGGTGGCTGCCGCTGTAGCGGGCGGCGCCGAAGTCGTTCGACCAGGCCACCGACCCGACGATGGGGAAGATGAGTCGCGGCACGGTCCCCTGCGACTGCGCAGAAGCAACCCCGCCGGCGAGGCCGACTGCGCTGGCCGCTGCTGCGGCGAAGATGAGTCCTCGGGCTGTCTTTCGGCGGAAGTCCACGACTCCGAAGTTCGCGCTCGGAGCGCCAGACCCTAGCAACGTCTGCCGACGCTTGTTGGCGACGGAGAGGGATGCACGCGCCGTTAGAGTCTTGGCGCGATGAAGATTGCCGTCTGCGTCAAGCAGGTTCCCGAGGGCGGGACCAAGCGAATCGACCCCGGCACGATGCGTCTCGACCGCGCCGGCGAGGCCGGCCTCAACCCCTTCGACACGAACGCGATCGAGGAGGCTCTGCGCCTGCGCGAGGCGTCCGGCGAGGGCGAGGTCGTGCTGGTCTCCATGGGACCCGAACGGGCCACGGAAGCCCTGCGCAAGGGGCTCGCCATGGGAGCAGACCGCGCGGTGCTCGTCTCCGACGAAGCGGCCGCAGGGTCCGATCTCGTCGCCACGAGCGCCGTGCTCGCGAAGGCGCTCGAGCGGGAAGGCGCCGACCTCGTGCTGTTCGGCCAGCAGGCATCCGACTCGGACGGCGCAGTGCTCTGTGCCGCCGTTGCCGAGAGGCTGCGACTGCCGCTCGTCTCTCAGGTGTCGGGGCTCGAGGTGAAGGACGGAGCGGTCGACGCCAAGCGGCAGACGGAGTTCGGCTACGACCACGTTGCCGCGCCGCTGCCGGCCGTCGTCGCCGTCTCGGACGCGATCAACGAGCCTCGCTACCCGTCGCTGAAGGGGATCATGGGCGCGAAGTCGAAGCCGCAGGAGAGCCTCACCGTCGCCGACCTGGGCCTGGGTTCCGGGGACGTCGGAGAAGGCGGCTCGCGCACGGAGGTGCGCGGTCTCGGCAGCCCGCCTCCGCGCGGCGACACGCTGAAGCTCGAGGACGACGGCTCTGCCGCGCAGAAGGTGGTCGACCTGCTCGCGGAGAGGAAGCTGCTGTGAAGACGCTCGTCTTCCTGGAGCATCACGACGGCGCCATCCAGAAGGGCTCGCTCGGCGTCCTGTCCAAGGCAGCGTCCCTCGGCGAGGCGTCGGGCATCCTCGTCGGCCAGGGTGCCCGGGACGCAGCGGCGGAGGCCGGGGCGCACGGCGCGGCGACGGTGCACGTCGCCGACTCGCCCGAGCTTGCGGCGCCGCTCGCCCAGCCTCGGGTCGACGTGGTGGCCAAGGTCGCCCGGGAGGGCGGGTACGGCGCGGTGTTCCTCGGCCAGTCGGTGCTCGCCGCCGATATCGCCGCGGCGCTGGCCGTCAGGCTCGACGCAGGCCTGAACTGGGATCTCGTCGACGTGCGCGACGACGGCGGTAGCCTCGTCGGCGTCCGTCCTGCGCTCGGCGACAGCGTGTACGTCGACACGAGCTGGCGTTCGGAGCCCGCCATCGCGCTCTTCCGCGCCGGCAGTTTCGATCCGGTCCCGGCCGAGGGTGCAGGCCAGGTCGTGGACGTGACCGCCGAGCTCGAGGACTTCTCGACCGCAGCGACTCTCACGGGGCACGACACCGAAGAGCAGGCCGGCCCCTCGATCGAGGACGCGGACATCATCGTCGCCGGGGGCCGCGGGCTCGGAGGGCCCGAGGGCTTCGCGCAACTCGAGGAGCTCGCGAAGGCGCTGGGCGGTGCCGTCGCAGCGACACGCGCCGTGGTCGACGCCGGCTGGTACCCGTACGCGACCCAGGTCGGCCAGACGGGCAAGACCGTGGCGCCGAAGCTCTACATCGCGGCCGGCATCTCGGGCGCCATCCAGCACAAGGTCGGCATGCAGAGCTCCGGGACGATCGTCGCCATCAACAAGGACCCGAACGCGCCGATCTTCGAGTTCGCCGACATCGGCATCGTCGGCGATCTCAATCAGATCGTTCCCAAGCTCACGGAGCTCGTCCGGGCCCGTAAGGCCTGAGCGGGCCGATGGTCAGGCCTGCCGACTATCCGCCGCCGCTCACGCGGGACGACGCGATCGTGGAGCCGACGGATCCGCCCGGCGAGCGGATCGAGGTCGGGGCGCTGATCGTGGGCGCGGGCCCCGCCGGACTGGCCTGCGCGATCAGGCTCGGTCAGCTCGCAGAGGAGTCGCCGGCGCTTGCCGAGCGGCTCGGCGAGGTGCCGATTGCCGTGCTCGACAAGGGCTCGAAGCCCGGCGCGCACCTGCTCTCAGGAGCCGTCGTCAACCCGATATCGCTGCGCAGCCTGTTCGCGGGCCGCCGCACGACCGACGACATGCCGTTCTTCGGCCGGGTGGAGAAGGAGTCGGTCTACTTCCTCACACGAGGGCGGGCGTGGCGCATCCCGGCGCCGCCGACGATGCGCAATCACGGCAACTACGTGGCGTCGCTCTCCCAGATCGGTCGCTGGCTGGCGGAGGAGGCCGAGGCGCTGGGCGTGACGGTGCTGCCCGAGACGTCGGCCGACAAGCTGCTCGTCTCGCACGGCAGAGTGGTCGGTGTCCGCACCGGCGACCGCGGGCGCGGCCGTGACGGCGAGCCACTCGCGCGCTTCGAGCCGGGCTCCGACATCGCCGCGCAGGTGACGGTGCTGGCGGAGGGCACGCAGGGCTACCTGACGGGCGCGGCGCTCGAGCGCTTCGGCCTGCACGGCCGCAATCCGCAGGTCTGGGCGCTCGGCGTGAAGGAGGTCTGGCGCGTGCCGAAGCCGCTTCGCAAGGTGATCCACACGATGGGGTGGCCGCTCCGCGGCGGGAAGCGCTACCGCGAGTTCGGCGGCTCGTTCATCTACCCGATGGGCGACGACCTCGTCTCGCTCGGCATGGTCGTCGGCCTCGACTACCGCGACGTCTCGCTGTCCGTCCACGACGTCCTGCAGGAGCTGAAGACCCACAAGCTCGTGCGTAAGATCCTCGCCGGCGGCGAGCGGATCGCCTGGGGGGCGAAGACGATTCCGGAAGGCGGCTTCTACTCGCTGCCGTCCAAGCTGCACGGGCCCGGCGTCGTCTTCTGCGGCGACGGGGCCGGCTTCGTGAACGTGCCCGCGCTCAAGGGCATCCATTACGCCGTCGAGTCGGGCGTGCTGGCCGCCGAGGCGATCGCCGGCGCGCTCCGTCCGGGCGAGGCGATCGGCCGCTCCGGCGCGCTGGCCAGCTACGACGACGCCGTCCGGCAGAGCTTCCTCTGGAACGACCTGAAGCAGGTTCGCAACATGCGGCAGGCGTTCGCCAAGGGCTTCTCGAGAGGCTCCGCGAAGGCAGGCCTGATGACGGTGACAGGGGGTCACGCACCTCGCAAGGCACTGGCGACCGAACTGGATGCCGAGCACGACGTCATCCGCACCGACCGTGCCGAGAGCTATCCGACCCCGGACGGCAAGCTGACGTTCGACAAGCTCTCGTCCGTCTTTCTCAGCGGCAACAAGACCCGGGACGACGCCCCGAGTCACATCCGCGTCGCGAGACGAGTGCCGCGCGAGGTCGGCGAGCTGTGGGTGAACATGTGCCCCGCGCACGTGTACGAGCTCGGGCGCGAGGACGCGGGCAAGGTCGAGGTGGAGGTCACTCCCTCCAACTGCGTCCAGTGCGGCGCGATCACGGCCAAGGGCGGCCGTCTGCTACCGGCCGAGGGCGGCGCCGGGCCGGAGTACACGCTGACGTGAAAGCTCAGGGAATCGACCGGTGAAGGCGTAGGAAGGACGTGCGAAACCCACGCCTCGGCCAGAAACGCGAGGCCAAGAGGTTCGTGACCCGCCAATCGGTGACCATCGCCGCGTAACCCTCCCCGGCGGCTGCGGCGAGTGATGCGTCAGTGAGCGCAGTTCCGATCCCCAAGCCGCGGGCCTCCGGCAATGTTGCTGCGAACGAGAGATAGCAGGCGTCGTCGGCCCCAGCAAGACCCCTGTGGTGGCCAGAGAGCTCGATGTCGCAGAAGGACCAGCAGGCGACCGGGCGGCCTTCGATGCAACCGATCAGGATGCTCTCAACATCGTCGGTGAGCGTGGAGCGCCACTCCTTCCTCAGCGCGTCCGCGGTGGGCAGAGGGTGCGGGGAGAAGATTGGCGAGTCCTGGTTGATCCTCGGCAGCACCAGGTCCACTGCGATCAAGGCTTCGATGTCCTCCTCGCGTGGTTTGCGTATCTCAAGCCTTTCAGGCGTACAAGCGCTTGGAGGCGTAGTAACTTCGCGGACACCGTGCGCCTGCTGGTGGCCGAAGCCGAGCCGGAACCAGGCGTCGACGAGCAATTGATCAGTGGCTGGTACTAGGACATAGTGGCGCCGTCGTTCGTGCTCGACCCACATCGCGGCAGCAGCGGCGTACAGGTCGCGGACAACCTCCGGATCTTCGGCCGCCATTCCAGCGGCCGCCACCCAGACATTCTCCCCCCAGACGGCTTTGTCGCGAGGTGCCGCGATGAGGTACCCGACGAGTCGTCCGCGGTGCAACGCCGCCGCGCCGGACGCATCCTCAGCCGACCATGCCGCGGCAACCTGCTCGCGTGCCGCAGCCGGTGCCTCGAAGCGGGCCGGGAGCAGCGGCTCTGTCCGACGATGCTGCGCATGGCGGGCGGCGAGCAGGCCGGCTGCATCCTCGACGTGCCCGGCCGAGAACGGAACAACCCTGAGCTCCACGACCGTAGCCTGGCAGAGACGAAACTCGTCGGTGCGGACGCGCGTAGGCTCTGAGCATGGGCTCCGTGATCTCGCGCGAGGACGTCCTCGCAGCACGGGAAGCGATCGGCGGGCGCCTCCACCGCACACCGCTCTTCTCGTCACGCTCGCTGTCCGAGCGCATCGGCGGCGATGCTCATCTCAAGGCGGAGCTCTTCCAGCGCACGGGCTCGTTCAAGCCGCGCGGGATGCTCGCGAAGGTCGCGTCGCTCTCGGCCGAGGAGAAGGCTCGCGGCATCGTCACCTGGTCGGCGGGCAACGCCGCCCAGGGCGCGGCGTACGCGGCCGCGCTCGACGGCACCGCGTGCCGCGTCTTCATGTGGCGCGACGCGAACCCGCGCAAGGTGGAGGCCGCCAGGGCGTACGGCGCCGAGGTCGACCTCGAAGCCGAGGGCCCCGCGGAGGCCCATGAGCGCCTGCTCGCGTTTGCCGAGGAGACGGGCCGGACGTTCGTGCATCCGTTCGACGACCCGGTGCTCCAGGCGGGTCACGGCTCGCTCGCGCTGGAGGTCGAGGAGGACCTGCCGGGCGTCGACACGATCGTGGCGCCGATCGGCGGCGGTGGGCTTATCTCGGGCATCGCCTCGGCGGTCGACTGTCGCGTAGATCGGCGTCGAGCCGGAGTCGGCGGCCACGCTGACAGCAGCGCTGGCGGCAGGAGAGCCGGTGCGGATCCAGCCCTCGTCGGTCGCCGACGGCCTCAACGCGCCCTTCACCGGGCGAGCACACGCTCGGCGTCGTCCGCGATCGTGTGGACGAGATCGTCCTCGTCACCGAGGAGGAGATCGCCGAGGGGATGCGGTTTCTCTACGGCCGCGCCAAGCTCGCCTGCGAGCCGTCCGGTGCCGCTGCGACGGCGGCCCTGCTTGCCGGCAAGATCGAGCTCGAGCCCGGCTCGAAAGTGGTCGCCGTCGTGTCGGGAGGCAACGCGGACCCGAAGGTCGCTGCTGCTATCCTCGCCGAGGCCTGATGAAGACTGACATTCACCCCGAGTACGTCATCGCCACCGTTCGTTGCTCCTGCGGCAACGAGTTCACGACGCGATCGACGAAGCCCGATCTCCACGTCGAGATCTGCTCCGCGTGCCACCCCTTCTACACGGGCAAGCAGAAGCTCATGGACACGGGCGGACGGGTCGAGCGCTTCCAGCGCCGGCTCGAGCGCGCGCAGCGCTAACTCCGTTGAGCATGACCGTCGGAGGGCAGGCCGTCCTCGAGGGCGTGATGATGCGCACGCCGTCCAATTGGGCGGTGGCCGTGCGCAAGCCCGACGGCGAGATCGCGCAGGTCTGCAAGGTCATCACTTCGCCGATGGCGAAGCGCCGGATCTACCGGCTGCCGGTGATCCGCGGCGTGATCGCGCTCGGCGAGTCGCTCGCCATCGGTTTTCGCGCCCTCGCCATCTCGGCGAACTACGCGGCGCAGGGGGAGGAGGGCGAAGAGGATCTCGAGCTCTCGCGAGGGCAGATGATCTTCGCGTTCGCGATCGCCATCGGCTTCGCGCTCGCGCTGTTCAAGGTCGGCCCAGCGCTGATCACGAGTCGACTGGACATCGAGACGACGCAGCTCTTCGTCGTCGTCGAAGGCATGATCCGCGTCGGCATCTTCATCACGTATCTCGTGCTGATCTCGCTTCTGCCCGATCTCAGGCGGCTGTTCCAGTACCACGCGGCCGAGCACAAGGCGATCAACGCGTACGAGGCCGGCGAGGAGCTGACGCCCGAGCGCGTCGACCGTTTCAGCCTCATTCACCCCCGCTGCGGCACGGCGTTCCTGCTGTGGGTGATGGTGATCGCGATCTTCGTCTTCGCGTTCTTCGGACAACCCGCCTGGTACTGGCTGATCGCGAGCCGCATCCTCATGCTGCCGGTGATCGCTGGCCTCGCCTACGAGCTGATCCGTTTCGCCGGCAAGCATCAACAGAACACGTACGTGATGGCACTGCTGGCGCCTGGCCTTTGGCTGCAGCGGCTGACGACCCGCAAGCCGTCGCTCGACCAGATCGAGGTCTCGATCCGGGCGCTGCAGGAGGTTCTGGAGCGCGAGGGCGGGATCACGAAGGCGGAAAGCAGAGTGGAGGTGATGGCGTAGTGGCAGACCGAACCGCACACGTGACGTGGAATGGAAGCCTCATGGACGGCTCGGGGCTCATCGAGTCGACCGGGAGTGGCGCGATCGAAGGGCTAGAAGTGACGTGGGCCTCGCGTGCCGAAGAGAGCGAGTCCGGCCGTACCAGCCCCGAGGAGCTGATCGCGGCGGCGCACGCGTCCTGCTTCTGCATGGCGCTGTCGCACGGTCTTGCGGAGGCCGGCAATGCGCCCGAGAAGCTCGACGTGACGGCCACCTCGACGTTCGTGCCCGGCACCGGAATCACGCAGATGAAGCTCGACGTGACGGGCACTGTGCCCGGCATCGACGAGGCTGCGTTCGTGGAGGCGGCCGAGGGCGCCCGCGACAACTGCCCCGTTTCGGGGGCACTCAAGGGCAACGTCGAGATCCTGCTCGACGCGCGGCTCGCGAGCTAGACAGCGACAGGCTGAACGGCCGTGGTGCGCTCTAGCCACGGCGCCGCTTCCAGCTGCTCGAACGTCGCGCGAGCCTCGGCCAGGAGCGGCTCGGCCTCGTCGCGCCTGCCCTCAGACACGAGCCACTCGGCGTGCTCGAGCTCCGTGACGGCGAGGTGGAAGACCATGCGAAACTCGCGGAAGAGGGCGGCGGCGCTGACGAAGCGATCGTCGACTCCGTCCGCGTGGCCGCGGAAGGAGTCCAGCCGAGCGCGGAGGCGGAGGGTGCTCGCCTGGAGAAACGGCGTCAGCTCACCGGGATAGAGCGACTCGGGAATACGCAGCAGCTCCTCTGCCCCTTCGAGGTCGGAAAGCTCGAACGCAGCTTCGACCCCCTCGACCAGGGCCCGCTTGACGACGAGCTCCTCGACAGCCAGCTCCGGGTGGTGATCGAGCACGCGCTTGGCCGCACTCAGCGCATCGCCGGCCCGCCCCTCGGCGCGCAGGACGCGCGCGTCGAGAGAGTCGTAGCTGGCGCGGACCTGAAGCTGGCCGCTGTTTCGCACCATGTCGTTCGCGGCGAGCAGTGCGCGTGCAGCTGTGGCGTCGCCGCGCTCGCTGTGCACGAGCGCGGTCGAGGACAGCGAAGATCGTGCGCTCATCGCGTCTGCGACCGGCTCTTCCTCGGCCGCGACTGCGAGGGCCTCATCCCAGCGCCCGACCATGTACAGGACCTCGATGTCGCCAGTCCGGATGTTCGACTCCCAGCGGCGGTCCCCGCGGCGTCGCGCGAGCCCGAGCGACTGCTCACTCACTTCGAGCGCTTCGGCGTAGCGATCGGCGGACTGGTGAACGACCCCAAGGTTGTTCATGGCGCGTAGTGCGCTCGCGTACAGGTGCTCTTCGTACGCCCGGGCGACAGCTGCCTCGAGCAGGATTCGTGCCTCGGAGAGGCGTCCTTGGTAGGTGAGGACGACCGCCTTGCTCGTGAGGGCCTCGACGAAGACGTCGGGCAGCTGCAGGCGCTCCGCCAGCGGCAACGCGCGCTCGAGCGTGCGCAACGCCGCCTCGCTGTGCCCTGCGAGCGCATGCATGCGGCCGAGCTGCGCGAGCGCCCCAACGAGTACGGCATCCGGCTCCCCCCCGTCGAGCCCAGCGACGGCGTGCTCTAGGCGGGCCGCCGCCTCGTCGAGGCGGCCGTCGGTAGCGTCGACGTCTGCGAGCGCGGCGCTGGCGCGCGCGGCGGCACGGGTGTCGCCCGCCTGCTCGAACAGCCCGATCGCCCGCTCAATGCGCTCCCGGGCCTCGGCCGAGCGGTTCGCGTTCAACGCAAGCCCCCCTGCCTGCTCGAGAAGCTGCGCCTGGGCAAACGGCTCGTCGGCCAGCTCGGCCGCCTCGCTCGAAGTACCGCTGGCCTTCGTCGGGGGCTGCGAGCGACTCGGCGCGCACCCGCGCGGACGAGCATCTCGCACGCCTTGGCGCGGATCTCCCCGGCGTCGTCTGCGTCGGGTGCGGCCTCGAAGGCCGCGAGGTAGTGCCAGGCGAGCACCTCGACCACTTCATCCTCGTCGGCGAACACGTTCGCGAGGTACTCGGCAGCAGCGAGGTGTCGTGCCTTCCGCTCGCGCTTCGACAGCGTCTCGTATGCGACGTGGCGGACGAGGTCCTGGAGGAAGCCGTACTGGCCGTGCTCGGGCGAGCGGGGATCGGCTTGCACGCCCAGAACCTCCTTGCGCACGAGTGACAGCGAGCAGCGGCTCGATCTCCGCTTCCGCGCCAGCCAGCGCGCGCCAGCGCGTCCTTCGTGAATGTCTTGCCGAGCACGGCGCCGATCCTGGAGCAGTCGCCGCTCCTCTCCCGAAAGACCGTCGAGCCTCGCGGCGATCAGCGCGTGGAGCGTCTCCGGCACCTCGAGCGTCTCGACCGGCCCGGTCAGCCTGTAGGCGGGGCCGTCCGCACCAGGAGCAAGCCGCGGTCGAGCAGCATGCGCACCGTCTCGACCGCGTACAGCGGGATGCCCTCGGCGCGGGCCAGGATGCGGTCGCGGAGCTTCGCGACGGGAGCCCGGGCACGAGACCCGTCAGGAGCTCCTCCATCGCCTGCTGCGGGAGCGGCTCGAGAAAGAGCGAGGTGAAGCTCCGCTGCCCGGCGCCCCAGGTCGGCCTCCGCTCGAGCAGCTCAGGCCGCGCCAGCGTGACGACGACAATGGGTGGTTCCGCGACCAGTCGAGGAGGTGTTCGACGAAGTCGAGCAGGCTCTCATCCGCCCACTGCATGTCCTCGAACGTGAGCACGGTCGGATAGCTCTCGGCGAGGCGCTCGAAGAAGCAGGCGCCAGGCGGCGAAGAGATCCTGCTGATCTCGCGGCCGGTGGTCCGCGAGCCCGACAGATGCGCGAGTCGCGGCTCGACGAAGCCGCGCTCCTCGACGTCGAGGATGTGCTCCTCGAGCGTGGCGCGCAGCTTGGAGCGCGCGCCTCGGCGGCCTCCTCCTCGGCGATGCGGCAGCGCATCCGCACCATGTCGGCGAGCGCCCAGTAGGTCACCCCCTCGCCGTAGGAGAGGCAGCGCCCGCGGTGCCAGTACACGGTCTGCTCGACGATGCCGTCGAAGTACTTGTAGAACTCCCAGACGAGACGCGACTTGCCGATGCCGGCGATGCCCGTCACGGAGATGAGGTGCGCCTTGCGCTCCTCGGCCGAGCGTGGAAGAGATCCTTGATCTGCCTGAGCTCGCGATCGCGTCCGACGAACGGCGCCTCGAGCCCATGCGACTTGAGCGAGCCGCGTCAAGCCGGAGACGACGCGTTGGCCTTCGAGCAGCGGCGAGAGACTGTCCTTGCCCTTGAACTCGAAGGAGCCGGCGTCCTCGTAGACGATCGTCTGCTCGGTGGCGCGCCGGGTCGTCTCGCCGACGAAGCACGGCGCCCGGCTCGGCGGCCGACTGCACGCGCGAGGCGGTGTTGACGAGATCGCCGGCGACCATGCCCTCGCCCTCGGCGCCGATCGTGACTGCGGCTTCGCCTGTCAGCACGCCTGCGCGGGCACGGAGCGTCCTCGGCGCCTGCCTCCTGGCCGAGGGCCGAGACCGCGGCGACAAGGTCGAGAGCGGCGCGAACCGCGCGCTCTGCGTCGTCCTCGGTCGCGATCGGCGTGCCCCAGACGGCCATCACCGCGTCGCCGATGAACTTCTCGACCGTGCCGCCGTACAGCTCGATCAGCCGTGCGGCTCGTGTCGAAGTAGCGCGAGAGCAGCTCGCGCGTCTCCTCGGCGTCCCGCTGCTCGGAGGCGGTCGTGAAGCCGACGAGGTCGGCGAACAGCACGGTGACGAGGCGACGCTCGGCTGCCGGCGCCTCGCGGGGCGGCGGCGCGGGCGTCCGCCGGCGACGCAGCGAGCGCCGTGCCGCACTCGGCGCAGAAGCGCTGACCGGCTGTGTGCGGCGCGCCACAGGACGGGCAGGCAAGCGCGAGCGCCGTACCGCACTCGACGCAGAACTTCGCCCCCGGTTGGTTCTCCGTCGTGCACGACGGACAGATCATCCGGGCGAGCCTAACGCCCCTTCATGCCCTCGTCTAGCCTTGCGATCGTGGCCGACCTCACGGCACTAGTCGACGAGCTGGAGCGCTCATACCGCGAGACGCAGGAGCGTCTGTCCGACCCTGCCGTCTACAACGACCACAGGCAGGCGGCGGACGTCGGGCGGCGGCTGAAGGAGCTCGAGCGGCCCTTCCAACTGGCCGAGGAGTGGCGCGGCGTGCGCGCAGACCTCGACGCAGCGCGCGAGGACGGGGACCTTCGTGAGCTCGTTCCGGAGCTGGAGACGCGTGCCGCGGAGCTGGAGGAGGAGCTGAAGCTCGCGCTCGTGGAGACCGACCCGGCCGACTCGAAGGACGTGATCGTCGAGGTGCGCCAGGGCGTGGGGGGCGACGAGGCCGCGCTGTGGGCGTCGGACGTCTTCCGCATGCTCACGCGCTACGCCGAGCGCAAGGGCTACAAGTGGGAGCAGATCTCGGCGAGCCCCAACGACGGCGGTGGCTTCAAGGAGTCGGTCTTCGCCGTCAAGGGCGACGGCGCGTACTCGATCTTCAAGTGGGAGGCCGGAACGCACCGCGTCCAGCGGGTGCCCACCACGGAGTCGCTGGGGCGAATCCACACATCCACGGCGACGGTGGCGGTGATGCCCGAAGCCGAGGAGGTCGAGGTGGACATCGACCCGGCGGACCTGAAGATCGACGTCTACCGCTCCACCGGCCCGGGCGGCCAGAGCGTCAACACGACCGACTCGGCCGTCCGCATCACGCACATGCCGACCGGCATCGTCGTCGCCATGCAGGACGAGCGCTCGCAGCTCAAGAACCGCGACAAGGGCATGCGTGTGTTGCGCGCACGCCTCTACGAGCACGAGCGCCGGCGGCAGCACGCTGAGGAGTCGGCCGCGCGCCGCGCCCAGATCGGCGGCGGCGAGCGGGCCGAGAAGATCCGCACCTACAACTTCCCCGAGAACCGGCTCACCGACCACCGCATCAAGCTGACCCAGCATCGCCTCGACGCCATCCTCGAAGGCGACCTCGCCGACTTCACCGACGCGCTCGCCGACGAGGAGCGACGTCTGGCACTCGAGGCGGAATGACGATTCCCGAGCTGCTACGCCGCTGGGCCAAGTCGACGCCGGACGCGCCGGCGCTCATGGCTCCCGGCAGGGAGCCGCTCTCGTACCGACAGCTCTTCGAGCAGACCGAGGCCGCGGCCGGCCAGCTCCGCTCGCTCGGGGTTGGCTCGGACGACCGCGTGGCGCTCGTTCATCAGAACGGCCCCGAGCTCGCGGCCGCCTTCCTCGCCATCTCGTCTGCGGCGGTATGCGCGCCGCTCAACCCGTCGTACCGCCAGTCGGAGTACGACTTCTACATCGCCGATCTCCATGCGAAGTTCGTCGTGCTGGCTGCGGACGACGACTCGCCGTTACGTGACTTCTTCCGTAGGCGCGGGCTTCTCGTCGTGGATGTCGTCGCGGCCGAAGGCTTCGCTGCGGGCACCTTCCGCTTCTCCGAAGGTCGCGGCAGAACGAGGGAGCCGCGCGAGAACGACACGGCGCTTGTCCTCCACACGTCGGGAACGACAGCGCGCCCGAAGATCGTGCCGCTCACCCACCGGCCTGCTCACGCTGTCCGCCCACAACGTCGCGTCGACGCTGGAGCTGACGCCACGGGATCGCTGCCTCAACGTCATGCCCCTCTTCCACATTCACGGCCTCGTGGCGGCGCTTCTTGCCTCGCTCTCCGCCGGCGCGAGCGTCATCTGCACGCCCGGCTTCCACGCGCCGTCGTTCCACGGCTGGCTGTCCGAGCTTCGAGCCGACCTGGTACACGGCGGTGCCGACAGTCCACCAGGCGGTGCTCGCACGGAAGCAGTCCGCCGCCACGTCGCTGCGCTTCATCCGTTCCTCTTCAGCGGCGCTGCCGCCGCGCGTGCACGAAGAGCTGGAGGAGACCTTCGGTGTTCCCGTGATCGAGGCGTACGGCATGACCGAGGCCGCGCATCAGATGGCGAGCAACCCGCTCCCGCCCGGCGAGAGAAAACCGGGCTCGGTCGGCCTTCCGACCGGGCTCGAGATCGCCGTGCTGGGAGACGACGGACGCCCTGCTCCGGCCGGCGAGACGGGGCGCGTCGCGATCAAGGGGCCGACGGTGTTCGCCGGCTACGAGTCGAACCACGAGGCGAACGCCGACTCGTTCGCGGACGGGTGGTTCGACACGGGTGACGAGGGTCTGCTCGACGACGACGGCTATCTGTTCCTGAAAGGACGCAGCAAGGAGTTCATAAATCGCGGCGGCGAGAAGGTCGCTCCGGCCGAGGTGGAGGACGCGATGCTCGGGCATCCCGACGTCATTGAAGCCGTGAGCTTCGCCGTGCCGGATGAGAGGTTGGGGGAGAACGTCGGGGCGGCCGTCGTGCTACGCGAGGGCGCTCACGTGACCGAGCACGAGCTGCAGCGGCGCGTCGCCTCGCGGCTTGCGGACTTCAAGGTGCCGAGCGTTGTCGTGTTCGTGGACGACATCCCCAAGGGATCGACGGGCAAGCTCCAACGGATCGGCCTGGCCGAGCGTCTCGGTGTCGTGGAATCGGTGCGCGCCGGCACACCAGGACTACGTCGCCGCCGCGCAACGACTTCGAACGCGAGATTGCGGAGCTCTGGGCCGAGACGCTCGACGTAGAACGGGTCGGAGTCGAGGACGACTTCTTCTCGCTGGGCGGCGACTCGATCCTCGGTGCCGAGCTGCTGGCACGGATCGCCGAGCGGCACGGACGGAGGCTGCCACTGACGACGCTGATGTGGGCGCCGACGCTTGGGTCATTCACGACGCTCGTCGAGGACGGAACCTGGGACGAGGACTCGCTCATCGTCCCTGTCCAGGGCAGCGGCCGACGACCACCGCTGTTCGTGACGCACGCGCTCGGCGACGAGGCCCTCAACGTCTCCGTGCTTGAAGCGCACGCTCGGGGAGGACCAGCCCCTCTACGCCGTGCGGGCGAAGCTCGAGCGCTTGACCGACCGTTCGGTCGAGGACATCGCCGACGACTACTTTCGGGAGATTCGCACCGTGCAGCCATCCGGCCCGTACCTCTTCGCCAGCATGTGCTCCGGAGGTGCCATAGTCATGGAGCTGGCGCGACGGGCTCAGGCAGAGCGGTGAGGAGGTGCGGCTCACCGCCGTGATCGATCCGCTGCACGCAGGTCGGCCGCCGAGGCGTACGGCACTACGTCAGCCAGGCGATGGAGCACAAGAGGAACCGGCGGTTCCGCTGGGCCGTTCGGCGCAAGCTTCACCACCTGCGTCGGTCGTGTGATGCCGGCGAATGAGCCCGACCCCGAAGTTGGTCGATCCGCTGACCTCGGTGATGGCTTCGCTCCGGCGCAGCTACCGGACCACCACCAGCTTCCCCGGGACGCTGACGGTGATCAGCACGATGGACTACGAAACGCCCCGGTCATTCTGGGAGGGAGTCGCCGACCACGTCGCGTGGTACGAGGTCGAGGCGCCGCACATCACCATCTTTCAGCACCCGCATGCCGACGTCCTGGGCGAGGTTCTCGGCCAGGTGCTACGCGACGTCGAGCAGGAGGCGGCATCCCGATGAGCAGGGACGTCGACGTCTGGCGGTTCTCGGCGGATCGCGCCCACGCGATCGACGCTGGCGCGCTATCTCGATCGCGACCCCGGGTCGCTGGAATTCGCGTACGGGCCGTATGGCAAGCCGAGGCTGGTCGACGGCGACGGGCTGGAGCTCAGCTGGGGCCGTTCCGGGGGCGTGGGCGTGCTCGCGGTCGTTCGCGGCCGCGAGCGTCGGTGTCGACGTCGAGCGTGTCGAGCCACGTCGCGCGCTCGGTCCGATCGCCGACCAGCTGTTCGCGTCCGACGAGGCAGCCGAGCTGAGCTCGCTGCCGGAAGAGAGCCGAATCCGGCGCTTCTTCCAGCTCTGGACGCAGAAGGAGGCGTACGGCAAGGCGCTCGGCACGGGCCTTTCCGTCCCGCTGCGGAGTCTGCGAGCACCCGCGGGATGGTCGCTTTCACGACCTCGAGCTCGGCCCGGGCTTCGCGGGCGCGCTGTGTGTGCGCGGCAGCCGGCTCCGCATCCACATGCACGAATGACCATCCGCGACGTCGTCACGGCGTCGACCGAGTTTCTCGCCCGTAAGGAAGTGCCGAGCCCCCGCGTCGACGCCGAGCACCTCGTCGCCCAGGCGCTCGGCGCTGACGCGCCTCGACCTCTACCTCCAGTACGACCGGCCGCTGACGGAGG
The DNA here is from genome assembly GCA_963755255.1 of uncultured Actinomycetes bacterium. Taxonomy (GTDB): domain Bacteria; phylum Actinomycetota; class Thermoleophilia; order Gaiellales; family Gaiellaceae; genus PALSA-612. The sequence goes on along the minus strand of CAVWJN010000020.1, from coordinate 67,009 downwards.
ACGAGCAGGCCGCCTGCCGAGAGCTGGTCCGCCGCCGCGGCACGCGCGAGCCGCTGGCCTACATCCTCGGGCGAGTGGGGTTTCCGGCGGTCTGACGTTGAAGGTCGACTCGCGTGGGCTCATCCCGCGGCCGGAGACGGAGGTCGTCGTCGAGCGCTGCCTGGCGCTGCTAGACGGTGTTGCTGACCCGGCTGTGCTCGACGTGGGCACGGGCACGGGCGCGATTGCGCTTGCCATCGCGGACGAGCGGGCTGACGCTGTCGTGACGGCGATCGACGTGTCCGAGGACGCGCTCGCGCTTGCTACGGAGAACGCGGCGCTGACGGGTCTCGCAGAGCGCGTGCAGCTCGTACTCCACGACCTGGGCCAGGGACTGCCGGGCGGCCCGTACGACCTCGTCGTCTCCAATCCGCCGTACGTGGAGCCCGAGGAGCTCGACGCGCTGCAGCCGGAAGTGCGCGACTGGGAGCCGCCGGGCGCGCTCGTTGGGCACGGCGTGACCGAGCAGATCGCGCGGGGCGCTCGCGAGGTGCTGCGGCCCGGAGGTGCACTCGTGCTCGAGGTGGCGGACGGATCCGCTCAACGCGTATCCGGCTGCTCGAGGAGCTCGGCTATCGCGAACGTCGTCGCCACACCGGATCTCGCGGGCCGTGATCGCGTCGTCGAAGGTCGATGGACGCCGTAGCGGCACTCCGCGCGGGACAGCCCGTCGTCCTGCCCACCGACACCGTGTACGGGCTCTGCGCGGACGCGTCGTCCGAAGTCGGCGTGCCGCCGTGCGCTCGCTCTCAAGGGACGGCCGGAGGAGCAGCCGGCGGCGCTCCTCTGCGCCGACGTCGAGGCGCTGCTCGAGCGCGTCCCGGAGCTGCCGGCGGAGCTCGTTCGGGCGCTGCTGCCTGGGCCGTACACGCTCGTCTTCGCGAATCCCGAGCGCCGTTATGCCTGGCTTGCGGAGGCGACGATCGGCGTCCGCGTGCCGCAGCTGCCTGCAGTTGCGGCCGAGGTCGTGAGCGCAGCTCGGCGCCGTCATGGCGACGAGCGCCAACGTGCACGGCGGGCGCGACCCGCGGTCGCTCGACGAAGTGCCCGAGGAGATTCGTGCCGGCTGCGGCGCGCTCGTGGACGGGGGCGAGCTTCCGCGGCGTGCCGTCGACCGTGCTCGATCTCACCGGCGCAGAGCCTCGAGTGCTTCGAGAGGGCGTTGTCCCGGCCGCCGAAGCCCTCTCGCGCCTCGCTGCTCTGTAAACGGTGCCAGGCACGAGTTACGTGTCTGTGCCAGGTCTGTATCAATTCACGCGGGCGCGACGAGTACGATCCGGCCGATGGCGGTGACGGCCCTGTCTCTCGAGCAGCTGCGCACCGCGGGTCTCGCCGACATCGATCCCGACATCGCGGCGCTGCTCGGACGCGAGCTCGAGCGCCAGCGAGCGGAGATCGAGCTGATCGCGTCCGAGAACTTCACCTGGCCCTCGGTGCTCGAGGCCGTCGGCTCGACGCCGACGAACAAGTACTCCGAGGGCTATCCCGGCCGCCGCTACTACGGCGGCTGCGAGGTCGTCGACGAGATCGAGCAGCTGGCCATCGACCGCGCGAAGGCGCTCTTCGGCGCCGAGCACGCGAACGTCCAGCCGCACGCAGGGGCGCAGACGAACATGGCCGTCTACTTCTCGTGCCTCGACCCGGGCGACACGATCCTCTCGCTCGAGCTGTCGCACGGGGGCCACCTGACGCACGGCCTCAAGGTGAACTTCTCCGGACGGCTGTACACGATCGTGCACTACGGCGTCAGCCGCGAGACGAGCCTCGTCGACTACGACGAGGTGCGGCAGCTGGCGAAGGCCCACCGACCGAAGCTCATCGTCTGCGGAGGCTCCGCGTATCCGCGGGTGATCGAGGCCGAGCGCTTCCGCGAGATCGCCGACGAGGTCGGTGCGTACCTGCTCTGCGACATGGCGCACTTCGCCGGGCTCGTGGCGGCGGGGCTCCATCCAAACCCTGTGCCGCACTGCGATTTCGTGACGTCAACCGCGCACAAGACGCTCGCCGGCCCGCGCTCGGGTTTCGTGCTCTGCCGGGAGGAGCTCGCTGCGGCCGTCGACCGCGCGGTCTTTCCGGGGATGCAGGGCGGCCCGCTCAACCACGTCATCGCCGCCAAGGCGACGTGCTTCGCGATCGCGGGCTCTGACGCGTTCCGGGACTACCAGCAGCAGGTGCGCACGAACGCGGACGCGTACGCGTCCGAGCTGCAGGCCGGCGGTCTCGACGTGCTGACGGGCGGCACCGACACGCATCTCCTGCTCGTCGACCTTCGTCAGACCGAGTGGACCGGGAAGGACGCCGAAGAGCGCCTCGCCGAGGTCGCCATCACCGTCAACCGCAACACGATTCCCTTCGACGAGCGGCCGCCGACCGTTGCCTCCGGCCTGCGTGCGGGGACGCCGGCGGCGACGATGCGCGGCTTCGACGAGAACGACTTCCGCGAGGTGGGGAGGATCACGTGCGAGGCGCTGGCCGAGGACGCCGATCTCCGCGCGCTGCGTGAGCGCAGCCTCGCCCTCTGCGACGCGCGGCCGCTGTATCCCGGCTTCCGCGGCTACACGACGTACGTCAGGTCACTGAGGTCAGCCACCCGCTCGCGCAGCACAAGCTCGGCCTGCTGCGCGACGTCAACACCTCGACCGCCGACTTCCGCCGCCTCGTCAACGAGCTGACGCTGCTGCTCACGTACGAGGCGACGAAGAGCCTTGCCACGGAGCAGGTGGAGATCTCGACGCCGCTCGAGAGCGCCTCGGTGCCGCGCATCTCCGGCAAGAAGGTCGCCGTCTGCCCGATCCTCCGCGCCGGCATCGGCATGCTCGACGGCGTCCTGTCGCTCGTCTCGGGCGCGCGCGTCGGCTTCATCGGCATGTACCGCGACGAGGAGACGCTCGAGCCGCACGAGTACTACGTGAAGCTGCCGACCGACGTCGCAGCAGCGCGACGTGATCGTGCTCGACCCGATGCTGGCCACCGGCAACTCGACCACGGCCGCCATCGACGTGGTCAAGAAGGCGGGAGCGACGTCCATCCGCCTGATCGCGATCATCGCCGCGCCGGAGGGGATCGAGCGCGTACAGGTGGCGCATCCGGACGTGCACATCGTCGTTGCAGCAATCGACCGAGGCCTCAACGAGCGTGGCTTCATCGTCCCCGGCCTCGGCGACGCCGGCGATCGCCTCTACGGGACGAAGTAGGGCACTGCTGGTCGACGAGCTGCGCGCGAACTGGGAAGTCCTCTACGGCGCCGGGCTCGCGCTCGTCATCGTCCTGCTGCTGACCCCGGTCGTCGGCAACGTCGCCCGCTTCCTCGGCATCGTCGACCGGCCGGGCGAGCGTCGCGTGCACGAGCGGATCGTCCCCAAGCTCGGTGGCCTCGCCCTCTTCTTCGGGATCATCATCCCGGCGCTCGCCTTCGTCGACTTCTCGGACGAGATGCGCGGCCTCCTGCTGGGCGCCACCGTCGCGACGGCGGTTGGCGCAATCGACGACTTCCGCGGGCTCCTCTGGTGGCAGAAGCTCGCCGGTCAGGTCGGGGCGGCGGCGATCCCCGTCGCCTCCGGCATCTGGATCGACCGCTTCACGTTCCCGTTCGTCGGTGTCCACGAGCTGTCGCCGTGGGTGGGCAAGCCGCTGACCGTCGTCTGGATCGTCGCCGTCATGAACATGGTCAACTTCCTCGACGGGCTCGACGGGCTCGCGGCCGGACGTGTGCTCGATCGCGGGCGGCACGTTCGCCGTCATCGCCCTCTCACTCGGCAAGCCCGACGCGGCGATCGTGTCGGCGATCGTCTTCGGCGCCTGCCTCGGCTTCCTGCGGCACAACTTCTATCCAGCACGGATCTTCATGGGCGACTCGGGGGCGATGCTGCTCGGCTTCGTGCTCGCCACCGTGGCCGTCGAGGGGCTGCTGAAGACGGCCGCCACCGTGGCCCTGTTCTTCCCGCTGCTCGTGCTGGCCGTGCCGATCATGGACACGGGCTTCGTCGTCGCCCGGCGGCTCAAGTACAGGCAGCCGATCACGGCGCCCGACCAGGAGCACCTCCACCACCGCTTCCTGCGCATCGGCCTCTCGCAGAGGCGGACGACGGTCGTCATCTGGCTCTGGTGCGCGACGCTTGCCGGCGCTGCGCTCGCCACGCGCTTCATCGACTTTCGCGACGGCGGCGACTGGCACCTCTGGCCCACCATTGCGGTGGCGGCGATCGGCCTCGCCGCCGTGCTGTTCTCGATGGTGATCGTGTACGCGCTCGAGATCGTGAAGCTCGCCAACCCGCGCATCCGCCGCCGCGTCGCGCGGGAGCGCGAGCTGGCCGAGCAGCGTAAGTCAGCCTAGCCACAAACATCGCCCTTTACCGCATCAGCGAGGGGATTCGGCTGTTACAAGCTGGGGCCTCAGGGCTGGTATGCTCGCGGCGATGGAGCCTTCTCGCCCCGCGTTTCACCCTGCCGGGGCGGGCACCCTGCTCGCCGGCACGACTGCAGCCTGCATCGGCTGCGGCGCCCTCGTCGGCTGGGCGGCCGGCGCGCGTGGGCTACGGCATGCTCGCCGGCGCCATGATCGGCGTTCCCGCAGGCGTGGGCGCTGTCTACTTCCGTTACAAGGACTCCGTGTAGTGCCCTCGAGCACGCTCATGACGCCGAGGCCCGTGCCCCGGAAGCTCGCGCCCGCGCTGGCGGCGCTGCTCGTGCTCGGCGTCGCGCTCGTCGTCTTCCTCGTCGCCGGCTGGGACGTCCGCGGCTGGGCCCTCGGCGCGGTGCTCTGGGCAGGAATGCGCGCGATCTCGCTGCTCGTCGACTACGTGCGCAAGGACGCGAGCCCGGCGGCCGGCGGCGGGCTTCACGCCTTCGAGCTCGTCTTCAAGGGCCTCGCCGTGCTCGTCGTGCTGCTCGCCGTCGCCACCACCAACGAGGATCTCGCGCTCCCGGCGATCCTCGTCTTCGCGCTCGCCTACACCGCCGAGCTGGGGCTGTCACTCGCCACGTACTTTGGAGGCTCGAAGTGAAGCGCGCCCTCGCGTTCGTGACGACGCTGGCCCTCGTGCTCCCCGCCGTCGCGGCGGCACAGGTCGAGGAAGGCGAGTTCGATCCGTCCCACGAGTGGGAGATGAACGACTGGATTCCGATCCACATCGGCCCGCTCGACATGTCCATCAACAAGGCCGTGGCGTACCTCATGCTCGGCGGGATCGTGTCCATCGTGCTCGGGATCGTCCTCATGCGCGTCGCGCCTCAAGGAGCGCCCCGGACGCCGCCAGACCGTCGGCGAGATCGTCTACGAGATGGCGCAGGTGCAAGTGGCCGAGCAGGGGCTGCCGACGAAGGCCATCCGCCGCTGGTTCCCGTATGTGGCCTCGCTGCTGATCTTCATCTGGGTCGTGAACATGATCGGCTTCATCCCGCTGCCGCTCTCGGACGAGAAGGTGGACATCGCCGGCGCTCGAGGTGCCCACGCTCGCGATCTTCGCCGCGACGTCGACGCTGTCCGTGACGCTGGCCCTTGCCCTGATGACGTGGACGTTCACGCACGTCGAAGGCATCCGCGAGAACGGCGTCAGGCGTTATCTCCAGAGCTGGATCCCGGACGTGCCGAAGGCGCTGCTGCCGATGATGATCCCGCTCGAGATCCTCAGCCAGTTCATGCGCCTGATCTCGCTCAGCGTCCGGCTCTACGCGAACATGCTCGCCGGCCACATGCTGATCCTCGTCCTTCATCGGCCTGATCTTCCTCACGAACTGGCTACGTGTTCCCGCTGTCCGTCGTCGCGGTTACGGCGTTCTACTCTTCGAAGTCGGGTATCGTCGTCACGATCCAGGCGTACATCTTCGCCGCCCTGTCCGCCATCTACATCGGCTCGGCCATCGAGCCCGAACACTAGGAGGAAGGCTTCATGTTCACTCTGCTCGCGCAAGCCGACACCGCAGTCGACGCCGGTAAGGCGATCGCGCTCGCGCTCGGCATCGGCCTCGGCTCGCTCGGAGCCGGGATCGGCATCGGCAACATCTTCGGCTCGATGATCCAGGCCGTCGCCCGCCAGCCGGAGCTCCGCGGGGAGCTCCAGGGCATCCAGTGGATCGGCTTCGCCCTCACCGAGGCCTGCGTGTTCTACGGCCTCATCGGCGGTCTGCTCGCCTACGTGCTCGTCTGATGCCGAACGCACCACTGCTCGCAGACTCGGGGCTGATCGAGGTCGTCCCGGGCCTGATGATCTGGACGCTGATCGTCTTCGCGATCACGTTCTTCGTGCTCCGCCGCTTCGCGTTCGGCCCCATCCAGACGGCGCATCGACAAGAGGCGCGACCGCATTCGTGAGGCGCTCGACGCCGCCGACCAGGCGCGCACCGAGTCGGAGCAGCTCGTCGCCCAGCAGCGCGAGGCGCTGGCCGCTGCACGCGTCCAGGCCGAGGAGATGCTCGCCGACGCCCGGCGGCGTCGCGGAAGACCAGCAGCGTCGCCTGCGCGAGGAGCTCGACGCCGAGCGGCAGCGGCGCATCGAAGAGACGCGCAAGGACGTCGAGGCGGAGACCGCCCGCGCGATCGGCCAGATCCGCGCCGAGGTGGCGAGCCTCGCGCTCGAGGCGACCGAGAAGGTGGCCGGCAAGGTGCTTGACCGACGCCGACCAGCGTCGCCTCATCGAGGACGCGATCGACGAGCTCGACTTCTCCGCGCTGGAGAAGGAAACGGTCTAGCCGATGTCGGTCGCCGACCGCGTATACGCCCGCGCGCTCTACGACGCTGCCGTCGACCGCGGCAACGTCAAGGACGTGCAGGAGCAGCTCGCCTCGGTGGCCGAGGCGATGGCGGAGGTTCCGCAGCTGCGCTCGGTCATCGGCAACCCGCAGGTGGATGCCGGCTCCAAGGCCGCCGTGCTCGAGGCGGCTGCCGGCGATCCGGACGAGCTCGTCGCGAACTTCCTGAAGCTCGTGGCCGAGAAGGGGCGCGCCGGCTCGCTCGAGGGCATCCGTGCCGAGTTCGACGAGATGGTGGCGCGCGCCGAAGGCCAGCTCACCGTCACGCTGACGACGGCGTACGAGCTGTCCGACGAGGAGGCGAAGGACATCGTCGGCCGTATCGAGCAGGCCTCCGGCCGCAAGGTCGAGGCCGTGCGCAAGGTGGACCCTGATCTGATCGGCGGCATCGTGCTGCAAGCCGGCTCGCTGCGAGCCGACGCGAGCGTGCGCGGCCGGCTCGACCGCATGAGACTTGACCTACTGACGAGGAGATGACGTGACGCTCGGCACAGAAATGAAGGAGTCCCAGTGAAGCTTCGCCCTGAAGAAATCACCACGATCCTCAAGCAGCGCATCGAGGACTTCGCCGTCGAGACCGACCTCGCAGAGGTCGGCACCGTGCTCCAGGTCGGTGACGGAATTGCGCGCGTCTACGGCCTCGAGAGCGCGGTCTCCATGGAGATGGTCGAGTTCGAGCACGGCGTCACCGGTATCGCCTTCAACCTCGAGGAGGACAACGTCGGCACGGCGCTCTTCGGCGACTGGGCAGCACGTGAAGGAGGGCGAGACGGTGCGACGCACCGGGCGGATCGCGAGCGTTCCCGTCGGCGAGGAGCTGATCGGCCGCATCGTCAACCCGCTGGGCCAGCCCGTGGACGGCGGTCCGCCGATCGCGACCTCGGAGACGCGGCCGCTCGAGTTCAAGGCGCCGGGCGTCGTCGACCGTCAGCCGGTGAAGGAGCCGGTGCAGACGGGCATCAAGGCCATCGACTCGATGATCCCCATCGGCCGCGGCCAGCGCGAGCTGATCATCGGCGACCGCTCGATCGGCAAGACGGCGCTGCTCGTGGACACGATCCTCAACCAGCGCGGCCAGGACCTGATCTGCATCTACGTCGCCATCGGCCAGAAGTCGTCGACCGTCAAGCAGGTCTACGAACGGCTGAAGGACGCCGGCGCGATGGACTACACGATCATCGTCACCGCCCCCGCGAACGAGGCGGCGCCGATGAAGTGGATGGCACCGTACGCCGGGCTCGGCGATGGGCGAGTACTTCCTGTTCCAGGGCAAGCACGCGCTCTGCATGTACGACGACCTCTCCAAGCACGCCGACGCGTATCGCCAGATGTCGCTGCTGCTGCGGCGCCCGTCCGGGACGCGAGGCCTTCCCGGGCGACGTCTTCTACCTCCACTCGCGCCTGCTCGAGCGTGCCTGCAAGCTCTCGGACGATCTCGGCGGCGGCTCGCTGACGGCGCTGCCGGTGATCGAGACGCAGGCCGGCGACGTCGCGGCCTACATCCCGACGAACGTCATCTCCATCACCGACGGCCAGATCTACCTCGAGTCCGACCTGTTCTTCTCCGGCGTGCGGCCTGCGATCAACGTCGGCGTCTCCGTGTCGCGCGTGGGCGGCAACGCCCAGGTGCGCGCGATGCGGCAGGTGGCCGGCCGGCTGAAGCTCGACCTCTCGCAGTACCGCGAGCTCGAGGCCTTCGCGCAGTTCGGCTCCGAGCTCGACCAGGCCACGCGTGACGCGCTCGGCCGCGGCGAACGGATGGTCGCGACGCTCAACCAGCCGCAGTTCTCGCCCGTGGGCGCTCGAGGAGCAGGTGGTGGCGATCTTCGCCGGCGTCAACGGGTATCTCGACGCGATTCCCGTCGAGGACGTCGCGCGCTTCCAGGACGAGGTGCGGGAGCACCTGCGCTCGGAGAGCTCGATCTACGCCGAGATCAAGGACAAGAAGGAGCTCTCGGACGAGCTCCAGGAGAAGCTGCAGGCCGAGCTGAAGAAGTTGGCGGACCGCTTCGCACCGTCGGTGACGGACGACGCCGCCTAACCAATGGCAACCGTCCAGGACCTCCGGCGGCGCATCAAGTCCGTCACGAACACGCGCAAGATCACGAAGGCGATGGAGCTCGTCGCGAGCGCGCGGCTGCGGCGTGCGCAGGCGCGCATCGAGGCGATGCGCCCGTTCGCCGACCGGATGCTGGAGCTGATGGTGGGCACGGCGCGCGCGGCCGCCTCCGTGCACGGCCTGCCGCTGCTGCAGCAGCGCGACGTGAAGACCGTCGCCATCCTCCCGCTGACGGGCGACCGCGGCCTGGCGGGCTCGTTCAACACCCAGGTGCTCCGTCACGCGTTCGCCCTCGACCGCAACCTTCGACGCGACGGTCTCGACGTGCGCTGGCTCGTAGCCGGCCGCAAAGGCGCCTCGACTCTGCGCTTCCGTCGCTACGCGGTCGAGCAGGCGTGGACGGGCTTCTCCGACCGACCGGCCTATGTGGATGCGCAGGCGCTCGCCAACCGGCTGTCCGAGCTGTACGTCGCCGAGGAGATCGACCGCGCGGTCGTCATCTACAACCACTTCGTGTCGCCGCTCGTGCAGACCGTCGTCGAGCAGGACGTGCTGCCGATCTCCGAGGACCTGCTCGCCCGCGGCGACGAAGCGGCGGCGCAGTCGGCGCTGCTCGGCGACGTCATCTACGAGCCGGAGCCCGAAGAGATCCTCGCGCGCCTGCTGCCGTTCTACCTCGAGACCGAGCTCTACCGGGCGCTGCTCGAGTCCGCCGCCTCCGAGCAGGGAGCACGGATGACGGCCATGCGCAACGCGTCGAAGAACGCGGGCGAGCTCATCGACTCGCTGACGCTGCAGATGAACCGTGCCCGCCAGGCGGAGATCACACAAGAGATCCTCGAGGTCGTCGCGGGCGCCGACGCATTAACGCAGTAACCACTGGACCGCAACTTCGCCGTAGCTACATTTTCGCGATGCGTCGCCCAGTGGTGCTCGCGCTGCTCGCAGTCGCGCTCGCGTTGCCGCTAGCCGGTTGTGGCGGCGACTCGACTGCGGCGGAGACCGAGCCACCGCCTTCGCCGCCGCGCCGGCGCCCCGCCTCCGGCTCCGCCTTCACCGCCATCGAAGCCCTCCCCGACGTTCGTGAAGACCGATCTCCGAGCGGATCGCGCTCGGCCCCAAGAACTGCCCCGCCCGGACTGCGATTCGTGAAGGAGGAGTCCGGCCCGATGTCGCTGAGCGATGCAGGCCTCGTGCTGCCCGCGCAGCGGAGCCCGCGAAGTCGCTCGGCTTCCGGAGCATGCACGACAGCGTCTTCGTGTCCAAGCGAGCCGGGGATCGACCAGCGCGTCTCCCAGCGGATCTGGCTGTTCAAGAACCGCGCGACGCCAGGGCGCTGGCTGCGAAGACCAAGGAGGACGCGCATCCAACTCCAGTTCGCCGAGGTCGATTCGCCGATGCTCGGTGACGAGTCGTGGGCCGCCGGTGGCCTCATCCAGGTGGGCGGCGGCCAGGCGATCACGCATGCCTTCCGGCTCGGCAACACCGTGCAGTCGATCTTGATGTACGGCGACGTGACTCCACCGAACGTGCCGGGTTCGCTGGCGGCCGCGCAGGCGGCGCTCGCGAAAGCCCAGAAGGGCTAGGAGGGCGTGAGCCCTCCTAGCCACAAACAATCCCGCGCGGCACTCGTCCAAAAGGGCGACGCCCGGCGGCTACGATCGAGAGGACGATGGAATCCGAAGTCGCGTTCGACGAGAAGACCGAGTTTGACCGTGCGGTCGACGTAGCCGACCGCTTCCTTGCCAACGTCGAGACCGTCGTGCTCGGCAAGCGCGAGGAGATCAAGCTCGTGCTCTCGGCGATGACGTGCGGTGGCCACGTGCTGCTCGAGGACGTGCCGGGCACGGCGAAGACCGTCCTCGCCCGCACGATCGCGCGCACCATCGAGGGCGCGTCCACGGCGCGCATCCAGTGCACGCCTGACCTCCAGCCGACGGACGTCACGGGCCTCTCGGTCTTCGACCAGCGGACGCGCGACTTCGAGTTCCGGCCCGGGCCGATCTTCGCGAACGTCGTGCTCGTCGACGAGGTGAACCGCGCGACGCCGAAGACGCAGTCGGCGCTGCTCGAGGCCATGGCCGAGCGCCAGGTGACCGTGGACGGCATCACGCGTGAGCTGCCCGACCCCTTTCTGCTGCTCGCCACCGAGAACCCGATCGAGTACGAGGGCACGTTCCCGCTGCCGGAGGCCCAGCTCGACCGCTTCTTCCTGAAGACCGCGCTCGGCTATCCCGGCGTCGAAGACGAGCTGACGATCCTCGACGAGCAGCGTGTCGTCCATCCGCTGGACAGCCTCGAGCCGGCCGTCGGCCTCGACGACATCGCCGTGCTCCGTGGCCGCCGTGCAGAGCGTCTACGTGGACGACGTCCTGCAAGCGCTGGCTCGTCGAGCTCGTCCGGGCGACGCAGGGAGCTCGACGACGTCGCCATGGGAGCCTCCGTGCGCGGCAGCCTCGCGCTGGAACGCGCCGCCCGCGCGTGGGCCCTGCTCCACGGTCGAGAGTACGTCGTGCCGCTCGACGTCGAGCAGCTGTTCGTGCCCGTGATCTCGCACCGGCTCGTGTTCCGCTCCGGCTTTCTCGCCCGCGCCCGCGCCAGCGGCTGGGCGGCCGCGATCGAAGACTTCCGCCGGCAGTGCCTCGAGCTGGCCCCCGTCCCCGGCTCCGAGGAGGACCCGCTGTTCGAGGGTCCGCACCCGGTCTGTCGGGGACGACGCACGGTGACGTTCACTCTCGTCCCGCGCGGGACGGCTGATGGGTCTCTCGTTCGGGACGATGCGCAGCTACCGGCGCGGGGCGGGGTCGGATGTGGCCGGGTCACGCCCGTATCAGGAAGGCGACAACCTGCACACGATCGACTGGGCGGCTTCCGCCCGGCTGTCGTCTGCGCGCCAGCGCGACGAGTTCATCGTCCGCGAGCGGTTCGCCGAGGAGGCGCCGCGCGTCGTCGTCGTGTGCGACCGGCGGCCGGAGATGGCGTTCTTCCACCACCCGCTGCCCTGGCTCGACAAGGCGGAGACGATGCGCGAGGCGATCGAGCTCATCATCCAGAGCGCGGCGCTCGTGGGCGGCTTCATCGGCTATGTGGACATGGCGGAGGGCGAGCCGTACTGGCTGCCGCCGCAAGGCGGACGGCGCCTCTGGGAGCTGCGCGAGGAGCGTCTGCCGTCTGCCGTGTTCGAGGCACCCGAGGGCAGCCTCGCAGAGGCCGTCATCTATCTCTCCGAGCACACGAAGGCGGTGACGCCGGGCAGCTTCGTCTTCGTGCTCTCGGACTTCCTCGACCCGCCACCGGTTGACGTCTGGCTGAAGGCGCTCGAGCGACGTCTCGACATCGTGCCGGTCGTCATCCAGGACCCGACCTGGGAGCAGAGCTTCCCGGACGTGAACGGCATGGTCGTCCCCATGCGAGATCCGAAGTCCGGGCGGCTGGCCGACGTGCGCGTCACCAAGCGGGAGGCCGCCAGGCGGAGGACGGCAGAACGAGGAGCGCCTCGCGTCGCGGATGGATGAGCTCGAGGGGCTCGGCCTCGATCCGGTGTTGCTCTCGTCCAGCGACTCCACCGACATTCTCGCCGCCTTCCTCGACTGGGCCGATCTCCGCAATTTGAGGAGAGTGGCATGACCGCGCGGCGGATCCTGCCGGCGGCGCTGCTCGTCGTAGCGGCCGTTGCCGTCACCCTCGTCCTCATTCTGCGAGGCGGCGGGGGCGACCAGCAGCCGCAGCTCGCGGACGACACGCCAGAGATCGACGTCCAGCTCGTCCTGTCGCCGCGTACTCCGGCCTTCGGCGACATCCTCACGGCCACCGTCGGCGTCACCGTCGACCGGAGGCGCGTCGATCCCGACTCGGTCCGCGTGCGGCAGGAGTTCTCGCCCTGGGGCCAGATCACGAAGCCGCAGCAGACGCGCGACGACTCCGAGCACACGAGCTTCATCAGCACGACGTACTCGCTGCGCTGCGTGATCAGCCCGTGCGTGCCCCAGCGCGACACGTCCCAGCTCGAGTTCGACCCGGCCGTGGTCGTCGTTCCGGCGGACTGGAGAACCCGAAGCAGTCACACACGATCGAGGAGCGGTGGCCGGTGCTCGTCGTCCACTCGAATCTCGTGTCCGGCGATCTCGAGCGCCGTGAAGCGGCGACAAGCCCGTGGAAGGCCGACCTCGTCGCGACTGCCTGCAACCACGTACTCGATCTCGCCCGGGCTGCTGCGGGGACTGCTGTTCGGCGGGGCGCTGCTACTCGCGCTGGCAGGCGTCGCGCTGGCCTTGCGCGCCATGCCCTACCGGGAGCCCGAGCCGGAGCCCGAGCCCGAGCCCGAGCCGCTGCCCGTGCTGCCGCCGCTCGAGCTGGCGCTGATCCTGCTGAGCGAGGAGGTACAGGAGAACGGCGAGGCCGATCGCCGCCGTGCGCTCGAGCTCGTGGCCGAGGAGATGGAGGCGCGCGACGAGCTCGCGCTCGCGCGCAAGGCGCGCGCGATGGCGTGGGCCGAGGCGACGCCGACGCTGACGGAGACGAGTGGCCTCGCCGCGAGCGTTCGCGAGCAGCTCGCGCTGCTCGAGCCCGACGGAGCCCGAGGAAGAAGCAGAGGAGGAGGCCGATGCGCCTGCGCCTGCGCCGTAGCCGTCGCCAGGCGGTCTCGAGCTACGACATTCGCGCCTTGCGCCGGGGGCGACTGCGTGCGGGAGCGCTCCGGGTCGTGCTCGCCGGAGGCGCCGTTGCGCTCCTGGGAGCCGCCGCCGCCTCGGCGCGTGGGCTCGACGTCCGCGAGCGAAGCTTCCTGCCGCCCGGCTCGACCGGCGTCGTCGTGATCGACGTCTCGCTGAGCATCGCCGAGGCCAACTACATCGACGTGCGGAGAACGCTGAGGCAGCTGATCAGGATCGATGCTCCCGTCGGGCTCGTCTTCTTCTCCGACATCCCGTACGAGCTGCTGCCGCCGGGCACGCCCGCGTCGGAGCTCGAGCCGCTGCTGGGCGTGCTCCAGCCGTCCAAGTCGAAGGCGGCGCCGCCGATCAACCCGTGGTGGGACAGCTACCGGGCGGGCACGCGGATCTCGGCCGCGATGGAGCTGGCGCGGGACATGCTCGAACGCGACAAGGTCGAGGACGGCTTCATCGTGCTCGTCAGCGATCTCGAGACGGCGCCCGACGACGTTCAGGCCACGACGCGTGTGCTCCAGGACATCCAGCGGAGCTCCATCGACATGCGGGTCGTCCCCATGTCCGCGTCGAGTGACTCGCTTCGCCTCTTCGAGGGCATGCTCGGCCCGAAGGCGTTCGCGGCGCTGCCCAAGGTCGACCGGGCGAAGAGCGGCGCTTCCAGAATGCACTCGGCTCCGGCGTGCCGACGGGGTTGCTCGTACTCGGCGGCTTGCTCTTCGCGCTGCTCGCGCTTCACGAGCAGTTCTCGGGACGGTTGGGGCTGCCCCGCCTGAAGGGAAGGGCGACATGAGGCGGCTGGCGCTCGGCGCCGCTTCCGTTGTCTGCGTCGCGCTGGCGGTCGCGCTCTTCCTGCTGGCGGTCGACATCGGGCGCTGGAGCGACGCCATGGCCGCCGACGACGTCCGCTACCGCGCCGAGCCGGAGAGCGAAGGGCTGTGGCAGCCCGACACCGTGCTCCCGTTCGCGGCGGCAAAGCGGCTCCTGGGAACGGGAGACGACGTGGCATTCCGGGAGGCGGTGAGGGCGCTTCGACTCGGGCAGCTCGAGCTCGGGATCACCTCCGACCCCGAGCTCGCGCTCCGTCGCGGCGAGGCACGCGCGCGTCTCCAGCAGCTCGCCACCGAGGACGCCGATCGACGTCGGAGGTCTCGCGCGACCAACCTCGTCGGCGTGATCTCGTTCGCGAGCTCGCTCACCGAGGCTCGCGATCAGGCGGCGTTCATCGCGGACGCGACGGCCGCGTTCCAGACGGCTATCGAGCTCGACCCCGACAACCGTGAGGCAAAGGCGAACCTCGAGCTGGCCCTGCAGAGAGGGCGTGCGATTCAGCCGACGGAAGCCGGTGGTGGGCCGAACCCGTCGCCCGGAGGCTCGGGCGCGAAAGGCGCCGGCGCCGGCGACCCCGGCTCGGGCTACTGATGGTCGCGTTCGACCTCATCTTCCTGTCCCCGAAGGGCGCGCTGATCGCGCTGGGCGTGCTCGTCCCGCTGGTCGCCCTCGTCGCTCGTGGCCAGGCGCGGGAGCCGCCTTCGCGCCGCGCTCGCAGTCCCGCGCGCGACTCGATGGCGCCTGGTCGTGCCGACGGTCGCCGCCGCATTGGTCGCGGCGCTGTTCGGTGTGGCGGCGGCGCAGCCCGTGGCAGAGAGTGAGACGGCGCTCGAGGTGCGGACGGACGCAGAGGCGTACGTCGTGATCGACATCTCCCGCTCGATGCTCGCGCGCTCGGGGCTCGACGGAGCGATGCGTCTGGCGCGAGCGAAAGCCGCGGCCGTCAAGCTGCGCAGCGCGCTGCCGGAGATCCCCGTCGGCGTCGCCTCGCTGACCGACCGCGTGCTCCCGCATCTCTTCCCCAGCGCCGACGCGGACACGTTCCGCACGACCGTGGCGCTGGCACTCGGTATCGAGCAGCCGCCGCCGAAATCGAGCCTGATCACGACGGCGACGAGCCTCGACTCCCTGGCAGCCGTCGCGACCCAGAGGTTCTTCTCGCCACGTGCCCAGCGGCGGGCAGTCGTCGTGCTCACCGACGGCGAGACTCAGGGCATCAACGAGGCGCGCCTGGCGCGCGCGTGGGGGCGGGCACCCGGCGTCAACGTCGTCTTCGTGCACTTCTGGTCGCGCGACGAGCGAGTGTTCAGCCGCGGGCTGCCCGAGCCCCAGTACCGGCCGGACCCGGGAGCGCGAAACGACCTCGACGGCCTGGCGAAGGTGACCGGGGCGACGGTCTTCGACGAGGACGAGCTCGACGCCGCGACGAGTCGCGTGCGCTCGGCGCTCAAGCGCGGGCCGACGGTGACCGAGGGCGTGCGCAAGACGCGCCTCGCGCTGGCGCCGTACCTGCTCGCCGCCGCGCTGCTCCCCCTGCTCGTGCTCCTCTGGAAGCGAGAGCGCTAGCTCTCGATCTCGATCCAGGGCTCCACGGCTTCGGGAAAGCCGTTCTCGTCCATGTACGAGATGGCCCGGCTCGCGATCCAGATGACAGCCTCGGGGCTTGCCTGCGAGAGCGCGGCGCGAACCGCCTCGTCCCCGGCCAGGGGGCTCTGGTGCTGGCCGGCCCGTGCGCGGCGCAGCCGGGACAACGTGTACGCGGCGCGATCGGCGTTGTTTCCATGCTCGTGGTACCAGTCGGCGCCCGCGGCCTCGTCGATCGCAGCCGGTGCCTGGTCGGCCAGCGTGTTGGCATCCTCGGCGGCTGCAACGTCCTGGGACGGCCGCTGCGCTGCGCCCTTGCTTGGAAAGAGCGACATGGCGTCTCCTAACTGACGATTCGCGTTTCTAACGAAACTGTGTGCCGTACGTCATACACTACGATCCTGCACTTGACCACAGGAGAGGGCGATTGGGTATCGACGGAACGTTTCGGCTGGGAACGGCTGCCTGGCCGAGGACTGGTCGCGCCTATCTCCGCATCCTGCGGTCACGTGTGAAGCTGATTCAACTCGGATGGAGGAGATAGATGCGTAAGCGCTCAATCGTGCTCCTCGCGGGAGCAGCTGCGATCGCTGCGACGCTCGTCGTCGGCCCAACGGCCTCGGCTAGCTCCGATCGTGCTTCCGCGGGGACGGTCGTGTTTATTCACGACCAGGAGCCGCCGAACCTCCAGGGCCCGTGGGTGGGGAACAACCTCTATGCCACCTCGCTGGTTCTGAACAACATCTGGTACGGCGGCCAGATCCGTGACAGCAAGGCGAACTTCGAGCCCAAGCTGTTCACGGGTGCACCGAAGCTCACCAAGAAGAAGCCACTGACGGTTACGCTCGAGTACCGCAAGGACGCCAACTGGTCGGACGGCAAGCCCGTCACGGCCAACGACCTCCGGGCGACCTGGCAGGTCTTCATCAACCCGAAGAACAACGTCATCAGCCGAACGGGTTGGGAGGACGTCAAGTCCATCACTGCCAAGGGCAAGAAGGCCACTGTCGTCTTCAAGAAGCAGTACGCCGACTGGGAGGCCCTCCTTTCGGGCGGTCCCTACGCGGCGCACGTCATCGCGGGCCAGGACATGAACCAGATGTTCCTGAACTCGATCGCCGTATCGGCCGGTCCGTGGCAGTTCGACAGCTGGCAGAAGGGTGTCCAGCTGACGGTCGGCGAAGAACCCGAACGTTCAAGGCCGGCACCGCCGATGAAGCTCGACCGTGTCGTGTTCCGTTACATCCTCGACACGAACGCCCGATTCCAGGCCCTGAAGGCCGGTGAGGGCCAGGTCATGGAGCCGCAGCCGCAGCTCCAGATCGCCGACTTCCTCAAGGACAAGAAGTTCGTCGTTGACCAGAAGATCGGCTACGCCTGGGAGCACGTTGACATCCAGTTCGGTCCGCAGGGCCACCCGGCACTGAAGCAGCCGTACGTCCGGCAGGCGCTCATCACGGGCATCAACCGCAAGCAGATCGCGGGTGCCCTGTACGCGACGATCGCCCCGGGGCTGCCTCAGCTCAACAGCCACATGTTCAAGCCCTTCGAGTCGAACTACAAGCAGAACTGGGCTGTCTACAAGTTCAGCCAGCAGAAGGTCATCGACATTCTGCAGAAGAAGGGTTGCACCGGTGGGCCGAGCAAGCCCTCCGCGAACAACCAGTCCATCTTCAGCTGCCCGAACGTCGGCAAGCTGTCGTTCCGCTTCGGCACCACGACCGGTAACCAGCTCCGCGCGCTCGCCTTCGAGATCATGCAGAGGCAGCTCAAGAGCGTCGGAATCGAGCTCGTCGCTCGCTTCCAGGTCGCCGGCACGCTGTTCGGCACGACGCTGCCGTCGGGTGACTGGGACCTCGCGATGTTCACGTGGGTCGGCAGCCCGTCGACTCCGATCACGATCAAGGACCTGTACGCCTGTGGTGGCGACCAGAACTACATGAACTACTGCAACAAGAAGCTCACCGCGGTGCAGAACGCCGTGGCAACCGAGCTCGACGCTGCCAAGCGTGCTCAGATGCTCAACTCGTCTGAGCTGAAGTACATGGTCAAGGACATCCCGTCCATCCCGCTGTTCGCACGGCCGATTTACGTCATCCGCGCGAACACGGTCAAGGGCCCGGTGGTCAACCCGACCACGGAAGGCAGCCCTTGGAACGTCTCAGCCTGGACGGCGTAACCCAGCCTTCCAGGAGGTAACGGAGGAACGACGAAGTCCCCACTCCCGCTCCGGCGGGGGTGGGGCTTCCCTCCAGAAAGGAGCGAGTAGGTCAGACTCGGGAGGTTCACTAGATGATCACCTACATCATCCGCCGGCTCCTCTACAGCGTTCTCGTGCTGATCGCGGCGAGCTTCCTCGTCTTCACGTTCGTCGCCAAGGGCGCCGGTGACCCTCTCGGTCCGCATCCGCGTCGCGCCCAACGTCGACCAGGCAGGGCTCGACCGCATCGCCGAGGAGAAGCACCTCAACGACTCCGTCTTCGTGCGCTACGGCTACTGGGCGCGGGACGCGGTCACGGACAACTTCGGCGACCGGGCTGCTCGACAACCAGCCGATCCTGCCCGAGCTCTGGCGCGTGATGAAGAACACGCTGCAGCTCGTGATCGTCGCCGAGCTCCTCGCGATCCTGATCGCGATCGGCATCGGCGTGCTCTCCGCATTACGTCAGTACTCGGTCTTCGACTACACGGCGACCACCTTCAGCTTTCTCGGCCTGGCGATGCCGCTGTTCTGGCTCGCGCTGATGCTCGCAGGTGCTCGTCGTGCAGATCCAGATCTGGACGGGGTACAAGCTTTTTCCCATCGCCAGTCTCAACGACGTGGACCCGGGCAGCGGCCTCAGCTTCGTCATCGACCGCGCCCACCACCTGGCCCTGCCCGTGATGGTGCTCATGGTTGCGAGCATCGCGACGTACTCGCGCTTCATGCGCGCCTCGATGCTCGAGGTCGTCAACGCCGACTACGTGCGCACGGCGCGCGCCAAGGGGCTGAACGAGCGCAGGGTGACGATGGGCCACGCGTTCCGCAACGCGCTCGATCCCGCTCGTCACCGTCGTCGCGCTGAACTTCGGAGCCCTGATCGGCGGCGCCGTCGTCACCGAGACGGTGTTCTCGCTGGACGGCATGGGCCTCTACTTCATCAACGCGCTCGGCGGCGCCGATCCGTACCCGGTCATGGCGTGGCTCATGGTCACGGCGACGATGGTCATCGTCTTCAACCTCATAGCTGACATCCTCTACGGCGTGCTCGATCCGCGAGTGCGCTATGACTGATCGTGTTCCGACGTCAGACCTGCTCCCGGAGGAGCGTGAGGAGCGCACGATCGCATCCGAGAGCGTCGGGCGTCCGGCCAGCGCGGGCATGGCCACCGGCGGACGTCGCGACCATCGAGGAGCCGGTGACGGTCTCAGGGCAAGAACTCGAGCTCGCCTACGAGCACGGCGTCGAGCTGCAAGGCGCGCAGCCAGTGGGCATACGCCCGCATGCGCTTCTTCCGCCACAAGCTTGCCGTCACGAGCCTCGTCATCCTCCTGGCCTTCGGGCTCGTCGCGTTGTTCGCCGGCACGGTCGCGCCGTACACGGAAGACTGGCAGCCGCCCTACGACGCGAACTACCTCAGCTCGCTGAACCAGGCGCCGTCGGTCGACCACCCCTTCGGCACCGACCAGCTCGGCCGCGACTACTTCAGCCGCGTCATCTACGGCGTCCAGACGTCGCTGGGAGTCGCGATCGTAGTCGCGCTGCTCGCGACGATCCTCGGCACCCTCGTCGGCGCGGTCGCCGGGTACTACGGAGGCGCGATCGACAACGGCCTCATGCGCTTCACGGACCTGATCCTCACCGTTCCGGGCCTCGCCGTGCTGCTCGTCGCCGCTGCGTACCTCGGCTCCTCGGCGGTCGAGGTGCCGCTCGGGCCCGTCTCGTTCAGCATCCCGCAGCCGATGGTGATCGGCCTCATCCTCGCCTTCCTCTTCTGGACGGGCATTGCACGCATCGTGCGCGGCCTGTTCCTCTCGCTGCGCGAGAAGGAGTTCGTGGAGGCGGCCAAGGCGTCCGGCGGGGGCGACCGCCGCATCATCGTGCGGCACATCCTCCCCAACTGTGTCGGGCCGATCGTCGTCAACACGACGCTGATCATCGCGGCGGCAATCCTCGTCGAGGCGGCGCTCTCGTTCCTCGGCTTCGGCATTCAGCCGCCTGACTCGTCCATAGGGAAGCTGATCGCCGACGGCCAGCAGCAGGGCCCCGATCAGTGGTGGCTCATCCTGTTTCCCGGGGCTCGTGATCACCGCCATCGCGCTCTGCGTCAACTTCGTGGGCGACGGCCTGCGCGACGCGCTCGACCCGACCCAGCGGATGCGCGCCTAGCGCTCGCTCGTCAGCGCCGCGAAGTCGTTAGTTTTCTCGCCCAAATGAGGGTAGCCTCCCGCCATGACCCCTGAGCCGATCCTCACGATCGACGACCTGACGGTCGAGTTCAAGACCGAGGACGGGATCGTGCAGGCCGTGACCGGCGTCAGCTACGACCTCTTCCCCGGTGAAGTGCTGGGCATCGTCGGAGAGTCGGGGTCGGGGAAGAGCGTCTCCATGCTCTCGGTGCTCGGGCTCATCCCGCAGCCGCCGGGCCGGATAGCGAGCGGCGAAGGCGATCTTCAAGGGTCGCGACCTGCTCACGATGTCCAAGGACGAGCTGCGCAAGATCCGGGGCGGCGACATGGCGATGATCTTCCAGGACCCGATGACGTCGCTCAACCCGGTGCTCACTGTCGGTGGTCAGATCGCCGAGGCCATCCGCGCGCACAACCCGGGTGTCAAGGACGACGAGGCGGAGCGGCGTGTCGTCGAGCTGCTGACGGTCGTCGGCGTGCCCAACCCCGAGCAGCGCTACCACCAGTACCCGCACGAGTTCTCGGGAGGAATGCGGCAGCGCGGCATGATCGCGATGGCGATCGCCAACTCGCCGTCGGTGCTCGTCGCCGACGAGCCCACGACGGCGCTCGACGTCACGATCCAGGCGCAGATCATGGAAGTGATCAAGGCCGCCCAGCGCGAGACACACGCGGCGATCATCCTCATCACGCACGACCTCGGCCTGATCGCCGAGCTCGCCGACCGCGTCGTCGTCATGTATGCGGGCCGCGTGGTGGAGCTGTGCGACGTCCATTCGCTGTTCGACGAGCCGCGCCATCCGTACACACTCGGGCTGATGAACAGCCTCGCGAGGCTCGAGGGCGACCAGAAGCGACTCGAGCCCATTCCGGGCCAGCCACCGAGCATGATCAGCCCGCCGCCCGGCTGCGCCTTTCACCCGCGCTGCACCATCTCTCAAGGACGCGCCCGCTGCCGGACGGAGATCCCCGAGCTGCGCGACTTCGGCGACCACGTTGCGGCCTGTCATTTCGCCGAGGAGGTCTCGGCTCAACGTGCCTCCGCGGCATCGGGGGGCGGCTCGTGAGCGAGGGCGTCCAGGAAGCGGTCGACGCAGCAGCCGCGCCTGCCGCCGCCGATCCCAACGAGATCCTCCGCGTCGAGGGCCTCGTCAAGTGGTTCCCGATCAAGGCCGGTGTCTTCAAGCACACGATCGGCCACGTGCGGGCGGTCGACGGCGTCGACCTGAGCATTCTTCGCGGTGAGACGCTCGGCGTCGTCGGCGAATCGGGCTGTGGCAAGACGACGCTGGGCCGGACGATCATCAAGCTCACCGAGCCGACCGAGGGCAAGATCGTCTTCAAGGGCACGGACATCACGACGTACAAGCGGAAGCAGATGCGGCCGGTGCGCCGCGACATCCAGATCGTGTTCCAGGACCCGTATGCCTCGCTGAACCCGAGGATGACCGTGCGCGAGATCGTCGCGGAGCCACTCCGCATTCACGGTCTCTACCGCGGCAAGGAAGGGCAGCGCAAGGTCGAAGGGCTGCTGCGGACGGTCGGCCTCAGCCCCGAGCACGCGAACCGTTTCCCGCACGAGTTCTCGGGCGGCCAGCGGCAGCGCATCGGCGTCGCCCGCTCGCTCGCCCTCAACCCGGAGCTACTCGTGCTCGACGAGCCCGTGTCGGCGCTCGACGTCTCGATTCAGGCGCAGGTTGTGAACCTCCTGGACCAGCTGCAGGACGAGTTCGGGCTGACCTACCTCTTCATCGCCCACGACCTGTCCGTCGTCCGCCACATCTCCGACCGCGTCGCCGTCATGTATCTCGGCAAGGTGATGGAGGTCGGAACGCGACAGCAGATCTACGAGACGCCCATGCACCCGTACACGCAGGCGCTGCTCTCGGCCGTCCCGATCGAGAACCCGGATCAGCGCGGCAGGCGCCACCGGATCATGCTCGAAGGTGACGTGCCGAGCCCGGCGAACCCACCATCGGGATGCCGTTTCCGGACACGCTGCTGGATGGCCAAGGAGATCTGCGCCCAAGAGGAACCGCCGCTCGTGCCGCGCGGCGGCACGGGGCAACCGGTCGCGTGCCACTTCGCCGAGGTGATGCGACCGCTCGCGCTCGACGAAGAGCCCTCGGAGCGGCTCAGCGCTATGCCGAAGCGCTCGACGAGCTGACGTTGCCGTCTAACTCTCTGCTCCCGGGCTCGTCTGAATGGGCATGAGACCGGTTCGGCCTCTTGTCTGTGAACGGGTCCGTGGTCAGATCTCCGTCGGGTTGGACGGAGAGCTGTCGCAGCTCGAGCGCGCGATGATCGCCTCCCATCTGGAGCGCTGCGGCACGTGCCGTGAGTACCAGGGCGAGGTGAGCTGCTTCACGCAGGTGATTCGCGAGGCGCCGCTCGAGCCGATGGCGCGGGCCATCACCATCCAGCGCCGCCGCCGTGACGTCGGCACACGCGTGCAGGTCGCCGCCGCGGCAGCGGTCGCAGTTGCTGCCCTCGTCGGCGCGAGCCAGGCCTTGCGAGGCCAGCAGCTCGACCTCGACCCCACGTTCGTCCCCGCAGGGTGCCTCGCAGATCAACTACCAGACGCGCGAGCAGGTCGAGCGCGAACAGGCGATCCTCGCCCGCGCTCGCCCCGGCCACCCCGTTCAGCTTCAGGGCAAAGCGCTTTAGCCCGGAAGTCTTGCGACTTCCGGCGAGCGGCTCCGCGTAGCCGTTGGCCGCGCCCGCCCAGGTCGGTCGCGGCGGCGAAGATGCGTCACATCGCGCCCGTGGACCTGAATCCACGCGCATTCGCCGAACCCTCCGTAGCTAGAGCCGCACAACGAATAGACGACTCGATGCAGCCACCGCGGCCGACATGCGCGGCCGCGGTTCGTGCCGCTACGTGGAGACGCCTTCGCCGGAAATCGTCAGATTTCCGGCGTTAATGCGAGCTGATGGGCTCGACGGTAATGCCTTGCTCGTCGAGGCTCGCGAGCACGCGGTTCGCCTTCGTCCAGCCGGGGAACTGCAGCGCGTTCGAGCCGGTCAGTAGGCCTTCCATCCCTTCCACGCTCGCGTCGTGCGCCGTGCCGGCAAGACCCGCCGCGAGCTGGTGATAGGCGTCGACCAGCTCGTCAGTCTCGTCGTCGAAACCGTCCGCCGACCCGCCTCCGTCGAAGTCGTCGGCAGCCTCGTCGATCTGGTCCGCCGCCGTCTCCATCCGCTCGACGAGGTCTTCGATGTCCCCGGAACCGACGGTGATCTGGGCAAGCGCGAAGTCCACGCGATCTCGGGCGGACACGACCGAGTCGGTGTAGTCCTGCTTGGAGACGGTGCTCGAGCCGCCGCAGCCGGCGAGAACGAGCGCGCCGGCGGCAAATGCCGCTGCAGCGCCGATTGTGAGCGTGCGAACCACGGCGAAATCGTACCCAGGACACGGTTAGGTGTCGGTGAGGGACGCGTTGCGCTCCGATAGACTTTCCGCACCGGTGCAGCCGCCCTGCGGCGCGCCCTAATCCCTTCAGCTGACCCAGGAGACGCATGTCCGCCAAGGAGCAAAGCCGCGAGAACGTCGGCAAGATCGTCGAGATCAAAGGCGTCGTCCTCGACGCCGTCTTCCCCGACCGCCTGCCCGAGATCACGCACGCGTTGCGCATCGCGATGACCGACGCGGACGGTGGCGCTGCCCGCGACCTCATCGCCGAAGTGCAGCAGCACCTCGGTGACGACCGCGTTCGCGCCGTCGCCATGGACTCGACGGACGGCCTGGCGCGCGGCGCCGACGCCGTCGACACGGGCGCCGCCATCAGCGTGCCCGTTGGCCCCGCCACGCTCGGCCGGCTCTGGAACGTCATCGGGGAGCAGATCGACAAGGGCGAACCCGTGACAGGCGGCGAGCGCTGGCCGATCCACCGGGCCGCTCCGGACTTTGCCGACCTGTCGCCAAAGCTCGAGGTGTTCGAGACCGGCATGAAGGTGGTCGACCTCACTGCGCCGTTCGTCCGCGGTGGGAAGATCGGCCTCTACGGAGGCGCGGGTCTCGGCAAGACCGTGCTCATCCAGGAGCTGATTCACAACGTCGCCACCCAGCACGCCGGCGTCTCCGTCTTCGCCGGCGTGGGCGAGCGCACCCGCGAAGGCAACGACCTCTGGCTCGAGATGCAGGAGTCCGGTGTCATCGACCGCGTGGCGCTCGTCTACGGCCAGATGAACGAGCCCCCGGGAGCGCGGCTGCGTGTCGGCCTGTCCGGGCTGACGATGGCCGAGTACTTCCGCGACCAGGGCCAGGACGTGCTGCTCTTCATCGACAACATCTTCAGGTTCGTGCAGGCGGGCTCGGAGGTGTCGGCGCTGCTCGGCCGCATGCCGAGCGCTGTCGGCTACCAGCCGACGCTCGCCAGCGAGATGGGCGAGCTCCAGGAACGCATCACCTCTACGGCAACGGGCTCCGTGACGTCGGTGCAGGCCGTCTACGTCCCCGCGGACGACATGACCGACCCGGCGCCGGCAGGCACGTTCGCCCACCTCGACGCGTTCATCGTGCTCTCGCGGCCGATCTCGGAGAAGGGCATCTACCCGTCGATCGACCCGCTCCAGTGCTTCTCGCGTGCGCTCCAGCCCGGCGTCATCTCCGACGAGCACTACGCGACGACGACGCGCGTGCTGGAGATCCTCCAGCGCTACAAGGACCTCCAGGACATCATCGCCATCCTCGGCATGGACGAGCTCTCGGACGAGGACAAGCTCACCGTGTCGAGGGCGCGGAAGATCGAGCGCTTCCTCTCGCAGCCGATGAACGTGGCCGAGGCGTTCACGGCGCGTCCGGGCGTCTACGTGAAGCTCGAGGACACGGTCAAGGGCTTCCGCGAGATCGTCGAGGGCAAGCACGACGAGCTGCCCGAGCAGGCCTTCTACATGGTCGGCACGATCGAGCAGGCAATGCAGGAGGCGCAGGGCTCGGTGACCGTCCCCGAGGCGGCCGTCGAGGAGACCGAGGAGACCGAGGAGACCGAAGCCGAAGCCGAGCCGTCGCCGCCTCGTAGGCCGTGGCCGACGAGCGGAAGTCATTCGAGGTCTCGCTCGTGACGCCGGAGGGCCCGGCGTACGAAGGCCTCGCGAAGATGGTCGTGGTGCCGGGCGCCGCCGGTGAGATCGGCGTGCTCGCGCGGCACGCGCCGCTCGTCGCGATGCTGAAGGCCGGCTCGACGCGCGTGCATGTGGACGAGGGGAACGTGATCGAGTTCGCGACGGGAGCAGGCTTCTTCAAGGTGGAGCAGGATCGCGCTCTCGCGCTCGTCGACGACGCCGTCGATGCACGCGAGATCGACACTGCGCGCGCGCAACAGCAGCTGGAGGAGGCCAAGGCGGACCTGGAGCGCGTCGAGGCGGGCGAGTCGGACGCCGACCGCTGGCAGCTCGAGCAGCGCATCCGCCACGCCGAGAACCAGCTTGCGGTTGCGGGCCGCCCGTAGGAAGGCTCGGCGAAGCGTGTCGCGACTGGTATAGAGGCCGCATGAGCGCGGCCGAGCGACTGACGGCGCTCCTCGAGCGGGAGATCGTGCTCCTCGACGGCTCTTGGGGGGTGTTGATCCAACGCGAGGTGCGCGGGGAGGAGGCGTACCGGGGCGAACGGTTCCGCGACCACCCGCGCGACGTGGCGGGCGACCCCGACCTGCTCAACCTCACGAATCCGCAAGTCGTCCGCGACATCCACCGCGCGTACTTCGCTGCGGGCGCCCGCATCGCGACGACGAACACCTTCACGGCCACCTCCATCGGGCAGGCCGACTATGGCCTCGAGCCGTGGGTGGCCGAGATGAACGTCGCCGGCGCCAGGCTCGCCCGCGAGGCGGCCGACGAGGCGGGAGGGTTCGTCGCCGGGTGCGTCGGCCCGCTCAACGTCACGCTGTCGCTGTCGCCGAAGGTGGAAGACCCGGCGTTCCGCGCCGTGACGTTCGATGAGGTCTGCGCCGCCTACGCCGAGCAGATGACCGCTCTCGTCGAAGGGGGTGTCGACCTCCTGATGATCGAGACAGTGTTCGACACGCTGAACGCGAAGGCCGCGATTGCCGCCGCGCTCGACGTCGCACCGGCAGATCCCGCGCTGGATCTCTTTCACCGCTATCGACGCGAGCGGGCGCAACCTGTCGGGGCAGACGGTCGAAGCGTTCTGGCGCTCCGTCGAGCACGCAGAGCCGCTGCTCGTCGGCGTCAACTGCTCGCTCGGCGCGACGGAGATGCGCCCGTACGTCGAGGGTCTGGCGGAAGTGGCGTCGACGTACGTGTCGTGCCACCCGAACGCGGGCCTTCCGAACGACCTAGGGCTCCACGACGAGCAGCCCGGCGACACGAGCCGCTATCTCCGGGAGTTCGCGGAGGACGGGCTCGTCAACGTCGTCGGAGGCTGCTGCGGGACGACCCCGGACCACGTGCGGGCGATCGCCGCCGCCATCGGCGGCCTCGCGCCTCGGAAGATCCCGGAGCCGACGCCCCCTGCCCGCGTTCAGCGGCCTCGAGCCGTTCGTGATCGGCCCGGACACGGGCTTCGTGCTCGTCGGCGAGCGAACGAACGTCACCGGGTCGGCGCGCTTCCGCCGCCTCGTCGAGGCGGACGACTACCAGGGAGCCCTCGACGTCGCGCTCGACCAGGTGCGCGGCGGAGCCAACCTCATCGACGTGAACATGGACGCGGACCTCCTCGACTCCGAGGCCGCGATGACGCGGTTCCTCAACCTCGTAGCGACCGAGCCGGAAGTGTCCGTGTTGCCGATCATGGTCGACAGCTCGCGCTTCTCCGTCCTCGAGGCGGGGCTCAAGTGCGTTCAGGGGAAGGGCGTCGCCAACTCGCTCAGCCTCAAGGAGGGCGAGGAGCCGTTCCTCGATCAGGCGCGCCGCGTGCGCCGCCTCGGGGCCGCCGCGCTCGTGATGGCGTTCGACGAGCAGGGCCAGGCCGAGACCGTCGATCGCAAGGTCGAGGTTTGCGCGCGGGCCTACGCGTTGCTCACCGAGCGCGCCGGCTTCGCGCCGGAGGACATCATCTTCGACCCCAACATCCTCGCCGTCGGCACCGGGCATCGAGGAGCACGCGGCGTTCGCGAAGGCGTTCATCGACGCGACCGGGCTGATCAAGGAGCGCTGCCCGGGCGTCAGGGTGTCGGGCGGCATCTCGAACCTCTCGTTTGCGTTCCGCGGCGCGGATCACGTGCGCGAGGCGATCCACTCCGCGTTCCTCTTCCACGCCATCCAGGCGGGCCTCGACATGGGCATCGTCAACGCCGGCCAGCTCGCCGTCTACGAGGACATCCCGCCGAGCTGCTCGAGCTCGTCGAGGATCTCATCTTCGATCGCCGGCCCGATGCCACGGAACGTTTGCTCGAGTACGCCCAACGCGTGGAGGGAGGTGCGACGAAGCGTGAGGTCGACCTCGCCTGGCGGGAAGAGCCGGTCGAGAAGCGGCTCGAGCACGCGCTCGTGCACGGGATCGTCGACTACATCGAGGAGGACGTCGAGGAGGCGCGTCAGCGTGTCGACCGGCCGCTCGACGTGATCGAGGGCCCGCTCATGGACGGCATGCAGGTCGTCGGCGACCTCTTCGGCTCCGGAAGGATGTTCCTGCCGCAGGTGGTGAAGAGCGCGCGCGCGATGAAGCGCGCAGTCGCCTACCTCGAGCCGTTCATGGAAGCGGAGCGCGGCGAGACGGGGAAGAGCCGGTCGCGAGGCGTCGTCGTCCTCGCCACGGTCAAGGGCGATGTCCACGACATCGGGAAGAACATCGTCGGGGTCGTCCTCGGGTGCAACAACTACGACGTCGTCGACCTCGGCGTGATGGTGCCCGCGGACAAGGTGCTCGAGACGGCAAACGAGGTCGGCGCAGACATCATCGGCCTTTCGGGCCTGATCACGCCCTCGCTCGACGAGATGGTGCACGCCGCTCGCGAGATGGAGCGGCGCGGCGAGACGCGGCCCCTGCTGATCGGCGGCGCGACGACGTCGAAGCTCCACACGGCCGTACGAATCGCCCCGGAGTACTCGTCTCCGACCGTTCACGTGCTCGATGCGTCGCGGGTCGCCAAGGTCGTCTCGGCGCTGCTCGACGAGGAGCGCCGGCCGGCGTTCGAGCGGGAGAACGTCGCGCTACAGGACACGCTTCGCGAGCAGCACGCCGAGCGCGGACGGAAGCTCGTCCTTCCGCTCGCAGATGCACGGGCGCGGCGTCATCGCGTGGGCTTCGACGAGCTGCCGCCTCCACCGTTCACGCGGCACGCGAACGGTGGCGCCCGACCTCGAGACGCTCGTCCGCTACGTCGACTGGACGTTCTTCTTCCACGCCTGGGGGCTGAAAGGGCGCTATCCGGCGATCCTCGAGCAGCCGGCCGCCCAGGAGCTCTACGACGACGCCACGGAGCTCCTCGACGAGCTAGTTCGAGAGTCACGCCTCCTCCCACGTGGCATCTATGGCTTCTGGCCTGCGCATGCCGACGGGGACGATGTCGTCGTCGACGGAGCGCACGCGTTTCTGCTTTCTTCGCCAACAGGCCGACCACGGCGACTCGCGCCCGAATCGCTGTCTTGCGGACTACGTCGCACCGGAGGGCGATGCGATCGGCGCCTTCGCCGTGTCGATCCACGGCGCGGAGGAGCTCGCGGAGCGCTATGCGGCGGAGCACGACGACTACCGGTCGATCATGGTCAAGGCGCTCGCCGACCGGCTGGCCGAGGCCTTCGCCGAGCACGCGCACGAGCAGGCTCGCCACGAGTGGTACGCGGCGACGGAGACGCTGTCGGCGGGCGGCCTGATCGAAGAGCGCTACCGGGGGATCCGTCCGGCGTTCGGGTATCCCGCCTGTCCCGATCACTCGGAGAAGCGTCCGCTCTTCGCCCTGCTCGGGGCGGACGAAGCTGGGATGACGCTCACGGAGACGTGCGCGATGCTCCCGGCCTCGAGCGTCAGCGGCGTCTTTCTCCACCACCCGCAGTCGCGGTACTTCTCGGTGGGGCGGATCGGTCGCGACCAGGCGGAGGACTACGCGGCCCGCAAGGACCTGCCGTTGGCAGACGTGGAGCGATGGCTAGGCCCCAACCTCGGGTACGAGCCCGGGTTGAGCCGAAAGCCGCTCCGTCGCGTCGGGTATCGTGGCGCGATGCGACGCCCGTGCCATGTCGGTGCGATGAGTCGCTTCTGAGACTGTGCGAACTACGCTGAAACGAGGCCAGGGGCGCAGCGCGGCCGCCGGCGGCAACGGCCGCGCGATGCTGCCGCCGGACGCGCTCTCGCCCGTCACCGTGTACGAGGCGCCGCGGCCTCCACGCCGCAGCGGCATTGGCCTCTTCGGCCGCGTGCTCGGCATCGTCGCCGCCGGCGTCGCTGCGCTCGTCGTGTCGCTCGTCGGCGGCATCTACCTCTGGCTGCACGAGAGCGTCGCCGCGGTCAGCGCCCACTCCGCGGACGTGAAAGCCGCCCAGACGACGCTCGACGGCGTGCCGCCGGCCAACAAGGCGGCGATCGCGCTCGTGATCGGTTACGACCGCCGCCACGGCGAGGCGGAGGGCACTCCGTCGCGCTCCGACACGATGATGCTCCTCCGCGCCGACCCGCAGACGGACACGATCTCGATGCTGTCCCTGCCGCGCGACATGATCGTCGAGATCCGCTGTCCGGACTCGGTCTTCACCTCGAAGATCAACGCTGCGTACTCCACCTGCGGCGCGCCGGGAGCGCTCAACACGGTCCGCAACCTCACTGGGCTGCCGATCAACTACCTGATCACCGTCAACTTCCGCGGCTTCAAGAAGATCGTCAACACGCTCGACGGTGTCTGGGTGGACGTCGACCGGCGCTACTTCAACGACAACGCGGGCGTCAGCCCCGGGTTCGGCTACGCGAAGATCAACCTCCAGCCCGGCTACCAGCGGCTGACCGGCGGCGCAGCGCTCGACTACGCGCGCTACCGGCACACGGACTCCGACTTCCACCGCGTGGCCCGGCAGCAGCTCTTCGTGACGGCGATGAAGGAGCAGTTCGGCCGCAGCTTCTCGCTGACGAAGGTGCCGAGCCTCGTCGGGGCCATCACGAAGAACGTCGAGGTCGGTGTCGGCGGCGGCGGCGAGCTGACCCCACGCACGATTCTCCGCTACGCGCTCTTCGCCTACGGGCTGAAGGGCGGCCACTTCTTCCAGGAGAAGATCGACGGGCTGACCGGGTACTCGGAGCTGACGACGGAGAGCGCGAACGTCCAGGAGGCGGTCGCGAGGTTCTCGAGCCCCGACGTAGAGGCGCCCAAGGTCGCGACCGCTGTCGCCTTGAAGCGCAAGCTGAAGTCGTCCGCCCCAAAGCCGGCCGACACGACGGTTCAGTGCTCAACGGCTACGTCGTCCCTGGTGCCGCCGCCGAGGCGAGGTACCTCCTCTCCCAGCGAGGGTTCGCGACGGTCGAGGGGGCTGCGAACTCGACCGGAAACGCGCCGTGGGACGACCAGTTCCACACGAAGGTGTTCTACAACGGCGGGAAGACGCGAGCCCGCGCTGCCGCTGCCTCCATGGCCGGGCTGTTCGGGGCGGCCGAGGCAGTTCCCTATGCGGCTCGCCAGGCACTGCACCGGCCCGCCGCTCCAGCAGCCTCGCAGTTGCCACCTGCGGCCGCTTGCGAACGGCGCGATGCTCACCGTCGTCGTGGGGCAGACCTTCCACAACGCGCTGGCGCCCGCGCCTGCAAGGGAGGAGATCGTCCGCACACCGCCCGACGTCCGGCGCGACCGGTTGGCCACCGCCTCGCTCGTCCGCGCCCAGAAGAACAAGGTCGGCTTCGACCTCATGGTGCCGTCGGTGCTCGACCGCTCGTCGTCTCCCGACTCCGACGCGCCGGTGCGCACCTACCGGATCGCAGAGGACTACGACGCCGTGCGGCTCGTCTTCCAGCGTGGCCTGGAGTACTGGGGCGTGCAGCAGATGAACTGGCCGGACGCGCCCGTTCTCGACAGCAGAAGCCTGCACCGCGTGATCAACGGGCGCGGCTACGACTTCTACTACCGCGGACGGAAGCTGCACATGATCGTGCTCCGCCAGGGCGACGCGAGCTACTGGGTGGTCAACACGCTGCTCGACTCCCTGTCCAACGAGACGATGATCGCGATCGCCAAGGGCCTGCAGCCCCTCGATCCGCCCAGGAAGACTAAGGGTAAGGCGAAGCAGAAGCAGAAGCAGACGTGAGTCGTATTGCCGTCTTCGGAGCCGGCTACGTGGGCCTGGTCACCGGGGCCTGCTTCGCCGAGCTCGGCCACGACGTCGTCGTCCGCGACGTCCTGCCCGAGAGGATCGACGCCCTGCGCGCCGGGCGCGTTCCGATCCACGAGCCGGGCCTGGAAGACGTGATCGAGCGGGCAGGCGAACGACTCCGCTTTACGCTGGACGTCGGCGAGGCTCTGGACGGAGCCGAGCTCGCGTTCGTCGCCGTCGGCACGCCACCGACATACTCCGGCGATCCCGACCTTTCGGCCGTGTGGACCGTCGTCGACGAGTTGCCCGCAGGCGTCGCGACGACACTCGTCATGAAGAGCACGGTTCCGCCCGGCACGGGCGAGAAGGTGCGGCGTGCGCTGAACGCGCGCGGGCTGGGAGACGTCGGCTACGTCTCCAACCCCGAGTTCCTCGCCGAGGGCACCGCCGTGCACGACTTCCTGCACCCGGACCGTGTCGTCGTCGGCGCCTTCGAGCCGGAGCATGCGGAGCGAGTGGCCGCGCTCTACGAGCCACTCGACACGACGATGGTGCTCACCGACGTCGCCTCGGCCGAGATGATCAAGCTCGCGTCGAACGCGTTCCTCTCCACGCGCATCAGCTTCATCAACGAGATCGCAAGCGTTTGCGAGCTGGTCGGCGCGGACGTCGTCGACGTCGCCGCCGGCATCGGGCTCGACCGTCGGCTCGGCCCGCACTTCCTCAAGGCAGGGCTCGGCTTCGGCGGCTCCTGCTTCCCCAAGGACGTCTCGGCGCTCAAGCAGCTGGCCGGCAACTCGGGCTATCACTTCCAGCTGCTCGCGGCCGTGATCGAGGTCAACGAGCTTCAGCGCCGGCGCGTGATCCAGAAGCTCGAGAAGCATCTCGGCGACCTGCACGGCAAGGAGATCGCCGTGCTCGGCCTCGCCTTCAAGCCGGGTACCGACGACTTGCGAGAGGCGCCGAGCCTCGTCATCGCGGCGCGCCTCCTCGCCGAGGGCGCGGACGTCCGCGCCTGGGATCCGGTGGCGGATGCTCGTGCGCTGCTGCCCGAGGTGACGTTCGCTTCGAGCGTTCTGGACGCCGTGCGAGACGCCGATGCGGCCGTGATCGTCACCGAGTGGCCCGAGGTCGCCGCGCTGGCCACGCCGGAGGCGCACGCCGCGATGCGCAAGCCGCTCGTGGTCGACGGGCGCAACGTCCTCGATCCCGAGGCCATGCGCGCGCTCGGCTTCACGTACGAGGGTGTCGGCCGGCCCATGCCGGTCGAAGTGGAGCTCTAAGCGCATGGAGGCGATCCTCCTCGCCGGAGGTAAGGCGGAGAGGCTTGGGGACGCGGCGGCCGGCAGGCCGAAGGCGCTCGTCCCGGTGGCGGGCAGGCCGCTCGCCGCCTACCAGGTTGCGGCGTTGGCCAGGCGCGAGCGTCGACCACGTGATCGTCAGCTGTGCTGCGGGTGTCGGTGCGGAGTTCGAGCGAGAGCTGGCCGGGCTCGGCCCGGAGGTGACGGTGGTCGAGGAGCCGGAGCCGCTCGGGCGTGGTGGAGGGCTGCGCTACGCAGCCTCCGCGCGACGGGAGGAGGGCGACGTCTACGCGCTGAACGGAGACGAGCTACTGGCGCTCGACTTCGGAGCCCTTCTGGCCAGGCACCGCGACGGCCGGCGCGGCCGCCACCATCACCGTCACGCAGCCACCGTCCTCGTTCGGGGTCGTCGAGCTGGACGAGCGACGACCTGGTCACGGGGTTCGACGAGGCTGCGCGCATCCCGTACTGGGTCAGCTGCGGCGTGTACGTGCTCGGTGCCGACGCAGTGGCTGCCCTGCCCGAGCGCGGGGACCACGAGACGAGCACGTTCCCTCGGCTCGCCCAGGCCGGAAAGCTCGCCGCGTTCCGGTACGAGGGCGTCTGGATCACCGTCAACACGCCGAAGGACCTGCGACGTGCGGAGGAGTACGTCGTCGCCCATCCCGAGTGGCTCGCGTGAGCGAGTACGCGTTCGAGCCGCGGAAGGTCGAGAAACCCTGGGGCTGGGAGCTGATCTGGGCCCTCACGGACCGGTACTGCGGCAAGCTCCTCTTCGTCCGCGCCGGCGAGGCCCTGTCGCTCCAGTACCACGAGCGGAAGGACGAGTCGTGGTACGTCCAGGAGGGTCGTGCCGAGCTCGAGCTGTCCGCCGTCGGACGCCGAAGAGCGTGAGCTCGTGGAGATCGCGGCGGGCGACTGCTTCCACTTTCGTCCGCGGACCGTGCATCGCGTGCGCGCGCTCGAGGACACGCTCGTGATCGAGGTCTCGACGCCGGATCTCGACGACATCGTCCGGCTCGAGGACGCCTACGGGCGAGAGGGCACCAGCTGAACCTTGACGTAGTTGTGTTAAGGTATCGGCGTGGAGCGAATGACGATCGGCGCGGCCGCCCGGCACACGGGCTGGTCTCCGCGCATGCTCCGCTATCTCGAGCAGGCCGGGCTCGTCGAGCCGCAGAGGTCGTCGAGTGGCTACCGCCGCTACGGCCTGAAGGAGCTCAACCGGCTACGCTCTCTGCGAGGAGTTGCTTCGCCGCTTCGAGGTAGAGATCGGCGACGTGGCGTTCGCCGCTCGGTTGCGGCGAGACCCTGCCTTGCAAGCGGCCGTCGACGGCTGGCTCGCCGGGCTTGAGCTCGAGGCATTGGAGTGGGAGCAGGCAAAGCACGAGCGGCTGCTGGCCGCATAGGCATCACTGACGAGAGGGAGCGATGGCAGCAACCAAGCGATATGACGTGAAGGATCTGGGCCTGGCGCCCGAAGGCGTGCGGCGGATCGAGTGGGCCGACCGGCAGATGCCGGTGCTCGCGGCGATCCGCGACCGGTTCGAGAGCGAGAAGCCGCTCGCCGGCTACCGGGTCTCTGCGTGCCTGCACGTGACGACCGAGACCGCAAACCTCATGCGAACCCTGACGGCAGGAGGCGCCGACGTCGTCCTCTGCGCGTCCAACCCGCTGTCGACACAGGACGACACGGCCGCCGCGCTCGTGGAGGAGTACGGCGTGTCCGTCTTCGCCATCAAGGGTGAGGACAACGACACGTACTACGCCCACATCGACGCGGCCGTCGACCACAAGCCGCATCTGACGATGGACGACGGCGCTGACGTGATCGGCGTCCTGCACTCGGCGCGGCGCGAGCAGCTCGGCGAGATCATCGCGGGCACCGAGGAGACGACGACCGGCGTCATCAGGCTGAAGGCGCTCGAGGCGGACGGCAAGCTCGGCTTCCCGATCATCGCCGTCAACGACGCGAAGACGAAGCACCTCTTCGACAACCGCTACGGCACGGGCCAGTCGACGATCGACGGCATCGTGCGGGCGACGAACGTGCTGCTCGCCGGGCGGCGGTTCGTCGTGGCCGGCTACGGCTGGGTGGGCCGCGGCGTCGCGATGCGCGCGCGAGGCATGGGTGCGCACGTGATCGTCACCGAGGTCGACCCGGTGCCGGCGCTCGAGGCCGCGATGGACGGGTTCGAGGTGCTGACGATGGCGCAGGCGGCGCGCGTCGGCGACATCTTCTGCACCGCCACGGGCGACAAGAACGTCATCAGCCGCCGAGCACTTCGGTCTCATGAAGGACGGTGCCATCCTCGCCAACACGGGTCACTTCAACGTCGAGATCGAGATCCCGGCGCTGCGGGCGGCTGCGACCGAGACGCGCACGGCGCGCGAGTTCGTCGAGGAGTTCGTGCTCGAGAACGGGCGCAGGATCTATCTCGTGGCGGATGGGCGGCTCGTGAACCTCGCGGCCGCGGAGGGCCACCCGGCATCCGTAATGGACATGTCGTTCGCCAACCAGGCGCTGTCGGCCGAGTACGCGGTCGAGAACGCGGCGCGGCTGGAGCGGCGCGTGTACCCGGTTCCGGAGGAGATCGACGCCGAGATCGCCCGCCTCAAGCTCGCGTCGATGGGCATCGAGATCGACACGCTGACCGAGGAGCAGGAGCGCTACCTCGCCTCGTGGGACGAGGGGACCTAGCCATTTCAGACACGCCTAGGTGCCAGGCACAGTGACAGTCACTGAGACTGTCACTGTGTCGCTTTGAGGCATGGCTGATCCGGCGATCGGGCTGCTGCACCCCGGCGAGATGGGTGCGGCGCTCGCGATGCAGCTGCGGCCAGAGCGCCCGATCCTGTGGGCGTCCTCGGGCCGCAGCGTCGCCACGGCGGAGCGCGCCGAGCAGGCGGGCCTGCGCGACGTGGTGACGGTCGAAGAGCTCGCCGAGTCGAGCGACATTCATTCTCAGCGTCTGCCCGCCCCACGCAGCGCTCGATGTGGCGAGCTCGGTGGCAGGGTTCGGGTTCACGGGCGTCTACGTCGACGCGAATGCCGTTTCCCCGCAGACGGCGCGCGAGATCGGGAGCGCGATCGAGAAGCGCGGCGGCCGCTACGTGGACGGCGGGATCGTCGGCGCTCCGCCGCGGAAAGGCGTGCCGACGCGCCTCTACCTCTCGGGCCCCACGGCTCCAGCCGTCGCCGAGCTCTTTCGAGACACCGTCGTCCAGGCCCGGGTCGTGTCGGACGAGCCGGGCTCGGCGTCGGCGGTCAAGATGGCGTACGCGGCGTGGTCCAAGGGCGCCGCGGCGCTGCTGCTCGCGATCCGTGCGCTGGCTCGCGCGGAAGGCATCGAGGCGACCCTGCTCGAGGAATGGCAGGAGTCCGTCCCGGAGCTTCCGGAGCGGTCTCGCCGCGCAGCACTCTCGGCCGGCCGGAAGGGCTGGCGATTCGCCGGTGAGATGGACGAGATCGCCAGCACGTTTGCTGCGGCCGGACTGCCCGATGGCTTCCACCAGGCAGCTGCGGAGGTCTACCGGCGCTTCCCGGAGCTGACTGACCGAGCGAGAGCCGTAGACGTGGCCGGCTCGCTCCTTCCGGAACAGATCGTCAGGCTGGAAGACGAGCGCGTCGTCCTGCTCGACCAGAGGCGACTTCCCGGCGAAGAGGTGGAGCTCGAGTGCCGGAGCGCGGCGGAAGTGGCCGAGGCGATCCGGACGCTTGCCGTCCGCGGCGCGCCCGCCATCGGCGTCGCGGCCGCCTACGGCTACGCGCTCGCGGCCCAGCTCGGCCACGACCTCGACGAGGCGGATCGCGTGCTGCGGTCGTCGCGACCGACGGCCGTCAACCTCGCGTGGGCGCTCGATCGGATGGGAGATGATCCGACGCCCTGAGCGCGCGCGAGAGATCCACGCGGAAGAAGTGGAGCGCTGCGGGCGCATGGCCGAGCACGCCATCACGCTGCTGCGCCGGGCACGCGCGCGCTGACGCATTGCAACACCGGGGCGCTCGCGACGGGCGGTTACGGGACGGCGCTCGGGGCGATCCGGCTCGGCTGCGAGCGAGGCCTCGTCGAGCATGTCTGGGTGGGGGAGACGCGGCCGCTCGACCAGGGCGCGAGGCTCACTGCCTGGGAGCTCGAGCAGCTCGGCATCCCGTTCTCGGTGATCGCAGACAGCGCGGCCGCGTCGCTCATGGCGCGCGGTCTCGTCGACATCGTGCTGACCGGCGCCGACCGTATCGCGGCCAACGGCGACACCGCGAACAAGATCGGGACGTATGGTCTGGCCGTGCTCGCCCGCCATCACGACGTCCCATTCGTCGTCGTCGCGCCGACCTCGACGATCGATCACGACGCGCTCGACGGTGATGCGATCCCGATCGAGGAGCGCGCGCGCGGAAGAGATCACGACGCGCTTTCCTGCAGTGAATCCTGCGTTTGACATCACGCCGGCCGAGCTGATCGACGCGATCGTGACCGAGGAGGGCGTCAGGCGAGGAGCACCCGTCGCATGAGGCTGCTCGTCCTGGCAGCCGGCTACGCGACACGGCTCTACCCGCTGACTCGCGACCGGCCCAAGGCGCTGCTACCCGTCGGCGGCAGGCCGATGGCCGATCGGTTGCTCGACGTTCTCGACCCGATCGGCTTCGACGCCGTCCACGTCGTCACGAACGCTCGCTTCGCCGACAGCTTTCGCGAGTGGGCGGAAGGCAAGGACGTGACGGTGATCGATGACGGAACGACGAGCGACGAAGACCGGCTGGGGGCGATTGGGGACATCGGCTTCGTGATCGAGCGCGAGGGCATCGACGACGACCTTGTCGTCGTGGCCGGGGACAACCTGTTCACGGAGCCGCTGGGCGACTTCGGACGCGCTGCGCGGGAGCGTGGCGCACCACTGCTCGCCATCCACGACGTCGGCGACCTCGAGCTGGTCCGCGGCCGCTACAACTCGATCGAGGTCGACGCGCACGGCCGCATCACGTTCTTCGAGGAGAAGCCCGAGGAGCCGCGCTCCACGCTGTCCGGCATCGCGCTCTACTTCTATCCGCGCGACACGCTGCCGCTGATCGGGGAGTATCTCGCCGCCGGCAACAATCCCGACCAGCCCGGGCGCCTCATCCAATGGCTCTATCCGCGCGTGGACGTCTACACCTGGCAGGTGCCGGGAAAGTGGTACGACATCGGCTCCCGCGAGCAGCTCGAGGAAGCCGACCGCGTCTTCTCACAGAGTTGACGCAGACGCGTAACCGCTCCCGCCGTACGGTGGGTGGCAGTGCTCGACCTGCTCTTCCCGAGGCGGTGCGTGGTCTGCCGCAACCCGGGCGACGAGCTGTGCGCAACGTGTCTCGCCGGCCTACGCCGCATTCCGCTGCCGCTCTGCGAGCGTTGCGGAGCGCCGACGGCGTGGCCGGTGCGCCGCTGCGGCGAGTGCGCGGGACGCCGGCTGGCGTTTGCCTCAGCCAGGGCGGCGATCGTCTACGACGAGGCGGCCCGCGCCCTTGTCCGCAGCTGGAAAGAGCGCGGGCTTCGCGGCCTCGCAGGCGTTGGCGCCGAGCTCGTGACCCGAGCCGTCGCGCTTCCCGCCGCCCTCGCCCTCTGTGCCGTGCCGCCGGACCCGGACCGTGCCCTCGTGCGCGGCGAGCATCCCGCGACCGCGTCTCGCGCGCGAGTTGAGCGGTCGCTGGCACCTGCCCGTCGTCGCGCCGATCACGCGCTCGGCGCCGCGTCCGCGGCAGGCAGGGCTCGCGCTCGCCGCCCGCCGCGGCAACGTTCGCGGCACGTTCGCGCCGATCGGCGATGCTCCGGCGAGCGTCTGCCTCGTTGACGACGTGTACACGACCGGCGAGACCGTGAACGCTGCCGCCTCGGCTGTGCGCAAGGCGGGCGCGCGTCGCGTACACGTCGTGAGCTTCGCGAGGGCGGTGCGATAGATTCAACGCAGGTAGCGCGTAAGCCGAAAGGGGGACGCGATGCAGCTCCAGGTGAAGGGAAAGAACATCGACCTCAGTCCCGACCTCGTCAGTTACGCAGAGCGGAAGATCGGCAAGCTCCAGAAGCTGCTCGCCGATCCCACGCCCGTCGTCGTCGAGCTGGCGGTCGAGCGCAATCCGTCCATCGCCAACAATCAGGTCGCGGAGGCGACGATCTGGACCAAAGGCCCTGTGCTGCGAGCGCGCGAGGCATCGACAGACATGAAGGCCTCCATCGACCAGCTTGCGGACAAGCTCGAACGGCAAGTCGAGCGCTACCGCGACAAGCGGACCGTCGAACGCCGCCGCGAGGCCTCGCGCTCGAAGGAAACGGCGTAGCCCTGCCTGTCGATCCCGAGCAGGGCTGGCTTCCTCCCGGCATCACGGGGCTCTCGCGGCAGCGCGAGTGGGATGCCGTGGCCACGGTCGACGCGCCGGGGATGCCGGGCGACAAGGTGGAGCTCGTCGCCCTCGCGGACGGGCGGCTGGTCGTCGAAGAGGGATTTGCGGCCGACCCCGAAGCGCTGGCGGCCGGGCTGGCGGGCTCGCTGGCGCGGCCGTTCCGTGCCTCAGCGGTGCGTCATGCGGACGTCTGGGCTGTCGGTGGGTCGACGATCGAGGTCGTGCAACTCGACCCGAATCCCGAGGGTGACGACCTCGAGCTGAGCTGGGACGGCGAGACGCTCGCGCTCGCCGCCGACGGCATCCCGGTCGACGTCGAGCGCGCCGAGGCGCTCGAGCGGATCGCCTCGGAGCGGCAGCGTGGCCCGTACGCGGCCCGGGCTCGGCGGCTCGAGGACAATCTGTTCGAGCTGTCCGTCCTGCCGCTCTAGGCGGAGCAGCGCTGCCGGTACCCTAGGCCTGTGGCCCAGGGCCTCGGCTCGTTCGAGAAGGTCCTGCGCGTCGGCGAAGGCCGGCGCCTCAAGCGGCTCGCCCAGCAGGCGGCCTACATCGGCACGCTCGAGCCCGAGTTCGAGGAGCTCTCCGACGACGAGCTGCGCGGCAAGACGGCCGAGTTCAAGCAGCGGATAGAGAACGGCGAGACGCTGGAGGAGATGCTCTTCGAGGCGTACGCCGCTGTACGCGAGGCATTCAGGCGCACCCACGGCATCCGCCTCTTCGACGTCCAGCTCATGGCCGGCATCGTCCTCCACGAAGGCGACATCGCAGAGCAGAAGACGGGTGAGGGAAAGACGTTCACCGCAGTGCAGGCGCTGTATCTCAACGCGCTCTCGGGGCACAACGTCCACCTCGTCACCGTCAACGACTATCTCGCCAAGCGCGACTCGGAGTGGACGCGGCCGGTGTACGAAGCGCTCGGCGCCACCGTCGGCGCCATCCAGAACCTCATGCCGTTCGACCAGCGTCGTGCGATGTACGGATGCGACGTCACGTACGGGACGAACTCCGAGTTCGGCTTCGACTATCTCCGCGACAACATGGCCGTGTCGCTCGAGGGCACGGTCCAGAAGGGCCACCTGTACGCGATCGTGGACGAGGTCGACTCGATCCTCATCGACGAGGCGCGCACGCCGCTCATCATCTCCGGCGAGCCGGAAACGGCGGCGAAGACGTACTACGACTTCGCCCGCGTCGTCCGGCAGCTGGACGGCGAGCCTTACGTGCCGCCGTCGAAGATCGAGCGCCGCGCCGACCCGGACGTCGACTACACGTACGACGAGAAGTTCAAGACCGTGTCGCCGCTCCCGCGCGGCATCGAGAGGGTCGAGCGCGCGCTCGGCATCGACAACCTCTACGACCCGCGCAACGTCCAGCTCGTCAACCACCTCACGCAGGCGCTGAAAGCGCAGGCGTTGTACCACCGGGACAAGGAGTACGTGATCCAGGACGGCGAGGTGAAGATCGTCGACGAGTTCACGGGTCGCATCATGGAAGGCAGGCGCTGGTCCGAGGGCCTTCACCAGGCCGTCGAGGCGAAGGAGAACGTGGGCATCCAGGAGGAGCACGTCACGATGGCGACGATCACGCTCCAGAACTACTTCCGGCTCTACGACAAGCTCGCCGGGATGACCGGTACGGCAAAGACCGAGGAGAAGGAGTTCACCGAGATCTACGGGCTCCACGTCGCGGAGATCCCCACCAACGTGCCGGTGGCGCGGGAGGACCGCAACGACCTCATCTACCGCTCCGTGGAGGCGAAATTCGAAGCGGCGCTCGACGACATCGCCGAGCGTCACGAGGCGGGCCAGCCGGTGCTCGTCGGCACGATCGCCGTCGAGACCTCCGAGTACCTCTCGCAACTCCTGACGCGCCGCGGCATCACGCACAACGTCCTCAACGCAAAGCAGCACGAGCGCGAGGCGGAGATCATCGCTCAGGCCGGTCGTAAGGGCGCCGTCACGATCGCGACGAACATGGCCGGCCGCGGTGTCGACATCGTCCTCGGCGGCAACAAGCAGCACGAGATCCGCTCGCAGCTGATCGCCGAGGGCCTCGAGGAAGGAACCGATGAGCTCGAGACCGAGCTCAAGCGGCGCATGGACGAAGCGCGCGAAGAGTGGGAGGCCGACCACGAGGAGGTGCTCGACCTCGGCGGGCTCTACGTCGTCGGCACCGAGCGCCACGAGGCGCGCCGCATCGACAACCAGTTGCGAGGCCGCTCGGGACGCCAGGGCGACCCCGGCGAGACCCGCTTCTTCCTATCCGGCGCGGACAATCTCGTGCGGCTCTTCGCCGGCGACCGGATCCAGAACATCATGGCCCGCTTCAAGGTGCCCGAGGACCAGCCGATGGAGGCCGGGATCCTCACGAAGCAGATCGAGAACGCGCAGAAGAAGGTCGAGGAACAGAACTTCGTCATGCGCAAGAACGTCCTCAAGTACGACGACGTCATGAACAAGCAGCGCACGGTGATCTACAAGCAGCGCCGCGAGGTGCTCGAGGGGCAGGACCTGTCCGACGAGGTGCGCCAGTGGATCGACGAGATCGTCGAGCAGAACGTGGACACGTTCGCCACGGACGAGGCGGAGGGCTGGGATCTCGACCAGCTCTGCCAGGCGATGAACACGCTGTACGGATTCGAGGACACCGCAGACGACTTGCGCGAGGACTTCGACGGGCAGTTCGACCGCGAACGGCTGATCGACGACTTCCGCGAAGACGCTCAGGCGGCATACACGGAGAAGGAGAGCCAGCTGGGGGCAGAGCTACTCCGCGAGCTCGAGCGCTACGTGATCCTCCAGGTCGTCGACACGAGGTGGCGCGAGCACCTCGAGAACATGGACTACCTGCGCGAGGGCGTGCACCTGCGGGCCATGGCCCAGAAGGACCCGCTCGTGGAGTACACGCAGGAAGGCCACACGATGTTCGAGGAGCTCGGGCGTGCCATCCGCGAGGAGGTCGTCTTCACGCTCTTCCACGCCGAGCTCGCTCCCGAGGCAGCCGCAGACCTCACGCCGCAGGAGGCGCCGACGATCGAGGGCGGCCTCGAGTACTCGCACGATTCGATGGCGGGCGCCGATGCGATCACCGCGGCCTTCGGGTCGAACGGTGGCGAGGGCGGCGAGCTCGTCGCCGTGCCGCGCACCGAGCAGCGCGTCGTCGCCGAGCAGGAAAAGATCGGCCGCAACGATCCCTGCTGGTGCGGGTCCGGCAAGAAGTACAAGAAGTGCCATGGGGCGTAGGCGGGCGTGAGCGACGTTCCCGTCGACGAGCAGGTGAAGGAGATCGGGGCCCAGCTCGACTGGGTCCGTGATTACCTTTGACCCGGATTCGCCTGACGGAGCGCATCGCCGAGCTCGAGGAGGAGATGGGCCGGCCCGGCTTCTGGGACGACCAGCAACGCGCTGCCCGGGTCTCGACGGAGCAATCGCGGCTGACGAAACGTCTCGACCGCTACACGCGGCTACGCCGCGAGTACGACGACGCGCGCGAGCTGCTCGAGATGGACGGCGACCTCGGCGCGGAGATCGCGATGTCGATAGCGCCGCTGCAGCGCGAGCTCGAGCGTCTCCAGGAGGAGGCGCTCTTCAACGGCGAGTACGACGGAGGTGACGCTGTCGTGACGATCGTCGGCGGCACGGGCGGCACCGACGCTCAGGACTGGGCCGAGATGGTGCTGCGCATGTACCTCCGTTGGGCCGACGATCGGGGGTTCCAGACGGAGCTGCTCGAGGCCAGCCCGGGCGAGGAGGCCGGGCTGAAGTCCGCGACGTTCAGCGTTCGCGGAGAGAACGCGTACGGCACGCTCAAGGCGGAACGCGGGGTCCACCGGCTCGTGCGTCTGTCGCCTTTCGACCAGGCGCACCGGCGCCACACCTCGTTCGCCCAGGTGATCGTCAGCCCGCTGCTCGGCGACGAAGCGGACATCGAGATCGACGAGGCCGAGATCCGCGTCGACACGTATCGCGCCTCGGGGGCCGGCGGCCAACACGTCAACAAGACCGACTCTGCCGTACGCATCACGCATCTGCCCACCGGCATCGTCGTGCAGTGCCAGAACGAGCGGTCGCAGCTCTCCAACCGGCAGACGGCTCTACGCGTCCTGAAATCACGGCTCGCCGAGGTCGAGCAGGAGCGGCGCGAGGCGGAGCTCGCGCGCGAACGCGGCCAGGTGCAGGACACGGGCTTCGGGAGTCAAATCCGCAGCTATGTGCTCCATCCATATCAGCAGGTCAAGGATCACCGGACGAGCCACGAGAACGGAAACGCGCAGGGTGTCCTCGACGGCGATCTCGACGCGTTCATCCACGCGTACCTGCTCGCGAGCGCCGCAGGACAGGTGGAGTAATCTGGCGATTCGGCTAGACTTCCCCGCTCGCAACAGCCGGCGATGGTGTCGTCGGCTCCTTGAGGCGCCGTGCAAGAACTGAACATGCCCACCGAAGTGGCTCTACCCGTCGAGCGCGAGCAGCCCGAGACGCCGGTCGTCCCGAGCGCCTTCGTCGATGGTGGTGTTCGACGCCGTGACGAAGATCTACGAGCCCGACGTCGTGGCGCTCCGCGATGTCTCGTTCGTCATCGACAAGGGCGAGTTCGTCTTCATCGTCGGCGCATCAGGGTCGGGCAAGTCGACGATCATTCGTCTCTTGATCAAGGAGCTCGAGCCGACTCGCGGCCGCATCATCGTGGGTGGGCGCGACCTCGGCCGCCTCAAGCGCTCGAGGGTGCCGATGCTGCGCCGCAACGTCGCGTGCGTGTTCCAGGACTTCAAGCTGCTGCCCAACCGCACGACCTACGAGAACATCGCCTACGCGCTCAACGTGCGTGGGGAGAGCCGCGACGAGATCCGCCGCGTCGTGCCCGAGGTGCTCGCGCTCGTGGGGCTCTCACACAAGGCGAGCTCGTATCCGGGTGAGCTCTCGGGCGGCGAGCAGCAGCGCGTCTCGATCGCGCGCGCAGTCGCCAATCATCCGCCGCTCCTGGTCTGCGACGAGCCGACGGGGAACCTCGACCCGGACACGTCGGTCGGCATCATGCAGCTCCTCTACCGCATCAACAAGGCGGGCACGACCATCCTCATGGTCACCCACGACCGCGAGATGGTGGACAAGATGCGCAAGCGCGTGATCGCGCTCGACGAAGGGCGGCTCATGCGCGACGAGCGCCGCGGAGGCTACGAATGAGGTTCCGCGTCGTCGTCGCCGAGGCGCTGCGCTCACTCGGCGCGAGCATGTCGACGACCGTGGCGGCGACGCTCACCGTGCTGATCGGGATGTTCGTGCTCGGGCTGACGATCGCGCTCGGAACGTGGGTGCTCTCGTGGTCGCATCACGCCGAGAAGCAGTTGCTCGACAAGGTGTACCTCTGTCAGTCCGGGCGGCCAACCTGTAACGGCGATGTCACCGCGAAGCAGGTGGAGAAGGTACGGCTCATGCTGGCGCGGGACGCGCGCGTGAATCGCATCAAGTACATCTCGCAGAACGACGCGCTCGCGGACATG
Organism: uncultured Actinomycetes bacterium; assembly: GCA_963755255.1. GTDB lineage: Bacteria > Actinomycetota > Thermoleophilia > Gaiellales > Gaiellaceae > PALSA-612. The sequence continues at coordinate 22,330 of CAVWJN010000020.1, read as the reverse complement.
CGGAAGCGCTACCCGGAGCTCGTCGAGAACCTCACGTACAACCCGCTGCCTGCGTCGTTCGAGGTGGTCCCGGTGAAGGCAGAGCTCACGGACGACATCAAGGCCGATCTGCTTGACGGCCGGGTCCGGGCGGGACGAAGCCGGCGGGCGTCGAGTCGGTGAAAGACGGAGGCGAGAAGGCGCGCAAGGTCGTCAAGGTCGGCAGCATCATCGAGGCAGTGTTTCTCGTCGGGCTCATCGTGCTGCTGATTGCGTCGACCCTGCTGATCGCCAACACGATCCGGCTATCGATCTTCGCGCGACGGCGGGAGATCGAGGTCATGAAGCTCGTGGGCGCGACGAACTGGTTCGTGCGAGGGCCGTTCATGATCGAGGGCTTGCTCTGTGGTCTGATCGGCTCCGTGGGGGCGATGATCCTCCTGCTCGTTGGCAAGGCGGTCGTGCTGCCAGCGCTGCCCAACTGGGAGAGCGACAACTCGGACATCTCGGCACTTGCGTTCGAGCTGACGGCGCTCGTCCATCCTCGGGGCCGGGCTGCTCCTCGGCGCGGTGGGATCGGCGCTGACGCTGCACCGGTTCCTTCGCGTCTAATCGAGGCCACGCCCGCTCTGTCGCTGGGGCCTCCCCGCGCCTCCTCCCGATTTCATCCTACGGAGGAAACTCAGACCCATGGGTAACGGGACCGTGCGAAGTGAGTGACAAGTCCTCCACAGAACGCCGCGTCGTCGTCGAGTTGACCAAGCGCGGCAAGCTCGTCGTCGGCGAGCCGTACTTCCAGCCCGGCGTTCCGCTCGCCATTGACCGTCGCGGTCTAGCCGACGCGCGGCCGGGCGATCTCGTCGTCGCGCGGACGGGTCGCGGGCGCGCCCGAGTCGAGCGAGTCCTCGGCCCGGCGACCCGTATCGAGACGGTGCTCGAGGCGCTTCTTGTACGAGCGAGGCGAATACGGCGCCAACGAGCCACACGACGCGCCGGCTCCGAGCCTCGAAGGCCGCACGGACCTGCGCGAGCTGTCGACGCTGACGTCGACCCCGAGACGGCGAAGGACTACGACGACGCGGTCTCGATCGTCCGCGAGGGCGACGGCCTGCGCGCGTACGTCCACATCGCGGACGTGTCGTACTTCGTCCCTGCCGGGACACCGCTCGACCGGGGCGCAGCCGACCGCTCGTGCTCCGTCTACGTGCCCGGTCGCGTCGCCCCCATGCTGCCGAGCGAGCTGGCGGACGATCAGTGCAGCCTCCGGCCGGACCAGGAACGCCTCACCGTCACCGTCGAGATCCCGTTCGGTGACGGCTTGACGATGGGCACGCCGTCCTTCTATCGCTCGGTGATCCGCAGCGATGCCCGCCTGACGTACGGACAAGCCGAGCGGGCACTGGCCGGCACGGAGCAGCTCGACGGCGACGTGGGAGAGACGCTGCGCCTGGCGGAGCAGCTCGCCGCAGAGCTTCGCCGTCGCCGGTTCGCCCGTGGAGCTCTACGGATCGAATCCGCCGAGGCCGCGTTCGCCTTTGACGGCGAGGGCGGCGTGGCCGACGCGTGGCTCGAGCGCGAGCCGCATGCGCACATGCTCGTCGAGGAGCTGATGATCCTCGCCAACGAAGCGGTCGCGCGAGCTACTGGGCGGCCGCCGGCGCGAGGCGCTCTACCGCGTTCACGATCCGCCGGAGCCCCAGTCGATCGCGCGCCTGCTCGCCGTGCTCGCCGACCTCGGCGTGCCGACGCCGGCGGCGCCGGACCCCGATCACCTCACGCCTACCGGCGCCGCGAGGCTCGCTGCCGAGATCTCCGACCACGTGACGGACTACGTGCGCCGATCCGGCCGAGGCGCCGCTGCCTTCCCGCCGCTCGTTCTCAGGTCGCTGAAGCAGGCTCGCTACGACCCCGCGAATCTTGGCCACTCCGGCCTCGCCAGCCCGGCGTACTGCCACTTCACGTCACCGATTCGGCGCTATCCCGATCTCGTCTGCCATCGCGCGCTGCTGCAGGAGCTCGGGGTTTCGGACGAGCCCATCGCCGACGATCTCCACGAGCTCGCCGAGCACTCGTCGGCCCGTGAGCGCGAGGCGACCGATGTCGAGTATGCCGCCGACGCGATCTGCCTCGCGTGGCTGCTCGAACGCCGGCTGTTCGAGCGCGGCTGGGAGCACGCGTTCGAAGGAGAGATCACCGGCGCCATACCTTCCGGCATCTTCGTTCGCTTCGACGAAGTCTTCGAGGGTTACGTGCCGGCGCGCTCGCTGGGCGGTGACTACTACGAGCTGAACGAGCTCGGCACGGCGCTCGAGGGGCGCCGGTCGGGTCGTGCGTACCGCCTCGGGGATCCACTCGCCGTGCGCGTGGAGAAGATCGAGCGTCCCACGGGCAAGGTGGAGCTCCGTGATATGAAGTCGGCGTGACCGACCTCGATCGCCTGCGGCACATTCCGCTGTTCGCGGGCTTCTCGGACGAGGCGCTCGGTCGCGTCGCGGAGCTCGCGACGGAGATCGAAGTGTCGGCGGTAGCCGTGCTCGCGATGGCGGACGACCCGGGCTCCGGCATGTTCATCGTCGAGGAGGGTCGCGTAGTCGTGGAAGGGCGCGGCGAGTTCCACCGAGAGCTCGGGCCAGGGGAGTTCTTCGGTGAGCTGTCGTTGCTCGTTCCCGAGGCACATCGCGTCGCTCGAGTGCGAGCGCTGACGGATGTCCGCTGCCTCGCGATTCGCCGAGATGACTTCACGACGTTGCTCGAGGAAGAGCCCGAGCTGGCGCAGGCGATGCTGCGGACTCTTGCCCGCCGCCTCGTCGACGTCCTGGCTCACGAGGCTCTAGCGCGCGACTCGCGACGCGACCGCGGTACAGCAGCGCCGGCTGGCGATCGACGGCGCCGTCCGGCCGGAGGAAGCCGGTGATGACGGGAATCCTCCTGAGCAGCTTGCCCTCGACGCGCACTCCGGGTGCATACGCGCGTGCGGCTCCGTCCAGGAGCACGAGGCCCTCGGCACCGGCCTGCAGCCTGCGGATGGGCCGCTCCGGCAGGAGGAACCCATACGCGTCGGGAGCGGCAGTCACGAGTGGGCCGGCGGGCGCACGCTCGAGTGCGGGGGCGAGCTCCTGGAACGAATCGACTCCGATGGCCGGCTGGCTCGACAGACGCGATGCCCGCGGTTACGAGCGCCGATGCAGCAGTCGCCACGGCAAGTCGCGCGCGGCCGAGTGTTCCCAGACCGAGGGCGGCCACAAGGGCGAGCTCCGGCACGAGCTGGGCGACATAGCGTTCCAGGCCCGGGTTCTTCACCCAGTAGAGAACGGCGAGAGGCAGCGAAAGAGCGATGATCCGGAGCGCGATCGACTCGCGTGCCCCGCGCCCGCAGGCATAGGGCGAGGCCAGCCAGGGCGAGCAGGAGCAGCGGCCAGTCCTGCCTCGCGACCGCGGACCAGGCGCCGCCGTCGAGCAGCGCAAATGGCGCGAGGAGCGAGACGGCGATGCAGGCGGCCCACAGGCCACTGACGCGGCCGGCCGCGAGCAGCAAGACCGCCGCCAACCCTGCCAGGCCGAGCGATCCGACGATCGCGGCAGCCGGCGGCAGCTCCACCGGCGGTCGAACCAGCCCGACGATGACAGCGGCCACGAGCACGCCCGAGGCGGCGGATCGGATCGCTTCGCGGCGCAACGACCGCACGGCGACCGCTGCTGCGAAGGCAACCAGCGCGACGATCGCGTAGTCGATCCGAGTCAACACGCAGAGCCCCGCCAGCGCTCCACCGACGACCGGCCGACGGTGAAGCAGGGTCAACGCGGCTCCCAGTGCCAGGGCTTGTGCCATGGGGTCCGGCCCCGTGTAGCCGGACCAGTAGACGAGCGTGGGGCTGACGGCACACAGCAGCGCAGCGACCGTTGCCGCTACGCGGCCCGCGCCGAGCCGGAGCGCGAGCAGCCCTGTCAGCACGGGCACGGCCGCGCCGGCGAGCACGGTGATCGCGCGCGCAGCATCGGCAGGTGACACGCCGAAGACGCTTGCGAGCGCCACGAGCGCCGGGAAGAGCGGCTTCATTGCGGCATCGACGTTTGGCGTGAACACATCCCCGCCCTGACCGAGTCTCACTGCAGGTTCCAGGTGCTCGGCAATCCCCTGCGCCATGAGCAGGTACTGGTAGCCGTCGGGGTAGAGCAGCCCATCGTGGAGCCCCGCCGCCCGCAGGGCGACGAGACCGAGGAACGTAATGCCTGCGGCGACGGCGTACCCGAGCCACGCCGGCAGCCGCGGCACCGCTACTGCGCCGGTGATCGTCGTCATCGCGACGGCCTCGGCGTCGCCAGATCGCGCAGGAACCCGGCTGTCTCGGCCAGCCGGTAGAGGTAGACGCGGTCCAGCGTCACCACGTAGAGACAGACCCTGAGTGGAGCCGCTGCCAGCAGGCGGGCCAGCGTCCGTCCGCGACCTCTTCGCATGCGGGCGCGCGTCACGCCTGCCCACCAGAGTCGCTGCCAGTAGTAGCGCGAGACGCAGCGCGAGGCCGGGTACAGCGTGGTCGACGGCCGCGTCCGGGTGGAGGACGATTCGCCAGCCCGCGTCGCGCACGGCCTCGATCGCCGCCGACTCCTCACCCGACAGCAGTGAGGTGCCGGTCCGGCCGAGGTGCTCCGGGAAGCCGCCCGCAGCCTGGAGTGCCTCGCGGCGGAAGGCGATGTTGGCGCCGAAGGGCCATTCGGCGCTCGAGCGTGCCTCGCGGGCCGTCTCGAACCGTGTGATGCCGGCGAATTGCAGCAGGCGGTCTGACAACCAGCGCGGGCGCTTGCAGTCCGGGAAGAACGCGATGGCACGAGCCTCCAACGCACCCGACGCTGGGGTCGCTGAACGGCTCGACGATCCTGCGCGCCCAGTGGTAACGGGGTGCGGCGTCGTCGTCGACGAATGCCACGATGTCCCCGGTCGCCGCCTGTGCGGCCCCGATTGCGCGCGCGGGCCAGCCCAGGAGCGTCTTCGCGCAGGTACGTGAGGCCGGGGATCGACGATGCGTACTCCTCCACGAGCCCACGGCAGGGTGGGGTGGACGCCGAGTCGACCACGATCACCTCGACCGGGTCGTCGAGGATGGCGAACGCGTCGAGACAGCGCCGGAGGTCGTCCGGCCGGTCGTGCGTGCAGATGACAGCGGTGAGGCTGACGCGACTCATCGTCCTGGCTCCGTGACGAGCACCGGGCTCTCCGGCTCGACGACGCCGGCCTGCGTCGCCCGGCGCACTGAGTCGTCGGTGGACGTGCGCCAGCAGCGGCAACAGCGACCTTGCCCAGCGGAGGCACGGCCGGGTCTCGCCTTGCCCGCTCGCGCAACGCCTGACTGCGTTCGAGCAGTTCCTCGGGCTCGTGCGGCCGGTACCAGAGCGACCCGCTGTGGACGCGACGGAGGAACGTTTCGCGCTCGGCGAACGCGATTCGGCCGCGGAAGCAGAGCATCGCGCCGAGGATCCAGTCCTCGCCCACGCTGCCCTCGCCGAAGCCGCCCGCTTCCCGCACGGCGGCCGTGCGGTGCACGCAGCCGACGACGGGGAAGGTGTTCCAGAGGAGGTTGACGAGCGCGAACGACCGCCGGAGCCTGCTCACGGTGAGCACGGCGGGCTTCGGGGAGCGGCGGACGACGACTCGTTCGCCGGTCTCGGGGTTCCACGAGACGAAGCGGCCGCCCGACGTGACGCGACGCGGGTCTGCCTCCAGTTGCCGCAAGAGGAAGGCGAGCGTTCCCGGGAGCAGGACGTCGTCGGCGTCGAGGAACGTCACGTAGCCCGTGTCGACCGTTGCCAGCCCGAGATTGCGAGCCGCGCCGACGCCGAGCCTCACGTCCGAGCGAACGATGCGTGCCTCCGACCCGAGGTCAGGCACCGGTCGCTCGGACGCGTTGTCGACCACGATCACGCGGACGTTCACGTCCGCCTGCCCCAGAGCGCTCGTGACGCTCTCGGTCGAGGTGATCGCAGTACGAATCCCAGACGGGGATGACCACAGTGACGACGGGCATGGCCATCAGTGCCCCAGCTGATCCCTAGCGAACAGCTTCGACGGATCGAGCCTGTACACGACGTACTGGGCGCTGTCGTGGATCAACGTCGCGATGCGGTTGCACTCGTAGAAGTAGTTCCCCAACTGCTCCCGCTCTTGACCTGGGTGGACGAGCGGCGACCGCCCTGTCGAGAACTCCTCCAGCGTGGGCGCCGAGAGCAGCGTCGACTTCTCGACCACGATCCAGCGCACACCCTGGAACCACATGCGCTGTGCGGCCTGCCACCACGACTGACCGCCGGACCAGAACTCGTGGAGCGTCGCATAGCCTTGCTCGGACTCGCGGAGCTCCTGCGACGAGCCGACGTGGGCCTTCGTGACCGTCAGCACGTGATTGCCGGTTGTGCCGGGGATGTAGTACGCCGTGCGCGGATCCGTCGCCACGACGCCGTTTCTGTCGGCAATGACCTTGCCGAACGCGTACGCCTCCTGGATGCTCGTGCGGAAGTACGTGTGCGACGGAGGGAGCCCGACCAGCGTGAGGGCCTTGAACGCGATCGCGAAGCCGGCGGTCGCGGCCACGTAGCGGACCGTATGCCGGGAAAGGCCCGGGACCGCGGCGGCGACGCCCACGGCCAGCGGGATCTGCGCCGCGAGCAGGAAGCGGTACCAGATCGGGATCTGGATGCCCGCGAGGCTGCCGAGGGCGCCGATCGTCCCCAGGGTGAAGCAGCCTGCGAACCACACTGCCGGCACGATGCGTCCTCGCCTGGCCAGTCGAGCGAGCCCATAGATGCCGATCGCACCCGCAGCGAGCATGAGTGGCCACCGCCAGCGGTCCTCGACCCAGTACGTGGACAGGCGATTGGTCGTGATGAGCGGGTCCGACGGCGGCCTGTTGGCAAGCGCGGCCGCCCAGAATCCGAGCGCCAGGACGATGACAAAGCCGCCGATCGCGAGCCAGTACGCTTTGCTCCGGGTAGCCAGGTAGCGCATGAACGTCTCTGCCAAGGCGACCGTCAGCCACACGGGCCGCGAGCCGGCGCAAGCCGAGATGAGCAGCGGCGCAGCGGCAGCGACGGCGACGAACAGCCCGCCGGGAAGGCCGGTCTCCGACATCGCGTAGCTCAGCGAGTATGCGGGCCACAGCGAGCCGAGGGCGAAGCCGCCGATCGAGCCCGTACGAAGCATGTCGCCAACGACCGTCGCGTTGAACGGCGAGCTGGCAGCCTCGTGCCGCCAGGAGGAGCGTGAGCAGCACCCCGGTGAAGGGGTGGATCGTCATCGTCAGAGCCGTCAGCAGGATCGTCACAGGCAGCGACGCGCGCCTGCGCCAGTCGACGGCGAGCAGGGTGAACAGCAGGAAGCCGATGGCGACGTTCTGGGGGTACCAGCTCGCGTACAGGAATCCGTGCAGGCTGAGGTCGGATGCCCAGATGACGTTCGCGGGGCCGAACAACGCGAGCAGCGCGGGCACCGCGATCCACGCCTCCCGTCTACCGACGACGCTCCGCGCGTACGCGAAAACGGCGAAGAGGACGAAGAACATCACGCCGATCCCGACCAGCGACAGCAGGCGCGCGAGCGCCACGGGGTCCCGGCTCTCGCCAGACGCCCGCGTGCCCTTCCAGAGGAAGGCCAGCGCCTGCGTGTACGGCTCCGCGTGCGACGTGGCAACGCCCTTGTCCCCGAGGAACGGGCTCTGCGGCTCGAACGGCCGGTCGGCCATGTCCGGGATGAGTGCGAGGAACGTCGGCGTGTCCGACGTGACCCGAAGGCCGTAGTCCGTCGAGCGCGCCCACAGCTGGAGCGCGACGAGACCGGCGAGCAGGAGCACGACCACGGCCGGCAGTGCGTGCATGCGGCGCACGCGCCTCATCTGGTCGAAGATCTCGAGTGACTGGTGGCCGGCGTTGACGTCGATCATCAGACCGTGGGGACGGCGGGACGGGGAGCGAGGTCGAGGCCCGGCAGCCGACGTGCGGAGGCCACGGTGAGCATCGCGGCGGCGACCAACTCGCAGAGCAGCGTGGCCGTGGCGGCGCCCGCTGCGCCGAACGCCGGCGCGAGCGCGACGAGCGCGACGAGGTTGACGACGAGCGAGCAGGCGACCTGCAGCACGATGACGCCGACGTGGCCGGCGGCGAGCAGCGCCGTGCCGAGAATGCCGTTGTACGCGATGACGACGACCGCGGCGCAGAGAATGGCGAGCGGCAGGGCGGCGTCCGCGTACTCGGCGCCGAAGACCGGCCCGAGCAGCACGTAGCCGCCGAGTGCGAAGGCGGCCGCGATCGGCGTCGATAGCGTCAGCGACCACCGCAGCGCCCGCCGCGTCGACGCGGGTGATTCTCCGTCCGGTGTAGCTGAGAGATGCGGCAGCAGGCCGGTCGTGATTGCGTTCGGGAGCATGAGCAGCCCGAAACCGACCGCCGCAGCGACCGTGTACGAGGCCGTCTCCTCTGGCGTGGAGAGCAACGCCAGGCCAACCGTGCCCGAGCGGTAATAGACGACCGTGGCGATGCGCCATCAGGCCGAGCGGCAACGCTCGCCGCAGCGCCGCCCAGCGGGCAACGTGGGCACCGCCCGCCTCGTGCTTGCCGACGAGAGCGAATGACGCAAGCGAGAGAACCGTGGCGCAGATGAGCGCGAGCAGCACGGCCTCGGCCGTCCGCGAGGCACCCAGCGCGCCGCCGGCCAGCCCGAGCGCGAGCACCGCGAACACGATCTTCTGCACGGCCTCCGGCTGCATGTCCTGCCCTGCGCGGAAGTAGCCGATGAGGCTGACCGCGAGCGCGCCCAGCACCGCGAGCGCTGCGGCGCCGATCCACACGACGGGCGATTCCAGTGCAATGCCAACGGCGCAGGCCGCCAGCAGCACGAGGAGGGCGACCGGCAGCCGAACTACGACGAGCGCCGAGAGCAGCGCGCCGCGGGTCCCGGCATCGCGAGCTCCGTCGCGGGTGATGGACAGGCCGGAACCGGCGTCCAGGCACACGGCGAGAATCCCGGAGACGGCGAGCGCCGTCCCGAGGATCGCCAGCTCGTCCCGTCGGCAGACGTCCTCGCCGCGATCACGACCACGAGCAGCAGGCCGATCTTCGAGGCGAGGTCGCCCGCGAACGCCAGTCCCGAGTTGGTGGCCAAACCTCGCCTCCTCACGCCGCCTCCTCGATCGCTCCGGTTAGCAGGTCGGCATAGCGCGCGAACGACGCCGCCTCCCGGTCGCCGGCGATGGCGACGTCGAAGCGGTGCGGGTCGGCAGCGAGCTGCTCGATCGCCTCGGCCAGGGCCGCGGGATCGCCCGGAGGCGTCAATAGCCCGGTGCGGCCATGGTCGACGGCGGCGGGCAGCCCGCCGACGTTCGTCGCGACGACCGGCTTGCCGTACGCGTAGCCGAGCTGCGCCACGCCGGACTGCGTGGCCGAGCGGTACGGGAGCACGACTGCATCGGCGGCCGAGAACGCGAGCGCAGCGTCCTCGTTCGATACGTAGCCGTCGTGGATCTCGACGCGGTCGCCGAGGTCGAGCTGCTCGACGAGAGCGTCGTAGCGCTCGCGGCCTTCCCAGAAGCGGCCGGCGACGAGCAGCCGCACGTCGAGCTCGCGGGGTAGCCGCGCGAGAGCCTCGAGCGCCGTGTCGAGCCCCTTGTACGGCCGCACCGCGCCGAAGAAGAGCAGCAGCAGCCGCGGACTACCGAGTCGCTCCCGCGCGGCGGCCACGGCCGCCGAGCCGGGTGGCTTCGCGAGGTCTTCCGCGACGAAGCGCGGATGGAACGCCTCCAGCACGGGGATGTGCTCGAGGCCGAGGTGGGCGAGCTCGGCGGCCTGGTGTGGGGCATGTGTGACGAGCAGGTCGGCGTTGCCGAGCACCGATCGCGTCAGCGTGCGCGAGCCGGGAAACGGCTCGTGCGGCACGACGTTGTGGCAGATGACGACCCGGCGCACGTGCGGCGGCGCATGGCGCAGGAGCCAACGGTAGGGCGGGCTCATCACCGCATGGATCCAGGGCAGCACGAGCGCCGTCGCGCGAAACGCGTCCACACGATCGATCGCGGCACGCCACGTGAGCGGGTTGACCCAGTCGAGCACCGGATCCGCGTGGACGGCACCCGGCGGACGGGAACGATGATCGCGGTCGGCGCCGCGGTAGAGGAAAGGCGGATACAGCCGCCGCCAGCCGACCAGCTCGACCGGACAGCGCTGCCCGAGCGCTCCCACCATGGCGGTGTTGAACGCAGCAGCACCCACCGTCAGCGGGTGCACGGGGGCGATCACGGCGATGCGGGCGCCCACTACCGCACCCTGTTGTCCATCGCCCATGGCTCCCTGTCCTCCGTACCGAGATCCGCCTCGAGTCGCTTGAGGCGGTAGAGCGCGTCCTCCAGCAGCCGTCTGTTGGTGTTGACGCCGTCCGCGATCAGCCCGCTCAGGAAGAGCGCGCCGCTGAGCCCGAACGAGATCAGCGTTGCCAGCAACGCGGGCAGGTGCATGCCGCCGTCGCCGTAGGCGAGGAGGAACCAGGCCATGAACCCGATCGCCGCGATCAACGCAGATGAGCGCGGCGCGTCCGAACACCGAAAGCGGGGACGAATGGAGCGTCGTGCGCAGCGCCTGCGTTCCCGTCGTCCCGATGTAGCGGCGGACGGAGTGCGTCATGCGCGACTCTCCGAACTGCCTTTGCAGCGCGGGGATCTCCACCTCGGCCACGGCCAGCCGCTTGCGCGCCGCCTGGATCAGGCTGTCGAGCGTGTACGTGTAGTCGCCGACGACGTTGAGCTTCAGCAGCGACTCGCGCGAGAACGCGCGAAAGCCCGATGTGACGTCCTGCACCGGCACCTTGAAGGCCCGCCGGAAGAGCCATGACGCCAGACGGTTGCCGTATCGGCGCACGGGCGTTCCGGAGCCCTTGTCGGTGAGGCACCGCACGCCGACGACGATGTCGGCCTCGCCGGAGAGAATCGGCGCGACGAGATTCGGGATCAGCGCGGGATCGTGCTGCCCGTCGGCGTCGAGGTGGACGACGACGTCGCAGCGCCGGGCCAGCGCCAGGCCGATCCCGTGGTTGAAGGACGCGACGAGGCCGCGATTGCGGCTGTGTGCAATCACGCGGTCTGCGCCCGCGGCGACCGCCCGCTCGTTCGTCGCATCCGTCGAGCCGTCGTCGACGACGATGATCTCGACCTCGTAGCAACCGAGGATGTGCCGCGGCACCGCCTCGCACTACGGCGCCGACAGTCTCTTCCTCGTTCAGCGCCGGAATGACCACGCCCAGCTTTCGAGAGGTGAGCCCCAGCGGGGCCTCTCGGTGCGGCAGTTGGGCTGTTCTGAGCTCGACGGTCATGGGGTCGCATGGCCGGCGCGTCAGGCGGGCGGCCTTCGCCGCCCGCCCTGTTATCGTTCGCTTGACGCGCTCGGCACGTCGGTCGTCAGCGCTATCCAGTCGCGACGCAGGAGCTGCCGGCGAGCCGGTAGCCCTTGTCGCAGGCTCGGGACTTCGCATTCGCCAGGGCCTTCTCGAGGCTCTTGACCTTCGCCTGGGCCTTGGCGATCGACTTCTTGAGCGCATTCTTCTTGGCCGGCGTCTTGGCGCTGGCGTACTGCTTCTTCAGCGAGAGGACGCTGGCCTTGGCCTTCGCGACCTGCTTCTGAAGTGCGCGCGCCTGGGCCATTGCCGAGGCGTGCGGCTTCTGGACGCGAGGCTTCGGTGCAGGCGCGACCGTCGTGCGAGACGCACTTCGGAAGGCATCGGAGCTACCTGCCGTCGCCACGGCTGCCGTGACAACGGCCAGGACCCCGGCAATCGCCAGAGCGGGAAGCCGATGGCGCTTGGTCATGGTGATACTCCTCCTGGGTCGTCGAGCCGGGCGAATCCCGGCTCAGGCCACCTATCGGCGGGCATTTCGGGTCGCATAAGAAGTGACCTCACCCAAAAGGGTCATCCAGACATGGCGGACACGGTGACCACTTTCGGAACGCGCCTCGTGTCCGGCCAGACCGCGATCGTCCGGCCGCGAAAGGACGCGAGGCCGGAGACCCAGCCGAGGAAGCGTCCGTCGAAAAAACGCTCCGCGCGCGGGAACGAGGGCGCGGTCGAGATCACGCGAGCACGGCCGCGACGCCAGAGCAGGCGATCCATCTGTCCGGTGCGCTGTGTCCGCCTGGCTGAAGGACACGACGACGCCTCCGCCGTGCTCGGGCGCAATGGCGGGCAGCAACTGGTCGCCGCCGGTGTCGTGGATGGCGCGCACGCGCTTCGGCGTCCAGAGGTAGATGCGGCCCCGTCCGGAGTCGGCCGACGCCCAGACGACGTGCGGCACACCCTTCGAGATCGCGATGGCAGGCACCGAGCTGGTGTCCACATCGAAGCCGGGCAACGGCTCGGGGAGGTCGCGGAAGCCGGGTGGGCTGATCGTCCTGGGCTCGTTCCACCCTCGGACGGGGTTCCAGTGCGCGATCCTGATCGAGCCCGAGTTGGCGACTGCGTCTGGGTACTCCTCCCACGCGAGCCAGAAGCCGCCGTGACCGTCTCCCGCCGGGACAGCTCCCTGGGAGTAGCGTGAGCCGGGAACGTCGAGCACGCGGCGAGGAGGTGTCGAGCGCGGGCCGGCGGGCATCAGCGCCACCTTCAGCGGCGACTCGACCGCGTTGCCCTCGCAGGAGTCGAACACCGTCCAGGCGTAAAAGATCGTGTTGCCCTCGACGGCGAAGCCCGGGCCGGTCCTGGAGCACGTCCTTGCCGTTCTGTCGCCAGCTCCGTGCGGCTCCAGCGGCCCGTCGCGGGGTCGCGCCGCAGCAACTCGACGCCGCCGACGTCACACTCGGTGTAGCTGAAGAACATGCCGGCGTAGTAGACGACGCCGCGCTCGTCGATCGCGATCAGCGGGTCGCCGCCGGCGTTCGTCTCGCCGTGTGGGAAGACGTCCAGCGGCCCGGCGTCCGACCAGCGGCGGCCGTCGTCGCGACCAGTAAAAGCCGAACTGCGGCTGGCCGTTGTAGGAGTTGTAGTCGGCCGCCGCTGCGACCACGAGGTTCCGGTTCGCGGCGATGGTCGGCTCGACTGCGGGGAAGCCGTCGCCCTTGCAGTTAGCGACGGTGTTCGTCGGACCGGGCCGGAGGCAGGTCACGGTGCTGCTCCTGGCTCGTCGTCCTTTTTTTGGGGCCTGCGCAATGCTTTTGGGGCTCTGCCCAATGGCGAAGGGCTGGAGGATCGCGGACGCGCGTTCCGGGCGCTTCAACAGCTCGCGCTTCGGTTCCGAGCCGCTCTGTCGCAGCTGCGGCGCGAACATCACGATCGTCGCGGCGCAGATCGCCACGACGAACGCCGCGACGTACCCGAGGGGTACGTCGGCGATGAAGAAGTGCCGGTCGTGATCCACGAATGCCTCTCCCGCTCTCATCGGCAGAGGCGGTGTGCGGCTGAAACCTAGACTTCACCCGTGGCGAAGCCCCAGGGCACCAAGGTCATTGCCGACAACCGGAAGGCCCGGCACGACTACACGCTGCTCGAGCGGGTCGAGGCCGGCGTGCAGCTCCTGGGCACCGAGGTGAAGTCGCTGCGCGCGAACGGCGCGACGCTGGCCCAGGCGCATGCCGAGGAGCGTGGGGGAGAGCTGTGGCTCGTCGGCGCCCACATCGCGCCCTACGACAAGAGCGGCGGCGTGTCAGGGCACGAGCCCGAGCGCGACCGCAAGCTGCTCCTGCATCGCCGTGAGATCGACCGTCTGGCCGGGCGCGTCCGCGAACGTGGGCTGACACTCGTGCCCACGCGGCTCTACTTCAAGGACGGGCGCGCGAAGGTCGAGATCGCCCTCGCCCGCGGCAAGGAGCTCCGCGACAAGCGTCGCGACATCGCGAAGCGCGACGCCGACCGCCAGATCGAGCGCGCGCTCAGGTCGCGAAATCGTTGACGATCCTGGTCGCGCTAGACGATGCGCCGCCACCGCGCGATACTTCCGCGATGCACGGGCGGAACGCGTGCGACGATGCTCGTTGGGTTGAGGCGTGACGGTCGACGGACTGACGGTGGTCGTCGTCAGCGCGGGCTACCCGCGCAAGCGGCGCATCTACGAGCGAATCGCCGCGCTGGGCGCGAACGTCGTGATCGTGGACGAGGCGGGCCACTGGTCCGAGTCCCTCGTCGACGACGGAGTCGCATCGTGCTGGCTTGCGGCGCCGGTCACCGGGGACTCCGACGAGGACGCTGCGGCGGTCGTCGCCGCGCTTTCTGCGGCGGAGATCCGGCCGAACGCCGTCCTGACGTATTGGGACACAAGCGTCTCCGTCGCGGCCAGGGCGGCGGCGGCCCTGGGCCTGCCCGGCAACCCGGTCGAGGCGGTCGATTCGGCCCGGAGCAAGCTGCGCGAACGCGAACGGTCCGAGCAGGCCGGCCTGCCGACGCCGAGATCAGCGCGCGTCAGGTCTCTCGACGAGCTGTACGCCGCCGCAGCGGAGATCGGGTTCCCCTCCATCGTCAAGCCGGAGTTCGGCGACTCGGCAATCGGCTGCCTGCGGGTTGACTCCGTCGAGTCCTTCCCCGACATCTACCCGACCATTCGAAAAGAGCTCGAAGGGAGGGCTGACGTCGATCTGCGCGCAGGCAACGACCTCCTGATGGAGGAATATCTCGACGGGGTCGAGTTCGACGTCGACCTCGTGCTCGAGGACGGCGAGTGCGTGTTCTCGAGCGTCTCTCAGAACTGGCCAACGGCGGAGCCGGCGTTTCTGGAGACCGGGCTCCACTGCCCGCCAGACCACAGCTCAAAGGAGGTCGGGCGGCTCGTGGATCTCGCCACGCGGACGGTCCAGGCTTTCGGCTTCGAGCGCGGCGTCCTGCACGTCGAGGGCAAGTGCACGTCCAAGGGGCCCCGCATCCTGGAGATCAACGCCCGCATGGGCGGCGGCAGGATCCATCAGATCGTCGAGGCGGTGTGGGGAGTGGACCTGATCGAGGCGCACCTGCGTTCCGCCCTCGGTCTGCCGCAGCAGCTCGCGCCGAGCCGGAAGCCTCGCTGTGCCGCGGTCGGCGCGGTCGTGTACGCGCCGGCGACGGGCCGGCTGGCGGCGCTCCCCTTCACAGAGGTGGAGCCGGAGGCTGACCCCGGGCTCTTCATCGACGTCAAGGCTAGGGTGGGAGAGGACGTGGACGGCCCGGACCGCGTGTTCCCGACGGAGCTCGCCGAGGTGTACGTCGGCGCCAGGAACCTCCGGCGCGCGCGTTCGCTGCTCGCGCAGGTGCTCCGAGACCCACCGGTCGTCGTACCGGCCGGTGTGGTGGCCCTGAGCCATTAAGGCCTTCGGGTTGATCTAGCAGGAGCTGTTGCGGCGTCTGGCTAGACTTTGGAAGAAGACATACGGGGGCGACCAGGTTTCGACGTGGTCGGTTCTCCGGCTGAGCTGCGAGTCGAGGTCCCGGTCGGCCTCGTAAAACAACCGGGAACAACGTAAGTGCGGATCACGATCTCGCACTCGCTGCCTAAGTGAACCTTAGGTAGTGCGTCGCTCCGAACTCGGCCCGTGGTTCGGACAAGCGGCGTCAGATAACGGGCTGGCCCCGAAGGAAAGCCAATCGCCGGAGGGGTGAGACCAAAGGATGGCTGGCCCGGCGGTAGGTCGCCTGCGAACCGGCCGTCCGGGTGAGATCAAAGCGCAGGCTACGCTCGTAGACGCTCTGCCCGGTGCGACCGCGGACGCGGGTTCGATTCCCGCCGCCTCCATTGAACGGCCGGAAATCTGAGCGATTTCCGGCCGGAGAGGTGGTTTCCGAGAGCCGTTGTGAGCCGCTCCCGCACAGGTCGGGAGCGGCGGCCGTGTGGGCGTCATGCTTCTCCCTTAGGAGTAGGTCACGCGGCGCGGTGTCATCATGGGCTGGTGGCCACAGATGCCTGTCACGTCCTCGTGCTGTCGGCCTCGCTGCGGGAGGATTCGCTGAACACGAGGCTCGCGAGGTTGGCGGCCACCACGATCGAAGCCGGTGGCCACGTAGCCGAGCTCGCCACGATGCGAGAGTTCGCCGTCGGCCCGTACGACAGCGATGAGGAGCACGCGATGGGTTTCCCCGCAGGCGCCGGCGAGCTCCGGCGCCGGATCGAGGAGACAGACGCGTTCGTAATCGCTTCCCCGGAATACAACGCCTCGATGCCGGGAGTGCTCAAGAACGCGATCGACTGGGTCTCGCGGTTCAGGCCGCAGCCCTTCCATCGACGCCACGGCTTGCTCCTGTCCGCCTCGCCCTCGATGGTCGGGGGCAACCGCGGGCTCTGGGCGTTGCGCGTGCCGCTCGAGCATCTCGGTGCGCGCGTCTACCCGGACATGTTCTCGCTCGCGCAGGCGCATGACGCGTTCGACGGAGACCGCTTGGCCAACGAGAGCCTGCAAAAGCGACTCGAGTCGACGATCGACGGGTTTCTTGTGCTGGCGGAGGCGGAGAAGCGGTATCCGAGCCTGAAGACGGCGTGGATCGAGTTCCTCGGAGAGCGACCGGAGCCGATTATCGACCGCGTAGAGTGACGAGAACGCTCAGAGCTGACGGCGGTGCCGAGGTTTCTCATCTACGGAACATTCATGCGGGGCCAACCCGGCCACGCGAACCTCGAGGGCGCTGAGTACCTCGAAGCCGTGCAGACCGGGCCTCGGTACAGGCTGTGGGAGGTCGATGGCCGGTGGCCGGCGCTTGTCGAGGACGATCGTGGTGTCAAGATCGCCGGGGAGCTCTACGAGATTTCTTCCGCGCATCTGGCTCGGCTCGCCGACGTCGAGCCGCCCGGCTGGCTTCGCGCTCCTGTCGAGCTGGCCGACGGCCGGACCGTGGAGGCCTTCGTTGGTGATCAGGCGATGATGGCCAGTGGAGTCGACGTGTCAGGTCATGGCGGCTGGGCTGCATATCGCGCCGACGCCGATCGACCGCGGTCGTCGCCAGGCCGGAGCTGATTGATCCCGTCGCCAAGAGAGCAGCGGAGCGGTGTTATGGTCCGAGGTCTCTCGGTTCCATCACTCACCGAGGAGGATCGTGGCAGTCGACTACTTCTTGAAGATGGACGGCGTGCCAGGCGAGTCTGCCGACTCGAAGCACAAGGGCGAGATCCAGCTCGAGTCGTTCAGTTGGGGCGAGACGAGCCCGGGTGGTGCCGCGTCTGGCGGAGGAGGCGGTGCCGGGAAGGTGCAGATGCAGGACCTCGTCGTCACCATGTTCGTGAGCAAGGCGTCACCGAAGCTCATGCTCGCCTGCGCCACAGGCAAGCACCACAAGGAGGCCGTGCTGACTGCGCGGAGGGCAGGAAAGGCGCAGCAGGAGTTCCTTGTCTTCAAGTTCAAAGACGTCGTCGTCACCTCGTACTTGATCGGCGGCTCTGACGCGGGCGACGCTCCCATGGACCAGGCGTCGCTCGGGTTCTCGACGATCCAGATGGAGTACAAGCCTCAGAAGCCAGACGGCTCGCTGGATACGTCTATCAAGGCAGGCTGGGATCTCAAGCAGAACAAAGCCATCTGAGGCCCTACGCGCCGGCGCGAACTAGGAAACCGAGCTCGAACAGCCGTCTGACGACCGCCAGAGCGGCGGCGGCGTAGCGTTCTCGCTCGCCCTCCACGACGTCGAGGTCGGCTTCGGCGGCGGCGAGGACATCGGCCAACCGTCGGCGCGAGTCGAAGTGGGGGATCAGCATGGCCGTCGACCGGTCGAGACCGGCGCGAAAGGCCAGACCTTCGGTGAGCGCGAGCGTCTGGCTCTCGACCTCGAAGCCTCCCTCGCGGCAGACCAGCATCTGGTCGAGTCGGTGGGCGTCGACGAGCTCAAATCGTTCCTCGAGGAGCTCACGGTCGTCCGTCATCGCGGCCAGATAGTCCTCGGCGGCAAAGACCCGCAACGTGTGCTCGGTCGCCGGCTCGAGCCGCTCGATCGGGATCTCGTCCAGTCGAACCCAGTTGGTTGCGTTACTCCGCCGGCGAAGGACGATTGCGCCGTACCCGACAGCTTCGATCCCCTGCTCTCCGAGATACTCGAGCCAGCGATCGAGGGCGGCTTCGTGCTCCTCCTGCGAATTGGCCGCGAGCGGGCCCAACCAGCCTGCGGCATGGGCGAGGGGGTCGTCTGTCCGATAGTGGAGCAGCCACGCGTCGCAGCCGGTTCCACCGACCCATTCACGGAGCGGCTCCGACCACTCGTCACCTTCCCCCGGGGCGTGCACCCAGCTGACGAGGACGTGCGCGAACGCGCCCTCTGTAAGCACGCCGGGGACACGGCGCACAACCTCACGGCAAAGGGAGTCCCGCGGCCGCCCGCTGTCGCGGTACGCGAAGGTGGAGTCGGGAGAGATCACATACGGCGGATTCGCCACGACGAGGTCGAAGCGCTCGTCCTCGACGGGCGCGAACAGGTCGCCGTGACGGAAGTCGATGACGTCGACATCGTTGAGCGCTGCGTTGAACCGGGCGAAAGCGAGTGCTCGCTCGTTCACATCCGTGGCGACTACACGCGCCGAGTGCTTCGCCGCCAGCAGCGCCTGGATCCCACAGCCGGTTCCGAGATCCAGCGTTGCATCCACCGAACGGCGAAGGGCGAGCTTCGCAAGCGTGACCGACGGCGCGTGGATCCCTGCCACCCAGTCAGTGGAGGGCTCGGCGCCGACATGATCGGAGGCGAGGTAGTAGTCGCCGTGGGGAAGGAGTCGCGCGGTGGCGCGGACGCAGTCACGCTCTGGCTCCACGAGCCCGAGTGCAGCCAGGTCGTCGAGCGTGACCGGCTCGAAAGCTGCGTGAAAGAGGGAAGCCTCGATTGCATCGCCGAGCAGGAAGAGCCTTGCGATCGTCGAGAACGGGTCGTCGCCGGCGAGGCGGCGGCGGTGAATCGCGGTCTCTCCCGGAGCGGCCGAAAGCTCTCCGACGCCCAACGTGGTTTCGATGCGCTCAGTCGTGAAGTCAGCGCGTTCGAGCACGGCGCGCAGGTCTGCCAACGACTGCCCGTCGGCGACCGTCGGTGCAGATCGGCGCCGTAGCTCGTGATGGCTCATCGGGACCTCATGCTTCCTGCGGCGATGGGAGCTCCAGCAGCGCGGTTGCCCACTCGAGCGCGTATTCGAGGTCGTGTAGCCACCCGGCTCGGAGGACGGAGGCATGCTTGATCGATTCGTCGACGGGCTGCGCTGCCTGGTACGCGTTGGCGCCGGCGAGCAATGCGGCATAAGCGGCCTCGTCGGCGAACTCGACGGCCGGCGGCATGGCTCCGGTCTCGCGAATCGAGAGCAGTGCGTAGGCAAGGTCGACGCGGTGATCACCGATCGACGCGGACGCCCAGTCGATGAGGACAGCGCCACGTTCCGCGTAACAGACGTTCCCGGCCCAGACGTCGTCGTGGAGGAAGTCGTCTCCGGCGAGCCGTGCTGTAGACTCTGCTGCGTGAAGGATCGGCTGGGCTTCCTCGAACCACCTCGCGGAGAAGAGCCCATGTCCCAGCACCGGCTCGGGATCGTCGGCGATTCGCTGCCAGTACGTGCCGAAGGGACGACCCTCCGGCCGGCGCTCGAGCCCGGGCGGAGGCGTGGTCGCCGTTACCTGCCTGACGGAGTCGAGTAACGCCTCTCCGCGATCGTCGTAGGGCGGCGGCCAGTGGGCGGCGCTCAGATCCTCGAGTACGAGCACGGTCCAGCCGTCGACCGTCGAGGCTCCATGGACGTACGGCATGAACGGCGCCGCTACCGACTCCAGGAGCGCGGCCTCCCGTTCGATCTGAGGCCGGGCACTCGGCTCCGTGGCTGCCTTCACGAACACCGTACGGCCGTCGTCGAGCTCAACGAGCCACTTCTCGGCGTGCGTGTGTCCGGCGACTACGTGCCGCCAGGAGCTCGTCTGCACCCCGGTGGCCGCCTTGGCTGCTGACAGGACCGCTGCCGGCGGGTTCACTACGGCGCGAGCCTACCTTCAGCCGAGACCCGCGTGCGCGGGGATTTCGGTACTGGCTCGCCTTGTGCCCGGCGCGACCTGAGTGGCGCTAGGCGGCGCAACCCAGGAGACTGCTGTTCGTGGACTACCAGGAGATCGAGTACGCGAAGAGCGGCGACGTATCGATCGCGTACCAGGTCATCGGGGACGGGCCAATCGACGTCCTCCTCGTCCCGTTCCTCAACAACCTCGAGTACGCCTGGGCCCATCCGTTGTGGCCTCGCGTCTACGAGCGGCTCGCCGCGTTCTCGCGCGTAGTCATGTTCGACAAGCGCGGCACGGGGCTCTCCGACCGCTTTAGTGAGCTGCCGACGCTCGAAGTTCGCATGGACGACCTCCGTGCGGTGCTGGACGACATCGGCTCGGAGCGAACCGCGCTGCTCGGCAGCATGGAGGGGAATCACCTGGCTGCGCTGTTCGCGGCTACGTACCCGGAGCGGACGTCGGCGCTCGTCCTCTACGACCCGGTTGCCCGCTTCATCTCGGCCCCGGACTATCCCTGGGGCGAGACCGAGGAGGGGTGGCAGCGGCTTGTCGAACAGGTTGCGGAGAACTGGGGGCAGCAGGCGTTCTTCGACGACATGCTGCTCGCTGCCGATCCCAAGCTCGCGGAGGACGAGGAGTTTCGCCGCTGGTATGCAGCCCACTTTCGCCTTGCCGCGAGCCCCGGGTCGGCGGCAGCGTTCTACCGGATGATGATGGATACCGACATCCGTGACGTGCTCCCGGCCATCCGCGTTCCGACGCTCGTCTGCTATCGCGAGGACTTTCGGGGGCCGTCGACGTTCGTTGCCGGGCGCATCCCGTCCGCGCGGGCCGTCGAGTTCCCCGGGGTCGGGTACCTCGCAAGCGCGCCCCCGGAGGTATTCGACGAGATCGAGCGCTTTCTCAGCGGGCGTCTTGTCGAGCGGGAACCGGATCGTGTGCTTCTCACGCTCCTCTTCACCGACATCGTCGGCTCGACTGAGCTGGCGGCGCGCCTCGGCGACAGCGACTGGCGTGGTCTGCGCGAGAAGCACGACGCCATGGTTCGCCGTGGGCTCGACCAGTTTCGTGGCCGCGAGGTGAACACGACGGGCGACGGGTTTCTCGCGACGTTCGATGGCCCGGCAAGGGCGATCCGGTGCGCCTGCTCGATCCGGGACGACATGGCAGCGCTGGGCCTCGAGATCCGATCAGGGCTCCACACGGGCGAGTGTGAGCTCGTCGGCGACGACGTTGCGGGCATCGCCGTGCACACGGCGGCGCGGGTGGCTGCCCTCGCGGGGCCGGGCGAGGTCCTCGTCTCGAGCACCGTCAAGGACCTCGTCGCCGGCTCCGGCACCGCCTTCGCGGAGCGCGGGGAGCACGAGCTCAAGGGCGTCCCGGGCGAGTGGCGGCTGTTCGTCGTTCAAGACGCCTGAGGACGTCGCCTATCCAGTCGCCTTCTCCTCGTAGGCGAACGGCTGGTAGGTCCCGAAGTGCCAGATGTTCCCCTCCGGGTCCTTCGCGCTGTAGTCGCGCGAGCCGTAGTCCGTGTCGAACGGCTCGCGCACGACCTCGGCTCCGGCCCCGCGAGCCTGCACACAGTGCGCGTCGGGATCGTCGATGACGACATAGACGCCGCCGCCGCCCCCGCGGGTCGCAGCTGAGTCGGGTCGTGAGGGGCCGAACATGACGATGCCGTTGCCGAGGCGGAGCTCTGCGTGTTGGACAGTGCCGTTCTCGCCGTACACGGCGTGGCGCTCTGCGCCGAACGCGTTCGTCAGGAAGTCGATCGCCGCGCTCGCGTCGTCGTAGACGAGCGTAGGGAAGACCGTCGGGTTGCTCATCGCTGCTCCTTTCGCCGGGTTTCGTACAGCGTACGAGCGAACAGCGCCGTCAGTCTTGAACGAAATTGACTACGCGCCGATCGCGCCGGACGGTGCGATCGCAGCCCGGAACCGCGTCGGGCTCGTCCCTGCAAGCTCGCGGAACTCGCGGTTCAGGTGCGCCTGATCGGCGTAGCCGCAGGTGTACGCGATCTCGGCGAGACCGCGATCCTGCAAGCGGAGAGCCGTCGCTGCGCGATCGAACCGAATCACGCGCGCGACTGCCTTCGGCGCGAGGCCGATCTGCTCGCGGAAGCGAGCAATCAGGCGGCGGTGGCTCCAGCCGAGCTCCGATGCGAGCGCACCGATCGGAGTGCGGCCCTGCGTGGCGTAGAGGTGGTGCCACGACCACGCGACTCCGGGGTCGGCCGGCCGTGAATCCGCGAGACGGTGGAGGAGGAATGCGTCCACGAGGTCGAACCGATCGCTCCACCCTCGCGCCTCGCGCAGCCGCGCTTCGACGTCGCGGGTTTCGGGCAAGAGGTCGTCGAGCTCCACCGCGCGGTTCGCGAGCTCGTGCATGGGCACGCCGAAGAGCCGATGGGCGCCCTGCGGGGTCAGGCGAAGCT
>CAVWJN010000019.1:0-235764 GCA_963755255.1 uncultured Actinomycetes bacterium | reverse complement strand
GCCGTGGCATGAGGTATGCCATTGCCTGACGCACGGCGAGCTTGTTGAACGGCGGACGGGTGACGTTCATCACGAGATACCGGATCGACGCCCCTTGTCCCTGGTACACCCGGAGGCCCTTCTGCTCCGACAGGGATGTGAGCTCCGTCGGCGTGAACGTCTGGAACGCCATGTCGATCTCGCCTCGCTGGAGCGCGAGCTTCATGGTCGAGGACTTCGAAAGTACCTCATGATGAGGTTCTCGGTCTTCGCCGGGGTGCCCCAGTAGTCGTCGTATCGCTCGTACACGGCCTGCTGGCCGTGCGTGTACCTCACGAGCTTGTACGGTACCCGTGCCGACCTGCGACTCCGAGTTCGTGCGGATCTTGTTGTTCGGGTAGAGGCCCTGCGGCACGATGAAGCCGGCGCCGCTCGCCATGACGTACGGCCACGTCGACCGCGGCCTCTTCAGGTTGAAGATGACGACATAGGCGCCCTTCGTTGTCACGCTCTTGAGGTCGGTGATGAGCGTGTAGATCCCCGAGGGTCCTTGATCTTGAGCACGCGGTCGAACGACCACTTCACGTCGGCCGAGTCGAATGACGAGCCGTCGTGGAACGTGACGCCTCTCCGGAGAGTGCACGTCCACCTTCGTGCGTTGTTGGCCGACTTACAACCGGTGGCCAGCGAAGGCTGGAGCTTTGTGCCCCTCTTCGCGTCGAGCAGGTGCTCGAAGATGTTCGCGTCGAGCGTGAACGACCCGAAGTCGTAGTTCCCCGCCGGGTCGATGTTCGTGACGGAGTCGGTCGTTCCGCTGACGAGCACGTCCTTGGCGGACGTCGCGTTCGAGCCTGACAGCGCCGCCTGGACGCCGAAGGCCGCGACGGCAACAAGTGCGGCGGTGGCCACGACCGTGACCCGCCTTCTCACCCGTCTCCTTTGCATTCCTTCCCCTTTCCCCTTGGATGCGTCTTAGACCACCAGCACGAAACCGCATCCGGCCCCGCTGGTCAAGTGAGAGGTGTGCCTCTCTCTACGCTTTATGACGCTAAAGAATGCGGGTTGTAAGGCCGATACGGGATTCGTGGACCCGGTCGAGCGGAATGAGATCCTGAGCCGGTACGCCGATCACGCCAAGCGCTTCGACGCTGCGGCGGCCCGGCGTGCTGGCCAGAGTGCCGAGATCATCCCCTTCTCGGCGCCTTTGCGCGAGCTCGAGCAGGAGCCCACCCCTCGCGAGGTGCAGGTGTTGGGGCTCATCTCCGAAGGACTCGTCAATCGCGAGATCGGCAAGGTGCTGTTCCTCTCCGAGGAGACGGTGAAGTCGCACGTGCGCCACCTGCTCGCGAAGCTTCAGGCCCGCTCCCGTGCCCATGCCGTCGCAATCGGCTTCCGGCGTGGGATCCTGTCGTAACCCAGGCCTACGGAGGACGCTCCGACACCCCTGCGGCGCTCACGGGCGGCCTTTGGCGTGCCTAGACGCCCGAAAGCCCACACCGGCGGCGCGTCCGCAACCGGCGTGGGCTCCCAGACCTAGCGCTAGGGGTTTTCCCCACAATGTGGAATTCCCTCAACAGGGGAACGTCACATCAATGTGGAAAACGACAGGCTATGGGCATGTCACCAAGCTGTGGTCCCGCCTGCGAACCACGCTGTGGTTCCAGTGCGGGAAACCATGCCCAACAGTTTGCGCATGGAGAAACTCCTCTCTCGAGGGACTAACGGCAACTGCGCTTATACAGGAGCAGGAATCAGAGTGCAAACCAGCACCGTGACAACGGCGCTCTTCGGGATCCGACAAGCCCGACAGAGGCTCAGCCTCATGGAACTCTGGTTGGTGCTGTTGGCGACCACCGCCGTTACTCTCGCCATCATCTTTGGCACGGCGGGTTGGACGCTAGGCAATCCGTTGGCCGTCCTCGTACTGGCCGTTGTTGCAGGCCTCGCCGAGCGAAGCCGCGTACGTCTCAGCGACGACATAGAGATCTCGATCTGCCTCCTCCCAACGCTCCTAGCCGGTGTGCTCTATGGCCCGCTTGCTTCCATGCTGGTGTGGGGCGCTTCCATGGTCGGTGGCTTCAGCCGTGAAGTCCCGAACCCCTATCTAAGAGTTGCGATCTACTCGAGCAGCCGATCAATTGCTGGCGCTCTCACTGGCGTAGTCGCGTTCGAGATCGCGCACAGTTCGATCGAGAGTGTTTTTATCGCCGCGGCGCTCGCCACCGGTGCAGGCGCCGTTGTTGCGCAGACCCTCGATGTCCTCTTTGCATCGTGCACGCTGCGACTGCGCGGTGGTCGGGCACTGGATGTAATGCGAACGTTGGCGCCTTTGGTGTTGGCGGCAGTCCCTCTATACGCACCAATCGTTGGCCTTCTGGCCTATGCGTACTCGGAGATCTCTGGCTGGACTCTTGTGCTGTTCTTCGTGCCGGCTTTGGCAGCGCAGCGACTCTTCGGCATGTACCAAGTTCAGCGTCGGTTGGCACAGGATCTCGAAAAGGCCACGTTGGACGTCGCGATCACTCTTGTAGCGATGGTCGAGAATGACGACCCATATACAGCAGGTCACTCTGCGGCGGTAGCGATCTACTCTCGGGATATCGCCGAGCGACTAGGCCTGTCCGAGGAGAAGCAACAGCTCGCTCATAGGTGTGGACTGGTCCACGACATTGGGAAGGCTGGCCTGGACCGCGAGCTTCTTGGCAAACCGGGCGCACTAACACCAGCCGACTGGGAAGTCATCAAGACCCATCCTGCGCGTGGTGAGCGTGTTCTCTCCAAGTCCGAGCAGTTCGCTGAAATGGCCCGGATCGTTCGCCATCATCACGAAAGGTGGGACGGCAAGGGGTACCCCGACGGCATCACCGGTGAAGAGATTCCGTTGATCTCGCGCATCCTCGCGGTCGCCGATGCATACAACGCAATGACCTCAGATCGTTCGTACCGGAAAGCGATGAAGACTCACGAGGCACGAATCATTCTTGCTCAAGGAGTCGAGTCTCAATTCGATACGGCTGTTGTCGCCGCATTCGAAGCTGTACTAGCGACGGCTGCAGAGGAGTACTGTGAGGCCACTCGAGAAGACTTCATGCTGGGTCGGGACGAAACAGATTCGAGCGATGGCATGAGGGCGACACAGGTCGTCGCCATTGGCGCTGCTCACTCAGCACCGACGTCCCTGAGTGCCCGGAGGGCGTCCTCACCTCGGCCATAGTCAAGCTATGCCTTTCCTGCGGACGGCCTCGGCCGCCGAGGTTCTTGGGCTCGGCCTCTGAGCCCATGCGGGTGGTCGTTCTAGGCGCTGCCTGAGTTGGCCCCGCCATTCTCGTCGAGTACCTGAACAATCGCCTCCGTCCGAGAGCGGACACCGAGCTTGGCGTAGATGTGTCGGAGGTGC
Source organism: uncultured Actinomycetes bacterium (assembly GCA_963755255.1). Lineage (GTDB taxonomy): Bacteria > Actinomycetota > Thermoleophilia > Gaiellales > Gaiellaceae > PALSA-612. Next base: position 232,388 of record CAVWJN010000019.1, on the reverse strand, counting down.
ACCTTCGCAGTTGTCTCCGTGATGAACAGCGCGCGAGCAATCTCCTTGTTGGTGGCTCCCTGCACCAGAAGGGCAAGGACATCCTCCTCGCGCTTCGTTAGCGCTGACGGGAAGGAAGGCGTTGTGGGGACGTGTAGGCCGATCGAACCGCCGAACCTTTGGTCGTTCGCGCGGGACAGGACCAAGCGAAGCTCGCGATGAGTGCTCTTGTCTGTCGCCACGTCATGGAGCACACCCTTGCAAACGCGGTAGGTGGCAACAAAAGCATCGACATTTCCGGTTTGGAAGCCAGTGCGAAATGCCCCGAGCGCCGTCTGAGGTGAGCCACCTCCAGCAACGAACTGTGAAACCACGTCGATCCACGGGACAAGGCCCGCGATCTCAGTTCGCCCGCTCACGCTGGTCGCAAGTGACGCTCGCTCAGCCGCCTCCTCCGATCGACCCAAGCACGCAAGGACGAGTCCCCACCACGCGTCGAACTCCGCATCCATTCCAGGCGTGGTCTCTTCGCCCAGGTGCTCTTCCAGCGCACGCAGCGCACGATCGGGCGAGCCGAGGGCGAGGTAGATACGGGCGAATACCGTGCCGACATTCATCAGAATGAACCGATGGTCATTGCACGATTTGCGAACGTCGTCTAGCAGGGCAATCGACCGCTTGAACTCGCGTAAGCCCCAGAGTGCCGCGGCTCGATGCAGGTTTGCGTGAGGTTTGACGAAGTCCAACCGGTACTCGTCGGCTAGTTCCAGCTCCTTTGTTGCCACGCCGTAGGCGTCGCCGTAACGACCCAACAGGACCAACGTCGCTGCATACGCATTCAGGGCCGATGACTGGATCATTGGGTCTGCTGCCTTCTCAACGAGCGGCACCGTCACCGTCATCTCATCTACCGATGCGCGAATGTCCCCTCTTAGCGTCGCAAGCATCACGTGGCCATTGGCGGCTCGCAAGACTCCATCGGCCGATGTGTCGTTCGTATCCTCTAACTCGCTGAGAGCCTGTGCTCCCCCGTCTTCTCGCTCGAGGGCGGTCATTGAAAGGAAACGTCCCCACACAGCCTGTCGGCGATCAGCAGGCATGACGGCGACGTCTTCGGCACGACCGTAATAGCTCAGCGCGGTGATGTCGTTGGTCGCCTGGTGGGCGCTGGCGCCGGCGAGCGCGAAGGACCTCGATGCGAGAGCATGGCCCTGCTCAAATCGCCGCGCTGCCTGGAGGCCGAGTGCCTCCGAGCGCGTGCGGTCTCCGGCACGAAACGCGAGCTCTCCCTCTGCAAGGTCGAAGACTGGAGCATCGACCTCATGCTGGGCGGCGCACTCGACCCAGCGCGCGAGCGTCGGCAATCGCGCCTCGAGCAAGACATGTCGGAGCGCCGTCTCTACGACTTCCACGAGTAGCTCCCCGTCGAAGAAGCGCTCGACGATCGAGAAGGCGTCGTCCCACTCCGCCCGCCCGAGGTGCGTTCGCACGACGAGCTCGACGATCGCGGACGAGCGGTCGCCTGCGAGCTCGCGGAACTTCTCTTCGAGAAAGACGCGAAGTAGCGGGTGGATCTCGTCGACGCCTTGCTCGGACGGCACAAGGAAGCCGAGGCGACGTCCGTCGAGCAGAGCGCGCTCTGCCTTGTCACCGATTACGGCATCGGCAACGGCAGGGGCAACTGTGGACGACAGCGACAACTGGCAGAGGTTCCAACGCAGCTCGGGATCGGCCGCCTGGTAGAGCTCCTCGGCGAAGTACGCGTAGAGCGCCTCGGGAACGCCTTCGTCAGGGAGCTCGATCTCGTCGGTCAGCGCGGCGAGCCCGATTACGGCGGGCCACCCGTCGGCAAGAGCCACAAGGCCGCTCGCCTCGCTGCCACGACGGTCCGCGAGCACCTCCTCGGCCTCTTCCTGGCTCATCGCCAGCAGGCTGCGCCCGATCTCGTACATGTCGCCGTAGAGCAGGCGGCGCGAAGTAGCCCAGCTGGGACGCTTGCGGCTCGTCAGAAAGAGCTTCAACGGGCACAGCGCGAGCACGCGCTCGACGAACTCCTCGGCGAACGGTGACTCCGACGCGAACTGGTAGTCGTCGAACGCGAGCCACGCGTCGTCGGGCCAGTCGGCCAGGTCTTCCGCCAGCAGCTCGGCGAGCGGCTCGACGTCCTGTTCCGGAGTCCCCGTCGCTCGCAGGCGCTCGCCCATGCGACGGCCGGCGTCGGGGACGATCGAGCCGGCAGATCGCGCGAGACCGACGGCAAGCGCCGCTACGTCGGCAGCAGCCGGAGAGCCGCGATACCAGCCCCGCCGCCGGTGGGCCAGCCACTGCCGCGCCAGCGTCGTCTTGCCGAAGCCGGCGGGAGCGATGAGCATGATCACCGGAGCCGTTGCCTCGTCGAGGAGCCGCGTCAGCCGCGGCCGCTCGATGAAGTAGTCGGGGACCTCCGGGCTACCGGTGGGATTCGTGTCTGGTGTCGCCTCCTCGAGCACTTCTCGTGGCGGACCGTACAACGACTGGCGCCCGAAATCGAGCAAGCCGGTGCCCGCAGCGAAAACGTCCGCCACGGGCACCGGCTATCTCCTTAGTTACGACCCGACGCGATCAGACCCAGGCCCGCAGGCAGCGGATCGTCACCCGTCGCCGCCATGTATGCGGCCGGGATCTGCCGTCGCCTGGGCACGCCGAGCTTCTGCCGCAGGACGTCCGTGTGAGCCTTGGCCGTTCGCGGGGCGATGCCAAGACGGTCGCCCACTTCCTCGTTCGAACACCCGGCGGCGATGAGCTGGACGATCTGCCGCTGGCGCTCGGTGATCGTCGGGATCGTGTTCTTCAGGGTCTCGTACATGGGGTGCGAGGCTAATCGCGCTCGCCCGCCACGGCTATTGGCCGGAGGGAGTAACTTCGAACGTTACGCTGGGCGCAGGGCTCGTCCGCGGACGAAGCTGGCCTCGTGGCCGGTCGCGTTGGCCGCGCGCAGCTCGTCCTCGTCGAGTGCGCCGATGCGCAACAGCAGCTCGAGCTCGTCGCGCAGGTGGGTGCGCATCATCTCGGGGCCGTCCGTGGCAATCGTGAACGGCACGCCGTGCTCGACGAAGGCGCGGAACGTATCGCGGACGGCAGCTTCGTCGGGGAGCGCCTTCGTCAGCAGGTTGGAGGTGGGGCAGATCTCGAGCACGATCCCGGCGTCCCGCAGCGCCGCCATCAGCTCGGCGTCGCCGGCGGCGAGGATCCCGTGGCCGATGCGGTCGGGCCGTAGTGCCTCCACGACCTCCCACGTCTCTTCGAGCCCGTGCGCGCCGCCCTCCTCGCCCACGTGGATGGTGACCCCGAGGCCGTTCGCACGCGCCTCCTCGAAGAGCGGCGCCAGCTCGGCGTAGGGGTAGCGACCGCCCGGGCGCGGCCCGGCGATGTCGATGCCGACGATGCCGCGCGAGGCCCAGCCGAGCGCCTTCTCGACGATCACCTCGTTCTGCCGCTGATCGAACGTGCGATCCATCATCAGGATCAGGCCGGCGCGTACCTGCGGGTACTCGAGTCCCGCGCGGTCGAGGCCGCGGATGGCGGCGAGGATGATGTGGTCGAGGTCGCGCTCGCCGCCGCGGTTCCGCTTCATCGGGTTGAAGCGGATCTCGAGCGTCGTGATGCCCTGCGAGCGAAAGGCGCCGCCGATGGCAGCGTGCACCGAGCGCTCGACAGCGAGCGGACTGGACTGGATCAGCTCCGTCCAGCGGTAGATCTCGTTCAGGGCGTCGAGGTCGGGGACGCCGCGCGGGTCGGAGACGGTGACCAGGCTGTCGAACGCCCAGTAGTCCTTCGCCGGCAGCGTGATCCCCTGCTCGTGGGCAAGGCTCCACATGATCTCGGAGGCGACCGAGCCGCCCAGGTGCGTGTGGAGCTCGGCCAGGCCTTCCGGGAAGTCCATCCGCCGAGTCTACTGCGGCGCGTTTGGGTGCCCCCATAGGATTGGCGCGTGAAGGTCGGGATCATCGTCCCCTTCTCGTGGTCGTTCTGGGGCGCCGTCAACGAGCACGCGGAGCTCCAGGCCGAGGCTCTGGGAAAACTGGGAATCGAGACGCGAACGATCATCGGCAACGATCCGCCGGGAACGTTCACGCGGGCGCTGCACCCCCGCCACGGGCGCCATGGAGAGCCGCCGGAGGACGTTATCCCGGTCGGCCGATCGGTGATCGTCCCGGCCAACGGCTCGCTGCCGAACATCGTCCTCACGCCGAGCATCCCCCGTCGTCTGAAGCACGTGCTCGCGCGCGAGCGCTTCGACGTCATCCATCTCCACGAGCCGATGACGCCGGGGATCTGCGTGGCCGCGCTGGCCTCTGCGCAGTCGCCCGTCGTGGCGACCTGGCACGCGGCAGGCGAGCTCAACTGGCATCGCGGTGGGTTGCCGATCTGGGGATTCCTGATGGACCGGATCGACTACCGGATCGCCGTTTCCGAGCAGGCACGCAAGTCGGCCTCGAGGTGGCTGCCCGGTGCGTACGACGTGATCCCGAACGGCGTGCTCGTGCCGCCGGCGGCGGACCCGGCCGACCGTGAGCACACCGTCGTCTTCATCGGCCGCCACGATCCTCGCAAGGGCCTGTCCGTGCTGCTGAATGCCTGGCCCGAGATCCATCGCCGCACGGGCGCGCAGCTGCGCCTTGTCGGGGCCGATCCACTCGCCGTGCGGCTGCTGCTCTCGCGCCACCGGGTTCCCGAGCATGGGATCGACGTGCTCGGCTTCCTCAGCCAGGATGATCTCACCGCAGAGCTGCTGCGGACGAAGGTGCTGGCGGCGCCTTCGATTGGCATGGAGAGCTTCGGCATGGTGTTGACGCGGGCATTCGCCTGCGCCGTGCCTGTCGTCTCGTCCGACATCGACGGGTACAGAGACGTCATGACCGACGAGACCGGCCTGCTCGTGCCTCCCGGCGAACCTGCAGCCCTGGCGGAGGCGATCGTGAGGCTGCTCGAGGACGAGCCGCTGCGGCAACGGCTGGGCGCCGCGGCGCGGACGGTCGCCGTGGAGCGCTACGGGTGGGACTCGATTGCCGAGCGCCTCGCGGCGGTGTACGACGTCGTCACCGAGCGCGCCGGGCGGAGCGCCGCGACGGCGTGAGGCAGCTCCTGCACGTGTTGCCGCGCAACCCGTGGGTGCGGGTCGGGGCCGTCGTGGCTGCGCTCCTGGGCGCTGCCGCCGCCGTCTACTGGGGCGGCCCCGACTGGAGCCAGGTCGGAGACGCGTTCCGTGCGGTCGAGTGGAAGTGGCTGGCGGCCGCGATCGGCCTCAACCTCCTCTCGGTGGTGGCGCGGGCATTTGCCTGGGCGACGGTGATCGACGAGGCGGTGCCGCCGCCTCATCCGCGTTTCCTCCACGTCTTCTCCGCCTTCTCGGTGGGGCTGCTCGCGAACGCCACCATGCCCGGACGCGTCGGCGAGCTCGCCCGCGTGGCGGTGCTGACGCGACACATGCCCCGGCTGCGCGGCCTGTGGGCGACGCTCGTGGGGACGGTCTTCGCGCACCGGGCATTCGACGTCATACCGGCCGCGCTACTCGTCGTCTGGGTGCTCTCGGCTGCCGAGATTCCGCACTGGGCGGTGACGAGCCTCGTCATCCTGTTCTCGATCGGAGGCGTGCTGCTCGTGATCGCGTTCGTCCTGGCACGCCACCACGACCAGACCCACCTCGACAGCGCTCACGCGGCGCGCCGGCTCTGGACGATGGTGCGCCTCGGGCTGGGAGTCATGCACCGGCCGGCAGCGGCCGCCGCCGCCGTCGTGTTTCAGCTCATCGGCTGGCTCTGCCAGCTGCTCGCGGTCTGGTTGACGATGAAGGCGTTCTCCATCGATCTCGATCTTGCGGCTGCCGGGCTCGTGCTCGTGCTCATGAACATGGCGGCGATCATCCCGCTTTGGCCGGGCAATGTCGGCCTGCTCCAGGTCGCGATTGCGACACCGCTCGTCGGCTACGGCATCCCGTACGCGCAGGGCTTCGCGTTCGGCCTGGGGCTGCAGATCATCGAGGCGTCAGTCGGCATCGGCTTCGGGCTCGTGTTCCTCGGGCGAGAAGGGCTCTCGTACGCGGCTCTCCGGCGCATGCCGCCCGCGGTGGAAGCGCTCGACGAAGACGAGGGGGAGGAGGAAGCCGAGGAAGCGGAGGCGGAGAGAGAGCCCGAGCGGGCGCTAATTCTCTAGCTCTTTGTCGAGCTCGCCCGTCGCCAGCCGGACGTAGCTCGCGACGATCCTCGCGAGGTTCCAGGCCACGGTCGCGTTTGTCTCGGCCAACGGCCGGAACTCCCAGGCGGAAAGGCCCCAGCACTTGAGCTCCGTCTCGGCGGTGACCGTCGCGGAGCGGGGGCCCTCGTCGATCAGCGCCACCTCGCCGAAGGACGCGCCGGCACCGAGCTCGGCGATTACGAGCTCGCCATGCGTAGCCTTCGCCGTGCCCGACTCGATGACGAAGAACCCGATGCCGCTGCTTCCTTCCGCCGCGATGACGTCACCGGCGTTGAAAATCCGCTCCTTGAACGAGCCGGCGATCCGCTCGAGCTCCTTCGGCTCGACGTTCTCGAACAGCTTGACGTTGCCCAGCAGCTGGACAAGCGTGCTGTCGACGCTGGCGTCGCCTTCTTCGTCGCCGTGTCGGCGAAAACGCATGGCCGGATTCTATGCAGAAGGCTTGACTGCCTGCACGCGCGCGGTCAGCTCCTCGACCTTGCCCTCCGCCGAGTCGAGGCGCTGCCTGCAGATTGCGTAGAGCGCTTCGCCGCGCTCCCAGAGCGCGATGGCCTCGTCGACGCCCACATCGCCCGCCTCGAGCCGCTCGACGATCGTTCGCAGCTCCGCCTCCGCCTGCTCGAAGGTCAGCGCGTCGTCCGTCATGTTCGAGCCTCCTCCACATGCGCGCCGAACCCGCCTTCGGCCAGCTCGACGTCCACGCGGTCACCTGCCACCAGCACGACGCTCGTGCGCACCACGTCGTCCCCTTTGCGGACGATGGCGTAGCCACGGGTGAGGGTTGCGCGCGGCGAGAGGGTGCGAAGCCGTCCCGCGCACTGCTCGAGTGCCGTACGGCGCCGCTCCAGCAGCAAGCGGCCGGCGCGGCGCAGGCGGTCGCCTTCTCGCTCGAGCCGTTCCCGCCGCCGGTCGAGGACGGCCCGCGAGCCGCGCCGAAGAGCGGCGCGTCGGCGCTCGAGCGTCTCCACGAGCTCGGCGAAATCCGGCACTACCAGGCGGGCGGCTGCCGTCGGCGTGGATGCCCGGACGTCGGCTGCCAGGTCGCAGAGCGGGGTGTCCTGCTCGTGTCCGACTGCGGACACGACCGGCACGGGACAGGCGACGACGGCGCGCACGAGCCGCTCGTCGCTGAACGGGAGCAGATCCTCGAAGCTCCCTCCTCCGCGGGCGAGCACGATCACGTCGACGGCGGGCTGCGCGGCGACCGACTCGAGAGCTCGAGAGATCTCAGCTGCCGCGTACGGCCCCTGGACGCGTGTCTCGGCGACCAGGAGACGCGCCGGAGGGAAGCGAGCAGTAACGGACGCCACCACGTCGCGCTTTGCAGCCGCGTCGTTGCCGGTGACGAGCCCGACCCGTCGCGGGAATCTCGGCAGCGGCCGCTTCCGCTCGGCGGCGAAGAGCCCTTCGGCGGCCAGCTTCTGCTTGAGACGCTCGAGCGCGGCCAGATGGGCGCCGAGGCCGAATCGCTCGATCGATAGCACCTGCAGGCGCAGCTCGCCCTTCTGCGGCCAGACTTCCGCGCGGCCGTAGACGTGGACGCGCTCGCCGTTCGCGAGATCCAGCCGGAGTGCGTCGAAACGGCGACGCGGCAACGCGGCCTCCACGCACGCCTGTCCGTCGAGGTCCTTCAGCGTGAAGAAGACCGTCTGCCACCGGTCCTGGCGCCGCAGCTCGCTGATCTCGCCCTCGACCCAGACCGTCGGCAGCCGGCGCAGCCAGTCGGCGAGGCCCCGGTTGAAGGCGGCGACCGAGAAGACCTTGCGGTCGCCGTATTCGATCGCTTCCACCTTCGCCACGCCGAGATCGTACGTCGACGGACGGCGCCACCGGCCTGTGGACGAATTGGCACAGAATTGGCACACATCAGTGCCAGGCACTGGGCCGTGGCCCGATGAGGCTGGCTGTTTCGGCAGCGAGTGACGCCCTAGCGGGCGGCGGGAGCCGGCTAGGGCGTCAAGGTGAGGGCTAGAGGAGGATCTCGGTCGCGAGCTCGGCCTTGCAGCCGGCGCCACGAGATCGACGGCCTGATGGAGGTCGACCGTCGAGTGGGCGAGCATCTCGGCGAGCGGAAGTGGGTAGCCGGCCTCGATCAACACGTGAAGGCGCCAGCTCTCGATCTTGACTCGCTCGCTGTAGTCGGACTCGACTACCTGTGTCATCTCGGTCATCTCGCTCACCCTTTCCCCGGTTCGTTATGTCCTAGACGAACCCTCTTGGGGGAAGTTGGAATCGTTACGGAAGGTTTACGAATGCTCAACGACGAGCCAACGGAACGCCGGGCCGTGCTAAGTCTCGTCGCTCGCCTGATGGCTTCCCGCCTGGCTTTCTGCGAGATAGAGCATCCCACGGCGGGCGTGTTCGGTGAGCGCGTCGTCGAGCTCTCTGGAGAGCCGCCGGACGGCTTCGTCGCGGGCGGAGCGGACTGCCTTGTCGAACTCCTCTGCTGCCGCCTCCACGATGCGGCTCGCCTCGCGCTCGAGCGAGCGTCCAAGGCGCTCGGCCTGGCGGCGCTCCACGTCGGCGAAGCTAGCGGCCAGCCTTTGCGCGGCGTCCACCTCCTCGCGTGAGATCTGCTCCCGCAGGTCTCGTTCACGGCGGCGCAGTCGCTCGCCGACCTCGTGCAGGGCGCGGCGGCGCTCCGCAGCCATCTGCTCCAGCTCGTTCGTCGCCTGCTGGATCGCTTCTCCCGCCGCGTTCTGGATCTCCTCGCGCAATCGCATGACCGCGACACGCTGCTCGTCGCCCTCTGCCCGCAGCGCCTCTGCTTCCTGGGTCAGAGTGCGCTCGACCTGCGCCAGGCGCTCCTTCTGCTTCGCCTCGAGCCTGCTGACCTGACCCTCGATCTCGCCGGTCGTCCGCTCGAGGTCGTGCGCCCACGCTGTCAGCCGGTCTTCGACCCGCTTTTGCACTTGCACGAGGCGCATCGAGTACTCGGCGGCGGCTCGGCGTTCGCGCTCTGCGAACTCCTCGCGCCACTCCTCGCCGAGCCGGCGCGACTCTTCGACGAGGAGGCTGGTCAGCTCCGATCGCGCAGCGGCGAGCGAGCGCTTGAGCTCCGCCGTCCGCTGCTCGTATTCCGCCTGGACCAGGGCTTCGAGCTGGGCTCGTTCGGCGTCGAACGTCTCCTGGGACGACGGGCGGCGGCGCACGAGTTCATCCTACGTACTCAAGTGCGAAGCAAGACGAGCGCGACGGCGAGCACGATGACGGCTGCCGTGAGGATGCGCAACGCCTCTTCCGACCCACGCGTCAGCAGCGCCGGCGTGATCGCGAGCGTCTCGCCGTCGTCGAGCTCGAGTGAGCCGGACATGCTGCGCACGCGCCTTCTCACGAGGCGCACGGGCGTCGAGAGGCGTCGCTGGGCAAGGCTCAGCAGCGCTGCGAACACGGCTGCGGCGAGGGCGACGCGCGTGATCGTCTCGGCGGCAGTGGCATAGGCAGTGAGCAGCGGGAACGCTCCCCAGGCGACGGCGAACCAGAGGTCGGAGTGGAACGCGCCGCCGAACAGCTCGAGGTTGTAGGCGACGACGATGAAGCCGCCGAACGCCACGAATGCGAGCAGCCACGGCCACCACGCGATGGCCGCCGCGATGCCGATGCCGACCGCACCCGCGATCGAGCCGGCTGCGAGCAGCCAGAGCACGCGATCCGGGATCTGCGTCGCGAGCGGCCGGCCGCGAAGCTCGTCGAGGGCGTGCGCGCCGACGCCGAGCGCCAGGGCGAAGGCGGCGAGCGTCGCTCCCAGCCGGCCGGGCAGCCATACAGGCGCGAGAGCCGCGCCGATGACCACGTAGCTCAAGTGCCAGAGGGTGTAGGGGACGTGGAGGAGCGTCACGTAGTCGCGCCAGCCGCCCGGTTGCAGCGCGTACCACGACGCGCGACTCATGAGCGGCGTCCCCAGATGACGACGCCGCCGCCGAACGTCAGCGACCGGCTCTCGACGTCTTCGACACCTGCGTCACGCCAGGCTCCGAGGAGCCGCTCGAGCGGCCAGGTCCCCCAGAAGTCTCTGATGCTGTCGCCGAGGAAGTCGCAGACGTCCGCCCAGCCGGGCGAGATGAGCCGTCCCGCCGTCGGCAGGCCCACACCGACGTACGCCCGCCAGGCGGCACGGACGAGGGGGTGCTCAGGCAGCCCGAACTCGAGGCATGCGATTGTCCCGCCGGGCCTGACGACTCGAGCCAGCTCGGAAAGCGTCGCCGCGGGATCGTCCACGTAGCGGAGGAGGTACGTGAACGTGAGCGCGTCGAACGAGCCGTCCTCGAAAGGCAGCCGGCCCGCGTCGCCGTGGACGAGCTCGACCTCGGGCGGGACTCGCTCGCGTGCCACCTCGAGCATCTCCACGCTCTGGTCGAGCCCGACCACACGGCAGCCCTTGCGGCGTGCGAGCTCGATCGCGACGGTGCCCGTGCCCGTTGCGACGTCCAGCACGGTGTCGCCCGGGCCTGCGACCGTGCGCTCGACGAGGAAGCTCCGCCAGCGGCCGTCCTGCCCGAACGAGAGCAGCCGCGCGTAGCGGTCGTACGTCGGCCCAAGCGGCGCGAACAGGCCGATTGCGTGCCGTCGGCGCTCGGAGAGCTCGACCACGCCCCGAGTCTAAGCTCACCTCGTGACCCTCTCGGAGGAGCTCGAGCAGATCGCTGCCGCTGCGCACGCCTACGCCGACGCAGGCGAGGAGCTGGCGGCGGTCATACCGGCGGAGCCCGGGCAGGGCGTTCGCGTCTTCCTTTGCGCCTTCTCGAGCGGTGACGAGCGGAGCTGGATCGCCCTGCGTCCGGACGGGCAGGCAGTACTCGATCGCTCTCTGCTGCGCGATGCGGTCTCGATCGCGGCACTCTGCGAGCTCGCGGAGGACTGCGCCGACGGGCTGGACGTGCTCGAGGAGCCGCCGCGCATTGCCAATCCGGCGTACCTCGACGCCATCGCCGCCGCCGCGCGCCAGGTCGAGCAGGGACCGGGCGGCTCGGCGTTCGCCGACGCCATGAAGCAGGGCTCGGTCGCCGTGGAAGGCCTCACGGTCGAGGTCGAGGCCAACTACAAGCTTGAGCTAGGCTGACCGCATGGAAGGCAGCGGCGGGTTCGGGTTTCCGCTCGGTGGAGATCCCGAGGACTTGCTGCGCGGCCTGCGTGAGTTCGCCGAGCGCCAGGCCGAGTCGGTAGCGGACGCCCAGCGCGAGCAGTTCGCCACGCTGACGCTCAACACGGCCGTCGACCTGACCGCGGCCGCACTCGGTCAGATCGAGCCGACTGGCACGGTGGACGAGCAGGCGATCGCGCTGCGCGATGCCATGCGCATCCTCTTCCCCGAGGCTGTCGCGCTCGTGAGCGCGGCCCGCCAGGGCTTCATGCGCGAGTAGCCCGTCACGGCGGACAGGTACCCTTGACCGACTAGAGCGCGTACCGGTTGCGGGGTCGTCCGCTCCTCCAGCCGTTCATGAGTGACTGCCACGGTGCGCTTGCTTGCAGAACGGCGATCAGGTTTGGCGAGTAGAGGAGTCGTATGGGATCGAGTTCGAAGAGGCAGCAGACACAGGCAAAGCGCGCGCGAGAGCAGGCGCTCAGGGAACGGCGCGAACGGAAGGATGCGAAGAGAGCTGCCCGTCGCGCGGGGTTGACTCTCGAGGAACACGAGGCGAACACCGGAGAGTACGAGGCGAACACCGAAGCGGACGGCGCGACACCCGGAGAGGACGGCGCGACACCCGCAGGGGATGAGGCGACACCCGCACAGGACGAGGCGACCGCCGGACCGAGCGAGAATGTCTAGCGTGCCCTCTCACGCCGACCGGCGGAGTGAGCGCCCGCCGGCGCGTACGAGGTCAGGCTCACCCCGACGTCCTGCGTACTGCCCGCTCTGTGGCCACGCACGCACGGAGATGCTGGCCAGCGAGATCCGCGCCGTCGCGGATGCGCTGTGTCCGGGGCGCTGTGCGGCGGGCTGGGAGGCGATTGTCATGCTGCGCCGTCGCGAGTCGGACAGCGAGGAGCTCGCCGCGCGGCGACGGGACGAGTACGAGGGGCAGCTACCGCACGTGATGCCGCTGTCCGAGCTCCTGCTGGTCCGCTGGCGTGCGGGAGACTGGGGCGTCGAGCCAGAGCAGGTCCTGGCGCAGATCCGCAGCGACTAGCCGCGACGGGCCCAGCCTCAAGCCAAGAGCGAGTACCCGCCGTCCACGATAAGCGTCTGGCCTCGGATCATCTCGGCGTCCGGGGAGCAGAGGAAGCAGACGACGCCGGCGACATCCGCCGGCTCGGCGAGCCGCCCGGCCGGAGTGCGCGCCCTGGACCACGACAACATCTGCTCCCGATTCGGGAACGCGTCCAGCGCGTCCGTCTCCACGACGCCGGCTGACACTGCGTTCACGCGGATGCCGCGCGGAGCTAGCTCGACAGCGAGGTGCCGGACAATCGACTCGAGTGCTGCCTTGGACGCGCCGACGAGGACGTAGTTGTCGAGCACGCGTTGCGAGCCGAGGCTGGACAGCGCCACGATGGATGAGCCCTCGGGCATGCTCGGTGCAGCCGCGCGCGTCAGCGCAATGAGCGCGCGAGCGTTGGCGGCCATCGTCCAGTCGAAGTGCTTGTCCTCGGTCTCCAGCGCGGGCCGCGCGACTCCGGTGGCGGCGTTGTGGACGAGGACATCGAGCGGGCCCAGGGCCGTGACCTGGTCCGCCACCTTCGCGGACGAGACGTTGCCTCGCACGAGCACGGGCTCGGCGCCCAGCGCCGCTATCTCCGCTCCGGCCTCCTCCGCCGCCCGGTCGTTGCGGAGGTAGCCGATGGCGACGCGGGCGGCGCCGAGCTCGGCGAAGCGCTTCGCGATCTCACGACCGATGCCCCGGGAGCCGCCCGTAACGAGGACGGACTTGTCGTCGAACCTCATCGCTGCCGCTTGGGCAAAGGCTCCGATGCTGGCGCGGTGCTTGGGATCTCATGCCAGCCGATGCGGCTGCGCGGCTCCGGCTCGCCGTCCTCGGCCTTCGAAGAGGCATGTCCGAGCCGGTCGAGCAGCTCCATCTTCTCTTCCCCGTAGCGACGAGTCGGATGGTCGGGCGGCAGCCCTTCGATCAGCTCGAGCACACGGGCACGCAGCTGGTACGCGAAGTGCGGCGTAGCCGCGCCGACGAGCCGGTCGATCTCGGCGATGGTCGCGTCGGCCACCGCCGAAGCCTAGATCAGTAGGGTCGCACGGTGCAGCGCCGCCTGACCTCGACAGACGGGATGCTGCTGCTCACCGTCGTCCTCTGGGCGCTCGGCATCGTCGTCACGAAGTACCTGCTGGACAACGGCTTCCAGCCGCTGGCGTACTCGGCGGTGCGCTACGGACTCGCGACCGCGATCTTCCTCGTGCTGACGTACGCACTCGAGCGGTCCCTGCGCGTCGGCGGCCGAGCACAGCTTGGCCAGATCGCAATCGCGGCCTTCGCGCTGCTCCTGAACCAGGTGTGCTTCGTCTACGCGCTCAAGCTCACGACGGCGACCACCGTGGCACTCATGCTCGGCACGATGCCGGTGTTCGCAGGGCTCTTCGGGTCGCTGGCAGGTGTCGAGCAGATGACCCGGCGGTTCTCGTTCGCCGCGGGCGTCTCCTTCTGCGGCGTCGGCCTCGTGGCTGCCGGATCGGGTGGCGACTTCTCCGGACACCTCGCAGGCATCTTCGTCGCCGTCGGCATCGCCGCCACGTGGGCGGCCTACTCGGTGGCCATCGCGCCGCTCATGCGCTCGTACTCGCCGTACCGGATCAGCTCGGTCGTGCTCGCGGTCATGTGGGTGCCGCTGGTCATCATCGCCAGCCCCCAGATCGCGGATCAGGAGTTCGATCTCGGCTGGAAGGTCTGGGCGTGCTTCGCGTTCGCCGTGGTCGGGCCGCTCCTGCTCACGAACGTTCTCTGGTTCACGGCCGTCCATCGCGTCGGCCCGGGACGGGCGTCGCTCTTTGCGAACCTTCAGCCCTTCCTCGCGGCCGTGTTCGCAGTGATCCTGCTCTCGGAGCCAATCTCCGCCTGGCAGATCGGCGGCGGCTTGCTCATCGGCGCAGGCATCTTCCTCGCCGGCCGCCGCGAGACGATCGCTGCGCCGGCGGAGTAAGATCGGGCCGTGGCTCACGACGACTTCATGCCCATCGAGGGCTGGGACCACGTCGAGCTCTGGGTCGGGAACGCGAAGCAGGCGGCTCACTTCTACGAGCACGCGATCGGGTTCACTCCGGTGGCCTACGCAGGCCCGGAGACAGGTGTCCGCGACCGCGCTTCGTACATGCTGCAGCAGGGCCACATCCGTTTCGTCGTCACGAGCGGCCTGCGGGCGGACAGCGAAGTCGCGCGCTTCTGCCACGCCCACGGGGACGGCGTAAAGGATGTCGCGCTGACGGTGCCGGATGCAACGGAGGCCTTCCGGCAGGCCGTGCAGCGCGGGGGTGTCTCGATCAGCGAGCCGCACTGGATCGAAGACGAGCACGGCCGCGTGGAGCTCGCCTCCATCGGCACGTACGGCGAGACCGTGCACACGTTCGTCAATCGCTCCGAGTACTCGGGCCCGTACCTGCCCGGCTACGTGTCGGTGGCGGACAACGGGGCGATTGGCAAGGGCGTCGGGCTTCGCGCCGTCGACCATGTCGTCGGCAACGTCGAGCTCGGCCGGATGAACCACTGGGTCGAGTACTACGAGAAGACGATGGGCTTCAAGGAGATGCTCCATTTCTCCGACGAGGACATCTCCACCGAGTACTCCGCGTTGATGTCGAAGGTGATGACGGGCGGCCACGGGAAGATCAAGTTCCCGATCAACGAGCCGGCCGAGGGCCGCCGCAAGAGCCAGATCGAGGAGTACCTCGACTTCTTCGGCGGGCCGGGTGTCCAGCACGTGGCGATGCTGACGGCAGACATCTGCGCGACGGTCGACGACCTCCGTAGCCGCGGCATCCGCTTCCTCGACACGCCGGACACGTACTACGACGAGGCCGAGTCGCGCGTGGGCGAGATCGACAAGAGCTGGGAGGACGTCCGGCGGCTGAAGATCCTCGCCGACCGCGACGACGACGGCTACCTGCTCCAGATCTTCTCGAAGCCGGCGCAGGACCGGCCGACGCTCTTCTTCGAGGTCATCGAGCGCCACGGCGCGCGGGGCTTCGGTCAGGGGAACTTCAAGGCGCTGTTCGAGGCCATCGAGCGCGAGCAGGCCCTGCGCGGCAACCTCTGAGCGGAATGCCGCCGCGCACGCAGTACGCGCGGAGCGGCGAGATCGAGCTCGCCTACCAGGTCTTCGGCAAGGGGGAGCACGACATGGTTCTCGTGCTCGACTGGGCGAGCCATCTCGAGGCGCTCTGGGAGCAGCCGCTGATGGAGGAGTTTCTGACCTCACTCGGGCGGTTCGCCCGCGTGCTGTGGTTCGACATGCGCGGGGTCGGGATGTCGGACCCGGTCCCGGCCGGCGCCGCGGCGCCCGAGGACTGGGTCGACGACGTGACGGTAGTGATGGACGTCGCCGGCTTCGAGCGGGCGACCCTCGTCGCTCAGGGGCACGCGGCGCAGATGGCGCTCATGGCGGCCGCGACGCACCGCGAGCGGATCGAGTCACTGGTGCTCTACAACGGTTTCGCAAGGCTTTCGCGGGACGACGACTATCCGGCCGGCATGCCCGAGAGCGCACAGAACATGGTGCTCGAGATGGTCGACAAGACGTGGGGTACGGGGGCGCTCGCCGCCGTGCTCGGACCCTCCGTTGCCGCTCGTCCCGGCGTCACGGAGTGGTGGGGGCGCATCGAGCGCTTCGCAGGCACGCCGCGCATGGCGCTGGCCAAGGCCCGCACGATCCACGAGCTCGACCTGCGCCGCGTGCTCCCGCTCGTGTCAGTTCCGACGCTGGTCATCCAGAGCCGGAACAACACGTACGTCCGGGCGGGCCATGGGCGATACCTCGCCGAGCACATCACGGGTGCTCGTCTCGTGGAGCTGGACAGCGCCGACCACTGGCCGCTCCCCGACCCCGAGCTGCTGGGTGCGATTGAGGAGTTCATCACCGGATCTCGTGGGCAGGTAGAGGACACCGATCGCATCCTCGCCACGTTGCTGTTCGTCGACATCGTCGGCTCGACCGAGCAGGCCAGCGCGTTCGGCGACCGCCGCTGGAGCGCGATTCGCGACCGCTTCGAGGCGTCGGTGCGCGATGTTCTCGCCGCGTACGGCGGTGAGCTCGTAGACGTCGCCGGCGACGGCGTCCTGGCGATGTTCGCGGGCCCCGCCCGCGCCGTGAGATGCGCGCGAGAGATCCGGGACACGGTGCGCGGGCAGGGCATCGAGGTTCGCTCGGGTTTACACGCAGGGGAGGTGAGCACGCGGACGGGCGGGATTGCGGGCATCGCCGTTCACATCGCGGCGCGCGTCTCAGCGCTTTCAGAGCCGGGAGAAGTGCTAGTCACCCGCACCATCCGAGATCTCGTGGCCGGGTCCGGGATCGAGTTCGAGGAGCGCGGAGAGCACGATCTCAAGGGCGTGCCCGACCGCTGGGCCCTGTACGCGGCCGTCGACTAGTGGCAGAATCGCGCCCGTGATTCGACGGGGGTCGCTGATCATCGCCGTGCTCGCGCTTGCCGCGACGGGGGCGGCACTGGGATCTGGGGCAGCGCCGCCGACGAAGCCGAAGGTGATGTGCCTCGACAAGCCCGCGACGATCGTCGGCACGGCGCGGGCGAACAACCTCCGCGGCACGAAGCGCGCGGACGTCATCGCCGCTCTCGGCGGCAACGACTCGGTCGACGGGCTCGCCGGCGACGACCTCGTTTGCGGCGGGCGCGGCTTCGACGTCTGCCGCGCGGCTGAGGCTCGCCGGAGCTGCGAGGAGACTCGGCCCAACGCCCGGCGCGGACCGATGAAGAGCGGGCAGTACACGACGGACGTCTTCAGGCCCCGGTACTCCTTCCGCGTCGGTCCGGGCTGGCAGCTGCGTCACCACGAGCCGACGGCGATCTCGATCCACCAGCGGCTCGATCCCGGCGGCTTGATCCTCGAGGTCGACTCCTTCGGCGGCAGCCGCGGCGTCGAGGCGCGTATCGCTCAGTTCTCGTCCATCGCCGGCACGCAGGTGACCGGCACGGTCGCCGCTTCCGTGGGTGGAGCCGCCGGCCAGCGTGTCGACCTGCTCGTCACGGCGAGCGACCTCGTCGTCGTCCCCGGGTTAACGGCGCGGTACGAGCTGGAGCCCGACGATCACCTGCGCGTTTACGTGGTCAACGTCAAGGGAGTAGCCGTCGCCGTAATGGTCGAGGCTCCTTCGGCGGATTTCGCGTCTTTCGCCGCCGAGGCGGAGGCCGTGATGGCCACGTACAAGTGGGCAGCGTGATTCCGGCGGTACAGACACTGTTTCGTCAGACCCTCCTCACAGTCGCTTAGCCTTCCGCCGTGACTCCGCAACGCCGGACGGCGCTCGTCTCGGTCGGCGCGGCCTGCGCGCTCATCGGGCTCAAGCTCACGACCGGCCTCGCGAGCGGCAGCCTGGGGCTCGTCTCGGAGGCCGTGCACTCCGGCACGGACCTGGTGGCTGCGCTCCTGACGTTCTTCGCCGTCGGCGTCGCTGTGCGGCCCGCCGACCGCAGCCATCCGTACGGACACGGCAAGGCCGAGCACCTGGCGGCGTTGGCGGAGGGCGCCGTGCTCGTGCTGGTGTCGATCGTCGTCGCCACGTTCGCAGTGCTGAGGCTGACGGGGGTGATCGAGACCGAGGTCGACGCCGCCTGGTGGGTGTTCGTCGTCGTGATCGTGGTCATCGCCATCGACCTCGCGCGGACGGTTGTCTCGCTGCGGTCGGCCCGGCAGTATTCGAGCGCCGCGTTGTTCTCGAACGCGCTCCACTTCGGCAGCGACCTGGCGGGCACCGTCGCGGTGCTGCTCGGTCTCGTCGTGGCGGCGCTCGGCTGGCCTCAGGGCGACTCGGTGGCGGCTCTCTTCGTGTCCTTCCTCGTGGTAACGGCGGCCGCGCGTCTGATGGGCCGCAACGTCGACGTGCTCATGGACCGCGCTCCGGCCGACGCGGTGGAGACCGCGCGACGGGCGATTCGCGAGCACGTCCCGGGGGTCTCAGCTGCGCCGGCTCCGGCTGCGACAGGCTGCTGGGCGTCACTTCGTCGATGTCGTGATCGGCGTCCCACCCGGCGCGGCCGTGGCGCAGGGGCACGCGGCCGCCGACGACGTCGAGGACGCGGTGCGCCGGGCGCTCGCCGGAGGCCGACGTCATCGTCCACGTCGAGCCGGAGCCACCGGAGGAGGCCGAGATTCGCGAGCGTGCCCAGGAAGCAGCTCTGCGCGTGCCGGACGTGCGCGAGGTGCACAACGTGAACGTGCTGACGGTGGACGGTCGGACGGAGATCTCGCTCCACCTGAAGCTGCCGGGATCGCTGAGTCTCGGCGAGGCGCACGCCGTGGCCGAGCAGGTCGAGCGGACGATCCTCGATGCCGTTCCCGAGGCGGCGACGGTGCGTACGCACCTCGAGCCGCTGGCTGAGACCTCGGAGGGCTGGCGGCCGAACGACTGGGAGGCCGATGAGCTCATGGAGGCAGTGCTCCGGATCGTCACGGAAGAGCTGGGGGCGCCGCCGCGGGCGCTGCGTGTGCTGGAGACCGGCGACGGCATCGTCCTCTTTCTCACGCTCGCGCTCGATCCGCACACGGAGCTCGTCGCCGCGCACGAGAAGGCGAGCGCCGTCGAGGAGCGGATCCGTCGTGAGCGCCCGGACGTCGCCGACGTCCACGTGCATACAGAGCCGTAGGCTTCTCCGGTGCGCCTATGTATGTTCACGCCGCTCGAGGACGACCTGCGGCGAGGCTGGCCGGGCCGCATCGAAGGCGACCGCGTGATTCAGCTCGCTGCGCAGACGTTGCAGGCGTTCTTCACGGGCGGAGGCAAGGCGCGCGAGCATGCGGAGTACCCGCTCGACGGCGTGCGGCTGCTGGCTCCGGTGCCGCGCCCGCCGTCGATCCGCGACTTCTACGTGTTCGAGGAGCACGTCCGGCGAGCTCGCGAGCTGCGCGGGGCCGGACCGCCGCCGCCCGAGTGGTACGAGCTTCCTGTCTTCTACTTCTCGAACCCTGCGGCCGTGTACGGGCCCGATGACACGATCCCGTTCCCGGCCGGCGTGGCGGAGCTCGACTACGAGCTCGAGCTTGCCGCGGTGATTGGCGCGGACGGCGAGATCGGCGGTTACACGATCATGAACGACTGGTCGGCGCGGGATCTCCAGCGCGCCGAGATGGCGGTCGGGCTCGGGCCGTCGAAGGGCAAGGACTTCGCCACGAGCCTCGGCCCGGTGCTCGTCACGGTCGACGAGCTCGACGGCTCGGGCCTGGAGATGACTGCGCGCGTGAACGGCGAGGAGCGATCGCGGGGCAACTCGCGCGACATGCACCATCCGTGGTCGGCGATCGTCGCGCACGCAGCCCGGAACACGCGACTCGTGCCGGGGGACGTGCTTGGTTCCGGGACGGTGGGGACGGGGTGCATCCTCGAGCACGGAGACGGGCGCTGGCTGCGGCCCGGTGACGTCGTGGAGCTGGAGATCGAGGGCATCGGCGTGCTGCGGAACACCGTCGGCTCACGGTCGACTTGACTCTTCCCCTAGGGGCAGGCCCCATCCTGAAAGCCGTCATGGAGAACCTGCTGCCGATTGGTCAGTTCGCCGCCGCGTCCCAGTTGTCACACAAGGCGCTTCGCCTGTATGCCGAGCGAGGATCTGCTTTCGCCAGCGTGGGTCGATCCCGACAGCGGCTACCGCTACTACCGTACGGAACAGCTCCGGCAGGCGACGCTGATCGCGCTGCTTCGTCGAGCGGGGTTCCGCTGGCCGAGATCAAGGCGTTTGTTGCTGATCCAAGCTCGACCTGGCTGCTCGAGTACGAAGAGCGGGCCACGGCCGACTTCGCCGAGCGTCGGAGGGTTCTCCGTTATGTCCGCAGGCTCATCGAGGAGGGAACCATGTACGACGTTCAGACCAAGACGGCCGCGCGCCAGCCGTATGCGAGCCGCTCGCGGACGGATCAAGGTGCCGGAGCTGGAAGCGTTCATCTACGACACGTTCGAAGAGCTCGGTGCCAGGGCCGCTTCCGCTCCCTCGTTCGTCGTCTATCACGGGCCGGTGAACGAGGACGACGACGGCCCAGTGGAGGTCTGCGTCCCCCTGACGAGGGAGATCGCGTGCTCGAGGCGGGTCAGGTTGCCTTCACGGCGATCCGGGGTGAGCAGTGCGTCTTTCCAGAGATCCTGGCCGCCTACGAAGCCGTCTACCGCTGGGCCAAGGACAACGGCCGCGAGGTCGCCGGCCCTCCGCGAGAGGTCTACCTCAACGATCGAGGAGAGGAGGAGAGGGTCGAGATCACGGTTCCGCTGAAGGCCGGGGCGCCGTCGTAACGGTCGTGGCCATTCGAGACACGGTCGAGGTACCCGTGACCTCCTCCCCGCTGCGAGCATAGTGGTCGCGGCGCACGCAGGTGCAACGGGACCGTGCCAACTCTGTGACAGCCGAGCCACATCCACCGGTTACGACGATCGTGCTCGACTTCGACGGCACGATCACCGAGGACGACCTCCTCGACCGGATCGCACGCGAGTTCGGCGATCCCGCCGTCTACGAGGAGGTGGAGCGAGGACTTCACGCCGGAACGGTCACGCTTCAGGAGTGCATCACCCGCGAGTACGAGCCCGTGACGATGCCGATGGAAGAGGCCGTCGGGTGGGTGCTCGAGCGAGTCCGCGTCCGTCCCGGCCTGCCCGAGCTCGTGGCCCTGGCGCGAGAGCTCGGCTGGGACGTGAGAGTGCTATCGAGCGGCTTCGAGGAGCTGATCCGCCCCGTGCTGGACAAGGCGGGCGTCGCCGACGTCGAGGTGGTCGCGAACACCGTCGACGTCGGCCCGAACGGCTGGCGCGTCCGTTGGCACGAGCAGGCGATCTGCGCGGCCTGCGGCGAGGCGTGCAAGCGCGGCGGGCTTCCGGGCGACGGCGAGGTCGTCTACGTGGGCGACGGCATATCGGATCGTTGCGCCGCACAGGCCGCCGATCGAGTGTTTGCCACGCGCGGTCTTGCCCGCTACTTCGACGAGCGCAACCTGCCGTACGAATCGTTCGACGACTTCCACGACATCGTCCGTGCGCTCAGGGGCTAGGCTGACGACATGGACATCAGGCCAGCCACCGAGTCGGATCTCGAGACGCTCAAGCAGCTCTGGCTCGACTTCGAGCGCGAGCATCCGGCGCCGGAGTATGAGGACGTCGACAAAGCGGTCGAGCTGTCCGAGGTCGAGGAATACGTGCGTGACCACATCGCGCTGCTCGCCGAGAACGGTGAAGCGACGGCTGGATTCGTGCTCGCACGCCTGCGGGGGGCACGTCACGGCTGGATCAGCGATCTCTACGTGAGCCCGGAGTTCCGCCGGTCGGGCGCCGCCGGCCGGCTCGTGCGCGAGGCGGCTACGGCGTTACGGGAGCGTGGGGCAGAGGTGATCGAGCTCGACGTCCAGTCGTCGAACGTCGAGGCTCGCACGGTGTACGAGCGCTGGGGCTTCCGCGAAAGCAAGCTCACGCTGGTCACGAAGGCGGAAGACCTCGAGGCGCGCCTCTCCCAGGAGGCCCCCGCGCCTTCCCACGGGCTCGTGTTCGCGCAGACGGACGACGAGTCGCACGTCGCCAAGGCCGTCCATGCATACATGCCACGCCTGGGCCGCTCGAGCCGTACGGATGTTCATCCGCCGGCCAACGGCTGGATCGCGGTGGACGACGAGCTGTGCAGCAGCGACCCGGCTCTGCTCCGCCGGCTTGCGCAGGAGCTCTCCTACCGCACCGGAGGCGTCGTGCTGACGCTTGGAGTGGAGGAGGAAGCGGTCGTGCGGTACGTCCTGTTCGACAGGGGCTCCGTCGCCGACGAGTACTGCTCTCTGCCCGAGTACCACGGGCCACTGCCGCCCGGCGACGTCGTCGCCCTGAGCGCGAACCCGACCGTTGCTCATCGGCTGACCGGTGCCGACGCAGAGCGCGTACGCGCCGTTGCGAGAACGGCCTCCTCCGCAGCCGAGTTGCCCGCTGCTGAAGAGCTGTACGCGGAGCTCGCGGCTGTCCTGGGAGTTCCGATCCCGTGATCACGCTCTACGACGCCGACCGCTGTCCGTACTGCGCCCGCGTGCGCATCGTCCTTGCCGAGAAGTCGGTGCCGTACGAGACGGTGGTCATCGACCTCGCCGACCGACCGGCCTGGCTCTACGAGAAGAACCCGGCGGGGAGAGTTCCGGTGCTCGAGGAGGACGGCCTGTGCATTCCCGAGTCGACGGTGATCATGGAACTGCTCGAGGAGCGGTTTCCCGAGCCGCCCCTCTACCCGGTGGACCCGGCCCAGCGGGCGCTCGCTCGCCTGGCGGTCTGGCGGTTCGACGACGAGTTCGCACGCGACTACTACGCGGCGCGCCGTGGTGACGACGATGCCTCCCGCGAGCGGTTCACGTCTCGGCTTGCCGCGCTGGACAAGCGTCTGTCCGAGTACCCGTTTCTCGCGGGTCATGAATACAGCCTCGCCGACATCGCCTGGTTCCCGTGGCTGCCCCGGGCCGAGGCCTACATCGGCCTCAGCCTGGAGGACTATCCGGCAATCGCCGCCTGGCGCGACCGGCTGGCCGAGCGGCCGGCAATCGCGGCCGAGATCGACGTCGTCGCGTCGCTCGCGGTGTGAACGCGCTCCCCTCCGTCGTCACCGCGGACTGGGTCGCAGAGCACGCCGACGACGACGACGTGCTGCTCGCCGACGTCCGGGGGCCTAACGCGCACGCACGCGGCCATCTGCCACGTTCGATCCCGCTCGTGGTGGGCGCGCCCGGGCAGTTCACCGGAGTTGATCTCGTCGAAGCCTTCGCCGGCGAGGTTGGGCTCCGACTGCGTCGTCACGGGGTGACCGGCGAGGAGCGGCTCGTGCTCTACGACGAAGGACAATGTGTCGCCGCCGCGTCCGCGCTGCAGGCCATCGAGCTGGCGGGGCATCCGAGGGTCGCGGTGTTTGCCGGCGGTCTCGCGGCGTGGCAGGGAGCTGTGGACGAAGGCGCCGTCGTCCTCGACAAGTCGCGCGTGGAGCTCGAGCCGCGGCTCGACGCGTTCCCGACGCTGGACGAGCTGCGCCGACGCCAGGGCGATCCCACACTGGCGCTCGTCGATGTCCGCCATCCCGAGGAGTTCTCGGGGCAGTCGGGAGCGCCGTGCGATCCCCGTCAGGGCCACATCCCGGGCGCCACGAACGTCGAGGTCTCGACGCTCTTCTCGGCACCCGGGCTACCACGGCCGGCGGCAGACGTGAAAGCGCTCGCCGCGCTCGCCGACGACGCCGACGTCGTCACCTACTGTCACTCGGGATCGCGGTCTGCGCTGGCGATGATCGCGCTACGCGCCGCCGGCTATCGCACGCGTAACTACGTCGGCTCCTGGCACGAGTGGAGCCGGCAGGAGGACCTGCCGGCCGCGCGCTAGGCGGTGACTGCGACCCGCTCGGCGGCTTCGACGAAGTTCCCGCACAGGGCCCGTCCGAACTTCGCCCACTCGGCGGCATGCCGGTCGTACTCGGCGAGGAACTCGTCAGCCGTCCCGGGCACCTCGTCCGCGGCCTCGGCCAGCCACGACTCGAGGATCGGCCGCGTTGATCTCGGGATGGAACTGGACGGCCCACACCGAGTCGCCGAGCCTGAACGCCTGGGTGCAACACTCGCTCCGTGCGAGCACCTGGGCGCCGGTCGGCGCAGTGAGCTCGTAGTAGTGCCACTGGAACGACGGGAAGCGGGGAGGTAGGCCGGCGAACAGCGGATCGTCGGCGGCCTCCTCGGTGAGCTCCACGTCGACCCAGCCGACCTCCGGCTCCGGCATCGCGCTCACTTCCGCGTGCGCCGCCTTCGCGATCAGCTGCGCCCCCAGACAGATGCCGAGCACGGGGATGTGGAGGTCGAGCAGCCGCTGCAGGAAGAAGTTCTCCTCGCGCAGCCACGGATGCCTGTCGTCCTGGTCCGCGTGCATCGAGCCACCGAAGATCATCACCGCGCCGTAGTCGTCGACCGGCGCCGGCGGCGGAGTTCCCCACGCGAGCGACCACGTGTCGATCTCGTGGCCTCTCCGCTCCGTCTCCTCCCCGAGCACTCCGGGCGGAACGTTCGAGCCATGGAGGATGGCCAGGACCTTCATCCGTCGCCCAACTGTAGCTGCCTTTGCGTTACGGGCTCGATTCCGCCCGAGGCGGCGACTCCGGCCGAGTCGAGCAGCCGCCGCAGCAACTGGGCGCCAGACGGCGCGTAGTCGTTGCGGTTGTTGTTGAAAAGCGCGTAGGCCTCCTCGGCCTGCTCGGCGAGTGCCGACAGCGGTTCCACCCACTCCGCGAGCTCCTCCTCCGAGTAGCGCCAGTCGAAGCGCTCGCCCGACGTTCGCGCGTTCCGGATGTTCCACGTCTTCCAGTTACGACCGTGGAAGCGCACGTACGCGACAGCGTGAGTGGCGGCGGCGATGGACGGGATGACGTTGGAGGCGCGTGTTCGCGGCGCGTCGACGGAAACGTACGCGAGCCCGTTCCGCTCGAGGAAGGAGAGCGTGTCGGCCTGCTCGTCGGGCTCCATCCAGGAGCGATGGCGGAACTCGATGAGCGGCACGAGCGGGTCGAGCAGGTCGCGGGCGGCGACGAGCTCGTCGAGCGCCTCCCGCGACTTCTTGACCCGCGGGTGGTACTGGAGCAGGACGCCGCGCATCTTCCCGGACTGCTCCAGCGGCGCCAGCGCCTCGCGGAACTCCCGGAACGCCTGGTCGCGCTCGGCTTCCCGGTGGCCGGTCATCTCGCCCGAGGCCTTGACGTGGAAGGTGAAGTCGGGCGGCGTGCGCTCCGCCCACTTCTGGGCCGTCTCCGGCGACGGCAACGCGTAGAACGGCGAGTCGACCTCGACCACGTCGAAGTGATCTGCGTAGTAGCGGAGCCGGTCGGCAGCGCTCGACACGCCGCGCGGATACCAGTGCTTGACCATCCCCTCGTCGGCCCACGAGCACACGCCGATCCGCACGGTCGCCACGAGCTCAACAATAGAGAGAGCGGGGCGCGTGGCCCCGCTCTCTGCCCTACCTCCCGCTCAGGTCCGTTACTTCCTGAAAGTGACCCTGAGGATGTTGCTGATTACCGCGAAGCCGCCCACCGTCGAGGTCACGCAGCGCGGCAGCCCGAGGTTCGCGGGCACCGCCGCACAGAGTTGCGGATCCACGACAGCCGGGATGGCGAAACGCACCTGGTAGTACGTCGTCCTCACCATCCTCTTGATGGCGGTGAAAGCGCCACTGGCCTTCGTTGCGTTGGTGGAACCGGCGCGCTTGAGGCCGGTCGCCTTCGGTCCGGCGTAGAGCGGGAGCTTCAGGCCGGCAACGAACTGTCCGGCGATGGAGACCCGGCCCGCCAGCGTGGCCGACTTCTTCGCCTTCGTGTACGTCCCTTTCAGGGTGGCCACGATTGGCAGCGGCGTCACCGAGATGGCCGAGACGGTGCCGGGGGCGTTGGCGGTGCCAAGGCCCGGGTTATACGGCGTCCAGATCGATGTCCAGAGATACACGCCCCCCGTACTCGGGTTCGTGAAGACGCCCCGGTTGAACGTCAGCACGGAGTCGACGAGCTTGATCCCGAGCGGCGAGCGCCCTGGTGTACCGGCCGGGACGTCGTCCGGCGGCAGGCAGAACGTGATCTTCGACGTGCCGAGCGCCTGTTCCGCGCCCGTTGTGAGGTCGAAGAACGCGGCCAGCTCGAGTGCGTTCCCGGCGGCGGTGAGCTTGAAGACCCAGTAGGCGGTGTGTGTCGTCGTGCCCGTGCATGTCGTCGCGAGCTGCGCCAGCGGGACCGCGACGCCGCTGACGAGCGCAGTGCCCGTCGGCGCGCGAACCTCGATCTCGCCTGGCACCGGGACGATGGCGCCGCCGAGGTCGCCGGCGCGAACTCTCGCGTCGGCGGTGCCGATGACCGAGCCCGGAGTCCCGCCGTTGGCGGCGAACCGGACCGGCGAGTAGATGACCAGACGGGCTGTTGTGTCGTCCGTCGGCCCCACGGCCGTGTGCAGCTTGACCTGGCCGGAGGCGTTGAGGCCGTTCGGCACCGAAACGTCCAGTCGTGGCACGAAGGCGGCGAGCGCCGGCGCCGAGAGTGTCAGGGCCAGCGTCGTCGCGCCGCCGATGATGGCAAGTCGCGTGAGCGTTCTCATTTCCCTCCCTCGCTTGGTAGCGCCAAGAAGGTAGCGCGTGGGGGCCACTAACGCGTGGAGACGAGCGGACCGATCGTGCGCCAGACGCCCTTCGTGTAGCGGTAGAGCTGTACCTGGTCGAGCGGGTAACGGTCGCCGGGCCCTGTCTTGACCGCGATGCCGGGCAGCAGGAACGGGTTCGTCGCGGACGTCAGGTGCGTGGCGGCGTCGAGCAGCTTCTTCCGCGTCGGGTCGCGTCCCGCTTTCTTCAGCGTCTCCACCATCGTGTGGGCGGCCGCCATCCCGTACATGTTGGCCACGGAGTTGGGGTCGCCGCCCTTGTTGAAGCGCTTCATGATCGAGAGGTAGAGCTTCACGCCTGCGTCCTTGCCCCACTTGGCCTTGTTCGTCGAATCCTTGAGGAATGCGAGCGACGTCGCGCCCTCGGTCGTGCGGTTTCCCGTGTTGAGGCGTGCTACTTCCATCACGAAGGGGTCGATGGACACCGCGGCGACGGTCACCTTCGGGCGCCAGCCGAGCTTGTCGGCGGCGATGAAGGACTGGATGGTCTGCTTGGGCAGCGCGAAGAGCACGAGCGTGTTGGCCTTCGACGCCCGCAGCGCGGCGATCTGCGACGAGACGTCCGCCTCCGTCACGGCGTAGCCCTGCGTGGAGACGACCTTGCCCTTGCTGCCGAGGCCGTTTCGCAGACCCCGCAGCAGGTCCTGGCCGAAGTCGGAGTCTTCGTAGAGAACGGCGATCGTGGCGCCGGGGCGCGTCTTGGCGATGTGGCGCCCGTAGAACCTGCCCTCGGCGAAGAAGCTGGGGAGGTATCCCATCGTCCACGGGTACTTGGCCGACTCGCGGACGAGCGCGGCCGCGCCGCTGCCGACGAACAGCTGGGGGATGCCGAGCTGGTTGAGGTAGGGCCGTGTGGCGAGCGTGTGCTCGGTGCCGACGACGTTGAAGATCGCGAACACGCGCTCCTGCTCGACGAGCCGCCGCGTCTGCTGGATGGTCTGCGCCGGGTCGTAAGCGTCGTCGAGATACAGGTAGCGGATGTCGCGGCCGAACACGCCGCCGTTCGCGTTCACGTAGTCGAAGTACGCCTTCGCTCCCTGGGCCACCACGGCGTACGCGGACTCGGGCCCCGAGATCGGCGCCGTGCCGCCGATCACGATCTCGTCCGAGGAGACGCCTGGGTCGGCCGCGAAGGCGCCGGGCACGGCGATCACGGCCGCTGCGAGCAGCACCGATGCGAGCTTCATCCCGAGATCACTTTCGTGAGGACAGGGATGCTCAGGGCCATGGGGCCGAGCGTCACGCGCGCTCCCGCCACCATCGGGAGGTCGAGGTAGAGAAGGTTCGCAGGGTTCTGCGCCGACGAGGACGACGCGACAGTCACCGAGAAGCGGGAGCCCTTCGGCACGAACGTCGCCTGGTCGATCATGCGAATCGTGTACGTCCGCCTGCCGGGTGTCGTGGGCAGGCCGCCGGAGGAGACGATGATCTCTTTGCCGGCCGGCGTCCGCGCGGTCAACACCGCCACGAGGCGTGCCCAGCCGCCCGCGGCTGTGGCCGTCACTTTCACGGCGGGTCGGCCGAAGACCTCGACCGCGGACGTCGTCGGCTTTGCAGTGCGAACGAGCTTCGTCGCCTGCACGATCCTCTTCTGCCCTGGAAGGGCGAGCTTCACCGTCTTCGTGGCAGGCAGCTTGCTGAAGCCGACGGCCTCTGCCGCGCCCTCGCGTGCCACGCGCACCGGTGGCCCGGTGTCCACCGGCAGGCCGCGGAGATAGCGGTCGAACCACGTCTTGCCCGCGGCCATCATCGGCGCGGTGTCGGCGGCGGGAAAGCTCGACGGCGCATGTCCGTGATTGCCGATCCAGAGCGCCTTCGGCCCGCCGAGGGTCGAGTACGCGCGCGTTGCCTGGTCGATGCCGAAGGCGAAGTCGCGACGGCCCTGCATCATGAACACCGGCGTCGTGACCCTCGAAAGGTGCGGGAGCGCCGACCGCTCGTCAGATAGCAATCGAAGCGCGGGTAGGTTGGACGACGTAAGCGCCCACGCCCGGAAGGTCTCGAGCGACGGTGCGAGCACTCCCGGTGGGATCTCGGAGAGGAAGCCGGTGACGGCGCCGGACTTCGAGAGATTCTGCGGAACGAGGGCGGAGTAGAGATCTGTCCACGTCTCGCACGTTTCGGCGGCCGCGAACGGCACACCGCCCACGAGCGCGTTCCAGACCGCGCCGCCGCCGTAGGAGATACCCCACGCGCCGATGCGGTTGTCGGCCACGTCGGGGCGCGCGGCGAGCCAGCCGAACGCCTCTCGCACGTCGGCAATCTCGCGCGGCCCGTCGAGCGTCACGAGTCCCTGGGTGTCGCCGTGGCCGCGCGCGTCGACCGTCAGTACCGCGTACTGCTCGCCCGTCAGGAAAGACTGCTCGGCGAGCGCGTTCATCCCCAGCCGGTTGCCGCCGAGGCCGTGCAGCATCATGATCGCCGGCCAGCCGCCGGCCGGAACCGTGCCGTCCGGAACGTAGAGCGTCGCCGCCAGCGGCAGCCCGTCGCTTGCCGGGATGGTCAGGTCCTGCTTCGTCCACGCGGCCGCGATGCCGGGCCAGGCGAGCGCTGCGACAGCGACCAGGAGGAGAAGCGTGCGGCGCACGGCGCGAGAAGGGTAGCGCCCCGCTCGTACAATCGCCTGATGGACGAGCGGCCGGTCGGCGTCTTCGACTCGGGAATGGGCGGCCTGACCGTCCTCCACGAGTGCCTCGTCTCGATGCCCCACGAGGACTTCGTCTACGTCGGCGACGGCGCGCGCCTGCCGTACGGGCCGCGCCCGGCGGAGGAGATCCGCCGCTTCGCCCGCGAGATCGCCGGCTATCTCGAGGGCCAGGGGGTGAAGCTCATCGTCGCCGCGTGCAACTCCGCGACCTCCGCGGCTCTCCCCGAGCTCCAGGAGCAGCTGTCCGTGCCGATCGTGGGTGTGATCAATCCCGAAGCTCACGCGGCCGTCCAGGCCACGCGTAACCGCCGGATCGGGCTGCTTGCCACCGAGGCCACCGTGGCCAGCGGCCGCTACGAGGAGCTCGTGAGGACGCTGGACGCCGGCGCGGCCGTGACCTCTGTCGCGTGTCCTGACCTCGTCCCGCTGATCGAGAGCGACGACCCGTTCGGTGAGCAGACCGTCGCCGCCGTGCGCGGGTACGCGGCGCAGCTCAAGGACGCCGACGTGGACACCGTCATCCTCGGCTGCACGCACTACCCGCTCATTCGGCCGATCTTCCAGCGGGTCTTCGGACGTGGCGTCACGCTCGTCTTCTCCGCGGAGGAGACGGCCAGGGAGGTCGCGGAGACGCTGGCCCGGAAGGGCATCGAGGCACGCGCAGACCGGGAGGGCGCCTACCGCTTCCTGACCACGGGCGACACGGAGCTCTTCCGCACGATGGGCGCCCGCTTTCTGCAGTTGCCGATAGGCGCCGTCGAGCACGTCGATGTCGCCGACCTGGAGCGCATGGCGGCATGAGGAATGACGGGCGCACACAGGACCAGCTGCGACCGTTCGAGATCGTTCCCGACTACCTGGAGCAGCCGCACGGCTGCGTTCTCGTCGTCCAGGGCAAGACGAAAGTGCTCTGCACGGCGTCCGTGGAGGAACGCGTCCCCAGGTGGTTGATGGGTAAGGGCAAGGGTTGGATGACGGCCGAGTACTCGCTGCTGCCGGCGTCGACCGGCGACCGCACGGCGCGCGAGGCGCGCGCCGGTCGCCAGCAGGGGCGCACCGTCGAGATCCAGCGGCTGATCGGGCGTGCCGTCCGCGCGGTGGCCGACTTCGAGGCGCTGGGCGAGCGGACGCTCTGGCTCGACTGCGACGTGCTGCAGGCTGACGGCGGCACGCGCTGCGCCGCGATCAGCGGCGTCTGGGTAGCCGCGCATCGCGCGCTCGACCGG
Source organism: uncultured Actinomycetes bacterium (assembly GCA_963755255.1). GTDB lineage: Bacteria > Actinomycetota > Thermoleophilia > Gaiellales > Gaiellaceae > PALSA-612. The sequence goes on along the minus strand of CAVWJN010000019.1, from coordinate 202,017 downwards.
TTCGGCCTGTCGAAGGCGCTGCCCGGCGAGGTGGCGGCGGTGTCCGTGGGGATCGTGGGCGGGGAGCCTCTGCTCGATCTCGACTACTCCGAGGACTCGCAGGCGGACGTCGACCTCAACGTCGTCATGACCGGCGACGGTTCGTACGTGGACGTCCAGGCCACGGCCGAGCGCGTGCCGTTCTCACGGGACCAGCTGGACGAGCTGCTGGCCCTGGCGACGGCCGGGATCTCGCGGATCCGCGTGGAGCAGGACCGCGCGGTCCAGACCGAGCGTGCCTGACCTCGCCACGTGGGAGATTCTCGTGCGGCTCGCCGCCGCGGCCGCGCTGGGCAGCGTCATCGGCATCGAGCGCGAGCTCCGCGAGCGCGAGGCCGGCTTCCGGACGCACATGCTCGTGTCGGTCGGCGCCGCGCTGTTCACGCTCGTCTCGGCGTACGCGTGGACGGACTTCACGTTCTCCCAGGCGAGCGGCGTCACCTTCGACCCGACGCGCATCGCAGCGCAGATCGTCACGGGCATCGGCTTCATCGGGGCCGGCGCCATCATCCGCCAGGGCCTCACGGTCCGCGGCCTGACGACAGCCGCGACACTCTGGATGGTGGCCGCGATCGGCATGGCCTGCGGGGCGGGCTTCTACTGGGCGGCGGTGATCGCCACGGCGATCGCGCTCATCGGCCTCGGCCCGTTGCGTCTCGTGTCGCGGCGGATCGGCGACAGGCCGAACCGTCGCGAGCTGGAGGTGGAGCTCGATGCGAAGGCTTCGGCCGCCCCGGTGCTGGCGGCGCTGGAGCAGCTTGGTGTCGGCGTTTCGTCGTTCTCGATCGCAGCTCGCGGCGACGTCCGCCAGATGACATGCGTGGTCGAGCTTCCGCATGCGGAGGCCTCGGAGGAAGTCCTGCGCCGCCTGGGTGAGCTCGAAGAGATCTCGGGCGTCAAGTGGAACCGTTAGTGCGTGCGCGCTTGTGCTCGCAAAACGAGCACAAGCGCGCGGAGCTGGAGCGGATCCTCACGGGCTGGCGGATCGAGCTGCTCGACGTGGACGAATATCCGCCGGAGGTGGGGGACACGTTCCTGGAGAACGCGCGCGCGAAGGCCGAGCTCGGCCGGCGGGTCGGCCCGGCGGACGAGTGGATGCTCGGCGAGGACTCGGGCCTGGAGCTGAGCGCCCTCGGCGGAAGGCCGGGAGTCGAGACGGCTCGTTGGGCGGAAGGTCAACACGTCGAGCGCGCTCTGGAGGCCGTCGCAGGCGAGGCCGACCGCTCGGCGCGCTACGTCTGCGAGCTCGTCGTGCTCTCGCCGGAGGGTCGTGAGCTCCGGGGAACCGGGACACTGGACGGGCAGATCGCGCCCGGGCCCCGCGGAAACGAAGGTTTTGGCTTCGACCCCGTGTTCGTCCCAGTGGGCGAGCAGCGAACCGTCGCCGAGCTCGGCGATGACTGGAAGGCCGAGCACTCGCACCGCGCGCGCGCGGCAAGGGCGCTTCTGCGATCGCTTGCTGCGTCCGCACCGAGACATGGCTGAATGACAACTTCTTGCGCCCGTGGCGGACGAACCCGAAACAACACCGACTACGAGGAAGGAGTCGCGACTTCCCCGAAGCGCCTGGCGCGCTTGGCCACGTGATTCCGCCGCCGCGACCGACATGGGCGGGCGCGGCTAACTGCGGCCCTCGGAGAACGGCTCCCGCCCGGAAATCGTCAGATTTCCGGGCGCAAACTACGCCAATCCAGGTAGGCCCTCGCCGAGCCGTGCGCGTCGTCGCATGAACCACCAGTTCAGCTCCGCCCCGAGAACGATGACGTTCGCCATCAGATACAGCCAGACCAGGAGGATGAGCGGCCCTCCGAAAGCCTGCAGAGCCGGTGACCCCTGGGCGAGATCGAGATACAGCGGTAGAACCTGGAACGTCAGCGCCAGCACGAGCGTGGACGCGAGCGCGCCGGGCAAGACGTCTCGCAGCGTGTGCGGGACGTTCGTCAGCACGTAGTACGAGACGAAGAGGAAGACGAACGACGCGACGGACGATGCGGCCACCGAGAGCATCAAGGCCGCGACCGAGTTGCCGGCGACGCCGGGGGCGTGCTGCGACAGCTGATCCTGCCCGAGCACACCCAAGACGAGGCCTACGAAGAGGACGACGAGCAGGCCGATCATCAGTCCTGCCGCGAGCGCCTTGCCGCGGAAGAACGAGCGGTTGGGACGGCCGTACACGATGTTGAACGCGGACTCGAGCGCGCCGAAGAGGCCGAGTGACGACCAGACGAGCAGCCCGAGCCCGATCAGCCCGAGGACGGTCGCGTTGGCCCGGATCTCGTTGACGGCGCGAACGATCGTCGAGACGGAGCTCTCCGGGAACATCCGCGACAGCTCCCGGACGAGGTATGTCGACTCATCCGCCCGGCCGAACAGTCCCAGCAGGGAGACGGTGAGGAACATCAGCGGGACAAAGGCGAGCAGCGCGTAATAGGCGATCATCGCGGCAAGCTGAGGCCCGCGGTCCGCCTGGAACTTCACGAACAGCTCGCGCTTCCGGACGCGCATCGGGCTAGTTAACACGGTTCCGCTGGTAGGGTCGCGCCCGTGGACGCGGCGGACGCGCTGAAGGACTTGACCGAGATCTCGTCACAGATCGAGGCCGCCGTCCTCATCTCACGTGACGGGACGACGCTCGCGTCGACGATCGACGACGATGCGCGGAACGAGCGGCTGTTGGCGGCCGTACGAGCCCTCGTCGCGGCGGCCACCGCCGACGGCGGCGAGCTCGTCCAGCTGGAGGCCGCGACGAGCGAGGGCAGCCTCTTCATCGTGCGCGATGACGAGCGGGACGTCGCCGCCGTCACGAAGGCCGAGCCGACTGCCGGGCTCGTCTTCTTCGACCTCAAGAGCTGCCTGCGAGCGGCGGCCGCGGAGGAAGGCGACGGCAAGCCGCGGCCTCACGCCCGACCGCGCAACCAGGCCGCCGCCGAGGCGAGCGAGTGACGTTCCTCCGGAGGCTGTTCGGCTTTGCGACGCTGGCCGCCGTCGCCGTGGGTGCCGTGTTCGTCTTGCGACGCCGCGCAGCCGGCTCGCGCCAACGGGTCGACCTCTACTACGAGGACGGATCGATGGAGACACTCGAGGCCGGCGATCCCGCCGCCGACGCGTTGCTGGGCCACGCCCGGGATGCGCTGGCAGCGGCTCGAGTCGCCTGAGGGCCATGCGCGACGACGAGCTCAGGCAGGCGATCCGGGAGCATGCGGTCCTGGCGGGCAGCTTCGTGCTCCGCTCAGGGCAACGTTCGTCGTACTACGTCGACAAGTACCGCTTCGCGACCGAGCCGGTCATGCTCGAGCAGCTCGGGGCGCGGCTTGCGGAAACGGTCGCCAGCGCGGACCCAACCGCCGTACGGCTCGCCGCCCCCGAGCTGGGTGCCGTGCCGCTCGCGGCTGCGGCGTCGCTCTCGTCTCGCCTGCCGTTCATCATCGTCCGCAAGGAGCCCAAGGACTACGGGACGGCCAAGCGCCTGGAGGGGGAGTTCTCGCCCGGCGAAAGGGTTTGCCTGCTCGAAGACGTGGTTACGACCGGCGGCGCCTCGGTGGACGCCGTTCAGGCCCTGCGCGAGGAGGGGCTGGAGTGCGCGACGGCGGTATGTATCGTCGATCGCGAGTCAGGCGGTGCGGATGCGCTGGCGCGCGTCGCGGTCAGGTTGTGGCCCCTCTTTCGCATCTCCGAGTTCATCAACGCCTGAAAACCCCCGCAAAACCCGCATGGTTGAGCGGATCCGACGCGGGTGTTACGCTGCTCACAACCTGAAACGACCCCGAGGGGAGGAGTACTGGTGACGAAGCAGGAGTTCGTAGACCAGGTGGCAAACCGCTCTGGTCTCAGCAAGGCCGACGCTTCCAAGGCTGTCGACGCCTTTCTGGACTCGATCGAGGCAGAGCTGAAGGGCGGAGGCCAGGTGAATTTCACCGGCTTTGGCAAGTTCTCGACGTCGAACCGCGCGGCGCGCATGGGGGTCAACCCGCGCACCGGCGAGAAGGTGCACATCGCAGCAGCGACGGTGCCCAAGTTCTCGGCAGGCAGCAAGCTCAAGGCGACCGTCAAGGCGGGGGGCGGCGGCAGCAGCTACTAGCGCGAGCCTGGCAGCAGTCTTCGAGGGGGTCGCCCCGGCGGCCCCCTTTTCGATGCAGCATGGGGGACTGGATTCATCCGTCCCCCATCCCGTTTCCTCATCTAGCCTTTTCGAGACGATGAACGAGCCGGCCGCCGCCACGCCGTTTGCCGACCGGCTGGCGGCCGTAGTCCAGGAGCGCCGTAGCCAGCTCGTCGTTGGCCTCGATCCGCGCCTCGAGCTGCTCCCACTCGAGCTCTCGGGCGAGGCCCAGATGAATCGAGCGGCGGCCGCCGAGGCGTTCACGCGCTTCTGTCGCGGCCTCATCGACGCCGTCTGCCCGTACGTCGTCGCCGTGAAGCCGCAGGCCGCGTGCTTCGAGGCGCTCGGCGCGGACGGCATGCGTGCGCTGGAGGAGATCTGCGAGTACGCCACGACGGCGGGCCTGCTCGTGATCCTCGACGGCAAGCGCGGGGACATCGGCCACACGGCGCGCGCGTACGCGGCCGCGTATCTCGAGCCTCGCAACGGCTCTCCGCCCCTGGCAGACGCCCTCACCGTGTCCACGTACCTCGGGCGCGACTCGCTCGAGCCGTTCGTGACGTCCTGCCGGCGCGAGGGAGGCGGCCTCTTCTGCCTCGTGAAGACGTCGAATCCGGGCGGCACCGACGTCCAGGACTTGCAGCTCACAGATGGCAACCAGGTATGGCAGCACGTCGCGAAGCTCGTCGCCGAGCTCGGCGAGGACGTGGTCGGCGAATGCGGCCTCTCGAGCATCGGCGCTGTCGTCGGCGCGACCTATCCGCGTGCCGTGAGCGAGGCCCGCAAGCTGCTGCCGCAGTCCATCCTTCTGCTGCCCGGGATCGGCGCTCAGGGCGCGACGCCGGCCGACGTCGCGCGGGCGTTCACGAGCGGTCCGGCGAGCGCGCTCGTCACCGTGTCCCGATCGGTGATCTACGCCTTCCGCTTCGAGGGTGACGACTGGCGTTCTGCAGCCGGCGCCGAGGCTGCCCGGCTGCGAGGCGAGGTATGGGCCGCCTCGGGCTGGTAGACCGCCGCGGAGCGGCACGCGGATAGCCGCTCCCCTTGCGTTCCTCGCGGCCGTGACCGTGGCCGTGCTGCTCGTCCGCTCCGGCCTCGACGAGGCCTCGGATCGCTCGGGCCCGACGGTGCCGACCGCGACCGCGCCGACGAGCACGAATCCCGGTACTGCGCGCCGCTTCTACCGGATCCGCACCGGGGACACGCTGGCCGTGATCGCTCCCCGCTTCGGCCTGACCGAGGTCGAGCTGCTCGCGCTCAATCCCGGCATCGAGCCGACCGCTCTCCGCATCGGCCAGCGGATCCGCGTGAGATAGCATCCGCGGCCGTGCTTCGGCACGCTGCTCTGCTCGCCGCACTCCTCGCCGTCACTGCGCCGGCCTTCGCGGCCGCTCCACAGGTGGGTGGCCGTGCCTATCTCGTCCAGAACGCGACCACCGGCGACGTCGTAGTGGCGAAGAACGCCCGCCAGCGGGTGCCGATCGCGAGCATCACGAAGCTGATGACCGTGCTCGTGGCGCTCGAACATGCCCGGCTCGATGACATCGTCACGGTGTCCGGCGGCGCCGCTGCGCGCGGTGAGTCGTCGATCTTCCTCTCGCCCGGCGAGCGACTGACCGTCCGCGAGCTGGTCCAGGCCGCGCTGATCCAGAGCGCGAACGACGCCGCCGCGGCGCTCGCCGACCACGTGGGAGGAGGCAACCGCGCCGCCTTCATTGCAATGATGAACGCCAAGGCCCAGGCGCTCGGCCTGCGCGACACGCGCTTCGCGAACCCCGATGGGCTCGACGCCCCGGGCCACTACTCGTCGGCCCGCGACGTGACGAGGCTCGCGCGCGTGGCGATGCGCAATCCGACCATCCGGCAGATGGTGCGCACGACCGAGACATCCATCTCCGGAGGCCGGCGTCTGAAAACCCGGAACGACCTGCTCTACACATTTCCCGGCCTGCTGGGCGTGAAGACGGGTCACACGAGCGGTGCTGGCTGGTCGCAGGTGGCTGCGGCGCGTGGTCCGGGTTTCGTCGTCTACGCCACGCTGCTGGGGGAGCCCACGCGCACGAGCCGCAACGACGATCTCACCCGGCTCCTCGCCTGGGGGATCTCGCGCTTCCGGCGGATGCCGATCGTGCAGGCGGGCCACATGTACACGTCCACGGAGCTGCCATACGGGAAAGGCCGGCTGCCGCTCGTGGCCGCGCGCGAGCAGATGCGGGTCGTCCGGCTCGGCAAGGGCCTCGTGGAGGAGGTCGTCGCTCCCCGTTCCGTCGGCCTGCCCGTCGCAAAGGGACAGAGGCTGGGATCCGTTCGGGTCTATCGGAATGACCGGCTGATAGCCTCCTCGCCGCTCGTCGCGTCACGCGCCGTCGCCGCGCCCGGCTTCCTCGGCCGCGTCGGCTGGTACGCGGGCGAGACAATGGATAACGTCTTCGACTGGGTTAGCTAGGGGGGCTCGTGATCGTCACCGTCACCATGAACGCCGCGCTCGACCGGATTCTCACCGTCCCCAACTTCAAGGAAGGCCAGCGCCACCGGGCGAGCGAGAAGCTGACGCTCGCCGGCGGCAAGGGCATCACGGTCGCCCGTGCGCTCAAGACGCTCGGCGTACCCGTCGTCGCGACAGGCCTGACCGGCGGCCGCAACGGGCGCCGCATCCTCGAAGAGCTGGCCGAGGAGGCGATCCTCTCCGACTTCGTCCGCATCGAGGACGAGTCGCGCACGTCGACGGCGGTTGCCGACCCGACGTCGGGCACGTTGACCGAGGTCATGGAGTGGGGGCCGCTCGTGCAGGAGGCCGAGCTCCAGGAGCTGCTCGAAAAGATCGAATACCTCTCGAAGGGCGCCGAGCTCGTGATCTTCGCCGGCACGCTGCCGCGCGGCGTGGCAGACGACTTCTACGCCGAGGCGATCCGCGCTCTCGGGCGCCGCGGCGTCTTCACCGTCCTCGACTCCGAGGGTGAGCCGCTTCGGATCGGGCTGGAAGCCGAGCCGTTCCTCGTCTCGCCCAACCGGATCGAGGCGGAGGCCGTAGTCGGCCAGGAGTTCTCCGAGGACGGAGACTTCCTCGACGCGCTCGAGCGGCTCGGAGACCTCGGCGCGCGCAACGCGCTGATCACGTACGAGCGCGGCTGCTTCGCATCGGTGCGCGGCGAGCGCGGACAGGCCAAGCGCTTCCGGGCCGAAGGGCCGATGGTGGAGGCGGTCTCGGGAGTGGGATCCGGTGCCGTGTTGCTGGCCGGCTTCATCGCCGCCTGGCTCGAGGACGCGAGCCCCGAGGATGCGCTGCGCCGGGCCGTGGCCGCGGGCGCTGCGTCGACGCTCTCCGTTGGTGCGGGCCGGTTCGAGCCGGAGGACGTCGGCCGCCTCCTGCCGGACGTCCAGGTGGAAGAGCTCTCGGCCGTCGCCAGCGCCTAGCACGTCCGCCGCCCGCTGCTACCGTTCATAGGCACTTGACGGAGCAAGTGCATACGGATCTCGAGCTCGGCCGGATCGAGAGATTGCTGGCGCTCGAGGCCAAGTTCGCACGCGAAGGGTCTGACCTTCGACGACGTGCTGCTGCTGCCGGCGGAGTCGCATGTCCTGCCGAACGACGTCTCCACCGCGACGCGCTTCACGCGGTCGGTCGAGCTCCGCATCCCCCTCGTCTCGGCTGCGATGGACACGGTCACGGAGGCCGGGATGGCCATCGCACTCGCCCGCCTCGGCGGCATCGGCGTCGTGCACCGCAATCTCTCGATCGCCGACCAGGCGGGAGAGGTCGACAAGGTCAAGCGCTCGGAGTCGGGAATGATCGTCGAGCCGGTGACGCTGGGGCCTGACGCGCGTGTCGCCGACGCGCTGGAGCTGATGGCGCGCTACCGCATCTCCGGCATCCCCGTCACCGACGAGGGCGGCCGGCTCGTCGGCATCCTCACGAACCGCGACCTGCGCTTCCACCGCGAGCCCGAGCGCTCCGTCTCGGAGCTGATGACTTCCGAGGGCCTCGTCACCGCGCCGGAAGGGACGACGCTCGAGGAAGCGGAGGTGATCCTCCATCGCCACAAGATCGAGAAGCTCCCTGTCGTCGACGCGGCCGGCGTGCTGCGCGGGCTGATCACCGTCAAGGACATCTCGAAGCGCATCGCCTATCCCGACGCGACGAAGGACGACCAGGGGCGGCTGCGGGTGGCGGCCGCCGTCGGCGTAGGCCCGGACGCGCTCGAGCGCGCAGAGGCGCTCCTAGGGGCCGGGGCGGACGTGCTGGTGCTCGACACCGCGCACGGTCACTCGAGCGGCGTGCTCGAGCATGGCGCGCGAGCTGAAGCGCCGCTTCGACGGGACCGAGCTCGTCGTCGGCAACGTGGCGACGGCCGAGGCGACCGAGGCGCTGATCGACGCCGGCGCCGATGCCGTGAAGATCGGGGTTGGCCCTGGGTCGATCTGCACTACGAGGATCGTCGCCGGCGTCGGCGTCCCCCAGATCACCGCCATCGACGAGTGCACGCGTGCGGCTGCCGAGCACGGCGTGCCGGTGATCGCGGACGGCGGGCTCACGTCGTCCGGCGACATCGCGAAGGCGCTCGCGGCCGGCGCCGACACGGTGATGGCCGGCTCGCTGCTCGCCGGCACCGACGAGGCGCCCGGAGACGTCGTGCTCGTCCAGGGCGAGCGGGTCAAGGAATACCGAGGCATGGGCTCGCTCGGCGCCATGAAGGCACGCGGCTTCTCCAAGGACCGCTACTTCCAGGGCGACGTCGAGGACGTGGACAAGCTCGTGCCCGAGGGCATCGAGGGACGCGTGCCCTACAAGGGGCCGGTGCAGACCGTGGTCGACCAGCTCGTGGGCGGCGTGCGCCAGGCGATGGGCTACTGCGGCGCAGCTACGGTCGACGAGCTCAAGCACGCGAGCTTCGTGCGGATCACCGCCGCCGGGCTCCGCGAGAGCCATCCCCACGACATCACGATCACGAAAGACGCTCCCAACTACCGGCGGTCGTGAGCACGGGGCCGGTCCTCGTGCTCGACCTGGGCGGTCAGTACGCACAGCTGATCGCGCGGCGGGTGCGGGAGGCCGGCGTCTACTCGGAGCTCGTCGGCCACGGCGTCTCGGCGAGCGAAGCGGGGCTGCGCGAGCCGGCCGCGTTGATCCTCTCCGGCGGGCCTGCTTCCGTCTACGCCGCGGACGCTCCCCAGGTCGACCCGGCGCTCTTCGAGCTGGGCGTGCCGACCCTTGGCATCTGCTACGGGGCACAGTTGATGGCGAAGGAGCTGGGGGGCGCCGTCGAGCGGACGGACGTCTCCGAGTTCGGGAAGACGGCCTTGCGCGTCGACGGCGGCGAGCTGTTCGCGGGGCTCGCCAAGGAGCAGGTGTGCTGGATGAGCCATCGCGACACCGTGACGGCGCCGCCCGAGGGCGCGCAGGTCACGGCGGGATCGGCTTCGACGCCGGTGGCGGCGTTCGAGGCCGCGCAACGCGGGCTCTACGGCGTGCAGTTCCATCCCGAGGTCGTACACACGCCGGACGGCCAGGCGATGCTCGAGAACTTCCTCTATCGCGTCGCCGGAGCGTCGCCCGGCTGGACGGCGACTGCCGTCATCGACGAGCAGGTGGAGCGGATCCGCGCGCAGGTCGGCTCCGAGCGGGTGCTCTGCGGCCTGTCGGGCGGCGTCGACTCGGCGGTCGCCGCGCTGCTCGTCCACCGAGCCGTCGGCGACCAGCTGACCTGCGTCTTCGTCGACCACGGGCTCTTGCGCAAGGACGAGGCGATGCAGGTCGTGGACACGTTCGGCGAGCACTTCCACGTGCCGCTCGTGCACGTCGACGCGGAGGAGCGTTTCCTCGCCAGGCTCGAAGGCATCGACGATCCGGAGGAGAAGCGGCGCCGCATCGGCGAGGAGTTCATTCGCGTGTTCGAGGACGAGGCACGGCGGCTGGGCCACGGTGCCGTTCCTCGTCCAGGGGACGCTCTACTCGGACGTCATCGAGTCAGGCGGCGAGGCCGGCGTGGCCGCGCGCATCAAGTCCCATCACAACGTCGGCGGGCTTGCCCGACGACATGGAGATGGAGCTCGTCGAGCCGCTCCGTCAGCTGTTCAAGGACGAGGTGCGGCGTGTGGGGGAGGAGCTCGGGCTGCCCGAGGCGATGGTCTGGCGGCATCCGTTTCCCGGGCCGGGGCTCGCCGTCCGGATCATCGGCGAGGTCACGCACGAGCGCCTGGAGACGCTCCGGGAGGCCGACGCCATCCTGCTCGAGGAGGTGCGACGCGCCGGCCTCTACCGCGAGCTGTGGCAGTGCTTCTGCGTGCTGCCGGCGATCCGTTCGGTGGGCGTGCAAGGGCGACGAGCGGACGTACGGCTACCCGATCGTCATCCGTGCGGTGACGAGCGAGGACGCGATGACCGCCGACTGGGCACGACTCCCGCACGACCTCCTGGAGACGGTCTCCGGCCGCATCGTCAACGAGATCCCGGCCGTGAACCGCGTCGTCTACGACGTCACGTCGAAGCCGCCGTCGACGATTGAATGGGAATAGCCCGCGCGGCAAGCGCGCTTGGGCTATCAGCCAGTCACAGCGTGAACACCGACAAGCCCGCGGGCAGCGGCTGTGGATGCATTGGCACAGAATTGTCACACCTCAGTGCCAGGCACTTGGACATGTCAGTTCAGGCCGTGGCTGCAGGCGATCGGCAGCGTGAAGCGCTCGTAGCGGCCGCGCACGCCGTCGACGAACGTCGCCAGCTCGTCCGCCAGCGCGGCGTCGTGGATCTCGAGCATGTCCTCCGCGTTGTGCTCGCCCGAGCGCGAGAGGTTGAACGAGCCACAGAAGACGACGTCGTCGGCGACCGTCACCTTCGCGTGCATGAAGTCGTGGAGGCTGCCGGGCGCCCACGGCGTCGAGTTCTTCCCCGAGAACGGCGCGCGCTCGAGGATCGCTTCGAGCAGCGGGATCTTCCAGGCCGAGACCTCCATCGCCGACCACTGCTGATGGACGTACGCGAGCTGCGTCGCATCCACGCAGCCGGCGACGTCCACCTGGCCCTCTCCGGCCACCTGGGCCAGCGTCCCTAGGATCGGCCCCGCCGAGATCACCGGCGAGCAGATACGGACACGGCGCCTCGCCCGGCCGATCGCCTTCGCGACGCGATGCGAGAGCGCATCGCCGTAGCCGGGGCAGAACCACGGGCGCACGACCGTGTCGCCGACGTCGACGGGCCGGGGCTCTACGCGTCCTGCCTTTAGCACCGGCCGTCCCGACCAGAGCTCGTCGAACGCGAGCGCGTAGGCCTCGCCGAGTGCGATCGGACTCGACCGTGAGGACGACGTTCTCCTGCCGGGTCCACGAATCGTCTGTCCAGTTCGTCGACCCGGTGAGCACCGCCACCCCGTCTCGCACGGCGAACTTGTGATGCATGAGATCCGGGATGCCCGAGACGGCACGCGTGGGGATGGGCAGCGCCGCGATGTCCTCGGGAACGCACTCCGGCGGCGGCGGCACCGGGATCGGGTTCGGGTGATCGACGTTGTACGCGAGCCGCACGGCCACGCCGCGCTCACCGGCTCGCCGGATCGCGTCCAGCACGAGCGCCTCGGCTTCGTCGGTGAGCTTGAGGTCGTACAAAGCCAGGTCGAGGCTCTGCTGAGCCGGATCGACGAACGCCGCGATGTCACGCGCGACGTCGGCAGCTGTCTGTCCGCCGTCGGTCAGCGTCCGGCATGTGATCATGCGTCTTCATCATGGACTTCGCCGACGTGCTGCGCCGCCGCAGGGCCGTGCGCAGCTACCTGCCCGATCCCGTCCCGCGCGAGGTGCTCGAACGGATCGTCGCCCGGGGTCGGAAGATCCCGAGCGCGGGCCACAGTCAGGGGCTGCGCCTCGTCGTCGTCACTGATGAAGAGACGAGGCGAACGATCGCCGAGTTCGCGGGGAGCCAGAGCTACGTCGAAATGGGCCTCGAGCCGTGGATCTCACGAGCGCCGGCCCACGTCGTCGTTGCCGTTCGCGAGGAGTGACTATCACGACCGATATCGCGAGGCCGACAAGATCACCGACGAGGAGGCGTCGAGATCGATGGCCCGTGCCCTACTGGTTGGTCGACGCCGGTGCCGCAGTGATGCTCCTGTGGCTCGCTGCGCTGGACGAGGGGCTTGCCTGTGGCGTCTTCGGCAGCCTCACGGCTGGGACGAGCCTGCGCGCGCTGCTCGGCATGCCCGCCGACGTGCACGCCCGTCGCCGTGCTGACGATCGGCAAGGAGGGACACGACACGGTGCCGGGCTCGGCCAGGCGCGGCTGGAAACCGCTCGACGACGTCGTCCGCTGGGAACGGTGGTAGACGCCGAGGGCTGGCTTCGTCGCCAGCTTGGCGGCGGCCGAGATCGGCCGGACGTTCAACCAGTACCGAGGCTTCGAGGCTGCTCCGAGAGCGACTGGACGCGTATCTCGAGTCCCGGCGTGAAGCGCCGCTCGTGCTCGTTGGTGAGGCAGCCGGCTACCGCGGCGCACGCGTCTCCGGCATTCCGTTCACGTCCGAGCGGCAGCTGACGGGCACCGGCCCTGCCGAGGCCACGGCGACGATCGTCCACCGCGTGCTCGCCGAGCTGGAGCTCGAGGACAGTGTCCTGCTCTGGAACGTCGTTCCCGACGCATCCCGGCACTGCCTCGACGAACCGGCGCCCGACTCGCATCGAAGTCGACGCCGCGCTGCCGTTCCTGGAAGAGCTGACGCGCGGTCGACACGCCGTCGCGGTTGGCCGCGTCGCGCACGCCGTGCTCGGCGGCCACTACGTCCGTCACCCGTCGCACGGTGGGGCGCGGGCGTTCCGCGCCGGGCTGGTTGAATCTCTGCGTGAAGCAGCAACAGCTTTCCGATCCGCCGCAACACGATCGCTGCTCGCCGCGGGGCTGGCCGCGTCCGGCGGGATGATGCAGGTGGCCGTCGCAGTGGGCACGACGACGCTCGTCCTCGTCACTGGAGTCGAGAGCATCGTCGGCCTAGGGCCGGCGATCTTCCTCAGCACTGCGGCACTCGCCGCGCTGCCTGCCGGGCGGGCAATGGACCGGTACGGGCGCATGCCGGTGATCGCCGGTGGGTTTGCAACCGGCATCGTCGCGACGCGTGACCGTGGCGCTCGGCTGTCTCTGGGTCTCGACGCCGCTCGTCGTGGTCGGTCTCGCCCTCGTCGGTGCCTCTGCCGGCACCGTGATCCTCTCGCGCGCGGCCGCGGCGGACATGTACCCATTCGAGCGGCGTGCGCGCGGCATCTCGCTCGTGCTCTTCGGCGCGGTCGTCGGGGCCGCTCTCGGACCGCTCGTCTTCCGGCCGCTCTTCGTAGGCGAGCACCACGTCGATACCGACTCGCTCGTGGTGCCGTGGCTCGTCGCGGGGGCGATCATGGCCGTTGGCCTCGTCATTGCCCTCTCCGTTCGTCCCGATCCCAAGCAGATCGGCGAGGCGCTTGGCTACGGCGATGGAAGGCGAGACCGCCGACGCTCATGCGGCGCCGCTCAGGCGAGATCCTGCGCCGGCCCGGGCGTGATCACCGCGCTCGTCGCGGCGGTCGCGAGCTTCGCCGTGATGGTGTCCGTCATGAACCTCTCCGGCTACATCGTCGTCGGCCACGGGCACAGCCAAGCCGACACGTTCTGGGTGATCAGCGCCCACATCGTCGGCATGTACGGCCTCGTGCTCGTGGTCGGCGACGTGATCGACCGCATCGGACGGCTGCTCGCCCTCATCGGCGGCCTCCTGGTGATGGGCGCTCTCGACCATCTCATGATCTGGATCACGAGCGTCGTTCGCGATGAGCTTCGCGCTCTTCGGTCTCGGGCTTGGCTGGGCTGTTCTCCTATGTCGCGGCGACGTCGGAGCTCGTCGACTGCGCCGCCCTGTCGGAGCGTGGCCAGCTCGTCGGGTTCTCCGACCTGCTCTCCGGGCTTCACCGGCGCGGCGCTCGCGCTCGCGGGCGGGCGCCGCCTACAACGACATCGGAGTCGAGGCGATCGCCGTCGGCGCGACGATCGCCGTGGCGCTGCCGGCAGTCGTCATCACGCTCGCCCACCGCCGGCCGCCGGCCGAGGTGCTTCGAGCCGACCGGCTAGTCGCCGACGAGCGCGAGAAACTCGTCGTAGTCGCGGATGTAGTCCGCCGCGTCGTACGGATGCGACGCGAGCACGAGCAGCACGGCGTCGCGCGTGTACCGCCACTGGGTACCCCAGACGAGGGGCGGGATGTGCAGGCCGACAGACGGCCCGTCGAGCTCGACCTCATCCCTCGAGCTCTCCGTCGTCGACGAGGCACGTCGACGCGCCGGCCACGCAGACGAGGAACTGATGGCAGGCCCGGTGGGCGTGCTCGCCGCGAACCGACTCGCTGGGGACGTCGTAAACGGCGAAGAATCGCCGGGCTCGAAGGGGCAGTCGGCCAGCTCGAGCGCCGACAGAGCACCGCGTTCGTCGCGCGCGTGCGTCAGCTGATGCACGGCGACTCCGGGCACAGCCGTCGGCCCTATGATCGCCCGGTGGGAGCCGGCATCCACGAAACGTCCATCGTAAGCCCTGCTGCCGCCATCGGCGACGGCGCGGACGTCGGCCCGTTCTGCCTCGTCGGAGAATGCCGGATCGGCAGCCGCGCGCTCGTCCGCAGCCACGCGTGATCTACGCGGACGTCGAGATCGGCGACGACTTCGAGTGTGGCCACGGCGTCAAGATCAGGGAGAAGTCGCGGATCGGCGACGGCGTGCGCATCGGCACGGATTGCGACCTGCAGGGCGAGCTGACGATCGGCGACCACGCCCGCCTGCACAGCGGCGTCTTCGTTCCGCAGTTCACGGTCATCGAGGAGCTCGTCTGGATCTTTCCGCGCGCCGTCCTCCTCAACGATCCGCATCCGCCGTCGGACACGTGCACCGAGGGGCCGACGATCCGGCGTGCGGCCGTGATCGGCGCCGCGTCGACGATCTTCCCGTCCGTCGAGGTGGGGGAGGGGGCCCTCGTCGCGGCGGGCAGCGTCGTGCGAGAGGACGTGCCCGCGGACACGGTGGTCGCCGGTGTTCCGGCCCGGGTCATCGGCTCGACGGCGGACGTCGAGTGCAGCCACGGCCGGCTGGCACAGGTCTATCCGTGGTGGAGCCACTTCCGGCGGGGCTACCCCGACGGTGCGTTGCCGCCCGCGGGCTGACGACTGCGTACGAAGAGCAGCCGTGCCCCGAGGAAGCTGAGCGGCGCCGTCACGGCCACCGTGCCCAGCACGACGACGATTCGGGGCGCGTCGAGCACCGAGTCGAGGAGCGACACCATGCCCAGGCCCACGAGGTACACGGCCACGTACCAGCCTGCGAGCGCGAGCCTCCGCGACCAGGACGCGGTCGCACGGAAGACGTAGCGCGGAGTGGTCAGGGCCACGAACACGATCCCGGCCGCGTAGACGATCGTGAACGCGACCTCGGCGGGCAGCACCCACGCCAGGAGGTAGAACGCAGCTGTGGTCAGCGCGGTGTTGGCGCCGCCCAGCGCTCCGAAACGGAGCACCTGCCCGCGCGTCGATCCGGCGTTAGTCCCCTCCACCGCCGAACCGCTCGTGCGTCATCGTCACTGAGTCGGGCCGGCCCTTGCTGTTCTCGTACGTACGCCAGACGTAGGACCCGACGATGCCGAGAGAGATGAGGATCAGTGACGTCATGAAGAACACCGCGAGGATCAGCGGCGTGTAGCCCGCCACGTCGATCTGGTCCGTGGCCCACGCGACGAGCACGGCGAGGGCCGAGACGGTGCTCACGACGACGCCCGACCACGCCCAGCACGATGATGAGCGTGATCGGCACGTCGGTGAACGAGAAGATGCTGTCCAGCAGGTAGCGCACCTTGCGGCGGAAGCTCCACGCGCTCTTGCCCTCGGGACGCGGCAGGCGGTCGTACGCCACCTCGGCCCGCCGGAAGCCGACCCAGTAGAGGAGCCCGACGAGGCTCGTGTGCGACTCGTCCATGCGCACGAGCTCGTTCGGCGACCTGGCGGGTGCAGCCGAACACGTCGACGCCGCCCGCCGGGATCTCCGTTGGACGAGGTGCCGGTAGAGCCACCAGAAGAGCCGGGACGCCGTCTGGCCGGCACGGTCGTCGGCGCGCGACGCTGCGCGCGCCCACGGTGACGTCGACCTCGCCCGTCGTCCAGCCGGCGAAAGAACTCGCGCACGAGCGAGACCGGCTCCTGGAGGTCGGCGGCCATCACCGCCAGAGCTCGCCCTCCGCCGCCGCCAGGCCGGCGCGGATCGCGCTGAACGAGCCGAAGTTCCGCGAGAGCGCGATCAGCTGCGACGAGAACGCCGCCTGCTCGGCCAGGAGCCTGCGCAGCAGGACGAGCGAACCGTCCGGCGACCCGTCGACGACGAACACGACCTCGAGCCGCGCGTCGAGCTCGCCCGCGAGACTCTGCCAGCCGCTCCACGAGCGCCGCCAGCGTCGCCTCGTTCCGGTACACGGGGACGACGACCGAGTAGCGCGGCGTGTCAGAGCTCACCGAGCGCCTCGCAGACGCGCTCGATCTCGTCGTCCGTCAACTCGGGGAAGCACGGGACGGTGAGCACATGAGCGACTGCGTGATCCGTGACCGGCAGCCTGACGTCGCGTGCGCCACGCGGGCTGCGTCGTAGTCGGCGATGGGGTAGTGGACGTCCGTGCCGATGCCTGCCGCAGTCAGCGCGGCGGCGAGCCGTTCTCGATCCTCGGCGAGGATCACGGCCAGGTGGCCGACGAAGTCCTCGCCGTCGCTCCAGACGAAGCGGCCGGCGTGGGGCGGGAGCGCTGCGGCGTAGCGGCCGACGATCTCCCGCCGTCGCTCGTTGCGCTCGTCGAGGCGTGCGAGCCCGACGCGGAGCACGGCGGCCTGCAGCTCGTCGAGCCGGGAGTTCCAGCCTCCGGCGACCTCCGCTCGGTACTTCTCCCGCCAGCCGTACTGGCGTAGCGCGCGCACGCGCTCGTCGATCGCCGGATCGTTCGTCGCCACGGCGCCGCCGTCGCCGATGGCGGCGAGGTTCTTCGTCGGGTAGAAGCTGAACGCGGCCGCGTCGCCGAAGCGATCCTGCGCGCCGCCCGCCGCGCCGCGCGCCGGCTGCCTGCGCGCAGTCCTCGACGACGCGATGCCCGCGCCCGCGGCAGAGCTCGACGATCGCCTCGACGTCGCACATCAGCCCGTAGAGGTGCGTGGCGACGACGGCGCGCGTCGCGCCTGTCAGCGCCTGCTCGAGCGTGGCCGCGGACAGCCCCAGCGTCGTGCCGTCGACGTCGGCATAGCGCAGCTCGCAGCCGAGCCTGCGTGCGGCCGCGGTCGTGTAGCCGCCCGGCGTTCGCCGCCGTGACCACCTCGTCGCCGGGCTCGCAGCCGACGGCCGCCAGCGCCAGCTCGAGCGCATCCGTGCCGCTCGCCACGCCGGCGCAGTGCGCGACGCCGAGGAACGATGCGAGCTCCTCCTCGAAAGCGGCGTGCTCGGGCCCGTGCACGTAGCGTCCCGAGTCGAGCACCCGACCGAGCGCAGCGTCGATCGCGGGACGTTCGGCGATGACGGCGCGCTGCGGATCGGCAACCGGGACCGTCGTCACTCGGCCATCGTCTCAGCTCTGGTCGACAGACGTATGGGCAGTACCGCAGCCGCCGCCAGCAGGTCGGCGAGCGTGAAGACGAGCCGCGCGACGAGCGCCACGGACAGGGCCTCGCCCGTGTCCAGCACCGGTGCGAGCGCCGCGACGAGGACTGCTTCACGGATGCCGATCCCCGACGGGGCAAGGAACACGAGGAAGCCCGCAGTCATGGCGAGCGCAGCGCCCCCGAGGCACAGGAGGAACGACTCACCTGCCGGCGCGCCCGCCCCTACCGCCAGCACCCAGACGCTGAGGCCGTAGCCGAGCCAGGCCAGGAGCGCCCAGCCCGTTGCGGCGAGCATCCCGTTCCAGCCGATGGGCCTCTCGAGCGGGGGGCGTCGCATGACGCGCATGACGAGGTCGACCAGCCTGGTCAGCACGGGCGGACTGAGTGCCGCGGCGAAGACGACGACGAGGCCGGCGACCGCGCTGTAACGCAGCCCGTGGCTCTCGACCACGCTGGGAGCACCAGCAGGCCGACCGCCAGGCCGCTGACGACGGCGACACCGGCCGCGACGATGCTCGCCGCCAGCGCGCGCGATCGCGGGACGTTCACCCTGTGCGCCAGCTCCATCTGCACGAGGAAGGCCCAGAAGCTCCCGGGAACGTACTTCCCCAGCTGGCCGACGAGATAGATCTTCGCGGCGTGACGAGAGGCGGACGAGCGAGCCGAGCTCGAGGAGCGACCACCGCCACATCAGGACACTCGCGCCCAGACCCGCGAGCACGAGCAACTCTGCGAGCGCAAGGTCCAGAGGCGACATCTCCCCGACGGTGTCGCGAACGTCACTCCAGTTCTTCGCTGCGGCGAGCACGACCAAGCCGAAGAGGACGACGCCTGTGGCGACACGCGCCGCAGCCATCCACCGTGACTGCCGAGGGGACTCGACGGGCTCTGTCGTCGTCATGGTCTCCGACTCCACTCGACTAGCATCCTGACAGTGGATGCGGCGCTGATCGACCTGCTCCGCTGCCCGGAGTGCGGCCGCTCACTCGCCGAGACCGCGGGCAGCCTCGACTGCGAGAACGGGCACTCGTACCCCGTCGTCCGAGGCATTCCACGTCTGTTCGACGCCGCCCACCAGTCCGAGGAGCAGGCCCGGACGTCCGAGGCCTTTGGCTACTCCTGGACGCACTATCCGCGCGACAACCCGTACACCGAGGAGCAGTGGCGCGACTGGGTCGTCCCGCTCACTCCCGAGGACTTCGCCGGGAAGCGGGTCCTCGATGTGGGCTGCGGCCTCGGCGGCTTCGTCGAGTACAGCCGGCAGTGGGGCGCGGGACAGGCCGTCGGGGTCGATCTGTCGGAGGCGATCGACGCGGCCGCCGCGAGGCTCGGGCCGGCGGACCTCGTCCAGGCCGATCTCAACCGGCTGCCCTTCCGTCCCGGCAGCTTCGACCTCGCCTACTCGATCGGCGTGCTCCACCACCTGGAGGATCCCGAGCGAGGCTTCCGGGCCGATCGTCGACACCGTCCGTCCGGGCGGGCTCGTCTTCGCGTGGGTCTACGGGCGCGAGAACAACGGCTGGATCATCTACGTCGTCGATCCACTGCGGAAGCATGTCTTCCGCCACCTGCCTCACGGCCTCCTCAAGTGGGCGATCTCCCTGCCGCTCGCGCTCGTGTTGATGCCGTTCGTGAAGCTGGCGGAACGCGTGGAGCGGATGCCGTATCGCGACTATCTCCTCTGGCTCGGAAAGCGAGACGCCACGTTCGTCCACGGCGTCGTCTTCGACCATCTGGCCGCGCCGACGAGCCACTACATCAGGCGCGAGGAGTTCGAGCGCTGGTTCCGGGACGCCGGCCTCGTCGACGTGCAGATCTCCTGGCGCAACCGTAACTCCTGGCGCGGCCTGGGTCGCGTGCCCGCTACTTGAGAGCCGTGAACCGGAACTCGACTTCCTCGAAGCCGCCGACCCAGTAGCACCAGACGCGGGAGCAGAGCGTCGGAGAGAGGTTCGCGAGAACGTCGAGCGACGGACCCCACGGCCGACGCCGCTTGGAACACGCGGCGGCGCCAGCACCGTCCGCTTGAGATACGGCTGCGCAAACCAGTGAGCCGCAAGCTCTCGAGCCGGAACTCGACGCCCTGGTAGCCGGGCGGGAAGTCCTTCCGGAAGTAGTACGGGAACGTGACGTCGAAGCCGGCCTTGTGATCGGCGTGTGTGAAGCCGCGGCTGAAGTGCGGCACACGGATCCGCACCGTCGCCGCCTGGCCTTCGTGATGCGGTGGATCTCGCGCATGACGGCAAAGGGATCCGGAAGGTGCTCGAGGCAGTGATCGGCCTCGACGAGATCGAACGCGTCGTCGTCGAACGGGTACGGGAATCTCACTCAGGTCGTGGATCACGTCCGGCTTGGCCGCGGGAGACAGATCGACGTTGACGTAGCCGTCCTTGTAGAAGCGCCCGAGCCGAGGTTGAGCTTCTTCATTTCGCGGCCGTAGTGCCGACAGCCGCGTACGGGCGGTCCCGCCGATCCGGCGACTTCTCGACGTAGTGCTCGTGCCAGAGCTGGAAGACGAAGCAGCGTCCACAGCTGCTTGCGGTGATCGCGCGTTCCCGCAAGGTGCTCCCGGGTCAGGCGCTCGACCTCCCGTGCGTCGAAGAGCCCCTGGCGGCGCAGCCGCTCCGGTGAGAGCAGCGTCGAGCAGCGGCTCGCGCAGGTCGGTCTTCAGCCACTCCGCGACGGGGATCCCGAAGCCCTTCTTCTTCCGCCCGGCGATGCCCGGAGGCAGGCGGCCCGCCATCGCCCGCTTCAGCAGGTGCTTCGTCTCGAACCGCCGCAGCTTGAGGTGCGAGGGCACGCGGGCGAGGAACTCGACGAGCGTGTAGTCGAGGAACGGCGCGCGCACCTCGAGCGACGTGAGCATGCTCGCGCGATCGACCTTCGCCAGGATGTCGTCCGTCAGGTACGTCTTCGCGTAGAGGTAGATGAGCTTCGCCACCCAGTCGCCCGTCGGCTGGCCGCCGTAGAGCGCACGCACGCCGGCCAGCGGATCGACGGTCGGTGGCTCGACGAGCAGCGCACGCTGCTCGGCCGGCGTGAACGCGCCGAGCCACAGTCTGGTGCCGCGTCGCCGGCGGGCTCGATCGCTCCGCGCAGGAAGCGCTTGAGCTTGAACTCGAGGCTGAAGTCGTCGGTCGAGACGGGCAGGCGGTCGGCCAGCGGCACGACGACCCGCTCGTGGAGGCCGCGCGGCACGCAGGTAGCGCCGAGCGACGGCTTCCGCCGGGAACGTCGGATAGCCGGCGAGCAGCTCGTCGCCACCGTCGCCTCCGAGCGCCACCGTCACCGTCTCCCGCGCGAAGCGCGACAGGAGGAACGTCGGCAGCACCGACGGGTCGGCGAACGGCTCGTCGAGGCCCGCCGTCACCTCCGGCAGCACGTCGAGCAGCACGCCCGGCGTGAAGATCTGCTCGTGGTGCTCGCGTGCCGGAAGTGTCGCGCCACCGCCGCGCGTGCTCGGACTCGTCGAAGCTCCGCTCGGTGAAGCCGATCGAGAACGTCTGCACCTGCTCGGGCGGCAGCAGGTCGCACATGAAGGCGACGATCGAGCTCGAGTCGATGCCGCCGCTGAGGAACGCGCCCAGCGGCACGTCGCTGACGAGCCGGAGCCGAACGGCCTCGCGCAGGCGCTCCGGAACTCGTCGACGATCTCGCTCGTCCGGTCGAGTATCGGTGCCGTCGAACGGGAGGTCCCAGTACGCGCTCGACGGACGTCCTTCCCTGCTCCCAGACGAGCCGGTGGCCAGGCGGGCAGCTTGCGGATCCCGGCGAAGATCGCGTGGGGGGAAGGCACGTACTCGAACGCGAGGTAGTGCTCGAGCGCCGCCCGGTCGAGCTCTCGTCGGGCAGGCCGGGTGCTGGAGGAGCGCCTTCAGCTCCGAGGCGAAGAGCAGCCCGCCGTCGAGCTCGGCGTAGTACAGCGGCTTCTTGCCCAGCCGGTCCCGCGCGAGCAGCAGGCGCCGCCGTCGCGTGTCCCAGACGGCGAAGGCGAACATCCCGTTCAGGCGCTCGGTGCAGTCGACGCCCGACTCCTCGTAGAGATGCACGAGCGTCTCCGCGTCGCCGTTCGTTCGGAAGACGTGACCGCCGCGCCTCCAGCCCCGCGCGCAGCTCCGCGAAGTTGTAGATCTCGCCGTTCAGCATCGTCCAGACCGACTCGTCCTCGTTGGCGAGCGGCTGCCGGCCTCCCTCGACGTCGATGATCGACAGCCGCCGGAAGCCGAAGCCGACGCTCGGCCCGGTGCCGTCAGGCGTCGGGGAGGTAGTACGCCTCCTCGTCGGGCCCGCGATGCCGGAGCGTCGCCGGTCATCCGCTCGAGCACGTCGCGGTCGACCGGGCCAGCCGAGTCGACGACTCCGCAGATCCCGCACACGGGCTAGACGCGACCGCCCGCCACCGGCCGCGCGATGTTCTGCACCTCGCGCACCCGGTAGATCGGCTTCGCCTGCGACTCGTGGTAGGTGCGGACGATCAACTCCGCCATGAGGCCCATGAGGATGCAGAGAAACCCGAGCAGGAAGAGGAAGACCGCGATGAGGATGACGGGGTTTCGGTAGACGTAGACCCCGTCCACGCAGCTTCTGGTACAGGGCGATGCAGCCGGCCGCGATTCCGCCGAGACAGAGGAGGAAGCCGCTGCCGCCGAAGATGTAGCTCGGCTTCGTGCCGTAGCTGGACAGGAACTTCACGGTGATCAGATCGAGCACGACCCGTAGCGTGCGACCGAGCCCGTACTTGCTCTGGCCGTAGCGCCGTGGGCGGTGGTGAACCGGAATCTCCGTGACTCCGGGCGCCTTCCTGGTAGGCGAGCGCGGGCAGGAAGCGATGCATCTCACCGTAGAGCCGCATGTCCTGGATGGCCGTCGCGCTGTATGCCTTGAGGGTGCAGCCGTAGTCGTGCAGGTGCACTCCGGTCACCAGGCCGATCAGCCAGTTGGCGAGCCGTGACGGGATCCGCCGCAGGACGTTGTCCTTCCGATCCTTGCGCCAGCCGCTGACGACGTCGTAGCCCTCGTCGAGCTTGTCGAGCAGGAGCGCGATGTCCGCCGGGTCGTTCTGGAGGTCGCCGTCGAGCGGCACGACCACGGTGCCCTCCGCATAGTCGAACCCGGCCGACATCGCCGCGGTCTGGCCGAAGTTGCGGCCGAAGTGGACGAGCTTGAGGCGGGGATCGCCTGCGGCGAGCCGCTTCAGCTTGGCGTACGTGCTCGTCGCGTCGAGCCGTCGTCGACGACCACGATCTCGTACGCCCTGCCGAGGGCGGCGGCAGCGGTCGTCAGCTCCGCGTAGAGCTCGTCGACGTTCTCCTCTTCGTTGTAGACGGGAACGACGATCGAGAGCGCGATCGCGCCGTCGTCGGGCGACGGCTCATCGACCGCCGGCGGTGGCAGCGCGCTGCTCGTGGGCGTCGACACGGCGTTCTCAGTGTAGATCGCTGCGTCCGACGGCCTGCGGAAACTCGATCTCGTCCTGCGGTCGCACGAGGAGAGCGTCAGACAGAGGAGGAGGAAGGCGGCGTACGAGACGGCAAGCGCTATCGCGGAGGCTCCTGCTTCCACCGAGCAGCGTCTGTCGGGTGGCCGGGCCGAAGCAGACGAGCAGGTAGACGAGCGCTGTCAGCGGTAGGAAGTAGCGCGGCTCCGGCCTGCGCTGCGATCACGCCGAGCATCGCGCTGGCGAGCACGGCCATTCCCGACCAGCGAACCCCACCGAGAGCACGGCGGGCGCGCGGCACCAGCGAGCCTCGCGAGCGCCACGAACAGGAGCGTGTACTGGAGCAGCGAGAGCGCGCGTCGAGGTGTTGTCGAGATCGCGGACGTACGGCGTCGGGTACTTCACGTCGAGGCCGTTGAAGAGATGGCGGGCGTAGCTGGCCGACATCGTGATCGGATGCTCGACGCACGAGCTCGAGGTACCGCTTGCTGCTGGGAAACGATGGTCTGCCGAGGCGAGTGACCGGCGAGATGCTCTCCTCCTCGAGCAGACGCTGTCGTCGCGGGATCGAGGTACAACACGCTGGGCTGCGGATAGTCGGCTCGGCGGGCCGACGTACGTCTCGTACTTCTGGGCCGTGCAGGCCGAGCCAGGTGGCGATCGAGGTTCTGCTCCCTGGCGATCGGGATGCGTCGGGCTCCACGTGTCGTGGTGGCGGTGGTTCACGAGCACCTGCGGCAGGCTGGCGACGAGCGCGCCTGCCAGCACCAAGCCGACCGCGGCGCCCCGCGTGCGCCAGCTCCACGATCGCAGCGGAAGGAGCGCCGCCACGAGCAAGGCGGCGACGAGCGCGAACCAGTAGTTCCCACGCATGCTCGCCGCCAGGCCCAGGGCGACGCCGGCGCCGGCGTAGCCCCAGGTCGTCCGGCGCAGGAGAGCGATCACGCCGACGCTCGCGGTCAGGAGCGCCGGGAAGTCGGCGAGCGGGAAGTCGAAGTGGTCGCGCCAGTAGAGGAAGAGCAGCGCGTTGAGCGCGAGGATCCGGTCCCAGCCGAGGGCCGCGTTCGGGAACAGCGCTCTTGCCAGCCGCGGCAGCACGACGACACCGAGCGTGGCCGCCAGCAGCGCGCCGAAGATCTTGACGACGGTCACATCGCCGAGCCCCAGGGCGCCGCCGATCGAGTCGAGGACGTGGCTCAGCAGCGGGATGGCGTAGCCGCGCCACTCGTAGTCGTACGAGAGGAGTGAGAAGCCGCCGCCGTCGTCGAACAGCTTCCCGGCCTGCCAGTACTCGTCCGCGTCGTAGTAGAAGGTGTCGTAGCCCGACGCGAAGCAGATGCACGAGGTAGACGGCGGCGACGAGGACGAAGCACGCGGCCTCTGCCGGAACCCGTCGCACGTGCTCCCTTAGGCTCCTTGACGAGGAGTCAACGCACAAATCCCATGCGCCAACCTAACAGGGCAGCCGTGACTCGTCATCGCGCTCGCGGTCGTCGTCATCTTCCTGCCGGCGCTGATCGTTCCCTACGGGCTCACCGACGACTACATGCAACCTCGCACACGCGGAGCACCTGGGACTGTCGTCGCCCCCGTTCGCCAAGAGCATCATCCATGCGACCGCAGCCGAGGGACGACCGCTCTTCGGTCTGTTCGTGGATCCCGTCTTCTGCGGCGGCGGGAACGGTCGACAACCTCCGCTTCGTCCGGATCCTCAGCGTGCTCGGGATCGTGGCGCTGGCTCTGCTCCTCTACTGGGCACTGGTCCGGTCGAAGATCGCGCGTCTGCCCGCAGCGTTGCTGGCGTTGCTCGTGTGCACCATGCCGCCGTTCCAGCTCTATGCCGCATGGGCGACCACGTTCGCGATCCCCTGGGCGGCGCTGCTGGCCGGCTGCGCGTCCCTGCTGGCCGTGGCGGGAACGGATGCGCCGCGTCAGCACTACGACAGGCTCGTGTGGGCGACCGCACTGCTGGTTGCCGCATTCCTCACTTACCAGCCGGCGGCGATGTTCTTCTGGGTCTTGCTCGCCGTCGCGTTGGCCGGCACGGTGGCCGACTCGGACCGTGCGTGGCGTCTCGCGCGGACGCACTTCGCGGTCGCGGCCGTCGCCGCCGCTCTGGCGTTTCTCGGCTACAAGATCTGCATCTGGCTGGTCGGAGCGGGACGCACCGGGAGCGGGTCGCGGCACGCTTACAGATGACGTCGCCGGCAAGGCCGACTGGTTCTGCGCGCTGGGCGCTCTACGGAGCGCTGAACCTTTTCGACGTGACGTGGTCGGACTGGCTCGCAGCGCTCGTTGCCACGGTCGCCGCCGGGGGCATTCTGCTCTGGGTCCTGCGCCGCGCGACCGCGGCCATGGCTCTACATCGCACTGGCGGCGAGTCTCGTTCCGCTCACCGTTCTGCCGAGCCTCGTGGCCGACGAGACGTGGGAGTTTCAGATCGCGAGGACGCAGATCGCGCTCTCATCCCTGATCGCGCTCTACTTCGGCCTCGGCGCGCTCGCGCTCTGGTTGACGTTCCGGGACTGGCTCGAGCGACGAGTCAGTGGCCGGGCCCTGCTCGTGAGCGAGCGTGTCGCGACCGGTCTCGCGATCGCGTTCGTCGCGACGGCGGCTGTGGTCGCGTCGAGAAACGTCGACACGCTCATCGCAGAGCCTCAGCTGAGGGAGCTGCGACTACTGCGCGGCCAGGTCGCCGCGTTGCGCGATCCCGCCCAGAACGTGTCCTTCGTGCTCTCCGGCCCCAACGAGATGACACCGCCGGCGCCGTTCTCCGACGAGTTCGGATATCCGTCGACGAGCGCGTCGTACACGGCAGAACCTCTCGTGCTGCTGCTCCTACGCGAACAGGGGCGGCTGCACAGCCTCACCCGACCGTCAGCGTCCTGCCGTGGACGACGACAACGTCCCCTGGCGCCGGCGGTCGTGAATCTCAGCGGGCTTCTCGGACAGCAGTGAGCGCATAGGCTCCTGGACGAATCTGCCACCGCAAACTCAATGGGCCAACCCAACAGGGCAGCCGTACTCGTCATCACGCTCTCGGTCTTCGTCGTCTTTCTGCCGACGCTGATCATTCCGTACGGGTACGCCGACGACTACATCTACCTCGCGCAGGCGGAGCGAGCTGGGATTGCCGTCGCCTCCGTATCGCGAAGAGCGTCATCGCACGCGGCCGCGGCCGAAGGTCGGCCGTTGTGGGGAGCGCTGGTCAAGCCCGTCTTTGCGGTGGCGGGCACGATCGACAACCTTCGCTTCGTCCGGATCATCACCGTGGCCGGGATCGTGGCGCTGGCGCTGCTCCTCTTCTGGGCGCTCGTGCGCTCGAAGATCGGTCGCTTGCCCGCGGCGCCTGATCGCGCTGCTCGTGTGCACGCTGCCTCCCTTCCAGCTCTACGCCGCGTGGGCGGTCACCTTCTCCTTGCCCGTGGGCAGCGCTGCTCGCCGGCGGCGCGTCGCTACTGGCCGGCGCAGCCGCGGATGCGCCGCGTCAGCACTTCGACAGGCTTGTCTGGGCGACGGCTCTGCTCGATCGTCGCGCTGCTGATCTACCAGCCTGTGGCGATGTTCTTCTGGGTCTTCTTCGCCGTCGCGCTGGCCGGCACGGTGGCCGATTCGGAACGTGCGTGGCGCCTGGCGCGGACGCACTTCGGAGTCGCGGCCGTCGCTCTGGCGCTCGGGTATCTCGGCTATAAGCTCTGCGTGTGGCTAGTCGGAGCCGACGCGCCCCAGGCGCGGACGCGGCGACTTCACACACGACGTCGTCGGCAGGGCCGAGTGGTTCGTGCACTTTGGCCTCTATGGATCGCTGAACCTCTTCGATTTGACGTGGTCGGCCTGGCTCGCGGTCCTCGTCGCCGCGGTCGCGGCCGGAGGCATCCTGCTCTGGCTCGTTCGCCGGGCTCGGCGCCCAGTGCTCTTCATCGCGCTCGCCTTGATCCTGATCCCGCTCGCCGACCTGCCAATCCTCGTAGTCGAGGAGACGTTCGATTGGCAGATTGTGAGAACGCAGGTCTCGCTCTCGGCGCTGATCGCTCTCTACTTCGGCCTCGGAGCTCTCGCGCTGTGGTTGACGTTCCGGGAGTGGCTCGAGGGGCGCGTGAGCCGTCGGGCCCTGCTCGCGAGCGAGCGCGTTGCGGCCGCAGTGGCGATCGCGTTCGTGGCAACAGGTGCGGTCGTTGCATCGAGAAATGTCGACACGCTCATCGGAGAGCCGCAGCTGAGAGAGCTGCGACTGCTCCGCGGCCAAGTCGCCACGCTGTCCGATCCCGTCCAGAACGTGACGGTCGTGCTGTCCGGCCCCGATGAGCTGCAGCCGAATACCCAGAGGTATGACGCGTTCGGAGTGCCGGCGACGGTCCACTGGCAGTTTGCGGTGCCGCTCGTGCTGTTGATCCTTCGCGAGCAGGGCCGGCTGAGGGTGCCGCACCCGGTCATCGAAACACTCAATTGGGACGCGTCGTCATTCCCGGAGGACGCCTCGGTCGTGAATCTCAACGGGCTCATCCGGCCGGCAGCCGAGAGGTAGTTGGGCTCTGCGCAGGCTCGTATCGCACTCCGGGGCAGTCGTACTTCTCTTCACGCTTGCGATCTTCGTCGTGTACCTACCGGCGCTGGTCGTTCCCTACGGGCTCAGCGACGACTACCTCTACCTAGCGCAGGCGGAGGAGCTGGGACTGCCGTCGCCCCCCTACAACAAGAGCGTCATGCACGCGGCCGCGGCCGAGGGCCGGCCGCTGTGGGGTGCGCTGGTGAAGCCCGTCTTTGCGGTGGCGGGCACGATCGACAACCTCCGCTTCGTCCGGCTCGCCACCGTGCTCGGAATCGTGGTGCTCGCGTGCGTGCTCTTCTGGGCGCTCGTGCGATCGAAGGTCGGACGTCTGCCCGCGGCGCTGATCGCGCTGCTCGTGTGCACGATGCCCCCCTTTCAGCTCTACGCCTCGTGGAGCGTCGCCTTCATGTTGCCCTGGACAGCGCTGCTCGCCGGCACGTCGTCGTTGCTGGCCGTCGCGGGAATGGAGGCGCCGCGTCAGGCGCTTCGACCGGCTCGTCTGGGCGACCGCGCTGCTGGTGGCCGCCTGCTTGATCTACCAGCCAGCGGCGATGTTCTACTGGGTGTTCTTCGCCGTCGCGCTGGTCGGCTCCGTGACGGAATCCGGGCGAGTGCTGCGGCTGGCGAAGGCACACTTCGCCGTCGCCGCCGTCGCCGCGGTGGTCGCGTATGTCGGCTACAGGATCTGCATCTGGCTGGTCGGGGCCCGGACGCCCTGGGCGCCAATCGCGGGGCCATCACGGGCGACATCGCAGGCAAGGCCGAGTGGTTCGCGCACTGGGCGCTCTACGGAGCGCTGAACCTCTTCGACGTGACCTGGTCGGCCTGGTCGGCTGCTCTCGTCACCGCGGTCGCGGCGGGGGGGATCGTGCTCTGGCTCCTGCGGCGCGCGACCCGCCCCTGGCTCACCATCGGCTTGGCGGCGATCCTCATTCCGCTCACCGTCCTGCCGAGCCTCGTCGTGGAGGAGACCTACCATTACGAGGCCTACAGGGCCCTGGTGTCGCTCTCGGCGCTGATCGCGCTCTACTTCGGCCTCGGCGCTCTCGCGCTGTGGCTGATGTTCCGGGAGTGGCTCGAGGGGCGCGTGAGCCGTCGGGCCTTGCTCGCGAGCGAGCGTGTCGCAACGGTCCTGGCCGTCGCGTTCGTCGCGACGGCAGCGGTCAGTGGCGTCGAGAAACGTGGACACGCTCATCGCAGAGCCGCAGCTGAGAGAGCTGCGGCTGCTGCGCGGCCAGGTCGCCGCGCTACCCGAGCCCGTCCGGAACGTGTCCTTCGTGCTGTCCGGCCCCGAACGAACGGGTGCCCGGGTCGCCGTTCTCCGACGAGTTCGGATATCCGTCGACGAGCCCGTGGTACCCGGCCGAGCCGCTCGTGTTGCTGCTCCTCCGCGAACAGGGGCGGCTCTCGGACGTTCACCCGGCCGTCTCCGTCCTGCCGTGGTACGCGGCGGCGACCCGACGGCGCCCCTGTCCTCAATCTCAACGGGCTTCTCGGCCGCGGTGAGCCACCCTGGCTATAGTCCAGGCCTGTGAGCGAGGGCCCCGCAGCACCGACGCCCGACGACGCGGGGACCGGCAACGGTCGCTCTCTGAGCGATCTCGCCAAGAACCCGCGCCTCAGCATCGGCGCGCTGCTGGCGATCGCCGCGCTGATAGCGCTTGCGGTGTGGCTCGTCGTGGAGTCGGTGGGGGACGACAGCTCCAACGTCGGCGAGCCGGCGACCGAGACGACCGCGCCGGTGGCGGTAAACGCGAACGGCCTCGCCACACTGGCGGCAGCAACCGGCAGTCCCATCTACTGGGTGGGGCCCCGGCCGGGCGCGAAGTACGAGATCTCGCAGCGCACCGGAGGCCAGGTCTCACGTCCGCTATCTGCCGAGCGGTGTCGAGGCAGGTGACACGCGCGCCCTGCTGACGGTGGCGACGTACCCGGTCGAGAATGCCTACGACGTCACGTCGAGCATCGGCGGGGCGAACGTGAGCCAGATTCGCGGAGGCGGCGTCGCCGCGATCAGCAGCAGCACGGCCGACGAGCGCCTACGTCGCGTATCCCGGTGTCGACTACCAGATAGAGGTCTTCGACCCCGACCCGGCGGTCGTGAAGCGGCTGGCGACGAGCGGCGCAGTCCAGCCGGTGCCCGCGCCGCAGGCGGCCGTGGAGCCGCGCGGCCCGGTCGCCGTGTCCGAGGACGAGCTCGTGGCGCTGTCCGACGAGCTCGACCACCCGGTCTACTGGGCCGGCGCCGAGCCGAGCAAGACGACCGAGCTGACCGTGACCGCCGACGGCTCGGTCTACGTTCGCTACCTGCCGTCCGGCGCGAAGATCGGTGCGAAGGCACCGGCTCTCACGGTCGCCACCTATCCGGTCGCAGACGCGTACGCCGTCACACAGAGAGGCGCCTCCGGACCGGACAGCGTCCGTCGTCGACGCGCCTGACGACGGCTTCGCCATGCGCTCGAAGTCGAGCAAGACGAACGTCTACCTCGCCTACCCGAACGAGGACGTGCAGGTCGAGGTGTATTCGCCCGTGCCCGGTGAGGCGGCGAAGCTCGTCTCGCAGGGAAAGATCGTCTCCGTCGGCTAGAGACGGCCGCACCAGGCGTCCGGCGCCATGAGCACGCTGCTCGTTCCCTGGGTCGCCTTTCCGCTCCTGTTCGTCGGCCCTCTCGTGGGGCTGCGGGCTCCTGCTCGAGCGCGTGTCGGGCCTGAAGCTGCCCGGAGCTCTCGTCGTCCCCTGCGGCTTCGCCGTCGTCGCGCTCGTCGCGCAGTTCGCGGTGCTGACGGACGCCACCGCGGAGCTCGCGACACCCGCCGTGATCGTCACCGCCGTGGCGGGCTTCGTGATCGTCCGGCCGTGGCGCGGCCTGCACGTGGACTGGTGGGCGATCGCGTCCGGAGTGGGGGCGTTCGCCGCGTACGCGGCGCCGATCGTCCTCTCGGGAGCGGCGACGTTCGCCGGCTACATCAAGCTCGACGACGACTCGACGCTCACCGCGCTCGTCGATCGCGCCATGGAGCACGGGCGCAGCGTCGACGGCCTGGAGTTCTCGACGTACTACCGCGTCGTCGACCTGCTGCTCGACGAGGGGTACCCGCTCGCGTCGCTCCTGCCGCTGGGCATCGGCCACGAGATCGTCCGCAGCGACGCGCTCTGGCTCTATCAGCCGGCCATGGCCGTCATGGCCGGCCATGCTCGCGCTCGGCCTCTACGCGCTGGCCGGACGCGTCGTGCAGACCCGCTGGCTGCGCGCGGTGGCGGCCGTCGTCGGTGCGCAGTCGGCGCTGCTGTACGGGTACGCGCTCTGGGGCGGCATCAAGGAGATGGGGACCGCGTGGGCGCTGCCGGTCCTGGCCGCGCTCGTGCCGCTGGCCGCGAGGTCGGAGCGGTTGCGTCAGCTGATGCCGCTGGCGGCCGTCTCGGCGCTCCTGCTCGGTGTGCTGAACGCCGGCGCGCTCGTCTGGCTAGCCCCCGCGCTCGGAGCGTGTCTCGTCCTCGTCGTACGCGAGCGCGGCCTCCGCGGGGCCGTGCGGCCGACCGCGGCCTTCGTCGGCTTCCTCGTCGCCTTCGCGCTGCCGACGATCGTCACTGCCCGCGCGTTCCTGACGTCGAACATCGTCAGCTTCGACCCGATTGCGAACCTCGGCGCGCCGCTGAGCCCGATTCAGTTGGCGGGCATCTGGCCGGTGGGAGACTTCCGTTTCGATCCGGAGTTGGGCGCTGCGACGAAGGTGCTGATCCTCGTCGCCGTCATCGCCGCCGCGGCCGCGGTCGTGTGGATGCTGCGGCGGCAGATCTGGGGGTTGCCCATCTACGTGCTCGGCGCGGTGGCGAGCGCCGCGGTGCTCTGCGATCTGGAGCACGCCGTGGATCGAGGGCAAGGCGTTCGCCACCGCCGCCCCGGCCATCCCGTTCGCCGCCGTCGTCGCCGCAGGGCTGCTCCTGGCCAGAGGACGCGTCGTCGAGGGCGCGGTGCTGGGGGCCGTCGTGGCAGGCGCCGTGCTCTGGTCGAACGTGCTCCAGTACCACGACGTCTGGCTCGGGCCCCGCGACCAGCTGGCCGAGCTGTCCGACATCGGGGAGCGCTTCGCCGGCGAGGGGCCGGCCCTGCAGACCGAGTACCAGCCCTACGGCGTCAGGCACTTCCTGCGCAAGCTCGATGCCGAGGGCGCCTCGGAGCTGCGCGTCCGGCCCGTGTTGCTGCGCGACGGGCGCCAGCTCGACAAGGGCAGCTACGCGAACCTCGACGAGTTCGCCGACGCGGACCTCCGCGTCTACCGGACGCTGGTGCTCCGCCGCTCGCCGACCGAGAGCCGCCCCGCGTCCGACTACGAGCTCGCGTGGAGCGGCGACTGGTACGACGTGTGGCAGCGTCCCGAGGCAGCTGCCTCTCCCGTGGCGGAGCACCTGCCTCTCGGCGACGGTCTCCAGCCGGGCGCTGTTCCCGACTGCGCGGAGGTGGAACGGCTGGCGGCTGTCGCCGGCGACGGTGGTCGGCTGGCCGCCGCCGTCCGTCCACCGGTGCTCGTGCGGAAGTGGCCCGCACCACCGGCCGGGCGGAGACGGTGGAGGCCGTCGGTCGACGTGCCCCGGCCCGGTCGCTACGGCATCTGGCTCGGCGGCTCCTTCCGTGACGGGCTCGAGGCCCGCGTGGACGGTCGCGTTGCTCGGTCAACCGTCGCCACCGGCTCGACAACGAAGGCGGGTACACGCTGCTCGGCGAGGCAGAGCTGGCTGCCGGCACGCACACGATGACGCTGCGTTTCTCGGGCCCCGACCTCCATCCCGGCAGCGAGCGGGGCGACCTTCGTCATCGGACCGCTCGTGCTCTCGACGACGACTGCGGCGGACGCTCCCGGTGACGTTCGTTCCGGTGGCGCGGGCGCGAGAGCTGTGCGGCAAGAGCCTCGACTGGGTCGAGGCGCTGAAACGCTAGAAACGAACCGGGGGCCTTTCGGCCCCCGGTCGTTTTACAGCGCTTTCGATACGGCTTACGGCGCGCAGATCGCGTAGACGCTGACGTTGAAGCCGTCCGATGTCTGCACCCATGTGGCCGTCCATCCCGTGGGTGTGTCGCCGGTCTCGGCGACGTCCGTCGTCGAGTTCCCTCCGTGGGCGCCGACACCAACGGTGGCCGGGGGTCGGATCCGTCGTGCTCGTGTCTCCCCCGAGAGCCCGGGCCGTGCAGGACAGTCGACACCGGCAGTCTCGGCGCTGTCGGCTCCCACGCCGACCTGCACGGTCACGGCGCCGATGCTGCCCGCCGGCCGCTCGGCGGCGCGGCTGGTTCCGGTGCCGGTCTGGGCCGCTGGCGACTCGGGGCTGTCGACCGCCCGGGCCGCTCGGGCCTGCGGCGCCGCTCGGGCGACAGCCGCTCACGCCGGTAGCGCCGGTAGCGCCGAGCCGGCCGGGCCGCTCGGGCCTGTCGCACCCGTGGCACCGGTTGCGCCTGTCGGTCCACCCGGGCCGCTCGGGCCGGCGGGACCGCTCGGCCCACTCGGGCCTGACGCGCCGGTCGCGCCCGTTGCGCCCGTTGCGCCTGAGCCGGCCGGGCCGCTCGGGCCTGTAGCACCTGAAGCGCCGGTCGCGCCGTCGGACCACCTCGGGCCGCTCGGGCCGGTCGGACCAGCCGGCCCGCTCGGCGCCGGATGAGCCGCTGGCGCCTGTTGCGCCGCTGTCGCCCTGTGGGCCGGATGGGCCGGTTGCTCCGGTCGCGCCTGTGGCACCTGTCGCGCCGGTTGCTCCCTGCGGCCCGGATGGGCCGGTAGCGCCGCTGGGCCCGCTGGCGCCGGTGGCACCCGTGGCGCCGCTGACGCCCGGTAGCGCCGGTCGCGCCCGTGGCACCTGTCGCACCCTGCGGGCCGCTCGGTCCGGAAGCGCCCGTGGCGCCCGTCGCACCGCGTGGCGCCGATGCACCGCTCGCGCCCGTAGCGCCGGTCGTGCCCTTCGGACCGGAGGGCCCGCTGGCGCCGCTCGCTCCAGCGCCCGTGGTGCCCTTCGGGCCGCTTGGACCGCTCGCCCCGGTCGCGCCCTTCGCGCCGGTAATTGCCCAGTCGAGGTTCTTCCAGTGCAAACCCTCCTTCGTCAGCTGTGTCTCGCAGTCGAAGGCCGGGTCTCCGCCGAGCCCGGGCGCATAGACGATCGTCACGGCGTCTGCGGTGTCACACAGGCGTGGATGCGGGTCGGGTCCCCGCCGTGGGCGAGTGCCGTGGGCACTCACAACGACGGCTCGTCGCCACGGCCGGCCAGACCAGACTCATCGCTCCATCGTGCTCGGCGGCTCATCGTTCCTCCTGGTCGCAGTCGAATTCGGCTCCGGAGCCTACACCGCTCATCGGCGTTCGCCAGAGCATCCTTGACTCCTGCCGCGCTCGGTCTGATCGTTAGCTGTTAACGGCTAGGCCGGATCACGACGATGTATCTCGCCGAGAAACTCGCGATGCCTGAACCGAAGTTCCTGTACACGGCGGTGAACGTGCAGGGTCCAGGGGTCAGAAGACGAGCCAGCACCGTCGCACTCGCCCGGACTGCGTTGTTGCCGAACACTCGAAGCGAGTTCGCATCCGAAGGAACGTCGGAGCTCTGCGTTGCGCAGCTCGCGTCGGACTGACATGAAAGCGGCGGTCTGCCCGGTGCTCGCCGTTCAGCTGCCCCGTCAGAATCACGGGCACCCTTCCCGAGCTCGGGACCGTAAACCCCGTAATCTCTGGCCCGCCCAGCGTGACGTAGGTCGCCGAAGTCGTCGTCACCCCGGCCGCAGTACTGGCGGAGACGGCTCCGGCTGCCCCGCTCTGGCCGGTGGCGCCGGTCGGCGCCGGTGGCGCCCGCCCCGGCCGGGCCGCTCGGGCCGGTCGCTCCCGTAGGTCCGGTCGGACCCTCAAGGCCGGTCGTGCCGGTGCCGGCCGGGCCGCTCGTGCCGCTCGGCCCGGAGACACCGCTCGGTCCCGTCGCGCCTTGCGGCCGCTCGGTCCAGTGGTGCCCGCGCCGCCTGACGTTCCCGAAGTCCCGGTGGTGCCTGTCGCACCGGTCGGTCCCGCGGGACCGGACGGGGCCGGTGGCCCCGGTGGTGCCCGTTGTCCCGTTGGCTCCACTCGCGCCGGTTGCACCCTGCGGCCCCGATGGGCCAGACACGCCTGTAGCGCCGGTCGCGCCGGAGACTCCCGAGGCGCCGCTCGTTCCCGCTCGCGCCGAGACGCCGCTTAGTCCGGTTGCGCCTTGCGGGCCGCTCGGGCCCGAAGCGCCCGAGGCGCCGCTCGCGCCTGAGGCGCCGGAGGCGCCGCTCGCGCCGGAAACACCTGAGGCGCCGCTGGCGCCGGATGCGCCGCTCGTTCCGCTCGCGCCGGAGGCGCCGCTCGGTCCGGTTGCGCCCTGCGGGCCGCGTCGGCCCCGATGCGCCCGAGGCGCCGCTCGCGCCCGAAGCGCCGCTCGCGCCGCTGACGCCGGAGGCGCCGCTCGCGCCGCTGACGCCGGAGGCACCCGAGGCACCGCTCGGTCCGGTTGCGCCTTGCGGCGCCGCTCGGTCCCGAAACACCAGATGCTCCGTGGCTTCACCGCTTGCGCCGGTAGCGCCGGTCGCGCCGCGTCTGCGCCCGAGCACCGAGTGGCGCCCTCTGCCCCCGATGGGCCGGACGCGCCTGAAGCTCCGCTCGCGCCGCCTGGCGCCAGACGCACCTGAGGCGCCTATCGCGCCACTCGGCCCGGTCGCTCCGATCGGGCCCCGATGGACCCTGCGGGCCAGATGGTCCGCTGGCGCCTCCGCCAGTGCCCGGTGGGCCGGAGGCGCCCCTGGCGCCGGTGGGCCGCTCGCCCCGGTTGCGCCCTTCGCACCGGTGATCGCCCAGTCGAGATTCTTCCAGTGCTGGCCGTCCTTCGTCAGCTGCGACGTCGCAGTCGAAGGCCGGGTCTCCGCCGAGCCCGGGCGCATAGACGATCGTCACGGCGTTCTGCGGCGGGATGACGCAGGCGTGGATGCGGGTCGGGTCACCGCCGTGGGCGAACGCCGCGGGCACCGACAACGAGACTCACTGCCGTGACAGCGACTATCCCCCGCCTCGATCGACTTCGGCGCATCCGTGCCCCCCGGTTGCCGTCGGATCGAATCTCCAAACCTACAGCGGCATCGCACCGTTGTCAAGCACTCGACAGCGGACTGGTTGCGTTGAGGGCTAGTTCGGATGGCGCAATCTGTAACTCGGCGATTGACGCCCCTCGGCGAGCTCGCGCAGGCGTGGATCCGTGTCGGTCGTCGTCGTAGGGCGAAAGCGCCCGGACGCGAAGACCGCCGCCGTAGCAAGTCGTGCGTGGGGGAGTGACCCGTTCTGGCTAGTTCGGGACGCAGAGGGCGAACGCGCGTGATCGTGCCGCCTTGCCCACCGCCGAACGCACTTGCGAAGTCCACCGTCCAGAACTGAGCGTTCGTTCCGCTGTGCCGGCGCGCCGGTGCTGGTGGACG
Source organism: uncultured Actinomycetes bacterium (assembly GCA_963755255.1). Taxonomy (GTDB): domain Bacteria; phylum Actinomycetota; class Thermoleophilia; order Gaiellales; family Gaiellaceae; genus PALSA-612. Next base: position 165,824 of record CAVWJN010000019.1, on the reverse strand, counting down.
GGTAGCTGCTTCTCATCTGGTCGGCGGTGGCAGTTGACGTGCCGCCGCCGCCGACCACATGGCTTCCCGCCGCGCAGTCGGCGATGGCATCACCCGTTGTGGCAGCCGTGGAGCTCGTGACGATCGTCACCGTGGCCGAGACCGCTGGGGCCGCTCGTGCCGGTGCCGACTGGGCCGCTCGCACCGCTCGGGCCGGTGGCGCCGCTCGGGCCGGTCGGGCCGCTTGCACCGGATCCCGCCGGGCCGCTCGGGCCTTGCGCCCCGCTCACTCCGGACGGACCCTGGGGACCGCTCGGGCCGGCGGCTCCGCCTGCGCCGCTCGGGCCTTGCCGTCGGCTCCGCTGACGCCGGACGGGCCCTGGGGACCGCTCGGGCCTTCCGCGCCGCTGACGCCACTCGCGCCGCTGACGCCGGTGATGCCCTGCGGACCGATCTCGCCCGAGACACCGGAGGCGCCACTCGCGCCGCTGACGCCGGTGGCGCCCTGCGGGCCGGACGGGCCGGAGACACCGGAGGCGCCTGAAGCACCGCTCGGCCCGGTCTCACCCGAGACACCGGAAGCGCCGCTTACGCCGGAGGCACCGGAGGCGCCTGAAGCACCGCTCGGCCCGGTCTCACCCGAGACACCGGAAGCGCCGCTTACGCCGGAGGCACCCGAGGCGCCGCTGACGCCCGAAGCGCCTGTCGCGCCCGAGGCACCCGTCGCGCCCTGTGGGCCGCTCGGTCCAGAGACACCAGAGGCTCCGCTCGCACCGCTGGCACCCGAGGCGCCACTCGCTCGACGCCCGAGGCGCCGCTTACGCCGGAGGCACCTGAGGCGCCGCTGACGCCCGAAGCGCCGCTCGCGCCGGAGGTACCCGTCGCGCCCTGCGGGCCGCTCGGTCCAGAAACACCGGAGGCGCCGCTCGCGCCGCTGGCTCCGCTCGCGCCCGAGGCGCCGCTCGCGCCTGATGCACCCGAGGCGCCGCTTACGCCCGAGGCGCCGCTGACGCCGGAGGCACCTGACGCACCTGACGCACCCGTCGCGCCCTGCGGGCCGCTCGGTCCAGAAACACCGGAGGCGCCGCTCGCGCCGGTGGCGCCCGAGGCTCCGCTCGCGCCTGAGGCACCCGATGGCGCCGCGTCGACGCCCTGACGGCGCCGCTCGCGCCGGAGGCACCGGAGGCGCCGCTCGCGCCGCTCGCGCCGGAAGCGCCGCTGACGCCCGACGCACCCGAGGCGCCGCTTACGCCGCTCGCACCCGAGGCGCCGCTGACGCCCGAAGCGCCGCTCGCGCCTGACGCACCTGAGGCGCCGGTCGCGCCCTGCGGGCCGCTCGGTCCAGAGACACCGGAGGCACCGCTCGCACCGCTGAGCTCCGCTCGCGCCCGAGGCGCCGCTGACGCCGGTCGCGCCCGAGGCGCCGCTGACGCCCGAAGCGCCGCTCGCGCCTGACGCACCTGAGGCGCCGGTCGCGCCCTGCGGGCCGCTCGGTCCAGAGACACCGGAGGCACCGCTCGCACCGCTTGCGCCCGAGGCGCCGCTCGCGCCGGAGGCACCTGACGCTCCGCTGACGCCCGAGCTACCCGACGCACCGGAAGCACCCGTTGCGCCCTGCGGGCCAGACGGGCCGGTTGTACCCTGCGGGCCGCTCGCGCCCGAAACACCTGAAGCACCGGAGGTGCCTGTCGTTCCCTTCGGGCCGCTCGGCCCAGTAGCTCCGGCGGGGCCCGACGGGCCGCTGGCGCCGCTCGCGCCGGTGGTGCCGGCTCCGGAGGGGCCGCTGGTGCCGCTCGTTCCCTTGGGGCCGGAGGGGCCGCTGGAGCCGCTCGCGCCGGTGGTGCCGGCTCCGGAGGGGCCGCTGGCGCCCTTGGGGCCGGAGGGGCCGCTGGCGCCCGTGGCGCCCTTGGCGCCGCCGCCGGTGATCGCCCAGTCGAGGTTCTTCCAGTGCAGGCCTTCCTTCGTGAGCTGCGAGTCGCAGTCGAAGCTCGGGTCGCCGCCAAGCCCGGGCGCATAGACGATCGTCACGGCGTTCTGCGGGGGGATGACGCAGGCGTGGATGCGCGTCGGGTCGCCGCCGTGGCCGAACGCTGCGGGCACAACGACGAGACCCACTGCGGCAGCGGCAATCCCCAGCCTCGATCGACTTCGGCTCATCAGTCTCCTGTGTTGCCGTCGGACCGAGCCTCCAAACGTACAGCCTATCCTGCAGTTGTCAAGCTCGGCAGGGCCTGGAACTGGTTACGTTCTGGAGAGCTCGGACGCGGTGTTTACCGGTACGGAGCGTTGTCCCCAGGCGTCGTTACGGGTTCGGCGTGCAGAGGACGAAGACGTTCCAGCCGTCCGTTGTGCCTCCGTCGTGGGGCTCGTAGCGCGATGTCCAGAACTGCGGGTTCACGGTTCCGCTCGTCACCGGGGTGCCGCCCGGGCCAGTGGACGGGTAGCTCGAGATCAGGTGGTCGCCGACGACGAACGTGCCACGCTGTACTGCTCCTCCGCCCGTCGCATGGTTGCCGGTGCCACAGTCCACGGTGAGGGGCCCCGTGCCGGCCGCCGTCGCGTCTATCGCGCCCAATACGGTCGTATTCGAAGTCGTGCCCCCAAGCCCCGATGGGCCGGACGGACCGGTTGCGCCGGGGCCGGTCGCGCCGGTCGGTGCCGAGTCCACGGTGCCCTTCAGTCCCGACGGGCCGGCTACACCGCTCGGGCCTGCTGGGCCGGATGACCCCAGCTAGCCGGAGCACCGCTCGCGCCGGAGGCGCCCGACGTGCCGGTCGTTCCCTTGGGGCCGCTCGGTCCGCGACGCCGACCAGGCCCGAGGTGCCCGAGGCGCCCGTTGTGCCGGTCGGTCCGGTCGGGCCCTGCGGGCCGCTTGCGCCGGAGGCGCCCGAAGCGCCCGACGCGCCAGAGGTACCCGTTGCGCCCTGCGGCCCGGATGGGCCGGACGCGCCTGATGCTCCGCTCGCGCCGGAGACGCCGGAGCGCCGCGGCTCCGATGCACCCGTCGCGCTGCGGCCGCTCGGTCCCGAGGCACCCGAGGCGCCTGACGCACCTGAGGTGCCCTGCGGCCCGGATGGGCCGGACGCCTGACGCTCCGCTCGCGCCGGACGCCCGAAGCGCCGCTCGCGCCGGAGGCTCCTGATGCACCTGTCGCGCCCTGCGGGCCGCTCGGTCCCGAAACACCGGAGGCGCCGCTCGCGCCGGAGGCGCCTGACGCGCCGCTCGCGCCGGAGGCGCTGCTCCGGAGGCGCCGCTCGCGCCGGAAGCGCCGCTCGCGCCGGTGGCTCCTGATGCACCTGTCGCGCCCTCTGGGCCGCTCGGTCCCGAAACACCTGATGCTCCGCTCGCGCCCGAAGCGCCGCTCGCGCCGGAGGCGCCTGACGCTCCGCTCGCGCCGGTGGCTCCTGATGCGCCCGTCGCGCCCTCTGGGCCGCTCGGTCCCGAAACACCGGAGGCTCCGCTCGCTCCGGAAACGCCGGAGGCGCCTGACGCTCCTGAGGCGCCTGAGCTACCCGAGGCGCCGCTCGCGCCCGAAGCGCCGCTCGCGCCGGAAGCACCTGGGGCGCCTGTCGCACCTGAGGCGCCTGGAGCGCCGCTCGGGCCGGAGGCACCCGAGGCGCCCGACGCACCGCTAGCGCCCGTCGCGCCCTGCGGGCCCGATGGGCCGCTGGGGCCTGTGCCGGTGCCGGCCGGGCCGCTGGGCCCGCTCGGGCCTGTGGCGCCCTTCGCGCCGGTGATCGACCAGTCGAGGTTCTTCCAGTGCTGGCCCTCCTTCGTGAGCTGCGACTCGCAGTCGAAGCCCGGGTCGCCGCCGAGCCCGGGCGCATAGACGATCGTCACGGCGTTCTGCGGTGGGATGACGCAGGCGTGGATGCGGGTCGGGTCGCCGCCGTGCGCCATGGCCGCGGGCGCGACCACAGCCAGCAGCCGCGGTTGCAACCGCGGCCACGACAAGTGCACGCCTCTGCCCGCGCATCGAAAGTACGAGGAGTACGGCCCGCTGGTGGACGGTGTCAATGAAGCGGTGTCCACACTGCTACAATCCACCGCCGGCGGGCGCCTGAGTCCGCCGCTTTTTACGTCACATGAAGGCCGGATCCAAGACCTGGAACGCGAAGCCCGGCGAGGTCGAGCGCCGCTGGCTCATCGTGGATGCCGAGGGCAAGACCCTCGGGCGTCTCGCTGTGCCCATTGCCGATGCGCTCCGCGGCAAGAACAAGCCGCAGTACACGCCCCACGTGGACACCGGCGACTTCGTGATCGTGGTCAACGCCGAGAAGATCGCCGTGACCGGCAAGAAGCTCGACGAGAAGATCTACTACCGCCACTCGGGCTATCCGGGCGGCCTCCGCAAGCGCACGCTGCGCGAGCAGCTCGAGCGCAGGCCGACCGAGGTGCTGCGCAAGGCCGTGAAAGGCATGCTGCCGCGCAACCGCCTCGGGCGCGCGCAGATCACGAAGCTGAAGATCTACGCCGGCCCCGAGCATCCGCACGAGGCCCAGACGCCGCAACCGCTGGAGGTGGGTAGCTGATGACCGAGGTCGCGCAGTACCGCGGCACGGGCAAGCGCAAGACGTCCGTCGCGCGCGTGATCCTCAGGCCCGGCGACGGCACGTGGTGGATCAACGGCAGGACGCTCGACGACTACTTCAAGCGCACGATCCACCGTGTGCAGGTCGTCTCGCCGCTGAAGGTCGCCGAAGCCGAGGGGACGTACGACGTCCGCGTCCGCGTCCACGGTGGCGGCCCGACCGGCCAGGCCGGTGCGGTTCGCCACGGCGTCGCCCGCGCGCTCGTCGAGGCCGATCCCGAGCTGCGCGTGTCGCTGAAGCGCGAGGGCTTCCTCGCCCGCGACGCACGCATGGTCGAGCGTAAGAAGGCCGGCCTCAAGAAGGCTCGCAAAGCGCCCCAGTGGGCTAAGCGCTAACGTCGCGCCCTTGGCGCGACAGTACTTCGGCACCGACGGCGTACGGGGAGTCGTCGGCGAGGACTCACTCCAGAGCTCGTCGAGCGGCTCGGCCGCGCCGCGACCATCTGGGCCGGTGGGGGAGCGGTGCTCATCGGGCGCGACACGCGTGCGTCGGGGCGCGAGCTCGAGCACGCCTTCGCCTCGGGCGTAGCCTCGGCCGGCGGCCATGCGGTGCTGGCAGGCATCCTGCCGACGCCGGCCGTCGCGCTTGCTCTCGCTCGACCTCGCCGCCGTCATCTCGGCTTCGCACAACCCGCCCGAGTACAACGGCGTCAAGCTCTTCGACGGGGACGGCGGCAAGCTCACGGACGCGGCCGAGGAGGAGATCGAGGCGCTGCTCGACGAGCCGCCGCGGGACGAGGAGGAAGGCGGCATCGACAACCTCCAGGTGGTCGGCTCGAGCTACGTCCGCCACGTCGTCGATCAGTTCGGCAGCGACCTCTCCGGCCTCAAGCTGGCGGTGGACTGCGCCAACGGCGCGTACTCGTCGATCGCGCCCGCCGCGTTCGAGGAGCTCGGCGCCGACGTGCTCGCCATCTGCGACAAGCCCGACGGCCACAACATCAACGTCGGCTGCGGCGCCACCGACCTCAGCGCGCTGCGGCAGGTCGTGACGAGCGAGGGCTGCGACCTCGGCGTAGCCTTCGACGGCGACGGCGATCGCATGCTCGCAGTCGACGAGCGCGGCGAGGCGGTCGACGGTGACGCGATCGTCGCCGTGCTCGCGCTCGACCTCGGCGTCGACCTCGTCGCCGTCACCCAGATGACGAATCTCGGCTTCCACCGGCTGATGGAGGAGAGCGGGATCCGCGTCGTCACCACCGACGTCGGCGACCGCTACGTGCTCGAGGCGCTCAAGCGCGAGGGCGGCGTGCTCGGCGGCGAGCAGTCGGGCCACATCATCTACCTCAACGGGCACGTGACGGGAGACGGCCTGGCCGCGGGCCTGCTCCTCTGCCGCGCGCTCGGCGGCCGGAAGCTGTCCGAAGCGGCGGCCGTGCTGGAGCGCTACCCGCAGGCGATCGCGAACGTTCCCGTCTCCAGCAAAGAGCTCACCGACGCGCTGCGCGCGGAGGTCGAGCGCGTGAATGCGGAGCTCGGATCGGCGGGCCGTGTGCTCGTGCGCCCGTCCGGTACCGAGCCCGTCGTGCGGGTGCTCGTCGAGACCTCGACGGAAGAGGAATCGAAGAGCCTCTGTGCTAGCATCGCGGCGCTTGTAGCAGAGGAGCTCGGCTGACCGCACCCGACGCTGGGTGCGGGGAGGAGGCCGGGCTCGTCGTGCTTTTTGCAGGACATTTCGGGCAAACGGGGGATAATTCGGCCTATGTGCGGGATCATCGGATACGTCGGCACCCGGATCGCACAGCCGATCCTCCTGAACGGCCTCGAGCGGCTCGAGTACCGCGGCTATGACTCCGCCGGCCTGGCGCTCGTCGAGAACGGGAAGCTCGCCGAGATCCGCTCTGTCGGCAACCTCCAGGGGCTGAAGGACGCCGCGGCGAAGAGCAAGTCCCTGGCGACCACCGGCGTCGGGCACACGCGCTGGGCCACGCACGGCCGCGTCTGCGCCGAGAACGCACACCCGCTGACGGGGTGCCTGCAAGGCGACATCGACCTCGTGCTCAACGGGATCGTCGAGAACTACCGCGAGCTGAAGGCCTCGCTGCTGGAGGAAGGCCACGAGTTCTCGTCGGAGACGGACGCCGAGGTCATCTCGCACCTCGTCGAGCGCCACTACAAGGGCGACCTCGTCTCCGCCGTGCGCGCCGCCTACGCCGAGCTGGAAGGGCACTTCGCGTTCGTCGTCCTCCACCGCGAGCACCCGAAGCTGCTCGTCGGGGCGCGGCACCAGTGCCCGCTGCTCGTAGGCGTCGGCCAGGAAGAGATGTTCCTGGCCTCGACCGCGGCTGCGTTCCTGGGCGACACGAAGAGCGTCCAGATCATCGAGGACGACGAGATCGTCGCCGTGACCCAGGATGGCGCCACCTTCTGGACGGTGGACGGCGAGGAGGTCTTTCGGAAGGTCGACCAGGTCGACTGGGACATCGAGGCGGCCGAGAAGGGCGGCTTCGAGACGTTCATGCTCAAGGAGATCTACGAGCAGCCGGACGCGATCGAGGAAACGATCGGCGACCGGATCCGCCACGGGCGGCTCGAGCTGGACGGGCTGGGCCTGGACGCCGAGGAGCTGCGCAACCTCCGCCGCGTCGTCATCGTCGCCTGCGGCACCGCGTACCACTCCGGCGTCGTCGCCCGCTACGCGATCGAGGAGTGGGCGCGCATCCCCGTGGAGCACGACATCGCAAGCGAATGGCGCTACCGCAACCCCGTGCTCTCGCGGGACACGCTCGTCATCGGCATCACGCAGTCGGGTGAGACCGCCGACACGCTGGCGGCGATGCGCCTGGCCACGGGAGTCCCGCGCTCACACGCTCGCCATCACGAACATGATGGGCACGCAGATCACGCGGGAAGTGGACTCTGTTCTCTACACGCGGGCGGGGCTGGAGATGAGCGTCGCCGCCACGAAGACGTTCACGTCCCAGGTCGCGCTCTTCTATCTCGTGGCGCTGAAGCTTGCGCAGGAGCGCAAGACGCTGCCGGAGAAAGAGATCGCATCGCTGCTCGAGGAGGTGCACGAGCTGCCGGAGAAGATGGCGTCGTTCCTCGCGGGTGACCACCCGATCGACGAGGTGGCTCACCGCCACTACGACAAGCCCTTCTTCCTCTACCTCGGGCGAAACGTCGGCCTGCCGGTCTGTCTCGAGGGCGCACTGAAGCTCAAGGAGCTGTCGTACATCCCGACCGAGGCGTATTCAGCGGGTGAGATGAAGCACGGGCCGATCGCGCTGCTCGACGAGCAGACGCCGGTCGTCTGCGTCGCGACCGATTCGTCGGTCTACGACAAGGTGGTGTCGAACATCCAGGAGGTGCGGGCCCGCGGCGCCAACGTCATCGCGATCGCCACGGACGGCAACGAGGACATCCAGCACCACGCCGACGACGTCATCTTCGTCCCTCGCACGCACCCGCTGCTCCAGGCGCCTCTGGCCGTCGTGCCGCTGCAGCTGCTCGCGTACAAGATCGCTCGCCTCCGCGGCCTGAACATCGACCAGCCGCGGAACCTCGCGAAGACGGTAACGGTCGAGTAAACACTGCGCGTAGCCCGTTCGAGGGACGCGCGCGAGGGTTCCCGTTGCCGACGCGGTATTCATGAGCATGCTCGGCCGTGCCGGCATTGGTGTGGCGTTGATTGCGGTTGTCGCGGTTGCCGCCGCGGGCGCGACGCCGACGCCCATGTCACCGAAGCCGGGGGCGTCGATGACCACTACGCACCCGGTCTTCCAGTGGACGCTGCCGGCCAACGAGGGCGTCGAGTCGGTTTCCGTGGCCCGCGCGCCGCAGATCAATCCCAGCACGAACGACTTCATGCCGGGCGAGCTCGTCGAGCTCGGCGTGCTCGAGGCGGACATGACGAAGTGGACGCCGGAGCGGCCGCTTCCCGCCGGCAAGTACTACTGGCACGTCGCCGGCAAGACGGAGGGCACGAAGCACCTGTTCAGCCCGGTCAGCTCGTTCGTCATCCGCCCGGCGATCACGAAGCTCTCGATCGCGGTCAAGACGTACGGCCCGCAGCGGACGTTCCTGATCACGACCACCTGGACTGCGAACGAGCGGAAGGTGGCCCTGACGGCTCGACTCTTCGCCGGGAGCAAGAAGCTCTCCGAGCGGAAGCTCGACACCGACAACTTCCTCATCGACGTGCGCAAGCAGGATCTCTCGACGTGGATCCTCCCGCCGACGGTGAAGAAGGGCACGCGCCTTCGCTTCGTCGTCCTGCTGAAGACGCAGGGCGGCGCAACGCGGACGCTCACGAAGACGCTGCGCGCGCCGTAACGGCCCTCGCTCTTTTCACGCCGAGTGGTTCTGGCCGAGCCGAGCCGGCTTTGGAAACTCCCCGCATCGGGGCCGGCTTCGTGGCCGATTCAGACACGACCCGGTGCCAGGCACCGGGTCCTGTCCGCTAGGGACCAGCGGGCCGGGCGAGCGGGCCTAGGCGTCGAGGACGAGTTGGTCGCCCTCGCGCACGCCTGCGCGGGCGCAGCGGCCGGTGGGCAGCTCGAGCACCGCCTTGGCGCCGCGCTTCGACGCCAGCCGCCACGGCTTCAGGTCCGCCGCCACGCGCAGCACCCGTAGCTCCCGGTCGAGGAACACCGCGTCGATCGCGAAACGCATGAAGAACATGTGGATCGAGGAGCCGGGCCGCAGCAGGATCCCCTCGTCTTCGCCCAGCGAGGAGCGGCCCAGCAGGCCCTTGCTGCGCGCCCATGCCGAGTCGGCGACGATGCAGTCGGCGCAGACGACGGTGCCGTCCTCCTTCCGCACGACCGCCACGGGCGGACTCTAGTAACCGACGTGGAGGTGGTCGCCGTGGTCGGGCAGCCGGAACGACGGGCCCGACAGGTCGAGCAGCGAGATCACCTGCGCAGGCTGCAGCGCCGGCGGCAGCGAGAGGATCTCGCGCACCGCCCGGTCGACGATGCCGCCCGGCTGCTGGTTGCCGATCACCGGGCATGCCGCCGATCGAGCTGATGTCCACTGCGCGTCCGTACGTGTGCGCCGATACGCGCCGCGGCCGCTTGGCCTTCTTGTCGGCCTTCGACTGGGCGACGAAGCGTCGAGTGGCCCGACATGAGGCACGAGACCGTCACCTGGCCGTGGGCCTCGGCGAGGTAGAGCAGGAGCGCTAGCACCCGCGGATCGATCCTGACCCGATGCGACATCGCCGTAGCCGGAGGCGAGCGTGATCCGGTCGTCCGCCAGCACCTGAGCGGCCAGCTGCGAGCCCGACTGCGCCACGACGGCCTGGACCGAGTCCGTGCCGACTGCCGTCATGTAGCGGGCGAGCGCGACGCTTCTGCTCGTCCAGCGTAGGTGCGGCCGTCGGCAGCTTCGCGACGCGCGCTCGTGGGAGGCCCGGCTCGCCGGAAGCGATGCCCGGCCAGCTGGAGCCTCCCGAGCAGGGAGACGCGATCGGCGTCCGCCTGCTCGACTTCGTGGCTCTTCGCCTCGGCGGGGGAGAGCTCGACCGCGTGGGCCTTCGAGCCCGACCACACGACACCCGCGAACAGGAATGCGGCAGCGCTGAAGAGCCCGATGAAGTGGGTCGACGTGCTGCGGGATCTCGGACGTGGGAGTCGCATCCGACCCGGCTTCCCATCGCGCGAATCGGCACGTCGCTACTCCCCCCGACGGGGGTGGGGTCGCCGTTCCCTCGATCGAGGGACGCACGCGAAAGCGGCCGGAGACTTCCCTCCTTCGAGGTATCAAGATCACCCGCGCTGGGGATGAACGGCTCCGTCCGCGGGACCAGGGTGTGGCCATGGTTGTGGTGAGGTGGGCCCTCACGCGCCGCGTATGGCGCCAGCGTGGCCAGACGATGGCCGAGTTCGCGATCGTCCTGCCGCTGCTGCTCGTGCTCGTGCTGGCAATCCTCCAGGTCGGGGTTGTCTTCAACAACTACGTGACGCTGACCGACGCCGTGCGCGCAGGCTCACGCCAGGCCACGGTCGGCCGCTCGGTGGCCGACCCGGTCGGCGCGGCGGTCAGCAAGACGCGCACCGCGGCCTCCGCGCTCGATCAGACGAAGCTCACGGTGAGCGTCTCCTCGACCTGGGACCAGGGCGCGAACGTGACCGTCAGTGCCTCGTACCCCTACTCCATCAGCCTGCTCGGACTTGTAGTACACAGCGGCACGCTGACCTCGGACACGACGGAACGCGTGGAATAGGCGCATTTCGCGTTCACTCGCCGGGGGGATGCGCACCCCGGGCGCCCCGTCGATCATGAGTGAAGTCGAAGGAGAGCCGAGGAGGCCTACACGCATATGGCGATCAAACGCAGCCGAATTCGCGGTGAGCGGGGTCAGGCGCTCGTGGAGTTCACGATCATCCTGCCGATCCTGCTGCTGCTCATCCTCGGGATCATCCAGTTCGGCGTCGTCTTCAACAACTACATCACGCTCACCGATGCCGTGCGGGCCGGCGCGCGTCAGGCGTCGGTCGGGCGCTCCGTTGCCGATCCGTCCGGTGCGGCTGTCAGTCGCGTCCGTTCGTCGGCAGCCAACCTCGACCAGGCTCAGCTCGCGGTCACCGTCACGTCCGTCTGGACGCAGGGGGCCGACGTGACCGTCCGGGCCACGTATCCGTACAGCATCAGCCTGCTGGGGATGGTCGTGCAGAGCGGGAACCTCGTCTCGCAGTCGACGGAGCGCGTCGAGTGAGCGACGACACGAGAAAGCAGAGGTCTGCCATGCGTTCGCTGCACTCCAAGCTCACGCGCCGGGTTCGGCACGAGGCCGGCCAGGTGCTCGTCTGGATCGTCGTCGGCGTGATCTCGTTCCTCGCGCTGGTCGGCTTCGTGATCGACGTCGGCCACGTGTTCAACGCGCACCGCGAGCTGCAGGCGTCGGCCGACGCCGCTGCGCTCGCCGGCGCCCAGGACCTGCCGGACGTATCGCTGGCGACCTCACGGGCGATGGAGTACAGCTCGAGCCCGGGGAAGAAGAACGTCCACCCCGATCTCGCGAACGTGACGACCACCGTCACGCCGAAGTGCTTCTCGTCGACCCAGCTGCCGTGCAACCCGGCCAACGGCATCGTCGTGCAGGAGTCGGCCAACGTGCCGACGTTCTTCCTGAAGGTGATCGGCTTCAACTCGTTCTCGATCAGCGCGAAGTCGACCGCGAGCATGAAGGGCGGGGCCCAGCTGCCGATGGACGTCGCGATCGTGCTCGACCGCACCGGCTCGATGTGCCAGCCTTGCTCGAAGATGCAGAACGCGAGGGACGGCATTCACGCCTTCCTCAGCGCCATGCGGCCGTCGGTCGACAAGATCGGCCTGGTGATCTTCCAGCCGGCGATCGAGCATCGGGAACGGTGCGGCTACTCGCCGAGCAACAACTGCGAACTACGACGACTCGACGTACCCGTACACCGTCGTCAACCTGACGAACGACTTCCGGCTCTCGGACAACAGTCCGCTGAACCCGAACTCGAACCTCGTGCAGACGGTGGATTGCATCAAGACCGGCGGTAGCACGGCGTATGCGACAGCCATCGACGAGGCGCAGGCGTTGCTCAACGCGCCAGGGCCGGCCGAACGCGCAGGACGTGATCATCTTCTTCACGGACGGCGAGGCGAACTACGGCCCCTGGTACTACGGCAACAACTCGTCGTACCGCAAGACGCCGTGCGCCCAGGCGATCGCCTCCGCCAGACTGCCGCGAAGGCCACGGGCACATGGGTCTACTCGATCGGCTACGACACCGACCCCGCCGTCCGCTGCAAGGGCTACAAGTCAACCGGAAGCCAGGGCGGCAACAGCTGCGCCCAGAACAAGGGCAAGCAGTTCCCCTGCGACGAGCAGGCCGATCAAGACTGCGTACTGGACGCTCCAGCAGCTCGCGAGCACCATCGACGGCCAGCTGAAGTTCTACTGGCAGCCGACCGCGGGCGAGCTGGAAACGATCTTCGAGCGCGTCGCATTGGACCTCACGCAGGTTCGCCTGATCGACGACGACACGACCTAGAAAGCTCCAGCACCTGAGGAGACGTGCGCGAGCCCGGGACCGGTCATCCCGGGCTCGTCCGTTTGCGCGTTCCGCCGGCCCGACTAAACGCCGGTTTGGGGCTATCAAGGTCGGCCGCTTGCTGCCGATAGAGCAACGGGGCAAAACAGGAAATCGAGGAAAGGTCTGAGCATGACGTACCGACTCCGCAACATTCTCATCGCCGTTGGGTTGGCGGTCGTCGCCGCGCTGCTGACGGTGTTCTACGTCTCCAACTACAAGAGCAGCGTGCGCTCGGACTCCGAGACCGTCTCGGTGCTCGTGGCCGCACAGGACATTCCGCAGGGAATGCTCGGCCAGCAGATCATCGAGAGGAAGATGCTGGCCACGCAGGAGATCCCGCGCAAGGCGATCGTCAACGGCACGATCGCGGCGCCCGAGGACATCTCGGGCCTGATCGCCACGCAGCCGATCTACATCGGCGAGCAGGTCACGGCGCGCCGCTTCGGCCCGCTCGAGGCCGCCGGCGTCCGCGACCAGCTCCGCGGCACGTGGCGCGTGATGCAGATCAAGGGCAACGACGCCCAGCTGCTCTCGGGCGTGCTGACCCCCGGCGACCACGTCGACATCATCGGGAACATCAAGTTCCCGTCCGAGGACGGCCAAAAGCACTTCTCGAAGGTCATCCTCAGCGACGTCCTCGTGCTGCGCACCTCGGGCGAGGACGACACACAGGCTTCCGTCGTCGACCCGAACGGCGGCGACGGCTGGGTCATGCTGCGTCTGACAGACGCGCAGGCTCAGAAGCTCTACTTCGTCTACGCCAACAACGACTGGTGGATGGCGCTTCGGCCCGGCCTGAACGACGCGACGAGCCCGGATGCAGCGTTGATCGACGACGCCGTCAGCATCCTCAGGGAAGGGCTTGGCAGAGACAAGGCAAGTTCCCGACTGGACGGGGGTAACTGAGCATGAGCGACCACGAGCACGTCGACGACGGCAAGCAGCGGCTTCGCATCTACGTCACCGGGTCCTGCGACGGGCTCGCAGAAGTCCTCCAGGCACTCGAGGCCCATGACGAGCTCGAGCTCGTCGGCTCGGCGGACGTCATCCAGGAGGCGGCATCGGCGCTCGCCGGCGGCCACCTGGACGCGATCCTCCACGCCACCCGCGGGCCCGCCTACCCGGCCGAGGAGCTGGCGACGGTTCGCGAGTACACGCGGGCGCCGGTCATCGTGCTCGCTTCGGGCGACTGCTCGGGGCTGCTCGAAGAGGCGCTCGAGGACGGCGTCGCCGACCTCGTCCCACTGCCGCAGCTGACGGACAACATCGTCTTTGCGATTCGCAAGGCGTGCCACCAGGGCCGCAAGCAGCAGAGCCTTGACGGTCGTCGTGGTCGCGTGATCACGGTCTTCTCTCCGAAGGGTGGAGTCGGCAAGACCGTCGTCTCGACGAACCTCGCTGCGACGCTCTGCAAGTCGATGGGCAAGAGCACCTTGCTACTCGACCTCGACCTCCAGTTCGGAGACGCGGCGATCATGCTCGGGCTTCAGCCTGACAAGACGATCTACGACCTCGTCGTCGCACCGGGCGAGCTCGACTCCGAAAAGCTTGCCGGCTACACCCTGGCTCACCCCTCGGGGCTGGACGTGCTGCCGGCGCCTCTTCAGCCAGAAGACGCTGAGCTGGTGACCGAAGGCAAGCTCGCCCGCCTGCTCGAGGTTGCGCGGGGCTCGTACGACGCAATCATCGTCGACACCTCGCCGTTCTTCCACGGGCCGATGCTGGCGACGCTCGACCGAACCGACGACCTGCTCCTGCTTTGTGGGCTGGACGTGCCGACGATCAAGAACGTCCGGCTCAGCCTGCAGACGCTCGAGCTGCTGTCGTTCCCGAGCGAGCGGGTCGGCGTCGTCCTGAACCGCTCGAACACGAACGTCGGCATTCAGCGCTCCGAGGTGGAGCGAGCCCTGGAGACGAAGATCAGGGCCGACCTGCCGTCGGACCGCGCGGTTCCGCTTGGCGTCAACCGTGGCAAGCCGGTTGTGCTCAACGACCCGGGCGCGGACTTCTCGAAGGCCATTGCCGAGCTCGCGAAGGGACTCATGGCCGAGACGGGCAAGAAGAAGGGGAAGGCGGCAGGCAAGAAGAGCCTCCTCTCCCGGATGCGGAGCTAGTCGTGGGGCTCCACGATCGCATCAACGGCCCCGTCGTCGTCTCCGCCCAGGAGAACGGGGCGGACGGCTCGCTGGCCGCGCGCGAGGTGCAGGCAGGCACCAGGGTCGCAAAGCAGGCCGACCCGTACGCGGACCTGAAGAGCCGCGTCCACCACGCGTGCATCGCGCGGCTGGGCCCGGAGCTCTTCGCCTCGGAGACGACCGAGGACCTCGAAGAGCGGGTCATGCGGTCGGTCATGGAGCAGCTCGCTCTCGACCGCACGCCGCTCACTCGCGAGGAGCGCCGCCAGATCGTCGCCGACATCGCCGACGACATCCTCGGCTACGGGCCGCTGGAGCCGTTCCTGCGCGACGACACCGTGACGGAGATCATGGTCAACGGCCCGACGAAGATCTTCGTCGAGCGCACGGGCAAGATCGAGGCGACCGATGCGTCGTTCGTCGACGACGGCCACCTGATGCGGATCATCGACAAGATCGTCTCGCAGATCGGCAGGCGCGTCGACGAGTCCTCGCCGATGGTGGACGCCCGCCTTCCCGACGGCAGCCGTGTGAACGCGATCATCCCGCCGCTCGCCCTGCGCGGGCCGACGCTCACGATCCGGAAGTTCTCGCGCGACCCGTACACGATGGACGACCTCATCGAGTTCGGCTCCCTCACGAGCCGCTCGGCCCACTTCCTGGCCGCGGCCGTGAAGGGCAAGCTCAACATCCTCATCTCCGGCGGTACCGGTACCGGTAAGACGACGCTGCTGAACGCGATGTCCGCCTACGTGCCCGGCGACGAGCGAATCGTGACCATCGAGGACGCCGCCGAGCTCCAGCTCCAGCAGGACCACGTGATCACGCTCGAGTCGCGCCCCGCGAACATCGAGGGCACGGGCGAGATCCGGATCCGCGAGCTCGTACGCAACTCCCTGCGTATGCGCCCCGACCGCATCATCGTGGGTGAGGTTCGTGGCGCCGAGACCGTGGACATGCTGCAGGCGATGAACACGGGCCACGAAGGCTCGCTGACCACTATCCACGCCAACTCCCCGCGCGACGCGCTGGCCCGTCTCGAGACCCTGGTGCTCACCGCCGGCGTCGAGCTTCCGCTCCGTGCCATCCGCGAGCAGATCTCGAGCGCCTTCGACCTGCTCGTGCAGATCCAGCGCCTCGTGGACGGCAGTCGCCGCGTCACGCACATCACCGAGGTGCTCCGCATGGAGTCCGACGTGGTGACGTTGCAGGACATCTTCGTGGCCAAGCCGCCGGACGAGGAGACGGCCCAGGGCACGCACGCGATGCGGCTGCTCGGCTCGCTGAACTGCTCGGGCCTCAAGCCGCACTTCCTCGAGAAGATGGCGGCCAACGGCGTCACGCTGCCGCCGACGTTCTTCGAGGCCGAGGACGACTCGGGCTTCCGCCACAGCTTCGCCGCCGGAAACTTCGGCGGAGGCGCCCGGGAATGATTCGTCGCAGCTGGGCACTCGCGCTCGTTGCGTCTGCGTGCGCGCTCGTCGCGCCGGCGGTCGCCGGCGCCGGCGTCGAGATCCGCGGCGTCGACGCGACCGCGTATCCGCGCGCGCAGGCGACCGTCGTCACCTCGCAGCCGTCGAAAGAGGCTCCGCAGCTGATCGAAGGCGGCAAGCCGGCCGCAGGCGTGCTGGCCAAGAACCTCGGCGAGTCCCGCAGCATCTGTCTCGCCGTCGATCGCTCGCAGTCGATGCGGGGCGCGCCGCTCCAGGAGGCAACGGCCGCCGCCCGTGCCTTCGTCGGTGCGAAGCTGGCGACCGACCGCATCTGCGTGACGAGCTTCGCCACGAAGCCGCTGCTGCTCGCTCCGTTCACCGACTCCGAAGCGGAGGCTGGCGCGGCCCTGGCGAGCATCAAGGTCGACCCCGTCAAGGGCACGGCGCTCTACGACGACGTCCGGCTCGCCAGCCAGACGCTCGCCGAGGAGGAAGGCCGGGCTCGCATCATCATCCTCGTCACCGACGGCAACGAGACGCTGTCGAGCGCGACGCTCGCGGACGCGATCAAAGCCGCGCAAGAGGCCGAGACGACGGTCTACGTCGTCGCCATCGAGAGCAAGGCGTTCACGCCGGGCCCGCTGAAGTACCTCGCCAAGCGAACGGGCGGTCGCTACTTCGGGACGCCCTCGCCGGCCGCGTTGCATGGGATCTACGCCGAGCTCGCTGCCGAGCTGAAGCGCACGTGGCGGCTCGACTACATCACGTCGGGCAGGCCGGGAGAGTCCCCGCTGCTCGTCGCGCACGTACCGGGCCTCGGCCGCGACTCCGCGCGCTCGCCGATTCCGGCCACTGCCGAAGTCGAGAAGCCCGGCGGGCTGCTGCCGGCGGCCGCGTACGGCAAGGGCGGGTCGACCGGGCTCGGGCTGCTCGTCGGAATGCTCATCCTGCTCGCGGTCGCGCTCGTGTTCGCCTCCGCCAACGCCGATCGCGTCCGCGCCCAGGTGCAGAGGCACATCGCGCCGAAGCCGAAGCGGTCGAAGGTGGCAAAGGAGAAGAAGCCGCGCCTGCAGTCGCTCGCCGGGCTGTTCCGGCTGACCGAGCAGGCCCTCGGCAAGACGCGAGTCTGGCTCAAGCTGGCCCGTCTGATCGAGCGCGCCGACCTTCAGCTCAAGACCGCTGAGCTCTTCTACATGAGCGCAGGCTCGTGTGTCGTGCTCGGCCTGCTGGCGACCGCCGCCGGATCGTCCGGCCTGCTCTCCCTCGCCTCGCTCATCATCGGGGCGCTGATCCCGCTGGCGTTCGTGTGGTACAAGGCGCACCGACGGCTGGCCGCGTTCGAGAACCAGCTGCCGGATCTCCTCATCGGCGTCGCCGCGTCGCTCAAGGCCGGGCACAGCTTCAAGCAGGCCCTGCAGGCGATCGTCGACGAGGGCGTCGAGCCGGCCGGCAAGGAGTTCAGGCGCGTGCTCACGGAGACCCGCCTCGGCAGGCCGCTCGACGACGCGCTCAACGACATGGCCGAGCGCGTCGGCTCGAGCAACCTCTCCTTCATCGTCACGGCCGTCGCCGTCCAGACGCCAGGTCGGAGGCTCGCTGGCGAGCCTGTTCGACATGGTCGCCGACACCGTGCGCAACCGCCAGCAGTTCGCCCGCAAGATCAAGGCGCTGACGGCGATGGGACGAATGTCCGCCTACGTTCTGATCGGCCTGCCGTTCTTCCTCTGCGGCGCACTGACGCTGCTCAACCCGAGCTACATGGCGCCGCTCTTCCAAACGTCCGCTGGGCACAAGATGATCGTCCTCAGCCTCGTGATGATGGGGATCGGCTCACTGCTGCTCAAGAAGATCGTCTCGTTCAAGGGGTGACCACATGATGCTGCTCGTCATAGCGCTGCTTTGCCTCGCCGGATCGGTGTATATGGTCGCCGAGTACGTGAGCCTGCCGGCGCGGGAGCGAATGCTCTCGTTCCGCCGTGCGAACGCGTACGGAAGGCGATCGCAGAAGAAGGCGGCGCTGCAGGGCTCGCTGCGCGATCGCGCGCTCGTACCGGCCATGGAGCGCGCGGCGCGCGCGGTCCTGCGCATCAACCCGAAGATGTCGGTCGAGCTCGTGAGCACGCGCCTGCACTCCGCCGGTGTCGGCCGACGGGTCTCTCCCGTCGCGTTCCTCGCCACGAAGCTCTTCGCGGCCATCGTCGGCCTCGTGCTCGGCATCCTGTTCTTCAGCCCGTCGAAGGGCCCGGTGATGGGGTTCGCGCTGGGAATGGGGCTCGCGGCGGTCGGCTTCATCGGCCCGGACTTCGTCCTCAACAAGAAGATCCGCGCCCGGCAGGAGCGGCTCAGCCAGGATCTGCCCGACGCGCTCGACCTGCTCGCCGTCAGCGTGGAGGCCGGCCTCGGCTTCGACGCCGCCGTGGTGAAGATCACCGAGCAGGTGGAAGGGCCGCTGGGCGAGGAGTTCGCGCTCACGCTCAACGAGATGCGGATCGGCGAGAGCCGCCAGGACGCTCTGAAGAAGCTCTCCGAGCGCACGGGGATCCCCGAGATCGGCGCCTTCGCGCGCGCGATCATCCAGGCCGACCAGTTCGGAATCTCGCTGGGCCGTATCCTCCGCGTGCAGGCGGTCGACACGCGTCACCGTCGGCAGATCGCGGCCGAGGAGAAGGCGATGAAGGCGCCGGTCAAGATGCTCTTCCCGACGGTCATCTTCATCTTCCCGTCGATGTTCATCGTCATCCTCGGGCCCGCCTTCCTGAACCTCACGAAGATCCTCGTTTTCTAAGCCGCGCGGTCCCCTGCCGCACCCGGTTGGGGGATGGGTAGGTAGCGGCGAACGCCGATCCCTCCTGTGAGGTACGCATGGCCGCCAAAGATCCCTCCCAGGAGTTCGAGAAAGGCTTCGGCAGCGGACTCCGCGCGCAACTCGACAAGCGTCGCGGCCAGGTCGAGGCAGCGGCCGAGCAGAAGGCCGCCGCGACGAAGAAGGTGCCCAAGAAGCTCGAGCAGCCGGCCAAGCTCGAGCCACCGGAGACGGAGCCCGTCGCGGAGGAGCGCGCCGAGCCTGCTCCCGTGCGGATCGTGCCCGACCAGCCTCCGCGTTCGCAGGAGCTCATGGAGGAGCGCAAGGCTCTCGACGTCCGGGCGAAAGAGCTGGCCGAGACCAAGGGAAGCCTGGATGCGCGGGAGACAAGCGTCGCGCAGATCGAGGCCGAGCTCGCGAGGGCGCAAGACGAGCTCGAGGCACGCGAGGCCCAGCTGCTCCTCGAGCTACAGGAGCGCGAGGACGGACTCGCCGAGCGCGAGCAGTCGATCGCAAAGCTCGAGCACGAGCTCACGGCGCACCGTCGTGAGGTCGAGACGAACGTCGGCCGGCGCTCCGCGGAGCTCCTGGCCGAGCGCGAGGAGATCCAGAAGGAGACAGAACGCCTTCGCGCGGAGGAGCAGCAGCTGAGCGAGAGCCGCGAGAGCACGGCCAACGAGCGCGCCGAGCTCGAGAGCTTCGTGAAGGAGCTCGACGAGCGCGAGGCCGAGCTCAACCAGCGCAACGCGCAGCTCGAGAAGCTCGCCCACGAGGCAACCCGCGGCCGCGACCTCTCAACCCTGGAGGTCGAGCTGGGCCGCAAGCAGGAGGAGATCGAGCGCATGGCCCGCGACGCCACACGCGGCCGCGACCTCGACGAGCTGGCAGCCAAGCTCGACGAGCACGGAGCACGCGAGCTCACGAAGCGAGAGGCAGAGTTCGTGAGCGCCGAGAGCCTGGTCGAGTCCGAGACGCTACGCCTCGAGCGCCGCGAGAGGCGTGTCGTGAAAGGCGAGGCGACGCTTGCCGAGCGCCTCAAGGAGCTCGACGAGCGGGAGGATGCCCTCGAGCTGCGGGAGGCCGCGGCCGAGGCCGACCAGGAGATCGCCGGCGACAAGCTCGACCGGCGGCTGCGCGACCTCGAGAAGCGCGAGCTGCGCGTCGCCCAGCGGGAATCGAACCTCGATACCTACGTCGCGAGCACGCAGGTCGAGTTCCAGCGCCGCGAGCGCGCCCTCAAGAGCACTTAGGCGGCCTGCCAGTAGCCGGGTTCGGCTCGCCTACGCGATGACGAGCGTGGCCTGACGCTCGATCGAGTTCCCGTTCTTGTCCTGGATCTCGAAGTAGAGGTAGTAGACCCGCTTCGTCCCGTTCGGGGCGAACGTGAACGAGGCCCAGCCGTCTTTCGCGATCGTCGACTGCATCTGGATGTTCCCGAAGAACTGGCTGTTCGGGCCGAACACCTTGATGTTGGCGCCGATCGTGGTGCCCGATCCGTTGCGGGCCGCCAGCTCGAGCACGGACAGGCGAACGACGGGAGCCTGGTTGAGCTTTGCCCGGACGAGGGGGTTGCGAGCGTCCAGAAGCTTTGCCTTGGACGCGAACGTCGAGAAGGCCGGCTTCCGCGTGCCGTTGCGGTTGATCAAGCCGCTCTGCCAGGTGCTCGTGGGGTCGTCGCGGAGGATGAACCAGACGAGCATCTTCACGGTCGGGATGTTGCGCAGGATGTTGAGCGACTGGTTCACGTAGAGCGCCTGCTGCGACGACGACACGCCTCGCGGCTCGCCGGGCTTCGTCTCGAACCCGTACTCCGTGATCCAGAGGTTCGGCACCTTCCCGAACCACTTGTGGAGATCCTTCGAGAACTGCTTCAGCTGCGTCAGGTGGACGTTGGGGTAACGCGCTTTCTGCAGCGGACCTGCGCCGAGCACGGAGTAGGGGTGGTGCGCGTAGCCGTCGAACTTCACCCTGGGCTTCGACGTGGACAGCAGCTTCGCGAAGGTCGCCGGCGCGATCGAGTCCTGAATCGGGCCCGGGGACGGCTTGTCGCGGCCGCGCGGGGACGTCTCGCCGATGCCGACCTGCGCTCCGGGGCTCCCGCTCTTGAGCCCGGCGTAGGCGGCGCGGTAGAGCTTCGCGTAGTTGAGCGGTGACACGGGCTTGCCCTTCTTGTCGAAGGTCGGCGCGAGGAACTGCTCCAGATTGGGCTCGTTCCAGACGGTGAAGAAGCGGACGAAGGGGTAGCCCGGCGTAGCGGCCGCTGTAGCGCGACGCGAGAGCGCGCCCGAACGCGGTGATGTCGGACAGGCGGGTGGGAGCGTAGTTCGCGCCCTTGCCGCCGTTGGCCCAGTCGGGAGTGCCCCAGATGGTCAGCAGCGACTCCAGCCCGCGGAACTGCGTGCCTCGCACGAGCTCGTCCAGGTCGTCCCACTGATATGCGGCGTCGAACGGGTTCGACGGATTGGACGGACGCCGCGGCGCGATCTTCGACCAGTAGACCGTCGTGCGGGCGATGCCGGCGTTCGCGGCGACGGCCTCGTCGAGCATCGCAGCCCGGTCCTCGCGCCAGCGGAAGCTGGGATCGTCCTGGAAGCCGACCCACATGCGGTCGTCCGCAGAGGCGGCGATCGGGGCGATCAGGGCGAGCAGCGAACAGACGACAACGAGGCGGCGAAGGCGCATACGTAACAACTCCCTTGGAGGCGTCGGGCGAGTCACGGAGGGTACCGACTAGCCCTGTCGGACTGGTCCCAGAACCGTCTACCAGACCCGAATTTTCACGAAACCTTTACGCTGCCTAACCGTCGTCGGGGGCTCGGCGCAGCTTCTTAACGTCGCTCCGCCGGCGTTTTGCCGCAAGGCGGCGCTCCTTTGCGGCTGCGCTGGGCTTCGTAGGCTTCCGCGCTCTTCGCACCTCGAGCGCGGCGCGGAGCGCGTCGACGAGCCGTTCGACGGCGAGCTCGCGGTTTCGCCACTGGCTCCGCTCGTCCTGGGCTACCGCGCGCAACACCGGGCCCGCCTTGGTGACGACTCGCCGCTTCTGGCGCTCGGTGAGGGCCGACGAGGCTTCGACGTCGAAAACGGCCTCCACTCGCGTCTCCGTACGCTGCGCATGCTGCCCGCCCGGCCCGCTCGACCGCGAGAACCGCAGCTCGATCTCGCGACGGGGCACGGCCACGCTGCGCGTGACGCGAATGGTGTCCTGGATCCCCGTAGACTCGCGTGCCATGGCCGCCATTCTGCTGGACATCGACGGCGTGTTCCACGTCTCCGGCAAGCCGATCGCGGGGGCGGCCGACGCCGTCTCGACGCTGCGCGAGAGGGGTCATCGCCTCCGTTTTGTCACGAATACGACAGTCCGCACGCGCCGGGTGCTCACCGCAGAGCTGAAGGGCTTCGGGGTCGACATGAGCGACGAGGAGCTGCAGACGACCGCCGCCGCGGCCGTACGCGCGCTGCGCGGCCGGCGCGTGCTTGCGCTCACCATGCCGTCGGTGGTGGAGGATCTGGACGGCCTGGACCTCGTCGGCGAGGACGCCGATGCGGTGCTCGTCGGCGGTGCGGACGAGGGCGACGAGACCGGCCGTGTCTTCAGCTTCATGAACCTCGCGCGCGCCTTCGCCGAGCTCCAGACCGGGGCCGATCTCTACTGTCTGCACAAGAACCGCTGGTGGCAGACGTCGCGCGGCCCGCTGCTCGACTCCGGCGCCTTCGTGGCCGGGCTGGAGTACGCGGCAGGCGTCGAGGCCGTCGTCATCGGCAAGCCGAGCCCGATGTACTTCGAGGCCGCGCTCGAGGCACTCGACGCCGAGCCGAAGCTGACGTGGATGGTGGGGGACGACATCGAGGCGGACATCGCCGGCGCGCAGAAGTTCGGCCTGCGCACGGCGCTCGTGCGCACGGGCAAGTTCCGTCCCGACGATCTCGAGCGCTCCGACATCACGCCGGACATCGTCGTCAACTCGCTCGCAGAGCTCCCGGACTGGCTGGAGCGAGCGCTGTGAACAGCAGCGTCGGCATCGATCTGATCGAGATCGACCGCATCCGCAGGGCAATGGGCCGCTATCCGTCGTTCACCGCGCGCTGCTTCACGGAAGCAGAGCGCGCGTACTGCGACTCGCGGCCCAACCCGGCGCAGCACTACGCCGCGCGGTTCGCCGGCAAGGAAGCTGTTGGCAAGGCGCTCGGTTTCGGCGTGGCGAGAGCGTTTGCCTGGCGGGAGGTGGAGATCGTCGGCCGGCCGAAGCCGTCGGTCCAGCTGACGGGTCGACTGGAAGAGCGCGCGACTCGTCTCGGCGTGGCCGGTGTCGATCTGTCGATGACGCACTCGAAGGAGCTGGCCGCGGCCATCGCAATCGCCTCGCCGCAATGACCTGATGTTCGAGCCGCTGTATACGGCCGAGGAGATGCGCGCGGCCGAGGCGGGCCATGAGGTGCGCGTGCTGATGGAGCGTGCCGGCAGGGCGGTGGCGGAGGAAGCTGTCAGTCGGTTTCCCGAGGCGCGGTCGTTCGGGGCTGTCTGCGGTGGCGGCGCCAACGGCGGCGATGCGCGGATCGCGCTCGAGGTGCTGCGCGCGATGGGACACGAGGCCGCCGAGGGCCTCGACGGCGATGTGCTCCTGGACGGTCTGTTCGGCACGGGCTTTCACGGCGAGCCGAGGTCGGAGGCGGCCGAGGTGATCGCGCAGCTGAACGCGGCGGAGGCTCCGGTGCTGGCGATCGATCTGCCCTCCGGCGTCGACGCGGACACGGGCGAAGTTGCCGGCGGCGCCGTGCAGGCTGCGGTGACCGTGGCCCTGCACGGTCCGAAGGTCGGCAACGTCGTCGGTCCGGGACGGTTCCACGGCGGCGAGCTCGTCGTTCGCGACATCGGGCTCGAGCCGCGGGCGACGGCGCACCTGCTCGTGACGCGGGAGATCCTCGCGGAGGTTCCGCGAAAGCAGCCCGGCGACACGAAGTACAGCGCGTCGGTGCTCGTCGTAGGGCGGCGCGCCAGGGCTCACGGGGGCAGCGTGCCTGGCCGCCGAGGCGGCGTTCAGAGCCGACGCCGGGTACGTGGCGGTGGCTGCGCCGGCCGAGTCGCTGCCGGTGCTCGAGACGCGCCTGCTCGAGGCCGTGAAGCGACCGCTGGACGACGTCTTCGACGCGGTGGAGAGGGCGCGCGCGCTGGCGATCGGGCCCGGCCTCGGCCGCGACGACGACCGCCGGCAGCTCGTCCGGCGGCTGCTCACGGAGACTGAGCTGCCTGCCGTCGTCGACGCCGATGCGCTGTACCAGCTGGAGCCTTTCGAGCGTGCGGCACCCACCGTGCTGACGCCGCACTCCGGCGAGCTGGCGGGCCTGCTCGGCGTCGAGGCCTCGTGGGTGGACGCGCATCGTCTCGCAGCAGCCGCGCGGGCAGTCGAGCGCTTCGGCTGCGTCTGCCTGCTCAAGGGCGCCGACACGATCGTCGCCGCTCCCGGCGAAGGAGTGCTCGTCTGCGGCTCCGGCCCGCCGTCGCTCGCCACAGCGGGCACGGGGGACGTCCTGACCGGGACGATCGCCGCCTTCCTCGCCAAGGGCATGGACGCGCGGCTGGCCGCCGCGGCCGGGGCAACTGCCTGCGCAGAGGCGGCGCGGCTCGGCCCGGAGCGCGGCCTCGTCGCCTCCGACGTCGTCGCTGCGTTGCCGGACGTTCTCGATGCGTTCTGAGGTAACGATCGACCTCGGCGCCGTTCGCCGGAACGCCAGGCGGCTGCTCGAGGCGCTCGACGGCGCCGCGCTGTGGGCGGTCGTGAAGGCCGATGCCTACGGGCACGGCGCGGCCGAAGTGGGCAAGGCGGCTCTCGAGGCGGGGGCTGCCGCGCTCTGCGTGTCCACCGTCGGCGAAGGAGCCGCGCTCCGCTCGGCCCTGCCGCAGGCTCGCATTCTCGTCATGGGCCCGTGCTCCTGAGGGCGATCTCGAGCGCGTCCGCCGCGCCGGCCTCGAGCTCGCCGTCTCCGAGCCGCCGTTCCCCGTGGACGTCCCGGTCCACCTGAAGCTCGACACGGGCATGGGCCGTTACGGGATGGTCGACGTGCCCGCGCCGCCGCCGAACGCCGTGGCGGTGATGAGCCACCTGGCGACGGCTGACTCCGACCCGGCCTTCGCAGAGCGCCAGCTCGAGCGCTTCCGCGAAGCGGCCGACTCGATGCCGCAGCTGGAGGCGCACGTGGCGAACAGCGCCGCTGCGCTTCGCTTGCCGGGCTCACGCTTCTCGGCCGCACGTTGCGGAGTTGCGCTCTACGGGCTCTCGCCGTTCGGGACGGATCCGGCCGAGGACGGCCTCGAGCCGGTGCTCGCGTGGCGCAGCGAGCTGGCGCAGGTGAAGCTCCTCGACGTCGGCGAGAGCACCGGCTACGGGCGTCGTTTCGTCGCCGAGCAGCCGACGTGGATCGGGCTCGTGCCGGTCGGCTACGCAGACGGCTTTCGGCGCGATCTCACCGGCACCGAAGTGCTGGTCGACGGAGAGCGCCGCCGCGTCGTCGGCACCGTCTCCATGGATTCGTTCGCCGTCGAGCTTCCCGGGCAGCTGCCGCGCGGAACGCCGGTGACCATCGTCGGCGACGGCGTGCTCGTGGAGGAGCATGCGCGCGTGGCCGGCACCATCAACTACGAGCTGACCACGGGCATTCGTCACTCGCCGGAGCGCACGCAGCGGGTGCTCGTCGATGGCTGACCTCGTCACCGAGCTGGCCGATGCGCTGGCCGGAGCGGAGGGCTGGCTCGTGGGCGGTGCGCTGCGCGACGAGCTGCTCGGGCGGCCGGTGGTCGACCTCGACGTCGCGTGCCGCGAGCCCGAGCGTGCGGCCCGCGTCTTCGCGCGCGCCCGCGGGGGAGCGCCGTTTCCCCTCTCCGAGCGGCACGGCGCCTGGCGGATCGCGCTCGAGGACGGGAGGACTGTCGACTTCACGCCCTTGCCGAGCGGGATCGAAGAAGACCTCGCGGGCCGGGACTTCACGCTCAATGCGATGGCCCGTCCGTTGGAGGGAGGAGAGCTCGTCGATCCCTTCGGTGGGCAGCGCGACATCGCCGAGCGCACGATCCGCGCGGTCTCCGACGCGCGTCTTCGAGACCGACCCGCTGCGCCTGCTGCGCGCCGTCCGGCTGGAGGACGAGCTCGGCTTCCGCCTCCACCCGGAGACCGAGCAGCTCGTCCGTCGGCACGCCGCGCTTGCGCCTCGCCCTGCCGGTGAACGCATCCTGGGCGAGCTCGAGCGGCTCTCGGCGAATGGGTACCGCCGGCTGGAGGAGCTGGGCCTGCTCGACGCCTTGGACGGGTCGGCCGAGCTGTTCGACCGGATCGGCCTGGCCGACTCTCCCGACTATCGGCTCGCGTGCGCGTTCGGGGAGCGGCTGCGCGAGCTTCCCATCTCGCGCCGCCTCGACCGCTACGCGCGTACGCTGCTCGCCGCCGAGCCTCCGGCCGACGACTCACCGCGTGCCATCCACCGCTTCCGGCGAGTCGACAGAGCCCTGGGCGCTCGACGCGCTTGCCTTCCTGGGGCTGCCGGAGCTTCGTCCGACGGTCGAGCGGGCCCGTGCCGACGATCCCGCCGCACCGCTGCTACGCGGCGACGAGCTCGGCCTGTCGCCGGGCCCCGAGGTCGGGCGGATGCTGGAGCTGATCGCCGAAGAGCGGGCCGCTGGCACTATCTCGACGACAGAGGAGGCGGTGGAGCTTGTCCGACGAGAAGCACGCTGAGGCAACGCAGGCCCGCTTCGCCGCGGCAGCGGAGCGCATGGCCGAGCACGAGGAGAGCCGGCGGGAGGAGCTGCGCGCGCAGGTCCGTCGCTTTCTCGAGCCATCGGGCGACGAGCGCGTGCTGGATGCGGGCGCGGGGACGGGCGGCTTTGCCTTTGCCGTCGCGCCGCTCGTCAAGGAGGTCCTCGCCGTCGACGTCGTGCCGGAAGTCCTCGCCGAAGGGAGGTCGCGTGCCGAGCAGGAGTTCCCGAACGTGACGTTCGCCGAGGGCGACGTTGCAAGCCTTCCCTTCGAGGACGGGTCGTTCGACCTCGCCGCGACCGTGCGCACGCTGCACCACGTCCCTCGCCCGGAGCTCGTCGTCGCCGAGCTCGCGCGCGTGATCGGCTTCAGCGGCCAGGTGCTGATCGTCGACCAGATCGCGCCGATCGATCCCCTCGTCGGGTTCGAGCTCGACCGTTTCGAGCGCGCCCGCGACCCCTCCCACACGCGCCTTCTGCCCGACGCCGACATCCGGGGACTGCTCGACGCGAACGGGCTCGTGCTACGCCGGTCCGAGCAACACCCGGAAGCGCGCGACGTGGACGGGTATCTCGACCTCGCAGGCTGCGCCGGGCCGGAGCGGCAGCGTGCGCTGTCAGTCGCTCCGGAGAACTACACGGCGACGATCGGCTGGTACCTCGCCGCCCGTCAGCAGATGTCCGCCTAGGCCACGTAGACTCGCGCGCGGTGCTAGCCGCAGGCGCCTCCCAACTCGCAGAGCTCGCCGTCGTCCTCGGCGCGAACGTCCAGCAGGATCAACTCGTCACCGTCGGCGCCTCCCTCGGCGAGGAGGAGATGGCACGAGAGGTGGCAGCAGCCGCGTACCGGCACGGCGCCCGCTTCGT
The DNA here is from genome assembly GCA_963755255.1 of uncultured Actinomycetes bacterium. Classification (GTDB taxonomy): domain Bacteria; phylum Actinomycetota; class Thermoleophilia; order Gaiellales; family Gaiellaceae; genus PALSA-612. The sequence continues at coordinate 138,260 of CAVWJN010000019.1, read as the reverse complement.
CGACGTGACGTACTTCGACCCGTACGTGAAGCGCGCGCGGATCGAGCACGCACGGGAGGAGACGCTCGACTTCGTGCCCAGCTGGTACGGCGACCGGATGCTCGAGCTCGGGCGCCAGCGGGCGGCGACGGATCTCGCTCTCCGGGCCTGCCCCGCCGGACGTACTCGACGGGGTCGACCCGGAGCGCGCGGGCCGCGACCAGCTGCCGTTCATCAAAGAGGTGCTGACCGTCATCAACGAGCGGCTCGTCAACTGGACGGTGGTCCCGTCTCCCACCGCGCCGTGGGCGCGTCTTGTCTACCCGGAGCTCGCCGAAGCAGACGCGCTCGAGCGGCTCTGGGCCGAGATCGGGCACGTCTGCCGCCTCGATGAGCCCGATCCCGTGGCCGCGTGGGCGAAGCGCGCGCGAGGAGCTGGACGACATCGCGCGGCGGCTGGCGGCTGCGGGGTTCGACGCGCTCCACTTCGAGGGGCCGGGCACGGACCTCGTCGTCGGCCTCTTCCCGGGCGCCGAATGGCAGACGGCGCGCGGCGAGACGGTCGACGGCATCGTGCACATGGCCAACCTCCCCAGCGAGGAAGTCTTCACGACGCCGGATCCGGCGCGGACGGAGGGCGTCGTCCGCTCGACGCGGCCGCTCGCGCTGGGCGACGGGCCGATCGTGCGGGGGCTCGTCGTGCGATTCGAGGGTGGCAGGGCCGTCGAGATCACCGCGGACGAGGGCGAGGAGATCATGCGCGGACGAGCGGCGCTCGACGACGGAGCGGCGCGGCTCGGCGAGGTTGCGCTCGTCGACCGGGAGAGCCGTATCGGTCAGCTGGGAACGACGTTCCTCGACACGCTGCTCGACGAGAACGCGGTCAGCCACATCGCGCTGGGCGACGGCGACGCGTGCGCTCATCGGCGAGGAGCGACCGCTCGCGCGTCAACGAGAGCGCGATGCACATCGACTTCATGATCGGCGGCGACGACGTGGACGTCACCGGCGTCGAGCGCGGCGGTGCTCGCGTTCCCGTGCTCCGCGGCGGCGCCTGGCAGCTCTAGCCGCTCTGTGGACAAATCGGCACAGAATTGGCACACATCAGTGCCAGGCACTTGGCCGTGTCCCGGGCGGCCGGGTATCGGGCAGCTAGCCGGCTTGTTCAGCGAGCGGCCGATACGCGCGACGAGGCCGGGCACCGCGGCCTGGGCCAGCGTCGCCAGCCGGTAGTAGTGAGGCACGTGCACCTCGCGGCGGTTGCGCTCGACCGCGTTCAAGATCGCCTCCGCGACGTCGTCCGCCTCGATCACGAAACGGTGGGCGTGCCGCGGGAGGACGTCGCGCTGCGGGAAAGCCCTCCGTCTCCGCGAAGCCGGGCAGCACCGTGTGGACGCGTATGCCTCGCGGCTCGAGCTCGGTCGCCACCGATCGCGAGAAGGCGAGCTGGGCGTGCTTGGACGCCGTGTACAGCCCCGACGTGCCCGCTCCGGAGACCGCTCCGGCCACCGAGACGACGTTGACGACATGCGCCGGGCGGGCCGCCTCCAGCGCGGGGAGAAACGCCCGCAGGCACCAGACGCCGCCGAGGTAGTTCACACGCGTGACGTCTTCGATGCGATCCGGATCGGCGTCGAGGAAGCCGGTGCGTCCGGGAATGCCTGCGTTGTTGACGAGCAGGCCGATCTTCGGGTGGCGAGCGATGACGGCCGCCGCCATGCGCTCGACCGCCTCGCGATCGCCGACGTCGCACACCTCGTGCTCGGCGCCGAGCTCGTCGGCCACCCGGACGAGGCGCTCGGCCCCGCGTGCCACGAGCACGCACTGCCAGCCGCGGCTCTTCAGCCGTCGCGCCAGCGCGGCGCCGATGCCGCTCGAGCCGCCGGTGACCACCGCGACCCGCATCAGGCGCTCTGTCCTAGCCGCAGACGCGGACGACGCGTAGGGCCTCGGACTCGCGCCCGGCCGTGTCGGAGACGATGGCCGTGAGCTCGTGCCGGCCCTTCCTGGCGCCTCCGGCCTGCCAGTTCGCGCGGTAGATCCCCTGGTCCGACTTCCTGACGCGGGCCAGCTGGCGCTTGCCGTCGAAGAAGCCGACCGACGAGATCGCAGCGGGCGAGGAGGCGTGCACCTGGAGCTCCGTCTTGCCCCGAACGCACGCGCCCTTCGTCGGCGCGATCCACGTCGCGACCGGCCGTGCGACGACCGAGAACCGCGTGCCGAGGAAGCGGGTGTTCGGCATCGCCTCGTCGCCCGGGGTGGAGACGTTCTTCGTCTCCTGGAAGTCCGCCGCCACGATCCGCATGAACTCCGGGCCGGCGAAGAGCGGTTGTGAGTCCTTCGGGATCGGGAACACGGCGACCCCCGTCTTCGGATCGAACCGCACCGCGCCGATCTGCTCGTTCTTGTAGAGCAGCAGCAGCGACAGCGGGTCGACGCCGGACTTCGCATCCGCCACCCGCACGACGATGGTTGGGCGACCCGTTGCCAGCCGCGTCGTCAGCACCCTGATCACCGGCGGCGTCGTGTCGTTGATCCACGAGCGGAGCACGTACCTTCGCGCCAGCGGGCGCCCCGTGAACGGGTTACGGCCGGAGTCGACGGCGATGTAGTAGCGGCCCGGTGCCGGTAGCACGGCGCCCGTCGCGCCCATGTTGAAGATGAAGTCCGGCAGGTAGCCGTTCATGTTGATCGGCGTCCCGCCGTAGCCCTGGAGGTTGTTCTCGTCGAGCGATCCGAGCAGCCACGGGTGGATCGGGGCGTTGGCGCTCAGCAGGTCGCGCAGCGGCGCGCGCAGCTTGAGCGGCGGATCGCTGACGACGGCGCCGAAGTTGACGGTGTTGGCCGGGATGTCGATCGAGTACACCTGCTCGGCGCCGTCCTCGACGGCGGTCTGCTCGAGGCCGAACAGCGCGAGGATCCCGAACGGCTCCGTCGGCCAGCGGTAGCTTCGAGCCCGGTTCGTACCCGAGCGCGTGTCGCCGGTCTGGGTTGTTCTCAAAGGCGTCACCTGGGCGGCCCCGAGCAGCGGCCGCGTGACCGAGAACCCGTACGGGATGCGGCGCACGACCCCGTCCCGCCGCAGGACGAGGAAGCCGTACTGGTCGGCGCCCGTTGCCGAGGACGACGCGCTGGTCGTGATCTGGAGCGTCGTCTGCCCGCCCGGCGGCACCGTCACGGCGCCCGGCACGGCGATGGTCACTCCCGGCGTCGATGCCTGCGGCTGGACCGTGACCGACCACGTCCCGCCGCCGCCGCCGGCGTCGCTGATCGCGATGAGCTGCGACCGGCTGGCCGCGCCGCCGGTGACCGGCAGGTCGCCGGGGGCGATCGACTGGGGATTCGTGAAGATCAGCGGCGAGTCGGCTGCCGCGAGATTCGCGAGCCCGGCGCCCTCGATCAGCACGGGCGCCTCGACCGTGCGGCTGGAGTCGCCCCAGGCCGGCCCCGCCGTGGACATGAGCGCCGACTTCACCTGCTGCGGCGTCCACTGCGGATGCCGCTGGAGCAGCAGCGCCACCGCGCCGGCGATGTGCGGCGCCGAGAAGCTCGTCCCGTCCAGGACCGCGTACTGGTCGCCCGCGAACTCGAGTCCGGTGGACGAGATGATCTGCGCACCCGGCGCGGAGATGTCCGGCTTCAGCTTGTGGTCGAACGCGGTGAGCCCGGCCGAGGAGAAGCTCGTCGGCACGCCGGGCCACGTCGTCGCCACCTCGACGTGCTCGTCGGCGGTGACGCGGAAGCGACCGCGGCCGCCCGAGCCCGCGACGGCCTGGCGGATACGCGCCCCGTCCAGGTCGGAGATCGTGCCGCCGGGGATGCCGAAGCCGAAGGGAACGGCAGTCGGGTCGCCGGCGCGGTCGTCGGCCATCAGCAGGCCGACGGCTCCCGCCTGAGAGGCGTTGCGTCCCTTCGATCTCGAACGAGCAGCCGCCCCGCGAGGCGAGTGCGATGGCGCCGGCGAGCGACCTGGCCGGCAGCGTCGTTCCGCACAGCTGGCGGCCGACGGGACGACCGTCTGTGCCGTTGATCGTGCCCACGTCGACCACCTGCTGGTCGGCGTTGACCCACGCCGGAGGGATCGCTCCCGGCGCCGGCACGAACGGCATTGGGCCGATTGCGGCCGGAGCGACGAGCGTCAGGGCCCTCGTGAAGACATGGCTGTTCGCCGTCGCGGCGACGCTGATGGCGTCGGGTGCCGTGGAGGGCGAGCCGACGGTGCCGAGCCCGAAGAGGTCACGGTCGTTGCCGGCGGAGATGACCGGCACGACGCCCGCGTTGACGACGTTGTTCACGACCCGCACCATCGGGTCGCGGGCGGGATCGCTCTGCGGACCGCCGCCCGAGAAGTTGATGACGTCCATCCCGTCCGCGACGGCCGCCTCGAACGCGGCGATGATCTCGGGCGTGTTGGCGCTGCAGCAGCCTCCGAGCGGCGCCGGCTGGCTGAACACGCGGTAGTTACCGATGTGCACGCGCGGCGCGACGCCCGCCAGCCCGGTGATGCGCCCGTGGCAGCCGCCGGAGCCGGGAACGCAGGTCGTCAGCACGCTGGCGGGCGCGGTGGTGCCCTCGATGCCGCCGATGACGCCCGCGACGAACGTCCCGTGGAACGACTGCGACTCGTCGAGCGGCTGCCTCGACTCCGAGGTCGAGACGTCGGGGAAGAAGGCCTTGGCGACGATCACCTTCGGCGTCGTGAAGCCGGGAGTGCCCTTGGGGAAGCCGGCCGGGAAGCTCAGGCCGCCGGGATCGAGGAACGGGTGCTTGGGGTCGATGCCGTCGTCGACAATGCCCACTTTGACGCCGTTGCCGCCCACGCCGGTGGCCGCCCGCAGCGCCGGGGCGCCGATCACCGAGGGACCGCGGTTCATGGAGAGCGTGTAGCTGACGCTCGGGTAGACGTTCTGGACGAACCCCATCTGCATCAGCCGCTGCAGCTTCGACGCCGGCAGCTTCACGGCGAGCCCGTTGAGCAGGATCCGGAAGCGCCGCGGCACCTTCGCCTCGGGGATCTCCCGGCGCAAGCGTGGCCACGGCTCGCTCCTGCGCGGCGGCGAGCCGGGAGAGATACGCGCGCGAGGACGAGCTGGAGACGCTGAGCTTGCGCCTGCCCGTGGTCGAGAAGAGCGACCGATCCGCCGTCCTGGCTGCGAGCGGCGCCATGCCGAGCGTCGCGATCACCGTCACCCGGCCCGCGTTGGGGCGGGCGGGAACGGCTATCGCGCGGTGGCGAAGCGAGTCGACGGTGAGGCCGCCGACGCTCGGGGCAATCGGCCGCAGCGAGGCCGTCGCCGAGCCCGCCACGACGAGCGCGAGGAGAAGTCCTAGGACGACTGGGCGCCGCACGAGATGGGCACGGTAGCGGAAGCCCGGGGCTTACGAGATCTTCAACGCGAACGCCTTCTTCGCGGTCTTGCCGCTCAACGTGACGCCGATCGATCCGCGAAGGCTCTTGCCGGACGAGCCCTCCGGCACACGCCACGCGCAGAAGGCCGAGCCCTGCCTGAACCCACGGCTTTGCAGCTGGGCAGGAGTGCCGCCGACGGTCCCCTTGCAGGCCACGTTGCCCGTCGTGACGAACGCCCCGCTGTCGTCGCGCGTCACCTTCAGCTTCGCGACGAACGTCTTTCCGGCCACCGGCATCGCCGGTGTCGTCGAGAAGCGCTGGACGAGCAGCCTGCTCGGCCCCAGCTTCACCTCGTACGTCCACGGCGAAGGCGCGGAAGCGTCGGGCGCCGCGTCGCCGTGCGCGTTCGAGAGGTCGAACGTCTTCGCCACCGGGTCGAAGACGATGCCGTCCATCGTGTTGAGGAAGAGGTGGAAGCGGCGTGTGTTACCCAGCTCCGACCGGTCGATCGTGACCACGGGTCCCGACTCGTACGAGAACGGCAGCTTCACACCGGAGGTGCACACGGAAGGCCCGCAGGTCAGCAGCCAGAGCAGCCGGTCGCCGTGGAGGTAGAAGTCGTACAGCAGGCGGTAGTCAATCCCGCTGCCCGTGAGCCCCGTCTCAGCGTTCGAGTCGGCATCGATCGACAGCGAGAAGCGCATGTCGTTGCCGAGAGTCGGCCTGTTCGGCAATGCGATACGGAACGTGAGCGTGCCTTCGTCGTTGTTCGAGACGCGCACGGTCGCGATGTCGGGCGCCGCAGGATCCTCGCCGAGCGCGTCGTCGAACGTCGTGCGGTTGAGCGCGCTGCCGTTCACCGAGCCGGCGGCTGTGGCTACCAGTACGAGTGCTGCGAGGAATGTCAGCGCCAGGAGGCGCACGGTGCCCTAGCGGATCTTGGCGCTGAACGGCCGGGCGAGCGTCTTGCCCTCGAAGACGATCTTGATCGTCCCGCGCAGCGTCTTGCCGGCCGCGTTTGCCGGAACCGTAAAGACGCACACCGCCTGGCCGCCCACGAACCTCTCCGACTTCGGCTGCACGCTCCTTGCGCCTGCCCTGGCGACGCAGTCGACACGCCCGTTGACGATCGCCGCGCCCGTGTCACTCCTGGTCGCGGCCATCCGGACGGTGAACGTCTTGCCTGCCTTCGGCGACGCGGGGGCCGTCTTCAGCGACTTGAACACGACGCGCGCGGGCGCGACTTTCACGTCGTACGAATAAAAGCCTGCGCTGCCTGCGGGGGCGGCGTCGGAGACGGCATTCGTGAAGTCAGGCTCGCCGGTCGTCTCGTTGAAGACGATTCCGGACAGCGCGACGACTGCGAAGCCGAATTTCTTGGTGTTGCCGAGCTCGGCCGCCGAGATGTTGAACGTGACACCCCCCGCCCAGGAGTAGATGAGCGAGGTCGACGGCGGGTCGCCGGCGCGTCGGGTGAGGCCAGTGCCGTCCCATTTGAAGAGCACGACTTCGCCTTGGAACAGCTCAATTGCGTAGTCGGCTCCGAGAAGGTCGGGGTCACCAGTTGCCGGTTTGGCGTCCGTGTCGAGAAGGATGTCGACGAGTATGTCCCGCGTGAGTTGTGCCCGGTTTGGGATGTTGATCTTGAAAGAGATCATCCCCGCGTCGTTGTTAGAGACGACGATGGTGGTGATGTCGGGGGCCGCCGGGTTTTCGCCCGTCGAGTCCTGGTAGGTAACGGTGTTGGCGGCGCCCGCAGGTGCAACGGCGATCGCGGCAGCCAGAACTGCCAGGCCGAGAACTGGGCGAAGCGACCGCATCGGCCGTCAGGCTAGGGATGCGCGCGTGCCACGTCAAGCGGCATTACACTCGCATCCCCATGGCTCAGGCTTTTGCAGGTAAGCAGGGACTCATGCTCGGGGTAGCCAACAAGCGGTCGATCGCGTGGGCGATCGCGCGCCGGTTGGCCGACGAGGGTGCGGAGCTCGCCTTCACGTTCCAGGGCGAGCGCATCGAGAGCTCGGTGCGGGAGCTGGCGGAGAGCGTCTCCAGCCCGCTCGTCACGGCGTGCGACGTCCGCTCGGACGACGACGTGGCGCGGGTCTTCGCCGAGGTGGGGGAGACGTTCGGCGGCGGCCTCGACCTGCTCGTCCACTCGGTGGCCTTTGCGGCCGCAGAGGATCTCGAAGGCAGGTTCACGGATACGCCTCGAGACCGCTTCTGGATGGCGGTCGACGTCAGCGCGTACTCGCTCGTCGCCTGCGCCCGCGCGGCGGAGCCGCTGATGGAAGCGCGCGGCGGCGGCTCGATCGTCACGATGACCTACCTCGGTGGAGAGCGGGCGGTCCCGCACTACAACGTCATGGGCGTGGCGAAGGCGACGCTCGACGCGTCGGTTCGCTACCTCGCGTGGGACCTCGGGCCCAAGTCGATCCGGGTCAACGCGATCTCCGCCGGCCCCGTGCGCACCCTCGCCGCCCGGTCGATCGCCGGCTTTCCCACGATGGAGTCGATCGTCGAGGAGCGGTCGCCGCTCCGGCGCAACATCGACGCGGACGACGTCGCCGGTGCCGCCGCGTACCTCCTGTCCGAGGAGTCGGGCGGCGTGACGGCGACGACGCTCTACGTCGACGCCGGCTACCACTCCATGGGCATGTAGTCAGGCCGGGACTTCGATGGTCTTCACGGGCAGCTCCGGAAAGCGCTCGGCGATCGTGTCCGCCGCGCCTTCCTCGAGCCACGAGGCGTCCTCGCCGGCACGCAAGACGACGACGATCTCGTCCGCCGGGAACGTCCGCAGCGCGTCCTCGACGGCGAGCAACGGGTCGGAGTCGCCGGCCTCTGCCTCGACGTGCTCCGCTTCTTCCGCCGTCGCTTGAGCCACCTTCTCGGCGGTGCGCTCGGCTTCGGCGCGAGCGTCGTCCTCGGCGTTCGTCAGCCACTGGAGCCGCGACTGCTTCACGGCGGGGGCGACGACCTTGACCTCGCCGACGTCACCGCCGAGTGCTGCGCGGAGCTCGCTAGGCACATCGGGAACTGAGCTGACGACGAGCACGTTTCGCATAAGTGCCTCCGTATATGCTTGCCCGCCCGTCAAGTGTGTTGAGCCCTCGGGCGGGTCGGGGATACCGCTTCATACCCCGCTGCTGCCGCAACAAACTCACGCGGCGACACCCGACGCCTCGTTAGGCGGCTCGAACTGACGTCAACGGGCCTGGCTTGCGCGGCCCTTTGCATGCTTCGAGTGCGTCTTCGCGGCTGTCGCAGATGGGCGCGACAGACTCGAGGTCGAGGATGTCGAGCAGCCGCCACAGAGGCCCGTCGTGCGGCGCGACGACGACCATCAGGACGCCGCGCCGCTCCGCTCTCTGCACCCAGCGGAAGAGCGCTCTCACGCCGGCGCTGTCGACGAAGCGCACCTGAGAGAGGTCGAGAACGACTGCCGGCGAGTGTCGGGTCGCAGCCTGGACGTCCTCGTCCCACCGCGCGGCAGTGGAGAGGTCGAGCTCGCCGGTCACGGCGACGATGGAGGCCGAGCGTTCCATGTGACAGTGAACGGATTCCCGCGCGGGCAGTCTCGAAACCGGACCTGAGCCGATCTGCGGCTAACCTCTCGCCCACGGATGCTCGATCTGTGGTCTCACCGGCCTCTGGCTCGGGTACCACATGTGCTCGCGTTGACGAACGAGCACCCGACCCCCGGCGGGCCTCGGTTCGCGGCTGGCGCCGCTACGCGCTGGCGCTCGCCGTCGCCGCCATCGGCGTCTTCGTCACGCAGCTCTTCGCGGGCGAGATGTTCACGACGCCCGCTCGTGGGCATGGTCGTGCTCGTCTCCGTCTTCCTGGGCATCGGCCCGGCGCACGCTGCGATCGCGGCCGCCTGGATTGCCCTTCTGCTCTACGAAGAGCCGCGTTGGTAGTTCGCGATCGACGACAACGCGGTCGCCCGGCGGTGGGCCATCAGCCTCGTCGTGGCGCTCGGCCTCGTCTGGATCGGCTGGAGCCTTCAGCGCCTGCGCCGCAAGGAAGCGGAGCGGGCGATCGAGGCGGAGCGCGAGTCCGCGACAGCCAAGGACCTCCAGGAGCTGGCGACATCGTTGTCGGCCGCTACGACTCCGTCCGAGGTCGCGCGCTCGCTCGTCACGCTCATGCCGGACCTGCTCGGTGCGATCGGGAGGCTCCCTCGGGCTGATCGAGGGCGACGAGATCGTGATCGTGGACCCGGGCGCCGCAGCACGCGCTGCGTTGCGACCTGGTCTACGCCTACCGCTCACCACGCGCTCGCCGATTGCCACAGCCGCCCGTACGGGCAAGCCGGCGTACGCCAACACTCCTCGCGAGCTCCGGCGAGTGTTCCCCGAAGGAGCGAAGCTCGTCCCGCATGCCGCCGCGTCGCTGGCCGTGCCGATTCGCGCCTCCGGTCGCGTCGTGGGAGCCATGGGCTTCCCGTTCGCGCAGCCACACGTCATCGACGACGACATGATCGGAGTGGCCAACGTCGCCGCCGGGAGCAGGTGGCCAGGCGCTCGAGCGAGCCCAGCTGCACGAGCTCGAGCAGTCCGCGCGCGTCTACGCGGAGCTCGCCGCCGACCGCACGCGGCTGCTGCAGGAGGTGGCCGAGCGCATGAGCGCGGCGGCGACGGCCGCCGAGGTGGCGGAGGTCATTGCCCAGCAGGCGACGGGAGCGCTCGCGGCGGATGGCGTGCTCGTGTACGAGCTCGACAGCGAGCGCGACCAGCTGCGCTTGCTTGCCCACGCGGCGGGTTCCGGAACAGGTCGTCGAATGCGAGGCGCTTCGTGTCGACCGGGACTCCCGGGTGCGTCGCCGACGCGCTCGACTCGGGCGAGCCGGTGACGCTGAAGACACGAGCGCAGTTCGTCGAGCGCTACGGCCCTTCCGAGCGCGGCCTGTTCGACCCAGACGAAGAGTCCGTCTACTGCTTCCCGCTCACGGCCGGACTCGCGCAAGCTCGGTGCCGTCCAGTTCGTCTACAGGGCCGCGACCGCTCTCGACTCCGGCACCGTGGCCATCGCCGGCACGATCTTCCAGCAGGGCGCCGTTGCGCTCGACCGCAGCCTGCGCTTCGAGGAAGAGCTCGCGATCCGCCGGCGCTCCGAGCGCCTGCTCGCCCTCACGGCCCGCCTCTCCGGCGCGTTGACGCCGGGTGATGTCGCCGAGGCGTTCATCGACGCGGCGCTGACTTCCGTCGGGGCCGACGCCGCCGCGCTGAGCGTCGTCGACCGTGAAACGGGACAGATGACCCCGGTCGCCTGGCGCGGGGTCCCGGACGAGCTGATCGAGGAGCGCGGCGTACCGCTGAGCGCCGACCGGCCGGGTGCGAAGGCGCTCCGCCGGAGGCAGCCGGCGTACTACCAGGACCTCGACCAGCTGGCCGCCGACTTCCCCGGCTCCCACGACCGCGCGGAGGCGAGCGGCATGCAGACGTTCGCCTATCTGCCGCTGTGGGCAGCCGGTTCCGCGATCGGCCTTGCCGTGCTGGGCTGGCGTGAGCCCAACCAGCTCGCGCGCGACGACCAGCCGTTTCTCGAGTCGGTCGCGGCGCAGTCGGCACTCGCGCTCGACCGCGCGCGCCGCTACGAGACCGAGCGCGACATCGCCGAGACGCTGCAGCGAAGCGTGCTGCCCGAGACGCTCCCCTCGATGGAGGGCCTGCGCGTGGCCGCGGTCTACCTCCCCGGCTCGACCGCGGTCGACGTCGGCGGCGACTGGTTCGACACGCTCACGCTGGCCGACGGCCGGATGGGCTTCGTGGTCGGCGACGTCGTCGGCAAGGGCGTGGAGGCTGCGGCGACCATGGCCCAGCTGCGAAACGGGATGCGGGCGCTCTGCCTGGACGAGCGGACGCCCGGCGAGACCGTCACGAAGCTCAACCTGCTGCTTGCGAGCTACACGGACGTCCCGTTCGCGACGCTGGGTTTCGTCACGCTCGACCCGCGTTCGCTCGACGCCACGGTCACCTCCGCCGGCCATCCTCCACCGCTCGTCGTGGAGCCGGACGGCGAGATCCGCTACCTCGAGGGCGGCGGCGGTCTGCCGCTCGGCGCCGACCCGGAGGCGTCCTACACGGAGTGGCACACGACCCTCCAGCCGGGCGCGATCGTCGTGCTGTACACGGACGGCCTCGTCGAGCGTCCCGACCGGTCGATCGACGAAGGCCTCGACCTGCTCGCTGCCGCCGCTGCGGCAGCGCCGCAGGACCCGAACGAGTTCGTGAACACCGTCGTCGAGGAACTGCTCGGCAAGCGGGCCCGAGGCGACGACGTGGCGCTGCTCGTGATCCGCCTCGACGCAGTTCCGCTACAGCCGCTCGTGCTGACGTTGCCCGCCCAGCCGGAGTCGCTCCAGAAGCTCCGCACCGAGCTCGCGCAGTGGCTCGAGCATGCAGCGGTGCCCGACGTCGATGCTCGCGACGTGGTGCTCGCGAGCTGGGAAGCCGGCGCCAACGCGATCGAGCACGCGGATGCCCCGCCCGGTGCCACGTTCCGGCTGGACGCCGTGCTGACCGGCGATAGGGTCCGCGTGGAGGTGGCGGATCACGGGCGATGGAAGGAGCCGCAGGCGCGCGAGAACCGCGGTCTTGGCCTGCGCCTGATCGAGGGCCTGATGGCGTCGGTGGACGTGCAGCGCCGCGAGACCGGTACGCGGATCGTGATGGAGCGTCCGCTGAGCCGTGAGTCTGCATGGAACCGGGCCCAACTTTGAATCAGAGTTAACCTCAGCGACCGACGAGGTCCGCGGCGTGTCCGTCGCGCACCTGGAGGGGCGCGTCGACAAGCTCGCCGTCGAGCAGGCGCGTTCCCAGCTCGATCCTCTCGCAGCCGCCGGCAAGCTCGTCATCGACCTCGACCGTGTGTCGTTCATCGACAGCGCCGGGCTGCACGCGCTGTTCGGCCTGGGGCGCGTTGCCGCCACGCACGGAGGAGGGGTCGCGCTCTCCGTGCCGTCCACGTCGCCGGTCGCGCGCGCGATCGCCATCGTGCGCCTCGCCGACGCGATGCCCGTTTGCGAGTCCGTGGAGGCTGCCGCGACGGCGCTGGACGAGGTGTCGGTCTTCGACGCGGGCGGGTGAGGGCTCGGCGTCCCGCGCCTCGGAGGTTTCATCGCCCCCGGCGAACGGGTACAACACGTCTCCTATGGGCGGAGAAGTCGGGCGGGACAGCCCAGTTGGCTCGGACGAGCATGCGTTCGGCGTGGAAGTGACGAGCGCCGTCGGCGGCACCGCTGTCGTCGCCGTCCAGGGCGAGGCAGACCTCCACACGGCGCAGGAGCTGCGGGCGGCCATCAACGACGCGATCGACGGCGGCGCGACGTCGCTCGTCGTGGACCTGAGCGAGGCCACGTTCATCGACTCGATGACGCTCGGCGTGCTCCTGGGCGCGGTCAAGCGCCTCCGTTCGATCGGCGGCCACGTCAGCGTCGTCTGCACGCGACGCGAACATCCGGCGCATCTTCGAGATCACGCTCCTCGACCGCGTCTTCACGCTGTACCGAAGCCGAGAGACCGCGCTCGAAGCGGAGGTGCCCGGGGCGCCAAGCGTGTGAGCGACGCGGGAGCGGCCGAGCCGGTCGACCGCGTCCTCGTCGAGTTCCCGGCGACGGCGGGCTATCGCGGCGTGGGCCGGCTCGTGCTCGGCGGCCTGTCGTCTCGCTTCGACCTGCCGGTGGACCGCGTCGACGATCTCCTGCTTGCCCTCGAGAGCCTCATCACCCAAGAGCTCGCCGGCGGATGCGGTGACGATGGAGGCCACCGCGGCGCCCGAGGGCCTGCGCGCGCGAGTCGGCCCCTTCGCGAGCTCGCAGGTCGACGACCCGGCGGTGGCGCGAGTCCTGGCACCGCTCGTCGACGACGTGTCCGAGCAGAGCGAGCCGGACGGGTTCTGGGTTGAGCTGGGAGTCTCCGCCGGCCGCTCGGCGGGATGACCACGATGGCCATCGAACCAGCATTTCTGCGGCTGCTAGAGGACTACCGCGCCGGCGACGAGTCTGCGCGCGACCAGATCGTCGAGCAGTTCATGCCGCTCGTGCGCAAGATCGCCTCTCGTTATGCGGGCCGTGGCGAGCCGATGGAGGACCTCGTTCAGGTCGGCTCCATCGGGCTCGTGCTCGCGATCGAGCGTTTCGACGTCGAGCGGGGAGTGAAGTTCACGACGTACGCGGTGCCGACGATCGTCGGAGAGATCCAGCGCCACTTCCGCGACCGCGCGTGGGCCGTTGCACGTGCCGCGCCGGATGAAGGAGCTGAGCCTGAAGCTCGCCCGCACGATCGAGGCGGCGACGGCCGATCTCGGCCGCGCGCCGACAATCGCGGAGCTAGCCGTGGAGACCGGGCTCGAGGAGGAGGAAGTCGTGGAGGCGCTGGAGACGTACCACGCGTACTCGACGCGATCGCTCTCGCAGCCGCTCGGGCTCGGTGACTCCGACGAGGGCACGGTCGAAGACCTCTTCGGCGCGCCCGAGGCCGGCTACGAGGAGGTCGAGCACGGCGTGCTGCTGGAGTCCGGGCCTCGCCGCGCTCGACGAGCGAGAGCGCGCCATCGTCGAGCTCCGGTTCTTCGAGGGTCTGACCCAGTCGGAGATCGCAGCCCGCGTCGGCATCTCGCAGATGCACGTCTCCCGGCTGCTCCGCCGCTCGCTGGCCGTCATGCGCGGCCGCCTCGACACCGTCGCGGAGCGGGAGCTGTGAGCGACACCGTCCGACTGACGATCCCGGCCAAGGCCGAGTACCTCGTCCTCGCCAGGCTCGTGCTCGCCGGCATCGCGATGGAGGTGCCGATGAGCGAGATCGCGCTCGCCGACCTCAAGCTCGCCGTCACGGAGGTCTGCGGCAACGCCGTCCAGCACGCCTACCAGGAAGATCCGGGCGTCGTTCGGGTCGTGTTCGAGGTAGAGCCGGAGGCGATCGAGGTGTCCGTCGAGGACGAGGGCGGCCCGGCGCCGCTTTCCCGGACGTCGACGACGACTCGCGTTCTGCGACGGGCCGGTCGAGAGCGGGATGGGCCTCGCCATCGTCAGGGCCGTGATGGACGAGGTGGCGATCGACGAGGATCCCGCGGCGCGCGGCACGATCGTCCGCATGCGCAAGCAGCCTGGTCGCCTAGGCGGCTCCGGCGACGGCGGCCTCACGGCTCGGCCAGACGTCGAGTGCAGCGACGAGCCCGGTGATCTCGAAGATCCGCAGCGCCGTCGTTGTCGGGCAGCACCGTGCGCAACTCGCCGCCTCCTTCGCGCACTCGCCGGAGCAGGCCGACGATGGCGCCGAGCACCGTCGAGTCGAGGAAGGTCAACGGCCGAGAGGTCGAGGACGATGACTGCCGGCGTCGCCCTCCAGACCTGTCTGAAACGCCTCGCGCAGGCCGGGCGCGTCGAATGCGTCGAGCTCGCCCGAGAGCGCAATGACGGCCCCGCCCGCGAACGGCTCGATGCGCGGCGTCGGCGGGCACCGCAATCATCGCGGAAGTCATGCCGGGGCCGCCGGGAGATTCCCACACCGTGTGTTTCGGATGGGGCGAGCAGGGCTAGAACCCGCTTCGACTCAGGCGCGGGAGGTCGTTGCCTGACGATGGGACGGGATCCGGCCGCCGAACGTCGCCCTCCGCGATTCGGCGGCCGGCTCGTCCCGATCGCGCGGTTTTAGGCCCAGCCCCGGCCGGGTACAAGAGAGCTCATGGACGGGGGGTACGCCGATGAGCGGCCCACGCTGGTCTTCTTCTCCAGCAAGCGGTCTGGCCCCGCGCGGCGCATGGCGAGCCTCATCGCCTGGGTGCACGTGACGGAGAAGAATCGGCTACGCGTGGTCGAGGTGGACGCCGACGCCAACGAGCCGCTGATGAATGCGCTCGACGTCGAGACCGTGCCGGCGCTCGTGCTGCTCGACGAGGACTCTCAGGTGGTCGCACGCCACGACGGGCGCGCCACCGGACGCCAGATCGAGCGGCTCATCCGCTCACACGTGGCCTAGTCGTTTTCCGGGTGGCTCAGCCGGGTAGGTGGTCCCGGACAAGGCGAAAGGAGATCACTGGTGTACATAGGTGCTGGAACACTCGCTCTCATCCTCGTCGTCGTTCTGTTGATCTGGCTGCTCTAAGGCGAGGAGCACCACGGATTTACGGGCGGGCGTTCCCGCCCGCCCGTATCAGTTCAAGGCGTAGGCGACGACGCGCACGCCCGGCGTGCCGTCGAGCGTGACCAGGTGCCAGCCTTCGTCGCCGAGCGGCACGCGTGTCTCCTGCAGGGTCGAAACATTGGTCGTCTGCCCGCGGCGGCCGTCCACGGAGATACGCACCTCCCCGGGCTCGCCGTCCCGCCGCAGGAAGAGCCGCAGGTCGACGCCGCCTGCGTTGTATGCCCATAGCGAGGCATGGGGCGCCGACGTGACGCGTCCCTCGCCGTCGTTCGGTCGCCAGCCGTCACAGAACTGCGCGACGTCGCGCGGCGGCTCGGCCACCGGGGAGCGGAGGCGGCGGCCCGCCGCCGCGGCGTGTGAGCAACGTGACCGGCCCGTCCTCCGCCTGCGGCCGGTAGCCGTGGCCGACCAGGGCATCCCACGCGAAGGAGGCCGTGTCGGGCGCCGCCGGGTTGTCCCGGAACAGCCCGCCGTGGAAGACGACGCTCGTGACGCCGAGCTGCGTGAGCAACGCGCCCGGCTGTCGCGTCCAGTCTCCGCAGTTGATCTGAGCCAACTGCTTCGCCACCTCGTCGGCCTCCACCGGCGCGAGCGTCGAGTAGCCCTGCGGCCGCTCCCGCGGCGCCTGCGTCGAGTAGTAGAGGTAGACGCCGCCGTAGTGGATGCCCGGGCGAAACACCGGCACCTCGAGCACGCGACCCGGCGGGCCGTCGCGCAGCGCCGCGTAGGCGGCGTTGCTCTCGTCGGCAGCCGTCGCTTCGAACGTGGTCACGCGCAGGTCGGCGAGCAAGAGGACGACGGCGACGCAGGCGACGACCACTGCGCGGCCGGGGCACGCGCCGCGACAGATCCGCCTTCACGAACGCGTCCACTGCGTAGGCGACGAGTGCCGCGATGGCAAGACAGGCGATCGGCAGCAGCCGCTCCGGGACTCGGGGGAAGCGAAGCGGCCAGATGACGAAGCGCACGGCTTCGTAGATGGGCGTCGTCGTGCCGAGCGCCAGCACGAGCGGCACGAGCGTCGCGACGCCGAACAGGCCCGCCAGCCCGTACGAGCGACGGCGTATGAGCAGGACGAGCCCCGCGATGGCGACCAGCGGGGTCAGCCAGCCGAGGAAGACGAAGGTCTCCGAGCCGTGGCGGTCGTGACGGACGACGAAGTCGAGCCAGTCGGCGGAGAAGCGCTCGACCTGGCGCAGCGAGCGGCCGCCCTCGCCGATCGAGCCGTCGATCGTCGCCAGCCAGACGAGCACGCCGGCCGCGGCAGCGAGCGCCACGCCGACGATCGCGCCGATCACCGGCCAGGTGGCTCGCGAGCGGACGAGGACATACGCGAGATAGAACGGCACGGCGCCGAGTGCCAGATGCACCTGGCCCGACGCGGGGATGGAGGCGATCGCCAACGCGGACGGCACGAGCCACCAGCGAGAGCCGCGGCGCGCGCGCTCGAACGTCCACAGCGATAGCGGCAGCAACGCGGAGATCGGCGCCAGCAGATGGCCGGCCGCCGTCTGCTCCAGCCGGTACGGCGCGACCTCGAACGCGAGCCCGCCGACGAGCGCCGCTCCCACGCCGAGCTCGAGCTCTCTCAGCCAGCGCGTACGTCAGCAGCCCGGCAGCGATCAGCCCGAGCAGCACGAAGACGTTCCAGCCGACGACGACGCCGAGCGCCCTCCAGAGCGGCCAGAAGGGGAGGCCGAAGGGCCAGGCCGACGGGTTGAGCTGCGGCTCGGCGATGGGGCGAAACGAGTACGGGATCGCGCCAGGGATAGTTCCCGTTCTCGAGCTGGTGCCCTGGCAGCCACAGCCGGTAGGTCAGCTGCAGGTGATCTCCGGCCGCCGCCTCCCCGTGACCCGGCTGGCCACCGGCGAGGAAGTCCGAGTGCGCATGGCGCAGCGCGGGCGTCGCCGCCAGCAGCGCCGCTGCAGTGCAGACGAGGGTGGCTAGGAACGCGCTGCTTGTAACAACGCGTCGAAGTCGGGAAGCTCCGCCGGCTCGTAGCGCCAGGCCTCCCGAATCGTCCCATTGGCTCCGATCAGGAACGCCGATCGCTCTGCCACCTCCTGCATGCCGCGCCGCTCGTGTGCGATGCCGAAGCCGCGCACCGCCTCGGCGTTCCAGTCGGACAGGAGCTCCACGCCCTCGAGGTCAAGGGCCTGGCTCCAGGCGTTGTGTGTGAACGGTGAGTCACGCGAGATCCCGTACGGCTTCACGCCCGCCGCCTCGAACTCCTCCCTCCTGTCACGCAGGAGCTCCATCTCGGCCGTTCACGTGCCCGTCCAGTCGAAGAGGTAGAAGAGCAGCAGGATCGGCCCGTCGGCGAGCAGTTCGCCGATCGTGACGGCCTCGGCGGGAGGGCGCCAGACGGTTGCCCCGAGTGGAGCCGTGTCGCCGACCGCGAGCATCTCAGGATGCTCGCAGGCGGACGACGAGCACGTGGTCGTACGTGCGCACGACGAAGTTCTTTCCGCTGCGCGTGATCTTCTCGGGCCCGCTGGGGAGGCTCAATCGCTCGACGACGCGGCCCGTGCGCCGGTCGAGGAGGTAGAGCCAGTCGTCCTCCGCCGTGAAGCCGTAGCCCGTGAGGAGGTAGTCGGGCGTGACGGCGAACGTCTGCGCGTTGGCGACGAGGCCGCGGCTCCGCCAGAGCCTGCGCTTCGTCTCCGCATCGATGGCGGTGATGTACGCGTTCTGCCCGTACGACGACCTGGCGTACGTGAGGTGCGCGTTCTGCACGTAGAGCACGCCGTTCGCCTCGCGCGCCCAGACGAGCTCCTCGTAGACGAACTCCTTCTCGCCCGGCAGGTTGCGCGGCGGCCAGACGTACTTCTTGAAGTCGAGGGCGTAGCCCGTGGAGCTGAGGAGGATGCGCGAGGAGGCGCCGTCCTTGCCGTAGAACGAGAACTTCGGTCCACCCGGGCAAATCGTCCGCTGCAGCGGCAGGCCACGCAGCGACGCGGGGATGCCCGTGAAGGGGCACGAGGGCGATCCCGTGCCCAGCCCGGGAGAGATCCTCCGCGACGAGACGACGACGAGCCGCTTCGCGTCGGGCGCCGAGACGACCGGGCCCGGGAACGGCGGCTTCGGCAGCGTCGTGACGCGTGATCCCCGCGGCGCCGACCGCGAGCGCTGCTGCTCCGACTGCGAGCTTCACGCCCGGAGAGACTACGCGCAGCACCAGCCGGCGATACGCGGGAACGCAGCCGCCTCCGAACTGGCGCGTGATGCCCGACACCGCCTCGATCCTTCCGCTGCTCCCGCCGTGCGCACGAACACCCACTGGTCGGCCGTCGGCCACGTGACGAGCAGCCAGCGCCCGTCCGGTGATCGGGCCACGTCGCGGAACTCGCCCGTCCCGCGAAAGACGACTCGGCCGCCGGTCACGACTTCGCTCGGCGGCGCCCCGCCGTCCGGATCGTCGCCGCGGGAGCCGGACGCCGCGCTCGCCCGGCAGGATGCGGCCAGTATCCGCGTCGACGACGACCGTGCGACCCGCCCGGTCGGTGTACGCGAGCCGGAAGCCTTCGCCCGGGTAGCCATGCCGGCGCCACGGCTGCCACGTTCCGCCGCAGCAGGCGATCCCCCGTCCCGTCCCCGGCGACGACCCGCAGAGAGCTGCCGCTGAGATACGCGATCCGCGTGTCGATCCGATGCCGCCGGCCCAGCGTGGGAAGCGAACGTTCGGACGCGCGAGCGACCAGCGAACGTCGCCGTCCGGTTCGACCGCCGCCAGCTCGTTCGCCCGCGCCACCACGACAGTAGCGTCCGAACGGAGACCACGATGCCTCCCGCCAGTCGCCCAGCCGCCGCTTCGAGCCGTCGGCCTGGACGACCCAGACGCCGTCCGCCGACTCCACGAGCAGCCGGCCCGGATGCGGGCAGCGAGAAGAGCGCCGGCTGCGCGCGGTCGACGCCCACCGCCTCACGGATGGAGTCGAGCACGGCCTGGCCGGGCGGGCTCGCGACTGCTGCTGCGACGACCGCCACCGCCGCGAGCACGACGACGGGACGCCACACCTTGCGCTCGGGCGGTGACGGCGCGCGTTCGTCGAACGCCGCGCGCACGATCTGCCATGCGCGCTCCTCGGCGCCCTCCGGCGGCGGAATCGCGTCGAGCTTCACGGCAGCGTCTCCTGGAGCTGGTCGAGGCCGCGGCGCAGCCGCGAGTTGACCGTGCCGCGAGGCAGGTCGAGCAGGCGGGCAATCTCGCCCGGCGTGTACCCGAGCAGGTGGCGAAGGACGATCACGGCGCGATGCTCCGGTGACAGATGACGCAGTGCGTCGACGACGTCAGAGCCGACGTCGGGTGACGCCTCGGTAGCAGGAGCATCGCCGAGCTCGAGCTCGGCGCGCAGGGTGCGCGCACGGGCCCAGTCGATCGCGCGGTTGACGACGATCCGGTGCAGCCACGGCCCGAACGGTCGACGGCGGTCGAAGCGATCGAGGTTGCGAATCGCGGCGAGGAAGGCCTCCTGGGCGATGTCCTCCGCGGCGGCGGTGTCATGGACGACGAGGATAGGCCGCGCGCCATGCGGACGGCCAGTGCGAGCGAAAGAGGGCCTCGAGGTCCGGGGCCGATCCGGCCTGTGCGCCTCGGATCCAGGCGCGCTCGTCACGACCCGCAGGCATCGCGTGCCCAGAGTACGACGGAACCTGGCCGCGAGGTCCATGCCCGACATACGAGCTGCGCGCCCCGTGAGGTCCGCCGGACCTCTCGCCCAGCGTCGGGCGTACTCGTAGATGACAAGAGGAGCTGCTCATGAAATCCGTGCTCGCCATCGTCTGCCTGGCCGCCGGAATCGCCGCCGCCGGCGCCAGCGCCGACGGATCTCCGTACTCCCCCGGCCTGGTGTACGGATGGAACGGCGTCGGCGCCGGCGACGGCCTTCGCTACGTCGCGTTCGGCATGCCGAAGTCGACGATCGTCGCGGTCGTTCGCGCCCGTGACGGCGAAGGTCCTGAGGAGCAAGGTCGTTCGCGGTGACTACGGCGTGCCGCTCGTCGCCTACGACGGCACGTCCGGCGGTCTCTCGGGCGACCGCACGTCGCTCGTGCTCGGCGCCTACGGACCTTTGCCGGGCCGCTCCGGGACGACCCGCTTCGTCGTCCTCGACACGAAGACGCTCGCCACGCGCCGCGCGATCGTGCTCGACGGATCCTGGTCGCTCGACGCGGTCTCGCCCACCGCCTCGACCTTGTACCTCACCGAGCATCTGCGCGCCGGCGACAAGCCGCTCTATCGCGTTCGCACCTACGACGCGCGCTGCCGGCGCCTCCGCGGCGCGATCGTCGACCGCCTCGAAGGCGAAGAGGAGATGGGCGGCCAGCCCGTAGCGAGAGCGTCGAGCACCGGCGGCCGCTGGGCGTACACGCTCTACGCGCGCCGCGGCGACTACGCCGTTCGTGCACGCGCTCGACACGGTGAAGCGCGAGGCGTTCTGCATCGACCTGCCGCTGCACCTCGGGTACGGAAGGCAATGGGCGCTGAGCCTCGAGCTCGCGTCGCAGGCGGATCCCTGCCGTGCGCCACGGCCGCCGCGAGGTCGCCGCCGTCGACACGACCACCTGGCAGGTGAGCAGCTAGGACTGAACGGTCGCGGGCGCGACTTCGGTCGCGTCCGCGATCTCCCGCACGACCTCGACGATGTCGCGGTTCGCGTTGAAGATGCGGAGCTGCCGCTTGGCGCTGGAGCCGCGGCCGAGAATCTCCCGGATGCCCTCCAGCTCGCGGTCGCAGCCCGAGCTCCCGGGCGTGCGGCTCGACGTCTCGTACCGCTCGGCGAATCAGCTGTCCCACCGGTACGCGGTTCCGTCGGCCCGTGGCGAGATCCATGAGCGGCGCCTCGAGCCCGTGTCGCGCCGCGAGCCACTTGTTCTCGCTCGTGAGGATGCGGTGGTACGACGGAATGCCCTCGCCGCTCTCGTACAGCTCGCAGTAGCGCTTCACGAGTGACTGGCAGAAGGCGGCGATCGCGATCGCGTCCTCCACGCGGGTGACGGCGTCGCAGATCCGCACCTCGATCGTGCCCAGCCGTGGGTGAGGCCGGATGTCCCACCAGATGTGCGTGTAGTCGGCGATGCAGCCCGAGCGCTCGAGCTGGCCGACGACGCGTGCGTAGTCGGCGTAGTCCTGGAAGCGCGGGGGAGGGCCGGAGCGCGGGAAGGCGGCGAAGACGAGCTGGCGCGTGGAGGCGAGGCCCGTCGCCTCGCCGCGCCAGAACGGAGACGATGCGCTGAGCGCCAGCAGCTGCGGGAGGTGGACGAGCATGCCGTTGAGCACGCCGACGGCCTTTTCCGGGTCGTCGATCGCGACGTGGATGTGCATGCCGAAGATCAGCTCGCGCCGCGCGACGTACTGGAGCTGGTCGACGAGTGCGCGGTAGCGGTCGCGGGCGGTGATGCGCTGCTTCTCGAACAGGCTGAAGGGGTGCGTGCCCGCCGAGCCGACGCGCAGCCCGGTCTGCCTCGCGACGTCCGTGACCGCCGCCCGCAGCCGGTGCAGCTCGGTCGCTGACTTCTCCGATGTCGCGGCAGACGGGTGTCGCGATCTCGAGCACCGACTGCATGAGCTCCGGGTGCAGCTCGTGCTCGAGGTCGCTGCCCTCGACAGCGGCCAGCACCGTGTCGATGTGCTGCACGAGGTCGAGCGATTCGGAGTCGAGCAGCATGTACTCCTCCTCGACGCCCATCGTGTACGGGTCGCCGCGGCCGAAGCGGTGGTCGAGGACGCTCGACTCGTACTCAGGCGACGACTGCATCGACGTCGATCTCCAGGTGCCATCGCGGATCGACGAGCCCCGCGATGATCACGGTCGTGTTGACTGGGCGGATGTCGCGAAAGATCTCGCCGTGGGCACGGCCCACCTCGTCGAAGTCGGCCTGCCGGCGTGATGTACATCCTCGTGCGCACCACGTCCTCGAAGCTCGCACCGGCTTCCGTCAGGGCGGCGCCGATGATCTCGAAGCAGCGCAGTGCCTGGCCGTACGAGTCCGCGGGCGGATCGGCGCCGTCCGGCATCTGCGGCGCCGTGCCGGCCACGTAGACGTTGTCGCCGACGCGGACGGCCCGGCAGTAGCCGAAGACGGCCTCGTACGCGCCTCCGGACGTGATGCGCTGCCGTTCCATCCGCCTAGTATCGCGGCGTGGAGGCACTACGTCAGGTCGACGATTGGCAGGTCGACCATGTTGCCGTTGGCGCGGTTCCTCTGAACGGCGAGCCTGTCGTACACGGTGAACGGGAGCGCGAGTTCCGCTGGGCGTCCGTGACGAAGCTCCTGACCGCGTACGCGGCGCTCATCGCCGCCGAGGAGGGCACGATCGATCTCGACGAGCCGGCCGGACCGCCCGGCTCGACCATGCGGCATCTGCTGTCTCATGCCTCGGGGCTGCCGTTCGAGGCTGGGCAGCCGATCGGCCGGCCGGCGGCGAAGCGCGTGTACTCGAACCCGGCTATCGAGCTCGCCGCGGAGATCGTGGGCGAGCGCGCCGAGATGCCGTTCGAGCGCTATCTCTCCGGGGCCGTGCTCGAGCCGCTCGGGCTCGGTGCCGTCCTGCGCGGCTCTCCCGCCGCCGATCTCTATGGCTCGCTCGACGACCTCATGCGATTCGCCGCGGAGCTGCTCGGCGCCGAGGTCTGATCGCCCCGGAGACGCTGGCCGAGGCAACGACAGTCCAGTTCCCAGGCTTGGCCGGCGTCATCCCCGACATCGGGCGCTTCGATCCCAACGACTGGGGACTCGGCTTCGAGCTGAAGGACGGAAAGCAGCCGCACTGGTCGGGCTCGCGCACGTCGCCGAGGACGTTCGGCCACTTCGGCGGCTCGGGGACGTTCCTCTGGGTCGACCCTGAGCGTCGGCCTAGCCCTGTGCTGCCTGACCGATCGCGAGTTCGATCCCTGGGCCATGGAGGCGTGGCCGAAGCTGTCAGACGACGTCCTCGCATCGGTCAAGAACGGACACGTCTAGGGACAGGTGCCGACCGGCGACGCGTCGAGGCTGCAGCTCACTCGTCGTCGGCGAAGAGCGGGCGGATGAACTCGTCGAACGTCGCCTTGTCGCAGCTCGCGACGACCGCCGGCGTCATCGCCCTCACGGACGCCGTGCGCGGCACGCCCATGGCCAGCGACACCTCTCCGAAGTACGCGCCGGGGTGCAGGACGCCCGCGGCGCCTCGCCCTCCGAACTTGCTCGCCGCCAGCACACCGGACAGCACGACGTAGAAGCGGTCGCCCTCCTCGCCCTCGACGACGGGCGCGGCGCCGGCCGGCAGCTCCTCGCGCGTCATGCGCTTCGCCAGCTCGTTCAGCCGCTCGCCCGGCAGCTCCGCGAGCAGCTCGCACCGCGTCAGCTCGGTCACGGTGGCGGGGACGTGGCGGGGGCTCACAGCCGTATTCTTGCGCCGCGTGATGCGTCTCGTCGGCTGGAAGCACTGTCCGCGCTGCGCCGCGGCCCTCGAGAACGACGGCCGGGCCGCGACGTGCGGCGAGTGCGGCTTCACTGCCTACGCCGGCCCCGAGCCGACCGTGAGCGCTCTCGTGACCGGCGACGACGGCCGGATCCTGCTCGCACGGCGCAAGTTCGAGCCCGAGGCGGGGAAGTGGGATCTCCCCGGCGGCTTCCTGGAGAGTGGACGAAGAGCCACTCGACGGGTTACGGCGAGAGCTGCGCGAGGAGGCCGGCGTCGAGATCGAGCCGCTCGCAGTTCGCCGGCGCGTGGGCAGACCGCTACGGCGGCGCCGAGGACGCCTCGGCCACGCTCAACCTCTACTGGCACGCTCGGATTGCCTCGGGCGAGCCGACTCCCGCGGACGATGTCGCCGAGTTCCGCTGGTTCCCGATCGACGACCTTCCACCCGATGAGGAGATTGCTTTCAGCGAACGTCGTGAAGGCGCTACGCTCCCGGCCGATGAAGCGACTCATGGCCGTCGCGGTCGTGCTGCTGGCGCTGGCGCCAGGCGCGGGCGCCCGCCCCGAGGTCGCGAAGGTCCTGCTCGGGATCACCGGCGACCCGGCGCGCTTCCAGGCCCAGACGGGACAGAAGTCGGCCATCAAGCACGTCTTCCTGGGCTGGCAGCAGGGCATGTCGTGGGGAACACAGGCTGCCCGTGTTCCTCCCGCAGCTCACCCCGATTCCCATGATCCATCTGGGCATCGGCGGGCCGGGAGCCACGCGGCGGGCGAGGATCTCGATGCAGCAGATCGCAAACGGCCAGGGCGACGCGTATCTGGTCTACCTCAACAAGTCGATCAACGGCTTCGGCAGCCTCGTCTACGTGCGGCCGATGGCGGAGATGAACAACCCGAATGCCCTGTACCACCCCTCGAAAGGGGCGGGCATGTCGACCGAGGCGTACCGGAAGGCCTTCGCCCGCATCTTCCTGATCCTCCACGGCGGCCCGCGGGTGAAGATCGATGTCGCCCTCAAGCGACTTGGGCTCCCGTTCCTCACGGTGAAGGAGGATCTTCCGCCCAACCCGAAGGGCAAGCTCACGGTGATCTGGAACCCGCTGGCCGGCGTGGGCGGCTGGATGACCTTTTACCCGGGGGACAAGTACGTCGACCTCGTGGGCAACGACATGTACGGAGAAGGAGTCGACTTCTCGCGCGCGGCGAACGAGCAGCTCTATGCCTTCGCCCGGTCCCACGGGAAGCGGTACTCCTTCCCCGAGTGGGGCGTGTCAGTCGACCAGCCCGAGTTCGTGAAGTACATCTGCGACTTCATCAAGGCGAAGCCGGCGATCGTGCTCGCCGCCTACTTCAACAGCCTCGGCGGGTCCAAGTGGGACCTCGGCCCCGAAGCCGAAGAGCAAGCAGACGTACCGCTCCTGCCTTACGCCTCTTGAGTTGACGCCGTAGCGACCGGCTCGAGGCCGAGCGCGCGCTCGATGGCGCCCTTCGGCTGCGCGCCGGTGACGGCAGCTGCCGGCTCGCCGTCGCGGAAGAGGATCATCGTCGGGATGGACATCACGCCGAACTGCATGGCGAGCTCCTGCTCCTCGTCGATGTTCAGCTTCACGACCTTTAGCTCGCCTTCGCGCTCCTCGGCCATCTGCTCCAGCACAGGCGCGACGGCGTGGCACGGGCCACACCACTCGGCCCAGAAGTCGACGAGGACCGGGGTCTCGCTCTGCAGGACTTCCGTCTCGAAGGTCTCGTTGTTCACGGATTCCATGATGCTCGCTTTCTCGTAGCCGTTATCGGACAACTTCCAAGAGCCTAAACGGCCGCACGGCCGTTCTGCTTCCCGCCGTAGACTTCGCCTATGCCAGGCGTGTTCACGCCACTTCCGCGTGTCCCCGATCATCCCGAGCTGGAACGGGACGTGCTCGCGCGCTGGGAAGCAGAGCGCACGTTCGATCGCCTCCGCGAGCAGAACCGCGGTGGCCCTCGTTTCAGCTTCATCGACGGCCCCATCACCGCCAACAACGCGATGGGCGCCCACCACGCGTGGGGCCGAACGCTCAAGGATCTCTTCCAGCGCTACAAGGCGCTGCGCGGCCACGACCAGCGCTACCAGAACGGCTTCGACTGTCAGGGCCTCTGGGTCGAGGTCGAGGTGGAGAAGTCTCTCGGCCTCAACTCGAAGCGCGAGATCGAGGAGTACGGCCTCGCCGAGTTCGCCGACCGCTGCCGGGAGCGCGTCGCCGACTACGCGAAGCTGATCATCGAACAAGATCGTCGGCTTGGCCGCTGGATGGACTGGGGCGCCGACTACTACACGTTCTCCGACACGAACATCGAGTACATCTGGCGCTTCCTCAAGGTCGTGCACGAGCGCGATTGGCTCTACCAGGGACACCGGGCGACGCAGTGGTGCCCGCGTTGCGGCACGTCGATCTCCCAGCACGAGGTCTACTCCGGCGAGTACCGCGAGCTCGACCACCCGTCGCTCTACGTCCGCTTCCCGTTGACCGACCGCGAGGGCGAGTCGCTCGTCGTGTGGACGACGACGCCGTGGACGCTCCCGGCAAACGTCGCCGCGGCCGTGCGGCCGGACGCCGAGTACGGGCGGACCGCCGAGGGGGAGTGGTGGGCTGCCGAGCGCCTACCTGACGCGGAGTTCGTCGAGCGCGTGCGCGGCGAGGAGCTGGTGGGGCGCCCGTACCGCGGCCCGTTCGACCACCTGGCCGCAGCGGCAGAGGTCGAGCACCGCGTCATCCCCTGGGACGAGGTCTCGCTCGACGAGGGCACAGGCATCGTCCACATCGCGACCGGCGCGGGCTCCGAGGACTTCGAGCTCGGCCGTGTCCACGGGCTGCCCGTCCTCGTGCCGATCGACGAGTCGGGCATCTTCTACGACACGTACGGGCCGCTCGCCGGCCTCTCCGCCGAGCTCGCCGAGGAGCCGATCGTCGAGGCGCTTCGCGAACAGGGCCTGCTCGTGGAGGCAGGACGGATCGTTCACCGCTACCCGACGTGCTGGCGCTGCAAGACGCCGCTGCTCTTCCGAGTCGTGGACGACTGGTTCATCTCCGCCGAGGAGATCCGGCAGCCGATGCTCGACGCCAACGCGACGGTCGAATGGACGCCGGCCTTCTACCAGAAGCGCATGGACGACTGGCTGCGCAACATGGGCGACTGGAACATCTCCCGCAAGCGCTACTTCGGCCTGCCGCTTCCGTTCTACCCGTGTGCCTGCGGCCACCTGACGGTGATCGGCTCGAAGGACGAGCTGGAGCAGCGTGCGCTGCGCGGCTTCGACGGGCTACGCGAGCTGCACCGGCCGTGGATCGACGACGTGATCATCGCCTGCGCGGTCTGCGGTGAGGAGGTCAGGCGCGTGCCCGAGGTGGGTGACGCCTGGCTCGACGCCGGCATCGTTCCGCTGTCGACGCTCGGCTGGGACAACGAGGCGGGCTACATCCCGCGGCGGCTACGCGACCGGCGCCGCGGAAGGCCTGACGACAGCCGACCTGCCGGACCACGGCACTGGGAGCAGTGGTTCCCGGCCGACCTCGTGTCGGAGATGCGCGAGCAGATCCGGCTCTGGTTCTACGCGCATCTCCTTCATGTCGGTGACGCTCGATCGGGCGCTCGCCGTACCGCCGGGTGCTCACGTACGAGAAGCTCCTGGACGAGACGGGGCGGGAGATGCACCGCTCCTGGGGCAACGCCATCGCGGCCGACGAGGCGCTCGACCGCATGGGCGCCGACGTCATGCGCTGGCTCTACTCCGAGCAGGTGCCGAGCCAGAACATCCGCTTCGGCTACGGGCCCGGCGCACGAGGCGAAGCGCCGGTTGCTGACGCTCTGGAACTCGACGTCGTTCTTCGTCACGTACGCGAACATCGAGGGTTGGCGACCGGAGTGGGGCAAGGCGCCGGAGGCCGAGCAGCCGCTCGACCGCTGGCTCGTGGCGCGCACGACCGCCTGCTCGCCGACGTCGAGGACGCGTACGAGCGCTACTGGACGCCGGACGTGACGCGCGCGTTCGAGAGCTTCGTCGACGACCTCTCGAACTGGTACATCCGCCGCTCTCGGCGCCGCTTCTGGTCGAGCGACACGGCCGCGCTGGAAACGCTCTGGTGGGCGCTCGTGCAGGCGGTCCGCGTCATCTCCCCGGTGATGCCGTTCCTCGCCGACCACCTGTGGCGGAACCTCGTCGGAGACGCGTGCGATGACGCGCCGGACTCGGTCTTCCTCGCGGGCTGGCCGGAGGCGGGCGAGATCGACGAACAGCTGCTGGCCGAGGTGGCGGACGTGCGGCGGGTCGTCGAGCTCGGCCATCAGGCCCGGGGTGACGCGGGCATCAAGCTGCGGCAGCCGCTGCGGCGCGCGTACGTCCGTGGCGCGAACGGCGCCACCGGGCACGTGGGCGAGATCGGCGAGGAGCTCAACGTCAAGGAAGTGCGTCTTCGACGAAGGCCCGGTCGTCCGCTCGCAGCTCAAGCCCAACCTGCCGCTGCTGGGGCCGCGGCTCGGCGCGAGGCTACGGGAGGTCAAGTCAGCGCTCGACGCCGGTGACTACGAGGAGCTGCCGGGAGGCGGCGTACGCGTCGCCGGCGAGGAGCTCGGTCCTGACGACGTCCTGCGCGGCGAAGCCTCCGCCGGCGACGGCTTTGCCCTCGCGCAGGACGGCGAGCTCTCCGTTGCGCTCGACACGGCGCTCGACGACGAGCTGCTGCGCGAAGGGCGTGCCCGCGAGCTCATCCACCACATCAACGCCATGCGCCGCGAGCTCGGGCCTCGAGCTGACCGACCGCATCGTCGTCACGCTCGGGCCCGAAGACGCTGATCTCCTCGAGTACGAGGACTGGATCAAGGAGGAGACGCTCGCGCTCGAGGTGGGCGCGGGCAACGCGTTAGGCGATTCAGAAAGCCTGAGTGCCTGCGAAACAGGGTAAAGCCCGCCGCTCCGGGGGGTCGCTCGCGGCGGGCTTCACCCTGACTGCTCACCACCGCTGGCTCTCGCCGAGCCGTGGTGTGCATCGCCCAGTGCGCCGACCCTACAACGGTCCCGCTGCGAATGTAAAGAGGGTGTAACAAGGATCGCTCAGCGCGACGTTTGCGCGAGGAAGATCGCGGCGAGCACGATCGCTCCGCCGACGCAGCTGCTGAGCCGCGAGCGACTCGTCCAGCCAGAGATAGGCGACGAGCGCGCCGAGCACCGGCTCGAGCATCGCCACCATGCCGACCGTGGTCGCGGGCAGGTGTTGCAGCGAGCCGACCATGAGCGTGAAAGGGACGATCGTCCCCAGCACGACGATGGCGAGCACCAGCGCCCAGGCCGGAAGCTCGGTGCCACTGAGGTTTCCGAGCAGCGAGATCGTCTCGGCGAGCTCGTCTCGCGGGAAGCTCCACCAGGGCTGCGCGACCGCCCAGAAGAGGCTGGCGAAGAGGAAGCCGTAGACGAGCAGCGAGAACGGGTCGCGCCGCCCGACCGCGTGCTCCGCGAGCAAGAGGTACGCGGCGAACGTCGCGGCGGAGATGAACGACAGGACGACACCGGCCGTGTTCAGCGGCACGCCGCCCCAGACGTCCACCATCACCGACAGGCCGACGAGCGCGAGCGCGAGCGCCGCCCACACGCGGCTGCGCACTCGTTCCTTGAACACGAATCGCGCCCAGAGCGCGACGAGCAACGGCGCGGTGTACTGGATGAGCAGCGACACGCCGATCTCGAGCCTGCGCGATGGCGGCGAAGTAGAAGAGCTGGACGAGAGCCACGCCGCAGACGCCGAAGACGACGAGGAACGCGAGCTCACGGCGTGTCGTGCGGAGGCTCTGCGGGCGCGCGAGGAGAACGATCAACCCGAGCCCGACGAGCGCGCCCGCGCAGCGGATCTGCGTGAGGCGGAGCGAGGTGACGCCGGACTCGAGCACGACCTTCGAGACGGTGCCGTTGACGGCGAACAGCACCGCGGCACCCATCACCATCAGGTAGCCGACCCCCGGCCCGCGGGCGGTGCGCACGCCCTCGGTGGGCAGGTACGGCGTGTCGACCATGGCGGCGACCCTAGCTTCCTCCGCGTCCGCTCGTACACTGATGGTCTCGGGACGTAGCGCAGCCTGGTTAGCGCGCCTGCTTTGGGAGCAGGAGGCCGGGAGTTCGAATCTCCCCGTCCCGACTCGACCAATGACTCGAAATGCTCTCGCACTCGGATTCGCCGTTGCGGTAGCGGCCATGGCGACCGGGGCGACGGCGGCCACGCCGCCGTTCGTCGCGAAGATCGCGCCGCTCTCTGCCGCGCAGCGCGAACGGATGACCGGGTGTCTCGTGGCGGCCCGGCTGCCCGGTTCCGCTCGCCGACCTGCGGCTGCTCACGGTCAGTCACTGGGGGTTCGACGGGCGGCGCCGTACCGGACGGCTGGTCGTGCACGAGACGGCGGCGAGCCCGCTGCGCACGGTGTTCCGGCGCCTCTATGAGGCGCGGTTCCGCGTCCGGAAGCTGGTGCCCATCGACGCCTACGGCGGGAGCGACTTCCGCTCGATCGAGGCCGACAACACGTCGGCGTTCAACTGCCGCCGTGCGACGGGCTCGAGCAGCTGGTCGGAGCACGCGTACGGCCGCGCCATCGACGTCAACCCGATCGAGAACCCGTACGTGGAGAACGGGCGCGTGTACCACGACGCGAGTCGCTCGTACGTCTCCCGGCAGCCCACACGCAAGGGCATGGCCGTGGACGGCGGCGTGCTCGTCCGTGCGTTCGACGCGATCGGCTGGGGATGGGGCGGACGCTGGTCGGGCTCCGTCCAGGACTACCAGCACTTCTCTGCGGTCGCTAGTCGCCCTGTCGGCGCGGCCAGCGGTGAAGCCGCCCTCCGGCCTGCGCGCTGGCGCAGCGCCTGCGCGGCGACGCTGCGACTGTCCTGCGCCCGCCGCTGCCGTCTGCCAGCGACGCCCCGAGGCGCTACGAAGCGGCCGGTTCGGACACTGGCCGCGCTGCGTCGACTTCCTGGCGCGGGGCCGGACTGGACCGGGCTTGGGCTGCTCGCTCTCGGCACCACGGGTGAGGGCATCCTCCTCTCCGTCGAAGAGCGCCGCCGCGTGGCCGAGCTCTTCGTGACGGCAGCCGCCGGGCGCTTGCAGGTCGCGGTGCACTGCGGAGCCCAGACGACCGCCGACACCGTGACGCTCGCCGAGCACGCTGCCGGTCTCGGTGTGGCCGGGATCGCCGTGATCGCTCCGCCGTACTTCAAGCTGGACGACGATGCCCTGCTCGAGCACTTCACAGCAGCCGCTACTGCGTGCGCGCCCACGCCCTTCTACGTCTACGAGTTCGCGTCGACGAGCGGGTACGCGGTACCTCCGGAAGTCGTCTCGGAGCTCCGTGACCGCGCGCCGAACCTCGCCGGCCTGAAGGTGTCGGACACGCCCTGGGAGCGCTTCGAGCCGTATCTCATCGAGGGCCTGGACGTGTTCGTCGGCCCCGAGGCCCTGATCGCGCGCGGCGTCGGCGCAGGGGCCGTGGGCGCCGTGTCGGCGCTCGCGACGGCGTTTCCCGAGCTCGTCGCCGCCTGCGTTCGCGAGCCGTCTGACGAGCGCGCCGCCGGTCTCGCCGAGCTGCGCGCGGCGATCGAGCGCTTTCCGCGGCACGCGGCGCTCAAGCACGTGCTGGGCCGTCGCGGCGTGCCGATCTCGGAGGACGTCCGCGCGCCGCTGCGAGGCTTGACGGACGACGAGCGCGACGAGCTCGACGGCTGCTGCCCGCTGGCTCGACTAAACGGGACCAAAGTTTCGCCGAGCCGGTTTCGCTTTCGTCCACCCAACCGACTGACCTTCCGATTGCCCGTACGGCCATCCGGTTGAGCTTCGACCTACTCGCGCTCCGTGCTCGGCGCAATCACGACACTAGGGATTCCCGGCGCCCGGCGCAAGACCCCTCGCAGAGAAAGTTCACGCAATTTGCGAGGTCTCTTCGAGCCGTGTCTCGCGCGCCTCCTCCGAGCGGAGCTGGCGAAGGACGAAGAACGCCGCCACGCAGAAGAAGACGACGGCCTGCTCGACGGACATCGTCACGCCGGCGATCTGCTGGTCGGCGAGATCGGACAGCCCCCACATGTCCGGCGCGGCCGCGTAGAAGTCATATGCCGGGCTCGACACGAGCGAGAGCACGATGCCGATCGGCGCGGCGAGGACGAACGCGGCCAGGACGTAGGCGGCCCTCGCGCCGGCCGAGAGCCGATGTGGCGCGTCCTGGAGCACCGGCCACCAGAAGAGGAGGCCGGTCGCGAAGTAGCTCGCGTGCTCGAGGTGGAGCAGGCTCGACTGATGACGAAGTGCCGCGTCGTAGGCGGCAGGCAGATGCCAGGCGGCGTACGTCGCGAGCCACAGCGGCAGTGCCACCGCCGGATGCGTGAGCACACGAATGAGCCGGCGACGACCGAGCGCGGGCGGCAAGGCCGGCCGGCACGCCGAGCACGACGAGCGCGGGCGCCCACTCCGCGAACACGACGTTCTGGAGCAGGTGGGCGCTGAGCAGCGACGTCGTCGCGAGCGAGTCGAGCGGCGTGCCGGCGGCTGAGAGGACGAGTAGCAACCCGCCGCCGAAGCACGCGAGACGCCAGCGCGGGACGAGCTCTCCGCGCACGCCGATTGCGTAAGTGCCCGCGAGCCCGCCGAGGACGAACAGCTCGTGAGGGAAGTCCCACCGGATCGTGTCCACGCTGGCTATCGTGGCAGCGAACCGACGCGGGCGTAGCTTAGTGGTAAAGCTCCAGCCTTCCAAGCTGGCTATGCGGGTTCGATTCCCGCCGCCCGCTCTCGCGTCCCCGGACGCCTCGGCTCCGCCCAGGCCAGGCACGCCAGAGGGGCGTCCGGCCCTACTTCTGGGAGATCTCCTCCACCATCTGGCCGGTCGACTCGGCGTCCGCCGAGCGGGCGACGTCTGCCTGCGCGAGCATCCCGACCAGCTCCCCGTCGGAGACGACCGGCAGCCGGCGCACCTGCTCCTCGGCCATCCGCTGCAGCGCCTGGTCGAGCGGCTCGTCCGGCGTGGCGACCACGGGCTTCTCCGTGTAGACATCAGTCACCTTGACGGTCTTGGGGTCGAGCCCGCGGGCGACGACCTGGATCACGAGGTCGCGGTCGGTGACGATCCCGACGAGATCCCCGTTCTCGACGACCGGTAACGAGCCGACGTTTTCCTTCGCCATGAGCTCTGCCGCCTTCACGACGGGTTGATCAGCCTCGATCGCCATCGGGTTGGCGGTCATCGAGTCGCGCACCTTGGTGCTTCCCATCACGTCCTCCTTCGAGTGGTATGGAGAAACGCGTTCCCGGCGGGGGCGTGCGCGAAACTCGGCGAGCTGAACGGAGCTAGACGAGCTCGACGCGGTCGATCGTCACCGGCGTGACCGGCGCGTCGCGTGCGTCCGAGTCGGCGCGGGAGATCGCGTCCGCGACGTCCATGCCGTCGGTGACCCGGCCGAACACCGCGTGCTTGCCGTTGAGCCAGGCGCACTCGTCGGCGGTGACGATGAAGAACTGGCTGCCGTTCGTGTTCGGCCCGGAGTTCGCCATCGCGAGCGCCCCACGGTCGACGGGAAGCTCGAGCGCGCCTTGCTCGTCGTCGAACTTGTAACCCGGGTCGCCCGTGCCGTCGCCGCGTGGGCAGCCACCCTGGATCATGAAGTCCTCGATCACGCGGTGGAAGCGTCAGCCCGTCGTAGAAGCCTTCGCCGGCGAGCTTCTTGAAGTTCCCGACCGTCTCGGGCGCCTGCTCGTCGAGCAGCTCCACGTGGATCTCGCCCTCGCTCGTGTGCAGGATCGCCGTGGACACGCGCCACCCTACCGTCTATCCGTCCGACGGCGGCGCGATGCTAGGGCGGTGATCCCCGAGCGGGCGATCCGTTTTCCCGTGCGGACGGTGTTCGCCGTGCTGGGGATCGTGATCGGCGTCTTTGCGTTGCTGCAAGTGCTCTTGATCACGCGCCAGGTGTTGACCTGGATCCTGGTCGCGCTCTTCCTCGCGATCGCGCTCAGCCCGGCCGTCGACTGGCTCCAGGAGCGCGGCATACGCAGACGTGGCTACGCCGTCGCCCTCACGTCGCTCGGCGTGGCGGGAGTGATCGGTCTGATCGGCTGGCTTGTCGTCCCGCAACTCGTCGATCAGGTGAACGAGTTCGCTCAGAAGGTGCCCGACTACATCGACGACCTCACGAAGGGCAGGGGTCGATTCGGCTTCCTGGAGACGAAGTACCACATCGTCGAGCGGATCCGTGAGGCCGTCGCGGAGGGTGGCGCCAGCAAGGTCTTCGGCCTCTCCGGTACGGCGATCTCGATCACGAAGGGCGTGGTGACGATCGTGGCCGCCGTCATCACGATCATCGCCCTCACGTACTTCATGCTGCTCGAGGGCCCGACGTGGCTGAACCGCTTCTACTCGCTCTTCTCCCCGGCCACCGAGCGGCGCCTGCGCGGGATCTTCGGAGACATCGCGAAGGCCGTCGGCGGCTACGTCACGGGCAACCTCTTCATCAGCATCGTCGCAGGCATCACCTCGGGCCTCATGTTGTGGATCGTCGGGGTGGAGTTCGCGCTCGCCCTCGGCCTGCTGGTCGCGTTGCTCGACCTCGTGCCGCTTGTCGGGGCGACGATCGCGGCCATCGTCGTCACGACGGTTACCTTCCTGAGCACCGACGGGATCTGGCCGGGCCTGATCGTGCTGATCTTCTTCATCGTCTACCAGCAGATCGAGAACCACCTGCTGCAGCCACTCGTGTACGGGCGGACAGTGCAGCTCTCGCCGTTGATCGTGCTCATGGCCGTTCTGATCGGCGCCTCGCTGGCCGGCGTGCTCGGTGCGCTCGGCGCGATCCCCATCGCCGGGACCATCCAGGTGCTCGTGCTCGACTGGCTCAAACACCGGAAAGGAGGTGAGCCAGGGGGAGCCGAATGAACCAGCAACGGTTTCAGATGCGTGACAAACGGATACCCGCTAGTGTCGTGCCCCCCGGTTTGCGTGCGCTGCTCCCCATCGCCGTCGTCGTCGCTGCTCTCTTGCCCGCCGTGTCATTCGGCGCCGACGGTCCGCGCGTATCGCCCGAGGATCAGCTGGAGTCCGCCGTCCTGGACGAGCTCAATCTCGTTCGCCTCGAGCACGGACGGACGCAGCTCCGCCTCAACACGCGGTTGACCGCGGCCGCCGACCATCACTCGCTGGAGATGGTGCACAGCGGCTACTTCGGGCACGAGTCCGCCAACGGTGGCCACTTCGCGCAGCGGATCAAGAATCGTACTACCGGCCGCGCACAGCACGCCGGCCGTGGACGGTGGGCGAGAACCTCATCTGGCAAGCCCGGCGTCTGACGGCCCGCGCCGCCGTGGTCTCCTGGCTCGCCAGCCCAGGTCACCGCGACAACCTGCTCAGGCCAGCTTTCCGCGAAGTCGGCATCTCGGCCGTGCGTGCGCTGGGCGCCCCGGGCGTCTACGGGAACCAGCCCGTCGTCGTGCTCACGGTCGACTTCGGCGCGCGCTAGCCAATCCGCGCCGGGGCCGGCGCTACCCTTCCCTGCGGGCGCCTGTAGCTCAGTGGAAGAGCAGCGGCCTTCTAAGCCGCCGGTCGGGGGTTCGAATCCTCCCAGGCGCACCTCTCACGGATTGCGGTAGGCGTCGGAGAGCGGCCGGATCACGAGCCAGCCGACGAACGCCGTGAGCGCCAGCCCCACGAGAGCCACGCGGGTTGCTCCCAGTAGGCTGAGCCAGTCCGTGTGGCTGTGCAGCAGCCAGATGGTCGCGCTCCAGATCACGAGCGGGCCGAACGCAGATGCGACACGGCTCGCGAGGTTGAAGAAGCCGAACATCTGACCGCGCAGCTCGAGCGGCGTCAGCCGGATCATGAAGACGCGGTCCGCAGTCCACACGCAGCCGAGCGCCGCGCCCATCGCCGGCGCCGCGAGCCAGACCGTCCACGGCTCGCCGACGGCCGCCGAAAGCACCGTCAGCAGCGAGAACACGGGCAGGACCGCCAGCAGCACGGCACGCGGTCCGACGGACCCGAGCACACGCCCGGTCGTGAGCGCCGCGATCGCCGCCCCGACGACCGAGACCGCGATCACGGCGTTCTTCTCGGACTCCGAGAAGCCGCCCAGCCGCGTCATGTAGACGGCGAGGAACGCCGACAGCGTCGCGATGGCGTCCGAGTAGAAGAAGCGGCCGATGAGGAACTGGAACGCGTCGCGGTTGGCACGCACCTGCTGGGCAGTGCGCATGACCTGGCGGAAGGCGTGCCCGATGAGCCGTCCCTCGTAGGCGCGTGGCCGTCGACGGCTCATGACGGCGCTCGCGGATCCAGAGGAACGCCGGCAGCGAGAAGAGGACGAAGAACGCCGCTGCCGGAGCGAACGCTCGCTGCTTGGACCCGTCGCCGACGATGCCCTCGGCGACGACGGCCAGCGCGAAGAAGATCCCGACGAAGCCAAGTGCGACGGCGATGCCCGACACGCGTCCGCGGCGACCTCGCGGGGCCACGTCGGCGAGCAACGGGTCGTACTG
This sequence comes from uncultured Actinomycetes bacterium, assembly GCA_963755255.1. Classification (GTDB taxonomy): domain Bacteria; phylum Actinomycetota; class Thermoleophilia; order Gaiellales; family Gaiellaceae; genus PALSA-612. The sequence goes on along the minus strand of CAVWJN010000019.1, from coordinate 101,848 downwards.
GGCGAGTGCCAGCTGCCCGAACGCGACGGCGACTCCGGCGGCGAACAGCAGCGGCAGGACGTTTCCGTCGGCCGGGATCACCTCGAGGAGCGCGCAGGAGGCGGCCGCGACGAGCGTGAACGCGATGAGGAACGGCTTGCGCCGCCCGAGCTGGTCGGCGAGCGCCCCGGCCAGCGGCATCGCCACGAGCAGGAACAGGACGACGACGAACTGCGTCAGCGCCACGTACCAGTCGGGCCGGTCCAGGTCGTCGATGACCCACGTGCCGAAGTAGCGGACGACGAGCAGGAACGAGAAGACGGAGTAGGCGAAGTCCCAGAACGCCCACGAGAGTGGTGCAGGGTCCCGCAGCAGGTACGAGCGTCTCGCCACTGCGCGGAAGCCTAGGCTGCGCGCGGGCCGCGGCTATGCTTGGTCGTAGCGCGGTGGCCGTAGCTCAGCAGGTAGAGCCCCGGGTTGTGGTCCCGGTGGTCGTGGGTTCGAATCCCACCGGTCACCTTGTCGCCGAAAGTCCAGTTCGCTTGCGCGTTGGACTTTCGGCGGGAGTGTGACCACGTCTTACCGTGGGCTTGCCTCGACCTTACATCTCGAGAGCCAGCCGCTTTACTTGACGGCAAGAGGCTCTACCGTCCATCACACCACAACCGAGGAGTACACACAACGTGAGCACACAAGAACAGGACATTCGGGGTCGCAGCGATCGGCATCTCCGCCGCGCTGCTCATCGGCTCGGCGGTCGCCGTGGCCGGTCCCGGCAAGAAGGGCAAGGGTCTCGTACGAGGGACTCACGCCGAGATCAGCCTCGTCAAGGCCGACGGCACGACCAACGCGTTCGTCGTCGACCGCGGCCAGGTCACGGCCGAGTCCCGAAGCTCGGTCACGCTGAAGCGGAAGGACGGCGCGAGTGTCACGCTCGGTGCTGAACGCGGACACGAAGGTGCGCGGCGACATCCAGGTCGACAAGGGCGCCGTCGTCTTCTCGCGCGGCGGCACGGCATTCGCCGTCCTCGCCCCGCGTGCTGCCAAGGCGACTCCGCTCCGACTCGGCAACGGCAACGAGGCCCTCGGGCAGCGCCTCGCGCGGCTCAAGGCGAAGAAGGGCCTGATCGGCGCCGTGCACGCGGACGTGAAGCTGATCAAGGCGGACGGGTCGTCCGCCGCCTTCAGCTTCGACCGCGGTCAGGTCACCGCCGCTTCGGACAAATCCGTCACGGTCAAGCGGGCAGACGGCCCGAGCGTCACGAAGAGCATCTCGGTCGACACGAAGCTTCGCGGGAAGCTCGCCGTGGGCGGCAGGGCCGCGGTGTTCTCGACCGGCAGCGCGGCGACGGCGATCCTCGCCGCCGGCCCCAAGTCCTGACGCAGTCTCGCGCGGATAACACTCCCTCCACGCGAGCTGAGAGCCCCGGTCCGCCGGGGCTCTCAGCGTTAGGGAGCCGCGTACACTTGCTGCTGAGGCCCCGTAGCTCAGTGGATAGAGCGGCGGACTTCGAATCCGCGTGCAGAGGTTCGACTCCTCTCGGGGCCGCTATATGGGAGGCTAGGGGCTCCCGACCGTAGGAGGGGGCATGGATCAAGCGTCTGCCACCGCAAGGGCGGCAACAGGTACCGGCTGGGCTTCGTTCGCCGGAGTCTTCTTTCTCGTCGCCGGCACATTCCAGGTGATCGAGGGCATCTCCGCGCTGTCGAAGTCGAGGTATCTCTTCGCGCAGGTGCTCTTCGCCAACCTCGAGTTCTGGGGCGTCGTGCTGCTGATCGTCGGCGGGCTCGGTATCTTCGCCGGCTACGCGATTCTCTCGCGGCAGGAGATCGGCCGCGTGCTCGGGATCGCGCTCGCGAGCCTCGGCATCGTCGTCCAGCTGATGTTCGCCAACACGAACGGAACATGGGCGATCGTGATGATCGCCGTGTACATGGTGATCCTTTACGGGCTGATCGTGAAAGGCGAGGAGACGGGCGACTACCCGCCGCTCAGCGACGCGTAGCGAGCACGAGGGCGTCGATCGCCTCCACCTCGCTGCCGTCGTCTAGCTCCACGGGCCTGCGGACCCGCTCCGCCCGTTCTATCTCGAGCTCCGGAAGCTCGGGAACGATGTCTGCAGGCGTGTAGAGAAGAGCTGGGCTCGTCGGCCCAGGCGCACCCGTGCCGATGTTCGTCAGGTCGTGGCCGACCAGCAGCAGTGTCCCGCCCGCGGCGACTGCGGCGGAGGCTTTGGCGAGAATCGGCCCGCGGTCACTGCGGGGGATGTGGAGGTAGGCAACGAGCACGAGATCAAAGGCCTGGCTGTCCGGCTCGTAGTCGGTGAGATCGGCCTCCACCCAGTCGACGTGGATGCCGCTCGCGGTAGAACGCTCACGAGCCTGACGCAGAGCCTCGGTCGAGAAGTCGACGGCAGTCACGCGCCATCCTCGCTCGGCAAGCCACAGCGCATGACGTCCGTTGCCGCAGCCGAGGTCGAGCGCCCTTCCGGGCGCGAGACCTTCGAGCTCGGCCAGCACGACGGCGCTCGGCTCGCCGTGCGCATGCAGGAGCTTGTCCGTCCAGCGGAGATCCCAGTCGCGTGCGTCCACGACTACGCTCAGCTCTCGCGCACGGTGACGCGCTCGATCACGACCGGCTGCGACGGCTGCTCGGTGTGACGTCGCCCAGCGCCTCGATCCGCTCCACCGTGTCGTAGCCCTGCGTCACCTCGCCGACGATTGCGTACTCGGCGGGCAGGCCGGCGTCCTCGGCGGTGACGACGAAGAACTGGCTGCCGCTCGTTCCCGGCGCTTCGGTCTGCGTCTTCGCCATCGCGACCACTCCCTTGCGTGTACGCGGCGCCGGAAGGCGGCACGTCGACGGTCGTGTAGCCCGGACCGCCGCTGCCCTCCCCGGTCGGGTCGCCGCCCTGGATGACGAAGTCGGGCACGACGCGGTGGAAGATCGTGTTGTCGTAGAAGCCGGCGCGCGCGAGCGCGACGAGCGAAGCCGCAGTGTCCGGCGCCAGCTCCTGGTCGAGGGTGATCTCGAAGTCGCCGCAGCTCGTCTCGAGCACGAGCACGTACGTCGTCGCCTCGTCGAGAGGCTCCGACGGCTTCGTCGCGCCGCCGTCGGCCTTCGCCGCCGGCGCTTCGACGTCCGCGCAACCTTCGGCCGTCGACTCGTCACCGCCGTTGTCGCCGCCGCACCCGGCGAGGGCGAGCACGACCAGGGCGAGGATCGCGACGCGCACGAGCGCGATCGTAGCCCGTCGTGCCGCTCTCGGTCATGATGGACGGAGCATGCGGCTCTGCCTGATGGTCGAGGGCCAGGAGGACGTCTCCTGGGACGAGTGGCTGGCGCTGGCGGACGCATGCGAGCGCGCGGGTCTCGACGGGTTGTTCCGCTCCGACCACTACCTCTCGGTGATCGGCAGGCGCGAGCGCGCGTCGCACGATGCGATCGCGACCCTGGCGGCGCTGGCGGCCCGCACGGAGCGGATCCGGCTGGGCACGCTCGTCTCGCCGGTCACGTTCCGGCACCCGTCGGTGCTCGCGAAGTCGGTGGCGACGATCGACCACGTGTCGGGCGGACGGGTCGAGCTCGGGCTCGGCGCCGGGTGGAACGAGGGAGAGCACGCGGCGTACGGTTTCGACTTTCCGTCGCTCGGCATCCGCATGGAGTTGCTCGAGGAACAGCTGGAGATCGTCCACCGCTTGTGGACTGAGGACTCGGTGACCTTCCCAGGCCGGCACTATCGACTGGACGACTGTCCGGCGCTGCCGAAGCCGCTGCAGCAGCCGCGGCCACCGCTCATCCTCGGCGGCAATGCCAAGCCGAGGGCGGTCGCGCTCGCAGTACGGCTCGCCGACGAGTACAACACGCTGCTCGCATCGATCGACGACTGCCGCGAGCGGAAGTCGATCCTCGTGGAAGCGTGCGAGTCTGCGGGGCGCGATCCCGCAACGCTGCCGCTCACACTGATGGCGACGTGCGTCGTGGGGGAGGACCAGGCGCAGCTGCTCGACCGCGTTCGTGGTGTGCTCAAGGTCTTCGGCTCCGGCGACGAGGATCCAGCGGCCGTGCTCGCCGAACGGCGGGAGCGGTGGATAGCCGGCACGCCGGACGAGGTCGTCGAGCGGCTCGCGACCCTCGCCGAGGCCGGAGTCGAACGGGTGTACCTCCAGCATCTCGCGCACAAGGACACGGAGATGGTCGAGCTCATCGGCGAAGCCGTTCTGCCCGCGCTCGCGGGATAACCGTGCGACGGTTTCGCGACCGCGCCGAAGCCGGCCGCGAGCTCGGCGAGCGGCTGGCCGAGCAATACGCCGGCCGGGACGACGTGCTCGTGCTGGCGCTGCCTCGCGGCGGCGTGGCCGTCGGTCGCGAGGTGGCCGACATCCTCGATGCGCCACTCGACGTCCTCGTCGTGCGGAAGCTCGGCTTCCCCGGACAGAACGAGCTGGCGATCGGGGCCATCGCCAGCGGCGGCGCGCGCGTACTCAACGAGCCTCTGCTCGAGCAAACAGGCCTGCCTCGGGATCGCTTGGACGCGGTCGTGGCCCGTGAGCTCGAGGAGCTTCGCCGGCGCGAGCAGCTCTATCGAGGCGCTCGTCCTCCGCCGGAGGTCACAGGCAAGACCGTGATCGTCGTCGACGACGGGCTGGCCACCGGCTCGACGATGCTCGCGGCGGTGCAGGCGTTACATTCGCAAGAACCAGCACGAGTCGTCGTCGCGGTCCCGACGGCTCCGCCACAGACGTGCGCGACCCTCGAGGAGGTCGCGGACGAGGTCGTCTGCCTTCGTCGGCCATATCCCTTCTATGCGGTCGGCCTCTCTTACGAGGACTTCTCGGAGGTGGGAGACGACGAAGTCCGGCGCCTGCTGGCGTGACCGCCGAGGGCGCCCCAGGGCCACGGCCCAGCCGTGTCGAGCCCTGCGCGCACAGGGTTGTCGACGACGTACTGGCAGGTCGCTTCGAGGTGCGCCTCGTCTCTGACAACCCAGGCCGAGAAACGGCTCTCGAACAGGTGGCCGCGGCGGTTGTGGCGCCGGTTGAACCGCTGTGCATACGCCGTGTTCAGCCGGTGCATCGCCGACGAAAGCATGGCTGTCGACGTTTCGAGCACGAGGTGGTAGTGCGTGTCCATGAGACACCAGGCGTGACACGTCCACTCGACCCTCCGACTCGCCCTCTCAAAGAGCGAGAGGAACTCGAGCCTGTCGATGTCGTGGACGAACAACGGCTGGCCGTGCACGCTGCGCGCGGTTACGTGGTAGATGCCCTCGGCAGGTAGCTCGCGGCGGAGGATTCGTGGCATCGTCGTCTTCGAGACTACGGTCGTCAGTGGAGAACGCAAGCCTTCAGCGCGAAGTCGATACAGAATCTCAACAAGCTAGGGTCAGTCTCAGTGTCTGACCCTGGGTCTGGCACCTAGACGTGTCCTAAAGAGGAAGGTCGCGGGCGGCGAACGAGAGCGCTTCGGAGAACGTGGGGAAGGGCTGAATCGTGTCGCGGAGCACGTCGATGGGCACCTGGGCGCGGATGGCGAGCGTCGCCTGTTGCAGCCACTCGCCCGCCTCCGGCCCTACGGCTACGGCGCCGACGAGGACGCGTCGCTCGCGGTCGGCGAAGAGCTTCACGAAGCCCTTCCGCTTCGGCCGCTCGTACGTCGACGAACGCGACGTCCGATTCACCTCCCACGAGGCGTTGACGAGGCCGTCGCCCTCGACCGAGCCCACCTGCGCCACCTGGGGATCGGTGAACACCACTGCCGGCACGGCGCGATAGTCGGCCGCCCGGCGCATGCCGGCGACGTTGGACGCTGCGACGCGCGCCTGGTACTTGGCCACGTGGGTGAAGAGCGAGATGCCCGTCACGTCGCCGATCGCCCAGACGTTTTCGGCAGCCGCGAGGTACTCGTCGACGACGATGCCTTGCGGGCCGACCTCGACGCCGATCTCCTCGAGGCCGAGCTCATCGACGGTGGGAGTGCGCCCGGCAGCAACGAGCAGGCGCTCGCAAGCGATCGTCTCGCCGTCGTCGAGGCTCACCGTCACCCCCGGGTCCGAGACGTCGACTCGCGTCACACCTGAGCCGCACTTGACCCGCACGCCGTCCTCCTCCAGCCGTTCCTGCAGCAGTGAGGCGGCCTCCTCATCCATCTTCGTCAGCAGCCGGCTGCGCTGGACGATCGTCACCTTCGAGCCGAGCCGCTGGTAGAGCTGTGCGAGCTCGACACCCGAAGCTCCGCCGCCCACGACAACGAGTGAGCCGGGAACGACGCTCGATGCGGTGGCGTTCGACGTCGTCCAGTGGGGTACGTCGTGGATCCCCTCGATGGGCGGCAGCGCGGGACGCGAGCCGGTGGCGACGACGAGCTTGTCGTAGGGAACCTCTTGCCCGCCGACGGCGAGCGCGCCGGGGGCGCTGACCGTTGCATCGCCGCGGACGAGCTCGGTGCCGCGGTCGGCGAGCCACTCGCCGTGCCCCTCGTCCTGGTAGCCGTCGACGACCTGGTCTCGCCACCAGAAGACGCGTTCGACGTCGAGTGCTGCGGACATCGCCTCGGCCGCGCCCGGCGCCTGCCTGGCAGCCGCGAGGAGCTCCGGCGCGCGGAGCAGTGTCTTCGAAGGCATGCAGGCCCAGTACGTGCATTCGCCGCCCACGAGCGCGCGCTCCACGAGCGTCATCTCGAAATCGCCGTCGAGTCGGCTCAGCGCTCCGATGAACGCCTCGCCCGCAGAGCCGCCGCCGAGGATGACAACGCGCGTCACCGCCCCGCCGCCGAGAACGCCAGCGAGACGGCGAAGTCTCCGTCGGGGTCCTCCCACCAGTGGGCAAGATCGAAGCCGGCGTCGCGTAGCTCTCCCTCCAGGCCCTCACGACGGAACTTGTCCGAGATCTCGGTGCGCATCTCCTCGCCGGCGGCGAACTCCACCTCGAGGTCGAGGTCCGAGATACGCATCCGCTGATCGACATCGGAGCGGAGGAGCATCTCGATCCACTCGTGCTCGGCGTCCCAGCGCGCGACGTGTGTGAACGACGTCGGATCGAAGTCCCCGCCCAACTCGCGGTTGATCACGTTCAGCACGTTGCGGTTGAACTCCGCCGTGACACCGCGTGAGTCGTTGTATGCGGCCTCGAGCCGCGCCGGGTTCTTGACGAGGTCGGCGCCGAGCAAGAGCGCTTCGCCGGCCCCGAGCAGCCCGTGCAGGTCGGCGAGGAACGTCGCCCGCTGCTCGCCGGTGAGGTTGCCGACGGAGGAGCCGAGGAACGCGAACAGCCGCCGCCGTCCCTCCGGCAGCCAGACGAGGTGGTGCTCGAAGTCGCCCACGACCCCGTGCACCTCGATGTCCGGGTACTCCTCGGCGATCCTCGCCGCGGCCTCCCGCAGCGCCTGCTCGGAGACGTCGAAGGGTACGAAGCGCTTCAGGTACCCGGCTTCGACCATCGCATCGAGCAGGAGCCGCGTCTTCTCGGATGATCCCGAGCCGGGCTCGACGAGCGTGTTCGCTGCCGTCAGCCGTGCCACGTCGCGGGCATGCTCGGCGAGGACGATGCGCTCGCGTCCGGTGAGGTAGTACTCGGGCAGCTTGGTGATCTCCTCGAAGAGCATCGAGCCTCGCTCGTCGTAGAACCACTTGGGCGGCAGCTCCTTCGGTGTCGATGTGAGCCCTGTTTGCACGTCTTCGCGCATCGCGTTGAGGCGGTCCTCCGGAGTGAGATAGACGTCGACCTGCAGCGTGACGGAGGGAGCGCCGTCGCTCAAACGTCACCCGCGCAGCGGAAGCCGGCGAAGATCTGCCGGCGAATGGGAAAGTCCCAGTTGCGGAACGTCACGCGCGACACGGTCGGGCTCGTGGCCCAGGACGCGCCGCGCAGCACCTTGTAGTCGGGGCCGAAGAACACCTCGGAGTACTCGGCGTACGGGAACGGCTGGAAGCCCGGGTAGCCGGCGAAGTCCGACGACGTCCACTCCCAGACCGAACCCACGCCGCGCAGCAAGCCGAGCTTGGCCGCCCGCTCCCACTCGGCTTCCGTCGGCAGCCGCTTGCCCGCCCACCCGGCGTACGCGTTGGCCTCCTCCCAGGAGACGTGTTGCACGGGCTCCGAGGGCGGCACCGGCTCGACGCGCCCGAAGCAACGGCGCACCCATCGGTCGCCGTCTCGCTCCCAGGAGAGCGGCGGCTCCTCCCAGCCGCCGTCGGCGAGGAAGCCGGCGTATTCGCCGTTCGAAACTGGCTCGACTTCGATCCTGAATTCGCCGGTCTCGGCCTCGTGTGCGGGGCGCTCGTTGTCGTAGGCCCAGGGCTCGTCGTTTGTGCCCATCACGAACGACCCCTCCTCGACGAGTGCATCTCCCAGGCCCCCCGTCAGCACTCGCGGCTGTCCACCTTCGTGCCCGAGCGCGGAGAGCTGGATCGTCTGCAGCATCGTCTCCACGTGTTGCTGCTCGTGCTGGACGACGAGGCCGAAGGCGAAGCCGCCCCGCAGGAGCGGGTCCGCGGCGTCGAGCTCGATTTCCTCGAGCACCGCGAGCGAGAGTGCGCGGACATCGGCGAGATACGTACGTGCGGCTGTGGGGTCGAGCAGCTCGAGCGAGGGTCGCTCCTCGCGTTCGTGCGCGAAAGCGTCGTAGGTGTCGTCCACCTCGGGGAAGATCGGTTTCGCGCCGCCGAGTCTCCGGCTGATCCAGAGCTCTTCGAAGTGCCCGATGTGCGCGAGGTCCCACACGAGCGGAGACATGAGTGGAGACACCTGCCGGGTGAGCTCTTCGTCGGAGAACGGCGCGAGCAGAGCCGTCGTCCGGGCCCGCGCGGCCTCCAGCTCGACGACTATGCGCTCCCTCACATCTGCCGTGACCTCGGCGGCTTCGCGCATGAAGTCCGGAAGTCTAGATTGGAGAATCGGTGGCGCGCGTACTCGTAATCTGTCCGCAAGAACGTGACCTTCACGCTGCACGTTCGAGCAGCGTGCACGTTCGGTTCGCCGGACCGGATCTCGATGCCGGTCACGTCGACACGCGCGCGCTGCTCGACGAGCTGGCGGAGCTCCCGGCCGACGGCGTCGTCGGCACGAAAGACCGCTCTGCGCTGCTGGCCGCCCAGCTCGCCGAACGTCGCGGGCTGCCTGGGCCGAGTCCCGGGGCGATCGTGTCTTGCCAGCACAAGCCGACCTCGAGAGCAATTCAGCAGCGTGTCGCGCAGGAGGCGACGCCGCGCTTCGCTCAGCTCGACGGGCCACCGCCGTTCCCCCCACCGTGGTGGGTGAAGCCGGTGGTGGGCAGGCTGTCCCAGGAAGCACGTCGCGTCGACTCCGAGGCAGAGCTCGCCCAGCTCGCCGAGGACCCGGAGCTACCGAGACGAGTACGCCGACGTCGCCGGTCTGCCCGAGGACGCCGTCCGTGGCTTCCTCGTCGAGGAGCTCGTGACGGGAGACGAGGTCACGCTCGAAGGCTTCGTGCACGACGGCGGAAGTGACCGTGATCGGCGTCACCGACTCGGTCAAGTACCCGGGCACGAACTCGTTCGAGCGCTTCGAGTATCCGTCGGCGTTAGCCGCCGGAGCGGCTGGCCGAGCTCGTGCAGCTGGCTGCCGTGCTCGTGCCTGCGCACGGGCTCGACGCATGCTTCTTCAACATCGAGTTCTTCGTCCCCGACGACGGCCCGAGCGCAGATCGTGGAGCTGAACCCGCGCATCGCCTCGCAGTTCTCGCCGCTCGTGGAGGCGGTGCACGGCCGGCCGACCTACGACGCGCTGTTCGCGCTCGCGTGCGGCGAGGATCCTGCCTGGGACGGCCGCAAGCCGAACGGCGTCGCCATCTCCTACGTCGTGCGCGTGTTCGAGGACGCGGTCGTGGAGGCGGTGCCGGAGCCGGAGGACGGGCTGGAAATCCTCGTTCGCCCCGGGCGCAGGCTGTCAGAGCAGGGCACGAACGACACGGCGAGCTACCGGCTGGCGATCTTCACCGAGTGGGGGGAGACGCGGGAGGGTGCGCTTCAGCGGTGCCGTCAGCGAGCCCAGTCGCTTCGTTTCGAGCTCGCCGGGGCAGCCCCAGGCCGCTGACGAGCGCGCCGGCGAAGGCGAGCCCGGCGGCGACCCACATCGCAGCCTGGAACGCGTCGGCGGCCTCCGCCAGCTCGGCGGCAGTTCGGTCGCCCAGCTCGAACGGGCTGCCGTCGGCCGTGTAGATGAGCGAGACGACCACGCCGAGCGCCGCGACGGCCACCAGTTGTCCGAGACGGGAGACCGTCGTGTTGATGCCCGAGGCGACGCCGGTCAGGCCCTCCGGAGCCGGCTTCAGCGCAGTGGAGGTGATGGCCGGCACCGTGGCGGCCAGCCCGATCGGAGAAGACGAGCAGGCCCGGAAAGACCTCCGACCAGTAGCTCGCGCCGGCGTCGAGGCGGCCGAGCAGCGCCAGGCCGACGCCGATCAGGACGGGACCGACGACGAGGAAGAGACGCGGTCCCAGACGGTCGGACGCGCGGCCGAAGCGGCCGGCGAGCAGCCAGATCACGATGCTGATGGGCGCGACCATGAGGCCGGCTTCTGTTGGCGAGTAGCCGAGCACCGACTGTCCGAACAGGACGACGAAGAAGATGGCGCTGCCCAGCGCCGCGTAGACGAAGAACGTCGCGAGGTTGGCCACCGAGAGCTCGCGGATGCGAAAGAGCGACAGCGGCATCATCGGCTCGGCCACGCGCGACTCGACCCAGATGAAGGCCGCGAACGCCACGCCCGCCAGCACGAAGCCGCCGACGACGGTCGGGCTGCCGAAGCCGACCTCCGGCCCCTCCACCAGCGCCCAGACGAGCGCGCCGACGGCGATCGCCCCCAGCACGGCTCCGTACACGTCGAGCTGCCGATGTCGTAGCTGCGTGCGGCACGTGTCGCGCGAGACGAGCGTCAAGACCACGGTCACGATGGCGAGCGGGATGTTGAGGAGGAAGATCACGCGCCAGGAAACGGTCTCGACGATGGCGCCGCCGACGACGGGCCCGGCGACGGTTGCGACGCTGGTCCAGGCCGTCCACGCGCCGATTGCCTTGCCGGCCTCGTCTCCGTACGTGGCGCGCAGCAGCGCCAGGCTGCCCGGCGTCAGCAGTGCGCCGAACACGCCCTGGATGGCTCGGGCTCCGATCAACACCTCGCTCGTCGGCGCGACACCGGCGAGCACCGAGGCGGCTGCGAAGCCGGCGACGCCGATGACGAACGTGTTCGCGTAGCCGTAGCGGTCGCCGAGCGCGCCTGCGGGCAGGTAGAGCGCTGCCAGCGCGAGCGAGTAGCTGAGGAAGATCCACTGCTCGCCGGTCAGCCCCAGGCCGAGCTCCTCGTCGATCGTCGGCAGCGCGACGTTGACGACGAACGCGTCGAGGAACGCCATCGACGATCCGATGACCGTCGCCACGAGCACCAGCGCTTGCGTGACTCCGCTGTCATGCTTCGCCGAACCCTACGACGAGGAGGTATCTGTGGGCGACGAGGGGACGGCTGGAAGGCGGCTGCGATCGACGACATCCCACCGGTCAAGTCGGACTGGCCTGCGACCTGGAAGTCGATGCGCCATCACTTCGGCATCACTGCCTTCGGTGTCAACGCGCGTGACGAAGGACGCCGGCAACGTCCTCATCCCCGAGCACGAGCACGGCGAGACGGGCGAGCAGGAGCTGTACATCATCCAGCGCGGCGCTGCGTTGGCGACGCTCGACGGCGAGCAGGTGGACGTGCCCGCCGGCAGCGCGGTCGCCGTCGAAGGGCCGGTCAGGCGTAAGTTCGAGGCCACCGAGTCGCCGACGACGCTGATCGTCGTCGGCGGCACCCCGGGCCAGGCCTACGAGGTCGGCGAGTGGGAGCGTAGGAGGGCCGGGTTTATGCTCTCTATCCGACGAGTCCGGCGTAGCCCTGGACTTGTGCGCGGGCGTGGCGGAACTGGTAAACGCGACGGTTTTAGGAGCCATTGGGCCGAAAGCCCTTGGGGGTTCGACTCCCTCCGCCCGCATAGCCGACATGACATCCGCCTTCGCCGCCGGCCTCGGGCTCGGCTTCCTCGTCGCCGCCCAGGTGGGGCCGATCTGGCTGCTCTGCGCGCGTTCGGTGCTGCGCGGGACGGCGTCGATCGGCATCGCCATCGGCGCCGGCGCCGCCGTGATCGATGCGCTCTACGCGGCGCTCGGCGTGCTCGGCGCGAGCGCGCTGCTCGAGATCGACGCTCTCCGCATCACCTTCGGAGTCATCGGCGCGGGCTTCCTCGCGTACCTCGGAGCGCGGACGCTCTGGAGCGCGTTCCGGATTCGGCTGGGCGGTGAGGTCCCGGAGGAAGTGTCGACGCCGCGCCGCGCGTTCCTCACGTCGCTCGCCGCCACGGCGTCCAATCCGATGACGATCGCCTCCTGGGCCGCGATCTTCACCGCGGCGTCCACCGCCGACCTCGTCGGCTCGGGCTTCACCGCGTCCGCACTCGTGGGCGGTGTCGCCGTCGGCACGTTCGGCTGGTTTCTCGCGCTCTCGCTCGGCCTGTCGCTGGCGCGCCGCCGCGTCGGCGAGCGGCTGCTCGTCGTGGTGGACGTCGTCTCGGGCGTCGCGCTGCTCGGCTTCGCCGCGCTACTCGGCTGGCGAACGGTCTCCGACGCCTGACAGCTCATCCATGCGTCGTGACATGACGCTCTCGGCGGCGGCAGCCGTGCGCACGTCGCCGCTCACCGCGGCGACGAACACGTCGCGGCCGAGGCAGTAGACCTCCGCGTCGGTTCGCGCCGTGCACGTCGCCGTGCGAGGCACCTCGCGAAGCAGCGCGATCTCCCCGAAGTAGTCGCCGCTGCCGAGCGTCGCTCACCTGGGCGCCGTCCTGGATGACGTCGATCTCTCCGCTGGCGATGAGATAGAAGCGATCGCCGGCGGCGCCGGTCTCGACGAGCGTCGTGCCCGAGCGCGACGTCGAGGCGTTCGAGCCGGGCCGCCAGCCGCTCGAGCGTCGTCGCCGGCAGAGGTGAGAAGAGCGACACGTCCGATACGAGCTCGAGCTCCCGCTCGGGAACCTCCGCGGACTCGTCGATGCGCCGTAATCCGGGCAGTGAGACCAGCGCGAGGAACGGGCAGGATCGCGCCCGACACCACCAGCGCCGGACGGATGCCGAACTGCTCGACGAGGATCGAGCCGAGGACCGAGCCGACGGCTGTCGCCAGCGCGACACCGATCTCGAACACGCCGAAGACGCGGCCGAGCAGATGCTCGTCCACCGTGCGCTGGAGCAGCGTGAAGCCCGAGACGTCGAGCAGCGCGTTCCCGATGCCGACGAGGCCGAGGCACACGAGAGCCCAGCCGGCCCGCGGCCAGGCTCCGACGAGCGCGATCGGCGCACCCCAGAGTACGAGCGCGATGCCGAAGATGCCGGCCAGCCGGCGCCGAGCGACGAGGCCGACGGCCGCCAGCCCGCCGGCCAGCGCTCCGGCGCCGAGCGCGGCATTCAACCACCCGACTCCGGCCTCGCCCATGCCGAGAAGCTCGATCGACGCGACGACGAGCAATACGTTCAGCAGTCCGCGGACCATCGTCTGTGCGTTGAAGAGCAGCACGATCAGTCGGGGGTGAGGGCTCGCGTGTGAAGCGTGTGCACGCCTCCGAGCAGCTCGTGCCGTGAGGTTGCGCTCGACGCGTCGTCGCGCGCCCGCGACTTCACCCTCACGACGGATTCCCGCGACGAACACCGCGCAGGCGGCGCTGACGCCTGCCGGCCGACGGCAACGGCGACCTCCACGCCTGCCGTCGCCGCGAGCACGCCGCCGAGCACCGGGCCGACGAGCGTGCCCAGCCCTTCCAGCGTGCTCGAGGAGACGTTTGTCGCCACGAGCTCCCGCGGCGTCCGAGCAAGTGTCGGCACGAGCGAGAGCGTCGCCGGGCGCTCGGGAGCGCCGGCGACCGCTGCCAGCGCCGCCAGAGCGAAGATGATCGACGCGCGAGCTCTCCGCCGCCAGCGCCACGGCCATCGCGACCGAACAGCAGCGCGCGGCCGGCATGGATCCCGAGCAATACGCGCTGTCGGGCGTAGCGGTCGGTGAGCAGGCTGCCGAACGGCAGCGCGATCGCGGCCGGAATCATCCTCGCGAGCCCGAGCGCTCCGAGAGCTGCCGCGCCGCCGACCTCGAACGCGTAGACGGACAGCGCGACGAAGTACGTCCACTCGCCGACGTAGAAGCCCGCCCACGACAGCTCGAGCCGGCGCAGCTGCGGATTGCGAAAGACATCCGCCAGTGTCGAAAAGCGCTCGCCGGCCCGGCTCAGCGCGCGTTGCACCGCGTGAGCATCCCACAGGAGGCAGTCGGTCACGAAAAGGCGTTCTGGTTGAATGGCCCGCGTGGACGCGACGGTCGAGCGGCTCCCCGAGGACAAGGTTCGCCTCTCTGTCGAGGTGTCTCGTCACGACCTCGAGCACGCGGTCGAGCACGCCACTTCCGACCTGGCCGAGTCGGTCAAGATCCCCGGCTTCCGCAAGGGCAAGGTGCCGACGCAGGTGCTCGTCGCGCGGGTCGGCAAGGAGCGGGTGATGGACGAGGCGATCTCCAGTCACATCGGCGGCTGGTTCCGGAATGCCGCCACGAGCGCGCGCATCCATCCGATCGCGCAGCCCGATTACGAGTACGAGCTGCCGGAGTCGGCGGAGACGCCGTTCAGCTTCACGGCCACCGTCGCCGTACAGCCCAAGGTCGAGCTGCCCGACTGGACGTCGCTCGAGGTGCCGCGTCCCGATGCCGAGGTGCCTGGCGAGCTGGTCGACGCGGAGATCGACGCGCCTGCGGGACTCGATCGCCGAGCTGTCGCCGGTCGAGGGCCGCGCTGCCCGCGAGGGGGACGTCGTCGTCGTGGACGTCGTCAGCCCGTCCGGCGAGGCGCGCCGCGACATGGTCGTCGAGCTCGGTACCGGGCGCATGGTCGACGAGCTCGAGGACGCGCTGACGGGCATGTCGCCGGGCGAGACGAAGGACGTCGAGCATGGGCTGGCCGACGGCTCGACCGCGCGGCTCACTGTCACGCTCAACGAGATCAAGGAGAAGGTGCTGCCACCCGCGGACGACGATCTCGCGCGCGCAGCCAGCGAGTTCGACACGCTGGCCGAGCTGCGCGCCGACATCGAGGAGCGCCTGCGGGATCAGATCTCTGCCGAGATCGAGTCCGGCTTCCGCGCCGCCGCCGCGGACACGCTCGTCCAGGCGTCCGGCGTTCAGCCCTCGGGCCCGCTGGTCGACTCGCGCGCGAACGAGCTGCTCTCCGGCTTCCTGCGCACGCTCGAGAGCCGCGGCATCTCCCCGGAGACCTATCTCATGGCGTCGAACCAGACGCCCGACCAGCTGCGCGACCAGCTGCGCGCCGAGGCCGCGCTGTCCGTCGCGCGAGAGCTCGTGCTCGACGCCGTGGCGGAGCAGCTCGGCATCGAGGTGTCCGACGAGGAGATCGAAGCCGTGCTGCGTGAGCAGGGCGAGTCCGAGGAGACCGTGGCCGAGGTGATGGCCTCGCCGATCCGCGACTCGATCCGCGAGGATCTCCGGCTACGGCAGGCACTCGACCGCGTGACGGCCGAGGTGAAGCCGATCCCGCTCGACCTCGCCGCCGCACGCGAGAAGCTCTGGACGCCGGAGCAGGAGAAGACGCCGCAAGAGACAACGTTATGGACCCCAGGGAGCCCCAGGGAGTAAGGAGACCGAATGAGTCCTTTGATTCCGATGGTCATCGAGCAGACGTCGCGCGGCGAGCGCGCCTTCGACATCTACTCGCGTCTGCTCAACGAGCGGATCATCTTCCTCGGCACGCCGATCGACGACCAGATCGCGAACCTCATCGTCGCGCAGCTGCTCCACCTGGAGTCCGAGGACCCCGACAAGGACATCTCCATCTACATCAACTCGCCCGGCGGGATCGTCTATGCCGGGCTGGCCATCTACGACACGATCCAGTTCATCAAGCCGGACGTGCAGACCATCTGCGTCGGCATGGCGATGTCGATGGGAGCGGTCGTGCTCGCCGGCGGCGCGCCGGGCAAGCGCATGGCGCTGCCGCACTCGAAGATCCTCATCCACCAGGGCTCCGCAGGCTTCTCGGGGCAGCCGACCGAGATCGAGATTCAGGCCAGGGAGGTAATCAGCCTGAAGCGGCTAATGGAGGAGATCATGTCCAAGCACACGGGCCAGGACATCGAGAAAATCGCGAAGGACATGGACCGGGACTACTACATGACCGCCGAGGAGTCGAAGGAGTACGGCATCATCGACTCGGTCATCGCAGCATCGCTAGATCGAGCACTGGCGTAAAGAGACGATCCGAGGTACAAGGAGACTCAGATGGCGAGGGCGACCGACGGAAACGAGCAGCTGCTGTGCTCCTTTTGCGGCAAGAGCCAGCGCCAGGTCAAGAAGCTCATCGCGGGGCCGGGCGTCTACATCTGCGACGAGTGCATCGATCTCTGTAACGAGATCATCGACGAGGAGCTGACGGCTCCCGCGCATCTCGACCTCGACTCGCTGCCGCGCCCCAAGGAGATCTACGCCAGCCTCAACGACTACGTCGTCTCGCAGGACGAGGCGAAGCGGACGCTCTCGGTCGCCGTCTACAACCACTACAAGCGCGTCCAGATGGGGCAGCAGACGGACGACGACGTCGAGCTGCAGAAGTCGAACATCCTGCTGCTCGGCCCGACCGGCTGCGGCAAGACCCACCTCGCGCAGACCCTCGCGCGCATCCTCAACGTCCCCTTCGCCATCGCCGACGCAACGGCGCTGACGGAGGCCGGCTACGTCGGCGAGGACGTCGAGAACATCCTGCTCAAGCTGATCCAGGCCGCGGACTTCGACATCAAGAAGGCCGAGACGGGGATCATCTACATCGACGAGGTGGACAAGATCGCCCGCAAGGCGGACAACCCCTCGATCACCCGCGACGTCTCCGGCGAGGGCGTGCAGCAGGCGCTCCTGAAGATCCTCGAGGGGACGGTGGCGTCGGTGCCGCCGCAGGGCGGCCGCAAGCACCCGCACCAGGAGTTCCTCTCCATCGACACGACGAACGTGCTCTTCATCTGCGGCGGCTCGTTCGGCGGGCTCGAGAAGATCATCGCGCGGCGGGCGGGCGAGAACGCCGTCGGCTTCGGCGCGAAGATCCACTCCAGGCACTCGCCCGAGTCGGCCGAGGTGCTGTCGGACGTGATGCCGGAGGACCTGCTCGCCTACGGCCTGATCCCCGAGTTCATCGGCCGGCTGCCGGTCGTCTCGCATGTCCACCAGCTGAAGCGCGAGGATCTCGTCCAGATCCTCACCGAGCCGAAGAATGCGCTCGTCAAGCAGTACCAGCGCTTCTTCAACTACGACTCGATCGAGCTCGTGTTCACCGAGGACGCGCTGTGGGAGATCTCCGACCATGCGCTCGAGCGCGAGACCGGCGCGCGCGGGTTGCGCTCGATCATCGAGGGCGCGCTGCTCGACGTGATGTTCGAGCTGCCCTCGCGCAAGGACGTCTCCAAGTGCGTGATCACGAAGGAGACGATCTCCAAGGGCCTGAAGCCGACGCTCGTCACCTCGGCGTCGAAGAGTACGAAGAGCTCGCCGAAGAGTCTGCGTAGCGTCGTCGCCTGCGCGACGGTCTTAAACCTGCTGGGGCCTGAGCACGAGGCGGACGGATCCGCGGCGCGCGCCGTGCGGCTCGTACTCGCGTGAGGAGCACCTCGTGGAACTTGGCGACGACTCGGATATGTATGTGACCCGGGCGGCCTTCGTATGACGACGGATATGGCCCTTCGAAGCGGAAGCGGCCTTGGGAGTTCGTCCGCACCGATCCGCTCGTCGAGCGTGTGTAGACACCCTGTTTGTTGGACTGCCAGAACTCGACCCGTGCGCCGCGGATCGGCTTGCAGTCGAGTGCCGACAACACGACGCCCGTCAGCACGTGACCGGTTCCGATCTTCGCGCGCAGCGGCGGCGTGACCCGACCGAAGGGCCCGAACGCGTCCTCGGGCGTCGGCTCACAGGTGGCTGACAGGCGCGGAGCTCGCGACACCGGCGAGGAGCGCCAAGCCGCTCAGCGCCACTGTAACGAAGAGCGCCGTCCTCACGTCCTGAGTGTGCCAAACGGGCTACCAAGGAACGGGCCGGCCGAGCAGCTGCTCGAGGCGCTTGCGGTCGGCGTCGAACGCAGCCGCAGGCGTGCGCGCAGCACGGGATCGAGCGGCGGCTTCTGGCCGCGTTGCAGGACGAGGTTCTCGACCCACGTGCGGACTGGCTCGCGGAAGCACGGCGCGGCCGCCTGCACGCGCCTTTGGTGACGCCATCAGCCGCGCAGCCACGCGGTTGCGCGGCTGCGCGAAGACGTTGTGGGCGCCGGGCGAGATCTGCCGCGCAACGTCGGGATCGACGCCGAGGAAATCGAAGATCGAAGCTGCCTCTGCCTGCTGGATCGGCGTGGAGATCCTCGAGAAAGCCGACGCGAGTGGCATCTCCGAACACGTCGAGGAACCGCGCCACGTGCTGCGAGTAGAAGCCGAGGTAGACGTGCTTCCTGGCCGGATCGGCGCCGACCGGGAACCGCGAGTCGTCGAGTTGCTCGTCGACCACTGCCGCGAAGGGGTGGCTCTCGATCCCGAACTTCACGTCGTGCCAGTACGAGGAGTACGCCCGCTCGACCGGGTCGCGCAGGCGCGATCATGATTCGCGCGTCCGGCACCCGCGCCTTGATCAGCCCAGGCGTCGTCGTGATCCGAGAAGTACCTCCCGCTCGCCTCGCCGAGCCACGTCTCGTCCGCTCGCGCCGGCGAAGAGGCCGAGATATGCGTCCTCGGTCGGCACCCTGCACCGGCGGCGTCGGGTCGAGGAAGAAGTTCGGCTCCTTCTCCGGCGACATGAACACGTCCGGGTGCTGGTCGAGATACCGCCAGAGCGTCGTCGTGCCGCCCTTCGGCGCACCGACGATGAAGAGGTTCGGCCAGCGAGGCACGCCGGCGATTATGGACACGTCCCGGTGCCTGGCACCGGGACATGTCCGTTTAGGCCGAGCGGAGGGCGGGCTCGCGGCCGCGGACGTGGTCGAGGATCGCGTCGAGCAGCTCCCACGAGTGCAGTACGTGCTCCCGCGCCAGCACGCGCGCGCCGCCGGCGCTGCCGGCGGCGATCGCCTCGCGGATCGCCCGGTGCTCGCGGTCGTTCCGCTCGTAGAGCCCGTCGAGCTCGGCGCGTGCGACCCACGTGATCTGGCCGACGAACGTCCGCCGCGCGCTCTTCGCCAGCCGCTCGAGGTACGGCGTCTCGGCCGCCGCGTAGATCACGTCGTGGAAGCCGTAGTTCGCGTGCATCCACTCGACGGCGAGCGGGCTGTCTTCGACGCCGCTCCGGGCCTTCTTCCGCAGGGCCACCGTCAGCTCGGAGAAGCGCTGCTCGGCCGCGTCCAGCTCGGCGAGCCGCTCGGGCGTCATCCGCGGGACAGCGAGCTGGGTGGCGAGGCTCTCCAGCTCGGCCCGGACGAGAAACGCCTCGCGGAGCTCGTCGCGCGAGAGCGTGCGCACGCGCACGCCGCGGTTCGGCGTGAACGAGACGAGCCCGTGCGCGGCGAGCCGCCGCAGCGCCTCCCGGATCGGTGTGCGGCTGACGCCGAACCGCTCGGAGAGCTGCTCCTGACGGAGCACGCTGCCCGCCTCGATCCGGCCCGAGACGATGTCGTCCTCGAGCTCGAGGGCGATCTCGTCGGCCTT
This sequence comes from uncultured Actinomycetes bacterium, assembly GCA_963755255.1. GTDB lineage: Bacteria > Actinomycetota > Thermoleophilia > Gaiellales > Gaiellaceae > PALSA-612. Next base: position 82,162 of record CAVWJN010000019.1, on the reverse strand, counting down.
GGTGCTCTCCGCTTCCACGAACGCCTAGGAGCCGGGCGGCGACAGGACGAAGTGCTTCTCGTCGACGAGCAGCGGCACGAACGGCAGCCCACGTTCCGCCGTCCAGCCCTCGATCGCGTGCTCCACGAGGGCGAGGTCGTCGGCCACCGCCGTCACGCGATCGGGATCGGGATCGGAGAGCACGTTGGCCTGGATGCCCTGCGCCGTCAACGACCGCGCGAGATCCTCCGCGTCGGAGCTCCTGCTCAGCCTCGATGTGAACCTTCATGCAGTCACCTCCTTCGCGAACTGCCCTTCCTCGGTCGAGCCCTTCAGCGCCAGCGTCGATGCCTGGCCGCCCGAGACCGCCTCCACGACCGCGTCGAAGTAGCCGGCGCCGACCTCGCGCTGGTGGCGCGTCGCGGTGTAGCCGTGCTCCTCGAGCGCGAACTCGTGCTCCTGGAGCTTCACGTACGCGGCCATGCCTTCCTCCGCGTAGCCCGGAAGCGAGCTCGAACATCCCGGCGTTCAGCGAGTGGAAGCCGGCCAGCGTCACGAACTGGTACTTGTAGCCCATCCCCGCCAGCTGCTCCTGGAAGCTCGCGATGTCGGACTCCTCCAGGTGGCGCCGCCAGTTGAACGACGGCGAGCAGTTGTACGTGAGCCATTTGCCCGGGAAGCGCTCGTTGATCGCCTGCGCGAACTCGCGGGCCTCGCCGAGGTCGGGCGTCGAGGTCTCGAACCAGAGCATGTCGGCGTACGGGGCGTAGGCCAGGGAACGGGCGATCGCGGCGTCGAGCCCCTCGCGGATGCGGAAGAAGCCCTCCGCCGTCCGCTCGCCGGTGACGAACGGGGCGTCGCGCTCGTCGACGTCGCTCGTCAGCAGCGATGCGGAGAGCGAGTCGGTGCGGGCGACGAGCACCGTCGGTACGTCGAGCACGTCGGCAGCGAGCCGCGCCGCGACGAGCGTGCGGATGAACTGGCTCGTCGGCACGAGCACCTTGCCGCCGAGGTGGCCGCACTTCTTCTCCGACGCCAGCTGGTCCTCGTAGTGGACGGCCGCGGCGCCGGACTCGATCATCGCCTTCATCAGCTCGAACGCGTTCAGCGGGCCGCCGAAGCCGGCCTCGGCGTCGGCGAGGATCGGGACGAGCCACCGCGTCGACGTGTCGCCCTCGGCCCTGTGGATCTGGTCGGCGCGCAGCAGCGCATTGTTGATGCGGCGGACGAGCGACGGAGCGGAGTCGGCCGGGTAGAGGCTCTGGTCGGGGTACACGTGCCCCGCGAGGTTGGCGTCGGCGGCGACCTGCCAGCCGGAGACGTAGATCGACTGCAGGCCGGCCTTCACCATCTGCACCGCCTGGCCGCCCGAGAGTGCGCCGAGCGAGCGGACGAATCCGTCGCCGCCCAGCAGCTCCCTGAGCCGCTCTGCGCCGAGACGCGCGAGCGTGTGCTCGACGTGGACGGTGCCGCGCAGGCGCTCCACGTCCTCCTTCGTGTAGGGCCTCGTGACGCCGTTCACCCGACCGTTCATCTCCATGCCGTCCCTCCTTTGGGGTCCCGTAATCGTAATCTTGGATCCTATTTTGACGGAGTCTACCCCGATTTGTCGAGGTCTACCGCCATTTCGGATCCAGGTTTGCCCGATTTCGGATCCGAAGTGAAGCGAGAGGGTCGGACGGAGCTACGCGCTGCGGTAGTCGACGGCCGCGATAGGCACGGCCTCTTCGAAGCCCTTTAGCTCGGCCGTGCGCGGCTCCGAGAGCGCGTACGGGCTGCTGGTGCCGTCGAAGGTCTCGGTGGAGACGAGGATCTCGCCCGGGCCTGCGAGTGCGCCGATACGCGCCGCGACGTTGACGCCGCGGCCGGTGTAGTCGCTGCCGCGCTCGAGCGCCTCTCCGCTGTGCAGGCCGATCCGGACGCTGAAGACCTCATCGTCAAGCGATTGCTGGATGCGCACGGCACTCTCCACAGCGTTCTCAGCGGTGTCGAAGGCGGCAAAGAAGCCGTCGCCGGTGTGCTTGATCACGTCTCCGCCGTGCGAGCGAATCGCTTCGCTCAACAAGGCGTCATGCCGGTCGAGGAGCTTCTTCCACTTCTCGGGCCCGAGCGCCTCCAGCAGCTTCGTGGAGTCGACGATGTCCGTGAAGACGAAGGTCCTATGGGTAGCGGCAGTCTCTCCGAGCAACTCCATCGTCCGCTGCGTGTCGAGCACGGCCCCCAGGCGCTCGAAGGTGGTCTTCGCCGCCTCGTACTCGGCGTACGCTCCCTTGCGGTCGCCCTTCTGCTCGTAGGCCATGCCGAGCGCGAGGCGTGCCTCAGCCGCCTCGTACGGGGCGCCGACCCGGTTCCAGATCGTCAGCGCCGCTCGGGCTGAGGCCTCCGCTGCCGTCCAGTCCTCCTCGGCGGCCGCGATGCGGGACAGGGCGAGCTGGAGTGCGCCGTCGAGCAGACGGCGTCCGCTCGCCGCCGACCTGGAAGCGATCTGTCAGCTCCTCGAGCTCGGAGGTCGCCGCTTTGGCTGTCTCGACATCTCCGACCGCGAGCGACACGGCCACGTGCGCGGGAAGGCGCCGCGCGCGCGCCAGCGGGTTCGTGCCGTCGTCTCCGAGCGATCGGCCCAGCGCGGCTGCGGCCTCGGCGGCCTTGGCCCTCGGCGAGCCGCAGCAAAGCCTGACCCGGCTGCGGGTCTCGCCCGAGCTCGTGTGCCTTTCGATACGCCTCTTCGGCTGCGTAGAAGTCGCCGCGTCTCCGCCGGATCTCGCCGATCTGGTAGAAGCCCGCGGCCGTCGTGAACGAGTTGTAGGACTCGAGGTCGGCGCACGCATCGACGGCCTCGCGCTCGGCCTCGTCCCACTGGCCGTCCAGCCAGAGGATCTCGGAGCGGTGCACTCTGCAGGCTCCGGGGAAGCCGCGCGTCTTCTCGACGTCGCACCAGCGGTTCGCTGCCTCGGTCCACTGACGGGCGCGGTCGAAGTCGCCGACACCCTGGGCGCCGGTGATCGTCATGCAGTAGACGATCGTCGCCGAGTACGGATCGAGCTCACCGGTCAGCGCAGAGGTCGATGCCTCGTCGAGCAGCGCGAGCCCGGCATCGAGCTCTCCGCGGTGGACCAGGCTCCTGCCGTGGGTGACGAGCGCCAGCGCCTGGAGATTGGCGTCGCCAAATCGCTTGCCGATGTCGAACGCGCGCTCTGCCTCGGCGATCGCCTCGTCGAACTTTCCCATGATCTCTCCCGCCTCGGACCGCCCGCATCAGCGCGGCCCTTCCGTGCTCCAGCGACTCCGGCTCGTCCTCGAGGATCCGCTCGCCCTTCGCGAGCCAGCCGCGGAAGAGCGGAAGATTCCCCTTGGGGAAGTAGTCGAACGCCAGGCGAAGCGCGATGTCCGCGGCCTGAAGACGGTCGCCCTCGTCGAGATAGGCCTTGTAGGCCCGTTCCCGGGCCGCGACTGCCTCGTCCGGTCGGCCGCTCCAGAACGCCGCCTCGGCGAGCCCCTGCAGGTCCTCCGCAGCCAGCCTGTCGTCGGCGCTCGACAGCAACTCGTACGCGTCTTCCCAGGCTCGACGGCGGACCGCTTCGCGACCCGCTTCGATGGGATCGCCGACAGCACTCACCATCCGTGCGCCATTGTCGCAGAAGGGCCCCTCGTTACCATCGCTTCGGGATGGAGTCGCGGTACAGCCCCGAGGGCGTCGAAGAACGCTGGCAGGCCACCTGGGAGGAGGAGGGCCTGTACGCGGCCGAGGCGGACGATCCGCGCCCCACGTTCGTCATCGCCTTTCCGCCGCCGAACGTCACGGGCGACCTGCACATGGGCCACGCGCTGCAGCTCGCGCTCGCCGACTCGCTCGTTCGCTGGCGGCGGATGCAGGGCTTCAACTGCCTCTTCCAGCCCGGGCTACGACCACGCCGGCATCGCGACGCAGAGCGTCGTCGAGAAGGAGCTGGAGAAGGAGGGGAAGAGCCGCCACGACCTCGGCCGCGAGGCGTTCGAGGCCAGGGTCTGGGAGTGGCTACGGCTCTACGGACGGACGATCATGACGCAGTACCGGCGCATGGGCGCGTCGATGGACTACCGGCGCGAGCGCTTCACGATGGACGACGGCTACGTCCGCGCGGTGCTGAAGTTCTTCGTCCACCTCTGGCAGCGCGGCTGGCTCTACCGCGACCACCGGATCGTCAACTGGTGCCCGTTCCACCTGAGCGCGCTCTCGGACCTCGAGCTCGACCACGTGGAGGTGGACGACGAGCTCGTCTACGTCCGCTACCCGCTGGCCGACGGCTCCGGCCACGTGACGATCGCCACCGTGCGACCGGCGACGATCCTCGCCGACGTCGCCGTCGCTGTGCACCCCGAGGACGAGCGCTACGCCGAGCTCGTCGGCAAGGAGGTCTTCGTGCCCTTCGTCGAGCGCCGCGTGCCGGTGATCGCGGACGAGCGCGTCGAGCCCGAGTTCGGCACCGGTGCGCTCAAGGTGACGCCGGGTCACGACCCCACGGACTTCGAGATCGGCCGCGCGCACGGCCTGCCCGAGCCGATGGTCATCGGCCCCGACGGGCTCATGAACGAGGAGGCCGGCGAGCTGGCCGGGCTCGACCAGGAGGAGGCCGGCAAGCGGGTGCTCTCCTGGTGCGAGGAGCGCGGCCTCCTCGAGCGCCGCGAGCCGTACCGGCACACGATCGCCGCCTGCGAGCGTTGCGAGAGCCGCATCGAGCCGCTCATCTCGCTCCAATGGTGGTGCCGCATGGACGAGCTCGGGGCGCCGGCGATCGAGGCTCTGCAAACCCGCCGCGTGCGCTACCACCCCGAGTCACAGCACCGCTTCGCGATCGACTCGCTCGAGAACGCGCCCGACTGGAACATCTCGCGCCAACTCTGGTGGGGGCATCAGCTCCCCGTCTGGTACTGCCCCGACGGTCACGTCACCGTCGCCGAGACCGAGCCGGAGGCCTGCGCCGAGTGCGGGCAGACGGAGCTCGAGCGCGATCCGGACGTCCTCGACACCTGGTTCTCGTCGGCGCTGTGGCCGTTCGCCACGCTCGGCTGGCCAGACGACACGCCGGACTTGCAGCGCTTCTACCCCGGCGACCTCAACATCACTGCGCGCGAGATCATCCGCCTCTGGGAGAACCGGATGATCTTCGCCGGGCTGGAGCTCTGCGAGCAGATCCCGTTCTCCGACGTGATCATCCACTCGACCGTGCTCGCGCCGGACGGGCGGCGCATGTCGAAGTCGCTCGGCACCGGCGTCGACCCGCTCGAGGTGATCGCCCAGTACGGGACCGACGCGACGCGGTACGGGCTGATGAAGATGTCGTCCCAGCAGGACACCCGGCTCTCGTACGCCGCCATCGACGAGGGCCGCCGCCTCGCGAACAAGCTCTGGAACGTGTCGCGGCTAATCGTCTCGGCGACGGAGGGCGCTACGCCGGACGCACGGCCGCGCGACGTCGAGGAGCGCTGGATCCTCGCGAGGCTGGAGCGGGCGCGTGCGCTGATCGAGGATGCCCTGCCGCGCTTCGCGTTCTCCGAGGTCGCCGACAGCCTCTACCACCTGACATTCGACGATTTCTGCGACTGGTACGCCGAGGCGATCAAGCCGCGACTGTACGACGGCGACGCCGATGCGCAGGCGACTGCTCTCGCGGCGCTCGAGCGGTTGCTGCAGCTGCTCCATCCCGTGATGCCGCACGTGACAGAGGAGATCTGGACGCATCTGCCGGCGCGGGAAGCCGGCTGATCGTGTCGCCCTGGGCCGAGAGCGACTCACGCTTCGACGAGGACGCCGACGCGCTCGAGCGCGTGCAGTCGGCAGCGACGCGCTACCGCCGCAGCCAGGTCCGGATCGAGCTGTCAGAGGACGAAGCAGCGGATCTTCGAGGCGGTCGTCAAGCCCGGCCAGGTGACGCAGGACGGCAACGTCGAGCGAGAGAAGGAGCGGCTGCGGAAGGAAATCGCTCGCGCGGAGGGCATGCTCGCGAATGAGCGCTTCGTCGGCGAATGCTCCCGAGGACGTCGTCGACGCCGAGCAGGCCAAGCTCGAGCGCTACCGGCGTGAGCTCGACGACCTTTCCTAGAGCTTCTTCCCGTACTTCCGTTCCTGCCGCGTCTCTCGTGCCCGCGCCTTCCACCGCCGCTTGAGCTCACGCCCGACCCGCTTGTTCGAACGCGCCTCGATGGCCCGGAGCTCGCGCTCGAGCTTGCGGTAGCTCTGCATCCGCTCCCAGTCGAGCTCTCCCGACGCCAGCGCCTCGGCAACGGCGCAACCCGGCTCCGTCTCGTGGCTGCAGTCGTTGAACTTGCACTGCGTGGCCAGCTCCGCGATGTCGGAGAACGCGCTGTCCACGTCCCCCTCCCAGAGCTGGAGCTCCCGCAACCCGGGCGTGTCGACGAGGATTGCGCCGCCTCGCAGCACGAGCAGCTGGCGGTGCCGTCGTCACGTGGCGGCCGCGGCCGTCGCTTCGCAGGTCGCCCGTCCGCATCAGCTCGCGTCCGGCGAGCGTGTTGACGAGCGTCGACTTGCCGACACCCGACGAGCCGAGCAGCGCGAGCGTCTTCGCGGGTACGAGGTATTCACGCACGGCGTCGAGTCCCTCGCCCGTGACGCTGCTCACCGCCAGCACGGGGACGCCGATGGCCACGGCCTCGGCTTCCGCGATCTGCTCGTCGTCCTCGCAGACGTCGAGCTTCGTCAGCACGACGACAGGATCTGCGCCCGAGTCCCACGCCGTGACGAGATACCGCTCGAGCCGGCGGGCGTTGAAGTCTCCGTCGAGGCCCGGCCACGAGAAAGACCGTGTCGACGTTCGCGACGAGCGTGTGCTCCTCGGCCTTGAGCCAGGGCGTCTTGCGCGAGATCTTCGTCGCCGCGGCAGCACGGCTTCGATCGCGGCTCTGCCGCCCGGCGCGTCGCAGACGGCGACCCAGTCGCCGACGGCGGGCATGCCGCCGGTGATCTCGTGGTCGCGCAGCGGCCGCGGGCGCTCGCGAGCCGGTCGTCGCGCTCGCCGCGGACGTAGTAGCCGCCGCGGTGCTCTGCGACGACGCGGGCGGGCTCGAAGCCCCGCTCGGCATAGAGTTGTCATCGCCGCGTCGAGCTCATCGGTCCAGCCGAGCGCGGCAAGGGTATTCGCGGTCACGCGTGCTCCTTGTGTCGTAGGTGGCCGCGGAACCCGATGAGCTAGCGGTCGAGCCCCGCGGCAGCGCGGGTGAAGGTGGGGCTGGCAAGTTCAAGCATTCGGCCACCTCCTTCGCTCGACGACCTCTCAACGGTACGCGTGCATGCAGCTGTCGTCAACATTCCCGATGATGGCGCCGCCACATCGAGCCTGGATCGAGTCGCTCTCGCCGTGGCCGGAGGAGTTCGGCCTGGACCGCATGCGTGCGCTGCTCGAGGAGCTCGGCCACCCCGAGCGCGCGTTCCCATCCGTCCACGTCGTCGGCACCAACGGCAAATCGACGGCGACGCGGACGATCGCCGCGCTGCTGCGACAGGAAGGGCTGCAGTGGGCGCGTACACGTCGCCGCACGTCTCGGGTTGGGAGGAACGGCTCGACACCGACGCGGAGGGCTTCGAGCGCGCGGTCGGTCGCATCCGGCCAGCGGCCGAGCGGCTGCAGGCGACGCAGTTCGAGGCGCTGACGGCCGCCGCGCTTGCCGAGTTCGCCGCCCAGGGCGTCGACGTCGCCGCGATCGAAGCCGGGCTCGGCGGCAGGCTGGATGCGACGAACGTCCTCGACGCGCCGGTCGTCCACCTGACGAACGTCTCGCTCGAGCACACGGAGGTGCTCGGCGAGACTCGCGAGGCGATTGCCCGGGAGAAGCTCGCCGTCGCCCGGCCGGGTGCGATCGTCGTGCTCGGCGAGCCGGAGTGGGCCTACCTCCTGTCGGAGCAGGAGGTACGCATGGGCGGAGCGCAGCGAGGCGGCGGAGGCATACCTCGGCCGGCCGATCGAGGGCGACGTCGACGTCCAGCTTCCCGGCCGGCTCGAGTGGCGCGCGGCGGACGAGCTGTGGGACGGCGCCCACACCTCGGAGGCCCTCGACTGGCTCTTCGAGCGCATTCCCAGGGGTGACTGGGTCGATCGTGGTGTCCCTGCTCGGAGACAAGGACACCGACGCGATGCTCGAGCGGCTTGCTCGCATCGGCCAGACGGTCGTCGCGACGCAGTCGTCGAGCCCGCGTGCGCTTCCGGCAAGCGACCTCGCCGACCGGGCGCGCCGATACGTTTCGCACGTCGTGGCTGTGGAGGATCCCGTGGCCGCAGTACGGCGGGCACACGAGCTCGGCCCGCGCGTGCTCGTGACCGGCTCGCTGTATCTCCTCGCCGACCTGCACGCGGCGGCGCGGTGAGCGTGTCGGTTCCTGGCCCCGCGCCACGTCGCGCACGGCGAGCACGCCGCTCGCGACGATCGAGAGGGCGCTCTGGAGCGGCGAGCGCCATCCTCTTCGCGATCCTCGCTGTCGTCCTGTTCGTGGCCGCGGCGTTTGCGACGGGGTTCCTGATCGGCAAACTGCTGATATGAGCACCGCACTGCTCGCCGACTTCTTCGACTCCCAGGCGTGGCTCGTCACGCGCAACCTGCTCTTCTTCTTTCTCGTCGTCTTCTGGCTCGCGGTCGGCTACTGGACGTACAAGGACGCGCGCCGCCGCATCCAGGATCGCTGGCTCGTCGCCATGGCGACGGTGCTGGGCCTCGTGCCGCCCTTCGTCGGCGCAGTGATCTACATGCTCTTCAGGCCGCCGGAGTACCTGGAGGAGGTGCGCGAGCGGGAGTTGGAGATGAAGGCGCTCCAGGCGCTGCGGCCGATCCGAGGAACGCTGCCCGGTGTGCCGCTCCGCGATCGAGACCGGCTATCTCGTCTGCCCCGTCTGCACGACGCGGCTACGGGAGTCGTGCTCCGGGTTGCAAGGCGCCGCTCGATCCGCTGTGGCAGGTCTGCCCGTTCTGCGAGACGCCTGTCTCGCGCCCACAGCCGGTTGGGCCGGTTGAGCTCCCGGACGCCGGGTACTGAAGCCGCGGAGCGATCGAAGGCGCGGCGGCAGCGTCGAGCAGCCGAGTAGATTTCCCCGCGTGGAGCGGACGCTCATCCTCGTCAAGCCCGACGCCATGGAGCGCGGCTTGCTCGGCGAGATCGTCGGTCGCTTCGAGCGACGCGGCCTCGTGGTTCGCGCGGCGAAGCTGCTCAACGTCGATCGAGAGCTTGCCGAGCGGCACTACGCCGAGCACGCGGAGAAGCCGTTCTTCGGCGAGCTCGTGGGCTTCATCACCACCGGCTCGACGCTGGCGCTCGTGCTGGAGGGAGAGGACGCGGTGCGCGTGACCCGCTCGACGATCGGCGCCACGAATCCCGTCGACGCCGCGCCGGGCACGATCCGCGGCGATCTCGCGCTCGCGATGCCGAACAACCTCGTGCACGGCTCGGACTCGCCCGAGACCGCCGCGCGCGAGATCGAGCTCTGGTTCGGCGATGAGCTCGCCTGACTACCCCGAGTACGTCGCGCAGAACGTCGCGAACTGGACGAAGTCGAACGCCGAGCACACCGGTCCGCGAGCGCGTGACGTCTGGGCGAGAGACGACAGTCACATGGGGCATCTTCGGGATCCCCGAGGCGGAGTCTGAACGTCCTCGGGGACGTCGCCGGTCTCGACGTCGTCGAGCTGGGGTGTGGGACGGCCTACGTCTCCGCCTGGCTGGCGAAGCGGGGCGCGCGGCCGGTCGGCGTCGATCCCGACGCCGGCGCAGCTCGAAACGGCGCGCGAGATGCAGAGAGGAGTTCGGCCTCGAGTTTCCGCTCGTGGAGGCGGTCGGCGAGGACGTGCCGCTGCCCAGACGCGTCATTCGATCTCGCCGTGTCCGAGTACGGCGCGTCGATCTGGGCCGATCCCTACCTGCTGGATTCCCGAGGCGGCGCGGCTGCTCCGTCCGCGCGGTCGGCTCGTCTTCCTCCGGAACTCGACGATCGTGATCCTCCATCAGCGACTTGACGGCGCTGATGAAAGCCTCCAGCGACCTCAACGCGACCTCAACCGCATCGATTGGCCCGACACCGGCGAGGTCGAGTTCCACCTGCCCGCCGGAAAGCTGATCGACGTGTTGCGTGACAGCGGCTTCGAGATCGAGCGGCTCATCGAGCTGTACGCGCCCGACGACGCGGAGACGCACAAGTACTACGACTACGTCACGGCCGACTGGGCGAGGAAGTGGCCGGCGGAGGAGATCTGGGTCGCACGCAAGCGCTCCTAGCAGCGGTCTGCGCTGCAGCGGTCGTCGTACCGGCCGCCACTTCCGGTCAGAGCGCGCTTGGCATCGGGACCGTCGCTGTCGGGCTGCGGCAGCCGGTGCACGTCGCTTTCGCACCGGGTGAGCCGGGCAGGCTCTACGTCGTCGAGCGTGCCGGACGCGTACGCGTCGTCGATCACCTTCGGTCGCTTCCCCGACCGTTCCTCGACATCCGCCCACGGGTCCGCTCGGGCGGCCTGGTCGGCCTGCTCTCGCTCGCCTTCCACCCCCGCTACGCCGACCGACCAGCGCGCGTACGTCATGTACACGGCGCCGGGCGGAAACCTCGTCGTGCTCGAACTTCGCGTGCGAGGCGGCCGTGCGCGGCCGCACCGGGTCATCTTCAGCGTGCGGGTTCCGTCCAGCCTCTACGCGCACGTTGGTGGACAGCTTGCGTTCGGCCCCGGCGGCCGGCTGCACGCAAGCATCGGCGACGGGCTCGATCCCGCGGCGGCTCAGGATCCCGAGCAGCCCACTGGGCAAGATCCTGCGCCTGGACGTCGACCCGCCGCTCGCGCCGCCGGAGCTGGTGGCGATCGGCCTCCGCAACCCGTGGCGCTTCTCGTTCGACCGGCAAACGGGCGATCTCTTCATCGGAGACGTGGGTGAGCGTGCGTTCGAGGAGATCAATGTCATCCGCAAGGGAACCCGCGGCGTTCCCAACTTCGGCTGGGGCGCCGAGCCGCCCCCGCCGGACGCGATGCCGGCGTTCGTTCAGTACGCGCATCCCGTCCGCGACTGTGCAGCGGTCATCGGCGGCTTCGTCTACCGCGGTCGCGAGCTCCCGGCCGCGCGCGGGCGCTACTTCTACGGGGACACGTGCTCCGGCAGCGTGTGGAGCGTTCGCGCCGCGGCTGCGTCACCCAGGCCGCGAAAGGAGCCGTTCACGGTCGCCCAGCTGGCGTCGTTCGGCGAGGACGCGGCCGGCGAGCTGTACCTCGTCGCGCGCGGCCTCGGAGGAGTCGTCCGGCTGACGCGCAGATGACTGCGCCGCTCGATGTCGTCACCGGCGCGTTCTCGTTCACCGGCCGGTACATCGCCGAGGAGCTGCTCGCCCGCGGCCGTCGCGTGCGCACGCTCACGCGACAAGCCGCACCCGACGCATCCGCTCGCGCGACCAGGTCGAGGCGGCGCCGCTCGTGTTCGACGACTCGCTCTCACGGAGCCTGCGCGGCGCCGACACGCTCTACAACACGTACTGGGTTCGCTTCGAGCGCGGCCAGGTGACCTTCGCGGGCGCGGTCGCGAACACGGCGCGGCTGGTCGACGCGGCCCGGCGTGCGGGCGTCCGGCGCGTCGTGCACGTGAGCGTCGCCAACCCGGATCGCTCGTCCCCGTTTCCCGTACTTCCGGGGCAAGGCGCAGACCGAGGACGTCGTGCGTGACTCGGGCCTCTCCCACGCGATCGTTCGTCCGACGCTCGTCTTCGGCCCTGAAGACGTGCTCGTGAACAACATCGCGTGGGGACTTCGGCATGTGCCGCTCTTCCTCGTCCCGGGCGACGGGCGCTACGACGTGCAGCTCGTCTCCGTTCGGGACACGGCTTCGATCTGCGTCGACGCCGGCGTGGCGGAGGAGGATCTCGTGGTCGATGCTGCGGGACCATCGCGGTTGTCGTTCGAGGACTTCGTGCGCCTCATCGCGCATGCAGTCGGCAGCCGGGCGTGGATCCGCTGTGCGCCGCCGGCGATCGCGCTCGCGGCGAGCAGGCTTGCCGGGCTGGCGACTGCGCGACTGGCTGCTCACACGCGACGAGCTGGGCGCGTTGATGGCGGGGTTGATCGTCTCCCACGAGGAGCCTCGTGGCCGCGACCGTTTCGACGTGTGGCTGGACTGCAGAACGCGTCCCGGGTCGGGCGCCGGTACACGTCCGAGCTCGCGCGCAACTTCGCCGCATGATCGTGCTCGCCTCCACGTCGCCGCAGCGACGCGCCATCCTCGAGCAGCTGCAGATCCCGTTCCGCGTCGTCCCGCCCACCTACGAGGAAGTGGGTGCCGATCCCGTCGAGCACGCGGTGGGCAAGGCTCGCTCGGTGGACGGCGCCGGCGAGCCGGTGCTGGGTGTCGACACCGTGGTCGTGCTCGACGGGCGACGTGCTGGGCAAGCCTGCGGACGCCGAGGAAGCGTCAGTCGATGCTCGGTCGGCTCTCCGGGCGGACCCACGACGTCGTGTCCGGGCTCTGCCTACGCACCGACGACTGGGAGGAAAGCGGCCGGGCCGTGACGGCGGTGACGTTCCGCGAGCTGACGACGAGACGAGATCGCCGACTACGTCGCTGCCGGCGAGTGGCAAGGCAGGGCGGGCGCCTACGCGATTCAGGGTCTCGGCGCGTGCGCTCGTCGAGCGAATCGACGGCGATTACCTCAACGTCGTCGGCCTGCCGGTCGCGCTGCTCCTGGACGTGCTGCGCAAGCAGCGCACGACACGCGGCTAGACTCCGCCTCTCCCGATGGGCATCTTCGACAACCTCACAGGCTTCGGCAGCCGCGACATGGCGGTCGACCTCGGCACTGCGAACACGCTCGTGTACGTCCGCGGCCGCGGCATCGTGCTCTCCGAGCCCTCGGTGGTGGCGATCGACACCCGCTCGGGCGAGGTGCACGCCGTCGGAGTCGAGGCGAAGCGGATGCTCGGCCGCACGCCGGGCTCGATCTCGGCCATCCGCCCGCTGAAGGACGGCGTCATCGCCGACTTCGACGTCACCGAGCAGATGCTCCGCCACTTCATCCATAAGGTGCACCAGCACCGCTTCGCCCACCCGCGGGTCGTCGTCTGCGTCCCTTCGGGCGTGACCGGCGTCGAGCGGCGGGCGGTCGAGGAGGCGACGCTGTCGGCGGGAGCGCGCCAGGCCTACCTGATCGAGGAGCCGATGGCGGCGGCGATCGGAGCGGGCCTCCCGATCGCGGAGCCCGCGGGCAACATGATCGTCGACGTCGGCGGCGGCACGAGCGAGGTGGCCGTCATCTCGCTGGGCGGCATCGTCGTCTCGCAGAGCCTGCGGGTCGGCGGCGACGAGATGGACGAGTCCATCGTCAACCACGTCAAGAAGGAGTACAAGCTCCTGATCGGCCAGCAGACGGCCGAGGAGATCAAGCTCGAGATCGGCTCGGCCTACCCGATGAAGGACGAGCTGAAGGCGGAGGTTCGCGGACGCGACATGCTCACCGGCCTCCCCAAGACGGTGGTCATGTCTTCCGACGAGGTGCGGCACGCCCTCGAGGACCCGGTCGGCCAGATCCTCGATGCCATCCGGCAGACGCTCGACAAGACTCCTCCCGAGCTCGCCGCGGACATCATGGACCGCGGCGTGATGCTCGCCGGCGGAGGTGCGCTGCTCACCGGCCTGGACGAGCGGCTGCGCCACGAGACCCACATGCCGGTGCACGTCGCAGACTCGCCGCTCACCTGCGTTGCCGTTGGCTCGGGCAAGAGCCTCGAGGAGTTCGAAGTCATCCACCGCAGCCAGAGGAACCGCGGCCGCAACCGGAGCCGGGCGAACAGCCGGGTCTGAACCGCGTAGCCGTTCCGCAGGCTTCCCTACACTAAGACGCTTCCAGTGCCTCGCCACCGATCAGCTCGGGTCGGGACGCTCGTACCGACCGGACGGCGGCCCGTGGCTCCCGCAGGAGCACCCGCGAAGCCGGGACGGCCGCTGCTCCGGCGAGTGACCGTCATCGGCCTCGTCGTGCTCTCGCTTGCGCTGCTCAGCGTGTACTTCCGCGAGTCGTCGAGCGGGACCCTGCACAGCGTGCAGGACGCCGGCGCGACCGTCATCTACCCCTTCCAGGTGGCGGCGGAGCGCGTGGCGCAACCGTTCGAGGATGCCGTCGGCTGGGCGGGAGACATTCTTGGTGCCGAATCGGAGAACGAGAAGCTGCGCGCCGAGGTCAAGCGCTTGCGGCAGCAGCTCGTCCAGAGCCAGACGGCTGTGCTTCAGAACGCCGAGCTCCGCCGGCTGCTCCGCTTCCGGCAAGGGTCGACGTTCCCCGGCGACTACAACGGTGTCGCGGCCCGCATCATCGGCCGCACGCCCGGTCAGTTCGAGCAGCAGGTACTGATCGCCGCCGGCTCGAACGCCCGCGTGCACGTCAACGACCCCGTTGTCACCGCCGCCGGCCTCGTCGGCCGCGTGGCGCGCGTGTCGCGGCGCAGTGCCCGCGTGACACTGCTCACGGACGAGACCAGCGCCGTCTCGGCCCTCGACCTGAAGACGAATGCCGCGGGCATCGTCCGCCACGGTGTCGCCGGCGGCGAAGCACTCGTCCTCGAGCGCGTGCGGAAAGAGGACGTCGTCGAGGCCGGCGACGTCGTCATCTCGGCGGGCTGGCGATCCGGTCGCCTGGCGTCGATCTACCCGCGCGGGATCCCGATCGGCCTCGTCACCAGCGTCGGCCAGCTCGACACCGACATCTACAAGCGGATCGAGGTCGACCCGTTCGTCGACTTCTCCTCGCTCGACTCGGTGCTCGTGCTGGTGGAGAAGCCGGCGACCTCGCCGTCGGGCGAGCCGGCGATGATCGACGCACTCAAGGTCGGCGTCGTCGTCTTCGTCGCTGCCGTGCTGCAGGCGTCGGTGTTCTCGGGGGCTACTATCCTCGGCGCGGCGCCGGACATTCTCCTCGTCACGCTCGTGGCCGTGGCCCTCGTCCGCGGAGCGACCACGGGCGCGGTCGCCGGCTTCTTCGGAGGCCTCGTGATCGACATCGCGCTGCTCGACACGCTCGGCGTGACGTCGCTGCTGCTGACGCTCGTCGGCTACTGGACCGGCCGCTACGGCGAGACGACTCCTTCGCGGCGCCGCTACGCGCCGTACCTCGCGGTCGGCGTGATGACGGTGCTCTTCCTCGTCGGGATGCTCGCGCTGCGCTTCATGCTGGCCGAGCCCGCACCCGCGCGCGACGTGCTCGTCGACACGCTGCTCCAGTCCGTCGCGCTCAACCTCGTGCTCACGTTGCCGGTCTTCGCGGTCGTCCGGCGGCTGCTGCCTCGCGACGCCCGGCTGCGACGTTCGGACCGGAGGTGAGTGCTCTTGGCTAGCACCGGTCGAGCGCCTGCCCAGCTTCCTGCCGCCCGACCCGAAGGTCGAGGAGCCGTATCTGCTGACGCCGCGCATGGCGATGCGCGTCGCCATCCTCGGTGGCATCGCGCTGATCGTGTTCGGCGTCCTCTTCCTCCGGCTGTGGTCGCTCCAGATCCTCTCCCCGGAGAAGTACGAGACGGCCGCGCTCGAGAATCAGCTTCGTCGCGACCTGATCGAGGCTCCGCGCGGCACGATCGTCGACCGCAACGGCCGCGCGCTCGTTCGTAACGTCGTCTCGACGGCGGTCGTGCTCTGGCCGGCCAACCTGCCGCTGGGCGCGGGCCGCGACACGGAAGTGCGGGAGCTGGCGAAGATCCTCGACGTCCCGTTCTGGAAGCTCCGCCGGCAGATTCGCTCGCACCAGAGCGATCCGCTGACGCCGGTGACGCTGAAGCTGTCCGTCTCCCCGGAGGTGATCGCGTACCTCGAGGAGCACAAGAGCGAGCTACCGGGCGTCGACCTCAAGCAGACGTACCTGCGCTCTTACCCGGCCGAGTCGCTGCTGGCCCAGGTGCTCGGCTACGTCAACGAGATCTCGGCCGAGCAGCTGAAGCGCATGCGGAAGGAGGGCTACGTGCTCGGCGACCGCATCGGCCAATCGGGCGTCGAGGCGGCGTTCGACACGTACCTGCGCGGAACGGCTGGCATCGCCGAGCTTCGCGTCGACTCCCTGGGCCGTCCCAAGAGCGAGCTGACGCTGACGCGGGCGCCGAAGCCCGGCGACAACATCCGTCTCACGATCGATGTCGCGCTGCAGCGCGCCGCCGAGCGTGCCCTGCAGTACGGCATCGCGCTCGCGCACGCTGACGGCGAGTGGGCTGCCGAACGGCGGCTCGATCGTCGCACTCGACCCGAACACGGGCGACGTGCTCGCGATGGCGTCGAACCCGACGTTCCGGCCAAGCGTCTACACGGGACGGGACGACGAGAAGCTGAAGCCTCTGCTCGACGCCGAGACGGCGCGCAGGGAGAACTACCCCGGCCTCAACCGCGCCACCGCTGCGATCTATCCGCCGGGCTCGACCTTCAAGCCGATCACCGCGCTGGCCGCGCTGCAGGAGCATCTGGTCGACCAGTACACGCTCCTGCCCTGCACGGGCTCGTACAGGGTGGAGGGCGTCACCGGCGCCGACCAGGTGTTCAACAACTGGGACCTCAACGTCAACCGCGCGATGGGGATGTCGGAAGCGATCGCGGCCTCCTGCGACACGTACTTCTATCGCCTGGGGACGATGTTCTACGACCTGCCACCGGAGCGCGGCCACCCCTTGCAGGCGTGGGCCAGCCGCTTCGGGATCGGTGCCCTGACCGGTGTCGACATCGCCCCCGAGGCAAAGGGAATCCTGCCAACCCCCGAATGGCGCGAGGCCACCTACACGAACGAGATCGACAAGCTCTGGAAGCCCGGCGACTCGATCCAGCTGACCATCGGCCAGAAGGACGTTGCGGTCACGCCGCTGCAGATGGCGCGTGTCTTCGCGCTGATCGCCAACGGCGGCAAGGTCGTGACGCCGCACGTCGTCTCCGCAGTCGAGAAGACCGGCGGCCAGAACGCCGCACCGACCGTCGTCAAGTCCTTCCAGCCTCCTCCGCCGGCGGATAGCGGCGCCGATCCGACGGCGATCGACGTGATCCAGAGCGCGCTCTACGACGCCACGCACGCCTCGTACGGCACCGCGACCTCCGTCTTCGGCAACTTCTCGATCCCCGTCGCCGGCAAGACGGGCACGGCCGAGAAGGTCGTGCAGCTACCCGGCTACAGCTACCCGCTGCTGCTCGACCAGTCCTGGTGGTGCGGCTACGCACCGGCGGACAATCCGACCATCGCGCTCTGCGCGGTGATCGAGAACGGCGGCCACGGAGGCACGGCCGCCGCGCCTGCGGCCCTCAAGGTCTTCGAGAGCTACTTCCACACGAAGGCGCCGACCATCGGCGACATCAACTCCGACTGATGGCCGAGTACGTCGACACCGTCCAGAGCACTCGCCGCCGCAGGCGACCCGCGCCGTTCGCGCGCTCGGAGGAGCGGCCGCTCATCGCCCGGCTCGACTGGGTGCTGCTTGCCGCCGCCGGCGGCCTCGTCGTCTTCGGGCTCTGGGCCATCTCCGGGATCACCCGTCACGACGTCCCGGGCGAGCCGGACTACTACCTCACGCGCCAGCTTGTGTTCGCCGGGGTCGGAATCGTGCTGATGGTGGGCGCGATCTTCATCGACCCGGCGTTGTACAGACGATGGAAGCCTGCTCTCTACGGCGTGATGATCGGCCTGATGGTGCTCGTCGCGCTCCTCGGCACCGTCGCTCGTGGCTCGCGCCGCTGGATCGACGTCTCGTTCTTCCGCTTCCAGCCGTCCGAGTTCGGGAAGCTCATGTTCGTCCTCTTCATCGCTGCTCTTCCTCGCCGACCGCATCAGGCGCATCGAGGACGTGCGGACGCCGCTGCTGGCGATCGCGCTCGCGGTGCCGCCGGTGCTGCTCGTCTTCCTCCAGCCCGACCTCGGCAGCGGGCTCGTCTACCTGGCCGCCCTCGGCGCCTGCCTCTTCGTGGCCGGCGTCCGCTGGTTGCACCTGGGCGTGCTCACGACGATCACGCTGATCGCGGTGTCGGCGGGCTGTGGCTCTTGCCCGCCGTGGGGATAGAGGTGCTGAAGCCGTACCAGACCGACCGCCTGACCGGCTTCCTCGACCCCGACGAGGACCCGCAAGGCACGACGTGGAACCAGCGCCAGTCGATCACGGCCGTCGGCTCCGGCGGCTTCTCGGGGCGGGGCGTGGACGAGGCGACGCAGACGCGGCTCGACTACCTGCCCGAGCACGCCACCGACTTCGCGTTCGCCTCGCTCTCCGAGCAGCGCGGGTTCGTCGGCGCCGCCGTCCTGCTCCTGCTCTACCTACTCGTCGTCTGGCGGGGACTGAAGATCGTCACCATCGCGCGCGACGCCTTCTCGGCCATCGCCGCGACGGGCATCGTCTTCGCGCTGCTGTTCCAGATCTTCGTCAACATCGGGATGGCCACCGGCGTGGCGCCGGTGACGGGCATCACGCTGCCGTTCGTCAGCGTCGGCGGCTCCTCGCTCGTGGCGAACCTCGTCGCAATCGGCGTGCTGGAGGCGATCGCCGTCCGCGGCGGCGGTGAAGCCGCCTGTCCGCGAAGCGGCCGCTGGAGGTGGTTCGGGAACCGGGCGGTCCCCCGCGCACACAGGTGCTAAAGCAACTTGCGACTCGCGAAGACGCGCTTCACGGAGCGCACCGCGTTCAGCGTCCGCGCGAAGCCGACGAACGGTGACAGGAAGAGGATAGTCTCGACGATCTGCCCCGGCGGCACGCCGACGTTCAGTGCGATGCCGATGTGGTACTCGAGCTGAGGCTCCGCGCCGCCCATGGCCGAGAGCGCCGAGATGGCGGCGAGCTGGCGAGCGTGATCGTCGAGCGTCGGTCGCGAATAGATGTCGCCGTAGCCGAACTCGATCACGTAGCGGGCGAGGTCGGGGGAGACCTCCTCCAGCGCGGCCATGACCGACTCGCCGTGCTCGCCGGCAAGCTCCGAGAGCCGCTGCCGGCCCTGCTCGTACCGATCGTCACCCATGCGCGCCACCTCTCGTGTGCTCCGTCCGGATGGGGTCCTAGCATTGCCGGGCGTGGCGAAGCTCGAGAAGGCACTGCCGCACCGATCCGAGGCAGAGGAACTGCTCGAGATCGAGGAAGCGGACGCGTGGTTCGAGTATCTCGACAGCATTCGCAACCTCGCGAGCCATGAGCAGCGGTATGCCGAGGTCGAGCCGTGGGCCTGGGCGCGGCTCGCGGTACGGCTGCGCACGGTCCGCACGCGGCGGTCGAAGCTCAAGGCGGCGTGACCCTACTGCTACGCTGGCTCCAGAGGTTTTCACAGTGATCCTCACAGACAACGCGCTGCACGCCCCGCGCCCATTGGCAGCCGCCGGTCGCGCGCGCTCTCATTTCGAAGGAGAAATTCTTGGCCCTACGTTGGTTTCGACGGCGCGCTCCCGAAGAGCAGACGCCCGCAGACGATTCACCCGCAACACCCGATCCACAGCCTGAAACTCAGTCCGTAGCCGAGGCCCCGCCCGCGGCGGGAGCCGAGCAGACTCGCCCGCGTCGCCGCCGCGGCTCGCGCGGTGGACGGGGCCGGAAGAAGAAGCCGCAGACGGCGCAGGCCGAGGCATCCGAGCAGAGAGCAGGACAAGGCGACGCCCGCGGCCGCCGAGGGAAAGCCGAAGCCTCCTGCCCGCAAGCGCTCCGGGTCCCGCACGGACTCGCGCCGTAAGCAGCCGACGCGCCGGGCGCCGCTGCCCGCGGCGAAGCGCGAGCTGCTCGTCTCCGTGGACGTCACCGAGCAGGCGGTTGCCGTGCTCGAAGACGACCGCGTGGCCGAGGTGTACCTCGAGCGGCCGGGTCGCCGCTCGATCGCCGGCAACATCTACAAGGGTGTCGTCGACAATGTCCTCCCTGGGATGGAGGCGGCGTTCGTCGAGATCGGACTCGAGAAGAACGGCTTCCTCTACGTCGACGAGATCGTCGGCCCGGAACTGGAGGGGAAGCGGCACGGCCGCCGCATCCAGGACCTGCTCGCCCGCGGCCAGGAGATCCTCGTCCAGGCGGTCAAGGACCCCATGAAGTCGAAGGGCGCCCGTCTGACCACCGAGATCTCGCTGCCCGGCCGCTTCGTCGTCTACGTGCCGCAGGGCGAGGGGATCGGCGTGTCGCGGCGGCTCGAGGACGACGAGCGCACGCGGCTGAAGGAGATCCTGCGCGCGATCAAGCTGCCGAACGGCGGTCTCATCGTCCGCACCGCAGCCGAGGGCGCCTCCCCCGAGGACATCGAGCGGGACGTGCGCTTCCTCGAGAAGCTCTGGAAGGAGATCCAGGCGAGCGCCAAGAAGTCGCCCGCGCCGAGTCTCGTCTACAGCGAGGCGGAGTTGCCGCTCCGCGTCGTGAGAGACCTCTTCACCGAGGACTTCGAGCGTGCGCTGGTCGACGACGACCGTGCGCTGCGACGAATCACCGGCTACCTGAAGAAGACGTCGCCGCACATGGCGGAACGGGTCGTCCGCTACAAGGACCGCACCCCGCTGTTCGAGGCGCACGGCGTCGACGCGGACATCCGCTCGACGCTCAACAAGCGCGTCGACCTGCCCTCCGGTGGCTACCTCGTCTTCGACTACGCAGAGGCCTTCACGGTCATCGACGTCAACACGGGCCGCTTCGTCGGCTCGCGGTCGCGGACGTCGACGGCCCGGCTGGAAGAGACCGTCACGAAGAACAACGTCGAGGCCGCGAAAGAGGTCGTCAGGCAGCTACGCCTCCGCGACATCGGCGGCATCATCGTCATCGACTTCGTCGACATGGCCAACCCGAAGAACCGGGCCACGGTCGAGGAGGCCCTGAAGCGCGAGCTCGAGCGCGACCGGACGAAGACGTACGTCGTCGAGATCTCCCCGCTCGGCCTGGTGGAGATGACGCGCCAGAACGTCACCGAAGGGCCGCGCGAGATCCTTACGCGCCGCTGCCCGACCTGCGAGGGCAACGGCACGATCCTCTCCGAGGCCACCGCCGTCGTGGACACCGAGCGCCGGCTGCGCGCGCTCGCCGGCGAGAGCCCCCGCACGAAGGCGTTCCGCGTCGAGCTGAACGCCCGGGTACGCGACATGCTCGTCGGCCCCGGTGCAGCGCAGCTGGCGGAGATCGAGGAGGTCACGAAGCGTCGCTTCTTCCTCGAGTCGAACCACGACGCGCCGTTCGACCACTTCCACGTCCTCGACAGGGGGCCGCTGGCCAAGCTCCAGCCGCAGTCGGAGATCGAAGAAGGCCAGGAGCTCGAGCTGAAGCTCGTCGAGGTCGGGCTCTACGACCCCGAAGCCGGCGTCGGCAAGCTCGACGGCCTGAACGTCGCCGTCGCGGGCGCCGCCAAGCTCGTCGGTAAGAAGGTGCGCGTCCGCGTCGAGCGCGTGCTGGACGGCACCGCATTCGCCACGCTCGCCGGAGCCTCGGGAGCAGGCCGTCGCCGCGATCACCGCCGAGGGCCTTGCCGAGAAGCCGACCAGGGCGTCCCGCTCGCGGAAGGTTGCCGAGGCGCCGCCGCCGAAGTCGCCGAAGAGACCGCAGAGGAAGCGGAGGAGACGGAGGCGGGTGGAGGCGGTGGCCGAGGAACCGAGTCGCCGAGGAGACCGGGGAAGAGCCGGTGGCGCCGAAGAAGAAGCGCACGCGCCGCGGCTCGCGGGGCGGTCGCAACCGCCGCAAGAAGCCAGCGGCCGCGGTCGGTGCTCCGACTGCAGCTGCGGAAGCGGAAGCCGCGACTGCCACGGAGGAGCCCGTCACGCCGAAGATCCACCTACCTGCTGCCGATCTCGGCGCCGAGCCCGCGTCGACGGAGCGAACGGCGACGAAGCCCCGGCCGAAGCTGCCACGCCCAAGAAGAAGAAGACCCGTCGCGGCTCCCGCGGCGGCAAGCGGCGCCGGAAGCCGGCCGCAGCCGTCAACGCGGAGACCGAGCCCGCTCCGTAGCGACGACGGCGGCTAGCTGCGGCGTTCGCGCCTGAACCAGAGGATCTCGATCGCGGCTGCGCGGCGAGCACGACGAGCCATCCCCAGCTCACGCTGGGCAGGACGACGCTCGGCGGCTTCCAGTCGATCGTCCCACGCTTCCAGAGCTGCTCGAGCAAGGTGTCCTGAAGCGCGTTCGCCAGGCCGTAAGCGACGGCGAGCGCGAGGACGCGGACGACGGCGCGGTCAGCCGCCGGTGACCGAACGAGGGAAAGCGCGACTCAGCGCCAGGCCGGTCAGCGCGAGAGCACGCCGTAGAAGCCGTGATGGTCGCCGAGGTGGACGGCCGCGATCGGCTCGCTCGGGCGTCGGCTCGTCGGCGTAGATCGGTCCGGCGGCATAGAAGCCGAGCAGGGCGACGATCGCGAGCGAGATGGCGATGATCGCCGCGAGCGGGCACGGCGAGCAGCTCGAGGAGCCGGCGTCGCGCACGAGCGGGAGTCGGGTACCGCGCCGGGCGTGCGTTCCGCGACCGACCGTCAAGGCGCGACGAGCACGACGCCGATCGCCGGGAGCACGTTGCGATGGCCGCCGCGTCGAGATCGCCCTGGTCGACGACGATGGCCGTGAGACCGCGCAGAGGCCGATCGCGACCGCCGATACCCACGCGCCACGAGCTGCCGAGCGTCTCGTACAGCGACGTTCGCGGCGACAGTGAGCAGGCCGAGCGCGATGAGCACGATCGGGAAGTTCACTTCGACGAGCGCCCGGCCTAGCCCACCGCGCAGGCCGCCGACGTCGAGTGTTGTAGAGATCCTTCGGCGGAAGGCGCGCATACGTCACAGCGATGAGCACGACGTTCGCGAGCACGAGAGCCCAGATGGCAAGGGCTTCCCGCATCCCCGGTCGCCGGCGAGCTTCGCGCCTGGTGTCGGTACACTGGGCTCGCGGTCGCGACGCCGTTTCCCGACGTGGAACGCCTAGCATGTACGCGATCATCTCCCTACAAGGCAAGCAGTACCGCGTCGAGGAGGGCCAGCGGCTCATCGTCGACCGGCTGACTGCGCCTGCCGACAAGCCGTTTCACCCGCCGGTGCTGTTCGTCGGCGGCGACGGCAAGGCCGAGTTCTCGCCCAAGGGCGCGCAGGTGACGGCGAAGGTCGTCCAGGACGTGCTCGGCGACAAGATTCGCATCGGCAAGTACAAGCCGAAGTCGGGCCTCCGGCGCCACACGGGGCACCGCAGCAAGCTCACGGAGGTCGAGATCACGGCGATCAGCCCTCAAGGCCGGCCGAGCCAGGCCGAGCCCGAGGAGGCCGCCGAGCCGACGAGGAGAAGGCCGCAGCCGAAGGCGAAGGCGCCGGCCAAGCCGCGCGCGACCGCGGCGAAGAAGGCTCCTGCGAAGAAAGCACCGGCCCGCAAGACGCCGGCGAAGACCACGAAAGAGGACGAGTAATGGCACACAAGAAGGGACTCGGCTCGTCGCGCAACGGGCGCGACTCGAATCCGAAGATGCTCGGCGTGAAGATCTTCTCCGGCCAGGACGTGAAGGCCGGGATGATCATCGTCCGCCAGCGTGGCACGCGCTTCAAGCCGGGCTCGGGCGCGGGCATCGGCCGCGACGACACGATCTTCGCGCTCCGCGACGGCACCGTGTCGTTCCGGACGAGCGGCGAGCGCCGCACCGTCTCCGTCGCCGACTAGTAGCGCGACCGATGTTCCACGACCGCGCCCGCATCACCGCGGTCGCCGGGCGTGGTGGAGACGGCGCGCTCAGCTTCCGCCGCGAGAAGCACGTACCGCGTGGAGGACCCGACGGGGGTGACGGCGGCCCCGGCGGTGACGTCGTGCTCGTCGCCGATCCGGACTTGCGTGACCTCTCGGGCTTTCGCTCCAGGCGGCGATACGTGGCAGGCCGCGGCGGGCCTGGGCGTGGTTCCGGCAAGCACGGCGCGAGCGGCGACGACGTCGAGCTCCGCGTGCCCGTCGGTACGCAGGTGCTCGGACGGCGAGGGGCATCTCATCGCCGACCTCGCGCACGCGGGCGCCCGGGCGGTTGTCTGCCGCGGGGGCGCCGGCGGACGAGGCAACCGCCGCTTCGCGACGTCGACGTCGCAGACTCCACGCTTCGCAGAGACGGGTCTGCCCGGGGAGGAGGCCGAGCTCGAGCTGCACCTGAAGCTGCTCGCCGATGCGGCGCTCGTCGGCCTTCCCAACGCCGGCAAGTCCTCCCTGCTCGCGCGCATCTCCAACGCGAAGCCGAAGATCGCCGACTATCCGTTCACGACGCTCGAGCCGGTCCTCGGCACGGTCGACGCGCCGGACGGCAGCCAGCTCGTCATCGCAGACGTTCCCGGCCTGATCGAGGGCGCCGCCGAGGGCGCCGGGCTCGGTCACGAGTTCCTCGCGCATCTCGAGCGTGCGCGCATGCTCGTGCACGTCATCGATGCGGCGGCCGGCGACCTCGACGAGCACTACACGACCATTCGCGCCGAGCTCTCGTCGTACGGCGCCGGCCTCGACGAGCTGCCCGAAGTCGCTCGTTCTGAACAAGATCGACCTGCTGCCCGAGCCGCCGGCATTCGAGCCGCCCGGCGTACTGGCGGTGTTCCCGCTCAGCTGCGCGACCGGCGAGGGGGTCGAGGCATTCCGCCGTGCGCTCTTCTCGCTGGTGCCGCCGCTGCCCGAGGCGCCGGCCGAGCCGGACATGACCGAGTACCTCGTCTACCGGCCGAAGCCCAAGCGCCCGCCGTTCCGCATTCTCCGAACGGATCGTGGCTATCGCGTGTCACCGGGACTGCGCCGAGCCAGGCCGAGCTCGAGGAGGCGTTGCGCCAGGCGGGCGCGCGCTCGGGCGACGAGGTCGTCGTCGGCGAAGAGACTCTGGAGTACCAGTGACTCTGGTCTTCGGCGGGACGTTCGATCCGCCGCACGTCGGACACGTGGCGCTGCTCGAGGGCGCGAAGCGCCACTTCGGCGTCGAGCGCGTGCTCGTGATCGTCGTCGCCGACCCGGGGCACCGCGAGGTCGTGGCGAGTGCCGCGACCGCCTCGCTCTGGCGCAGGCTGCGTTCCCCGGTCGAGGACGTCGAGCTCGACGAGCATCCGCGCACGATCGACATGCTGCGGGCACGTCAGCTGGACGATCCGGTGCTGCTCATCGGCTCCGACCAGCTCGCCGACTTCCCGAGCTGGAAGGAGCCCGAGGCCGTGCTCGAGCTCGCCCGTCTTGCCGTCGCCGCCCGGCCCGGCTTCGCCGTGGCAGACTCCGCCGCCGGCGTCACGTTCTTCGAGATCGAGCCATCCCCGGTCAGCTCGACGGAGATCCGCCGCCGCGTAGCCGCCGGCGAGCCGATCGACGGGCTCGTGCCGCCCGCCGTGGCCGCTGAGATCGCGCGGCTCGGCCTCTATCGGGACTAGACTGGGACCCGATCAGCTCAGGAGACCGAACCGAACTGACTTCGCTCGAACAAGCTCGCCGCATCGCCGGCATCGCCCAGGAGAAGCTGGCGCGCGACGTCGTCATCCTCGATATGCGGCCGGTGTGCACGTACACCGACTACTTCGTGATCTGCTCGGGCGGCAACCCGCGGCAGACGAAGGCGATCTACGACGAGGTGGCCTACACGCTGAAGAAGGACGGGCGCGTCCTGCCCGGCTCGGTCGACGGCGAGCGCGAGGCGACGTGGATCGTCGCCGACTACCTCGACGTCGTGCTGCACGTCTTCACGCCGGAGACGCGGGCCTTCTACAAGCTCGAGGAGCTCTGGTCGGACGTGCCCTCGATCGAGGTCGCCGCCACCGCCTGACGAAAACGTCCCACCGCTAAACTGGGCTGGACGGGGCCGTAGCTCAGCTGGGAGAGCGTTTGGCTGGCAGCCAAAAGGTCAGGGGTTCGATCCCCCTCGGCTCCACTCTCTGGTCCGCCACATCCTCTTCGGGTTTGTCGCAATCGCCCTCGCCACCGGTTGCGGCGGCGAAGGAGGCGACGGCGGCAGCCAGGCCGTCGACGTCACGTTCACGCGCACCGATGGCTCGCAGGCGACGTTTCCCGACACAGTGCGAGCGTGGTGCGGGCCGTACGACGAGGACAATCGCGACGTCGAGGCCGTCAACGTCCTGGCCGCGGAACTCCCTCGCGACGACTCGCAGACGCGTACTGGATCGTGACCGCGGTGCAGGCCGACATCGAGCGCGACCCGGTGACGACCTTCCCCAACAGCTTCGTCTTCTCGGAGCCACGAGGAGCGGGCCTCTTCGCCTACGACGGTGACGACCGCGGCAACGAGCTCTCTTCAGCCGACGAGGAGTCCAAAGGCACGATGCGCACCGAGCTCGAAGGGTGCGAGCCGGGTGACACTGTGCGCGTGGAGTTCGACGACGTCGTGCTCGGCAGCGAGTACTTCGACCTGCCGCCGATCTCCGTCGAGGGCGCTGTCACTGCGGAGATTGGCGACGCGCCGGATAGCTCGTAAGGCACACTCGGGCCGTGGCGCCCACACTACGCGCTGAAGTCGACGGGCTCACGATCGCGTATCGACGGGCCGGAGCCGGCCCGGTGCTCGTGCTCCTGCACGGCTTCCTGCTCGACTCGCGAATGTGGAGGCCGCAGCTCGACTCTCTCCCCGCCGATTTCACGGTCATCGCCTGGGACGCGCCGGGCGCGGGCGAGTCGGCGGATCCTCCCGACGGGTTTACCTTTGCCGACTGGGCGGACAGCCTCGCGGGACTGCTCGATATCGCGGGTGTCAACGCCGCTCACATCGTGGGCCTCTCCTGGGGCGGCATCCTCGCCCAGGAGTTCTATCGGCGCCATCCAGCGCGCGTGCAGTCGCTCCTTCTGGCGGATACGCACGCGGGCTGGAGGGGGTCACTGCCCGAAGACGTCTGGCGGGATCGCCTGCAGTCGTGCCTGCGCGATTCGTCGCTGCCGGCCGACGAGCTCGTCGCGAAGTACGTGCCGAGCATGTTCAGCGAGCACGCGTCGCACGATGTTCTTTCTGAGCTGTCAGACGTGATGTCGGACTTCCATCCGCTCGGGTTTCGGCTGATGGCAACCGCGTCGGCGGTGGACACGCGCGAGGTTCTCCCGACGATTCGGGTTCCCACGCTGCTCGTGTGGGGGGATGCGGACGCGCGCTCGCCCCTCGACACAGCGCGGCAGCTCAGCGATGCGATACCCGGCGCACGTCTCGTCGTCATCCCCGGGGCGGGGCACGTGAGCAATCTCGAGGCACCGGAGCGCTTCAACGTGGAACTGCGTGCTTTCTACAACTCCCTGTCCGAATCGTGACGATCGAGACCCGCCGCCGGGTCGAGGTGCTTCCGGATGCGGAAGCGGTAGCGCGCCGCGCCGCCGAGTTCATCTGCGAGCGAGTGCGCACCGGCGTCGACGAGCGTGGCTCGTTCACGCTCGCGCTCTCGGGCGGCCGGACGCCCGCGCGCATGCTCGAGTTCCTCGAGAAAGAGCTCGACGTGCCCTGGGAGGCCGTCGACGTCTACCAGGTGGATGAGCGCATCGCTCGGCGGAACGATCCCGAGCGCAACCTCAAGCTGCTCGAGACGATGCTTCCCGACGCGCGCATCCATGCCATGCCTGTGGAGGACGAAGATCTCTCGGCTGCGACGGCCCGCTACGGCGCGACGTTGCCCGACCGCCTCGACCTCGTGCACCTCGGGCTCGGCGAGGACGGGCACACGGCATCGCTGGTTCCGGACTGCGCCGCCCTCGGCATCGTCGACCGCGACGTCGCCATCTCGCGGGAATACGAGGGCCGGCGCCGTATGACCCTCACGTATCCGGCGATCGACCGCGCACGCGAGGTGCTGTGGGTCGTCACGGGCGAGGACAAGGCCGAAGCGCTCGCCAAGCTGCTCGCCGGGGACGAGTCGATCCCGGCGGCACGTGTCCACACGCCGGCCCAGACAGTGCTGACTGACGTGGCCGTCACCTACCCTTAGCCCATGGACAGCTGCGTCCTCCTGAAGTTCGGAGAGATCGTGCTGAAGGGCCGGAACCGCGTGCTCTTCTACGCTCAGCTGCGCCGGAACGTCCAGCGGCTGCTGCGCGACCTCGGCCCGCTACGAGCTCCGCCAGCGGGGCGGCGTGCTGGCCGTGCTGTCGCGGGCGCCGGTGGACGAGCTCGTCGAGCGGGCGCGGAACGTGCTCGGCGTCAACCTTCTCCACCCGGCGCTCGTGCTCGAGAAGACGCCCGAGGCTGCGTGTGCCGCAGCTGTCGACCTGCTCCGTGACCACCCGGGCGCGACGTTCGCGATCCGCGCGCGCCGGCGCGACAAGGGCTGGCGGCTCACGTCGCACGAGCTCGCGATCGTCGTCGGCAAGGCGGTGCAGGACGAGCTCGGGCTGGCCGTCGACCTCTCCAACCCGGACGTCGAGGTGCACCTGGAGGTGGACAAGCAAGAGCTGTTCGCGTTCTCCGAGCGCATTCCGGGCCGCGGCGGGCTACCCGTCGGCGTCTCGGGCCGAGCCGTCTGCCTGATCTCCGGCGGCATCGACTCGCCCGTCGCCGGGTACCGCGCCATGAAGCGCGGCCTCCGCTGCGACTTCGTGCACTTCTCCGGCCGCCCGTTCACCGGTCCCGAGTCGATCTACAAGGCGTATGCGCAGGTGGCACGGCTCGACGCCTTCCAGGGAGGCTCGCGGCTCTTCGTCGTCCCCTTCGGCAGCGTCCAGCGACAGCTGGCGACCGCCGGCGCCGCCCGCCTGCAGGTGATCGCGCAGCGGCGGCTGATGATGCGCACGGCGTCGGCGCTCGCCGAGCGTGAGGGAGCGGAGGCGCTCGTCACTGGCGATTCGCTTGGCCAGGTCTCGTCGCAGACGCTCCGCAACCTCAGCGTCGTCGAGGATGCGGCGGCGCTGCCCGTGCTCCGCCCGCTCGTGGCCTGGGACAAGTCCGAGATCGTGCGAGAGGCACAGGACATCGGCACGTACGAGATCGCGAACCTCCCCGCCGAGGACTGCTGCACGCTGTTCGCCAGCCCGCTGGCCGAAACGCGGGCGGCGCCCGACCAGCTCGTCCGTCTCGAGCGGCGCCTCAACCTGGACGAAACCGTCGCCGAGCTCGTACACACGGCAGAGCTCGTACGACCACGGCGCGATTCCCCGCAAATGCAGCCCGCTTTACAAACGCATTACGCTGGCAATATGGAGTTCTGATGCGGGACGGCAATCATGGAGCAGGCGTGGAACGCTCTCGTAACGCAGTTCGTGTGTCGAAGCCCTGGACGATCGCAGCGGCGGCCGTTGCCGCGCTCGTCGTCGGCGTGACCAGCTTCGCCGCCGCGTCGGCGCCGCCGACCGAGGCGCGTGCGCTCGGCGAGCTGTTCTTCAGCAAGAACATGGCTCGTGCGGAAGTCGTGCTCGTCCAGCGCGGCGTCGTCCACGACTACCGGCTCGACCAGGGCAAGATCATGAGCGTTCGCCAGGGCACGATCGAGCTTCTGGAACGAGACGGCACACGCCAGCTCATCCCCGTTTCGCCGACTGCGCAGATCCTTGTCAACGGCCGCTTTGCAACTCTCGCGGGCGTGCCGCTGCGCCTCAATGCGATCACCGTCCGTGACGGTGACCAGCCTGCGCAAACCGTTCGCGTGACGGGGCTGCCGCGCAAGTGACGGCGCATAGCGAGGCCACTCAGCTGCCTGCCGGGCAGCCCGGCGGAACGGTCCTCCTTGTCGAGGACGAGGAGGCGATCGGCTCGATCGTGAGGACGTACCTCGGCCGCGACGGCTATCGCGTGGTCTGGGTGCGCACCGGCGAGGAGGCGCTGGCGGAGTTCACGAGGCATCCGATCCGCCTGGTCGTGCTCGACATCGGCCTGCCCGGCATTGACGGCTTCGAAGTCTGCCGCCGCATACGCGCGCAGTCCGCGGTGCCCATCCTCATGCTGACGGCACGCGACGAGGAGCCCGATCGCGTGGCCGGTCTGGAGATCGGAGCCGACGACTACGTTCCGAAGCCGTTCTCGCCGCGCGAGCTCGTCGCCCGCGTGAAGGCGATCCTCCGGCGCTCCGAGCCGTCACCGCGTGACAACCACATCGAGCTCGACGACGTGATGGTCGACATCGAAGGCCGCGAAGTGACGGTCGGCGGCGAGTCGGTCGAGCTGACGGCGAAGGAGTTCGATCTCCTCGCCTACTTCCTCGAGAGCCCCGGCGTCGTGCACTCGCGCGACCGGCTGCTCGATCGCGTGTGGGGGATGAGCTACCCCGGCGGCACGCGGACCGTGGACGTCCACGTTGGCCAGCTGCGGCGCAAGCTCGGCCGGCCGACTCTGATCAGGACCGTCCGCGGGGCCGGTTACAAGGCCGTCGCCGCCCCGTGAGCGTCGCTCGCCTCCGCTCGCTCCGTGGGGAAACCATGTTCCCCCACGTCAAACCCCTTCTTCTGCTGGAGGTGGGGAACCTCCCGCCCGCACCCTCCACACACTCACAGGCCACGGCTTGGCCTATGAGTGTGCGGTTCCCGCCGCTCCGCAGGCGTCTCTTCTTCGCGATCGTCATCATCGTCGTGGTCTCGATCGGCATCACCTTCGCCGTCGGCGTTGTCTTGTCGCGGCGGGCAGTCGAGCGCGCAAAACTCGACGACCTCGCTCACCAGGCTGACCTCATCTCGCAGCGGGAGAACGAGTCGGACGTTTTGCTTCCGTTCTCGCGGCTGGAGCGGCTACAGCCCTTCCTCGAGAAGCAGAACCAGCAGATCAAGATCGTCGACCTGAAGCAGCCTTCGACGTATCTCGAGGGCGAGCACCTGGCCGACGTTCGTGCCCGGCGACCGGCGGGGGGCACGATCACGGTCGACGGCGAGACGTATCTCTTCGCGGCGCGCAACGTCCAGGGCCGTGGCTTCGTGCTGCTCCGCCCGAAGACCCTGAGCTTCGCCGACTGGCAGCCCTTCCTCCTGGCGTTGCTCATCGCGGGCGCCATCGCCGCCGCGCTCGCCGCCATTGGCTCCTTTCTCACGGCGCGCGCCATCGCACGGCCGGTGCGTCGCGTGGCCGAGGCGAGCCGCAGCCTGGCCGAGGGCGTCTCTCCGGATCCCGTTCCCGTTGAAGGATCCGCGGAGCTGGCACTGCTCGCGACCTCGTTCAACGAGATGGCCGAGCAGCTGCAGAAGGCACGAGAGGCGGAGCGCAACTTCCTGCTCTCGGTGAGCCACGAGCTGAAGACGCCGCTGACCGCGATTCGCGGCTACGCCGAGGCGCTCGAGGACGGCGCGGTGCCTCCCGAGGAGGCGGCGGCGATAATCCGCGAGGAAGCGCGCAGGCTCGAACGTCTCGTACGCGACCTGCTCGACCTGGCGCGCATGAACAGGCGCGAGTTTGCCGTCGACCGCGAGCAGATCGACCTTGCGGAAGTGGGACGCGAGGCGGTGCGGCGCTACGAGGGCGAGGCTCGCTCCGGCGGAGTCGACCTCGATGCGCTGGCGGACGAAGAGGCGCGGGCGATCGGCGACCCGGACCGGGTACTGCAGATCGTTTCCAACCTCGTCGAGAATGCGCTCCGCTCGACGCCACCGGGCGGTGCGGTGCGCGTTCGTTCCAGGTCAGGCGTGATCGAGGTCGTGGACACCGGCGTCGGCCTGGCGCCCGAGGACGTGCCGCACGCATTCGAGCGCTTCTACCTCCACGATCGCGCCGGCATTCCCGACGGGCGGCGCTGGAGCTCCGGCCTCGGCCTCGCCATCGTCAAGGAGCTCTGCGAGCGCATGGACGGCTCCGTCTCGCTGGAGAGCAAGCTCGGTGCGGGCACGACGTTCACCGTTCGGCTGCCGGCGCCGCCGCGAACCCCTCGCGTCGCCACTAGTGTCCGCCGTCATGGCGCGCCGTGACCTTCTCGTCCTCTGCTATCACGGCGTCGCTCCCGATCCGCTCCATGGCGAGGTCACTCCGGAGGCCCTCCACGCCCAGCTGAGCTTCGTCGCAGGGCGGGGCTATCGCTGGGCGACGTTCACCGACGCGGTGCGAGTTGAAAGGGGGGAGAGGGTGGCCGCAGTCACCTTCGACGACGGCATCGCGTCCGCCGTCGAGCATGGGCTACCCATCCTCGAGAGCCTCGGCGCGCCCGGAACGATGTTCCTCACCGTGACGATGCTCGGGTGGGGTGGCAGGATCGACGACGCTGGTGCGAAGCGACTGGCGGCGCGAGGCTGGGAGATCGGCTCGCACACGATGACCCACCCCGTGCTGACCAACGTCGACGACGCGACGTTGCGCCAGGAGCTCGCCGAGTCCAAGGATGCGTTGGGGCTGCTGACGGGTACGCCGTGCACCGCGATCGCGTACCCGACGGGGAAAGTCGACGCACGCGTCGTTGCGGCCGCCGAGGCTGCGGGCTATGTCGCAGGTGCCGCGCTCGAGGGCGCCACCTCGGTGCCGTCGAGCCCGCTCGCGTGGCCGAGGGTCGGCGTGCGTGGCGACGACAGCCTCCGCGTATTCCGGTTGAAGTGCTCCCGCTCGGTTCGCCGCGCGCGCTCTTCGTGGCTACGGGGCCCGATCGGAAAGGCCACTTCCGCGGGTGGCCGTGCGGTCAGGCGCTAGCGCGTGCAGATGAACATCGCCTCATCCGAGTGGAGCCCGTAGTGCCGGCGTGACCCCTCGTTCTTCTGCTCCTCGAGCAGCTGCGGCTGCACCCGGAAGCCGACCGCCTCGAGCCGCTTCGCGTAGACGTCCGGCATCCCCTTGACGGAGCGCCACGGAGCCTGGATGAGAACCGTGCCGCCGGCACGTGTGACGCGGTGGAGCTCTGCGACGGCCAGGTCGTGCTCCTCGACGATGTCGAGCACGTGTGAGCAGACCACGAAGTCGAAGGCCCCGTCGGGGAGGCCGAGGCTCCTCACGTCCATCGTCGCGTCGGCCAGCGGGTTGGCGGGATCGATGTCGACGGCCAGCCACCTCCTGGCCCGCGGCTGATAGCGATCCTTGATCGACCGCTCCGGGCCGACCTGCAGCACGTCGCCCGCGACGAGATCGGGGTTCCCATCGAGGTAGAGGCACAGAAGGCGCTGACGTTCGTACGAGCCGCACGCCGGGCAGTACTCGGTTGGATAGCGCACGAACCGTCGGTACGAGTGGCCGCAGCAGGGACAGCGAACGGCGTCGCCTCTCAGCGCCAGCCCGACGACCGTGAAGACGGCGCGATTCGCTGCGCCTCGCAGTTGCGATGGAACGAGCGGCCGAATGCGTTCCCGCACGCGGTGCAACAGCACGCCCATGTGGGGACCGTACTTGCCTAGAGCAAGCGTCGTCTTGCTGCCGCGACGGCGTCACGCACGGACGCAGGCCCCGGCGTGATCGGCGGCCGGGCACCGGCGGGCGGCATGAACGTCCCTTCACGCACGTCCGCCGCCACCTGCTCGTGCGCGTCGCGGAAGGGCATGCCTTCGGCCACGAGCTGCTCGGCGGCGTCGGTGGCACGCAACAGCGGATCGGCCGCCGCCTCCTCCAGCCTTGCGTGCTCGAACGTCAACTCGCGGACGAGGGCGGCCAGCGCCTCGGCGGTCGCCGTGACGTCCCGACGAGCGGCGAACACGGGAGCCTTGTCCTCCTGGAGATCCCGGTTGTACGACAGCGGCAGCCCCTTCACGACGGCGAGCAGTCCGGTCAGGCGACCGAGTGCCGTCCCGGCCTTCGCACGCGCGAGCTCGGCCACGTCGGGGTTCAGCTTCTGCGGCATCATCGACGAGCCGGTGGCCGCCGACTCGGGCAGCTGGACGAAGCCGAACTCGGTGGTGGACCACAGGCAGAGCTCTTCGCCGATCCGGGACGCGTGCGAGTGGAAGACGGCGCACGCGTAGAGATAGTCGAGGGCGAAGTCACGATCCGATACGGCGTCAAGCGAGTTGCGCAGCTGCCGGTCGGGTGGCGGCAGCTCGAGCGTGGAGCCGGCCAGCGCCCCTGACCCCAGCGGCGACGCTGCGGCCCGGCCGCCGGCGTCGGAGAACCGTTCCAGGTCGCGCTCGAGCATCTCCACCCACGCCAGCAGGTGATGGCCGACCGTGACGGGCTGCGCACGCTGCAAGTGCGTGTAGCCGGGCATCGGCGTCTCGGCCTCGTCCTCGGCGCGCACGAGCACGTCGCGTGCCAGCCCCCGGAGCGCGCCGTCGGCTTCCAGGCACGCGTCTTCGACATAGAGGCGCAGAGCGGCCGCCACCTGGTCGTTGCGCGAACGGCCTGCGTGGATCTTCCGCCCGACGTCGCCGAGCAGCCGCTCGATCATCGAGTGGACGTCCTCGTCGTCGGGGAGGCGATCCGCCGGCGAGATCGACGCCAGGATGCGCTCTGCCTCCTCGAGCTCCGCCTCGTCGAGAAGGCCGGCGGCGCGCAGGCGCCTGGCGTGCAGGCGCGTGCCCTCGAGGTCGTACGGCAGCAGCTCGGCGTCTTCCGCCAGGAGGTACGACCAGACCTCGGGCGTCATCCCCTCACGGACCCTGCCCGACCAGAGGGTCATGTCGTCTCTGCCGTTACCCGTCTGCGAGCCGCGGCGAGCTCGCTTTCCAGCGAGGCGAGGCGGACGAAGCCTTCGGCGGCCTCGTGCGGGAACGTCTCGCCCGGCGCGTAGGACGCGAGCGTCTCCGCGTAGAGGGCCTGATCCGACCGGCGCCCCGTGACGACGGCGGTGCCGGGCCCGAGCGAGAGCCGAACCTCGCCGCCGACGACGTCCTGCGTCTGGTCGACGAAAGCGTCGATCGCCTCGCGCGCGGGGCTGAACCAGAGCCCCTCGTACACGAGCTCCGTCCAGGCGACCTCGAGCGACCGCTTCAGTCGTAGCTCATCCTTCGTCAGCACGAGGTCCTCGAGCGCCCGGTGTGCCTCGATCAGCACGATCGCGGCGGGAGCCTCGTACACCTCGCGGCTCTTGATGCCGACGACGCGGTTCTCGATCATGTCGATGCGTCCGATGCCAAACGCGCCGGCCCGCTCGTTGAGCGCGCCGACGAGCTCGTGCAGCGGCAGCTCCTCGCCGTCGATCGCGACGGGCAGGCCGTGCTCGAAGGCGATGACGAGCTCCTCGGGCGGCGGTGACGAGGCGGGATCGCTCGTCAGCTCGTACGGCTCCTCGGGCGGCGCCTGCCATGGGTCCTCCAGGACCCCGCACTCGATCGAGCGGCCGAAGAGGTTCTCGTCGATGGAGTACGGCGAGGCCGCCGACTGCTTGATCGGGATCCCACGGGCAAGCGCGTAGTCGATCTCCTCGTCCCGTGTCCAGACCTTGTCGCGAAGTGGGGCGATCACCGTCACGCCGGGGTAGTTCGCACGGAAGGCAAGCTCGAAGCGGAGCTGGTCGTTGCCCTTGCCCGTGCAGCCGTGGACGACCGCCTCTGCGCCGATGTCGCCCGCGATGTCGGCGACTGCGGCGGCGATCACAGGTCGCGACAGCGCCGAGACGAGCGGGTACTTGCCCTCGTAGAGCGCGTTCGCCTTGAGCGCCTTGGCCACCTGCTCCTCTGCGAAGGCTTCCCGCCGGTCGACGAGGATGACGTCTTCCGCGCCGGCGGCCCGGCCGCGTTCCACCGCTCCGTCGAGATCGACCGTTTGCCCGACGTCCACGAGCACGGCCACGACCTCGTCGAAACCGTAGTCCTCGAGCAGCCACGACGACGATGCAGCTCGTGTCGAGGCCGCCTGAGAAGGCGACTGCTGCGGTCTTGCTCACTGGCGTGTCTCCTTCCAGGTGGTGATGCAGGAGCTCCGCGATGGCGGCTCCGGAAGAGCCGGCGCGCGGGGCCACGAAGATCGTGTTCTCGCCGGCGACGGTGCCGGCGACGTCGGCAAGCCCCGCGGCGTCGATCGCGTCCGCGAGCGGCGTCGCAAAGCCGGGAGGCGTCTTGATGACCGCCAGTGTGTCGGTGGCCTCGACGAAGAGCGACCAGCGTCGGAGGGCGGCCGTCAGCTCGTTGAGCCGGTCGAGGTCGGCGGCGCCCGGGAGCGTATAAACGAGGCGCCCGTCGGGAGCCCGCGTCTTCACGAGACCGAGTTGGTGGATATCCCGGGAGACTGTCGTCTGTACTGCATCGATACCTTGCCGGTGCAGGGCCTCGACGAGCTCGCCCTGCGTCGACAGCGACTGTTCCTGGACGATCCGCAGGATCGCGCCCTGACGCTCGTACTTGTTCACGATTCCAGCACCTCCAGGAGGGTTGCGAGCCCGCCGGCGAGCTCCTCGGCCGTGATTGTCAGCGGCGGCGTGATTCGCACGGTGTTCGGGCCGGCAGTGCCTACGAGCACTCCCCGGTCGGCGCAGGCATCGACAACGTCGCCGGCGTCGACCTCGATGTCGACGCCGAGCAACAGCCCCGCGCCCCGCGCATGTCGAAACGCCGCACGCACCTGCCGGCTGCGCTCGCCGACGTTGGCGAGCAGCTCATCGGTGATCGTCGTCACCGTTGCGCAAGCGGCTGCGCAGGTGACGGGGTTTCCACCGAACGTGCTCGCGTGGTCGCCGGGCGTGAACGCATCCGACCACCGGTCGGCGACGAGCAGGGCTCCGATGGGGAGTCCGTTGGCGAGTCCCTTCGCGAGCGTGACGGCATCCGGGGCGATGCCCGACTGCTCGAAGCAGAAGAACGAGCCCGTGCGGCCGACGCCGGTCTGCACCTCGTCGAAGACGAGCAGGGCCCCTGCATCGTCGGCGGCCTCGCGCGCAGCGGCGAGGAAGTCGACCGTCGCCGGGTGGACGCCGCCCTCTCCCTGCACGGGCTCGACGATGACGCACCCGGTGTCGGAGCCGACTGCCGCCGCAAGTGCCTCGGCGTCGTTGAGTGGGACGAAGGTCACATCGGCGAGCAGTGGCTCGAAGCCGGTTCGCTTCGCGGGTTGGCCCGTCACGGACAGCGCGCCGAGCGTCCGGCCGTGGAACGAGCCGTCCACGGCGACGACGCCGGGTCTGCCCGTGGCCTTGCGGGCGAGCTTGAGGGCCGCCTCGACGCCCTCCGCCCCGGAGTTGCAGAAGAAGGCTTGCGCGCCGTGGAAGCGATCGGAGAGGAGTCCCGCGAGCATGGCCATCGGTTCCGTCCAGTAAAGGTTGGACGCGTGCCAGAGCCGTTCAAGCTGCTCGGCCGCGGCGGCGAGCGGCGTCGGATGGCAGTGACCGAGGCCGACGACCGCTATGCCGGCCAGGAGATCGAGGTACTCCCGGCCTGTGTCGCTGACGAGCCAGCAGCCCTCGCCAGACACGAACGTGACGTCTTGCCGGGCGTACGTCGCGAGCACGGGTGAGTCGACCGTTTGCGTCATGCCGACACGAGGGTCTGTCCGATCTCGGCGCGAACGCCCCGCCGTGCGGCGACGACTGCCGCGGTGAGCTTCGGCACCATCCCGCCTTGCAGCTTCCCCTCGGCAAGCAGCACGCTGGCCTCCCGCGCTGCGATAGAGGGCACGACGAAGCCGTGGCGCAGCAGCCCGGGAACGTCAGAGCAGAACACGATGCGGGTAGCTCCCAGCCCGATTGCGAGCGCAGCGGCCGCCTCGTCCGCGTTGACGTTCAACGGGCCGACGGCGAGCGGAGCGACGACGGGCACGAGTCCTTCCGCCAGCGCATGGACGATGGCCGGCGGTTGGCTCGGAACTGCATCGCCCACCAGTCCGAGTTGGCGCGCGGGCGTCGCGAGCAGCCCGATGTCGTCGCCGTAGAAACTCACCGCCCGAGGCCCGAGCGCCTCACAGAGCCGCGTGTTGACGTCCCCGTATGCATCTCGCACGATCTCGAGGGCTTCGGGTGTCGTGAAGCGGCGCCCGCCCACGAACCGCACCTCGAGCCCGCGACGCTCCATCTCCCGCGTGATCTGCGGTCCGGCGCCGTGAACGACGACGACGTCGTGGGACGCGGACAGCTCGTCGACCACGGCGATGGCAGCGTCGTCTTCGGATGCGTGACCTCCGACCTTGACGACGACAGTGCTCATGTCCGGTAGTCCGCGTTGATGCGGACGTAGTCGTAGGAGAGGTCGCTTGTGAGGTACGACGCAGAGCCGTCGCCGAGCCCGAGGTGCAGCTCGATCGAGCACACGTCGCGGGCGCCGGCGGCTCGATGTCCTGCGGTGTGCCGTTCCGCATCACGGTCGTACCGTCGAATCGCAGCGTGACGCGATCGGGGTCGAGCTGGGCAAAGCCGCCGTTGAACGGTGCCGATCCTGCAGCGGCCAGCACGCGCCCCCAGTTCGCGTCGCGACCGAAGAGGGCGGTCTTGACGAGGGAGGACGTCGCGATCCGCCGGGCGAGCGCTCGCGCTTCCGCCTTCGAGGCCGCGCCGGTGACGGTGACCTCTGCCAGCATTGTCGCGCCCTCGCCGTCGGCGACGATCTGCTGCGCGAGGTCGGAGCACGCATGTCGCAGGGCCGCGGCGAAGGCGAGGTCGAGATCGAGAGTGCGGGAGACATCTGCGGTGCCGTTGGCGAGGAGGCACACCGCGTCGTTCGTCGAGCACTCGCCGTCGACGGTGATGGCGTTGAAGCTCTCGTCGACCGCGGGTCTGAGAAAGTCGATCGCCTCACCCTTCTCGAGCGGATAGTCCGTCGTCAGGACGGCGAGCATCGTCGCGAGGTTGGGGTGGATCATCCCCGAGCCCTTCGCCATGCCGCCGATGGTGAACCCGTCGCCGTTGACGGTCGACTGCTTCGTGCGCGTGTCGGTCGTCAGGATCGCCCGCGCCGCCGCCTCACCGCCGTTGTCCGAGAGCTCACCCGCCGCCTGCTCGAGTCCTCGGAGCACCTTGTCGACAGGCAGTGGGACGCCGATCACCCCGGTCGAGAGGACGAGCACCTCCTCTACGGGCAGATCGAGGAGTCGCCCTGCTTCGACGGCCGTCGCCTTCGCATCCAACTCTCCCTGCCGCCCGGTGGCCGCGTTGGCGACGCCGGAGTTGGCGACAACGGCCTGCGGCTGGGCGAGCTCGAGATGCTCCCGGCTGATCTTGACGGGCGCCGCCTGGACGCGGTTTACCGTCCACATCGCCGCACCCGTCGCCGTCGGCAGCGAGCGGACGAGGGCAAGGTCCGGGGCCGAAGCGCGGATCCCGCAGTGGACGCCGCTCGCAACGAAGCCGCGCGGGGCGGTAACAGACATCAGACGAGCACCCCGGTGAGCCTGAGACCCAGCGTCTCCTCGAGCCCGAGCGCGAGGTTCGCGTTCTGGACGGCCTGGCCGGCTGCACCCTTGCCGAGGTTGTCGATGGCACAGACGACGATCGTGAGACCCGTCGAACGATCCTCGAACAACGCGATCTCGGCGCCGTCGGTGCCCTGGACGCGAGCGAGCTCGGGAGCAATGCCGTCCTCGAGCACGCGGACGACGGGCGAGCGTGCGTAGGCTGCCTCGAGGCGCTCCCGCAGGTCGCGCGCCACGGCGTGGGCGTAGCACGTGACGAGCAAGCCGCGACGGACCGGCAGGAGATGCGGGACGAAGGTCACAGGGAAGCCGAGCGCTCGCGAGATCTCCGGCGCGTGCTGGTGCCTGCCGACCTTGTAGGCGGAGAGGTTGTCGAGTACGAAGCCGGCGTGCGTCGACGCCTGCGGGCTGCGGCCCGCGCCCGACACTCCCGACTTCGCGTCGACGACCACACCGTCCGGGTCGATCGCGCCGACGAACGGGGCAAGGGCGAGCAGGGCAGCGGTCGCATAGCACCCCGGATTGGCGATCAGCCTCCCGGCAGGCGGCCACAGCTCGGGCAACGCGTATGTCCAGCCCTCGAGCAAGTCCGGGCGTGGGTGCTCGAAGCCGTACCACTCCGGATACGCGGTCGCCGGGAGGCGGTGCGCGCCCGACAGATCGACGACGACGCCGTCGCCTCCGATCTCCGTCGCCGCCGCCGCCTCGTGGTCGAGACACAGGAACGTCAGCGCCGCTGAGGCATCGATCGCCTCCTGCTGACTCACGAAGGCCGGCAGGGATCCGTTGAGCCGGACGTCGAGAGCCGACGCGGACGCACC
The DNA here is from genome assembly GCA_963755255.1 of uncultured Actinomycetes bacterium. Taxonomy (GTDB): domain Bacteria; phylum Actinomycetota; class Thermoleophilia; order Gaiellales; family Gaiellaceae; genus PALSA-612. The sequence goes on along the minus strand of CAVWJN010000019.1, from coordinate 42,370 downwards.
GGCGAGCGTGTCAGAGCCGAGGGCCACGATGTCGAGCTCCCGGGTGCAGCAGGACGCGGTCGAGCGTCTCCTGACCGGCGTAGCCGCTGCAACCGACGATGGCTGTGGTGAACATCGGTGCGTATTATGCCAGATTCGGCGTAACATGCAGATGTCTGCGCGGCTGCGGCGTTCGTTATCGTGGCCTGGCGCGAAGTAGAGTCGCGGCGTGGCGATCCTCGGCATCGACGTCGGCGGGACGTTCACCGACGCCGTGCTGCTCGACGGGGACCGGCTCGTGACCGCAAAGGTGCCGACAGCTCGGGCGCAGGAGGAGTCCGTGCTCGCTGCGGCGGCCGCCGTCGGGGCACGCGGGGTCGAGCGCTTCTCGCACGGCACGACAATCGCGACGAACGCTCTCCTCGAACGCAAGGGCGCACGCACGGCGTTCGTGGCCACTGCCGGCTTCGAGCACCTACTCCATCTGCGGCGGCAGAACCGCGCTCATCTCTACCGGCTGTGCGCCGAGCATCCGGAGCCGCTCGTCTCCCTCGACGATTGTCATGGCGTTTCCGAGCGGATGGGCCCGGACGGCGTGCTCGTGCCGCTCGAGCTCGACTCGCTGCCGGATCTGGAGGCCGAGGCGGTGGCTGTCTGCACATTGTTCTCCTTCCGTGACGCGGCCCACGAGGCGGCGATCGCCGGCGAGCTTCGGCGGCGCCTGCCGGACGCTCACATCGTCGCCTCGCACGAGATCGCGCCGGAGTTTCGCGAGTACGAGCGGGCATCGACAACGGCCGCCGACGCCTACCTCGGCCCTCTCTGCGCACGCTACTTCCGCGCTCTCGCAGCGCGCTCGTCGGCTGCGGGACTGCCGCCGCCGCTTGTCATGCGGTCGTCGGGCGGCGTCATCGACGCCGAGACAGCGGCGGAGCATCCTGCGCTGGTCCTCGTGTCCAGGCCCGGCGGCAGGCGTCGTCGGCGCGTCGCTCGTAGCCAGGAAGGCCGGCATCGACAGGGCGATTGCGTTCGACATGGGCGGGACGTCCACCGACGTGTGCCTCATCACGGACGAGGGCGCAGACCGGACTTCCGAGCGCAGCGTGGGCGGGCTTCCGATTCGCCTGCCCATGATCGACATCCACACCGTCGGCGCGGGCGGAGGCTCCATCGTCTGGCGGGATGTGGGCGGCGCGCTACGCGTCGGGCCCGAGAGCGCCGGTGCGAATCCCGGCCCAGCCTGTTACGGGCGTGGCGGCACGAGGCCGACGGTCACCGACGCGAACCTCGTGCTGGGACGGCTGCCGGCCACGCTTGCCGGCGGGCTCGAGCTCGATCGGCCGGCTGCCGAGGCGGCGCTGGGCGACCTCGACCCGGCCGACGTGATCGAGATCGTCAACGCGGAAATGCTGCGCGCGCTGCGGGTCGTCTCCGTCGAGCGTGGCCATGACCCGGCTGAGTTCGCGCTGGTCGCCTACGGCGGCGCCGGGCCGCTCCACGCGTGCGCGCTGGCGGAGGAGCTGGGCATCGAGACGGTGCTCGTGCCCGGAGCGGCCGGTGTGCTGTCGGCGCTGGGGCTCGTGGCGAGCGACGAACGGCGCGATGCCGTGACGGCATACGTGTGCCCGCTCGAGGAGGCGGGCGAGCTGCCGGCGAAGGCGAGGCCGACCTCCGCTATCGCGGCCAGTCGTTCGAGCTCACGGTTCCGCTCGGTCCCGATCTCGCCGAGCGCTTCCACCGTGCCCACGAGGAGCGCTACGGAGTCGCCGACCGCGATCGGCAGGTCGAGCTGGTGGCGGTTCGGACGGCGGACGTGCGTCGAGGGCCCTCAACTCGCCTGGCCGGCGGGCGAGGCGCTTCGCGTCGAAGGGCCGGAAGCCCTCGAGCTGGACGGCGCCACTTGTTGGATTCCCCCCGGGTGGGTGGGGGCTAGGGATGGAACCACAATCCGACTGACCAGACTGTGAAAATTCAGCTCCAAGTTCTTGGCGCGCAGCTTCGGGCCGTCGCCGAGGAGATGGGCGCGGTGCTCATCCGCTCCGCGTTCTCGGCGAACATCAAAGAGCGCCGCGACTGCTCGACCGCACTCTTCGACGAGCAGGGCCGCATGATCGTCCAGGCCGAGCACATTCCCGTCCACCTCGGCGCCATGCCCGAGGCGGTCGCCGCCGTCCTCGCTCGCGACCCGCAGCCCGGCGAGGTCTACGTCGTCAACGACCCGTTCACCGGCGGCACGCACCTGCCCGACATCACGCTCGTGTCCCGCGTGCCGTGCGGCCTCGCCTGCTCGCGCGCGCACCACGCCGACGTGGGTGGGATGGAGCCGGCCAGCCTGCCCGCCGGCTCGACCGACATCTACCAGGAGGGGCTGGTGCTGCCGCCCGTGCGCCTCGACGACGAGCTGCTGACGGTGCTGCTCGCCAACATGCGCAACCCCGACGAGCGGCGCGGCGATCTCAACGCGCAGCTGGCGGCGCACCGGCTGGCCGAGCACCGCCTGGCAGAGCTCGTCGAGCGGCGTGGCGCCCAGACCGTGACGGCAGCCATGGACGAGCTCTACCGCTACTCGGAGCGCGTCGTGCGCGCTGCCATCGCCAGGCTCCCGACGGGCGCTACGAGGCGCGCGATGTTCTCGAGCCGCGCGAAGGCTCGCTGGAGATCAGGGTCGCCGTGACCATCGCCGGTGACGAGATCGAGATCGACTTCGCCGGTACTTCGCCCCAGCACGAAGGCAACCTCAACTGCCCGCTCGCCGTCACCCGCTCGGCTTGCTACTTCGTCGTCCGCTGTCTCACCGAGCCGGATCTCCCCTCCTCGGGCGGCGCCTACGCGCCCGTGCACGTGACCGCGCCCGCCGGCTCGCTCGTCAACGCGTCGTCGCCTGCGGCCGTCGTCGCGGGTAACACCGAGACCTCGAGCCGGATCGTCGACGTCGTCTTCTCCGCTTTCGGCCAGGCCGTGCCCGTTCCCGCTCAGGGCCAGGGCACGATGAACAACGTCACGTTCGGCAATCGCGACTTCACCTACTACGAGACGGTCGCCGGCGGACAGGGTGGCTGCCCGGACGCGGACGGGCCGAGCGCGGTGCACGTCGCCATGTCGAACACGCTCAACACTCCGGTCGAGGCGCTCGAGCTGTCGTACCCGCTGCGCGTGGAGCGTTACGAGCTGCGCCAGGGCTCCGGCGGCGGCGGTGCCCACCGCGGAGGCGACGGCGTCGGTCGCGAGCTACGCGTGCTCGAGGACTGCCGCGTGTCGCTACTGACCGAGCGTCGCCGACACGCACCGGCAGGTCGAGAAGGCGGCGACGACGGAGCCCGCGGCCGCAATCTCCTGAACGGGGAGGAGCTCCCCGCGAAGGAGTCACGCTCGCTACGCGCAGGCGACGTGCTGCGGATCGACACCCCCGGCGGCGGGGGCCACGGCCAGCCCGTCTAATCCGTCTTGTCGAGCGCGGGCCGCTGTGTGGGTCGGACGCGGAGCACTTTGCCCGCCCACTCCGGCAGCCACCAGTTCCAGTCGCCCGCTACGCGCATGATCGACGGCACGAGCAGCGCGCGGATCACGGTCGCGTCGAAGATGATTCCGGCGGCGAGGCCGATGCCGAACTGCTTCACGTCCACTCCGGGGCTCGTGGAGAGGACGAAGAAGGCGAACATCAGCACGAGCGCCGCGCTCGTTACGAGCTTCCCGGTGCGCGCGAGGCCGAGGGCGATCGAGGCCTCCGTGTCGCCCGTCTCGTCGTAGGCCTCTCGCATGCGGCTGACCATGAAGACCTCGTAGTCCATGGACAGCCCGTAGAGGAACGCAAAGATCATCAGCGGGATCCAGGCGATGATGGCGTCGGTCGGATGGACGTTCCAGATCAGCTCCGAACCATGACCCTGCTGGAAGATGAAGACGATGATTCCGAACGCGGCGGCGAGCGAGAGGAGGTTGAGGATGACCGCCTTCACGGCGAGGAAGATCGAGCGGAAGGCGCGCGTGAGCAGGATGAGCGTGAGCACGACCACGAACGTCAGCATGTAGGGGAACTTGCCGTAGACGGCGTGCACGAAGTCGCGATCTTCTGGCGCGATGCCGCCGAGAGTCAGCCGCGTGCTGCCGCCGAGCTCTTGCTCGATGGCAGGCAATACGTCGTCCTGGAGCTTCGAGATCGTGCCGCGGACAGGCCTCGCGGCGCCGTCTTCGGCAGGGAACGCTTCCACGAGCTGCGTCTCGCCCCGCTGCCAGCCGCGCGGCGCGGCGGCGCCGGCGATTCCTTCTGTCTGGGAGAGCCTCTCGGCGACCGTCTCGGCGGCAGTGCGCGACGGATTCCGCTCGACGAGCACGACGAACGGCTTGATCACTCCGTGCGAGATGCCGGCGTCGGTCAACCGTTGCAGGCCGATCACTGCGTCGTTGGTCGCCGGCCCGGCGAGGTCCTGCGCCTTGGCCTCGCTCGCGTTGAGCTGAATCGCAGGAATCATCAGCAGCACGACAATCGTCAGGCCGACGCCGCCGACAATCAGCGGGTGACGCATGACGAGGTGCGACCACCGCCACCAGAAACCGCGCTCCTCGTCGGTGCCCTCGACGATGCGCTTCGGCATCACGCGGACGGAGTTGATCCGCGGACCGAGCAGGGACAGCATCGCCGGCAGGAACGTGATGGCGGCACAAACGGAGACGATCGGGATCAGCAGGCCGCCGATGCCGATCGAGCGGATGACGGGGATGGGGAGGAGGATCATCGAGAAGAGCCCGATGGCGACCGTCGAGCCCGAGACGATCACAGCGCGGCCTGCGTGCGTCATCGTCTCGACGAGCGCCGTCTCCGTGTCTGCGCCGTGACGTAACTCGTCGCGGAAGCGGAAGATCATGAGCAGCGCGTAGTCGATGGCGACACCGAGCCCGACGAGCGCCACGAGGAACTGGACGATCAGCGACACCGACGTGATGTACGTCAGCAGCCAGATGAGCGTGAACGTGTTGAGGATCGACGCGATCGCCATCAGGATCGGCATGACCACCGCGGGCAGGGTCCCGAAGACGAAGAGAAGGATGATCGTCGCCCCGAGGCCGCCGATGAGCGCCTCGGTGAGCACGCTGGGGCCGTCGCTGTCCCCGCCCTCGGACTCGTAGAGTGAGTCCCTGCCCGTCACGTGCACGTCGACGCCTGCCGGCACCGCGTTCTGGAACGCGAAGCGGAGCTCCCCGGTCTGCGAGTCGGCGCTGAAGCCCTGCTGGCCGGGCGGGTAGAACGTCGCGAACATCGTGCGCCCGTCCTCGGAGACGTACGCGCGGCTTCCCGTCGAGAAGTACGACGCGACCCGGAAGTCCGGGAACTCGGCAGCGACCTCGTCGATGGCGCGCTCGATCCCCGCGTTCTTCGTCACGTCGTCCTCGGCTCTGAGGACGATCACCTGTGGCGGCTGGGCGCCCGTGCCGAACGCTTCCAGTGCCCGTTGGTTGGCCTCGTACGCGGAGTAGCCGGGGATCGAGAACTCCTCCAGCCAACGGCTCGAGACGGCGCCCGCGGCATACGCGCCGAGCATCGTCAGCCCGATCCACGCGGCGATGAACCACCACCTTCGCCGCATGACGACATGCGCGAGCGACGCGAGCATCCGGGCACCCTAACCATCTGGCTCAGGGCCACGACGGACGCGGCACGCTATCCTGCGAACGTGGTCTGGGAGGCGATCTTCTTGCTCGCCGTACTCAAGATCCCTGTGATCTATGTGTGCTGCGTCACGTGGTGGGCGATTCGTGCCGAGCCGAAGCCGTATGACGGTCTCGAGCCGGCGCTCGTGCTCAGCTCGCCTGAGACCGATCCGCGGCCAGGCGCGCGCCAACGGAGCCGTCCGAGTGGCCGCGGCCCGCACGGTCGTCCGCTGCGCACGTCGCCGCGGCGAGCTTCGTACGCGCACACTAGAGTCAGGCCGTGAGCCAGGCGGAGTCCCACGACGCGCAACCGGTCCGTACATGGGCCGACCCTCTCGCGGGGCTGTTCGCGGCGATGGCGCTCTTCTTCAGCTTGCTCGCGCTCGCGTATCACCCGCTGACCGTGTCGGTGGCCGCGTTCCTGCTCGGCTTCATCAGCCTGATCATGAGCTCGCGGCACGAGAAGCTCGCCGGGATCGCGCTGGGCGTCGCGGGCGTCTGCTTCGTCGCCGGCATGTCGATCGCCGTCATCACCGAGAAGCCTCTCTGGTAACGGCCGGCGTAATCTCGGCGTCGTGACCGAGATCGACGGCCTCAACGCCGCGTACGCGACGGCGCTGCTCCACGACTACCTCGAGAATCCCGAGGCCGTGCCCGAGGAGTGGCGCGACCTGCTCGCCGAGCGCGTCGCAGCGGAACTCGCGCCGGCGCCGGTTGCTCCTGCAGAGCCGGCTCCCGCACCCCCGCCGCCTGCCCCCGCGCCGGCAGTCGCCCCGGCGGCACCTGCCGCCGGCGCCGACGCCGGACCTGCTCGCCGCCGTGGCAGCGGCGATGTCGCTCGTCGACGCCTACCGCACGCATGGCGTGCTCGCAGCACGGCTCGACCCGCTCGGCTCGGAGCCGATCGGCGACCCGGAGCTCGACCCCGATCGCGTCGCCACGCACTTGCCGCCCGAGCTCCAGAGCCAGATCCCAGCCGAGCTGCTCGGCCTGCACGTCCCCGCCGAAACGCTCGCCGAGGCGCTGCCCCTGCTCGAGGAGACGTACTGCGGGACGATCGCGTACGAGATCGAGCACATCTCCGACCATGAGGAGCGGAGATGGCTGCGCTGGGCGATCGAGTCGGGCCAGTTCCGCCAGCCGTTCTCTACGGAGGAGAAGCGGTGGCTGCTCGAGCGGCTGTCGACCGTCGAGGCGTTCGAGGAGTACCTCCGCCGGTCGTTCCTCGGCCAGAAACAGTTCTCCATCGAGGGGCTGGACGCGCTCGTGCCGATGCTCGATGAGTCGATCGAGCTGGCGGCGCGCCAGGGCGCGCACGGGATCGTCATGGGCATGGCGCACCGCGGTCGCCTCAGCGTGCTCGCGCACACGCTGGGTCAGCCTTACGAGGCGATTCTCCGCGAGTTCGAAGGAGAGCGCGTGCCGGATGCGGTCGTCGGCAGCCCCGAGGGCGGCACCGGTGACGTGAAGTATCACCTCGGCGCGGAGGGCGTTCGCGAGACCGAGGCGGGCCAGATCGCCATCACGCTCGTCTCCAACCCGAGCCACCTCGAGGCCGTCGACCCTGTGGTCGAGGGCTGGACGCGCGCGAAACAGACAGACCGCTCGGCAGCCACCGGCCGGCACAGCCCGTCCGTCTCGCTGCCGGTCCTCATCCACGGTGACGCTTCCTTTCCCGGGCAGGGCGTCGTCGCCGAGACGTTCAACCTCGAGGGGCTTCCCGGCTACTCGACCGGCGGCACGCTGCATCTGATCGCCAACAACCAGGTCGGCTTCACGACCGACCCGAACGAAGGTCGCTCCACCCGCTACTCGAGCGACCTCGCGAAGGGGTTCGACGCGCCGATCATCCACGTGAACGCCGACGACGCGGAGGCCGCCATATCGGCCGTGCGTCTCGCGCTCGCCTTCAGGGAGCGCTTCGGCCACGACGTCGTCGTCGACCTCGTCGGCTACCGCCGCTTCGGCCACAACGAGCAGGACGAGCCTGCCTATACGCAGCCGCTGATGGCGCAGGCGATCGCGCATCACCCGACGGCCAGGACGCAGCTCGCCGAGCGTCTGGTGGCCGAAGGAGTCGTGACCGCCGAGGACGTCCAGCGCATGGTGGCCGAGACGCACGAGGCGATGAAGGCCGCCCACGACCGGCTGCGCGAGGCCATCGCCGAGCCGCACAAGGAAGAGCCGCGCACTCCGCCGGCCGGGTCGACCGACGTCGTCACGGCCGTCGCCGCCGACCGGCTGCGGAGCCTGGACCGAGAGCTCGTGGCCGTCCCCGACCGCTTCACGATCCACCCCAAGCTCGTGCGCCAGCTCGAGCGGCGCCCGGATGCGTTGCAGCAGGGTGGTATCGACTGGGGCCACGCGGAGGCGCTTGCGCTCGGCTCGCTCCTCGTCGATGGCATCCCCGTGCGGCTGACGGGCCAGGACACCGAGCGCGGCACGTTCTCGCACCGTCACCTGGTCCTCCACGATGCGACGACCGGCGAGCGCTACGCGCCGATCCAGCACCTCGCCGACGCCGAAGCCTCGATCGAGCTCCACAACTCGCCGCTCTCCGAGTACGCGGCCCTCGGCTTCGACTACGGCTACTCGGTGGCGGCGCCGGAGACGCTCGTGCTCTGGGAGGCGCAGTTCGGCGACTTCGTCAACGGCGCGCAGATCATCATCGACCAGTTCCTCGTCTCCGGCCTCTCCAAGTGGAGGCAGACCTCGCGGCTGACGCTGCTGCTGCCGCACGGCTACGAGGGCAACGGGCCCGAGCACTCGAGCGCGCGCCTGGAGCGCTTTCTCCAGTCGGCGGCGCAGGAGAACATCCGCGTCGCCAACCCGTCGACGGCCGCGCAGTACTTCCATCTGCTGCGGCGGCAGGCGCTCGACGCGCGGCCGCGGCCGCTCATCACGATGACCCCGAAGGGACTGCTGCGGCTCGCCGAGTCGGCGGCGACGCTCGAGGAGCTCTCGACCGGCGCCTTCCAGCCCGTGCTCGACGACCCCGCCGCCGACCACGCCCGCACGCGCACGATCGTGGTCTGCTCGGGGAAGATCTACTACGACATCGCCGGTCACGCCGCCCGCGCCGAGCGAGACAACGTCGCCGTCGTCCGCATCGACCAGCTCTATCCCTTCCCCGCCCGCGCCGTCGCCGAGCTGCTCGCCAAGTATCCCGCGGCGGAGGAGATCGTCTGGGCGCAGGAGGAGCCGCTCAACATGGGCGCCTACCGCTCGATCCGCCACCGGCTCGAGGACGCGCTGCCACACGGCGTGCCGCTGCGCTACGTCGGCCGGGGCTGGCGAGCGAGCCCGAGCGAGGGCTACCCGACGGCGCACCTCGCCGAGCAGGAGCGGATCGTGCGCGAGGCGCTCGGCGTCAGCTAGAGCGCTTTCGGGACTTGAGCACGGCGCTCGCGGCGGCCGCCGCCTTCGGCCCGTGCTTGCGCGCCTGCTGGAACACGGCCGCCCTCTGGGCGGGCGGCAGCCTCCGCCACAGCTTGTACGCTGCGAAGGCCAACCCGATCGTGCTCTTCGGCGGCATGGGCTATAGATCCTCGCAGAAACGACCGATGAAGGAATCTGCGACGTCATCACAAATCCGTTACAATCGCCCGCGTTCTGACCCCCGACTCGGAGGTAGGTATGCCCGTCGAGACTGCGTCGTTTTTCTCGCAAGTGATCGAAGACCACGTCGAGCTGAAGCGCCGCAACTCGGCAATCGAAGGAGCCCTCCCGATCGACCGCTATCGGAACGGCGACCCGTTCGAGAACCACCCGCTCTTCAAGACCGAGGAGCAGGCCCGCATCGAGGAGACGATGGACGGCGAGGAGCCGGCCGTTGTCGCGCACGTCCAGCCGTGGCCCGGCGAGGAGCGCATCGAGGAAGAGGACTCCCTCTGGGGCCGCACCCGCGACTTCGACTGGGGCGACTGAGCTTCTAGCAACCCCGAGTCACGGTCGAGGACAGACCCAGCTTCACCCACTCGCCGGCGACAGCCGCGGGCACGCTCGTCCACGGGTAGTCGACGCCCACGGCGTCCACGTCGGCATCGAGGCAGCGGTCGAAGAGCATGCGTGCGCGCGTCACGTGGAAGCGCGACGTCACGACCAGCACGCGCTGCCAGTCACGCTCGCGGGCGAGCTCGGCGGTATTTCGCGCCTCGCCGCGCGTCGAGTCCGGATCGGGCGTGAAGCAGACAACGGTGAAGCTTTCGCCGCCTTCCCGGCACAGCCGGTTGGCCCTTGGCTGACGCGGATCGAAGCCGTCGGAGATGACGAGCACCGGCGCGACTCCGTCGCGCACGAGCTCGAGACCGCGGTCGAGACGCTCGTGTTTCGAGCCTGCGAGGACGACTACTGCGTCCGCCTTGCCCACGTCGTCCTCCGTGGGGACGAAGACGAGCCGCACCGTGGCGACGATCCAGGCGACGAGCAGGACGCCGACGAGTCCCACGATGATCCGTCTCCAGCGCATTGGCGCGCATCGTAGAGTCGTGGCGTGAGCTCGTTGCCGCTCTACCTGCGCGCCGTCAAGCGTTCAGCACTGTCGGGGCGCCCGTCATTGGGACGCCTGGACGACCGGCTCGTCTTCGTCTTCGGCAGCCCGCGGTCGGGCACGACGTTCCTCGCCGGCGCGATCGGCTCGCTCCCCGGCTTCGCCGACCTGGGCGAGGTGAATCCGCTCAAGGCCTCGATTCCGGACGTCTCTGCACAGGAGATCCGGACGATCCTCGACCGCGTCCGTCGCCTAGGCCTCGTCGGCAGCCGCCGCGCTGTCGAGCAGACCCCGAGACTGCGTTCGTGCTGCCCGCGGTGGCGGAGGCGTTTCCGCGCGCGACGCTCGTCCACGCGCTGCGCGACGGGCGCGACGTCGTCTGTTCGCTGCTCGAGCGGGGCTGGCTGAGCGCCGAGCGCGCGGGACGCCGACGATGCGGGCGCTGCCTTCGGCGTCCATCCGCGCTTCTGGGTGGAGCCGGGGAGGGAGGAGGAGTTCCGCCAGGCGAGCGACGCACGTCGCTGCGCGTGGGTGTGGCGGAGCTACGTCTCCGCCGTGCGCGACAGCGGCGTTCCGGTCACCGAGGTGCGCTACGAGCGCCTCGTCACCGATACAGCCTCCGCGACCGAGGAGCTCGCAGGCGCGCTCGGCGTCCCAGCCGAAGCGATGGCCACCGCGCTCGGCGACGCCCACGCGTCCTCGGTCGGCCGCTGGCAGCGTGACCTGACGCCGCCGCAGCTCGCAGACGTCGAGGCAGAAGCCGGAGACCTCCTGACCACGCTCGGCTACCGCGACGAGCGGCAGCCTCCGGCGCAGAATCGGCACACACATGGCACAGACACGTAACTGGTGCCTGGCACCAGAACGGAATTGCAACGCGACGAGCGAGGGTCGTTGCGGACGTGGCAGAGTTGGGCCATGAGCCGCGAGCCGGACAGGAACGTCGTCGGCGGAGTGCTGCTCGCGTGCTCCGTCGAGCCGCTGACGGGCTTCTACCGCGACGGCTGCTGCGCCACGGGGCCCGAGGACGAGGGCAGCCACACGGTGTGCTGCGAGGCGACGGCTGAGTTTCTCGAGTTCAGCCGCCGCGCAGGCAACGATCTCTCGACCCCGCGACCGGAGTGGGGGTTCCCCGGGCTACAGCCTGGAGATCGCTGGTGCGTCTGCGCCGAGCGCTGGCTCGAGGCTCACCGCGCGGGCTGCGCACCCACGGTCGTGCTCGGCGCGACGCACGCGCGGGCACTCGACGTCGTGCCGATCGACCTGCTGACCGCGCACGCGGTCGAGTCGGCGCACTCGTAGTTGCGCCTAGGGACACTCCTCGACGGTCCCCTTCGCGTACCCGAACGTGTTCTTCGGCCGAAGGACGTTGTTCCGGAACGCCGCGTACAGGTGGAGCGGGAAGTGCTTGGCGAGGATCGCAGAGAACGCGTCGCGCCGGCGAAGCAGCTCGAGCCGTGAGTTGACCCAGGCCTTGAGCTCGACGTTCCCTTGCTTGATCCCTATCCCGTACGGCGACGGGAGGAACGTGTCCTTGAGGATCACCGGCGCTCCGGTTCTGGCTCGCGATGTCGACCAGCGCCGGGTCGTCCCACATGAGTGCGTCCGCCTTCTTGGTTCGCCACTGCTGGACCGCGCTCGTGAACTTCGGCGTTGTGACGCGCTCGCAGTCGGGAAGCACTTCTCGAGCCAGCGGTCGTAGATCGACCCGCTCGTCGTGGCCACCCGCTTGCCGCCGATGTCCGCGAGCGACTTCACCGCGGAGCCGCGGGAGACGAGCAGCCGCCCTGTCGCCTTGTAGTACGCCCGCGAGAAGTCGATGCGCGTGTCGCGGTCGGGCGTGTAGCTGAAGGTCGCGATCACGAGGTCGGCGCTGCCCGGAGGTGAGTGCCGCCTCGCGTTCCGGCGTGGTCACACACGTGAAGGTGACGCGGTTCTTCTTCCCGAACGCGAGCAGGCGCGAGCTCCCGCGCGATGTCGACGTCGACTCCGACGTTCCGCCCCTTGACGATCGACCCGAACGGCGGCGAGTCGCACTTCACGGCCACATTGAGGCGGCCTCGCGCCTTGATGTCGGCGGGCAGCGGCGGCAGTGTCGCCGCAGCCGGCCTCGAGCCGCGACGAAGAGGTCGGGCTAACCGTTGCCGCAGCAGCCCAGGCCGCGAGGCACGCGGCAAGGGTCGTCCCGACGACGAGGGCGGCCAGACGCCTCAATACCAGAGGGATCAAACAGCATCCCTCCGCGGGTCGGCGTCGCGCAACGCATCGCTCTAGATCGAAGTGCTCTTCGTGGACTTCGCCGCGCGCTTTTCGGCCCGCTTCTCCTTCAGCGTCTTCTGAGCCTTCTTCTTCGTCAGCTTCTTCTGCTTGTCGGCGCCCTTCACGACACCTCCTCATTCGTCGTTCGAGCTGCGAGCATACGCGAGAGACTGGATAGGGGACAGGATGAATCCCGTCCCCTATGCGCGTGTCCTAGGTGAAGATGATCTGGCCGCCGCCCGCCCGCTCGTAGAACTCGCCGACGGAGATGATGTCCTCGACCTGCGGGACGAAGTCCTCCATCGTCAGGCCGAACATGTCGACGGTCGCCCGGCACGCGTAGAGTCGCACGCCCGAGTCGGCCACGAGCTCGATGAACTCCGGGATCGGCGGGATGTCGATCTTCTCCATCTGGCGCTTCATCATCTTGGTCGCCAGCCAGGAGAAGCCGGGAATGGCGCCGATCAACGTTGGCAGGTGCATGCCGGGGTTGCCGACGGTGGCCACCTTGATCTTCTCGAAGCGGTCCTTGCGGATCACGTCGAGCCCGAAGAACGTGAAGAAGAGATCGGCCTCGATGCCCTCCATACGGGCGCCGTTGGCCATGATCAGTCCGGGGTAGATGCCTTCGAGCGAGCCCTTCGAGACGACGATCGCGACCTTCTCGATCGTCTTCGGCTCGATCTCGGCGAGGTCAGGTTGTTCGAGTGTCAGGGTCATTGTTGACTCCTCCTAGATGCAGCCCTTGGGCTTGGGAATGCCGCCGATCTTGGCGGCGAGCTTCGCGGGGCCCTTTGGAAAGAGCTGGTAGAGCTCCTTCACCGGGACGCCCGACTCCTTGCCGAGCGACCGGATCGACGGCGCCGTGCCCGTCTCCAGGTAGCGCTCGCGCATGAACCTCACGACGAGCCAGTGGCGGTCGGTCAGCTCGGGGATCCCGTTCTGTTCGGCAATCTCCTCGGCCAGCTCCTCGCTCCACTGCTCGGGGTTCGTGAGGAAGCCTTCGGCGTCGACGTCGACGCTCGTGTCGGCGATCAGTGTCATGGTCATCTCGATCTCCTTTCAGGCGTGAGCGGGAATCCGCTTCCCGCGCGTCGGCATCGTCGGCCCGATGCCCGGGATGTCGCGGCCGGGCAGCAGCGCGTGCCAGTAGACCCACTGGAACAGCGAGCTTCCCCCAGTGGTTGACGCCGCGACTCGCGCAGAAGCGGCAGGCCGAGGGCGGACGGGAAATGGCCGGGCACCGGCTCGACCTCGTAGTTGAAGTCGATCAGCAGGGCCTTGTCGAAGCCGGTCTCGATGAAGCAGTTCGCGTGGCCGTCGTAGCCCGCCGACGAGCTCCTCGCCTTCGAAGTACGCGCGCGATGTTCTCGGTGAGCACCTCCGCCTCGAAGTGCGTCACGGAGCCGGCCTTCGACGTCGGCAGGTCGGTTGCGTCGCCGAGCGCGAAGACGTTCGGCTTGGCCTTCGTCTGCAGTGTCGCCTTGTCCGTCGGCACGAAGCCCGAGCGCGTCGCCGAGGCCCGGTGAGCGCTCGACGTAGGCCGCGCCGCCGTGGAGCGGAACCGTGACGAGCAGGTCGAAGTCGAGCTCGCGGCCGTCGTAGGAGATGAGCTTCCCGCCGACGCCGTCCACCTCGCCGGCGTTGAACTCGGTGACGAGCTCGATCTCCTTGTCGGTGAGCAGGCCGGACGAGGTGGTCGGCGCACGTCTGCTTCGTGAACGCGCTGTCGAGCGGCGTCACGTACACGATCTCCGTGCGGTCGCGCACGCCGCGCTCGCGGAGGAACCAGTCCGCGAGGAAGGCGAACTCGAGCGGCGCGACCGGGCACTTGATCGGCATGTCGACGAGGTTCACGAGCAGACGGCCGCCGTCGAAGCGCTCGAGCGCGCCGCGAAGCGCGTCCGCGCTCTCCGGCTCGTAGAAGGTGAAGACGCTTCTCGTTCCAGCCGGCGGCCGTCATGCCCTCGGTTTCCTCCGGCTGGAGCCGGACGCCGCTGGCGACGACGAGCACGTCGTACGGCAGAACCGTGCCGTCGTCGAGCATGACCTCGTCGCGGTCGATCGACACCGAGTCGACCTCGTGCTCGTGGAAGACGACTCCGTCCGCAGCTGACGCCGGCGCGGCCGCACGATCTCGTCGAGCTGCGCCATGCCGAACGGGACGAAGAGCAGACCCGGCTGGTAGACGTGGCGGTCGTCGCGGTCGACGACGTGGATCTCCGCCTCGTCCAGGTCGAAACGACGGCGCAGCCGGTTGGCGGTCATCGTGCCGCCGGTTCCGCCGCCGAGGATCACGATCTGCTTCCTCGCCATTCGAGTACCTCCTGTTCGCCGCACAGCTTCGTGGCTTGCGGCCGGCTCGCGGCTCATCGGGGGCTGCCCGAACCTCACTGCGGACAACTACGCGCTTGAGTAGTTGTCCGCAGTCGAGATCAGCGGCCGCTGCGGATGGCGCGGCCGGTCGCCGCGCGCGAGAGATGCCGAGCAGAAAAGGAGGTCTGACGATGAACCGCAAGCTGTTCTGGGCGGTGCTCGCAATCGGCGTCGCGCTCGTGGTCGACGCCCTTCGCCATCGTCACTGCCCACCAAGGCGGCCGCGGGCCAGCGGATGATGAGCGGCTTCCAGCCGATCATGCAGCCCGGCCAGGTCACGAAGACCGCCGACTACTACAACGACGTGTTCGTGCCGCTCGGCCAGGTGACGCCGATGATGAGCGCGCAGAACCTCGCGAAGTTCCAGGCGCTACCTGAACGGCTTCGGGCATGCAGACCGACGCGCAAGCTCGACCGCTGCCGCGCTGCGCGCATGACTCGCCAGCACGATGGCGGACGCGCGACTTCCGCGTGCGCGCGACTTCTCGGCCTCACGATGCAGCAGAACGTCGGCATCTTCGCCCAGGTCCCCGCCGGCCTCGCCCACTACGAGCCGCTGGTCACGACGATGCAGGCGAACGTCGAGCAACTACGAGCAGGTGAACAGCCTTCCCGACTTCCGGCTGTTCACCGTGTTCTTCGTGCTTCCCGGCGTGCTCCTGATCGGCATCGCCGTCTACGGCCTGTACGGCGACCGGATGCACGGCCTGGGTCACATGCCACCACCACGCCGCACCCGACGCCGGCATGAGGAACGGCGCACGTGATGAGTCAAGCACCCGCTACCCGACGACCTCGTCGAGCTGATTGCCCAGCGCTTCCAGGCGCTCGCCGAGCCGACGCGGATCAAGCTGCTCGACTGCATCTGCGTGCGCGGCGAGGCGAGCGTGCAGGAGCTGACCGAGGTCGTCGGGTCGACGCAGCAGAACGTCTCCAAGCACCTGAGCGTGCTCCGCGACGCCGGCATCGTCCGCGCGGCGGAAGGTCGGGCAACTTCGCCTACTACTCGATCGTCGACGAGCGCGTGCTTCGCGCTCTGCGAAGACGTCTGCGGGAGCCTCGAGCAGCAGTACCGGTCGCTCCACGGCGTCGTCGTCGGTGCGCGCGGGTGAGTGCGTGATGCTCGAGCTCTTCCAGACCGAGTGGTGCCCCGCTTCGCACGCGGTGCGGCGAGCGGTTGACCGAGCTCGGCGTCGACTACGTCATCCGCCAGGTGCCCGGTCGAGCGCAGAGGCTCGGGCCGTGCTCCTGGCCGCCACCGGCTCCGAGACGTCGTCCCCGTGCTGCGCCTCGAGAACGGCTCCGGCGATCGTCGGCGAGGACGCGCATCCTGCGCTTTCTCTCGGCGAGCACTACGTCGGAGCCTCTCGAGGCGGATGCTCAGCGACAGAAGGCGGCGAAGGCGCGCCGCCGCTATCTCGAGGAGGAATGCGAATGCTCGCGAACTGCGTACACGCTGAGCGAGAACACGGCGCTGCCGTTTGCCGACGCCGTCGAGCGCGTGCGCGAGCGAGCTCGAGACCGAGGGCTTCGGCGTGCTGTGCGAGATCGACGTCCGGGCGACGCTGCAGGAGAAGCTCGGCGTCGACGGACGAGCCGTACATCATCCTCGGCGCGTGTAATCCCATCGACGAGACCGCTGTCAGGAAACGGAGGTTCGTGATGCCCGCTCCAACCACGGCCGCGCGTGTCCGGCCGAAGGAGTTCCACTTCCCGCTCTCGGTCGAGCACGTCGGCGGCCGCCGGGTCGCGGTGCAAGTCGCCGGTAAGCCGACGATCGAAGATCATGCCGCCGCCCGAGTTTCGCGGCACCGATCCCACGACGTGGAGTCCTGAGGACTTCCTCGTCGCCGCGGCCGCGTCGTGCCTCGCCGTCACCTTCACGGGCCTTGCTGCCCAGGACGGACTCGCGTACTCGGGGCTGACCGTCGACGCCGACGGCGTCGCCGGCATGCGCTCGGACGAACGCTTCGGCTTCACCGCGGCTACGACTGCGGCTGGAAGTCGAGACCGACCAGACGGAAGCCCTTGCCCGCCGGCTCGCCGAGCAGGCCGAGCAGAAGTGTCTCGTATCCGCCTCGCTCGACCTGCCCGTCGAGACCGAGATCGTCGTCAGGCCTTTGCCGTAGCTCAGGCCTGGCTCATCATCTCCGCCATCGCCGCCTTGCCCCGCTCCTCCATCTCCTCCGGAGGAATGTCTTCCACGTGCGTCGCGATCGACCACTGGTGGCCGTACGGGTCGGTCACCGTGCCGAAGCGGTCGCCCCAGAACATGTCTTCGGCCGGGGTCGTCAGCGTCGCGCCGGCGCCCACCGCCTGCTCGATCGTCGCATCGACGTCCTCGGAGTAGAAGAAGATGCTCATCGTCGACGTCCCGATCTCGTTCGGCGGCTTGACGTTCGACTGCGGGAACGGGTCGGAGAGCATGATCAGCGAGTCGCCGATCTCGAGCTCCGCGTGGGCGATCTTCCCGCCCGGCGCCTCCATGCGCATCCGCTCCTTCGCGCCGAACGCCTGCTTGTAGAAGTCGATCGCCGCGGAAGCATCCTCGACGGCGAGCACTGCTGTGAGGGTGTTGTAGCCCTCCGGAATCGGCTTGACGCCCATTCTCGAGCCCCCTTTCGGGTCGCTGGCAGTGAGCCACCGATATTACGGACCCGCTACATGGTGATGACGACTTTCCCCCGGGCGTGCCCTTCGCCGAGGTAGCGCAGGGCGTCGTCGACCTGGCTCAGCTCGTACGTCTTGTCGATGACTGACTTGACCTGGCCGCTGTCGAGCAGCTCCTGCATGACGGCGAGGTCTTCCTTCGTGATCTTCGCGACGAAGAACTTCACCGTCTGGCTCTTGCCCAGCGCCGCCAGCCGCATGCGGATCACGTGGCCGAGAGGGCCCAGTAGCCCGCGGCCCGGAAACTTCGCACCGACGATCACGACTCTGGCCTCCGGGCGTGAGCACGCGCCGGAGCTTCGAGAACGGCTTGCTGCCGGCGATGTCGATCAGGAGGTCGTGACGCAGGTCGAGCTCCGTGAAGTCCTCCTGCGAGTAGTCGATGACGCGGTCCGCGCCGAGCGCTCGCGCCTGCTCCACGTTCCGCGTCGAGCACACGGCCGTGACGTCTGCGCCGAGCGCCTTGGCGATCTGTACCGCGTACGTGCCGACGCCGCCCGACGCGCCGTTGATCAGGACCTTCTGTCCGGGCTGCAGCTGTCCATGGTCGCGCAGCGCCTGCAGGGCAGTGAGCGCCGCTATGGGCACGGCCGCCGCCTCCTCGAACGACACGTTGGCGGGCTTCGGCACGAGTCGAACCTCCCTGGCCGCTGCGTACTCCGCCCACGCTGCGCCCCCCGTGCCGAACACCTCGTCACCCGGCTGAAACTCCTTGACGTCACTCGCCGACGGCTTCGACGCGACCTGCGAGATCGGAGCCAACCCGAGGGTCCTTGGGCCTGCGGATGCCGGTTCCGAACAGCCTCACGAACCACGGGCCGTTCACCACGTACCACTCGGCCGGGTTGACGGACGAGGCGTGGACACGGACGAGCACCTGGTGGTCCTCGATGGCCGGCGTGTCGACCTCGCGTAGCTCGACGACGTCCGGTGGGCCGTACTGCTCGTGGAAGGCCGCTTTCATCACTCTCCACCTCCTGCTAACGTACAGCGTAAGTTTACAGCCGGCACATTAGACGTACGGCGTAAGTCTGTCAAGGACCGATGGCGAAACAAGCCCAGCGCACACCGTTGAGCAGGGATCGCGTGCTACATGCCGCGATGAAGCTCGCCGACGAGGGCGGGATCAAGGCGGTCAGCATGCGGAAGATCGCCCAGGAGCTGGGCGTCGAGGCGATGTCGCTCTACAACCACGTCGCCTCGAAGGACGAGATCGTCGACGGCATCGTCGACCTCGTCGCCGCCGAGATCGACCTCGCCCCGACCGGAGACGACTGGAAGGAGGCGATGCGCCGGCGCGTGATCTCCGCCCACGAGGTGCTGCTGCAGCATCCCTGGGCCTGCAACCTCTGGATGTCGGGCCAGACGTTCGGCGGGCCGCGGATGCGCTACGCGGACGCGGTGCTCCGCGGCTTCCGCGAAGGGGGGTTCCCGGAGGAGCTGACGTACCACGCCTTCCACGTGATTCAGAGCCACGTCATGGGCTTCACGATGTACGTCGCGAGCTTCGACTTCGAGGTGGAAGAGCTCGAGCGGCTGGCGGCCGACTTCCTCGAGACGTTCCCGGCCGACGAGTACCCCGACCTCGCCGACCACATCAGGCAGCACGCGGAGCCCGGCGACGAGCACGAGGGCACGTTCGAGTTCGGCCTGGATCTCGTCCTCGACGGCCTGGAGCGGCTTCGCGATGTGGCTCGAATCTCGTAGGCTCGCCCAGACATGCGCGCGACGGGCTTCAACCACGTCTCGATCAACGCCCGCAACCTCGAGGAGTCGACGCGCTTCTACGTCGAGGTTTTCGGGATGGAGAAGATCCCGACGTACACGTTCGGCTTCCCCGTCCAGTACCTGAGACTCGGCGACCTGCAGCTCCACCTCTTCGAGCGCGACACGGAGGCGCCCGAGTTCCACCACATCGGCATCAACGTGGACGACTTCGAGGGCGCCTACCGCCGCGTCAAGGAGCTCGGGATCCTCGAGAAGGACACGTTCTTCCAGGCATTGCACGAGCTTCCCGACGGGAGTGTTCAGATGTACGTCCGCGACCCGGCCGGCAACCTCGTCGAGTGCTGCTGGCCGGACGTGGAGACGCTCGACCGCTCGCAGTTCCCGGAGCTGAAACGGCTCGAAGACTCCGTGCCGCAGACGGAGGAAGGGCGCCGCGCCACCCTCTTTCTCGACAGGGTGGAGACGTGAAGCCGCTGTGATCAGCGAGCTCGGTAGCACGCCGGAGCTCGCCGAACGGCCCGAGCCTCCGGCGAGGCGATCTACGACGATCTCGGCGGTGTCGCTGAACCCGATCGACATCAATGTCGCACTGGGACGGTACTTCGGCGGCCACCCGGAGTTCCCGTACGTCCCCGGCTGCGAGGGAGTCGCTCGTGCTGCCGACGGCACGCGCGTGTATCTCTTCAGCGGCGGTCTCGGTCTCTCCCGCGACGGTCTCCTCGCCGAGCAGCGCGAGCGCTCCCGCTGATCTCGGAATTCCGCTGCCAGACGACGCGTCTGACGAGATCGCCGCCGTGTGCGGCATCGCCGGAGATGGCCGGCTGGATGCCCGTTGCGCCTGGCGCGCGCCGGTGCGGGAGGACGACCGCGTGCTCGTGCTCGGGGCGACGGGCACGGTAGGGCTCGTCGCGGTGCAGGCCGCAGCCGGCGCCGTTCGAGTACCACGCGCCGGAGACGATCGAGGAGGCTGTCGAGCTGCTCGCGCAAGGCAACGGCACGCAGGTGCTCGCGGGCGGCCAGAGCCTCGTGCAGCTGATGAAGTTCCGAACCGCGAAGCCGAGTGCGCTCGTCGACGTGAACGGCGTCGCCGGCCTCGACGTGCTCGAGGAGCGAGACGGCGAGCTGCACGTCGGCGCGCACGGTGCGCCAGCAGCGCCTGCTCGGACGACGGCGCGGTCGAGCCCTGGCCGCTGCTGCGCGAGGCGACGCGGTTCGTCGGCTACCTGGAGACGCGCCGCCGCGGCACCGTCGTGCGGCTCGCTCGCGTTCGCCGCGCCCTGGGCCGAGCTGACTGCCGCCGCCGTCGCGCTCGACGCCGCGATCGACGTCCGCTCGGCGCGCGGTGAGCGGACGATCGCCGCCCGCGACTTCTTCCTCGGCCCGCACAAGACGGTGCTCGAGCCGGACGAGCTGATCGTGAAGGCGCGCTTTCCCAGCCGGCCGCGGGCACGGGCGCAGGCTTCCACGAGATCAGCGTCCGGCACCGCGACTACGCCCAGCTCGCGGCGGCAGCGCTCGTCACCGCCGACGGCCAAGCCGAGCTCGTCCTGCTCCGTGTCGCCGAGACGCCCTACCGCGTCGACGCGACGGCGGCGCTGGACGACGACGCCGCCCTCGACGAGCTGCTGCGCCGACATCGACCCGCCCGACGGACATCGAGGCGACCGCGGCGCACCGGCGTCGCGTGGCGCCGGTTCTCGCCCGCCGGGCGCTCCGCGACGCCGCGAGGCGCCGCATGATCCGCATCGAGGTCAACGGCCGCGCCTACGAGCGCGACGTCGAGCCGCGGCGCACGCTGGCCGACTTCCTCCGCGACGACCTGAACCTCACCGGGACGCACGTCGCCTGCGAGCACGGCTTCTGCGGCTCCTGCAACGTCCTGCTCGACGGCGAGGCGATCCGCTCGTGCCTCATGTTCGCCGTCCAGGCCGACGGCCGCTCGGTCGAGACGGTCGAAGGCATCTCGCCGCCCGACGGGACGCTGTCGGAGCTGCAGCAGGCGTTCACGGAGCACCACGCGCTCCAGTGCGGGTTCTGCACGCCGGCGATGCTGCTTGACGGCGACCGAGTTCCTGCGCGACCACCCCGGCGAGACAGACGACGAGGCGATCCGCGAGGCGATCGTCGGCGTCACCTGCCGCTGCACCGGCTACCAGCAGATCGTCGAGGCCATCCAGTCCGTGGCGGTGAAGGCATGACGATCGAGCAGCATCCCGCCGCGGCGAAGATCGCCTCCGACACGGCGCAGAAGGAGGCCGCGCGCAAGTGGCTCGGCAAGAGCATCAACCGCGTCGAGGACCCGCGCTTCCTCCGCGGCGAGGGCCGCTACATCGACGACATCAAGCTCGAGAACATGGCGCACGCGGCGATCGTGCGCAGCCCGCACGCGCACGCGCGCATCGTCTCCGTCGACACCTCGAAGGCCGAGGCGCTGCCCGGCGTGATCCGCGTCGTCACCGGCGCCGACGTCGCCGAGCATGCGGCGCCGCTGCCCTCCTTCGGCGCCGGCCCGATCGTCCAGGACATGATCGCCATCGAGAAGGTGCGCCACTACGGCGAAGCGGTCGCGGCCGTGATCGCCGAGGACCGCTACATCGCCGAGGACGCGTGCGACCTGATCGAGGTCGAGTACGAGCCGCTGCCGGTCGTGCTCGACCCGTTCGAGGCGCAGAAGGACGGCGCGCCGCTCGTCCACGAGAAGCTCGAGTCGAACGTCGCCTACGCGCGCACGTTCTCCTTCGGCGAGGTCGACCGCGCCTTCGAGGAGGCGCCGCGGAAGGTGCAGGCGAAGCTGCGCTGGCCGCGCTCGACCGGCATGCCGATGGACATGAACGGCGCCATCGGCGACTACGACGCGGGCACCGGCGTCGTGACGATCTACGCCAACTCGATGACCTTCACGTACTTCCACTGGCTGATCGCCGGGTCGCTGAAGATCCCGACCAGCAAGCTGCGGGTCGTGCCGATCGCCGCCGGCGGCAGCTTCGGCTCGAAGTTCTTCATGCACAAGGTGCCGACGTTCGCCGGCTTCCTCTCGAAGCTCGTCGGGCAGCCGGTGAAGTACGTCGAGGACCGCATCACGCACATCACGAACAACGACCACGCCGGCTCCGATCGCTGGTACGACGCCGAGCTCGCCTTCGACGACGACGGCACGTTCCGCGCGCTGCGCATCGGCTGCGTCGACGACTACGGCGCGTACCTCCAGTTCGGCACGGGCACGCACGGCAACGCGCTCTCCCAGATCGTCGGGCCGTACCGGATCCAGCACGTCGAGTACTCGCTGTCCGCGATCCTCACCAACAAGAACCAGCAGGGCGCGTACCGCGGCTTCGGCGCCGAGTGCTCGAACTGGGTGCTCGAGCGGCTCGTCGACATGGCGGCCCGCGAGCTCGGCATGGACCGCGTCGAGATCCGCCGCCAGAACCTGATCGGCCCCGACGAGTTCCCCTACCGGACGCCGACCGGGAACATCTACGACAGCGGCAACTACCAGGCCGTGCTGGAGAAGATCCTCGAGCTGGCGGACTACGACCACTGGGTCGCCGAGCGAGACCGCCTGCGCGCGGAGGGTCGCCACGTCGGCATCGGCGTCGTCGCCTCCAACGAGCGCAGCGTCTTCTCCTCGACGGAGTTCTGGTTCTGGTTCGACAAGCCGGAGTTCACGCCGACCGCCAGCCCGGAGAGCGCCAGCCTTCAGGTCGATCCCATGGGCCAGATCGTCGTCACGCTGCACTCGCAGGCGATGTGGGGCAACAGCCCCGAGACGGTCGTCGCCCAGGTGGTGGCCGAGGAGTTCGACGTCGACCCGGCATCGGTCGTAATCACGTATGCCGACTCGCAGCACGCGCTTCCCGGCACCGGCCCCGGCGGGTCGCGGTTCACGGTCATGGTGTCGGGCGCCGTCGCCGGCGCCGCCGCCGAGGTGAAGGAGAAGATCAGGCGCATCGCGGCGCTGAAGCTCGAGGTGTCAGAGGACGATCTCGAGTTCCGCGACGGCGGAGTCGGCGTCGTCGGCACTCCCGACCGCCACCTGACCCTGGGCGAGATCGCGCTGACGGCGTACATGTTCCGGCTCGACCTGCCGCCGGACATGGAGAGCGGCCTCGCGTCGCAGTCGACGTACGACCATCCGCTCACGACGCTCCCCAACGAGGATCGCTCCGACCTCGGCATCTTCTATCCCTTCGTCGGCCACGCCTGGCACATCGCCGTCGTGGAGGTGGACGTCGAGACGGGGAAGCTCTCGTACCTCAACTACGCCGCCGTCCACGACGCCGGCACCGTCGTCAACCCGAAGACGCTCGACGGCCAGATCATCGGCGGCACGATCCAGGGACTCGGCTCGGCGCTCTACGAGGAATACCTCTACGACGAGGACGGCCGTGTCCTCAACGAGGCCTTCGACTACTACCACCTGCCCTCGTCGATGGACGTGCCGGCGATGACGGTCGAGCACCTGGAGACGCCGTCGCCGTTCACGCCGTACGGCATCAAGGGCGCGGGGGAGGGCGGCCGGATGCTGACGCCCGCGATCCTCTCGGCGGCCATCGAGGACGCCCTCGAGCCCTACGGCGTCCAGGTCACGTCGCTCCCGATCAGCGCCGAGCAGATCGTGGAGTGGGCCTCCCGGTAGGAGCGCGGCAACCCCGATCAAAGGAGCCTCCGTGAGCACCCTCCGTCTCTACGACTACGCGGCTTCGTGCAACTGCTACAAGGCGCGGCTCGTCCTCGCCCAGCTCGGAGTGGAGTACGAGCGCGTCCCGATCGACATCTTCGCCGGCGACACGCTGACCGACGAGTTCGCGCGGATCAACCCCGCCCGCACGACGCCCGTGCTGGAGACGGAGCATGGGTACCTGCCCGAATCGAACGCGATCATCACGTATCTCGCCGCCGGCACGCCCATGCTGCCCGAGGACCCGTTCGAGCGGGCGCAGGTCGTGGGCTGGCTCGTCTTCGAGCAGACCGACGTCATCCCCACGATGGGTGGGCTGCGCTTCCGGCTCCAGGTCGGACGCCTGACGCCGGACGATCCTGCCGCGATCCAGAGGAAGGAGGGCTCGCACCAAGTGCTTCGCCTGCTTGACGACCACCTGTCCACGCGCGAGTTCCTCGTCGCCGGGCGCTATACGGTCGCCGACGTTGCCGTCTATGCCTACTCGCACGTCGCGCACGAGGCGGGCATCGACACGGAGCCGTACCCGAACGTCCGGGCGTGGTTCGCCCGTGTGGCAGAGCAGCCCGGGTACATGAACGACGTGGCGCCGTACGGCGCGAACGCCGCGCCCGGCGCCGGCCGCTCGATCTACGAGTGACGGACTACGACGACTGCTACTGCGACTTCACGTACTCGATGAAGCCGCGCACGTCGGTGGCCGGCTCCGTGTACGCGTCCCCGAGTGCCGTCTCCATTGCCGCCATGTACTCCTCGGTCCAGGCCGGGAAGTCGTAGTCGATCGCGCGCAGGAACTCGAGCGTCGCGGCCAGCCGCATGTCGGCGATCGACGGCGTGTCGCCGCCGATGAACGTCTTCCCGTCGAGGAAGAACGCGCGGTAGACCTCGAGCGGCCCCGCGAGTGCGGCCTCGGCGTCCTCTCGGGCCTTCGCCTTCAGGTCGTCGGGAACGTCCGCAGTCGCGACCTCTCCTGCGTACTGCGGGAAGCCGAGCACGGGATACGTCGCGCGCGCGACGAGCGGATAGAGCGTGCCGATCAGGTAGAACATCGCGCTGTCGACCATCGCCCGCTCGCCCGGATCCGTGGAGTAGAACTGGTCGAGGCCGTGCTTGTTGCAGAGGTACTGCATGATCGCGCAGCTCTCCCAGAGCGCGCCCTTCGGTAGCCCCGCCTCCTCGAGCAGCGGCGTGAGGTCGGCCGGGCCCTTGGCCAGGAACTCCGGCGTCGACTTCTTCCCCCACACGTCCTCTTCCTCGAACTCGAGCCCGGCGGCTCGCACGAAGATGCGGATCGTGAGGTTGTTGACGCTCGGCTTGAGGATGCTCAGCGTGTGGACGGCCATCTGATCTACCTCCTTAGCGCTCGACGAGGGTCGACTTGTACTCGCTCCGCCGCAGGGTGCCCCACGGCACGAGCTCGACGCGCGTCTGCACGACGAGAACGGCTCGGAGTCTGTCACGGATCGCGTCCGCGAGCGCCTCGTCGGCCCGCGCGTCCCGCGCCAGCTCGACCGAGACCGGCAGCGGCGGCTCCTGCTTCACGCCGGGCGCGGCCGGCCGGACGAGGATGTGGCCGCTGACGTCAGGCGCCGAACGCGCTGACGACCTCGCGCACGGCCGAGGGAAAGACGTTGACGCCGCGGACGATCAGCATGTCGTCGGTCCTCCCGATGCAGCGCAGGCGCGGCCCCGTGCGGCCGCAGGCGCACGGGCTAGTCCGCAGCTGGACATGGTCGTGGGTGCGGAACCGCAGCAGCGGCGCGGCGCGGTGCCGAAGGTGCGTCAGCACGAGCTCGCCGTTCGCGTCGTCTCCGGGCTTGACGGCGGCGCCGCGTCTCGGGATCGATCAGCTCGACATGGACGATGCCGCGCGCGCCGATGTGCATGCCGTCCTGCTCTTCGCACTCGCCGAACAGCGACACGCCGATGTCGCCGACACCCATCGCCTCCGTCACCTTCGCGCCCCAGCCGGCCTCCAGCCTCGCCCGGAAGGCCTCCTCGCCGCCGCCGGGCTCACCAGCCACGAGCACGCGCTCGACGCTCGACCCCGCGAGGTCGACGCCTCGCTCCCCCGCGACCTCGACGAGATGGGCCGCGTACGACGGCGTGAGCACGGCCGCCTCGGGACGTAGGCGCTCGATCGCTGTGAGCAGCCGCTCCGTGTTGCCGGTGCCGAAGGGGACGTGGCAGAGCCCGATGCGGTCGAAGGCGGCGAGCGCGGCGCCGGCTGCGAACGGCCCGGCGTTGTATGTCGTCACGATTCGCTGGCCGGCCGAGATGCCGGACGCCGCGTAGCTCCGCGCCGACGTCGTCACCCAGTTGTCGAGATCGCCCGCCGTCAGCGGCACGTAGCTCGGCGCGCCGGTCGTGCCGCTCGTCGAGTAGATGCGGACGAGCTCCGACGGGGCCGCGCAGAGATGGGTGCCGATCGGGTTGTCGGGCGTGCACGTCGCCCGCAGCTCGTCCTTCTCGGTCAGCGGCAGCTGCGCGATGTCCGCGAGCCCGCCCGCCTCCTCCGGTGAGGCCAGGCTGAGCTTCTCGCGGTAGAACGGCGATCGCTCGAGCAGATAGGCGAGCTGCTCGCGGTAGCTCGCGTCGTCGAGCGCGAGCTGCTCGTCCCACGGCCGCGCTTCGACGTCAGCGCTCGTACTCGACCGCCTCCTCCGCCGCCTTCGCCATCGCCAGGCCGATCGGGTGCCGCCGCTCCTCGGCGAGATGCGCGAGCAGGCCCGCCGTGCGGGCGAGGATGGGGACTGCGTTCACGTCGGCCGACGAGTAGCCGAGGTCGAGCATCACCGCCGCGATCGGCATGGAGACGTTCATCGTGAGCGGCTTGCCGTAGACCTCTTCCACGGCATGGCGAAATTGCCGAGCGCGCGCCACGTGCGCTCGGCTGACGCCGCGCTCGTCGGCGAGCTCGAGGATCCGCTCGGCACGCGGGTCGAGCGGCTTGTGGACGGGATGGCCGAAACCGGGCACCCTGGCGCCCGACGCCTTGATCTCCCGCACGACCGCCACGGGCTCGCCTTCACTCTCGAGCAGGCGCGCGCACGACTCGACCGCTCCCAGGATCACCGGGCCGGCGCCGAGGATGCCCGCCGCCACCGCGCCGTGCAGCGAATCCGGGTCGGTCGCCAGCGTCATCCGTGCGGCGACGTTCGAGGGCATCATCCCGTGCTCGGCGATCGCCACCAGCAGCAGATCGAGGAAGAAGCGCTGCTCCTCGGTCGCCTCGCGGCCCGTGAGCAGCAGATGGAAGTACTCCGTGAACGTCAGGCTGCCCATCAGGTCGCCGGCGAGGTCCCGTCCCCGGACGTCGACCCGGTCCGGATAGGCCTGGCAGATGCGACTGACTGCGGCTTCGCCCTCGATCTCCGCCACCGCCTCGTATCTTGTCACGGTGCCTCCGCTCCAGACCACCGTCGTCGGCAGCTATCCGCAGCCCGACTGGCTGATCGACCGTGCGAAGCTCGCGGGAAGGCTGCCGCCGCGCGTACCCGCCCACGAGCTGTGGCGCGTGGAGGACGAGTGGCTCGAGGAGGCCAAGGACGACGCGACGGCGCTCGCCGTGCGCGACATGGAGGAGGCCGGCATCGACGTCGTCACCGACGGCGAGATCCGGCGCGAGAGCTACTCGAACCACTTCGCCAACGCGCTCGAGGGGCTCGACCTCGACAACCCGGGGACGGCGCTCGACAGGACGGGTCATCCGAACCCCGTGCCGCGCGTGGTGGGCCCGATTCGGCGCACGCATCCCGTGAACGTTTTCGAAACGCAATTCCTGCGCGCGCTGACGACGCGGCCGATCCGCGTGACGGTGCCGGGCCCGTTCACGATGAGCCAGCAGGCGCAGAACGACCACTACCCTGACCTGCGGTCACTCGCGCTCGCGTACGCGGAAGCGGTGAACGAGGAGCTGCGCGATCTCGTGGCCGCCGGCGCCGACGTCGTCCAGATCGACGAGCCCTACCTCCAGGCCCGCCCGGACGACGCGCGGGAGTACGCGCTCGAGGCGATCGCGCGGGCGCTCGACGGCGTCGGTGCAACGACCGCGCTCCACACGTGCTTCGGCTATGCGGCGATCGTGCACGAGAAGCCGAACGGCTACCCGTTCCTCGCCGAGCTCGACTCCTGTCCCGCCGACCAGATATCGATCGAGGCCGCGCAGCCGCGGCTCGACCCGTCGCTGCTCGAGCAGCTGCCCACGAAGCAGGTGATCCTCGGCGTCCTCGACCTCGGTGACATGGGCGTCGAGACTCCCGACGTGGTGGCCGAGCGCATCCGCGCCGCGCTGCGTCACATCGAGCCCGAGCGCCTGCTGGTCGCGCCCGACTGCGGGATGAAGTACCTGCCGCGCGAGGTCGCGCGCGGGAAGCTGCGCGCGCTCGTCGAGGGTGCCGCCGTGGTGCGCGCCGAGCTCTAACCCGTTACGGTTGTCGCTCCCCAGATTCCCCAACCAGGAGGCTGACCATGTGGGCAAGCGTTCGCCGTTATGAGAACAACTCCGAGCTCGGAGACGCGCTCGCCGCGCGCGCCGGCGAGGTAAAGGAGCTGATCTCGGGCGTCAACGGCCTGGTCGCGTACTACCTGATCCATGACGGCTCGGACACGGTCTCGATCACCGTCGCGCAGGACAAGGCCGGCGTCGATGAGTCGACCGTGCTCGCGATGAACTGGCTCGCCGATCACGCATCAGAGGTGCAGTCCGCCCCGCCGCACATCACCGAGGGCGAGGTACTGATCACAACATCGTCGTAAAGCCCCGGAAGCGCTTCGAGGCCGCACGGTTGAAGGCGGCGCGGTAGTCGTCCGCCGCGTCGTCTTCGAGCGTGGCCGCGTACGTCTCGCGGATGTCCAGCAGCTTGTCGCCGATCGCGTCGACGACGAGCTGGTAGTCGCCGTAGAGCTCCTCCGCCTCGTCACGTTCGGCGTTCGTCTGGGCGTCGTCTGCCTCCCTCGCTTCCTCGAGCAGCTCGGCCTCGTCCTCCGCGAACAGGTCGAGCTGCGTTCGCACGAGCTCGTCGAAGCGTCCTGAGCGGCGAAAGATCACGCGATCCAGCGTAGTCTCGCACCGTGAACGGGAGTCCTCTGCCGTCCGGCACGGTCACGTTTCTCTTCACCGACGTCGAAGGCTCGACGCGCCTTCTTCAAGACCACGGGCCGGCGTACGCCGATCTCCTCGCCGAGCATCGGAGGGTGATCCGCGAGGCCTTCGCGCGACACGGCGGTGTCGAGGTGGACACGCAGGGCGACGCGTTCTTCGTCGCGTTTCCGGGGGCCGCCGACGCCGTCGCCGCCGCGGTCGACGCGCAACGGGCGCTCGAGGCCGGGCCGATCCGGGTTCGGATGGGCGTTCACACCGGCGAGCCGCTCGTGACCGACGAGGGCTACGTCGGCATAGACGTCCACCGCGCGGCGCGGATCGCGGCCTCCGCGCACGGCGGCCAGATCGTCGTCTCCGAGACGACGCGCCGCCTCCTGGCGGCCGACGCTTCGGTCCGCGATCTCGGCGAGCACCGCTTGAAGGATCTGATCGGCGCAGAACGCCTCTTCCAGCTCGGAGAGGGCGACTTCCCGCCCCTCCGGACGCTCGACGCCACCAATCTGCCCGTCGTCTCGATCCCGCTCGTCGGCCGCGAGCGTGAGCTCGAGGAGCTGGTCGCGCTGCTCTCGAACGGGACGCGGCTCGTCACCGTCACGGGCCCGGGCGGCACCGGCAAGACGCGCCTCGCGCTTCAGGTCGCCGCGGAGCTCGTCGGGAGCCTCCATGACGGGGTCTTCTGGATGTCCCTCGCGGGCCTCACGGACCCCGAGCTCCTGCCGTCGGAGCTTGCCCAGACGATCGGGGCGCCGGACGACCTGACGGGATTCCTCCGCGGGCGGAAGCTTCTGCTCCTGCTCGACAACTTCGAGCACCTCCTCGACGCCGCACCGACCGTGAGCGACGTGCTCGGCGCATGCCCCGAGGTGCGGGTGCTCGTCACGAGCCGGGCGCCGCTCCGTGTAGCCGGTGAGCAGGAGTACCGGCTCGACCCGCTTCCGCAGAAGCAGGCCGCCGCGCTCTTCGTCGAGCGCGCTCGGGCGGTCGGGCGCGAGGTCGCTCCCGACGCGACGGTGGAGGAGATCTGCCGCCGCCTCGACGGTCTCCCGCTCGCCATCGAGCTGGCCGCGGCGCGGACGAAGCTGCTCGCGCCCGAGCGGCTCCTCGAGCGGCTCGACTCGGCGCTCGCCGTCCTGACGGGGGGTGCCCGCGACGCGCCCGAGCGGCAGCGGACGCTGCGCGCGACGATCGAATGGAGCTACGACCTGCTCGACCCGAGCGCCCGCGACCTCTTCGCGCGCCTCGTCGGTGTTCTCGGGCGCGTTCCCGCTGGAGGCCGCCGAGGAGATCTGCGGCGCCGAGCTCGACGACCTCGGCACGCTCGTCGACTACAGCCTCGTCAAGCCGACCGGCGACGACCGCTTCCTCATGCTCGAGACCATCGGCGAGTACGCGCTCGAGCAGCTCGGGGAGCGGAGTGAGGAGCACTGAGCTGCGCCGGCGGCACGCTGCGTTCTTCTCGGAGCTCGCAGAGCAGGCGTACCGGCAGCGCTTCGAAGCGGAGGCGGAGTGGTCGGCGCGGCTCGACAGTGACCACGACGACCTGCGCGCTGCCCTCGACTGGCTGGCGGAGGCAGAGCCCGACCGCGCGCTCGAGCTTGCGGGCGCGCTCGGTTGGTTCTGGCTCTCGCGCGGGCTGGTGCGCGAGGGATGCGGGCGTCTCGCCGCGGCGCTCGCCCGCTCCCGCATGACCGGTCGCCCACGCGCACGCGCGCTCACGTCGTACGGCGCACTGCTGGCGCGGCAAGGAGATGCGGCCGCGGGGATCGCGGAGCTCGACGCCGGCGTCGCCATGTGGCGCGAGCTCGGCGACCTCGGCGAGCTCGCAGCGGCGCTCGACAGCCTCGGCTGGCCACTCGTCTACGACGCCGATGACAACCCGCGCTCCCTCGAGGCGTTCGAGCAGAGCCTCGAGCTTCACCGAGAGCTCGGCGACGCAGCGGGAGCGACGCGTGCCCTCGTCGGCATCGCCCAGGTGCTCGTCGCGATGGGCGAGACCGAGCGTGCGGAGGCAATCTCGCTCGACCTGCTCGACCGGGCGGTCGGCGATGTGCGCACGGAGCACTTCGCGTACCACTTCCTCGCCGACTGCGCGCTGATCCGCGGTGACACCGAGGAAGCGGAAACGCGCTATCGCCAGAGCCTGCGGGCCGCCTTGCCGCTCGGCGACATCGTCGAAACGAGCTTCGAAGTGCAGGGAGTGGCGATGTCGCAGGCGGGCGGGGGCAACGCACGCCGCGCCGTGATCCTCGCCTCGTCGGTCGAAGCGCTCTGGGAGTCGCTCGGCGTGTCCATCTCCGTTGCGTTCTGGGACGCGCTGCTCGAGCGCTACCTCGGTCCTGCGCGCGCGTCGCTCGGGGAGCGAGCTCGAGGCCGTCCGCGCCGAGGGGCGCGCGCTCGCCTTCGACGACGCCATCGAGCTCGCGCTGCGCGAGGACGCGTAGCCGGGCGGCGGCCTTAAACACGAAGCCCGCCTGCGCGGCGGGCTTCGCTGGTTGACGCGAGCTTGTGGCCGCGACGGCCGAGAACCGCGTCCAATTGTAGACGCCGAGGAGTGGGCGGAGGGCGCCGGACTCGAACCGGAACCGACTCACGTCGGTCGACTGGTTCTCGGCCAGTCATCCCACCTTGGGATTTCAACCCTCCGCCACGTGCTCACCGTAGAGGCCGTCGTGGGGCTCGACCATGCGATGCTCCTGGATTGGCACACGATTGGCACAAAGACGAGTCGCCTGTCTCAACGCGCGAACGAGCTGCTCCTTGATTTCGCCCGCACGGCGGACGACCGCGAGCTCGTGCGCATCAACCCGGTGCGATTCGCCGAGCAGCACGGATCTGACGAAGGCGAGGCGATTGACCTCTTCCTGCACGCGCGGAAGGAAGGCCTCGTCACGATGGAGTGGCAGTACGTATGCCCTGGCTGCGGTGAGATCGTCGAGCGCCTGACGTCGCTCACGTCGGCCTCGTCCCATTTCTTCTGCCAGATCTGCAGCTCCGAACGCGACACCGATCTGAGCGACCACGTCGAGGTCACCTTCACCATCAATCCGGAGATCCGCCGCTCGCGCTACCACGACCCCTGGTCGCTCGATCCCGAGGAGCACTTCTTCGGCTACCGGTTCACGCAGAGCGGCGTCGTGGACGACGGGACACCGCTTCCCGAGTACTTGCGCCGCAGCGGCGCCATCTGCGCCTACCTCGAACCGGGGGAGACGAAGACGTTCACGGCGACTCCGGAGCCTGGCTACCTGTGGTTCACGAGCGGGCCGGCGCTCGTCGTCGGCGACGACCGCACCGACGAGGTGCGCGCGGTTCACGTTCGAGTACACGGGCACGCGCAGCGAGGGCTTCCGCGCGAACATCGACGCCGGCCCGGTCGAGGTCGACTTCACGAACGCGACCGACGAGCGCTACGCACTCATGATCATCAACCTCGTCGAGGACTACACGGTGCGGATGGAACCGTTCCTGTCCGGCGCCGAGCTCCTCTCGAACCAGACGTTCCTCGACCTGTTCGACACGGAGACGATCGTCGCCGGCGAGGGCCTGGCGGTGAGGCGGCTCGCTCTGCTCTTCACCGACGTGCAGGGCTCGACCGCGCTCTACGAGCGGATCGGCGACATGAAGGCGTTCGACCTCGTCCGCATGCACTTCGGCTACCTGCGCGAGTGCATCGCGCGCAACTCGGGTGCCCTCGTGAAGACGATCGGCGACGCGGTGATGGCGAGCTTCGTCGACCCGCTCGACGCGCTGCGGGCGGCGCTCGACATGCGAGCGCAGATCGCGCAGGTCAACGCGGAGGCGGGAGGCGACCTGATCGGCGTGAAGATCGGGCTGCACGCGGGCGCCTGCCTGGCCGTGACGCTCAACGATCGCCTCGACTACTTCGGGCAGACGGTCAACATCGCCGCCCGGGTGCAGGCGCTGGCGGTGGCGGACGAGATCGTCGTCACCGACGACGTTCTGTCGCTCTCGGGCGCGCGCGAGTTGATTGAGGGGCTAGAGATCGACTCGAGTGGGGTGGAGCTGAGAGGTATCGCCGGCGAGGTGCGCATCCACCGGCTGCGGTAGTGATGTTGTAGAATTAGTACAGAATTACAACATCTGCGAGGAGGAATGAGTGGCACGCTGGCGCGAGATGCTGAGCGCGGAGACGCAACAGGCGCCGACAAAGGTGAGCCGGAACGGCCAAGTCGTGCTGGCGGCGAAGGCGCGGCGGGCAGCTGGGATCGAGCCCGGCGACCAGGTCGTGACCATTCCGGTCGGCCCGGGCTCCGTTCTCGTCGAGCGCGTCGGGGACGCACCCTCGGGCCGGACGTGGGGCGATTTCTTCAAGTCGGCCGAGAACCCGCTCCGGGGCATCTACGGAGACGACCCCCAGGCGTACGTGGACGAGTTGCGCGGGCCGTGGCCCGAGAGCATTCCCTCCTAGCGGCAGTCCAGGCCGCAGCAGACGCCTTCGTCTGCGACACGGCGCCGCTCGTGTATCGAATCGAGGGCTCGGGCCCGCCGGCAGCCGCTGCCGCAATCGACCAGCTCTTCGATCGGGTCGACGACGGCACGCTCGGTTGCCTTGTGAGCACCATCAGCGCGGCCGAGCTGCTCGTGCGGCCGTACCGGGTTCACCCGGCTGCCGCAGCGGTGGTCGACGGCTTCCTCCGCAGCCCGAACGTCGGTGTCGTCCCACCCGGGTTGGCGGTCGCCCACGGGGCTGCACGACTCGTGGCGCGCCGCATGGTTCCGCGGCTCGGGGACGCGATCGTCGCCGCCACCGCCGTCGATCTGGGACTTCCGCTCGTGACCGCCGACCGGAGGCTGGCGCGGGCCGCCGGCGCGTTGCTCGTTCAGGACTACGCCACGCGCGCGTGAATAGAGCGCTCAGCGCCAGTCGATCGAGACGACCTCCATGGGCTCGGTGATCCCCTTGAGCGTCACGGTCCGCGGCTCCGTCACCGGGTACTGCGGGTCTGCGCCGACCGTTTCCTTGCTCGCGACGATCTCTCCGCCCTCGCCCAGGGCCGCGATGCGCGACGCCTCGTGAACCCCTTTGCCGCGGAAGTCGTTCTCCACCTGCGCAGCCTCGGATGCGTGCAGCCCGATGCGAACCTGGGGCGCGAAACCGTGCTGCTTGCGGTGATCGGCGAGTCTTCGCTGGATGGCAACGGCGCACGTCAGCGCCGCATCGGGACTGTCGAACACGACGAAGAACCCGTCCCCCGTCGTGCCCACCTCCTCGCCGTTGTGCGAGGCGAAGGACGACCGCAGGGTCTCGTCGTGCCACCGCAGCAACTCCAGCCACGCGTCGTCGCCCATCGCCTCCGCGAGGTTCGTCGACTTCACGATGTCCGTGAACATGAACGTCTTCAGCACGCGCCGCTCCGGGCCGGCCTTCCCCCGGAGCTGCCAGGGCAGGAGCGCCTCGACCTCCTCGATCACGATCGCGTCCGTGGGACACGACACGGCGGCCGCCCGCAACAACTCCTCCTCGACGCTGTCGGGGTCGATGACGTCCGCCTTCCCCAGGTCGCCTTTCAACCAGTCGAAGGCGGTGGGGGCGACCGTGATGCAGTTCCCCGCGCCGATACAGCGATGGCGGTCGACCCGCGCTCGCAGCATGCTCACACCACCCCCTCTCGGAATGCGAAGGCCGCCGCCTCACCACGCGACGACACCCCGATCTTCGCGTACATCTCAGTGAGTCGCCGCGCGACGGTGTCCTCGTCCTCCCCGAGCTCGGCGGCGATCTCCCGATTCGTCCGCCCCTCGATCAGCAGCCAGAGCAGGCCCGGGTCGTCCTCTCCGTCGTCAGTGGCCGCAGAGACGCCCAAAGCTTCATCCGTCACGCTTCCCCCACCGGTGAGGCTCGACAACTCCCGGCCGATGGGCCCGCGGAACCACCTCACGCGGACACCCTCGTCCGTCGTCCGCTGCGCGATCCGCGCGGCCTGAATCGTCAGGTATCCCCGCACCATTTCGCGCTCTTCCTCGGTTCCCGCGTCGAGGATGACGCGGGCTGCCGGCAGGACGATGTGCAGGAACAGGTCCTCGAAATTGGCGGCCTGGAGCGCTCCAATGGCCGACCTGGCAGCGGCGATCGCGGCCTCCGAATCTCCACGCGCGACCGCGACCTGCGCGAGCGCTGCGTCGGCTTCTGCTCCCCACGGCGGGTGGCCGGGAAGGACGGCCATGAGCTCCTTGGCGTCCTGCGCGGATCGTTCGGCCAGCTCGAGCAGTTCCTCATCCGCACGATCGGCGCCGAGCAGTGCTGCTTGCAGGGCGAGCCTGGCGAGCGACTCGCAGCGTGCCGCGGGGCGTCCCTGCTCCGTCGCCAGGCGAACCGCCCGCTCGAGAAGCTCGCGCATCCCCTCGGCGTCTCCTGCCACGGCGCGTGCCATTCCACGCGCGGTATCGAGCTGGCGGGAACGAAGGGGAGTCGGGTCGAGAGCCGCCGCGTCTGCGGCACGGTCGAGCCACTGTTCTGCTTGCTCGACCTCCCCCAGCTCGAGATGCGTCAGCCCCAGGCCCGTCGCCGTGGCGAACTCGAGCGACCGGTCGCCCAGCAGGCGTGCGTGCCGGTGAGCCTCCTCGCCCCGCGAGAGTGCGAGGTCGGGAACGACCTTCGCGCGGGCGAAGACCTGGACGCCGTAGAGCATCTGTGCCTCGACCGAGACGCGTTCGCTCTCGCGTGTGAGCGAGGTCATCTGGGCAGCCAGGCGCCGGATCTCCTCGATCCGCCTCGCCGCCCCCAGCAGATGGATGTCGATGCCGAAGCTGACGTACGCCCGGGCGATGATCGCGGACATCACGCCCCGGCGGTCGCCGACCTGCTCGAACAGCTCGATGGCGCGCTCGTACCGCCTTACGCTCGCCTCGAACTCCGACGCGACCGGCGTGTCGGCCAGGATCTCGTTCGGCGTCTCACCGGCCGCGAGGCGCACCATGATCGCTGCGACCTCGCCGCTCTCGACTTGCTCCATGTACCACTCGCGCACCCTCGCGATGGAGGTGACCCCGAGCTCGCGGAGCGCGGCAGCCTGGGCGGCTACGTCGCCGAGCTCCTCGGCGAGCTCGCACGCTCGCCCGAAGGCTTCGGCAGCGGCATCGAGGTCGACCTCCTTCGGTGCGCTGAACGACTCGCCGAGGGGACTTCGCATCAGGTCCTGCCCCAGCTCCAGGCACGCCGCCAGCTCGGCCGCCCGGTCGCCGCGTGCGTTGGCGATCTCGCGCACCGATCTCGCCAGCTCGGCGGCCTGATCCTCGTCCTCGGACACGCGAAACGCGGCAGCGCGGCGCAGCTTGATCTCGAGCTCGAGGTGAGAGTCACCCAGAGCCTCCGCGAGCGCCGCCAGCTCGGCCAGACCTTCGAGGCGGTCGGCGGAGCGGCGCAGCATGCCCAGGCCTTCGTCGCGGGCGGTGAGCAACGCGAGCCGGTCCTGCGCTGCCGAAGCGGCCGGCAGCCCCTGGTCGACGATGCGGAGCACCTCCTCCGCCGCGCGAGCGTCCGAGCGCGGCTCGGGCGGCCGAGATGGAGTACCGCACCGCGCGCTGCCTCGTCCCCGGCCGCGAGGGCGTGATGAGCGAGCAGGGACATGCTCTCGGCGGGCGGATCGCCGCCGGCGGACAGCATGTCGACGAGCGCCGTGTGAATCGCACGCCGCCGCTCGGCGGTGAGCAACGCGCCGGCGAACTCGCGGACCTGGTCGTGGGTGAAGCTGTAGTCCGCGGGCGACCCAGGCGGGTGTTCCGTGAGCAGGCCTGCCAGCACGGCCGGCGCAAGCGACCCGGCGAGGACCGTGGGGCTGCACTCTTTCTCGTCCGCCCCGAGCCGCACCTTGATCGAGTGGAGATCCTTGAGGCTGAAGCTGCGGCCGAGGATGGCGGCGTCGGCGAGGTCCTGCTTCGTCTCGTCGGGCAGCCGGGCGGCCCGGCGCTGGATCAGCGTGCGCACCGCCGACGGGAGCAGGCGCGCGGCGTTCTGGGCGAGCGTCCACGCGCCGTCGAGCTCCTGGATCATCCCCATCTCCCGGTACGTCCGGGCGAGCTCTTCCACGATGAAGGCGACACCCTCCGCCTGCGCGTGCATCGTCGCCGCGCTCGAGACGTTGACCTTCCCGCCGAGCACCTGCTGCGCGAACTCGGTCGTCTCCAGCTGCGTGAACCGGTCGAGCCTGAGGCGGCGCACCATGCCCATGCGCTCCATGTCGGCGATGAGCGTCACGGCTTCTGAGACCTCGGCCAGCTTCTCGGCGCGCGTTGCGAGCCCCAGGAAGATCGGGAGGTCGGAGTCGGTGCGGACGATGTAGCGCAGCATCCGCACGCTGTCCTCGTCGGCCCACTGGAGGTCGTCGACGAACAGCGCCACGGGCTGCGATTCGGCCAGCGCGCGGATGGCGCCGGCGGCGAGATCGAACACGCGCAGGAGCTTCTGATCCGGGGAGAGCGTGTCGAGCGTCGGATCGTCTCGACCCGAGATGGCATCGATGACCCGCTCGAACTGCTCCCGCGCTCCGTTGGCCCCGTTCCCCCGCACGGCCGGTGAGGCGAAGATCCCGCGGGCGAGGAGAAACGGGCCCCGGATCTCCTCGTCGGCCACCGCCGCCAGCGACATGAAGCCCTCGGCCGCCGCAGCCTCCGCCGCGGCGACGAGCAGCCGCGTCTTGCCGATGCCGGGCTCACCCTCGAGCGTGAGCGCCGTCAGCCGCCCGGCCCTGGCCGACGCGAGCTCCTGCCTGATCGCGCCGAGCTCGACCTGCCGCCCGACCACGGGGCCGGCGGCCCGCCTGACGTGGAGGGCCAGCGGCGCCACCGCGGTGGTGGGCGCCTGGGGCAGCCTGCGCTTCATGCATGGCGCAAAGGTACGTCTAACCGGGACGACGCGGACGACCGTACGCCTGATCACGCCTGCCGTGGCCGCTTCGCGACCTTCAAAGGAGTACCCGGCGTAGAATCGGGCTGGTGTGACAGAGCAGTCGGACATTGCAAGTGTGGCTGGTCAATTGGCGGACCTCACGCGGGCCGTTGAGCACATGGCGGAACAGCTCAGGTCGCTCGGCGACCGCGCCGACACCCAGCAAGAGCGCATTGACCTTGCGGCGAAGGAGCTGGTCGAGGTCAGTAGCCGTCTTCAAGCGGCGGCGCACGCACTCCGAGAATCGATCTGATCGCCGACCCCGTTCCTTGTCGCGTGACTAGCTCGTCAGCGCAGCGGGTTCGTCGAGCGTAGCCGCAGGTCAACGTCCTCGGAGTAGTTCACCCTGCCGATGATGACCTTCCGACCCGTGTGGTTCAGGAGCCGGATCCTCAGCGGCAGCCCGCTGCGCTCGTCGAGCCACCAGTCCGTGGTCTCGGTGCCGCTGTCGCCTCCCGTCACCTGTCCGACGGTGCGGACGTGCACTCCTGCGCGGCGTGCGTTTCCGACCGCGACCTGCTCCACTCCGAGCATCTCCGTCTCGCCGTCCTGGCGCCCTTGATCCGACCGGCAGCGGAACGAGCTCGCGCCGGACTTCTCTTCAGCGGGCACGAGCACGCTCTCGGTGCAGGTGTATCCCGTGCGGTCGCCTTGTCCGAAGAACTCGTGGGCAACCTCCCAATCGGCGAGCTCGATCCCGTCCCCTGTCGCGCACAGCGTCCACCGGACCGAGCGCTCCTCGAACGGCTCCCACACCAGCCTCATGCCGCACGGCACCGTGACGAGGGTGATCGTCGTCGACTTCGGATAGCGATGAGTCGCGCCTCCGAGGGCGTCCACGGATTCCTGCCCGCGCGTCGCGTAGAGGTAGACACCGTCGAGCTTCCCGGTGCGGTGCTCGCCCTCGTGGAAGCGCGCCAGGACATCCTGGATCGACACCGGAGTCGCCTTGTCCTCCAGCAGCAACCCGGTCGTGACCGCGATCGCAAGCCCACCCACCACGATCAGCGGGACGAGGACGGCGAGGCCGATGATCAGGCGGCGCCGGCTCGGCCGCCTCACGGCCCCGCCACCGGCGGTTGCCCGCGTGCCACGGCGCGACCATAACTCCCGGGGCCGGGGCCGTCTATTCTCGATCGCGTGGACGGGCGTCCGCTGATCGATCTCGACAACGTCGTCAAGCAGTACGAGACGCCCGCGGGGAGCATGACCGCGCTCAAGAGCGTGAGCCTCGAGGTCGGGGCGGGGGAGTTCGTCGCCGTGATCGGGAAGTCCGGTAGCGGGAAGAGCACGCTCGTCAACATGATCACGGGCATCGACCGCCCGTCGAGCGGCGCGGTCTGGATCGACGGGACGGCAGTGCACGACCTGAGCGAGGGGGCGACGGCGCAGTGGCGGGGACGGTCGGTCGGCGTCGTCTTCCAGTTCTTCCAGCTGCTGCCCGACGATCTCGTTGCTCGACAACGTCGTGCTGCCCATGGAGTTCTGCCGCCTGTGGACGCCGCACGAGCGGCGCGCGCGGGCGCTCGAGCTGCTCGAGCGCGTCGGTCTGGCCGAGAAGGCGAAGAAGCTGCCCGCCGCCGTCTCGGGAGGGGAGCAGCAGCGGGTGGCGATCGCCCGGGCGCTGGCGACCGATGCGCCGCTCCTTGTCGCCGACGAGCCGACCGGCAACCTCGACTCGGGAACCGCAGCGTCCATGATCGACCTCTTCGAGCAGCTCGTGGCGAGCGGAAAGACCGTGCTCATCGTGACGCACGACAACGACCTCGCGGCTCGCGCGACGCGCACGGTGGTCGTCGCGGACGGCACGGTCGTGAACGAGTACGTACGCCGTGCGCTCGCGACGTTCGACCTCGACCAGCTCGGCGTTGCTTCCGCGCACCTACGGCGCGAGTCGTACCCGCCCGGCTCCGTGATCTTCCGCCAGGGGGACGAGGCTGACGCGCTGTACATCATCACGCAGGGCGAGGTGGAGGTCCTCCTCCACCATCCCGACGGCGCCGAGGTGAACGTCAACAGGCACCGGCGCGGGGAGTACTTCGGCGAGATCGCGCTGCTACGCGGCGGCACGCGCAGGGCGACGGTCCGCGCCGGGCCGGAGGGAGCTGACGTGATGGCGCTCGACCGCGAGACATTCGAGCAGCTCATGAGCGAGTCCGAACCTGCCCAGCAGGAGTTCCTCCGCGAGATCGACGCGCGGCTTGCCGCCACCTGATGGGCTCGGCGCGCGTCCGGAAGATCATCGGCGACCTGCGGTCGAGCCCTGGCCGGACGGTGCTCGTCATCCTCTCGATCGCCATCGGCGTCGCGGTTGTGGGCATGGTCGCGGGCGCTCGTTCCCTCATGCTGCGCACGCTCGACGCGAGCCGCGACGAAGGCGCCTTTCCGAGCGCGACGCTCCGCGCGCAGTCGCTTCCGCCGGACGCCGTGGAGACGGCACGAAGCGTCCCCGGCGTTGTCGATGCCGAGGCGCGACGGGTCGTGGGCGCCCGTCTGCTCGAGGACGGGAGCTCCCGCGATCTCGTGCTCTTCGCGCTTCCGCGGTTCGAAGGGCAGCGCATCGGGCGCGTGTCGCAGGGCCGAGGCGACTGGCCTCCGTCGCCCGGGACGATGCTCGTCGAGCGGTCGTCGCTCGCGGAGCTCGGCTCCAACGTCGGTGACTCGGTCGACGTGCAGCTGCCGACCGGTAGCCGAGCGACGGTGCGCGTGTCGGGAACTGTCCACGACGTCAACTTCCCGGCAACGGGGCTGTCGGGAGTGCTCTACGGCTACGTCACGGCCGAGACGCTCCGGGGGCTCGGCGACCGCGGCCGTCCGAACGAGTTGCTGCTGCGCGTGCCCGGAGAACGACGCGACGCAGAGCGCGCGGCCGCAGGCGTCAGGCAACAGCTCGAAGCGGACGGAGCAGTCGTCAACGAGACGATCGTCCCGGAGTCAGGGCGCTTCTGGGCCGCA
Organism: uncultured Actinomycetes bacterium; assembly: GCA_963755255.1. GTDB lineage: Bacteria > Actinomycetota > Thermoleophilia > Gaiellales > Gaiellaceae > PALSA-612. The sequence goes on along the minus strand of CAVWJN010000019.1, from coordinate 1,581 downwards.
GATCCCGTCGAGGCAATGGTGCTGCTGCTCACCGTGCTAGCCGTCGTCTGCCTCGTCATGGGCATCTTCCTCGTCGTCAACGTCGTCTCGGCGACCGTTACGCAGCAGCGGCGACAGATCGGCGTCATGAAGGCGATCGGAGCCAGGCCGCGGGAGACTGCTCGGCTTTATCTCGCCTCCGCCGGCATCTACGGGCTGGCCGCGTTCGTGCTCGCCGTGCCGCTGTCGGCGGTGGGAGCGCTGTTCCTCATCGACTACGCAGTCGGGCTGATCAACCTCGACGCGGCCGCCTTCTCGATCCCGCCGTACGTCCTTGCGCTCCAGGCGGCTGCCGCCATCGCGCTGCCGCTCGCCGCCGCGCTCGTGCCGGCCATGCGCGCGAGCAGGCTCACGGTGCGTCAGGCGATCGCCGGCGGCGGCAACGAGGCCAGCCGCGGCTTCCCGGGGTTCCTGGCCGAGCGTGCGCCGCGGGTGCCGGTGGCCGCCCGCCTGGCCCTGACGAATGCCTTGCGACGAAAGGGCCGCCTCGTGCTGACGGTCGCCGCACTCGCCCTCGGCGGCGCCGTGTTCATCGGTGTTCTGAGCGTGCGCGAGTCGCTGTACCGAACGCTCGACGAGGGAGCGACGTACGCGGGCTACGACGTCGGCATCAACTTCGAGCGGCCGTACCCCGGCGCCGCGCTCGAGCGGGCCGCGCTTCGGGACGCCGGGAGTGGCCCGCGCTGAGGCCTGGTCGGTGGAGGGCGCGTACCGGGTGCGTCCCGACGGCAGCGAGAGCGAGACGTTCTCGGTCGTCGGTGCGCCCGCCGGATCCGACTTGCTGCAGCCGCGCATCGTCCGCGGACGCGGGTTACGCCCCGGCGACGGCCGAGCCGTCGTCGTCAACACCGATGTGCTCGAGAGCGAGGAGGGGCTCAGCCCAGGCGACCGCGTCCGGCTGTCCGTGAACGGTCGCCCGCCGGCCTCGTGGCGCGTCGTCGGCATCGCGCAGCGAATCGTCATCGGCCCCGTCGTGTACGCGGACGGCGGCGACGCTCGCACGCGCAGCCGGGGAAGAAGGCCTCGCCCGACGGCTCGTGGTCGGCACCGACGGCTCACAGGACGAGGTCGCGGCGGCGCTCACCGATCGGCTCCAGCGCGAAGGCTTCGCCGTGACGTCGACCCGGACGAGCACCGAGGCCTCGAAGAGCCTCGACCGCGAGAACTTCGGGACCATCGCCTCGTTCCTCATGGTGATGGCCGTGCTGCTGGCGGTCGTCGGCGGGCTCGGGCTCTCCGGGATGCTGAGCATCAACGTGCTCGAGCGTCAGCGCGAGATCGGCGTGCTGCGAGCCGTCGGCGCACGCGACCGCGACGTGACGCGACTCGTGATGGTCGAAGGGCTGGTCGTAGCCGCCGTCGGCACCGCCATCGCCGCACCGCTCGGCCTGCTCGTCGGCCGCGCCCTCAGCGATGCGGTGGGAGACCTCTTCCTCGGCGCCCCGCTCGCGTACTCGTTCTCGACGGTGGGACTCCTGCTGTGGCTGGGCCTCGCGCTCGTGATCGCCCTCGCCGCGAGCGCCCTCCCCGCCCGCCGCGCGA
>CAVWJN010000018.1:0-116484 GCA_963755255.1 uncultured Actinomycetes bacterium | reverse complement strand
GGCGCGGTTTCGAGCTGGGCCGGGCCGACTTCCTCCACGCCACGGCGACGCTCGCCACGCTGGGGGTGCTCGTATTCCTGACGGGGCAGGTGATGGCGTTCGTCATCCACGGCGCCAGCGGGCAGGCCTTCCAGATCGCCCTCTACCTGGCGACGCTCGTGCTGACGCCGATTCTCTTCCTCGGTGCAGCACATCTCTACGACGACCAGGTCGTGCGCGCGGCAGTAGAGTCGAAGCGCAAACGAGCCAAGGAGGCCTGATGCCGACGTATCTCATGCTGTCCCGCTTGACGGCCAAGGGCGTGCAGACCCTGAACGCGAACCCCGAGCGCCTGAAGGAGGTCAACAAGGACGTCGAGGAGCTTGGCGCCAAGGTGCTCCACCAGTGGGCCTGTCTCGGGCCGTTCGACTTCGTGAACGTCGTCGAGGCGCCGGATGCGACGACGGTCGCGCGCGTCTCGGTGCGGCTCGGCGCGCGCGGCAGCTCGAAGTTCGAGACGCACGAGCTGATCCAGGTCGACGACTACCTGGCCGGCATCGAAAAGGACTAGCTCACCGCTTCGTGTAGACCCAGTCGTTCTTCTTCGCGAGGGCGTGGCAGCTCCAGCAGGTCGCGTCCTTGGCGATGAGCGAGAAGCGGGCGTTGGGGCTCGAGCGCGTCCATTCCCTGAACTGCCAGTCGCCGTGCTGAGGGTCGATGCCGCGCACCTTGCGCATCGCGGCGATAAGGCTGACGAAGCGCTTGCCGCCGACCGTCGTCAGCCCTTCCTTGACGATCAGCGTGCCGTACGGGTAGCGCGCGCCCCGCTTGCGCTTGCTCGCGAAGACGTTCTTGACCCCTGCCGGGTGGGCCGTGGTCGGCGTGTCGGGGATCGGCTTCGCGTTGACCTTGTGCCAGCTGCGATAGGGCTGGTAGAGCTTCGGAATGCCCGGCAGGCCGGCGGCCAGCGCATAGCCGGCAAGTGCGAGGGCGGCCAGCACGGCGGCGAAGAGCACACGGCGCATCAGGCCATTTCAGCGTACGCGACGGCGATCTCGGCGGCGAGTGCGGCGTTGTCGGCGGCCAGCCGGCGGTTCACCTCTAGCGTCTGGCCGCCGCTCCGCTCGTGGAGGTACGAGAGGACGAAAGGTGTGACGGCCTGGCCTGCGACTCCCTCCGCCGTTGCCGTCTCTAGAGCCTCCTCGATCAGCGCCGAGACGTCGACCTGCGGCTCGGGTGGCCTCGTGACGACCACGCCCGTCATGCGATGGAGCGCCCAATGGGTGTGGGCGATGCGGGCGACCTCTTCGGCCGAGTCCGCGCGGATCGGGGCAGGCGGTCCGCCTTCGGCCGCATAGAAGAGCGGGACGGTGTCCGTGCCGAATCCGACGACCGGGACGCCGAGCGTCTCGAGCGCTTCGACGGTCGCCGGGACGTCGAGCAGCGACTTCACGCCCGAGCAGACGACAATTGCGGGCGTGCGACTGAGCTCCGCGAGGTCGGCGGAGACGTCCGGCCGTGTCTCGTAGCCCCGGTGCACGCCGCCGATACCTCCGGTCGCGAGGACGGAGATCGCGGCAAGACGGCAGGCGGCCAGCGTTGCCCCGACCGTCGTCGCGCCGAGCGCGCCGTCGACGATGCAGGCGGCGAGATCGCGAGGGCTGACCTTGCGTGCGTCCGAGCCCGCGGCGGCGATTCGCTCCAACTGCTCGTCGTCGAGGCCCACGTGGAGCGCCCCGTCCATTACGGCGACGGTTGCCGGCACGGCGCCGCCGTCGCGCACGCGCTGCTCGCACTCCTGTCCGACCGCCAGACCCTGTGCCGGACGGGAAGCCGTGGGCGACGATCGTCGTCTCCAGGGCGACGATCGCCCGCATCCCGGTAAGGGCCTCCTGGACCTCGGGCGAGTACCTGACGACGTGGGACGTCACGGCATTGCTCCCGCCTTCGAGACGCAGCGTCCTGCCGCCTCCAGGCCGAGCTCGATCCCGCCCACGAGAAAGCCGGCTGCCAGTGCGTCCCCGGCGCCGGTCGGGTCGACGACCTCAGCCGGCCGCGCGTCATGCTCCTCCCGGCGCCCGTCTCGTACGACGGCAACGCCGCTCGCCCCGTACTTGACGACGACGGTGGCGGCCGGAGGCTCGCGCCCCAGGGCAGCCACCTCACGTTCTCCCCCGAACGCCACGTCCGGCCGGAGTTGCTCGAGCCGTGCGAGCACGCGCTCGGCCCCGAAGTCGGCGATCCCGCGAGCCGTCGCGAGGTCGACGCTGATCAGTGCTCCCTGAGCTCGTGCGGCGCCCGCCGCCCAGGCGCCCGCTTCGGCGATCGAGCCGGCCAGCAGCGCGTAGCCCGAAAGATGGAGCACGTCGCAGCCCCGCAGCCAGCCGACGTCGATCTCATCGGGTCGCAGCTCGCGGCTCGGGCCGCGGTCGGTGAGCATCGAGCGCTCGCCCGACCCGTCGACCACCGAGACCACGACGCCTCCGTCGTCCGCGACCACCGGCCCTACGAGCTCCACGCCGCGCGCGGCGACCTCCGCTGCCGCGAGCACGGCCGCGCCGCCGTCGCCGCGCTTGGCGATCAGCCGCGCTTCCGCGCCGAGGGCGACAGCCCAGGCAGCGACGTTCGCGGCCTGCCCGCCCGCCGTCACGTGGGTGCTGGCCGGCGTGTCGTCGCCCGAGGCCGGCGCGCCCTCGAGTCGGACGACGACGTCGAGCAGGAGGTCGCCGAGGGCGCAGACGAGCATTCGTACAATCGTCGCATGTCCGCGGCGGGGTAGGGGAGAGCGGGAGTCGGCAGGCGGTTGCCGTTCCCTCAGATCAGCTCAGACAGCCCGTCTACCGCGTGGGCCGTGCGATCCTCGCTTGCTGGCGCTTGGCGAGCGTCATGACGTACGTCTTCGTGAAGCCGTCGAACTCGACGTCGGACGACTTGCTCACTTCCATCGTGGCGACTACTGTCCGCGAGCGCCAGACCAGCACGTACCCGAACTCGGTGCTGTCTGGCGGCCCCGATCCCGTTGACACCGTCAGGGCGGATCGGTAAAGCCGGGCCTCGTTCCCGACGTTCGGACGGCCTGCAGCCTTGAATAGCGTCGGCAACTGGTCGTACGACGACAGCAACACCTTCCAGAAATCGTGCGCCAGGGCCGGGGCGGCCAAGACGTCCGCCCCCGAGCGGACGAAGACGTGTCTCACCGTGGGCGGTCGATAGCTCGCCGTGGGTCGTTGATGGCCAGCGGGGAGACTCTCGTTCTCGAACGCGACCCAGTAGCTCTTGATGCGTCCATACACCTTGTCGTTGCTGACGGTCGCCGACGCCTGCTTGGCCACGAAACCGTCCGCGAGGTTGCCGATTGGGCTCTTGGCGGGAACGCTCTGAACGTCTGCCAGCGTCAGAACCATCTCCTTCGGATTTCCCGTAGCCGCAAGGACGACGGGCACCGCCAGTAGCGCCGTGGCCAGTGCCACAGCAGTAGCCGCTCTCTTCATTGCAACTCCCCTTCAGGTCCCGCATGCCTCCGCCGTGTTCATCGAATACGGCAGCGCGAGCCTAAACTTGTGACGGCCGCCCTGCTGGGGCAGCGGAATTGGCTCAACGTAGAATCGTCGCATGGATGAAGGCGACCGCAGCCGGCGGCTGCGTGACCTCCTGATCGGCGGCGTGCTCGGCGCGTTCGCCGCCCTGGCCGCCGTGCGCCGCAGTCGGCCCTCCGGAGCGAACGCTGACCACCGGCCTCGCCGCCTTCGAGGATGCTCCGTGCTATCGCGAGGCGGTCGAGCGCGAAGCCGCTTCAACTCGCTCGCGCCAGTAAGGCCCCGGCCTCGAGCACGGTCAGGAGGTTCGTGTCCGCGTCGGCGATCGACAGCGCCTTACCGGCGAGCTGTGCGCGGCGAGCGAGCCTGAGGTACGAGCGGACATCGCCCGTCGGCTCGACCGTGCGCACGACGAGAAACGGCCCGAACGTCCGTGTCTCGAATGCGGTCCGCGGCACGGGCGGACGGTTCGGCACCTCCAACCGCCGGATGGGGTTGCCCGTGTCGCTCGCATCGAAGACCCAGAGCCCGCGGCCGAGCGGCTCCGCCCGTTGCAGTGCGCGTAGTGCCAGCCGGGGATCGGCGCGCGGCACAACCGAGCGCGAGAGGTCACCGCCGTCGCGCCAGGCCTCCAGGAAGAGCGGGTCGTAGCCGAAGAGCACGTCGTCCGAGCGCGACGTCTGCGCGAGCCATGCCGCGGCGTCGCTCCGGGCGGACACGCGACTCGCCGGCTCGCCGCGATAGAGCTCGGTCGTCTGCGACCAGCCCCAGGCGAGCTGGAGAGCCACGAGCGCAGCGATGGAGACGACGAGCGCCGGTGCCTCCATCGCGGCCCAGCAGTCGGGCAGCGCGGACGAGGCCGGTGGCAAGGGCCACCAGGAAGAACGGCATGACGAAGATGAGATGGCGCGACTCGGGCGCCGCTGCCGAGCCGAACCGCGCGAGCATCAGCAGCGCCGCGGGGGTGAGCACGACCGCTCCGACGAGTATGGCGCTCCGCGGCCGAGTGCGCGCGAGTCGGTCTGCGCCGAAGATCGCGACCGCGATCACGGCGGCGATCGCCAGGCGGTAACCGGCGACGAAGTCCCCGGACGTCTCACCGAGGTAGCGCAGCACGTCGAGCGGCGAGCCGAGGCGACCGCCGCCTCCGCCGACGCCGATCTCGAAGCGGCCGGCCAGAACGAGGTCGGTGCGCCAGAAGGGGATGCCCAGCACGAGGACGATCGCGAACGAGAGCGCCGCCTCACGGAGCCGCAGCCTCGTCGCGGCGACGTAGACCGCCTGGGAGGCGAGCACGAGCGCGCCGTACGGGTGTGCCGCGACGCAGAGCAGGGTGACGGCGATCCACGCTGCCCAGCGGCGACGTCCACCTGTCTCCGTCGCCGCCAGCAGCGCCAGGAACGAGAGCAGGCTCGTGAACAGGAAGAGGCTGTACATGCGTCCGTAGATGCCGTGGAAGAGCAGCATCCAGCTGGCGGAAGCGAGGATCGTGGCGACGATCGCCGGGCCCTTCCCCGCCAGGCGCGCGGCGATTACGGCAAGCAGCGGCAGGCTGGCCACGGCGAAGACGGCCGAAACGGCGCGCAGCGCCGTCAGCCCGCCGTCGAGATGCGCGACTGCCCACGCGAAGAGGAAGTGGAGCGGTGCGCCGCCCCGCTGGTTGAGCACCGTGCCCAGCATTCCGTCGAGCGAGTCCCGGCCGACGAAGAGCGCCAGCGTCTCGTCCTCGTGCGGCGGCCAGGCGGTCAGGCGCAGTGCGAGAAAGACGGCCACCGCCGCCGTGCACGTCGCAACGACGGGCGCGAAGGCCCGCTCGGCAAACGTCTCGCTAGGGGCTGCCGCGACCCTGTCGTGCGCGACTGCCTCGGCCACGCCAGCAGCCTATCCCGGTAGCCTGCTCGCCAATGCCGATCTACGAGTACCGCTGCCCGAACGGACACCTGTTCGAGCTCTTCCAGCGCATGGACGATCCGCCGCCCAAGGTGTGCGAGGTGTGCGGCGCGAGCCCGCTCGAGAAGGTGCTCCATCCCGTGCCCATCTTCTTCAAGGGCAAGGGCTTCTACTCGACCGACTACGGCAAGAAGGGACGAAAGCGAGACTCGACGGACAGCGAGAAGACGAAGTCCGGCGACGGCGACAAGAAGCCGGAGAAGAAAGAGACCAAGAAGGCCGAGCCCGCAGGCTCCTAGCGGGACCCGAGCGAGCGGTCGCCGACGACGCAGCCGGGGCCGATACGTCCCCGTCCCGGGCCGCGGCGGCTGCGGGGCAGACTCGTCGAGGAACATCGAGATCACGTTGCGGTTCTCCTCGGAGGAGCGGATCACCGACGCGCCGCCGATCGTCTCCGGATCGCCGCCGAGACGGCAGCGGATCGTGTTGCCGGCACGGAACTTCACCCACGCCAGCTGCAGCAGCTGGTTCGCAGAGAGATCCGTCGCCAGCGGTCGCAGCAGTTCGTCGCCCGAGAACGGGAGGCGGAGGAACGTCCCGGCGCTGACGAGCTTGTCGGCGATGGCCTGCGTGACCTGCTGCTGCCGCTCCCCCCGCGTGATGTCGTTGTCGGACGGGTCGAGCCGGTTCTCGCGGATGCGCGAGTAGACGAGCGCTCGCCGCCCGTCCATGTGCTGGCGTCCCTTGGCAAAGCGCCAGCCGTCCCAGCTCGCGCAGCCCGTCGCGTCGTACGGGCATTCGAAGCGGTTGGACTGGATGGCGTGCGGAACGTTGACGTCGATCCCGCCGATCGAGTCGATCAGCTCCTTGAAGCGCTGGAAGTCGACGACCGCGACGTGATCGATGTCGATGCCGGTGAGGTTGCGAACCGTACGGATGGCGAGCGGCGAGCCACCGACCTGGTACGACGTGTTGATCCGGTCCGTGCCGTAACCGGGGATCTCGACCCACAGGTCGCGCGGAATCGAGAGGTAGTAGAGGCGGTGGAGATCGGGATCCGTGCGCAGGAGCAGCATCGAGTCCGAGTGGCGGAGCCCTCGCCGGGCCTCGCCGGGCGCCGCGTCCGTGCCGAGCAGGAGGATCGTCGTCGGCTTCGTGAGCACGAGGCCGCCCTGGCCCGAGAGTTGCTTCTCCGCCGCCGCCGGCAGGCGCTTGTTCGCCTCCTTCACGCCGTCGCGGAACGAGAAGTAGCCGGCCAGGCTCCACGCGGCAACCCAGAGCAGGAAGACGCAGAAGCCGATGCCGACCCAGCGCAGCGCCCTCCGCCACGGGGGACGTCGGGGAGTGGTGCGCTTGGGTCGCGCCGCCTGCCTGCGACCGTTTTCTCGCTTCGGGCGAGGCAGCGTGGGCAGCTTCGGTGCACGGCGGCCCCCGCGGTAAACGCGGTACGGCTTGTCTTCGGGGGCCATGCGGCGCGTTATGGTAGCCGCCGGCTATGGACGCTCAGCGCACCATCGGCATCGACGTCGGCGGAACGAAGATCCTGGCGGGCGTCGTCGAGCGCGACGGGACGGTGCTCAGGACCGAGCGCCGGGACACGCCCGTGGAGTCCACGGAAGCGTTCCTGGCGGGGCTGGCGGGAGATCGTCGACGGCTTGCGGGACGACACCGTGGCCGCGGTCGGCATCGGCATCCCGTCGACCATCGACCAGCGCGAAGGCACGTCCGTCTTCTCCGTGCACGTCCCGCTGGCGGGCGTGCCGCTGCGCGAGCGCGGCCGAGCAGTACCTGGGCCTGCCGGTGGCGCTCGACAACGACGCGAACGCAGCCGCGGTGGCCGAGTGGACGATCGGCGCCGGTCGCGGAACGCAGCACATGGTCATGCTGACCCTCGGCACGGGGATCGGCGGCGGTCTCATCCTCGGCGGGCGGCTCTACCGCGGCTCGAGCGGCGCGGCCGCCGAGCTCGGTCACATGGTGCTCGAGTTCGACGGGCCGGAGTGCCGCGGCTTCTGCACGGGCGAGGACACTTCGAGTACTTCGTCTCCGGGAGCGCGGCCAACGAGCTCGCCCGGCGAGCTGCTGGGCCCGGAGGCGGACTCGCACGCAGCTCGTCGCGGCGGCACGCGATGGCGACGAGCGGGCGGCCGGAGCGCTCGACGGAGCTGGGGCGGAAGCTCGGCGCCGGCATGGCCAGCCTGGTCAACATCTTCGATCCGGAGGTGATCGTCATCGGCGGCGGCTTCGGTGAAGCGTTCGACCTGCTGCTCGAGCCCGCGCTCGAGACGCTGCGCCGAGATGCGCTTCCGCCCGGCCGTGACCGCGTCCGCGTCGTCGCTGCCGAGCTCGGCGAGGAAGCGGGCATGGTGGGCGCCGGGCTGATCGCGTTCGAGACGCTGGACGCGGGCTAGAGGACGAGACGTGCCGCTCGCCGTCTGCGCGACGCCGATCGGCAACCTCGAGGACGTGACGCTCCGCGTGCTGCGCGAGCTCGCCGAGGCCGACCTCGTGCTCTGCGAGGACACGAGGCGCACGCGCACGCTCCTCTCGCGCCACGGCATCTCAGCGAAGCTCCTGAGCTACCACGAGCACAACGAGGCGAAGCGCACGGCCGAGCTGCTGCCCCGCCTCGTTGCCGGAGAGCGGATGGCGCTCGTGAGCGACGCCGGCCTGCCGGGCATCTCGGATCCGGGCAACCGGCTGGTCGCGGCCGCGATCGAGGCAGGAGTGGCAGTGACCGTGCTGCCGGGTGCCTCCGCCGTGGAGACGGCGCTCGTCGCCAGCGGGTTCGCGTTCGAGCGGTATCAGTTCGTCGGTTACCTCCCGCGGGCCGGCAAAGCGCTGGCGGCGCTGTGGGAGGAGCTCGCGGCGTGGCCGCACGCTGTCGTGGCCTACGAGTCGCCGCAGCGGCTGCCGAGGACGCTCGAATCGCTGGCCGCTGCACTGCCTGAGCGACCGGTTGCCGTGTGCAGGGAGCTGACGAAGGCGTTCGAGGAGGTCGTCCGCGGCCTCCCCAACGACGTGGCTGCCAGATTTGTCACACCGCCAAAAGGGGAGATCACCCTCGTGCTCGCGCCGGGAGAGGACGACTCGAGGTCGGACGCTGCTGCAGATGAGGCGGCGAGGGCCGTCGCAGAGCTCGTGGCCGCCGGCCTTTCGCGTCGTGACGCCGCCGAGCTCGTCTCACGGCTGACGTCGATCCCGCGCGGCCGGCTCTACCGGCGTTCTCTCTGACGAGCTAGGCGCCCGGAGTCTGTATACGCAATTGACAACGTCCGCTGCTCCCGCTACGGTGAATGCGTTGCCAGTTTCGCTAACAAGGAGAGATCGATGCGCCGCCTCGCAATAGTTGTCGCCGCCCTCGCCATGGTCGCTCTACCGTCCACCGCGCACGCGTGGACGTGGCCCGCTCCGGGAGACGTGCTCGCGCCCTTCGTCCTCGGCGGCGACCCGTACGCCGGCGGCCAGCACCGCGGCATCGACGTCGAGGGCGAGAAGGACGGCGTCGTGCTCGCACCGGCTTCGGGCGTCGTCGCGTTCGCCGGCTCGGTGGGCGCGAACGGAAAGGTCGTCACGATCGAGACCGACGGCGGCTACTCGGTGACCCTCGTTCACTTGAGTGCGCTTTCGGTCGGGAAGGGCGACGCTCTCAGCGAGGGAGCGCCGGTGGGGACGATCGGGCCGAGCGGGACGCCCGAGCACGAAGTCCCGTACGTTCACCTGGGTATCCGCGTCACCAGCGATCCGCAGGGTTACGTCGACCCGCTCAGGCTGCTGCCGCCTCGAGTAGCTCCCGCGCCCTCGCCGCCGCCGAGCCCTGCTCCGCCACCGGCGGTCGAGCTGGTCCCACCACCACCGGTCCACGTCGCCCCACCGCCCGTCGCCTGCGCCGCCCGAGCCACAACCGGCCGAGGCTCCGGCACCGCCAAGCGCGGATCCGCCTCAGGCGCCGGCCGAGCCTGTCGCGGTCCTCGAGTCCGTTGCCGAGGCACCGGATGGCGCGGCGGCAGTCCCCGTGCCTGTGCACGTGGCGGTCGCTCAACCGCTGGCACCCTCGTCGCGCACCGGCGTCGCCGTGTGCTTCTGGAGCCTCGCGGTTTCAGAGCCTCGAGCCGAGCGCATTGCCCCGGCGCTGCCAGCTCCGCTCGTGCACGCCGAGACGTTCGAGGCGGAACAGAAGCGCGCAAGCGCGAGGTCGTTCGAGCCGAGTCAACCGCCGACCTCGGTGCGCCCTGGCGAGACTGTCCCCGGCGACGTGGTTGCGCGGGGCGAGATTCCCACCACGACCCACGCGACGACGCCTGCGCATGAGGTCGACGAACGTGCCGTCTGGCCATTCGCGGCGGTATTGATCGCCGGCGTTCTGGCGGCGGTCGCGGTCGCGGTTCGCTGCGCTCGCATACGCGGAAGCGGCGGCGGGCGGCCCCTACACTCTCTAACACATGCGGTTCTACCTGACAACGCCGATCTACTACGTGAACTCGACGCCGCACCTCGGGCACGCGTACACGACGATCGCCGCCGACATCCTCGTTCGTCACCACCGCCAGCGAGGCCACGACGCCTTCTTGCTCACTGGCGTGGACGAGCACGCGACGAAGGTCTATCGGGTCGCCCAGGAGGAGGGCCTCGAGGCGCAGGAGTACGTCGACCGCATCGGAGAGGTGTGGCGCGCGCTGCCCGGGGCTATCGGCGCCGAGCCGGACTTCTACATCCGCACGTCGGATGACGGCCACAAGACGTTCGTCCGTGAGTTCCTCCAGCGCATCTACGACAACGGTGACGTCTACGAGGACGTCTACGCCGGCCTCTACTGCGTCGGCTGCGAGGAGTTCAAGTCCGAGGATCAGCTTGTCGACGGCAAGTGCCCCGAGCACGGCGATCGGGTCGAGTACATCGAGGAGAAGAACTACTTCTTCCGGCTGTCCGCGTACCAGGACCGGCTGCTGGCGCTCTACGACGAGCGGCCGGACTTCGTCCTGCCCGACTTCCGCTACAACGAGGCGCGGAGCTTCATCGCGGGTGGCCTCCAGGACTTCTCCATCAGCCGCGCGGGCCAGCCCTGGGGCATTCCGCTGCCGTGGGACGAGAGCCAGGTCGCCTACGTCTGGGCCGACGCGCTCGTCAACTACCTGAGCGCGCTCAGCTTCGCGCGTCCGGGGGAGGACCTCATCCCGGTGTACTGGCCCGCCGCGAGGCACATGCTCGGCAAGGGCATCCTCCGCTTCCACTGCGTGTTCTGGCCGGCGATGCTCCTGTCAGCCGGGTACGAGGTGCCTCAGCAGCTCTTCGCTCACGGCCATCTGCTCATGGACGAGCAGAAGATGTCGAAGTCCCTCGGAAACGTCATCGACCCGGTGCCGCTCGCCGAGGTCTACGGCATCGACGCCGTCCGGTACTGGGCGATTCGCGCCGCGACGTTCGGACGCGACGGCAGCGCGTCCGAAGACAGCCTCCACGAGCGCTACGAGCGGGAGCTCGCAAACGAGCTCGGGAATCTCGTGTCGCGCACGACCGCGATGGTCGCGCGCTACCGAGACGGCGTGCTGCCGACCGGACCGGGCAGTCCCGAGGTTGCCGCGAAGCTCGATGCCCTGCATGCGGAGATCCCCGGGCGACTCGACGCCTGGGAGCTGACGTCCGCCTTGGAATCGATCTGGGAAGTGGTGCGGGAGCTCAATCGCGTGGTCGAGCGGTCGAAGCCGTGGGAGCTCGCGAAGGACGAGGCCAACGCCGCCGAGCTCGACCGCGTGCTGTACGACCTTGCCGACGGCGTCCGTTCCGTCGCGATCGCGCTCTACGCCTATCTCCCCGTCGACGAGTCCCGCGATCCTCGCATGCGCTCGGCCAGGGCACGGACGTGGCCTGGGACGGCGTGCGCTCGGGCGGGCTCGCGCCGGCACGCATCGACCCGGCGCCGCCGCTCTTTCCGCGCGTCGAGCGCGCAGCCGTTTGATCGATACCCACGCGCACCTCGACGCCTGCGCGGAGCCTCCCGGCACAGTGCTCGAGCGCGCGCGAGCGGCCGGCGTCGACCGGGTGATCACCGTCGGCACCGGGATCGATTCGTGCCGCACTGCTCTGCGCCTGGCCGACGAGGAAACGGGCGTGTACGCGGCACTCGGCATCCATCCGCACGATGCGGACACGGATGACGCGCGACGGCTGGACGAGCTCCGTGAGCTGCTCGCACACGATCGCGTGGTGGCGGTGGGGGAGACCGGTCTGGACCACTACCGCGACTACGCGCCACGAGCGGCACAGCTGCGCCTCTTCGAGGAGCAGCTAGCTCTGGCCGCCGAAGTCGGACTGCCCGTTGTGATCCACTCGCGCGCGGCCGCGGAGGACACCAGAGAGGCGCTCAGCGACTTCGGCGGCGACGTCGTGCTCCACTGCTTCTCCGAACCGGAGCTGCTCGACGTCGCGCTGGAGCGTGGCTACTACGTCTCGTTCGCCGGCAACGTCACATATCCAAAGGCGGAGGCGCTCCGCGACGCAGCAAGACAGGTGCCGGCCGACCGGCTGCTCTTCGAGACCGACTGCCCGTTCCTCGCCCCGCAACCTGTGCGTGGCCGTCGAAACGAACCGGCCTACCTCGTGCATACGGTCGACGCACTCGCAGAGGTCCGCGGCACGAGCCACGACGAGCTGGTGGGGCTGGTCGACGCCAACGCCGACCGGCTGTTCGGCTTGTCGTGAGCAGCGATGTCGCACCGAAGCGCTCGCTCGGCCAGCACTTCCTCGTCGACCCGAACATCCTGCGCGTCATCGGCCGCCTCGCCGAGCTGGACGAGTCCGACGTCGTGCTCGAGATCGGTCCCGGCCTCGGCGTCCTGACGACGTTCCTGGCCGATCGCGTCAAGCACGTGCACGCGGTCGAGATCGACCGTACGCTCGAGCCCGCCCTGCAGGCTGCGCTCGGCGATAGGTCGAACGTCGATCTGACCTTCGGAGACGCGATGAAGCTCGACCCGTCAGAGCTGCGGCCGAAGGCGACGAAGCTCGTCTCCAACCTCCCGTACAACGTCGCCGCCGGCGTTGTCCTGGACACACTCGAGCAAATGCCGTCGATCCGACTCTGGTGCGTGATGGTGCAGAAGGAGGTCGGCGAGCGCTTCTTCGCCGTTCCAGGATCGAAGGCCTACGGCGCGGTCTCGGTGCTCGTTCAGCTCTCGGCTCGGCGCACGGGCTCGCATGCCGTGTCGCGCACGGTCTTCCGGCCGCGTCCACGAGTCGACTCGATGCTCGTGGCGTTCGTCCGGTTGCCGCAGCCTCCCGATTTCGGCCGGATCAAGGACGTCGTGCACGGCGCATTCGCCCACCGCCGGAAGACGCTTCCCAACTCGTTGGAGCTCGCTGGTCTCGCTGCCCGCGGGCCTGCTGCCGCCGCGCTCGCCGAGCTCGGTCACGGCCCCGCGACCCGCGCGGAGGAGCTCGCACCCGACCAGTTCGTCCGGCTTTCGGAGCTGCTCGCGTGACGAGCTCTCGTCGCACCGGCGAAGATCAACCTCGCGCTTGTGGTCGGGCCTCGCCGCGACGACGGCAAGCATGAGCTCGTGACGGTCTACGAGCGAATCCAGCTGGCCGACACCCTGTCGCTCGAGCCTTCCGACGAGCTGGAGGTCGAGGGCTTTCCGGCTGACACCCTCGTCACGCGCGCGCTGATGGCCCTCGCCTCCGCGGCGGGCGTCGAGCCCACGTGGAGGATCACGATCGACAAGCGGATCCCTGTCGGCGCCGGGCTGGGCGGCGGCAGCTCGGACGCCGCCGCTGCGCTCACACTCGCCAACGCGAGCCTGGGACAGCCGCTCGCGGCGGCCGCGCTCCACGACCTGGCTGCGGCGCTCGGCGCCGACGTGCCCCTCTTCCTCACCGCTGGGCCGCAGCTCGGCGAGGGAGACGGCACGCAGCTGACTCCGCTCGCCCTGCCGCGCGACTATTGCGTGCTCTTGCTGTTGCCAGACGGCGAGCAGAAGCCGTCGACGAAGGCCGTGTACGACGCGTTCGACGACCGCAACGGCGAGATCGGGTACTCCGAGCGGCGTAACGCGCTCGTGACAGGGCTGCGCGAGGTCGGCTCCGTGACAGACTTCGCGCGCTGGCCGAAGAACGACCTCGCCCGACTCTCCATTTAGCGCCGAGCTCGAGCGCCTGGGGGCCGTCCGGGCCGACGTCAGCGGCGCCGGGCCGGCGGTCTACGGCGTGTTCGAGGACGAGGAAGCCGCCCGCCGAGCGGAAGCCGCCCTCGGAGGCGCGCGGCCGCATCTGGATCGCATTTCCAGCGTGGTACGGTTGATCGATGGCCGAGAGCCCGCCATCTCCGCCGCGCCTCCGCCGGCAGAGCCGGCAACGGCGGAAGCACCCGCCGCGGCCGCGCCGCGCCAGAGCTGGCTCCGCGAGAACCGGCTCAAGGTCGCCCTCGGCATCGCGGTCGCAGAGGGTCTCTTCGTGGCGCTCGAGGAGGACTTCTCGCGCGTGACGGTGATCGTGATCGCCATCCCGGTCATCCTCTTCTGGCTGCTCGCGGGCCGCACGCTCGACTCCGAGCTTGGCCGTGAGATCTCGTGGATCCTCGCCATGTCGCAGGCGCTTGCGGTCTGCGCCGCGGTCGTCGCCATCTTCATCCCTCTGCGTCGCGCTCGTGATCGCGGGGATCTTCGGTGCGGTCGCCGCGTACCTGCTCTACCACGACCGGCCGGACGAGTCGACGCGCTCCGCGCGATAGCGGCCGTGCGAGAATGGGTCGGCCGTGGGGCGTAGCCAAGTGGTAAGGCAGCGGGTTTTGGTCCCGCGACCCCAGGTTCGAATCCTGGCGCCCCAGCCTTCGTGATGAACGATCGACAGACACTCTCCGCGGTCGTCATGGCAGCCGGCCTGGGCACCCGCATGCGCTCCGCGACGCCCAAGCACCTCCATCCGCTGCTCGGGCGCCGGATGGTGGACTGGGTGCTGGCGGCTGCGCGGCCTCTGAGCCCGGAGCCACTCGTCGTCGTGGCGTCGCCCGAGACGGCCGGACGGCTTCGACGGCATGGACGGAACGCTCGTCGCAGTCCAGGAGCAGCCGCGTGGAACCGGCGACGCCGTGGCGTCGGCACGCGGCTCGCTGGACGGCGTCGCGAGCGACGTGCTCGTGCTGTCAGGCGACACTCCGCTCGTCACCGAAGAGTTCTTGCAGGCGCTCGTCGAAGGACATCGAGCGGCCGGCGCCGACGTGACCGTGCTCTCACTCGAGCTGACCGAGCCCGGAGACTACGGCCGCGTCATCCGCGACGGCACCGGCAGCCTGGCAGCGATCGTCGAGGCCAAGGACGCCGCACCCGACGAGCTGGACGTCACCGAGGTGAACAGCTCGATCTACGTCTTCAAGGCAGCCGCCCTCTGGGACGCAATCGACCGCCTCGAGCCGCACAACGCGTTGGGCGAGCTGTACCTCACCGACTGTGTTCGCCACATCGTCGGCAGTGACGGCGTCGGCCACGTCGTCGAAGCGCCGCAGCCGGAGCTCGCGCTCGGCGTCAACACCCGCGTCGACCTCGCCCGGGCGGCGGATCTCCTGCGGCAGCGGATCAACGAGGGGCACATGCTTGCCGGCGTGACGATCGTCGACCCGGCGTCGACGTGGATCGAGGCCGGAGTAGAGCTTGCCGAGGACGTGACGATCCACCCGTTCACGGTGATTCGCGGTGATGTGAAAGTCGCGAGAGGTGTGGAGATCGGACCCTTCTGTTACCTGCGTCCAGGCACCGTTCTTGACGAGAAGGCGAAGGCAGGGACGTTCGTCGAGGTGAAGAACTCGCGAGTTGGCGCCCGAACGAAGGTGCCCCACCTGTCATACGTCGGCGACGCCGACATCGGAGAGGACGTGAACATCGGCGCAGGGAACATCACCGCGAACCTCCCCCACGAGAAAGACCAGGGCAAGCAGCGAACGACGATCGGCCGCAACGTCAGGACCGGGGTCGACAATGCTTTCATTGCACCCGTCACGATCGGAGATAATGCGTGGGTCGCGGCCGGATCGGTAATCACCGAGGATGTCCCGCCCGGCGCCTTGGCTATCGCTCGCGCTCGGCAAGAGAACAAGGAAGGGTATGCCGGTGGAAACCGCCACGACTGAGCTCGTCCGACTCCCCGGCCTCGACGTGGCCGTGAAAACGGAGCAGCCGGAGGCCAAGCCGGGGCACTGGATCGAGCGGGGGCCGCTGAAGCGGCTGATGGTCTTCTCGGGGCGCTCGCATCCGGAGCTCGCGCTGCGGATCGCCGAGCAGCTCGGCGTGGAGCTCGGCGAGGTCGAGCTGAAGACGTTCTCGAACGGCGAGACGTACTGCCGCTACCACGAGTCGATCCGCGGCGCCGACGTCTTCATCGTCCAGACGGGCTGTGCGCCGGTTGATCGCAACCTCATGGAGCTGCTGTTCATGATCCAGGCCGCCAAGCTCGCCTCGGCGAAACGGATCACGGCTGTGGTGCCGTGGTTCCCGTACTCGCGCCAGGACCGCAAGGCGCTGCCGCGCGAGCCCATCTCCGGCCGCCTCGTAGCGGACATGATCCAGCTCGCGGGCGCCGATCGCGTTCTCACGATGGACCTCCACGCCGGACAGATTCAGGGGTTCTTCACGATCCCCGTCGATCACATGACCTCGCTGCCGCTCTTTGCCCGGCACTTCCGCGACCTCGGGCTCTCCGGTGACGCGGTCGTGTCCGTGGCTCCCGACGCTGGACGGGCAAAGCACGCGATCAGGTTCGCGGAGATGATCGAGGGCGACTTCGCCGTCATGCACAAGACACGCCCCGAGCACGACAAGGCGTCGGTCACGGAGATCACGGGCCGCGTGAAGGGCAAGATCGCGATCGTCGGCGACGACGTGATCATGACGGGCGGCACGCTGCTCGCCGGCGCGCAGGCGCTCCGTGACCACGGTGCGACCGCCGTCTGGGTGTTCACGACGCACGGTCTCTTCTCCGACGGTGCCCTCGAGCGCTTCGCCGAAGCCGACCTGGCCGGCATCGTCGTCACCGACACCGTGCCGATCGATCCCGTGAGCCGGCCGGCGAACTTGACGGTGCTGCCGATCTCTGGCCTTCTGGCCGAGACGATCATGAACGTCTTTGCCGACGAGTCCGTGTCTGCCATCTTCGGCGGCGAGTACCAGCTCTTCTAGGACAGCTGGATAGCTAGAATCCGCCGCCGTGGCCGGTGAGCGAGTACGTCTCGAGGTACAACAGCGTCAAGCGCTGGGATCGCGCGACTCTCGACGGCTGCGCCGGGAAGGCCTGATCCCCGGCGTGCTCTACGGGCGTGGCAAGAAGCCGCATCCGTTCGTCGTGCCCGAGCGCACGCTGCGAAGCGCGCTCGGCGGGCCGCACGGCCTGCACGCGATCCTCGACGTCGTGCTCGACGACCAGAAGACGTCACACGCTTCGGTGGTCAAGGACTATCAACAGGATCCGATTCGCGGCTACCTCACGCACATCGACCTGCACGAGGTGCGGCTGGACCAGCCGATCAGCGCACAGGTCTCCGTCGAGCTCGTAGGCGAGTCGCCCGGCGTCAAGGTCGGCGGCGTGCTGACGCAGCTCGTGCGCGAGGTGACGGTCGAGGCGCTGCCTCTCGAGATGCCCGACCGGCTCTCGCTCGACATCAGCCTGACCGAGATCGGTGACGCACTGCGTGTCACCGACCTGGTGCTTCCCGCCGATGTCACGGTGCTCGACGATCTGGAGAACGTGCTCGTAACCGTTTCCGCGCCGCGCCTCGCCGCCGAGCTCGAAGCCGCCGAGGCCGAGGCGGCAGCTGCGCTCGAGGCCGAGGAGGGCGTGGAGGTCGAGGAGGCAGCCGAAGGCGAGGTCGAGGGCGAGGCCGGCGCCGAGCCTGCCGCCGAAGGCGAGCCGCCCGCTGGCGAAGAGTCCGGCGAGCCCGCAGAGGGCTAAGAGCACTCCTCATGCGCCTCCGGCGGCGGCGGGCGCCCGAGTCTTCGCTCCACCTGCTCGTAGCGGGGCTCGGCAACCCCGGCGGGCAGTACGCGCGCACGCGGCACAACATCGGCTGGCTGGTGGTGGATGAGCTCGCGGCGCGGCACGGCGGCACGTTTCGCGGGAAGTTCTCAGGCCGGTTGTCGGAGGTCCGCGTGGGCGAGTTGCGCGTCGCGCTACTGAAGCCCGAGACCTACATGAACGAGTCGGGGCGCTCGATCGCTGCGGCGGCGTCGTTCTTCAAGGTGCCGCCGGAGGCGGTCCTCGTGGTTCACGACGACGTCGATCTCGAGGAAGGTCGACTGCAGGCACGGAGCGGCGGTGGGTCGGCCGGCCACAACGGCCTTCGCTCGATCGCAGCAGCGATGGGGACGCAGGACTTCCAGCGGTTGCGGATCGGAGTCGGCCGGCCGGAGCGCGGCGATCCCCGACCCGTTGCCGATTGGGTGCTGTCTGCGTTCTCTCCTGAGGCGGATGTCGAGGGGCTGATTGCGCGGGCGGCCGATGCTGTCGAGGCCGTTGCGCTGGAGGGGCTCGAAGTGGCGCAACGCCGCTTCAACTGACGCTAAGTCGGCACAGAATCGTCACCACTGAGCCTGACTTCTCCCACTAGCATCAGCAGCGGGGAGGAGGCTGGTGGCCCCGGCGTGATGTCCGAATCGGACAGTGTGGGGCGCGAGGATCGCCCGCTCGGAGAGTCGCTCACGGCCGACTAAACTGGCCGTCCCGCGGGACGCGTTTCCCGCCTTTCGTCATGGACCGGCCAATACTGCATCCGCTCGTCGCCGCGCTCACGGATAGCGAGGAGCTCGACGCGCTCGCGTCCGCCCTCCCGGAGACAAGTGCCCGCGTCTCCGAGCCCGCACTGCCGCTTCTCCTCGCGGCGCTGCACGAACGCCTCGGCCGCAGGCTCCTGTGCTTGCTACCCGACGACGAGGATGCGCGTGACGCCGCGGAAGCGGCTGCATGGTTCGCCGGTGCCGAGTCGGTGGCGTTCATGCCCGGACGCGGCGTCACGGCGGAGTCGGGCCTCCGGGTGCCGCCACACCTCGTCGGCGAGCGGCTGCGCGCACTCTCTGTGCTGGCGAACGGCGGGCTCGTGTGCATGTCGGCGACTGCCGCCGCGGAGGGCCTGCCTCCGGTGGAAGAGCGGCCGCCGCCGGTCGACATCGCCGTCGGGGCCGCGAGAGGGCTGGAGACGTTGACCGAGGAGCTTGTGCTCGCCGGCTACGAGCGCGTCGAGCGGGTGGAAGAGCGTGGCCAGATCGCCGTTCGCGGTGGGATTCTCGACATCTACGGCACCACGGGCCGCGAGCCCATCCGCGTCGAGTTCTTCGGCGACGTCGTCGAAGGAATCCGCGCCTTCTCGGCGTTCACGCAGCGGGCGCTCTACGACCTCGAGCGGGCGACGATCTTTCCTGCGGCAGAGCGCAGGGCCGACCTCCCGGACGCCGCCGGAGATGAGCCCGTGACCGGAGAGCTTGCAGCGACAACCGACCTCGTCTGGAGACCGGCGGAGGTTCGCGAGCTGTGGAGGGATGAGCTGGGGCTTGACCTGGAGGTGAGCGGAGCCGCGCTCGATCCGCTGCCTAGTGGCCAGTCACTCGCTTTCGAAGCTCAGCGGCCGGCGCTCGCCGCCAGAGGTCTCGCCGAAGCCGAGCGCGAGCTGAATGCGCTCGTCCGGTCGGGTCTTCGGGTGGTCGTCTCGTTTCCCCATCGCGGTGACGCGCTCCGCACGCAGCGTCTGCTGCGGCGCGCCGACGCGCAGCGTGCTCGAGCCGGGAGGATCACTCCCCACCGACGGCGCGTTGCTGTTCGCGGTGTCGCCGGCCCGCAGGGGCTTCGTCTGGCGTGACCTCGGCATCGCGCTCGTGCCCGAGGCGCAGGTCTTCCGCAGGCGGGCGCCGCGCCAGACCCGCGTCGCCCGGGCGCTGCGGTCGTTCGCCGACCTGCGAACGGGTGACTACGTCGTCCACGAGGACCACGGCGTCGGCCAGTTGCTCGGCTTCGAGACGCAGACGGTCGGAGGGATCACCCGCGACTACCTGCTGCTCGCGTTCCGGGGCGAGGACCGGCTGTACGTGCCGCACGACCAGGTGGGAAAGGTGTCCCGCTACGTCGGTGCCGACGGCCGCGAGCCGACGCTCTCGAAGCTCGGCGGACGTGCCTGGCAGCTCGTCAAGACCCGTGCCGGCCATGCCGCCCGCGAGCTGGCGGGAGAGCTGCTGGCGCTCTACGCGCAGCGCGAGCATGCCGCCGGTGTCAGCTTCGACCTCTCGAGCGACTGGCTGGAACGGCTGGAGGCGTCGTTCCCCTACCGCGAGACGCCCGACCAACTGGAAGCGATCGAAGCGGTGAAGGAGGACCTCGAGTCGGCGAGGCCGATGGACCGCCTCGTCTGCGGCGACGTCGGTTTCGGCAAGACAGAGATCGCCGTGCGTGCCGCCTTCGCAGTGGCCCTCAACGGGAGGCAGACGCTCGTGCTGGCCCCGACGACCGTGCTCGCGCAGCAGCACTGGAACACGTTCCGCGAGCGCTACGGAGACTTCCCGGTCACGGTCGAGATGGTGTCGCGGTTCCGCCGGCCGGCGGAGGTGAAGCAGGCGCTCGCCGATTTCGCGTCGGGGAAGGTGGAGGTGCTCATCGGCACTCACCGCGTCCTCTCGAGGGACGTCGTGCCCCAGAATCTCGGGCTCGTCGTCGTGGACGAGGAGCAGCGCTTTGGCGTCGCGCCAGAAGGAGCTACTCCGCCAGCTGCGCCTCGAGGTCGACGTGTTGTCTCTGACCGCCACGCCGATCCCGCGGACCCTGCACATGTCGCTGGCAGGGCTTCGCGACATCTCCATGATCGAGACGGCGCCGGAGGGGCGGCGCCCGATCCGAACGCACGTCGGCGAATACGACGAAGAGCTCGTCAAGCATGCGCTGGAGCGCGAGACGGAGCGCGGAGGTCAGTCGTTCTACCTCCACAACCGCGTGGAGACGATCGACGAGGCCGCCGAGAAGCTCGCCGGGCTTTGCCCGGACCTGCGGCTGCTCGTCGCCCACGGCCAGATGCCCGAGCGCGAGCTCGAGGAGCAGATGATGAAGTTCCTGCGCGGTGACGCCGATGTGCTCGTCTCGACGACGATCATCGAATCGGGTCTCGACATCCCTCAGGCCAACACGCTCGTCGTCGAGCGGGCCGACATGCTCGGGCTGGCCCAGCTGTACCAGATTCGCGGGCGCGTGGGTCGTTCCGACGTCCCGGCGCATGCGTACCTGCTGTATCCCGACGCGATGGAGCTGTCGCAGGAGGCGCGCGCGAGGCTGTCGACGCTCGCGGATCACACCGAGCTCGGGTCCGGCTTCGCCATCGCGATGCGCGATCTCGAGATCCGTGGTGCGGGCGAGCTGCTCGGCCGCGAGCAGTCCGGCCATGTTGCGGCCGTCGGCTTCGAGCTGTACGTCGACCTGCTCAACGAGGCCGTCGCCGAGCTGGCCGGCGGCAGGCGCGTCATGCCGCGGCCGATCCGCATCGACGCGCGCATCGACGCCTACGTCCCGGCCGACTACGTCGAGTCCGAAGCGTTGAAGATCGACCTTCACCGGCGGCTCGCGCTCGCAGCGACGGAGGACGAGCTCCGCGAGCTGCACGCCTCTGTCGAGGATCGGTACGGCGCGCCGCCGGAGCCTGTCGAGAACCTCTTCGCGCTGCAGGAGGCACGGCTGAAGCTCGCGGAGCTCGGAGCCGACTACGCGGTGTTCCGCAACGGTCGCCTGACCGTCGGCCCGCTCCTGCTCGGCGCCGACGACGTTCGCGAGATTCGCGAGAGCGTCGCGTCGGCCGTCTACACGAACGACAAGCGGGAGCTCGCCATGAGGAGCGACGGGTTCCGCGGAGGACTACCCGCCCTCGCTGCTATTCTCGACGTGCGCCGGGCAGCTTGAAGGCGCTTTTTCCATGATCGCCCAGCGAATTCCCGTACTTGCATCGGCAGCCCTCGCCGTCTTGGCGCTGGCGCTCGTCGCCGTCGGCTGCGGTGGCGGCGGTGATAGCGCGAGCGGATCGCTGGGCTCCGGAGTCGTCGCCAGCGTGGCGGGCGAGGAGATCACGCAGACGCAGCTCGACGAAGTGATCGCGCAGGCAGAGACGAGGCTGAAGGCGCAGGGCCAGAAGATCCCGGCCGCCGGCTCTCAGGAATACCAGGCGTTCCAGCAGAACGCGCTCCAGTTCCTCGTCCAGCGCAGTCCAGTTCCAGCAGAAGGCGGAGGAACTGGGCGTCTCGGTCTCGGACGACGAGGTCGACGAGCGGGTCAAGCGGGTGCTGACGCAGTACTTCGGCGGTAGCCAGAAGAAGTACGAGGACTCGCTCGAGAAGCAGGGCATCACGGACGAGCAAGTGCGTGAAGAGCTCAAGTCGACGCTGATCTCGGAGAAGATCTTCGCCAAGGTCGGCAACTCCGCGAAGGTCACGAATGCCGAGATCCAGGCGTACTACGCCTCCAACCCTGATCAGTACGGACAGAAGCCCTCGCGCGACGTGCGCCACATCCTCGTCGCCTCCAAGGTGCTGGCGGACGACCTCCACGGGCAGCTCGAGAACGGCGCCGACTTTGCCGCACTCGCCAAGAAGTACTCGACAGATCCTGGCTCCAACAAGACCGGCGGCAAGCTCACGATTGAGCGTGGCGGGACGGTGCCTCCGTTCGACAAGGCCGCCTTCGCACTGAAGGTCGGCGAGCTCTCGCAGCCGGTCAAGACCCAGTTCGGCTGGCACATCATCGAGGCGCTGACACCGGAGAAGACAGGCACGACGACCCCTCTGAAGTCGGTCCGCAAGACGATCTCGGACACGCTGCTCGGTCAGAAGAGGTCGGACGCGGTCACGAAGTGGCTCGAAGCCCTCAAGAAGGAGTACGAGGGCAAGATCGAGTACGCCATCGGGTCTCGCGCCGCCCGCAACCGAGCCCGCGCCGGCGACCACCAGCACCGGTTGAGCCTCGAGCAGGCGCTCGGCGACCTGCAGGAGCTGACGGCACAGCTCCGCCGCGAGTGCCCCTGGGACGCGGAGCAGACCACGCGCACCATCGTCCCGCACACGGTCGAGGAGGCCTACGAAGTTGCGGATGCGGCGATGGCCGACGACGACGCGAAGCTCGTCGACGAGCTCGGCGATCTCCTCTACCAGACGTTCTTCCTGTCCCTGTTGCTCGCCGAGCGAGGCGCGGGCGACCTGGAGACGGTCGCGCGAAACGCTCACGAAAAGCTCGTCCGACGCCATCCGCACGTCTTCGGCGACGCGGCGTCACCCGGCTCACCGGGTGCGGTGAAGCATCGCTGGGAGGAGCTGAAGACCAGCCAGGAAGGACGCAGCGGCGTCTTCCACGACGTCCCCGAGACGCTCCCGGCGTTGCTCTATGCTCGCAAGGTGCAGCGGCGGGCGGCGTCGACCGGCTTCGCGTTCCCCGATCTCGACGCCCGCGTCGAGCGCCTCGAGCAGGAGCTCGACGAGCTGCGCGAGGAGCTGCGGCGCACCGGCGTGCCGGAGCCCGAGACGGAGCCCGATCCCAGGGTCATGGACGAGCTCGGAGACGTGCTCTTTCTCGCCGTCGGCGTCGCGCAGCAGCTGAACGTCGATCCCGAGCTTGCGCTGCGAGGTACGTCCAGGAAGTTCGTGTCACGGGTGGAGCGTGCTGCCGCGCTGGCGGCCGAATCCGGCGACGAGTGGTCGCAGCTCTCGCTCGACGATCAGTTTCGCTTCTACGAGGCTGCGAAGGCGGAGCTGGCGTGAGCGCCATCGAGCGTGTCTGGGCGCGGCAGATCCTCGACTCGCGCGGCAACCCCACAGTAGAGGTCGACGTCACGCTGGCCTCCGGCGCGTTCGGGCGCGCGGCGGTTCCCTCCGGCGCGTCGACGGGCGTGCACGAGGCCGTCGAGCTGCGTGACGGCGACCCGGACGTGTTCGGAGGCAAGGGCGTCCTGCGTGCCGTCAAGAACGTGGTCGAGGTGATCGGGCCGGCAGTCAAAGGGCTGGATGCTGCCGACCAGGCGGCGCTGGACACGCGCCTCCTGGAGCTGGACGGCTCGCCGAACAAGGGCAACCTCGGAGCCAACGCGCTGCTCGGCGTGTCGCTGGCCGTCGCCAAGGCCGCGGCGGCAGACGCCGGCGTCTCCCTCTTCCGCTGGCTCGGTGGAGACGACGCGGTCGTGCTGCCGGTGCCGATGCTGAACGTCGTCAACGGCGGCGCACACGCGCAGAACTCACTCGACTTCCAGGAGTTCATGGTCGTGCCCGCCGGCGCAC
The DNA here is from genome assembly GCA_963755255.1 of uncultured Actinomycetes bacterium. GTDB lineage: Bacteria > Actinomycetota > Thermoleophilia > Gaiellales > Gaiellaceae > PALSA-612. The sequence goes on along the minus strand of CAVWJN010000018.1, from coordinate 92,819 downwards.
CGTCGTTTGCCGAGGCGCTGCAGGTCGGCACCGAGGTGTTCCACGCGCTGAAAGGCCTGCTGCACGAGCGTGGGCTGGCGACGGGTGTCGGCGACGAGGGTGGCTTCGCGCCCGACCTCGGCTCCAGCGAGGAGGCGATCGAGGCCGTGCTCGCCGCCGCGGAGCGCGCCGGCCACGCCGACCGCGTGGCGATTGCGCTCGATCCCGCCGCGACGGAGTTCTGGAGCGACGGCGCCTACCGGTTCGAAGGTCGTGAGCTGGATCCGGAGGCGATGGTGGCGTACTGGATCGAGCTCGCGGAGCAGTATCCGATCGTGTCCATCGAGGACGCCCTGGCCGAGGACGAATGGGCTTCGTGGCGCGAGCTGACGGAGCGGAGCGGAGACCGGCTGCAGCTCGTCGGCGACGATCTCTTCGTAACGAACGTCGACCGGCTGCGGCGGGGAATCGACGAGGGCGTCGCCAACGCCATCCTCGTGAAGCTCAACCAGATCGGCACGCTGACCGAGACGCTGGAGACGATGCGAGCTGGCACGGCAGGCTGGCTACGCCACCGTCATGTCGCACCGTTCCGGGGAGACCGAGGACACGACGATCGCGGACGTCGCCGTCGCAACCAACGCCGGCCAGATCAAGACGGGCGCGCCGTCGCGGTCGGACCGCGTAGCGAAGTACAACCAGCTGTTGCGCATCGAGGAAGAGCTCGGCGACCGCGCGGTCTACCCCGGCTGGGACGCTTTCCCACGCTTTCACCGGTAGCGCTCGCAAGCCACGGTACGCTGGACGGGATGCCCCTCCAGGTAGCGCGCCGGACGAAGATCGTCGCCACGCTCGGCCCTGCGTCGGCAGGCCGCATCGACGAGATCGTGGACGCCGGAGCGGATGCGATTCGGCTCAACTTCTCGCACGGCACGCAGGCTCAGCATGCGGAGTGGGCGGGAGCAGTGCGGGACGTCGAGCGGGAGAACGGCCGCCCCCTGGCGCTCATCGCCGACCTGCAGGGGCCGAAGCTGCGCATCGGAGACCTCGCCGCTCCCGTGACGGTCGCGAAAGGCCAACAGGTGCTCATCGGGCCGGAGGGCTCGGAGGTCGACCTGCCGGTGGCCCCGGCGGTCGTGGGCGAGGTGCTCGAGGCGGGCCACGATGTTCTGATCGACGACGGTCACGTTCGCCTGCGCGTCGAGCGCGTGGACAACGGTCGTGCGGTCTGCTCGGTGGCTATCGGCGGTGCGGTCGAAAGCCACAAGGGCGTGAACTTGCCCGGCGTGGTCCTCCCCGATCCCTTCGTTGACGGAGAAGGACCTGAGCGATCTCGCATTCGCGCTCGACCTGGGAGTGGACTATGTCGCGCTGTCGTTCGTGCGCTCGCCCGACGACGTGCGCGATCTCCGGGCTCGCATCGATCAAGCCGGCTCTCAGGCGCGCGTGATCGCCAAGATCGAGAAGGCCGAAGCCGTGCATGCGCTGGGACCGATCGTGGACGCCTCCGACGCGGTGATGGTCGCCCGTGGCGACCTGGGAGTCGAGATCGGCCCGTCAGCGGTGCCGCTGCTCCAGAAGCGGATGATCCTCGTCGCGCTCGAGCGCGGCCGGCCGGTGATCACGGCGACGCAGATGCTCGAGTCGATGCTCCACGCACCGGAGCCAACACGCGCGGAGGCCAGCGACGTCGCCAACGCCGTCCTCGACGGCACGTCGGCGCTCATGCTGTCGGAGGAGACGGCCATCGGCGAGTACCCCGTGGAGGCAGTGGCGACGATGGACACGATTGCGCGGGCGGTCGAGCCGAGCCTCGGCCACCGGCACGAGCTGCCGAGCGCCGGCGATGAGCCGACGGTCGGTGAGGCCATCTCGAACGCCGCCTGCGACATCGCCGAAGCGCTGCACGCGGTCGCGCTCGTCGTGCCCACCTTCACCGGGGGCAGTGCGTCTGCGATGGCGCGGCTTCGCCCGCGGCGCCCGGTCGTGGCGATCGTGCATGACGATCGCATCGCGAGGCGGTTGGCCCTGGAGTGGGGCGTCGTGCCGCTCGTCATACCCGAGTGCGCCGACGTCGAGGACCTTTGGAGCAAGTCGCTGGCCGCGGCCCGCGACGCCGGTCAGGTCGAGCCCGGCGACCAGGTCGTCATCACGGCCGGCACGCACGTGAACATCCCCGGGTCGACGAACGTCATCAAGGTCGAGGTCACCACCTGAGCGTGAAGGAAGCGCGCGGCCGCGGGCGAACCGGACCGCATGGGAGGAGGTCGCGACCAGCGACGGACCGTGCGGCGCCGACGCCGCGCATGGATCATCGCCACGGTGGCGCTTGCGCTCGTGGGCTTCCTCTACTACCGGCCCGTGAAGGCGTACGTGCACGGCTCAGGACGCGCTGCAGGAGCGGGCGGCCGAGGTGCGCAAGCTGTCGGCGGAGCGCACGGATCTTCGGCGCCGGCTAAGGCTCGACGGCAGCGGCGCCACGCTCATGCGAGAAGCGCGGCGGCTTGGTCTCGTCCGGCCGGATGAGCGCCTCTTCATCATCAAGGGGATCGCCGCCTGGCGTAGGGCACGAGCAGCCGAGCGTGCCGCAGACGAGTGATGGCGATCGGGAGGCCGTAGAGCGGCAACTGGGAAGGCCGGTGCGCGCCTTCAGGCGAGTGGTGCTCCGCTGTCCCTACGGGCAGCCGGCCGTGACCGAGCAGGATCCGTACGCGGCTGCCGACGCCGAGCCGTTTCCCACGACGTACTACCTCACCTGCCCGCACGCGGTCGCCGCCGTCTCCCGGCTGGAGGCGGCCGGCGGTGTCGAGCGATGGAGCGTGGCGGCGGCGGCCGATCCAGCGCTGCGTGCGAGCCTGGATGCGGCGACACTCGAGCAGCGCGAGCTGCGCCGGGAGCTCGCCGCCGGCAGAGTCGGCCGCGACGGCGGCAGCGTCGCTGGAGCTAGGCATCGGAGGCTCCGCCAGCCCGCTTCGGCTCAAGTGCCTCCACGCGCATGTCGCCTTCGCGCTGGCGAGACCCGGGTACGTCCTCGGCGAGCGAATCGTCGCAGAGCTGGAACGGCTGTTCCCCGAAGACGGCTGCTGCAGTCTCTAGCATCGACGGCATGAGCCGGAGCGTCGAGCTCGCGCGGCAGCAGTGGGCGGAGTCATACGAGAGCCTCGTTCGGACGCCACCGGGCATCGATCCCCGCGTGCGTGAGCAGATGGAGACGGTGACCGCCGAGCTGCGCCGCCGTGTCGGCTCAGTCTTCACGCTCACGGAGCTGGCGGCCGCCTACGACGACTCGGACCGGTGGACGCTGACGGCGATCTCCGAGCGGAGCCACAGGCCCGGCTGGGTGCAGACGGCATCCTCCGCCGCCGACGCTGCCTTCCACCTCTATGCGCGCGGAGCTCGCGACTACCAGCCGTGACGGTCGCGACCCAGCGTCCGCGTAGACAGCGCCGCCGGCGCCCGCTGCTGCGAGCGCTGCTCGTCGCCGCGACGTTCGCCGTCGTCTTCGTGCTCGGCGTCGCGCTCGGGCAGGCCATCGCGACCGATCCGGCTCCGCAAGGCGCGACCACGGAGACACGGACGATCGTTCCCGTGGCGGTCACCAGGGAGACCGTGACGGTCACGACGACGACGACGGCACCCTGACCTCGCTCGACCAACGCCTCGGGCGCTGCGTCCACTTCCCGCTGGACGTCCTGGCCGGGGCGGCGCTGGGCGCGGCCGTCGCTACAGCTCTTCTCCTGCTCGCACGAACCCTGAGACGATCACGACAACCGCGGACGCCAGGCCTACCCACAGGCCGATAGCGCGATCGGCCGTCCCGGCGAACTCGTCGGGGATGGACACGATCCGAATCAGCAGGAGGATGATCGCCGTCGTGCCCAGCACGATGAGGATCAGGCTTTCCGGCAGGCTGCGCGGCAGCTCGATCCCGGCGCCACGGCGCACGGCGAGCAGGACGATCGCGAGGCCGAGGACGAAGACGAACTTCCCCAGCGTGCCCGTGTTCCAGCCGAGCACCGACACCGTCGGTCCCTCGACCGCGGTGCCCGAGTACCAGCCCATGAACGACGACAGGGCGAGCGTCAGCCCGGCCACCCAGGACGCCTGGCCTGCCGCGATCACGAGGGCCGGGGTCACCGCTTGATCGGTTGACCCAGCGCGGCGCTGTTCCTGGGTCATCAACTAGAGACCGAAGAGCGTCTGTACCTGGTCCCAGATTGTGACGGCGATCACGAGGCTCGCCAGCAGTAGGCAGCCCGCCACCAGCCAGAAGCGCCACCGGGCGCGGCGGTGCTCGCGATCGCGCTCGACCCGCGCGTTACGCCGCTGGCGGTGATAACGGTAGGCATGCGCCACCGACGCCGGATCATGAGTCGGAACCGACGCCGGATCATGAATCGGAGGGTCGTCGAGCTCGGCCGGTTGCCGTGCTGGACGGGCCATGCTGGAAGTGTAAACCGTCACGCGCCGCAGGACCTTTCGAGCACGCCGCATCCAGGGCTACACTGCGCACCGTGCGCAGGGTCGCCGCAGCCGTCGTCCTCCTCAGCATCGGTGTCGCCGGGTTCCTCGCGGCTTCCGTGCTCGCCGGTCCGAGCCCTTCGTCGGCCCTGAGCGATTCCACCACCACGACGACGGAGACGACGACCACCACGGGCACGACGGGCACGACGACGACAACGCCCACGCCGCCGCCACCGCCACCTCCGCCGCCGAAGGCCAAGCCAAAGCCGAAGTCCGAGCCGAAGCTGCCGGCCCGGCTGGCTCGGCGCGTATCGATCGGGGGCGTGCAGGTGGGCGGCCTGACACCTGCCGCCGCGCGCGCAGCCGTACGGCTCGCCGCACGCTCGCCGCTCGTCGTCGCCGTCGACGACGTCCGCGTTCCCGTGTCGATGAGCAAGCTCGGGGTGAAGGCGTACGTCGAGGCATCCGTGGCGCGCGCGAGAAAGGCGAAGGCCGGCGCGAAGATTCCGCTCGCCGTCACCATCCGCGGTGACGCCGTGCGTGCCTGGGTGGCCCACCTCGCGCAGAACCGCGACCGTCCCATGCGCGACGCGCGACTCGTGCTCAACGACCTCCGGCCCCATCTCGTTCCCGAGCGTGACGGCTACGTCATCCGCCGCGAAGCAACGGTCGCGGCCATCGTCGAGGCCTTGCGCGCGAACCGGCGTGGGCCGGTGCCGGCCGCCGCCCGGGTCGAGCACCCGACCCGCCTGAGCAAGTTCTTCACGTCCGCCGTCGTCATCCGCCGCGGCTCGAACCGGCTCATGTACTACAAGGGCAACGAGCTGAAGCTCTCCCGCACGTTCACCGTCGCCACGGGCCAGTCGTCGTACCCGACCCCGCTCGGGAACTTCGAGATCGTGGACATGCAGCGTTACCCGTGGTGGTACCCGCCGCCGTCCGGCTGGGCCGAGGGTCTCGAGCCCGTGCCACCGGGCCCCGGTAACCCGCTCGGCACGCGCTGGATGGGGCTCAACGTGTCGGCAGTGGGCATCCACGGGACGCCCGACCCGTCGTCGCTCGGCTACTCGGCCTCCCACGGCTGCATTCGCATGGCAATCCCTTCCGCTGAGTGGCTGTTCAGCCATGTGAAGGTGGGGACGCCGGTGTTCATCATCTCCGCCTGATGGCGGTCGGCCTGCGCCGGGCCGGCCAGGTGCTGGCGATCGGCGTCGTGCTCGCGCTGCTTGCCGTGCTCGTCTGGCGCGTTGTCCGGGACTCCGAGGGCGGTGCGGCAGCTGCGCTCCGTCGCGGCGAGCATCCGGTCGCGCCGGCCTTCGACCTGGAGCGGCTCGACCGGCCCGGTCGGCTCGACCTGGAGTCGCTGCGAGGGAACGCGGTGGTGATCAACTTCTGGGCCTCGTGGTGCCTGCCCTGCAAGGAGGAGGCCCCGTTGCTCGAGTCGGCGTGGAAGAAGTGGCAGTCGAAGGGCGTGGTGGTGGTCGGCCTCGACGCGAACGATTTCAAATCGGACGCCCGACGCTTCGCTCGCCGGTACGACCTCTCGTATCCCATCGTCCACGACGGCCCCGGGCGGCTGCTCGACGACTACGGGCTCACAGGGTTTCCGGAGACGTTCTTCGTTCGGCCCGACGGACGCCTCGCGTCCTGGTCTCAGGGCGAGCTGAGCAAGGAGGAGATCGAGGCGGGCATCCGGGGAGCGCTCTCATCGTGAGACGTGGAGCCCTCGCAGCCCTCTTCTGCTTCGCCCTCGCCTTCGCAGGGCCGGCGGCGGCGAGCGAGTCGCAGCCCACGCTCGCCGAGATCGAGAGCGAGGTCGTCTGCCCGACGTGCCACACGACGCTCGACCAGTCGTCATCTCCCGTCGCCAATCGCATGCGGAACTTCATCCGTGCGCGAATCGCGGCCGGCGACACGAAGTCGGAGATCAAGCGCAGGCTCGTCGCCGACTTCGGCGAGCAGGTGCTTGCCTCGCCGCCGAAGCGGGGCTTCAATCTCCTGGCGTGGGTGATCCCGCCTGTCGCGGCGCTGGCCGGCGCCGTCGTCCTCGGCGTGCTTGCCGTCCGCTGGAGCCGCGGGCGTGCGGCTGCGCCCGCAGCGACGGCTCCAGACTCGGCGCTCGATCGACGCATCGACGACGAGCTCGCCCGACTCGATCAGTAGTGGCCGAGCGCATACCGATCGCGTTTCTCGCCGGCGTCATCTCCGTGATCACGCCGTGCGTGCTGCCGCTCGTGCCGGGCTACCTGTCCGCCGTGTCGGCAGTCGAGGCGAACCGGCTCGGCGAGCGGGGGGTGGCGAAGAGAATCGTCATCGCGAGCATCCCGTTCTTCATTGGCTTCACCGTCGTCTTCGTGGCGCTCGGCGCGGGAGCGGCTGCGGTCGGTGGCTACGTCGACGTCGGTCGGCGGAACGAGATCGCCGGTTTCGTGCTCGTCGTGCTCGGCCTCGCGTTCATGGGCCTGCTGCCGTGGCCGGACAGAGTCGTCGCGCCGGGCATGCTCGAAGGGGCCAGGCGAACGGGCTCGAACGCGCTGCTCGGGGCAGCGTTCGCGGTGTGCGCAGCTCCCTGCATCGGCACGGTGCTGGCCTCGGTGCTCGTGCTCGCCGGCGATTCGGACACGGTCGTGCGCGGGTCGGTGCTGCTGTTCGCCTACTCCGCCGGCATCGCGGCGGCGTTCGTGCTGGCAGGAATCGCCTTCGCGCGCGCCATGGGTGCGTTCCGCTGGCTCCGCGACCACTACACGGTGATCCGCGTCGTCAGCGGGGCGATCCTCGTCGCGCTCGGCCTACTGCTCTTCTTCCACCGGGACTGGTGGCTGCGCGTCATGGTCAACCGCCTGCTCGACGGCGTCGGCCTCGGCGAGATCTAGATCTGCACGGGATCGAGCTCGAGGGAGCCGGTGCTCACGCGTTGCGTGGCCGCGTCGACCTGCGCGAGAACGGCCGTCACGTCCACGCCGCGATGGGCCGGCGCGTAGGGCGACAGCCGACGGGCGGCCTTCTCCAGCTGCCTGGTGCAGCCGATCCGCCGGCCGCGACCGGCCTGGTACCAGGCCACGGCGACATGGACGAGCCCCTGGCAGAAGTCGCGCTCGCCGGCCCCGGCCGACCGCCACGCCGTCTCCAGCTCCTCGTGCGCCGCGAAGTACTCACCCCGCCGCAGCAGCTCGATACCTTCCGCGAGCGCCGTCTCGTTCACGGCGTTGCTAGGCTCCGGCCGTGGCGACGATCCTGCTGGCTGGGGTCGACCTCTTCTTCCGGGGCAAGCTCGATGGGCTGCTCGCGGGTCACCAGTTGGTGACGACCGACACGGTCGAGACGCCGGAGCTCGTGATCGCGGACATCTCCCGTGTCGAGCCGGACGAGGTCGCCGACGCGTATCCGGACATCCCCATCGTCGGCTTCACGAGCCACACTGACACGGCTGGGTTGCGTCGTGCGCACGAAGCGGGATTCGATCAGGTGCTGGCGAAATCGGCTCTCACAGAGCGCGTGCCTCACCTGATTGACGAGCTGCTCTCGCCGGTAGAGTAATTCGGCCGGAGGAGTTGAGGAGCTGACGTGACGTACATCATTGCCGAGCCCTGCATCGACATCAAAGACCTGTCTTGCGTCGACGTCTGCCCCGTGGACTGCATCCACGTGTACGAGCGGATCCTCGTCATCGATCCCGAGGAGTGCATCGACTGCTTCGCTCCCGACGAGCAGCTCCTGACCACGTACGGCGTGCGCACGTTCGCGGAGCTCGAGAACCAGCCGGTGCGTGTAATGACGGACAGCGGCTTCAAGCCCGCTCTCGTCAAGCGGTTCCAGCGCAGGCCGCTCGTGAAGATCAGCTTCGCTCCTGCGTTCGAGGAGCGCGACCGCTACGGCGGCACGCGGCTGACGACGCGCAACATCTCTCGCTTCCGGCAGACGGTCAAGGCGACGCCCAGTCACAGCTGGCTGCTCGCCGACGGCGAGCGGACGAGCTCGCTGAGCGCCGGGCAGTTCGTGCCCGCGGTGCGGGCGATGCCGAAGCGCGACTCCGAGAGCCATCGGCTCGGCGTCCTCCACGGCCTCGTCTTCGGCGACGGGCAGTTGGAGTCGAGCTCGCGATCCGCGCCGAAGAGCACGTCCATTACGTTGCCGCTCTTCGGCGAGCGGGTGGCGAAGCTTCCGGGACTTCTTCGACCGCATTGACTTCTCGTCCTCGCCTTGACGCACACCCGGGCTACGCGGGTACTGGAGTCGTGCGCGCCGGGTGAACCTCAAACGCTCGCTTGCCGGAGACCGGCGATCGGGAGTACATTGCCGGCTTCGTCGACGGCTGGCTCGCCGCCGACGGCGATCCTACGAGGGCCGGGTCCTGGCGTCTGCGGTCCACCGACCACGCGGCGCTCGCTGGCTGGAGGCGTCGCGCCCTATGCCGGCTTCGTCGTCGTCGGGTCGGGCGAGGAAGGAAACCGCGAAACCAACTTCGGTGTTCGCTCGCGTCCCGATCCGGTGGCTGTACCTGGCGACCCGCGAGACGTTCTGGCGCGTGATGTCCGTCGAGCCTGTCGAGGCCGACGAGGAGGAGACGTTCTGCGCCGTCGTGCCCGAGAAGCACGCCTTCACGCTTGCCGGCGGCATCTACACCAGAAACTGCGGTGCATGCGAACCGGAGTGTCCCGTCGAGGCGATCTTCCCGGAGGACGCGCTGCCCGAGAAGTGGGAGCCGTTCGTGAAGATCAACTACGCCTTCCCCGACGCGGACGTAGATCAACAAGCTCACGGACGAGTACGCGCTCGCGCACAACGTCCAGAACGAGCCGATCGCCTAGGCGGCGAATGGAGCTTGAGCGGCTCGACCACGTAGCGCTCTGGGTCGCCGACCGTGACGCGATCGCCGACTTCGCGGTTGCGCATCTCGGCATGCACGTGATCGAGCGCACGGATCGCTTCACGCTGATCGGCTCGCACGCCCGCCGCGGCAAGTTCACGCTGTTCGCCGAGGAGCCGACCCGGGAAGCCGGCGCACTCGCGGAGATCGGCCTGCGCGTGACGAGCCTCGAGCGGGCACTCGCCGCTCTGCCCGCCGGCCACGGCGAGCGGTTCGAGATCTGCGACGGGCTCTGGATTCGTCTCGTCGAGTCGGAGACGGACGTCGACTACGACCTGCACCACGTGGCGCTGACGACCAGGGATCCGGCGGCCGCGGCAGACGTGTGGGAGGCGCTCGGCATGAAGCGCGCGGGGGAGGGGCGAATGGAGGTCGCGGGCGCGTATCTGGAGCTCTGGCCGGGTGACCCGGGCATTCCCGAGCGCCCGCTGCTCAACCATCTCGGCGTGCTCGTGAAGTCCGCCGACGACTGGCAGGCCCGCGCGGAAGCGGCGGACGTCGAAGTAGCCGACGTCGTCGATGCGCCGAACACGTACGCGGTGTTCGTGTGGGGCCCCGAGCGTGTGAAGCTCGAGTACGTCGAGCACAAGCCCGGCTTCTCGCTCGAGTGACAGTCGTCGTAGCCGGCGCCGGCATGGCGGGCCTGGTCGCGGCCGCTCGGCTGGGAGAGCTCGGCCGGCACGTGACGGTGCGCGAGAAGGGCACGCGGCCCGGAGGCTCGATGCTCCTCTCGAGCGGCGTGATCTGGCGCCACCGGACGTTCGAGGACTTTCGCACCGAGTGTCCGGCGGGCTATCCCGAGCTGCAACAGCTGATCGTGGACCAGTTGGACGACCGACTCGACTGGCTCGAGTCGCTCGGCGCCCGGGTCGTGCTCCGTGAGACGGGGAATCCGCGCACGGTCGGGCGGCGGTTCAACCCGCGCGACCTCGTTCCCGCGCTGCTGCGGCATGCGGGCGACGTCCTGCTCGGCGAGCCGGTCGGCGACGTGACCGACGAGCCGCTGGTGCTCGCGACCGGCGGCTTCGGCGCGGCCCTCGCGCGGCGCGTGTCGCTCCCGCTGCGGGCGAGCCCGTGGAGCGAGGGGGACGCGCTCGTGCTCGCGCGCGGCCGGGGCGCCGCGACGTCGGCGGGCATGGACGAGTTCTACGGCCGTGCGCTACCTGTCCCTCCCGCCGAGGTGCCGAGCGCACGACTTCGTGCGGCTGTCGCAGGTGTACGGCCGCTCACGCACTCGTGCTGGACGAGACGGGTGCGGCCGTTGAGAGCGCCACCGGCGCCTGGCACGAGAACGACCTCGTCCAGGAGATCGCGCGGCGACCGGGTGGGCGTGCCTGGTTCCTCGTCGGCGAAGAGGCGTCTCGACAGCCGGTGCGAGAGACGACCGTCGCAGAGCGGATCGAAGCGGCGCGCGAGGCAGGCGGCACTGTCGTCCGTCCTGACGAGCTTCCGTTCCCGGCGCCGTCCGGCTACCGATACGCGGTGCACGTCACAGCCTCCGTCACGCACACGATCGGCGGCCTCGTCGTCGACCGTGACGCGCGCGTGCTCGGCGACGAGGGCGCGCCGGTCGACGGGCTCTACGCCGCAGGTGTGGACGTGGGCGGCATAGCCACGGGCGGCTATTCGAGCGGCCTCGCGGCCGCGCTCGTGCTCGGCTGCGTTGCAGCCGAGTCGGTGGCTGCGGTCGGCTAGGCCGGCTGGAGTTACGTGCAGCGGCGCGGGTCGCCCGGCGGCGGATCGATCTTGTCAAAGGAGGGTTAGCTGGACGGCCGGCTCCCTGGGGCGCAAGGTACGGCCGCGACGGAAGCGCTGCTCGTTCCGGGCAGCCGCGACGAGCCCGCGCACGCGCTGCTCGACCTTGCGCGGGGGATAGGCCCGCTCCCCGTAGAGACGCTCGTAGAACGGTGCCAGCTCGGGCCAGTCCTCGGCGAGACGCTCGAGGAAGTGCTCGCGCGTTCCGGGTCGCAGGTTGACGACGCTCGCCCAGACGTGGTTGGCACCGGCGGCGCGTGCCTCGCGGACGACTTCCTCGAGCTGCTCTGGCCGGTCCGAGATGCCCGGTAGGACGGGTGCGACGGCGACGCCGGCGTCAACGCCCGCCTCACGGAGCACCGAGAGCGCGCGCAGCCGTTGCTGGGGCGGTGCGGTTCCGGGCTCGGTGCGTCGCCACACGTCCTCGTCGAGGGTCGGCACGGAGAAGCTGACGCTCACCGCGGCACGTGCGGCCGCCTCCGCGAGCACGTCGACGTCACGCACGATCAGCGGCCCGCGGGTGACGATGTGGAAGGGGTTGGACGCGGCCGCCAGCGCCTCGAGGCAGCCGCGGGTGAGCCGGTAGCGTCCTTCGGCGGGCTGGTACGGGTCGGTCGCCGCGCCGATGGCGATGGATCCACCGCGCCAGGACTTGCGCGCGAGCTCGGTACGCAGCACGTCGGCGATGTTCACCTTGACGCGTATCGAGAGGCCGTACGCTTCGCCGGACGGCCGGTCCGCCCGGCGCTCGAATGCCCTGACGTAACAGAACGTGCAGCGATGCACGCAGCCCATGTACGGGTTGAGCGACCAGGCGAACGGCATGCCCTTGACGCGGTTGAGCGCGGACTTGCACGGCTCTTCCCGGTACTCCGCTCGCATCAAGCCAGGATAGAACGTATGTTCGTATACGTCAACCCGGCGAGCCGTTCGCCCCGCGCTGAGGCTAGCCGCTGCGCTCTCCTATACTGCGCTCGAAGCATCTTGGACGACGAGCTGCCGCCCAGTACGCACGCCCCGGAGGACGGGGCGTGACGATACCTCTAGAGATCCTCCTCGTTCTCGGCATCGTGGTCGCGAACGGCTTCTTCGTCGCGGCCGAGTACGCGCTCGTGACGGCGCGGCGCTCGCGCCTTCAGGAGCTGTCCGACGGAGGGATGCGGCGCGCGAGGATCGCCATTCGCATCATGGACAGCCCGGTGCGCTTCATCGGCACCGTCCAGCTCGGCATCACCGCCTTCTCGATCCTCCTCGGTGTCGTCGGAGAGCCGATCGTGTCGAACTGGATCGACGGCCCGCTGTCACAGGGCGTCGCGTTCGTCCTCGCCTACGCCTTCGTCACGTTCCTCCACGTGACGCTGGGCGAGCTCGTGCCGAAGGCGATCGCGCTCGACCGCAAGGAGGAGACCGCGCTCTGGGTGGCGCTGCCCATCGAAGGCGTCTACATCGTCTCCTATCCCGTCGTGTGGTTCTTGCAGGCGTCGGCCAACGCGATGACGCGGCTCGTGGGTATTCAGCCGGCGCCGGCGGGGATCATCGCGCACTCGGAGGAGGAGATCCGCATGATCGTCGCGCACGCGGAGGAGACGGGCGAGATCGAAGAGGAGGAGCGCGAGATGCTCTACAAGGTCTTCGACTTCGCCGACAAGGAGGTATCCGACGTCATGGTGCCGCGACCCGAGGTGGTCGCGTTGTCGATCGACCTGCCGCCCGAGGAGTGCCTCGCCGCCGCCATGGAGGCGCCCTTCACGCGCTATCCGGTGTACAGGGACTCGCTGGACACCGTCATCGGCATCCTCCACGTCCGCGACCTCATGCGTGCGGTCAACGCCAACGGGCGGTTCGAGGACGTCGACGTGGAGTCGCTGCTGAGACCGGCGCACGTCGTCCCGGAGACGAAGGACCTGGCGGCGCTGCTCCACGACTTCCGGCGGGTCAAGGAGCACATGGCCGTCGTCGTGGACGAGTACGGGACGACGGAGGGCATCGTCACGCTCGAAGACGTCCTGGAGGAGATCGTGGGCGAGATCGAGGACGAGTTCGACCTGCCCGACGAGTCGGTGGAGGAGCTGGCCGACGGACGCATACGCATCTCCGGCACGTTCTCCGTGGACGACTTCAACGAGCAGTTTCACCGGCAGCTGCCGGTGGACGACTACCACACGATGGCGGGGTTCGTGTTCGGGCTGATCGGGCGCGCTCCAGAGCCCGGAGACGAGGTGTCCCACGACGGCACGCACTTCAAGGTGGTCGAGGTGGAGGGCACGCGCATCGAGCGCATCGAAGTGGAGTTCACGTCGGTCGAGTCGGAGTCCGCCCGCGAGCCCAACGACGACCTAGACTAGAGCCATGGAGCGGGTGCTGATCCTGACCGGCGATGCAGGGCGAGGAGCTCGAGGTCTACTACATGCTCTACCGCCTGCGGGAGGCCGGATACGACGTCGACGTTGCGGCGCCGGAGCGCAAGCGGCTTCAGCTCGTCGTCCACGACTTCGAGCCGGGTTGGGACACCTACGTCGAGCGGCCGGGCCGCGGGCTCCAGGCGGATCTCGCCTTTGCGGAGGTGGAGCCTGACCGCTACGCGGGCGTGCTCATCCCGGGCGGCCGCGCGCCAGAAGTCATTCGCAACGATCCGGACGTCCAGAGGATCGTCGCGCACTTCTTCGACAACGACCTGCCAGTGGGTCACATGTGCCACGGTGTGCAGGTGCCCGCCGCCGGCGGCTACGTGCGCGGCCGGAAAGTGTCGGCGTATCCGCCGCTCGCGCCTGACATCGAAGCGGCGGGCGGCGAGTTCGTGGACGGCCCGGATGTCGTGGACGGGTCGATGGTCTCGGCGCGCGGGTGGGAGGACCTGGCCGACTTCTTCAAGGCCTTCCTGGAACTGCTCGAGCGCAGCGCCGTCTCGGCGTAGCCGATCTAGCCCAGCGCGGCTGCGAGGGCGGCGTGGCCACCGCGGAGCACGGGATCGCCGTGCGACACGAGCACGCGGTCGAGCGGCAGGTCGAGCACCGGTCGCAGAGCCTCTCGCACGGCCTTCTGGCCACCCTTGCCCACCCAGCCAGGCGGGCAGATGCGGAGCGGGTCTCCGAGCAGCACGTCCCCGACGACGATTGCACGCTGCTGCGGCAGGCCGTAGACGAGCTCGGACGCACGGCCCGACGCGTGTGCCTGCGATGCCGCCGGGGAGCGGGTCGCCGGGCCGGACGGCGTTCGGCGAGAGCTTCAGCCTTCGCTCGACGGGCAGAGCGCTGCGAGCGGGCGCCCAGACTCGTGCGTCGTAGCGCTTGACGAGCTCGCCCGCGCTGCGCACGTGCCAGTAGACCGTGAGCAGGATGTGTACGTCGGTGCCGGCGCGCTCCACGTCGGCGTCGAGATACTCGAGGAAGCGCTCGGAGTCCTCGGCCGGCACGAGCGGGTCGACCAGGAGCGTGGCGTCGTCGGTCTCGAGGTACACGCAGCCGACGACCTTCCTCCACTCCTCGTGGAAGGCGGTCCACCGCCACAGCCCGGTCGTAATCCTGTGGACATCCATTCGTCGGTTGCTCGCGTATCCTCGCATGAAGAGTTCGCCCACGACACTGGGAGGCCCTCATGCGACTGCTCACCGCTACGACCGCCGGCCTAGCGATCGCCGCGATCGCGTTCGCCGGCATCGCGACGCCGAAGAACAAGGTGCTGAACGGCATCGGTCGGTCCGGGCTTCGTGATCACGACCAAGAACGCCGCCGGCAAGAAGCTGACGGCGACGAAGGCGGGGACCTACAACCTCACCGTTCAGGACAAGTCGTCCATCCACGACTTCCACCTCATCGGCCCTGGCGTCAACAAGGTGGTGACGACCGTTGGCTTCACCGGGAAGAAGACCGTCACCGTCAAGCTGAAGGTGGGGACCTACCGCTTCATCTGCGACCCGCACGCCTTCGACATGAAGGGGTCGTTCAAGGTCACGGGCTAGCAGGTTCGATCGACAGCGGCTCGGCGCTCCCGTCGCGGATCAACCAGGCGGCGAGCTCGCCCGTGGGGCGGGAGAGGATGAAGTAGGGCCGGCCTTGCCAGAGGCCGATGTTCGCGAGGTCCGTGCGGGACGGGCCGCGCCGAGTCGGTCGGGTGCGAGTGGAAGACGGCGAGCTCGAAGCCGTCGTCCTCGAGGAACCACACCTCCGGGTCGACGTCCAGCTCGAAGCGGTACGGCGACGCTGCGAGGTTCCTCCCGGGCTCGTAGCGGACTGCCTCGCCGCCGCGGAAGACGAGCAGGCCGCAGGCCTCGTTCGGCGCCTCTTCGTCGGCGTGCTGCTCGAGCTGGCGCCTGATCTCCTCGGGTACTACCACCAGTGGCCGTGTTCCATCGCCGCCTCCGGATCCACCGCCTCCCAGAAGTCGGCCGACAGGTACTTCCAGCCGCTGTCGGCGAGAATGCACACGACGACGCTGCCTTCACCGAGCTCGTGTCCCAGGCGCTGGGCGACGTGGACGACGGCTCCCGACGAGACGCCGGCGAAGAGGCCTTCCCGCTCTAGCAACAGCCGTACCGCCTCGGCCGCCTCGGCGTTCGAGACGAGCAGCTTGCGGTCGAGCTTGGATACGTCGAGGATCGGCGGCACATAGCCGTCCTCGAGCGAGCGGAGCCCCATCACGGGATCTCCCGGCAGCGGCTCCGCGGCCGCCACGATGACTTCGGGGAAGGTCTCGCGCAGCCGCTCGCCGGCGCCCATCAGCGTGCCTCCGGTGCCCAGGCCCGCGACGAGGCAGTCGACGCGGTCGAGCGCCTCGGCGATCTCGGCTCCCGTGCCCTCGTAGTGGGCGCGTGGATTGGCTTCGTTCGCGTACTGGAACGGCATGAAGTAGCGCGGCTCGCGCTCCGCCAGCTCGAGCGCCACGCGGACTGAGCCGTTCGATCCCTCTGCGGCAGGTGAGTCGACGATCTTGGCGCCGTAGAGCCGCAGCAGCCGCCTGCGCTCCTCCGTGGCGTTCTCCGGCATGACGCAGGTGAGCCGGTAGCCCTTGAGGCGCGCGACGAGTGCCAGCGAGATCCCGGTGTTGCCGCTCGTCGGCTCCAGCAGCTCGCGACCGGGCTGCAGCTCGCCCGACGCTTCCGCGGCCTCGATCATCGCCTTCGCCACGCGATCCTTGATCGACCCGGTCGGGTTCTGGCCCTCGAGCTTCGCGTAGAGACGCGTGCCCGGCGGCGCGAGCCGCGACAGCTCGACCAGGGGCGTCGAGCCGACGAGGTCGAGCAGCGAGGGAGCGAGCGCTTTAGAGCCCACCGGCCATCGCCGGCAGGAGGATTACGGTCGAGGCGGCGTTGACCGGCGTCTCGAGCTCGTCGAGAACGCGGATGTCCTCGCCGTCCACGTACACGTTCGCGTGCTGCAGCTGTCCGTCGAGCGCGGGATAGCGGGACACGAGGTCGTCGAGCAGGTCGCCGATCGTCCCGCCTTCGGCCGCGACCAGGGATTGTCCTTCGGTCGCGTCACGGAGAGGGGGAGGGATGCGAACCGTGCTCACGCGTGCGTGCCCGCTCGCTGGCAGAACTCGACGTAGTCGATGTACTCCGTGATCGTCGGCGACTCGCCGCAGACCGGGCAGTCCGGGTCCTTGCGCAGCGCGACCTCGGTGAACGACGGTGCCAGCGCGTCGAACAGCAGCAGGCGGCCGGTGAGCCGGTCGCCGATGCCGAGCGCGAGCTTGAGCGCCTCGTTTGCCTGGAGCGAGCCGATGATGCCGGGCAGCACTCCCAGCACGCCGCCCTCGGCGCAGCTGGGTGCGAGCTCCGGCGGCGGCGGCTGCGGGAACAGGCAGCGATAGCAGGGCCCCTCTCCCGGTTCGAAGACCGTGACCTGGCCCTCGAACCGGAAGATGGAGCCGTGAACGACGGGAATGCCGTGCCAGACAGACGCGTCGTTCACGAGGTAACGCGTGGGGAAGTTGTCCGCTCCGTCGACGATGACGTCCCAGCCCTCGTCGAGGATGCGGTCGACGTTGTCGGAGGTGAGCCGTTCCCGGAACGCGCGCACGGTGACGTCGGGGTTGAGCGCCTCGATCGTGCGCTTGGCGGACTCGACCTTCGGCTCTCCGAGGCGATCCGTCGAGTGGACGATCTGCCGCTGGAGGTTCGACGCGTCGACCGCGTCGTCGTCGACGATGCCGAGCGTTCCCACGCCGGCTGCCGCAAGGTAGAGGGCGGCGGGTGACCCGAGCCCGCCGGCGCCGATCAGGAGGATGCGCGCATCGAGCAGGCGAAGCTGGCCTTCCTCGCCGACTTCGGGGATCAGGAGGTGGCGGCTGTAGCGGGTGCGCTGCGCGGGCGAGAGCGACTCCGAGACGACCACCGGCAGGCCGCTGCGCTTCCACTCGGTGATGCCGCCGTCGAGGTTGACCACGTGGTCGTAGCCCAGGTCCTCGAGCGTCTTGGCGGCGAACGCGGACCTCGTGCCGGAGCCGCAGTAGAGGAGGATCGGCGTCGAGCGATCGGGTGCAGCTCGCTCGATCCGGGACTCGAGCGAGCCGCGGGGGATGTGCACGGCGTCGGGTAGCCGGCCTTCGTCCCACTCGTGCCGCTCGCGTACGTCGACCACGAGCGGGCGATCGTCGCCCTCCAGCAGCCGCGCCGCATCGGAGACGCCGATCTCGTCGATCTGCTCGCGCACCTGCTGCAGAAGTTCTCGGTAGGTCGCCATGGGTATCGAAAATATAGCGACCGCCTCCAGGGTCACCGCCGGCGCGACTCTTGTCACACATCCGGCACGAAGACGGTCGCGGTACCCGGCTACCCTGAACATAGGGGCCCTGGTTGACCGCAGGAGGGGTTCCGCGCGCCGGGTATCGTCGCCCGCGATGAGCCCCCGAGCACGTGTCAGCCTGATCGTCGCCGCCGCGGCCGCGGCGGCTGCCGGCGTGACCATCGCCGCCACTGCGTTGACGGCCACCGACCCGGCGGACGAGACGAACCACGCAGCCACGGCCGGGCGCGCCGCCGCTCGTGCTGGACCTCGGCGTGCGCACCGATCCGGAGGCGAAGGCGCTCCGACGCGCGGCTGCGGAGTACGAGCGCGGCCGCCGTCGACAGGCAGCGGAGATCTTCGCGCGTTATCCCTCCGTGGAGGCCCAGGTGGGAGCGGCGCTCTCCGCGTGGCCTGAAGGCTTCCAGCGTCTCCAGGAGATCGGCCGCGACAACGAGGACAGCGGCGCGGCGCAACTCGCGCTCGGCCTGGGGCAGTTCTGGCGAGGAGAGACTCCCGAGGCCGAGAGCTCCTGGCGGCTGGCCAGGCTGGCAGAGCCCGACTCGCTGTATGCGGTGCGCGCCGGCGACTTTCTCCATCCCGAGCTGCCGGTGCCCGGCTTGCCGACGTTCGTGCCGTCATTCGCCTCGCCCGCGGCGCTCAGGCGCTTGAGCCCACCGGAGCAGTACGCATTCCTGCGTCGACGCGCGGAGGGCGGAGACACGCGCGATCATCTGCTGTTCGGGGCCGCGTTACAGCGGCTGGGCCGTCCCGCCTCGGCGCGGCGGGAGTTCGAGCGCGCGGCCGCGCTGAGCCCGAACGACCCCGACGCGCTCACGGCCGTCGCCGTGGGCCATTTCGCCAAGGATCGCCCAGCGCAGGCGTTCTCGCGCCTCGGGCCGCTCACGAGGCGGTTCCCGCGTGCGGCGACCGTGCGCTTCCATCTCGGCCTGCTGCTCGTCTGGATGGGAAGCGTTGAGGATGCGAAGCGCCAGTTCCGACTAGCACGCGAGGCAGAGCCCGGATCGATTCCGGCAGAGCAGGCGGCCGAGTTTCTGCGCAGGCTGCCGGAGTCGTAGGGTTCACCGATGCTCGTTCGCTATGAGGTGCCCGCCTCGCTGACCACGGAGGTGCTAGCAGCGATCGAAGGGACGAGCCTGGCGACGTTCGAGGCGTTAGGGTGCCGCGACGTGGCGCGCCTCGATTTCCGTCTCGACGCGGTGGGCGTGCCGCACTTCCTCGAGTGCAATCCGTTGCCCGGCCTCGCGCCCGGTGTCGGCGACCTGACGTTCATCGCCGAGGCCGCCGGGCTCTCGTTCGAGGATCTCATCGGCGAGATCCTCGAGGGCGCGCTGCGACGCCGCTCGTGAGCCACGCAGGCGGTGGGCTCGCGACCATCGCGACGGTCTTCCGCAACCGCAATCTGCGGTTGCTCGAGATCGCCTGGGCCGGCTCCGTCGTCGGTCACTACGGCTTCCAGATCGCGCTAGGCGTCTGGGCGTACCAGGAAGGCGGCGCTGCGGCGGTCGGCGCGATCTTCGTCCTGCGGACGCTCGGCGCGCTCGCGACGCCACCGGCGGCTGCGCTGGGAGATCGCTACCGCGCGCGTTCGCGTGATGTTCGCCAGCGACCTGTTGCGGGCCGTGCTCGTGCTGGGGACCCTCGTCGTCATCGTCGCCGATGCGCCCGCACTCTTCGTGTACGTCTTTGCCGGCCTGGCGGCAGCAGTCGGGACGGCGTTCCGGCCTGCTCAGGTAGCGCTGCTCCCGCAGCTAGCTCGGACGCCCGGGGAGCTGACGATGGCGAACGTCATCGCCACGACGATCGAGGGCCTGGGGATGTTCGCGGGGCCGGCGCTCGCCGGTCTCGTACTCGCCGTGTCCGGAATAGAGGCGACGCTCGTGGTGATGGCCGTCGCCCTCCTGTGGTCGGCGCTGCTGGTTCTTGCCCATCAAGGAGACACCGCCCATCGCCGGCGCCGCGGGGCACCCGTCCTTCCGGGAGTTCCTCTTCGCCGGCTTCGGCGTCACGTGGCGAACGCCGGACCTGCGACTGCTGACGGGCGTCCTCGTCTGGCCAGGCGCTGACGGCCGGCTGCATCAACGTGCTGATCGTCGTCACCGCGCTCGGGCTGCTCGAGCTGGGGGAGGGGGGAGTCGGTCTGCTCGACGCCGCTGTCGGCCTCGGTGCGCTGCTGGGCGCAGTGGTCATCGTGCCGCTCGTGGGACGTACGCGCCTCACCGCGCCCCTGCTCGTGGGAGCGCTGCTCTGGGGACTGCCGCTCGTCGCGATCTCGGCCTGGCCGAGTGTCGGTGTCGCCGTGGCCGCTCTCGCTCTCGTCGGCGTGGGCAACACGCTCGTCGACGTCGCGGGTTTCACGATGCTGCAGCGGATCGCTCCAGACGACGTGCTGGCACGCGTGTTCGGAGTCGTCGAGACCGTCTTCTATCTCGCGATCGGCATCGGCTCGCTGCTGGCGCCGCTGCTCGTGGAGACGGCCGGCGTGCGCTGGGCCCTCGTTGTCGTCGGACTGTTCCTGCCCGTAGTCGTCGTCGTCCTCGCCAGGCGCGATCGTCGGCATCGACGCCGACGCCTTCGTGCCGGTGCACGAGCTCGAGCTGCTCGGGATGGTGCCGATGTTCGCGCCGCTGCCTGAGCTGGCGCTCGAGCGCGTCGCCCGTCAGCTCGTGCTGGTGGAGGCCGCCGCGGGGACGGACGTCATCGTCCAGGGCGACGAGGGCGACCGTTTCTACGTGATCGACGAGGGCGAGGTCGACGTGGTCGCCGACGGTCGGCACGTCGCGTCGCTCGGGCGGGGTGACGGCTTCGGAGAGATCGCCCTGCTGCGCGACGTGCCGCGCACGGCGACGGTCACCGCCCGCACGCCCGTGAAGCTCTACGCCCTCGAGCGCGACGCGTTTCTCGCGGCGGTCACCGGTCACTCGGCGAGCGAGGAGGCGGCGGACGCGCTCATCGTCTCTCGCATGAGCTCCATCCGCAGCTAGACTCGCGACCCGTGCCCGAGCCCTGGTTCGACGAGCTGTCGCAGCTGATCGCGATCCCCAGCGTCAGTGCCGACTCGGCTCACGACGCCGACGTGCACCGTGCGGCGGAGTGGGTGGCAGGGTTCGTACGCGATGCCGGCGGCACCGCGGAGGTCGTCGAGACGGCGCAGCAAGCCACTCGTGATCGGGGAGGTGCGCGCGTCCAACGGTGCCGACGTGGCGCCGACCGTCCTCTGCTACTGCCACTTCGACGTCCAGCCGCCGGCGCCGCTCGAACCGTGGGAGTCGGACCCGTTCACGCTCACCGAGCGGGACGGCTGGCTGTTCGGGCGCGGCATCGCCGACGACAAGGGCCAGCTCTACATCGTTCTGTCGGCCGTACGCTCACTCGCGGCGGAGAGCAAGCTGCCCGTGAACATCCGCGTCGCGTTCGACGGCGAGGAGGAGTCGGGCGGCACGGCGATCAGCGACTGGGTGACCGCGGACGACGGCCCGGCGGATGCCTGCCTCATCCTCGACGGCGGCATGACGGAACGCGACAAGCCCGAGTTCACCATCGCCACGCGAGGGCTGATCGCCTTCGACATCACCGTCCGTACGGGGCCCAGCGATCAGCATTCGGGGATGTACGGAAACGCCGGCCTGAACGCGATCCACGCGTTGATGGAGTGCCTGTCGGCGATCTTGCCGCGCGACGGGCGGCTGCCCGAGCCGCTTCGGGCGGGAGTGGTCGAGCCGACGGCGGAGGAGCTCGCCGGCTGGGCGCAGCTCAAGCCCGGGCCCGAGATCCTGGCCGACGCCGGGCTCGCGCCCTACGACGAGCGCGCCGGCGAGGAGTTCTACCGACGCACCTGGGCGGAGCCGTCGGCGGAGATCAACGGGATCCACGCGGGCAAGCCGATCCTCAACACGACGCTGATCTCCAGCGCGCATGCGAACTTCACCCTCCGGCTGGCGCCGGGCCAGGACCCTGACGAGATCGCGGGCGCCGTTAAGACGCTGATCGAGGCTGCCGCACGGCCGGGCGCGACCGTGGAGCTCGAGTACGTCAGAGGCAGCCGGCCGGGCATGGTCGATCCGGAAGCCGCTGCGCTCCAGCTCGGACTCGGCGCGTTCGAGCGCGAGATGGGGGTGCGACCGTTGCTCGTGCGGGCGGGTGGCACCATGCCGGTGCTGGGCGCGATCGTCGATCGCGGCGTGCCGACGATCATGACCGGTTTCGGTCTCCTCGAGTCGAACGTCCACGCGCCGAACGAGCGGCTGCCTGCGGAGTACATCCCGCTCGGGATCCGCACCGTGCGCGAGCTCTTCGTGTCGCTCGGCGAGCTGCGCTAGCGGCTAGCGGTGCACGTGCTGGTGCTCGGGCACCAGCCACGCGTGGCCGAACTCGCGCATCGCGTCGATGATCGGCAGCAGCGCCTGGCCCTTCGCGGTCAGCTCGTACTCGACGCGTGGCGGGACCTCCGCGTAGCTGTGTCGCTCGACGATCGCCTCGTGCTCCAGCTGGCGGAGGCGCTCGGACAGCGTGCGCGGGCTGATGCCCGGGCATGCGCGCTCGAGCTCCGAGAAGCGGCGCGGCGCCTTCGGAGAGGTCGTGCAGCAGCAGCGCTGTCCACTTGGCGCCGATGATGTCGGCGCAGCACGCCACAGCGCACGTCTCGTCGTGGATGTCCTTCATCGTGCGCATCGCCACGACGCTCATTGTAGACGCCCGATGAGGCCGTCCCCTGTGGATCGATCGGCACAGAATTGGCACAACTCAGTGCCAGGCACTGGGACGTGTCCGAAGCAGGCGCCGTCAGTTCCAGGGAGGCGGGTTGTGCACCCAGCGGCCGCCGACCATCGTCGCCACCACGGCTACGCCGGGCAGGTCCGCCGGGTCGCAGTCGAGCGGATCCCGATCGAGCACGACGAGATCGGCGAAGAAGCCGGGCAGCAGCTTCCCGCGTCGGCGCTCGTCGCCTGACAGCACGGCCGGCGCGACGATCGTCGCCGCCAGCGCTTGCTCGACCGTGACAGCCTCCTCGGGACGCCACGCGGGACGGTCGTCGAGCGTGCGCAGGACCCCGGCGCACACCCCGGCCCACGGATCGAGCTCCTCGATCGGCGCGTCGGATCCGTTGGCGACGACAGCACCGGAGTCGACAAGCGTCCGGAACGCGTACGTGCCGGCGAGACGATCGGGCCAGAACCGCTCCGCGAGGTCGCGATCAGACGGGGCATGGCTGAACTGGACCGAGGCGGCGACGCCGAGAGCGGCGTAGCGAGGAAGGTCCTCCTCGGCGACGCACTGTGCATGCTCGATGCGAGGACGCAGCCCACGCGGGCGCCAATGCTCCTGCGTCCGTTCGAAGGCATCGAGCGCCTCCCGGTTGGCGAGATCGCCGATCGCGTGCACGGCGACCGGCCAGCCCGCGGCTGCCGCGCGCGTGACGATGTCCGCCAGCTGCTCGCCGCTCGTGATCTCCACACCGGATCCGTCGAGCATGCGCGCCGTCTGCGAACCGAGCGTGCCGTCCATGAAGGCCTTGAGGTAACCGACTCTGAGATACGAGTCGCCGAGCCCCTGCGGCAGCCCCGCCTCGACCACCCGGTCGAGATGCTCGTGAGGCAGGGACTGCCACACGCGCAGCGTCAGCGCCTCCTGCTCGCGGAGCCGCCTCCAGAAGCGAGCGCGCCGAGCCAGCCGTCCTTGTCGTGCACCGCTGTCACGCCGCGCGAGGCAGCCACCCGCAAGCCCTCGCGCATCGCGTCCACGTACTCGTCGTCGGGCGCGGTGAGGTAGCGCTCCCTGAACTGCCAGGCAGCCTCCTCGCGCAGGACGCCCGTCGGCTCCCCTGATTCGTCCCGCTCGACGACGCCGCCCGCCACTTCGAGATCGCCGTCCGCGAGGGCGAGCGTGGCGGAGTTGACCCACAGCGAGTGGTAATCGTGTGCGAAGAGCGCGGCCGGAATGCTGCCCGTCACTACGTCGAGCGCTTCCTTGGTCGGCGCCTCGGCCCAGTCTGCGTCCCGCCAGCCGAAGCCGCGCAGGACGTTGCCCGCCGGCACGCCGGGAACGGCCGCCCTGATGCGTTCGAGCGCCTCGCCCAGAGAGCTGACTCCCTCGAGCCGCACCTGGCGCAGCGCGAGCGCCCAGGTCGGGAAGTGGACGTGCGAGTCCGTGAAGCCGGGAAGGACGCACCGCCCGCCGAGATCGACGACGTCGGGGCTGGCCAGGGCGGTCTCGTGCGTGCCGATCCCGCCCGCCACACGATCACCTGCGATCGCCAGCGCGCGCTGCGTCGGCAGGCTCGCATCCATCGTGCGAATGACGCCGTTCTCTAGGATCATGGCCGCGACACTAACGGCGAGAGGAGTGGTGATGATCGACCACGTCGCGTTCTACGTCTCCGATCTCGACAGGAGTCGGAAGTTCTACGAGCAGGCGCTGGCGCCACTCGGGTACGGAATCGCGTTCGAGTTCGAGGGCATGGTCGCATTCGGCCCCGGCCGGCCGGAGCTCGCCGTCCGTGTGGGAGAGGATCGAACGACGACGAGCCACGTCGCGTTTGCGGCAGAGGACCACGCGACTGTGGACGCCTTCCACGCTGCGGCGTTGGCTGCCGGGGGGCAGGACAACGGCGAGCCCGGCATCCGAGAGCACTACCACCCGACGTACTACGCGGCGTTCGTTCGCGATCCCGACGGCAACAACGTCGAGGTCGTCAGCTGGGATCCGACAGGCTAGTGCCGTACGAGGTGCTGACCGAGGAGCAGCGCGAGCTTCGCGAGCTCGTGCGGACCCTCGCTCGCGAGCGAATCGCCCCGCGCGCGGCGGAGATCGACGAGTCGCACGAGTTCCCGTGGGACGTCGTCGAGCTGTTCCGCGAGCAGGGCATCTTCGGGCTGCTGTTCGACGAGGAGTGGGGCGGGACCGGCACCGGCGTGCTGCTCGCGCTCGTGGCCATCGAGGAGCTCTCGAAGGTTTGCGCCACGAGCGGGTTGATCATCGCCGTCCAGGAGCTGGGCTCGCTGGGCATCAAGCTGGACGGCACGCGCGAGCAGCAGGAGCGCTGGCTGCCGCAGCTTGCCTCCGGTGAAGTTCTCTGCGCGTATGCCCTGACGGAAGCCGGCTCGGGATCGGATTCGGCGGCCATGCGGACGACCGCCCGGCTCGACGACGGCGAGTACGTGCTCGACGGGTCGAAGCGCTTCATCACGAATGCAGGCGTCGCCGGCCTCTACACCGTTTTCGCGAAGACAGATCCCGAAGGGGGCCACGGCGGCATCTCCGCCTTCGTCGTGGAAGCGGACACGCCGGGCTTCGAAGTGACCCGGCTGGAGCCGAAGATGGGCATCTCGGGCTCGACCACCGGCGAGCTGGCCTTCGACAGCTGCCGCATCCCGGTCGGCAACCGCCTGGGCGCCGAGGGCGAAGGCTTCCGGCTCGCCATGCGCATCCTCGACCGCTCGCGCCCCGGCGTCGCGGCGCAGGCACTCGGCATTGCGCAGGGCGCAACCGACTACGCGCTCGAGTACGCAAAGACCCGCGAGACGATGGGCAAGCCGATCGCGGAGCATCAACTGATCCAGGCGAAGCTCGCCGACATGGAGACGGAATGCGAGGCGGCGCGCGGCCTGCTCTACCGCTTCGGACAGATGGTCGACGCCGGCGTGGACGGCCAGGAGCTGACGAAGGCGTCGGCGATGGCGAAGCTGAAGTGCGGCGACGTCGCCATGGCGGCGACGACCGACGCCGTCCAGATCCTCGGCGGATACGGCTACATCAAGGAGTACCCGGTTGAGCGCTTCATGCGCGACGCGAAGATCACGCAGATCTACGAGGGGACGCAGGAGATTCAGCGCCTCGTGATCGCGCGCGAGATGGTGCGGGAATCGCGCACTTTCCTGCTCTCTGGCGTCGGCTAGACGGTCGCCGCTGAAAGCGTTGACGGGCTTTGCTCGGCAACGCTCACCGACGGTTGACTGGGAGCTTGAAGGAGGGGGTCTCATGGGGGAACCATGGGTTCCCCCATCTTGTCTTCGAGGGTACGCAGGAGATCCAGCGGCTGGTGATCGCCCGCGAGATGCTTCGGGAGTCGCGCGCCTTCTTGCTCAGCGCGGTCTGAGCGACGACGTATCGACCACCTCGAAGGCCGCGCCCGGCACGCGGTGCAACGTTTGCAGGTCGTCGTTCGACCAGCGGGAGTCGGGAGCGCCGCTGACGTACCAGCTCGAGCCGTTGTCGGCGACGATCATCCCGTAGCGCTTGAGCGCCGCAAGCACGACGCGAGCCTGGCGTGGGAAGCGTGCGATCGGATACGACGCCTTGAGGCGGACGCGAAGGCCCATCGGCGGCAGCGAGGCATCGGTCTCGTCGCTCGCGAAGTGGCGCGCCGGGTAGACGTACGCGCGCCGCGAGCGCTCGACCGTGAAGCGGAGCGCGTGGTCGATGCGGCCGCGTGCCACCTCGTCGTAGCGTGCGAGGCCGGGCAGGATGGGAAGGCCGGCGGCGTCAGCCGACGTCCAGCCGATCGGTCGCAGCTTGTTCGACCGGAGGTTCCAGATCGCGCCCGACCCGGCGTGCCAGCGCCCGCTGCGCCGCTCCAGCGCATAGAGCTCGTACAGGCGGCAGCGGTCGCGGTCGACGATCAGCGCGTGCCGGTCGGAGCCTCCCTCGATGCGGACGTTCGCGGGAATCGGATACGGCCCGCGATCGCTGTCGTCCGCGTAGTCGAATGTCACCCGGTTCTTGGCCTGGGAGCCGGGGACGACCGTAATCGGGATGCCGATCGGGCTTCCCTGCCAGAGGCCGGAGCCGAAGTCGGCGTGAACGTTGTCGTCGGCGCCGACGGCGGCCACGATCGCCGCCGAACCCTTGGCCACCGGCAGCCGGTCGACGCGCTGGTTCCACGGATTCGAGGCCGGGAACACGGAGCAGCCGGGAGCGGCGGGCAGCGGTGCAGTGCCCGCGACGGCCACTGAAAGCGCCAGTCCGAGAGCAAACGAGGGCGGCGAGACGCACAGGCCGGAGTGTTGCGTATTGCGCGCACGCGTGCCGTACCCTGCGGGACATGTCTGCCTGTCCCCGGTGCGGATCGGACAACGCCGACGGCGCGCGCTTCTGCAGCGCCTGCGGCAGCGTCCTGGAGCCACGACCAGGCCGATCCGGTGCCCGAGGCGCGCAAGACGGTGACCGTCCTCTTCTGCGATGTCGTGGATTCGACGGGGATGGGTGAGCGGCACGACCCGGAGCAGCTGCGCGACGTGATGATCGCGCTACTACGAGCAGGCGCGGAGCCGTTCTCGAGCGCCACGGTGGCAACCGTTGAGAAGTTCATCGGCGACGCCGTGATGGCCGTGTTCGGAATACCCGTGCTGCACGAGGACGACGCGGTTGAGCGCGCTGCGTGCGGCCGCCGAGCTACGGGAGGACATCGGCGTGCTGAACGACGAGCTCGACCGCACGATCGGCGTACGGATCGCAGTCCGGACGGGCAGTCAACACCGGCGAAGTGATCGCCGGCGACGCTGCAAGTGGTCATCTCGTTCGTGGCCGGCGACGCGGTCAACGTCGCGCAACGCCTGCAGGCGTCTGCCGCACCCGGTGAGATCCTGATCGGCGAGCAGACGTACAGGTTCGCGCGCGACGCGGTAGTCGCTGAGCTCGTCGCGCCCCTCGACCTCAAAGGCAAGCGCGATGGGGTGGTTGCCTATCGCACTCGTCGAGGTGCGACCAGGCGTGCCTGGACACGTTCGCCGGCTTCGACTCGCCGATGGTGGGGCGCGATCGTGAGACTGGAGGGGCTGCGGCAGGCGTTCGAGGCGGCCGTCGAGAGCAACTCGTGCCACCTGTTGACGGTGCTCGGCCCGGCCGGAGTGGGCAAGTCCCGCCTGGCGGCGGAGGCGATCCGGCACATCGGCGATCGAGGCACCGTGCTCTCGGGAAGCTGTCTTGCGTACGGCGAGGGCATCACGTTCTGGCCCGTCCTCGAGATCGTCCGGCAGGGGACGGGTATCGCCGACGACGACTCGCCGCAACAGGCGCGGGCGAAGATCGAGGCCGCGCTCGCGGGCGACGAAGCGGCGGAGCTGGTTTCGGCGCCGGGTGGCTGAGCTCATCGGCCTGGTCGAGAGCGGCGCCGCCGCCGAAGAGGGCTTCTGGGCGGTGCGCAGGCTGCTCGAGCGTCTGGCACAGCGCCAGCCCGTCGTCGTCGTTCTCGACGATCTGCACTGGGCGGAGCCGACGCTTCTCGACCTCGTCGAGTACCTCACGGACCGTGCTCGAGAGGCGCCTCTTCTGCTCGTCTGCATGGCCAGGCGCGAGTTGCTGGACGCACGACCGGGGTGGGCTGCGGACCGGCAAAACGCCACGACCCTCGTCCTCGAGCCGCTCACGGCGACGGAGTCGGATCGCCTGATCGAGAACCTGCTGGGTGAAGCTGGGCTCGCCACTCCGGTCAGCGCGCTCATCCAGGAGGCGGCCGAGGGCAACCCGCTGTTCGTCGAGGAGACGCTGGCGATGCTCATCGACGACGGTCTGCTGCGCCGCGACAACGGCGCCTGGGTAGTGGCGACCACGGATCTCTCTCAGGTGCGGGTGCCGCCGTCGATTCACGCCCTGCTCGCTGCACGACTCGACCGGCTCGAGGGAGACGAGCGGCACGTGATCGAGCGGGCTGCCGTCGAGGGCAAGACGTTTCACGAGGGAGCGGTGCGAGCGCTCGCGGAGGGCCGGGCGCGCGAGCGAGTCGGGGCGTGTCTGCTCTCCCTCGTGCGCAAGGATCTCGTGCAGCCCGACAGCGCCTCGTTCGCCGGCGAGGATGCTTTCCGCTTCCGGCACGTGCTCACCCGCGAGGCCGCCTACGACTCGATTCCCAAGCAGCTACGTGCGCAACTGCACGACCGCTTCGCGGGCTGGCTCGAGGAGGTTGCGGGTGCCCGCGTAGGGGAGTACGAGGAGCTCCTCGGCTACCACCTCGAACAGGCGTTCCAGTATCGGGTCCAGCTCGCGCGTGCGGACGATTGGGCTCGTGCCATTGCCTTCAGGGGCGGTATCAGGCTCGCGGCGGCAGGCAGGCGAGCGCTCGGACGCGGGGACATGCCGGCTGCGGTGAATCTCCTCGGGAGGGCGGCCACCCTCTTCCAGGAGTCTGGGGAGCCGAGAATCGACGTGGCGATCGACCTCGGCGTCGCACTCCGGGAACGGGGCGAGCTACAGCAGGCCGATGGGACCCTCGCGGCGGCAATCGAGGCTGCGGAAGGGGAAGGACAGTCGGTGCTGGCGGAGCGGGCACGCCTCGAACGGACGAAGCTCCGCATGCTCGTCGACCCCGACCTCGACCTCGACGAGGCGATCGCCCAGGCCCGCCGCGCGGCCGACGTGTTCGAGGCGGCGGGCGACGAGCAGGGACTCGCCAGAGCCTGGCTGCTCGTCGCAGAGGTCTACTGGTTCCGTCTGCGCCTCGCCGATATGCAGGATGTCCTCGAGCGCGCGCTCGTCCACGCACGCAACGCACGAGATCAGCGGAAGGTCATCGA
Organism: uncultured Actinomycetes bacterium; assembly: GCA_963755255.1. GTDB lineage: Bacteria > Actinomycetota > Thermoleophilia > Gaiellales > Gaiellaceae > PALSA-612. The sequence continues at coordinate 63,504 of CAVWJN010000018.1, read as the reverse complement.
GATCCTCGGCAGCCTCTGTCGGGTTGCCCAGATCGGGCCGACTCCGGTTGATGAGGGAATCCGCCGCTGCCGGGCAATCCTGGAGGAGGAACCGGAGAACCTTATGCTCCGAGCCGAGATCCAGGAGTTGCTCTCCGTGCTCTTGGCAGAGCGTGGGGACTTCGATGAGGCGCACGAGTTGAGGGAGGGTTCGAGGCGCATCATCGACGAGCTCGGGCTCGGGCTCCTGGGCGGGGGATCCATGTGGGGCGCCTATGTGGAAGTGCTGGCCGGCGATCTCGCGGCGGCCGAGCGAGAGCTGCGTGGAAGCTATTCGCAGCTCGAGCAGCTCGGAGAGCGGGCGTTCCTCTCGACCATCGTGGCGATGCTGGCCCGCGTCCTTTGCGACCAGGAGCGGTTCGACGAGGCCGAGCACTACGCCAAGATCAGCGCAGAGTCGGCCTTGCGTGAGGACCTGGCTTCACAGGTCATGTGGCGCTCAGCCCGGGCCAGGGTGCTCGCGGCACGTGGAGAGGCCGTTGAGGCCGAGCAACTTGCGCGCGAGGCGGTCGAGCTCGCAAACAGGACAGAGTGGCTCGACCTCCACGCGGATGCCTGGATGGATCTCGCAGAGGTGCTGAAGGCGGGCAAACGCGCGGTCGACGCTCGCGAGTGCGTGAGCCAGGCGGCCTCACTGTACGAGCAGAAGGGCAATCTCGTGTCCGGGACGAGAGCACGCGAATGGCTCGCAGTGCTTGACACCGGCGAGATATCCGGTTAGACACGCCGGGTCAGCATCGAGCGAAGGGAGCCGTAATGTCAAGTTCGTCAGACGACGTAGCCCGGTTGCGCAGGTTCCTGCTCAGGGCTGCGTTCGAACCGGATGAGAACCGGACCCACTTCGGACGGCCTGCAGACGACGACGAGGAGCTCGAAGCGCTGGACGAGGCGTTCGCCGCCGCGAGGGAGGCCGCAGGGCTCACACTCGGTCAGGGCGAGAGCTGGACGCCGCCCAGGAGCCTGTGTCTGCAGCTCGCTGACTGGACGGCATGGCTCGACGCGTACGGCGATCACCACTCGCCGCCGTTCGACCAGATCTACATCGCGGTCCGTTTCGCGATGCCGCTCGTCGCGACCGGCGAGAGCGGGGGCGGTGCCGCGGGCTAGAAGGACCGTCTTCGTCTTCTTCCACTGCCTGGACGGACCCTTCCCGGACCTGGAGGCGCTTGTCCGGGGCGAGGTCCGACTCGAGCCTGCCCGGCAGCTCAACGCAATCTCGATCCTCCGGGGCGAAGAGTGCGCGATCTCGGAGGACGATCTCGGACTCGCGCTGTCGATTCCTTCCCACGATTGGGTGGACGTGGCGGACGACGATGTGGACGGAGTGCTGGCATTGGCACGCAAGGGAGTTCTCGTTACGGACTCCGAGGACGCGGAGCTCGCGGAGCTGCGAGCCCGCGACGACGCGCTCTCGAGCTCTGACTGGAACGTCTACGGCGCGCTGCACTACCTGATGACGAAGTGGCGTGGCGTCGACCTGCGGAGGTCGCCGGACGAAGGTGAGTTCCCGCTGATCACGGAGCAGCTGCTCGCGGACTTCGTGGCGGACCGGGGCGAGCCGCCGGACCCCTTCCATTCGGTCGCGGAGCCTCTCGACGTGCACGAGCTCCCGCTGGTCTCGCGCGAGGGCGGTCTCTACGAGGCGCTGGCGAAGCGGAAGACCACTCGAGGCTTCGATCGCACGGCGCGCATGACCGTCGAGGAGCTCTCGCTCGTGCTCCACCAGGTCTGGGGCTGCCAGGGAACTGCGCCGATCATCGGCGACCTCTACTGCATCAAGCGCACGAGCCCGTCGGGCGGTGGCCTCCACCCGGTCGAGGCGTACCCGATCGTCAGCGGCGTGGACGGGATCGAGTCAGGGATCTACCACTACAACGTCCGGGACCATGCGCTCGAGCTGATGGAGCGGTTGGGCGAGGACGAAGCCGTCAGCCTTGCCGCCGACTTCACGTGCGGACAGAACTACTTCGGGACGGCGCACGTCAGCACTGTGATGACCGCTCGCTTTCCCAGGAACCACTGGAAGTACCCGAAGCAGCAGAAGGCCTATCCCGTCGTGCTCATGGACGCTGCCCACCTGAGCCAGACGCACTACCTCGTCGCTGCGGAGCTCGGCCTCGGCGCGTACGTCACCCTTGCCATCAACGGGCGCGAGATCGAGGAGCGGCTCGGGGTAGACGGCGTCACCGAGGGCGTCGTCGCCATGGTCGGATGCGGCAAGCAGCGTGCTGAGGGCTCGCCCTTCGAACCGAGGTTCGTGCCCTACGTGCCTCGCAGCGAAGCCTTGTAGGCGCGTTTCGCCGCCTGGAAGCTCTCGAGGGCCTCCGGAGAGTCGACGTCGCCGAGCGTGGGGTGGCTGGGCACGAGCTCCTGCGCCTGCGGCACGTCGAAGCGCTTGGCGAGCACCGAGCCGAGCGCGGTGATCTTCATCTGCCCGAACCCGGGCAGATCGCCGATCCGCCGGCGCAGGTCGTCCGCGTCCTTCGCCTCCGTCCAGACCCGAGCCGCGTCGCCGCCGTACTCCGAGACGACCGTGCGGCTGAGCTCCTGCACGCGGCCGGCCATCGAGCCCGGGAAGCGGTGGATCGCGGGCTTCTCGCGGAAGGCGGCCTCGAGCTGCTCGGGGTCGAGCCCGGCGATCGCCTCGGCATCGAGCGTGCCGAGCCGCTGCTTCATCTTCAGGGGGCCGGAGAAGGCAACGGGCACCGAGACCTGCTGGTCGAGCGCGAAGCCGATCAGCAGCGCCAGCGGCTCCTCGGCGAGCAGCTTGTCGGCCTCGTCGTTCCCGGTGAAGTACAGCCGGTCGGGCACGCCCCGATCTTACGGGAGCTTGATGCGGAGGTCTGCCGTCCCTTCGGGGACGGCCACCGGCTGATTGACGGTCACGTCGAGGCTGGACGGCTCCGAGTCGAGCCCGAGCGTCACGTCGACCGGCCAGTCCTTCGCTCCGGCCTTGCAGTCGGCGTAACCTCCCCCGGAGGATGGTGCGCCGGGGCACCGCGGGCCGGCGACGCTTGTGATCTCGCCACCGCGAGGGCCGAACTCCAGCCGGAGCGGCCGGATCCCGCCCTGCCCCGCCTTCCTGGAGTCTCGCGCCCTCTGCGCCGGAGCACGAGCCGCGAATCCGTCTCCCGGCGGACTCGCCGTCCGCGCCTTCAGCGTGCTCAGACGCAAGCGTGCAGCGGAGCGGGCGCCCGTACCACAGCACGGCGATCTGCAAGAGGTGGCCGGAAGCACGTTCAGCCGCGCCCTTGTCGAGGAAGAACCCCAGCCCGTACTCCTGGCCGCCGAGCTCGTAGCGCTGCACGGACCAGCTCGAGCCCTTGCCGGAGCTGCGAAGCCAGCGCAGCGTCGGGTAGGCGCGTTTCGTGGCCGCAAAGGTCGAGCCGATCCGGATGCCCCGAGGCAGGCTCCAGCCGCGTAGCCTGCTCTTCCGCCAGGTCGGGCTGTGGAAGGTCACGAGGTAGAGGATGTTCGAGCGCTTGACGAAGGCGGCTTGGACACTGTCCTCGAGGTCGAACCCCGTGCCGATGTACCAATTGCAGACGGGCTCGACGACCGTGTGACACTGGCTGGCGGGGCCCCAGCGTTTGAGCAGCTGCGCCTTCGTCGTCTTGCCGAGCACGACACCGGCGGCGTTGGGGAGGATCGGGCCTGGCTTGGCGGAAGGCAGCCGCTCGCGGGTGCCGACGGCGCCCGCAGCTGTGACGAGCGCCAGCGCGACCGCCATCGCCACAAGCGCTCGCCTAGTCAGGTGGCTCCGGACAGCTCGTGTCCCTTGCGAGCGTCACCACACCGCTCACCGGGTCGGGGCTGGCGGTGAACCCAGCCCGGCTTGGCCATGTGCGCAAATTGCATGCGTGGAGGGTTCGCGAGGAACTGCATGCGGACGCTTGCAACCGGGCTCTCGACGATAAGGCCTACCCATAGCGCAACTTCACGGCGCCGGAATAGTACTAGGACAGAACACTTGTTCGTACTGTCACCCGGCGCTAATCTGGCGATCGTGAGCGTCCTCGACCTGTTCGGAGACAAGACCCGAGCGTGGTTCGAGGGTGCGTTCGCCGAGCCGACGCCGGCCCAGACGCTCGGCTGGCCGGCGATCGCGAAGGGCGGAAACGTCCTCATCCAGGCGCCGACCGGCTCCGGGAAGACGCTGGCGGCCTTCCTCTACGGCATCGACCGGCTCGATGCGAATCCCGGGGAGGGCCTGCGCCTGCTCTACGTGTCGCCGCTCAAGGCGCTGAACTACGACGTCGAGCGCAACCTCCGCGGACCGCTGGCCGGGCTGCGCTCGGAGCTGCGCGTGGCCGTGCGCACCGGGCGACACGCCGCAGAAAGAGCGCCAGCAGATGGCGCGCAAGCCGCCGGACATCCTCATCACGACGCCCGAGTCGCTGTTCCTCATCCTCACGTCGCAGGCCCGCGAGATGCTGCGGACGGTCGAGACGCTGATCCTCGACGAGGTGCACGCGGTCGCCGGGACGAAGCGCGGCGCCCACCTCGCGCTCTCCGTGGAGCGGCTCGACGAGCTCCTGCCGTCGCCTGTGCAGCGCATCGGCCTGTCGGCAACGCAGCGGCCGCTGGAGGAGATCGGCCGCTTCGTCTCAGGCGGCCGGCCGATCGAGCTCGTCGACGCCGGGCGTGCGAAGGAGCTCGACCTCGAGGTCGTCGTCCCCGTGGAGGACATGCGCGAGCTGCCGTCCAACATCTCCCTCTCGTACCCGGCGCCCGCCGATGGGCAGGAGATGGATGCGGGCACCGAGCTCGGCGCCCGCTCCATCTGGCCCTCGATCTACCCGGAGATCCTGCGGCTCGTCGAGCAGCACCGCTCGACGATCGTCTTCGTCAACAACCGCCGCCTGGCCGAGCGGCTGGCGCTGCGGCTGAACGAGCTGGCGGAGCGCGAGCTGGCGCGAGCGCACCACGGCTCGCTCGCACGCGAACAGCGCGTCGAGGTGGAGGAGCTCTTGAAGAAGGGCGAGATCCCGTGCCTCGTCGCCACCTCGTCGCTCGAGCTGGGCATCGACATGGGCGCGGTCGACCTCGTCATCCAGGTGGAGTCGCCGAAGTCCGTCGCGCGCGGCTTGCAGCGCGTCGGCCGGGCCGGGCACGAGCTGGGGGCCGTCTCCAAGGGCCGCATCTTCCCGAAGTTCCGCGGCGACCTGCTCGAGTCCGCGGTCGTCGCCCGCCGCATGCGTGACGGGGCGATCGAGGAGACCTTCATTCCGCGCAACCCGCTCGACGTGCTCGCGCAGCAGGTGGTGGCGATCTGCGCCGAGGACGAGGTGGCCGTGGACGACCTGCACGACCTCGTCCGCCGCGCGTATCCGTTTTCCGACCTCTCGCGCGTCCAGCTGGAGAACGTGCTCGACATGCTCGCCGGCCGCTATCCGTCCGACGAGTTCGCGGAGCTGCGTCCCCGCATCACGTGGGATCGCACGGGCGGCACGATTCGCGGACTGGCCGGTGCCCGCCGGCTGGCGGTGACGAACGCGGGCACGATCCCGGACCGCGGGCTCTTCACCGTGCAGCTCGCCGACTCGGGCAGCAAGGTGGGCGAGCTCGACGAGGAGATGGTGTACGAGGCGCGGGCGGGGCAGACGTTCCTGCTGGGCGCGTCGAGCTGGCGCATCGAGGAGATCACGCGCGACCGCGTGCTCGTCTCGCCGGCTCCGGGCGTGCCTGGCGCGGTGCCGTTCTGGAAGGGCGAAGGTGTCGGCCGTCCGTACGAGCTCGGCCAGGCGATCGGCCAGGCGACGCGCGAGCTGGTGGCGCTGCGCGACGACGAAGCGCTGGAGCGACTCCGCACCGACTACCACCTCGATCCTCTGGCGGCGCGCAACCTGCTGACGTTTCTCCGCGAGCAGGAGGCCGTAACCGGCGCCGTGCCGTCGGACCGGACGATCGTCGTCGAGCGGTTCCGCGACGAGATCGGCGACTGGCGGGTCTGCGTGCTGACGCCGTTCGGCGGCCGCGTGCACGCACCCTGGGCGCTCGCGCTCTCGGCGCGGCTGCACGAGTCGCTCGGGCTCGACGCCCAGTCGATCTGGTCAGACGACGGAATCGCTCTCCACCTGCCGGACGCAGATGCTGCGCCGGCCGTCGACGAGCTGCTGCTCGACCCGGCCGGCGTCGAGGAGCTCGTGCTGGCCGCCGTGGGGGAGAGCGCGCTGTTCGGCTCTCGCTTCCGCGAGAACGCCGCTCGCGCGCTGCTCATCCCGCGGCGTCGTCCCGGCGAGCGGACGCCGCTCTGGCAGCAGCGGCTGAAGGCGCAGTCCCTGCTCCAGGTGGCGCGGCGCTTCCCCGCCTTCCCGATCGTGCTGGAGACCTATCGCGAGTGCCTGCAGGACGTCTTCGACCTCCAGGCGCTGCGGCAGCTGCTGTCGGGGATCGCGTCGCGGGAGTTGGACGTGGTGGACGTGGAGACGCCGTCGGCCTCGCCGTTCGCGTCGTCGCTCCTCTTCGACTACGTGGCGACCTACATGTTCGAGGACGACACGCCGCCGGCCGAGCGGCGGGCGCAGGCGCTGTCGCTCGATCGCGACCTGCTGCGCGAGCTACTGGGCCAGGAGGAGCTGCGCGACCTGTTGGACGCGGACGCGGTCGAGGACGTGGAGCGCCAGTTGCGTGGAGAGCCTCGTAATGCAGACGATTTGCATTTTATGCTTTTACGTAGGGGCGACTTGCGAGTTGATGAATATGATCAGACGCTGGCCGAGCCGCTGCTCGCCGCGCGGCGCGCCGTTCGTGTTCACGTCGCCGGCGAAGAGCGCCTGATCGCCGCGGAGGATGCCGGGCGCTATCGCGACGCGCTCGGCGTCATGCCTCCGTCGGGTCTGCCCGACGCGTTCCTTGAGACGGCGACAGCCCGAGACAGCATTGCGCCAGCTCGTTCACCGCTGGGCTCGGGGCCGCGGGCCATTCACGACTGCGGAGGCGAACGTCCGCTTCGGCAGGCGACGTCGAGCACGTCCTGCGCGAGCTGGAGAGCGAAGAGCTGCTCGTGCGCGGCGAGCTGCGCCCCGGCGGCACCGAGCGCGAGTGGTGCGACCCGGAGGTGCTGCGGCGACTGCGGCGAGCCTCCCTGGCGGCGCTGCGCAAGGAGGTGGAGCCGGCCGAGCGGGCGGCGTTCGCGCGGTTCCTCGCCTCCTGGCACGGCGTCGACCGGCGCTCGAGCCTGCGGGAGGCACTGGTGCCGCTGCAGGCTCTCGCGCTGCCCGTCTCGCTGTGGGAGTCCGAGCTGCTCCCCCGGCGCGTGCCCGACTACCGTCCCGGAGCAGCTCGACCAGCTGTGCGCCACGGGCGAGATCGTCTGGATCGGCGCCGGCCTCGACCGCGTCGCCGTGTACTTCCGCGAAGACGCCGGTGTCCTGGGAGCCGTCGGCGGCGCGCCGCGTCCCGAAGGTGAAGTCCACGACGCGATTCGCGCAGCTCTTTCTCGCTCGGCCGAGTTCTGGTCAGACCTTGTCGCCGCCGCGGGCCTCGAGGCCGAAGCAGGCACTGCCCGCGCTCTGGGATCTCGTCTGGGCCGGCGAGGTGACGAACGACGCCTGGCAGCCGCTGCGGGCCCCTCGCCGCTACGGGACGCCGAAGACCGAGCGGCGACCGCGCCGCTTCGCTCGTCGCCGGGCCATGGTGCCGACCGCGACCCAGGGCCGCTGGTCGCTCGTGGAGCGGCTGTTCGGCGAGCCCGTCTCGCGGCGATCCCTGGCCGAGCTGCTGCTCGAGCGCCAGGGGATCGTGACGCGCGACGGTGTCCGAGCCGAGGGAATCCCGGGCGGCTACGGCGCCGTCTACTCGGAGCTGCGGGCGCTCGAGACACTCGGGCTGTGCCGCCGCGGCTATTTCGTCGAGGGTCTCGGCGGAGCCCAGTTTGCCCTCGGGGGCGCCGTCGAGCGGCTGCGCGAGCTGCGGCCGCGCGAGGGAGAAGACCCGCAACCGCTCGTCCTGGCGGCGGCGGACCCCGCGCAGCCCTACGGCGCGTCGCTCCCCTGGCCGAAGCGTGCGACCGGTCGTGCGGCGCGGGTCGCCGGAGCTACCGTCGTGCTGCTCGGTGGTGAGGCCAGCGCTCTTCGTGGAGCGCGGCGGGAAGACGCTGCTGCCGCTGCGAGAGCCTGAGGAAGAGTGGCTGCGCGTCGCGCTGACCGCGCTCGTGGAGCACACCCGGCGCGCCGGCGGCCGGCGGCGACGCCTCGCGGTGGAGCGCTTCGACGGCGAGCCGGTGGCCGAGTCCACGGTCATGCCGATCCTGCTCGAAGCCGGCTTCGTGGCCGGGCCGCGGCGAGCGGTGCTCCGCCCGTGACCCGTGCCTGAGGGCGACACCGTCCATCGCGCGGCCGGGCGGCTGCGAGCACTGGTCGGGCAGCGGTTGACGGTGCAGGCCGTGCACCCGCGCGCTCGCGCGACGGGCGTTGCCGAGCGGCTCGATGGACGCTGCCTTGAAGCGGTGGAGGCCCGTGGCAAGAACCTGCTGCTGCGCTTCGAAGGCGGCCGGGTACTTCGTAGTCACCTTGGCATGTCGGGCAGCTGGCGGACGATGGCGCCTGACGTGCCCGTTCGCGGCTCGCCCTGGCTCGTCCTGACGGGTGAGAGGGCGAAGGCCGTCCTGCGCGGCGGAGCCGTGCTCGAGACTACGGCGCGCAGTGTCGCGGCTTTGGGGCCGGACATCCTCGCTCCCGAGCTCGACGAGGACGCGATCGTCACGAATCTCCGCCGCAGCGACCGGCGGCGTGCGATCGGCGAGGCGCTGCTGGACCAGCGCGTCGTCGCGGGTATCGGGAACATCTGGCGCAGCGAGTCGCTCTGGCATGCTCGCGTCTCGCCCTGGGCGCTCCTGGCGGAGATCGATGACGCCGACCTCCATGCGGTCATCCGGCAGGCCGCCACGCTGATGTCGGAGTCGCGAGACGGACGGCCTCCCCGGCGAGCGGTTTACCGGCGCGCGGGCCGCCCATGCCGCCGCTGCGGCGAGCCTCTGCTCTCCGCCAAACAGGGCGACGCCGCCCGCATGGTCTACTGGTGCCAGGTCTGTCAGAGAGGAAAGGAGCCTGCCGAGGCGTAAGCAACTTCGTGGGAGTGCGCTCGCCGAACCTCTACTCCGCCGTGCGCCGATTCTGCCTCGGTGCGTTCGCCTATCTCCATCGCGAGTCGGAGAACGAGGTCCCGCTGTCGTTCTCGTTCGAGGAGCACGCGACGCCCGGCGACCCCGCGTTCTACGAGCTCCGGCCGCTGGCGCGCAGCTACGTCGACGCCCGCGCCGACCGCCTGTTCAGCCTTCCGGACACGTCCGCGGCGATCGAGGAGCTCGAGCGCGAGCCGGCCGCGGGCATCTTCGCCCACGCGCACGCGACCGGCGGGCGCGACGAGGAGCGCGCTCTCTACCGCACGATCCTGCTGCCGCTGCTGGGCGCTGTCGCCGACGCTTGCGGAGGCTTCGACTGGGACGACGGTGTCTTCAACCGCGTGTACGCGGAGATCGAGCACTCGCTGCTCGGCGAGCGGCACGAGTACGCGGCAGCCGCGCCGCTGGTCGGACTGTCTACGCCTCTGCCCGTCGCCCTGGGTCGCGACATCGTCGTGCGCATGTCGGCCGTCGGCGAGCTCGCCGCCTACTGGCCGGAAGCGCGCGGCCTGCTGCCGAGCGGCTTCGGCGACGAGCCGGAGCGGATGTGCGTGCTCGAGCTCACGTCAGTGTTCCCGGCCTCCCAGGAGGAGGCGCCCGACGCACCGGGCGAGTTCGCAGACGCCGTGACCGCCCTGCGGCTGGCAACGGCCGCCCCCGTCGCCGCGGGACCGATTCTCTTCGAGCGGATGGACTGGCGGCCGTACGGCATCCGTCCCGTGCTGCCCATCGCCGCCACGGAGCCCGGGGGAGAGCCGAGCCGCCTCGACGAGTTCCGTGGACGCCTGGCGCGCGATCTGCTGGAGCGACTGCCCGGGTGTGACGCGGACCCCGAGCTGGGGGAGGCCGTCGACCGGTGGGAGCTCTCGCTGTTCGCCGATGACCCGTTCCGGTCCGAGCTGCTCCGGGAATCGCTGGCCGCCCTGCTCGGTGGCGCCGATGGGCTCTGGGCGGCAGCTGCGCGGACGGCGGTGCTTGTCGGCGACAGCGGCCCGGATCGCGGAGAGCTCTTCGCCTCGCTACGCGGCGTCACAGGCGGTGGACGCGCCGACGAGGGCGTCTCGGACGTGGTCCGGCGTGCCCTCGTCGAGGTGTTGATGCACGGCGACCGTCCCGGCCTGCTGGAACGGCTCGACGAGTCGCTGCTCGGGCTCTCGCCGCGGCCGGTGAGCTACTTCGCCGTCCGCGCCGCCGTCTGAGCCGGCGGCAGCGGAACGCCGAGCTCCGTCGAGAATCGCGTTCGCGGCGTCTTCCTCGCCGGCGCCGCGAAGTGCGAGTGCGTGCTCGAGACCGGCAACCGAGCGCCTTCCAGCCAGCTGCAACCTCGCGCAAACGCGCTCCTGTAGCCCTGGCGATCGTCGCCCGGACGGTGAGCGCAGACAGCCGATCGCGCTCGGCGGCGGTGACGACGTTGTCCAGCAGGCCCTCGGCGAGGGCGATGTCACCGGCGCCGCACGCGATCCGGGCGGCGTCCGTGAGATTCTGGGCGCGGAAGTACGGCCGTGTTGCGCGTGACGTGCCGGTACTCCTCGACGTCACTGACAGCCGAGGACAGGTTTCCTGTCGCCTCTGCGACGAGCGCCGAGGCGACGAGGGCCGGGCCGAGCACCTGGGGGTCCTCGATCTTCCGTCGCGTGCGCGAGCACGTCTGCGGCCACCGTCGCGCTCTGCTCGAGGCGCCGCGCCGAATGAGAACGAATGCCGCGTAGCCTTGCGCCATTGCGCCGGGCTGCGCCGCGCCGTGCGCCTCCTCGAAGCTCCGAATGCTCTCGGCGACCTGAAGAAGCTCGTCCCAGCGGCCGAGGTCGTACAGCATCCAGCACGACTCCGCCTTCGGCCACGTCGGCGTGCCGCCGCGCCGCTCAGCGAACTCGATCGCCGTCCTCTGGATCTCCAGGGCGGCGGCTGGCCCGCGCTGTCGCCAAACGTGATCGGCGAGGTTCACGTGGGCGGGTACAAGCGCCGACCTCGCGGATCTCGAGGGCCAAGGCGAGCCCCCGCTCGAGATCCTCGATCCCAGCAAGGTCGCCGAGCTCGCAGCGCATGAGCCCTCGCCACTGATAGGCCCGGCTCAGCTCGCGCGGGAGCCGGAGCTCCTCGCCGAGAGACACTCGCCTTCTCGGCCCAGTCGAGCGCAAGCTGCGGCGATCCCCCGCTCATGCTCTCGAGTGACGCCATCCTCCCGTAGATCTCGACGTGCTCGGGTCCCGGCGGGAGCGGTTCGAGGATCTCGAGCGAGCGCTCGAGGGCCGCTCGCATGCGGTCGGCGCCACCGAGCTGGAAGTACGTGTTGCCCACGAGCCCGTACGCGCGTGCGGCGCTCCGTCGAGCGCCGACGGCCTCGAGCTCGATGGCGGCAGCCTCGGCATGGTCGCCGCGCCTCCTCGAATCTCCCGTGCGCCTGCGCCGTCGTCGGCCGAGCTTCAGGAGCGTGAGGCCGTGCTCCTCCGAGCCCGGTAGGAAGTAGCTCGAGCGCCGGCGGTAGCGCACGGCGCGCCGCGTCGACGTCGAGCTCCATGGCGCGATCTCCGGCGAGCGACGAGGTACCGCGCCGCACGGAGCTCGAGCTCCGGCGTCGGACGCCGCACCGACTGCCGATGCCAGCGCGAGCGCCTCGGTCGTGTGATGAGCCAGGAGGTCGGCGTGGTCGGCGACGCGGTCGCCGGCCATCTGCTCGAGCCAGTCGGCCGCAGCCTCGTGCTTCGTCGGCTCGCGCGCTTCGCGGAATCTGGCCGTAGGCGACGTCGCGGATCAGCGCGTGCCAGAACGACGTACTCGGTCTGACCCTCGACCGACGACAGCCGTGCCGGGCGCAGGAGCTCCTTGCGGGCCAGCTGATGGAGGCCCTCGCGGACCTCGTCATGACTGCGTTCGCCCATCGACTCGAGTGCTCCTGCCCAGAAGACCTTGCCGATGACGGCGGCGTCCTGGAGCAACGCCTTGCGGTCCGGCGGGAGCGTGTCGAGCCGTGCGGCGATGAGCCCCTGGACCGAGTCGGGCAACGGCAGGTCGTCGGCGGAGCCGAGCTCGAGGAAGAGCCGGGCGTACTCCTCCGCGTACAGCGGGTTGCCTCCGGCCCGGTCGAGGAGCGCCGCCTGCGTCTCTGCCGGTAGGACGGCAGCCTCGAGGAGCGCGGCGACGAGATGTGCAGTCTCGTCCTGTCGACAGAGGGCGAGAGTGCGATCGTCGTCGAGTTGCGCTTGCCGCCGCCCCATGCGGCATGAGTGTCGTCGTAGAGCTCCGGCCGACCCGTGCAGAGGACGAGAATCGGCAGTCCCGATCGACCAGTCGACGAGCCGCTCGACGAACGCGAGCAGCGCGTCGTCCGCCCAGTGCAGATCCTCGAAGAGCAGGACGAGGGTTGCCGATCGGCGGCGATCGACTCGATGAACCGCTGCCAGGCGCGCAGACGACTCCTCGCGATCGGTCTGGCCGCCCCCGGCGAGCCCCACGAGCGGCCCGAGGCGGTCGTCGCAGCCACTCCGCGTCGTCTGCTCCGGCGACGGCAACGCCGAGCTTCGCGGCGGCTTCGGCGGGCGCGTCCGACTCGAGGATCCCGGCGTGGGCCTTGACGATCTCGCCCAGCGCCCAGAACGTGATGCCGTCCCCGTAGGGGAGGCAGCGGCCCTGGCGCCAGTACACGAGCTCGGCGCGGTCGTCCACCCAGGTCCGGAACTCCGCGAGCAGGCGCGTCTTGCCGACGCCCGGCTCACCGGTGATCGTGACGAGCTGGATCTCCGCGTCTCCGACCATGCGCTCGAAGGTGTCCTGCAACATGCGCAGCTCGCGGCTCGCGGCCGACGAACGGCGTCGATGGCGCCGCCTCGGCGTCGACGCCGAACCGGCTCGTCGCCGACACGGCCTGCCAGGCGGCAACCGGATCGCCCTTACCCTTGAGCTCGAGCGCCGGGAGCTCCTCGTAGCGGATCGCCTGTCTCGTCGCTCGATATGCCTGCTCGTTGACGATCAGGCCGCCCGACGGGCGCCTGTCCCTGCAGACGAGCGGCGATGTTGACGACGTCACCGGTCGCGATTCCCTCGCCTGTTCCGGCCTGGGCGCCAAGTTGCACGACCGCCTCTCCGGTGGCGACGGCCGCGCGCACCGAGAGGTCGAGCTCCTCGTCTTCCGAGAGCTCGTCGATCGCCTCGAGGATCCGCAGCCCGGCGCGCACGGCGCGCTCCGGATCGTCCTCGTGTGTCACGGGCGCTCCGAAGACCGCCATCACTGCGTCGCCGACGAACTTCTCGACCGTGCCGCCGTAGCGCTCGATCTCCCGCGAGACGCGCGGTGGTAAGGGCGGAGCGTGGCGCGCACGTCCTCCGGGTCGGCACGGTCGGCGCCTGCCGTGAAGCCGACGAGGTCGACGAACAGCACCGAGACGACCTTGCGCTCCTCGCCGCTGGCCGCCGTGTTCGAGAGCAGTGCCGCAGGCGAGGCAGAAGCGCGCGCGCTCGGGGTTCTCCTCGCCGCAGTTGGGACAGACGATCACCGCGCGAGTGTACGAACTTGGCACAAAGCTGACACGGCTGCGAGGGACGCTCAGCGGCTACGTTCGGGAGATGGACGAGGCGCGATCGGTGCTGCGGCGGCTGGAGCGGATCGAGGCGCTCGAGCGGCGTGGCTCGCCGGCCGAGCTGATGCTCGCGGAGCTGCGCGAGCTCGTGGCCGAGGCGGAGGCCTGGGTGCGCGTCGAGCCCGGACCGACCGAGGGCGCCGAGGACGCGATCGAGCGCCTCCGGCAGGCTGTCGGGGACCCTGAGTGCACGGGGAGGACTCTGCTAGCCTGACCCGAAAGCACGCTCGGATGGGCTTCCTGCAAGCGCTACGTCGTCCCGCGGTCGCGGACACGGACACCTCGGAAGGAGTAGGTGTGACAAGGGTCATCGCGTTCGCCAACCAGAAGGGCGGCGTGGCGAAGACCACGTCCACGCTGAATCTCGCCGTCGCCTTCGCCGAGCAGGGCCTGCGCGTGCTGATCGTGGACCTGGATCCACAGGGGAACCTCACGATGAGCCAGGGGCTCAACCCCGACACGATCGAGCGCTCGATGTACGACGTGCTCGTCCACCGGCTCCCCATCGAACAGGTGTTGCACAAGGGCGAAGTGGACCTCGCCGTCTCGTCGATCGACCTTGCGGGCGCCGAGCTCGCCCTCTCCAGCCTGATCGGCCGCGAGCGCGCCCTCGAGAAAGGGCTGGCACCGGTCAAGGACAACTACGACTGGATCCTCATCGACACGCCGCCGTCCCTCGGGCTCCTCACCATCAACGCCCTCGTCGCCTCCGACGGAGTGATCGTGCCGGTGCAGTGCGAGTACCTCTCGCTGCGCGGCCTCGTGCAGCTCGAGAACACGCTGACCATGATCCGCGAGAACCTCAATCCCGACGTCGAGATCCGGGGCATCCTGCCGACGATGTTCGACGGCCGGACGCTTCACGCCCGGGAGGCCGTCGAGATCCTCGAGGAGAACTTCGGCGATCTCGTGTTCAAGACGCGCATCAGGAAGACGATCCGCTACGCGGAGGCGCCCGTGAAGGGCGCGAGCGTCCTCAAGTACGACCCTACGGGTACCGCCGCCGAGGCGTACCGCGACCTGGCGAAGGAGGTCCTCAATGGCACGCAAGCGCGCCAGCATGCGTGAGGGTCCCCTCGCGGAGCTGTTCCGGGCAACGGAGGCCGCCCAGAAGCAGGCGGAGCAGCAGGAGGTGGAGCCGCCGCCGACGTCTGATCAGGAGCGCCTCGTGCTCGACGAGACGGTCGAGTACACGCCCGACTTCGCCCAGCCCCAGGCCGAAGAGCCGAAGGCGGTAGAGCCGGAGCCCGAGCCAGAGCCGGTGGCGGAGGCAGCCGTCGCTCCGAAGCCCGCCGAGCCGGCCCCGGCCCAGGAGGACCGTGTGCGCGCCGAGGTGTGGCTCGAGACGATGCCCGAGCCTCCTCCGCTCATGGCCCAGCCCCGCGCCGACTCCGGCGCGTACATCGCCGTCATCAGGGTGGTCGGCGTCGGCGGTGCGGGTCTGAACGCGCTCAACCGCATGATCGACGCCGGCATCCACCAGGTGGAGTTCGTCGCCGTGAACACCGATATCCAGGCGCTGCAGGTCGCCGATGCCCCGACGAAGATCCACATCGGCCGGGACCTCACCGAAGGCCTCGGTTCGGGCGCCGACGCGGAAGTCGGCCGCCTGGCGGCGGAAGAGGGTCGCGACGCGCTCAGGCGCGCGTTGCGCGGCTCCGACATGGTCTTCGTCACGGCCGGCGAGGGCGGTGGAACGGGCTCAGGCGCGGCGCCCATCGTCGCCGAGATCGCCCGGGAGCTCGGGGCGCTCACAGTCGCCATCGTCACGCTGCCCTTCCGCTTCGAAGGCACTCAGCGCAGGCGCACCGCCGACGACGGTCTGACGGCGCTGCGCGAGGCCTGCGACACGGTGATCGTCGTGCCGAACGAGCGTCTGCTCGAGGTGCTCGACCAGTCGACGTCGATGCTCGATGCGTTCCGCATCGCCGACGACGTGCTACGGCAGGGCGTCCAGGGCATCTGCGATCTCATCACGCTGCCCGGCCTCATCAACCTCGACTTCGCCGACGTGCGCACCATCATGCAGGACGCGGGCAACGCGCTCATGGGCATCGGCTACTCCAGTGGCGAAGACCGCGCCGTGGAGGCCGTCGAGCGCGCCTTGCGCTCGCCGCTCATCGACTCCGACATCATCGGCGCCAAAGGCATCCTGCTCTCGATCGCCGGCGGCGACGATCTCTCCCTCTACGAGGTCAACGAGGCGGCGGAGATCGTGCGCCAGCGCTCGGGTGACGACACGAACATCATCTTCGGCGCCACGATCGACGAGCGGCTCACGGGTCAGGTGTGGGTGACGATCGTCGCGACGGGCATCGGCGACACGTCGCGGCGGCGGAACGGCGAAGGGATTTCGCCGCCGTCGTTCCTCAGCGACCTCTGACCACGGCCTAGGCTCTTCGCATGCGAGGAGCGATCGCCGCCGGGCACGAGATCACGGCGCAGGCAGGTGCACGCGCCCTCGCGGAGGGCGGCAACGCGGTCGATGCCTGCATCGCCGCGGCGTTCGCTTCGTGGGTCGCCGAGAGCCCGCTCACGGGTCCGGGCGCCGGTGGGTTCATGCTCGTCCACCGCGCACACGACCGCTCCAGCAGGCTCTTGGACTTCTTCGTCGCCGCTCCCGGCCAGGGGCTGACGCGCGCCACCGTGGCTGAGATGGACGCGGTCGACATTCCCTTCGAGAGTGGCACTGACACTATCCAGCGCTTCCTCATCGGGCATGCTTCCTGCGCGGTGCCCGGCACGGTGGCCGGGCTCGCCGAGGCTCATCGCGCCTACGGCACGCTGCCGTGGAGCGAGTTGCTGGCGCCGGCGGTCGAGCTCGCCAGCTCGGGCATCGTGATGACGAAGGCGCAGGCGTTCCTGCACGCGCTGCTCGACTCGATCCTGCGCCACACGCCCGAGAGCCGAGCCGTCTACGGCGACCGGAAGCGGCTCGTGGCAGGTGACCGGCTCGTCGCCCACGACCTCGCGGGCACGCTCGAGGCGGTGGCGGTCGAGGGCCCAGACGCCGTGTATCGAGGAGACATCGCCGCGGCAATCGCTCGCCACGTACAGGACAACGGCGGCGCCATCACCCGCCGCGACCTCGAGTCGTACCGCGTGATTCGTCGCCGGCCCGTAGAGGCCGCCTACCGAGGTCACGTGTTCGAGTCGAACCCGCCGCCCTCGTCCGGAGGAGTGCTGATCGGCTACGGGCTCGCGCTGCTCGACCGGCTGGGCGCTGCCCACGAGCCGGGCTCCGCTCCTGAGCTCGCCTCTCTTATCGAGGTGCTGCGTGAGCAGGCGCGCGCGCGCGACGCGCGATTCACGCGCGAGCTCTACCGCGGCGGGCTCGCTCGCCGCCTGCTGGCCGAAGGCTCGCTGGCTGCCGGGGCCAGGCGGCTGCGCAAGGCACTTCGCGCGCCGACCGAGCTCGCGTCCCCGGCCGGGACGACACACATCTCCGCCGTGGACGCCGCCGGCAATGCCGCGGCGCTCTCCTCATCGACAGGGGCGGGCTCGGGGTCGTGGTTCCCGGTACGGGAATCCACATGAACAACATGCTCGGCGAATACGATCTCCAGCCGGGCGGCCAGGCTCCTGCGCCCGGCATCCGACTAACGAGCATGATGTCGCCCTCGATCGTGTCGAAGGCCGGCGAGCCGCGACTCGTCCTGGGAAGCGCGGGCTCGGTGCGAATTCGGGCAGCTGTCACGCAGGTGGTGGTAAACGTCGTCGAGCACGGTCTGGGCGTGGAGGAGGCGATCGCGAAGTCTCGCGTGCACGTCGACGAGCCTCACGTCCACGCCGAGGGAGGGCACGATCCGGCTGCCCTCGACGAGTTGGAGAGCGCGGGCTACGACGTCGTCCGCTGGCGGCGCCGCAACCTGTTCTTCGGCGGCGTGGCGGCCGTCGAACGTCTGCCGGACGGCACGCTGGCGGCGGCCGGCGATCCCCGCCGAGGAGGTCATGGGATCGTGGTCGAGAGCTAGTCGCTAGTTGAGCGAGACGCGGCCGTTGGTCGCTGCGCGCTCGCGGATCTCGCGCTCGCGCGTCATCGCCGCGAGCGCCTGCTCGAGCAACTCGGTCAGTCGCTGCAACCGAACGCGCTCGGAACGCAGCTCGAGCAACTCCTGTTTGGGTTGCGTGCCGAAGTCGACATGGGCAGCGATCTCGAAGGCGAGCGACCCCGACGTGCCGTCGGGCTCCTCGATCTCGGCATCGGCCACGTCGGCGAGCTGTCGGAACAGCACGAGGGCATCCTCGGCGGCTGTTGCCTCCGGCAACGCGTCGTCCTCGTCTTCGAGCGGCTCCACCTCGGCCGTAGGGAACGAGCGGCCATCGGTCCATTGCGTGACCCGGAAGCGGTCACGGCCCTCGACGAGGATGTTCATGCGGCCGTCGTCGAACACGTGCACGACCTCTCTCACGTTCGCCAGCGTGCCGATGTCGCGGCGCCCCGAGTCGTCCTCGAGCAGCAGGCCGAAGGGCTCGGCGCCGGCAATGCACTCGCCGATCAGCTCCTTGTAACGGGGCTCGAAGATGTGGAGTGGCACGCGCTCGGTCGGGGCGAGCACGAGGGCGAGAGGGAAGAGGCCGATCTCCGGCACGGGAGAAGGGTAGTAGGGAACGCGATCAGGCGGATAGAGTCTCGCCGTGCCGAGCGACGAGGGCTCATTTCGACCTGCAATTCGCAAGCTCGTCCCGTACGAACCGGGCAAGCCGGTCGAGGAGCTCCAGCGCGAGCTCGGCCTGGAGAGCGTCGTCAAGCTCGCGTCGAACGAGGGCTCGTGGGGACCGCTACCCACCGCCCTCGAGGCGATCGAGCGCTCTGCGCGCGAACTGAACCGCTATCCGGACGGCGGCGCCTTCCGTCTCCGCGGCGCACTCGCCGAGCGGCACGGGGTGCGCTTCGAGGAGATCGCTCCCGGCGCGGGGGCGGACGGCGTGATGGACTGCCTGGCACAGGCGTTGCTCGACCCGGGCGACGAGATCGTCTGTGGTTGGCCCTCGTTCTCGAGCTATGTGATCGACGCCCAGAAGATGGGTGCAGAGCCGCGCCTCGTGCCGCTGCGAGACCACCGCTACGACCTGGAGTCGATGCTCGACGCGGTCGGGCCGCGCACGAAGATCGTCTACGTCTGCTACCCGAACAACCCGACGGGGACGGCGAGCAGCCGCGCCGAGCTCGACGCGTACTTCGCGTCCGTGCCCGACCACGTGCTGACCGTGATCGACCAGGCGTACTTCGAATACGTGGACGACCCCGACTACACGGACGCGATCGAGACGTACTTCAAGGCCGGCTGCAACGTGCTCGTCGTGCGCACGTTCTCGAAGATCTACGGTCTGGCCGGGCTCCGCATCGGTTACGGCGTCGGGCCGGAGACGCTCGTGCAGGCCCTCGGCAAGGTGCGACGGGTGTTCGACATGTCGACGACGAGCCAGGAGGCGGCGCTCGCGAGCCTCGACAACGCGACGGAGATCGAACGTCGTCGGCGAGAGACGATCGCGGCGCGCGCGGAGCTCTCGGACATCCTGCAAGGCACGGGCTCGATCCAGTCGGCCCGGCGGTCGCCAACTTTCTCTACGCGGACATCGGTGAGGATGCGACGCAGCTGTTCGAGAGCCTGTTGCGCGAGGGCGTGATCATCCGGCCGCTGGCGGGCTTCGGAGCACCCGAGGCGGTGCGCGTCACCGTGGGGACGGCGGAGGACCACGCCGTTCTCGACGGGGCTCTTTCGGCCGTCGTCGGCGGCAGCGCACGGCGGTAAGGTCCACGTCGCACGTGTCGAGCCCCCCGGCACATCGAGAGCCCGGCCTGCTGCGCCGCAACCCGGGATTCCGGGCTCTCTTCGCTGCGACGTTCGCGTCCGGCCTCGGGACCTGGATCGCGGTCGTCGCGCTGTCGATCGACGTGTACGACCGCACCGGCTCGGCGACGTGGGTGAGCGCGCTGCTCGTGGCGGACTTCCTGCCGTCGGTGGCCATCGGCCTGCTGCTCGGCCCGCTCATCGACCGGCTGTCACGACGGCGGATCATGGTTGTCGCCGACCTGGTGCGGCTCGGCATCTTCATGGCCCTGCCCTTCACGAACAGCCCGGAGGCCATCGTCGTCCTCGCCGCGGCCGCCGGGTTCGCGACCGGCTTCTTCCGGCCCGCTTCGTACGCCGGCTTGCCGAACCTCGTGACGGCCGCCGATCTCGCCGACGCCAACTCGAGGCTGCGCGCGGGCGAGTACCTGTCCTGGACGCTCGGCACGGCGCTCGGCGGCGTGATCGTGGCCGTCTCCAGCCCCGACGTGGCCTACTGGATCAACGCCGCGACGTTCCTGGTATCGGCCGCGTTCATTCTGCGCATCGCACCGTCGCTGCTGCAGTCGACGATCGCGGTCTCACGAGGCCACTGGCGCGACGTGGGCGACGGCTTCTCGATGGTCTTCCGCTCGCGCGTCCTGCTCGCCGTCTTCTGCGCGTGGAATCTCGTGATGCTCGGCAACGCCGGCATCAACGTGGCGGAGATCGTCCTGGCGAAGGTCGACTTCGGGAGCGGCGACGTCGGCTTCGGCCTGCTGTGGGCGGCCTCGGGCCTCGGCCTGCTGCTGGGCAGCCTCTACGCGCCCAGGTGGCTCGAGGTGCGCGGCATTCTCCTCGTGTACACGGGCTCGCTCGCTCTCATGGGCTTCGGCGCGCTGACGGCGGCCATCTCGCCGACGGTGTGGGTGGCGCTGCCGTGCATGGTGCTGGGCGGGGCCGGCAACGGCGCCGCTGTCGTCTACAACTCGCTGCTCGTCCAGCGCGGCGCGCCCGACGAGCTTCGCGGCCGCGTGTTCACGGTGATCATGAGCACGAACTTCGCGCTGCTGGGCCTGGGCATGATCGTCGCCGGCCCGCTGACCGATGCGATCGGCGCGCGGTGGGTGTTCGTCATCTCGGCGGGCTGTGCCAGCCTCGGCGCTCTAGTCGGCTTCCTGCTTCTGCGCTCGGTGCGCTCGAGCGTGTCCGAGCGCGAGGCGGAGCCCAAGCCGCTTTCCGTGCCGAGCTGACGCGTGGCCGGGCGACGCGACTGGACGCGCGAGAGCCTTGTAGCCGGTATTCGGGACGGCGATCGGCGGGCGCTGGCGCGGGCCATCTCGCTCGTCGAGAACGGTGATCCGCTGGCCGGCGGCATCGTCCACGATCTCTACCCGGACACGGGGCGGGCGCGCACGATCGGCGTCACAGGCCCGCCGGGCGTCGGCAAGTCGAGCCTCATCGCCGCCCTCGTCCGCCACGCGCGAGGGCTCGGCCAGACAGCGGGGGTGATCTCGGTCGACCCCTCGAGCCCCTTCTCGCAAGGGGCGCTCCTCGGGGACCGCATCCGGCTCTCGGACCACTTTCTCGACCCGGGTGTGTTCATCCGCTCGATGGGCACGCGCGGCCATCTCGGGGGCCTCGCAGAGGCGACGCTTCAGGCGCTGCTACTGCTCGACGCCGCGGGGAAGGAGGTCGTCTTCGTGGAGACAGTTGGCACCGGTCAGAGCGAGGTGGAGGTGGCGCGGGTGGCCGACACGGTGCTGCTCGTGCTGATGCCGGGCTCGGGTGACTCGATCCAGGCCTTGAAGGCCGGGATCATGGAGATTCCGGACGTGATCGCGGTCAACAAGCTCGATCACCCGGCGGCCAAGACGATGGTGGCCGACGTCCGCTCGATCCTCGCCCTCGACCACGAGCGCGACTGGAAGCCGCCGATCGTGCTCACGGAGGCGCTGCGCGAAGAGGGCGTGGAGGCGCTGTGGGACAGGCTCGGAGAGCACCGCGCGCACCTCGAAACCGACGGGCTGCTCGACGAGCGGCGGCGCGAGCACCTCGCAGCCGAGGTCTTCGCCGTGTCGTCGGCCCGGGCCAAGGCGCATCTCGAGCGCACCGTGCACGACGATCCCGAGCTCGCTCGCGTGCTCGAGGCCGTGCAGCGGCGTGAGCTCGATCCGCTGAGCGCCGTTGACGAGATCCTCGAGAAGGTCTTCCGGATTGACACTGCCGACGGCAGCTGACGTCGAGCGGGCGCGAGAGCGTCTCGCAGGCGTCGCCCGTGTCACGCCGACTGTCAGATCGGCGACGTTCTCGAGCCGCGCGGGCCGCGACGTCTGGCTGAAGGCCGAGAACCTTCAGCTCACCGGATCCTTCAAGGTGCGCGGAGCCGTCAATCGCGTGGAGGCCCTCACCGATGAGGAGCGCGCGAGGGGTGTCGTAGCCGCGAGCGCCGGCAACCACGGGCAGGCGGTGGCCTGGGCTGCGCGCGAGGCCGGCGTGCCGGCGACGATCGTCGTCCCCCAGGACGCGCCGATGGCGAAGGTCGAGGCGACTCGCAGCTACGGCGCGACCGTCGAGATGACCGGTGCGAGCTTCGAGGAGGCCGTGGCGACCGGCCGTCGCCTGGCGGAGGAGACCGGAGCCGTCTACGTCCACGCGTTCGAGGACGGCGACGTCGTCGCGGGGCAGGGTACGGTGGGCCTGGAGCTCGCCGAGCAGCTCGAGGACGTGGAGACGGTCGTCGTCCCGGTGGGCGGTGGCGGCCTGGCGGCCGGCATCGCGCTCGGTGTCCAAGCCGTACGGGCTGGGATTCACCTCGTCGGCGTGCGGACACCTGCGGAGGGTTTCGCCGTCGCCGACGGCATCGCCGTCAAGCAGCTGGGCGAGCTGCCGGGCGCGATCCTCGACGACCGTCTCGACTCGATGGTGGAGGTGTCCAGCGCGGAGATCGCGCAGGCGATCGTGCTTGTCCTGGAGCGGACGAAGCTCGTGGTAGAGGGCGCCGGTGCCGCCGGCGTGGCTGCACTACTGGCCGGCCGTGTCGAGGGCTCAGGGCCCGTTGCCGTGGTGCTCTCCGGAGGAAACGTCGACGCGACGACGCTGATCTCGGTCATGCGACACGGGCTGACGCTCTCCGGCCGCTACCTCCTCGTCCGGACGCGTGTGCCGGACCGGCCGGGAGAGCTGCAGAAGCTGCTCGATCTCGTGACCACCGAGCGCATCAACGTCCTCGACGTCGAGCACCGCCGCGAGGGCGCGCCGATCGCCGTCGACGAGACCGAGATCTGGCTCACGCTCGAGACGCGCGACGAGGAGCACGCGTCGTCGTTCCTCCAGACGATGCAGAGCTGGGGCTACAGCGTCGAGCGGATCGGTTAAGAACCGCAGCGTCTGAATTCGACCGTCTGGTTGCCGCGGCGCTCCCACTCGTAGACACCGCCGTGCAGAACAGGTCGCGCCTTGAGGCCGGCCGCAGCCAGCACGCTGGCGGCGATCGCCGCGCGCGCTCCCGTCTCGCAGATGGTCACGATGGGCCGTCCCCCCGCGAGGTCGTCGGCGAAGTCGCCGATCACGCGGAACGGGATGTTGCGGCTGCCCGGGATGTAGCCGGCATCGCGCTCGTAGGGCTCTCGCACGTCGACCACGGTGACGGTGCGTTCCGCCACGAGCCGCTCGAGCTCGTCCAGCTCGACAGGCTCGAGCGTCTCGGTTGCTTCGGGGCTCTCGAGGTAGCCAGCTAGCTCCAGGAAGCCCACGGCATGGAGCTTGGCGGCGGCACGCGCGGCCTGCTCCGGCGAGTCGGCATGCAGAGCGACCGTTCCGCTCTGCGGAATGAGGAACCCGGCGCGTGTGCCGAACGACGATCCGGACATCGGAACGTTGATCGCTCCCGCGACGTGTCCGGCGGCGTACTCGTCACCGTCACGAACGTCGAGCACGAAGTGGCCGTCGCGACCGGTCGGCTCGAGCGCCGAAGTCGCTCCTACGAACGGCCCGCGGTTGAGCTCGACGATGTGCTCCATGTTTGGCGGCCGCGGTGTGGTGACGCCCGCCGAGCCGGCCACGAACTCCTCGACAGTGGCGAGGGCGAGCGCCGGGTTGAAGCGCCGCTCGTAGCCGATCGTGGACGAGCGCTCTTCGCTCATGCCCGCGCCGCACAGCGAGCCGGCCACATGTCCGGGCATCACCTTCACGTCGTCGGGCAACTCCAGCAGGCGGTGCAGGCTGTGGAAGAGCCCTTCCGCGCCGTCCCGCGCGTCGACAGCGAGGTCCGGCCGCGCGGTGGCGCCCACGAACAGCGAGTCGCCTGTGAGCAGTGCCTCGCCCGCGAGGAAGCAGCAGTGCTCCGGCCGGTGCCCCGGCGTGTGCAGCGTCTTGACGGCGACGGAGCCGACTGCGATCTCGTCGCCATCTTCGAGCGTGTCGTGCGGATACGCGGCGTTTGCTGCGGCGTGCACCGACACGGGCAGGCCCTGCTCGAGCGCGAGCCGGCCATGACCCGAGACGTGGTCGGCGTGCGTGTGCGTCTCGAGCACGCGCGTAATCACGAGGCCATGTGAAGCGGCCTCGTCGAGGAACGGCTCGACGCCGTAGGCGGGGTCGACAAGCACGGCCTCGCCCGCCTCCTCGTCACCGATCAGGTATGACGCGCAGCCGAGGTCGTCGTCGACGAACTGGCGCAGGTACATCGAAGCGGCAACGTAGCACCGGCTCTCGCTGTACTTCTTGAAGTCCAGCCGTGTCCACTACGGACATGGCTCAGTGCCTGGCACTGAGTTGTGACAATTCTGTGCCAATCCATCCCCAGGATGGATGGACGTGGCCCGCTAGGTCAGGCCGAGATGCTTCGCGATGACCATGCGCTGCACCTCGTTCGTCCCCTCGCCGATCTCGAGGATCTTCTGGTCTCGGTAGAGACGCGAGATGGCGAACTCGTCCATGAAGCCGTAGCCGCCGTGGATCTGGAGCGCCGCGTTGACGACGCGGTTGGAAACCTCGCCCGTGTAGAGCTTCGCGATCGCCGCCTCCTGGGCGAACGGCCTGCCCTCGTCCTTGAGCCAGGCCGCCTTGTACGTGAGCAGCCGGCCGGCCTCGATCTCCACGGCCATGTCGGCGAGCTTGAACTGCACCGCCTGAAAGTCGGCGATGGGACGGCCGAACTGCTCCCGCTCCTTCGCATACGCAGTCGCGAGATCGAAGGCGCCCTGGGCGAGGCCCACCGCCATTGCGGCGACGGAGATGCGGCCTCCGTCGAGAATCTCCAGAAACTGGTGGAAGCCCTGGCCGCGCGGGCCGAGGAGGTTCGACTCGGGGACGGCACAGCCCTGGAAGGAGAGCTCCCGTGTGTCGGATGCGCGCCAGCCCATCTTCTCCATCGGCTCCGAGATGACGTAGCCGGGCGTACCGTTGGGCACGATGATGTTCGACACCTCGCCGTCACCGGTCAGCGCAGTGATCGTGACGCAGGAGGTGATGTCGGTGCCGGCGTTGGTGATGAAGATCTTGGAGCCGTCGACCACCCACTGGCCGTCGCGCAGCTCGGCTCTCGTCTGTGTCGCGCCGGCGTCGGAGCCGGCGCCAGGCTCCGTCAAGCCGAACGCTGCCAGCTTTCGCCCAGACGCCAGATCCGGCAGCCACTCCTGCTTCTGCTCCTCCGAGCCGAAGAGGAAGATCGGCATCGTGCCCAGCGAGGTGTGCGCGGCAACGGTGATGCACACGGACGAGTCGATTCGCGCGAGCTCCTCGATGGCGATCGCGTAGGAGAACGTGTCGCCGCCCGCGCCGCCCCATTGCTCGGGGATGGGCAGTCCCATGAGGCCGAGCTCGGCGAGCTCACCGACGAGCTCGTAGGGAAAACGGTGCTCCCGGTCGAGCTCCTCCGCCACCGGCGCCACACGCTGCTCGGCGAACTCGCGCACGGTGCTGCGGATGAGCTCGTGCTCTTCTGCGAGTTCGAAGTTCATCCGGAGGCGAAGCGCTCGGCGAGCGCGATGATCAGGCGGACGCCCCAGCCGGTACCGCCTACCTGGGACAGGTAGTCGCCGCGCGACCACGTGAGCAGGCCTGTTCCGGCCATGTCGATGTGCGCCCAGGGGCCGTCACCGGCGAACTCCTCGAGAAATGATGCTGCGTAGATCGGGCTTCCGACGGGACGCAGGCTCGCGTTCTTCATGTCGGCGAACGCCGAGTCGATGACGCGGCGGTAGCGGGGATGGAGCGGGAACGGCCACACGTAGTCGCCGCTCGCCTTCCCTGCGGCGACGAGCTCGGCCAGCCAGGCGTCGTCGTTCGCGAAGATCCCTGCGTACTGGTCGCCGAGCGCGCGCGCCATGATGCCCGTGAGAGTCGCCAAGTCGACGACGTGGGTCGCGCCCTGCTCCCGCGCGTACCAGAGTGCATCTGCGAGCACGAGTCGCCCTTCGGCGTCCGTGTTCGTGACCTCGACCGTCTTGCCGTTCGCAGCCGTGAGGATGTCGCCGGGCCGCATGCTGCGCCCGCTCGGCATGTTCTCGGCGGCCGCGACGACGGCCAGCGCACGGACGGGAACCGCGAGCTCCGCGAGCGCGGCGATACCTGCGACGACGGCAGCTGCACCGGCCATGTCGCCTTTCATGTCCTCCATCTGCATGGCGGGCTTGAGCGAGATGCCTCCGGAGTCGAATGTCAACCCCTTGCCTACGAGCCCGAGTACGCCGCCGCCGGCGGCGTCGGGAGGCTCCCAGCGCAGCACGATGAGGCGAGGTTCGTTGTAGCTGCCCAGCCCGACCGCGAGCAGGGCGCCCATGCCCAGCTCGCGCATCGCGTCAGGCTCGAGAACTTCCGCACTGAGGCCGGGCGTGTCGGCCGCAAGCTCCTCGGCGTACTGCGCGAAGGTCGCCGGCGTGAGATCGTTGGCGGGCCGGTTGACGAGGTCCCTTGCGCGGTTCGTCCACAGCGCGGCGATCTCCGCACGCCTGGCTATCGCTTCGACGTCGTCATCGGTGACGAGTGCGAGTTGCGAGACCACTGCTCCCTCGCGCGCCTCCGTCTTCCACGTCCCAGGGTCGTAGTCGCCGAGGATTGCGCCTTCGACGAGCGCGCGAGCCTGCTCCACTGCGGGCAGGGCCAGGTTTTCATCGAGCTGCCACGCAATTGTGCCCCCCGTGGACGCCTTGGCCTCATTGACCACAGCAGCAGCGGCGTCGCGGAGCACATCCGCGTCGACCTCTTCGGCCGGGCCGCCGCCGACGACGATCGCCCGCTCGCCGTCGACAAGGACGGTGCGTGCCGTGCCCCGCTTCGTCGTCACCTCGCCCGTCTCGACGAGGTCGGCCAGCCGGCCAGGCGGCGGCTCGGTGGCCACCAGCGCAAGCGTCGCGTTTGCAGGCGTCGAAGTAGTGACGGCGATCTCCACGTCGGCCGCGATGCTATCCGAGCGCCCGCGGCGGTCCCGTCGATACGCTCACGGCATGGCGCGCGCGGACATCGATCGACGCGCGATGGCCGCGCTCTCGTCCGGTCACATGGCCGTCGACTTCGCAGGCGGCGTACTGCCGGCACTGCTGCCGTTCCTCGTGACCGAGTGGGATCTCTCGTACACGTATGCGGGGGGTCTCATTCTTGCCTCGGCGCTCGCGGCTTCGGTGGTGCAGCCGCTGTTCGGCTTCTGGTCAGACCGTCGCGGCGCCGTCTGGCTGCTGCCCGCCGGTGTCGCGATTGGAGCCATCGGCATGGGACTCGCAGCGCTCTCTCCGAGCTACTGGTGGGTCGTCCTCTTCGTGGTCGTATCAGGGCTGGGCACCGCCGCGTATCACCCGGAAGGCTCGAAGTTCGCCGCCTATGCAAGCGGCGCCAAGCGTGCCAGCGGCATGTCGTTGTTCTCGATCGGCGGCAACCTCGGCTACTCGCTCGGCGTCATCGTCACGACGCCGATCGTGGTCGCACTCGGGATCAAGGGCGGCGCGCTCGTCGTCCTCCCGTGCCTCGTCGTGGCGGCGATCCTGCTGTGGCTGGTGCCGTTTCTCCTCTCGTTCGTGCCCGATCGCAGCTCAGGGGCGCGGGCGGCGGGCGGAGACGACCGCCTGGGCGCGATGGCGCTGCTGCTGGGCGTTGTCACGGTCCGCAGCGTCGCTTGGTTCGGGCTGATCACGTTCGTTCCGCTCTGGGAAGTGTCGATCGGCAACTCCGAGGGCTACGGGAACCTGTTGCTCTCGATCATGCTCCTCGCGGGCGCCGCTGGGACGCTGATGGCCGGACCGGCGGCCGACCGTTTCGGCCGCAGGCCGGTGCTGCTCGTGTCGAACATCCTCGTCCCGCCCGCGATCGCCGTTTTCATCCTCGTCGACGGCGTTGCCGGCGCGGTCTCGCTCGTCGTGATCGGCGCTGCAGTCGTCGGCACGTTCGGCGTGACGATGGTCATGAGCCAGGAGTACATGCCGCAGCACATCGGCATGGCCTCTGGCCTTTCGATCGGCCTTTCGATCGGCCTCGGCGGGGTTGCGGCTGTCCTCCTCGGGGCAATCGCCGACACCGTCGACCTCGAGACGGCGCTGTGGGTTTGTGCGTTCGTGCCGATTGCGGGCATCGTGCTCACGCTGCTGCTGCCACCGACCGGATCGCGCCGCGCGCTCGCTCCGGAAATCGCGTCGCCGTGATGTAGTCTCGCCGGACCCGACCGGAGGTAGCGCGTGACCCAGGACATCACTGACTTCTTCACGGCTCTCCCCGGCCGTGCCCAGGGAAAGACGGCCGGCATCAACAACACGTACGTGTTCGCCATCGACGGCGCGGGCACGTGGACAGTCGCAGTGAACGACGAAGGAGCGACGGTCACCGAGGGTGACCAGGGCGGCGACTGCACGATCGAAGCTTCGTCGGAGACCTTCTCGAAGATCGTCGCCGGGGATCAGAACGCGACCACGGCGTACATGACCGGCAAGCTGAAGATCAAGGGCGACATGGGAGCTGCCATGAAGCTCCAGAAGCTCTTCTAAGACCCGAGCATGTGGCTGTTTCTCCTAGTCCGGCTGCTCATCGCGTGGGGCGTGAACATCCTCGCGCTGATCGTGGTCGACTGGCTGTTCGACAGCGTCTACATCGAGAGGTGGGGCTCGCTGCTGCTCGGTGCGGCGGTGCTGGCGTTCGGCAACGCTTTCCTGAAGCCGATCCTCGCCATTCTCACGCTGCCGCTGATCATCCTCACGCTCGGCCTCGCGTACTTCGCCATCAACGTGGCGATGCTCGCGCTGGCCGAGTGGATCGCACCGGACTTCTCGATCGACGGCTTCTGGACGTACGTCGGCGCCACGATCGTGGTCTGGCTCGTGAACTTCGTCGTCTCACGCGGGCTCGACTACCTCGAGGGCGGCGGCAGGCGCACCACCACCGTCCACGTCAGCTAGTCCTCGAGCTCGACGAGCTTCTGGCCCGCTGCCACCTGGTCGCCTTCCGCGACCAGGAGGCGGCGGACCGTGGCCCCATGCGGTGAGGTGAGAGGCGTCTCCATCTTCATCGCCTCCAGCACGAGCAACGGCTGGTGCGCGGCAACCGTCTCGCCCTCGGTGACGAGCACTCGGAGGACTGTGCCTGGCATCTGGGCCGTCAGCGTGCTCTCCGTCGCCACCGTCCCCTGCTCGTGCGCCGCGGACTCGACATCGGGCGGTGCCGCGGGCGGCGGGGCAGTGCCGTTCAGCCTCCAGGCTCCGTGCCAGGGTGCGGGAGCGGAAGTGGGGTGGGGCGACAGGGGTGGGTTCTCCACGAGGAAGGACGTGGTGGTCCGCCCAGCGCGAACGTGGGGATGCGCGACCAGCCAATGGAGGAAGGGGAGATTCGTCGTGACGCCCTCGATCTCCGTCTCGCGCAACGCAGCGGAGAGCCGGTCGAGTGCCTCCGTGCGCGTGTCCGCGTGCGCCACGAGCTTCGCGATCATCGGGTCGTAGCTCAGACCGATCTCGTCGCCCTCCTCGACTCCCGCGTCCACACGAATGCCTGCCGGCAGCCGGAGTCGCGTGATGCGGCCCGTCTGCGGCAGGAACGTCCGCGGGTCCTCCGCGTACAGCCGCACCTCCACGGCGTGGCCCGATGGGGGATACGACGTGGTCGGGAGTGGCTCGCCCTCTGCGATGCGGATCTGCTGCTCGACGAGGTCGACGCCCGTGACGAGCTCCGTCACGGGGTGCTCGACCTGGATGCGGCCGTTCAGCTCGAGGAAGTAGAAGGCCCGGCCGTCGAGCATGAACTCGGCCGTTCCGGCGCTCCGATAGGCGATCGCCTGCGCGAACGCGACTGCGGCGTCGCTCATCGCCTGCCGTAGCCCCTCGTCGATCGCAACGGATGGGGACTCCTCGAGCACCTTCTGGTGGCGGCGCTGGATGGAGCACTCGCGTTCGCCGAGTGCGAGCACGGTGCCCGCGCCGTCTCCCAGCAGCTGGATCTCGACATGGCGGGGCCGCTCGACGAACCGCTCGCAGAAGACGCGGTCGTCGTCGAACGCAGCTCCGGCCTCCCGCTGCGCAGCGGCCAGCGCCTCCTCCAGCTCCTCGGGGGCCCGAACGACGCGCATGCCTCGTCCGCCGCCACCCGCGGCCGCCTTGACGATGAGCGGGAAACCGATGTCGTTCGGCCTGCCGTCCGGGACGACGGGAACGCCGGCCTGGCGGGCGATCTCCTTCGCGGCGAGCTTGTCGCCGCCTTGACGCAGCGCTTCGGGCGAAGGGCCGACGAAGGTGAGCCCGGCGCCTTCCACGGCTTCGGCCAGCTCGGCGCTTTCGGCGAGGAAGCCGTAGCCGGGGTGAATCGCATCGGCACCGGTCTCTTGCGCAGCACGAACGTGCTCGGCGGCGTCGAGGTAGCTGGCGATCTCCACGACCTCGTCGGCGACGCGTGCGTGGAGGGCCTCGCGATCGTCCGGAGCCGCGACGGCCACCGTCTCGATGCCTAGCCGCTTGCACGTCCGGAAGATGCGGACGGCGATCTCGCCGCGGTTGGCCACGAGCAGGCGCTTCATGCGCTTCTCACGAGGGCGAGTGTTGCCAGACAGCAGGCGCCGAGAAGGACGTATGGCACCGCGTCCGCCGTGGCGCGCGCGAGGGTTCCACCCACCACTGCACCGACGGCCTGACCGGGCGCCCAGGCGAGGTTGGCGAGCGCAAACCCCCAGACCACGTCGAGGCCAACGCGCTCGGACGAGTCGGAAAGCAGCGACATCGCAGGTGCCCAGAAGATGCCGAACGAACAGTAGGCAAGCACGGTGAATACGGCCAGAACGGCGCCGATGTGCGGCCACGGCAGCACAAGGTTCACGGCTGCCGCAGCGATCAGCCCGATCGTGATCGGATACCGCTTGCCCCGCCGGTCCGCCACGCGTCCCACGATGGGCGACATCGCGGCCTCGGAGGCGGCGGCGATGACGAAGACCGCGCTGATGGCGATCGCGGCGAGCCCGAGCTCGTCGAGCCGCAACGGAACGAGCACGGTGAGAGTCCCGAACATCAGCGCCGGCAGTGCGACGAGCCACAGCGCCCCGAGAATCCGAGTGTGGTGGAGCGCGCCCCAGAGGTACGAGAGCGGCTGACGGGCTCCCCGGGGCGGCGTAGCGGTGGCGAAAGCAGCGGCCGCAACGCCGATCGCGAGCACGCCGACGGCAGTGAACACCGGCCCCGTGCCGAGCACCGCCGCGAGTCCGCCAAGGACAGGACCGAAGAGTGCACCGGCGATGGCGACCCCGAGCACCGTGCCGATCAGCTGGCCTCGCCGCTCCGACGGCGCGACGGCGATGAGCCAGCCGAACGCTGCCGTCCAGGCGAACGCACTGCTGACACCCTGCACGAAGCGGGCGAGGTCGAGCGCGAGGATCGAGTCGGCGTAGCCGAAGAACACGGACGTTCCGGCGATCACGAGCATGGCCGCGATTGCGGTCGGCCTGACACCGAACCTCGCCGCCACGTAGCCGCCGGGGATGCTGCCGGCGAGGACACCCAGCGGATACGCTGCCTGGAGCGCGCCGGCGCCGACCTTGGAGAGTCCGAAATCCTCGGCGTAGTCGGGGAGCAGCGGCGTCAGAGCCGCGAAGAACATCGTGTCGCAGACGACGATGGCGCTGCAGAGAACGAGGAGCCGTCGCACCCCGCGCTGGTCAGTCGGCCAGCCAGCGCGGGCGACGCTTGTCGAGGAATGCCCGCAACCCGTCCTGGCCTTCCTCGCTTGTCCGCCGCCGCGCGGCGATCTGGGCGGTTGCCTCGCCGGTCGGCTGCTCGCGGACGAGTTGCTTGGCCGCTCGCACGGCCTCCGGTCCACCCTGCAGGAGTGCCTCGACCACGGCGGCGACGGCGCCGTCGAGGTCGTCAGCCACCTCGTGCACGAGTCCGATGCGGAGCGCGGTCTCCGCGTCGAAGCGCTCGCCCGTGAGGAAGTAGCGTCGTGCCGCACCGGGGCCGATGCGCGGCAGCACGAAGGGCGAGATGACGGCGGGGATGATGCCGAGCCGCACCTCCGAGTAGCCGAAGACCGCATCGGGAGCCGCCACTGCGATGTCGCAGCAGGCGATGAGCCCCGAGCCGCCGCCCAGCGCAAAGCCCTGCACCCGGGCCACGACCGGTGCCGGGCACGACTCGATGGCCTCCAGCATGCGGTAGAGCCGCATCGCATCGTCGACGTTCTCGTCGAACGAGAGGTCGATCGATGCGCGCTGCCACTCGACGTCGGCGCCCGCGCAGAAACTCCGGCCCTCCCCGGCGAGCACCACGCAGCGGGCGTCGCCGACGTCGGCGAACGCGTCGGCGAGAGCGGCGATGAGCCCCGCGTCGAATGCGTTGTGGCGTTCCGGGCGGTCGAGCGTCACGCGGAGGACGTTCCCGTCCCGGCGAACGTCCAGGCCGGCCTCAGTCACCCGGAGTCGGCTGGGGAAGCTTGGCGAGCACCGCCTTGATCTCGCGGAGGACGTCTGCCTCCTCGTGGCCAAAGTCGTCGAGATACGCATGGAGTGCGGAGAGAAGGAGGCGCAGCTCGTCTTCCGTCAATTCGATCGTGTGCATGGCCGGACGCTAACGGACCGCTGCGCTCGATAGACAGGGACGACCGCCGGAAGTAGCGGCCGTCCCTGAGCGTGGCAACTACGACAGCTTCGTGCGCTGGATGACGAGCGCCCAGTCGTCGAGCCGCAAAGTCGCGCCTGTGGTGGCGCGGAACTGGACCTGGACGGGGTGGTTGCCTGCCGCCAGGGTCTCGCTCGAGCGCGCGATCGCGTGCGACTCCCACGACGACGTGCCTTCGTCTCCGTCGTCCGTGCTGTCGAACGCAAAGTCGGTGCCGACCGCCGGGTTGAGCTCGTTGCCGTCGACGGTGATGCGGACCCCACAGAAGTCATCGGTGCCGCCCGTGCAAAACGACTCAGCGGAGAAGATGGCGTAGATCCTCGCCGTCTCGCCGGCCGGGACGACGATCGTCTCACCCGCTCCGGCGACGTTGACGAACGACGTAGAGGTCGTCGACACGGCGGTCGGCCCTGTCTGCGAGGTCACCTGCGCGACGTAGCCCGGGGCTGCCACGCCGGCGGGACCTGGCGGGCCCAGGGCGCCCTGCTGGCCAGGCTGGCCCTGTCGCCCCCGCAGGCCGCGTGGCCCGCGCGGGAGCTGCCCCTGCTTGAAGTCGACGGCGAGCAGGTTGCGGTTCTTGACCTCCGACGTGCCCACGCTGCCGGACTTCAGCTGCAGAGCACCGATCGTGTTCGGCGCCAGCTGGTTGACGGCGGCGATGCTCGTCCCGCCAAGGGCGACGAGCAAGGCGAGCGAGGCCACGACCATCGCCGGTGATGGTCGGTGCTTACGGAGCAATCTCACATCGAACACCTTTCTGTCGTGGGATAGCGACCGCAGGCAAGGCCTGCGGTCGCTATCGGTGAACTGGTGGCCTGCTAGCCGGAGTTCACGAGGCTGCCGACCCTGATGGCGGTGATCTTGATGGCGCCGATCACTGCGTCGATGCCCTCTGCCCCGCACCTGAAGTTGGCGGTTCCCGCGGCGGTGAACTGGTGCACCACCTGCAGCGGCAGGGAAGCCATGAGAATCCTCGGGGACCGTTACACCGGACTGGTCGAAGTCAGCACCCGCTTCGAGCCTGCACGTGACAGTTGCGTCGAAGGGCGGAATCAGCCCCGCCGCCCCCGTCGCGATCGTCGCCTTGGCCGAGAGGGCGTAGGCACCCGCTTCCAGGTATGGACAGACTCGCGACCGGGTCCAGTGAGTCGGGAAGGGCGATTGGGCCGTTGAGGAACGATGCGTACGCGTTGCTCGGTCCGGCCGGCCCTGTCGCCCCGGCCGGGCCTGGGGCACCCGGCAGGCCCTGCGGGCCGGACGTCTTGGCAGCCGCCGAGAGGTCGGCCGGCTGGATCGTGCCGTTTGCGATCTTCGCATTCGTGACCGCGTTGCCCGCGATCTTCGCCGTCACGACCGCGTTGCTCGCAATCTTCGCCGCCACGACTGCGTTGTTCGCGATCTTCGAGGCCTTGACGGCGCTGTTCTTGATCTTCGGCGTCGTCACCGCGTTGCTCTTGAGTTGCGACGTGCCGACGCTGTTCGCTGCCAACTGGTTGACAGCGGCGACGCTCGTCCCGCCTAGCGCGACGAGCAGTGAGATCGTTGCGACGACCATCGCAGGCGATGGCCGGTGGTTGCGGAGAAGTCTCAAGGCGTACACCCTTTCTGTGGTCGTGGCTGGGTGGGGAGCTGCCGCTCCCCACCCAGCGATGCTCCGTTAGCAGAAGACGGCGACGAAGAACGGGAGGTCGACGGGCTGCTCCTGCGGATGACGTCGGTGACCACCCGTACTCCGGCAGGGACGTTCGGCAGCTGGGCTGCCGCACTCTCGAACGAGGCGAACAAGCCGGTGGTCGGGCCGCCGGGCGACGACAGGTAGATGCAGCCCGTCACGTCCTGGTTGAAGACCACCTGGAACGAACCGGTCCCGTTCCGTTGGGAGGACGTGGCGTTCTTGTTGCGCACCAGGTTGCCGACCGAATCGACCGATGCCCAACCTGTTGCTGCCGCGGCGCCTGCCGGGCCGGACGGGCCCTGCGGACCCGGCGCGCCTGCCGGGCCGGACGTCTTGGCAGCCGCCGAGAGGTCGGCCGGCTGGATCGTGCCGTTTGCGATCTTCGCATTCGTGACCGCGTTGCTCGCGATCTTTGCCGTTGCGACAGCGTTGCTCGCTAGCTTCGACGCGTTGACGGCGCTGTTCTTGATCTTCGGCGTCGTCACGGCGTTGCTCTTGAGTTGCGATGTGCCGACGCTGTTCGCTGCCAACTGGCTCACGGCTGCGACGCTTGTGCCACCGAGCGCCACGAGCAGTGCGACGGAGGCGACGACCATGGCCGGGGAGGGGCGATGGTCGCGGAGGATTTTCCGAAGGTTGCCCACGGATAAATCACCCTCTCTGTGTAGGGGTCTGGGGAGGACCCCATGCTACGTACCCGCCTGGACGCCTGTACTACCGCCCTAGCGAATTTCCTTACATCCGGAAGACGCCGAAGGTCGTGTGGGAGATTGGCGCGTTCAGAGCCGCCGAGAGGCCGAGGGCGAGCACGTGCCTCGTATCGAGAGGGTCGATGATGCCGTCGTCCCAGAGCCGCGCCGTCGAGTAGTACGGGTTGCCCTCCGCCTCGTACGTGGCCCGGATCTCGTCGGGATCGGCGTCTCCGACCATCGATAGCACGAGCGCGGCCTGCTCTCCGCCCATGACGGAGATGCGGGCGTTCGGCCACATCCAGAGCTGTCGTGGGCCGTATGCGCGGCCGCACATGCCGTAGTTGCCGGCGCCGAACGAGCCGCCGGTGACCACGGTGAACTTCGGTACCTCGGCGCACGCGACCGCCATCACGAGCTTTGCCCCGTCGCGGGCGATGCCGCCCGTCTCGTACTCCTTGCCGACCATGAAGCCCGTGATGTTCTGAAGGAACACGAGTGGGATACGACGCTTGCATGCGAGCTCGACGAAGTGCGCACCTTTCCGCGATGACTCGGCGAAGAGCACGCCGGCGTTGGCGAGGATCGCCACCGGATAGCCCTCGATGCGCGCGAAGCCGCAGACGAGCGTCTCGCCGTACGTGGCCTTGAACTCGTCGAAGCGGCTGCCGTCGACGATGCGCGCGATGAGCTCGCGCGGGTCGACCTGCTCGCGGAAGGTCTCTGGCACGAGCCCGTAGATCTCTGCAGGGTCCAGGGCGGGCGGCTCGGCGGCGGCGATCTCCCAGGGCGGCTCGGGCGTCCGGCCGCCGAGGGTGCGGACGATCTGGCGGCACAGAGCGAGCGCGTGCTCGTCCGAGACGGCGTAGTGGTCGGCGACGCCCGACTGCCTCGTATGGACGTCCGCGCCGCCGAGCTCCTCGGCGGTCACCTCCTCGCCTGTCGCCGCCTTCACGAGGGGCGGCCCGCCGATGAAGATCGTGCCCGTGCCCTTGACGATGATCGTCTCGTCGCTCATTGCCGGGACGTAGGCGCCGCCCGCCGTGCACGAGCCCATGACGGAGGCGATCTGGGGGATGCCGGCTGCCGAGAGTCTCGCCTGGTTGTAGAAGATCCGGCCGAAGTGATCGCGGTCGGGGAAGACCTCGGCCTGGAGCGGCAGGAACGCGCCTCCCGAGTCGACGAGGTAGATACACGGCAGACGGTTCTGCTCGGCGATCTCCTGTGCGCGGAGGTGCTTCTTGACCGTCAGCGGGAAGTACGTGCCGCCCTTGACGGTCGCGTCGTTGGCGACGATCACGCACCTGCGTCCCTCGATGACGCCGATGCCGGTCACGATCCCGGCCCCCGGCGCCTGGCCCTCGTACATGTCCCACGCGGCCAGCGCGGACAGCTCGAGGAACGC
The DNA here is from genome assembly GCA_963755255.1 of uncultured Actinomycetes bacterium. Lineage (GTDB taxonomy): Bacteria > Actinomycetota > Thermoleophilia > Gaiellales > Gaiellaceae > PALSA-612. Next base: position 27,154 of record CAVWJN010000018.1, on the reverse strand, counting down.
CGTGTCGGGGTCGCAGAGGCGGTCGACTCGCTCGCGGGCGGTGAGCTTCCCCCGAGAACGATGCCGCTCGAGCGCCTTCTCACCGCCTCCCTGCGAGACAGCCGCAGTCCGCTCGCGCAGCTCGACGACGAGCTCCTCCATGCGCTGCCGCCGTCGGGCGAAGACGTCCGAGTCGCGTTCCACGGCGCTGGCGAGCACGGCCATCGGCACGCAGCCTAACTCGCCCGGTCGAGGGCCTCGCGGATCGCGACGTCCCGGGGGGAGAGCGTGAGGGCTATGCGCAGCTCGCGCTCGGCCTGGCCGTTGCGTTCCGCGTCGAGCAGTGCCAGGCCGAGCACGTAGTGGAGGCCCGCGCTGCGCGGCTGCTTCTCGACGGCGCGCCGGAGCGGCGCGATGTTCGCGGGCGGGTCCACCAACGCCGACTCGGCGAGGAGGGGCGCGAACGCCAACGGGTCTAGGCGGCGCGCCCACCGGAGGTCGTCCTTCGCCTGCGCAAGGGCCGGCGCGTCGTAGGCGCGCTGCACGAACCTCGAGGACAGCCACGGCGGGGAGAAGGCGAGCACTGCCGCAAGCACGGCTACAACCCCGGCGGGAATCGCCACTCGCCCCGGCAGCGACGAAGCTCGGTCCTCCGAGAGGGCTATGCCGGCGATCACGAATGCCGGCAGACCGACCGCGGGAATCGTCCATACCCAGTCACCGCCCGTGTGAACGGCGAAGTATGCGGCCGCGCCGAGAGCGCCCGAAGCGGCTAGTGACCCGCGAGCTCTCCTCCCCAGCGCAACGAGCACGGCTATGCCGGCTCCTACCACGAGCAGGAATCCCGGAATGCCCGTCTCACTGAGCGCGTCGAGGCCGAGCGAATGCGCTCGATACGGGGTCTCGAGGCTGTCTCCGTGAATGAGATACGCGTCGCGCCAGCCGTACGCACCGATTCCCACGGCGGGATGCTTCTCGAACTCCTCCCACGCGACGCGCCAGAAGTCGTAACGATTCGACCCCAGCGCGCCGAAGTTGCTCGTTGCCGAGGCGCCGCTGTCGGAGGTCTTGAAGTCTTCCCAGCGGTTCTGTGTCGCTCGAATCGGGTGATCGACCGACGCGACGAACCCGGTCACACCAGCGAGCACCGCGACGCACACGAGGCCGAGCGCGATCCTGCCGGCCCACATCCGCGCCGACCGCGAGACGTGCACGCGCCGGTCGGCCAAGGCATAGACCAGGCCGAGCAGTGCACCGATGCCGGCCAGCAGGAGCGTGGCGGTGCCCGCGGCGCGAACTGCGTCCTCGAATGCCTGACCATCCGTCCGGAACGGCTCCGTCAACGGTTCGGCCGCAACCGCGCCGAGGGCTGCGACGAGAAGGGACGGCAGCAGCAGCCGAAGCCGCGCAGCGGAGACGGCGAAGACGACGATCGCGGAGAGCGCCAGAGCGACGCCGCCACCCTTGCTCTGGGTGCCCACCCAGAGACAGAGCATCGCTGTGGCGCCTCCGAGAGAGAGCGCTCGGATCACCGGATGAAGCTCTTGACGTGCGGCGAGGGCGATCGCCGGCCAGAATGCGATCAGCGCCATCGCCGCCTGGCCGTTCCAGTACGTCACCGGGAAGTCGAGTCGTCCCGCGACATACAGCAGGTCCGGATCGCGCCCCTCACGCAGCCAGACACCGGTCCATACCGCGAGCGCGGACAATCCCAGAACGAAGACCGCGTTGGCGACGACGCGGTCAGTAGCGGAGCGGAGCGAGACGAGTGGCACCAAGAGCGCAATTGCGTAGAACAGCGCGAGCAGCCCGTCGTCACGCGCCAGCGACGGCGCCGGCGACCATGAGGCCGAGAGCGCAGTCCAGGCTGCGAAGCCGATGAGCAGCCCCGATGCAACGAGTGGCAATCGCGCCGGCCGTACCGCTGAGCCGGAGAGGAGCACCACGGCCAGAACCAACGCGGCGAGAACCGCATAGGCGAGCCAGTCGGCTGCGCGAGTGGAGCCGCTCGCGTCCCATGCCAACGCAATTGCCGCCAGGACGAGAACAGCTGTCGGCACCGCGCGGACAAGTGAAGTGAGCAGGATCTGTGGGTGCTTCAGCGTCTCCAGAGGCCGCTCACTGTAGAACTAGTGCAGGAAACCTCGCAGATTGCGGCATCAATTGTCGCCTGGCGCTTGACGACTGTCGCCGGAGTCGTGACACTGTGTAACAGGTTCCGGACGCAACCGGAACTCAGAGGCATTACTGGAGGAGGAGAGCATGGGTCGCACACGCATGGGAGTAGCGGTCGTCGTCCTCTCTGCTGCTGCCGTGATTGCGGCTTCGGGGGCGCTCGCCGCCACACCACAAGAGATCTACCGCGATTACGCTGACAACGGGAGGCTCGACAGCAAGTACTCGCCCGCCGATCTCGAGCGGACACTGAAGGACGCAGTCGTCCAGCAGTATGCACCGACCGGCAACGAAGGGCTGCCGCCGGCGGTCGAGGAAGGCAACGACGGCTCCACATCGGGCGGAACGTCCGGAGGCACGACGTCCGGAGGCACCGCGTCCGGAGGAGGCACGGCGTCCGGAGGAGGCACGACTGCAGGGGGCACGGCCGGCGCGACGAGTGGAACTTCGCCTGTCCAGGCCAGCGGCGGACTGCCGTTCACGGGACTCGATCTTGGCCTGATCGCCGCAGGGGCGCTCGGACTCATATTGCTTGGCACCGCGCTGCGGCGCGTCGCCAGACAACGGGCGTAGGCCCAATCGGGAACTGCGGCTGACGAGGCCACGGTGGAGACCGCGCTCGAAAGGCTGGGGTCTGAGTCGGTCATCGACGAGTCCGAGCTGCCGCGAGCCCGACTGCGGCCGAGCGTCTCCTGGACGCTCGGCAGCCTCGGGGTCGATGTGGCGATGCTCCTGCTCGCGGCGGTCGCCGTCGTGGTCGGGGGCAACGCCGCCGGCGTAGCCTCGCCGCCGCTCGCTGCGACGGCGATCTTTGTCGTGCTCTGCGTCATGCTGTATTGGTCGCGCGGTCTGTACCGGCTCCGCTTCCGCCTCCACGCGTTGGACGATCTCCGCGCCATCTTCGTCGCGACGACGATCGCGGCGATGATCGTGCTCACGGGTCGTGCTCTCCTCGGCTCGACCGGCGACCTGGGGACGGAAACGGCTCGTTTGTGGGCGTTCGCCCTCGCCTATGTCTCGGCCGGGCGGCTCGCGTGGTACTGGTCACACCAGCGCGCGCGCGTGGTCGGCGAGAGCGTTCGGCCGACGCTGATCGTCGGCGCCGGGCGCGTCGGCGCGCTCGTCGCGAAGCGTCTCCTCGACAATCCCAAGCTCGGCCTCCGTCCCGCCGCGTTCCTCGACAAGGAGCCGCTCGTTGACACGTTGTCGGAGCTGGGCGTGCCGGTCGTCGGCGCGAGCTGGGACCTGGACGATGCGATCGCCCGTTTCAAGATCGAGCAGGTCGTGATCACGTTCTCGACTGCACCTGACGAGGTGCTCCTGCGGATCGTCCGCCGCTGCGAGGACGTCGGGATCCCCACGGCGATCGTGCCGAGGCTCTTCGAGCGCATGCCGGCGATGAGCCAGATGGAGCATCTCGGCGGCCTGCCGCTTGTTGCTCCCCGCCCGGCCGAGCCGACCGGCTGGCAGTTCCGAGTGAAGTACGCGTTCGATCGCGTGCTCTCCGGGCTCGCCATCCTCCTCCTTTCGCCGATCCTCATTGCGGCAGCGATCGCCGTGCTCGTCTCGACGGGCCGACCCGTCTTCTTCCGCCAGCTGCGCATCGGCCGTGACGGCCGCCCGTTCGAGATGCTGAAGTTCCGCTCGATGGCCGGCGTCCAGGAGACGGCGCCCGTCGCCCCTGCGGGCGACCTCGGGCCAGGCGGCGTGGAAGGAGAGGACCGGCGGACGCGCGTGGGCAGCTTCCTGCGGGCGACGTCGATCGACGAGCTGCCGCAGCTCTTCAACGTGCTCCGCGGCGACATGAGCATCATCGGTCCGCGTCCCGAGCGACCCGAGTTCGTCGAGGACTTCGAGCAGCGCATCCACCGCTACCGCGAGCGGCACCGCGTGAAGTCGGGCATCACCGGCTGGGCACAGGTGAACGGCTTGCGCGGGCGCACGTCCCTGGCCGACCGTGCGGAGTGGGACAACTTCTATATCGAGAACTTCTCGCTCTGGCTCGACCTGAAGATCGCGCTGATGACCTTGCGGACGATGTTCAGGTCGACGGCGTCCGTCGAGTAAGCCTCCTCAGGAAGCCGGCTGTCTCGGGCGGGTCTGCGTGCTCCGGCTCGGCCTCGGGCGTTTCGGCCGGGGGCGGCGGGCCGTCTACCGGCTCGGGCTCCTGAGCTCGCCGCCGCTCGGCGCGCTGCCGGTCGCCGCGCACGGCGGCACGCATCTCGTCGAGGAGGCTCTCCTCACTCACGCCGCGCGCTCTTCGCCGCCCGTTGCCCAAGTCCTCGCCTACGAGCTCGTCCTCCCCGGTCGCCGGCCACTCCGCGGCTACCCGAGGCTGCCGCGGCAGAAACTACGACCGGCGCTTGAAGGTGGCGCCGACGGAGCGATTGCCGTTCAGCTTCACGACACACGCGGTCGTTCCGCGGCAGCTTCCCGTCCAGCCGGAGAAGACGAAGCCGGGTGAAGCGGTGGCGCGCAGCCGGACGTTCGACGCTGCCCTGAAGCTCGCCGAGCACCGGCTCGGGCAGGTCAGGCCCGTCGGCGAGCTCGACACCTTGCCCTTGCCGCCGACGCCCACGGTCAGGCGGAACGTGCCTGCGCCGAACAACGCGACGACGCTCCGTGCCGCAGCGAGCGTCACCACGCAGGATGCCGTGCCGGAGCAAGCCCCTTTCCAGCCGGCAAATCGGAACCCAGCCGCCGGTCGTGCTACGAGCGTCGCGGAGAGTCCGAGATCGAGCTGGAGGCTGCAGCTCTGCGCACACTCGAAGGCTGTCGGGGATGTCAGGCGAACCGTGCCTCTCGCCGAGCCCGTCCGCTGGATCGCAACGGTGAGCCTCTGCTGCGGCAGATGCGAGAGCCACGCGGAGTCCTGTACGTCGAACGAGCTGCCCGAGTGGCCGTAGTAGTCGTCGCGGCCGGTGTCGAGGATCTGTGTCGAAAGCGTCGTCTGGCTACTGGCCTCGGGATAGAGCACGTCGTTCGGGCTGTCGCAGACATGGCCGTCGTTGGGGGGTGGGCACTCGTTCGGCGAGCCGCCCTGGAGAGCAGCCAGGCCGTGGATCAACTCATGGACGGCGACCGCGGCGTTGAGTCGCCCTGCGCCCACGTCTCCGCCGCACAGAGACTGGAGCCAAACGAAGGCGATCCCCGAGAATCCTCCCTGCGTCGTCGCGCTGCGCGGAACGAACGTGGTCCCGCACACCTGGTCTCCGAATGGCGCCGGGCCGTCGTAGTACACGACGTGCTTCTGTGACGTAAGCGCTTCGATGGCCGAGAGATCCGACAGCAGCACGTCCGCAGCGTTGTTCCCCGTGTAGGCCGCGGCGCCCTGGGGCAGCCGGACGAAGCCGAGATCGAGAGAGCCGAACTTCGCCGTGCAGCCCGGGAACGCGAAGAGGTCGTAGCGCGGGGCCCTGGTCGGATCCTCGCGGCGCCACCAGGCATCGATCGCCGCGGTGTCGGTGGCAATGGCCGAAGCGAGCGTGCCAAAGCGGCCGGAGACGTCGGCCGGCACCGCGTACGTCACATGGACGTTGCGCAGCGACGAGAGGTCGCCGTCGGGCTTGCGATCGAGGGCGGCCGGCTGGCTGGCCCCGCACCAGTCCACAGCCGTGCGGGCCGGCACGCGTGGCGCATTGACGCTGTCCACGGCGAACGAGTCGAGCCGGACGAGACTGCTCTGGCTCGGTGTTGCCGCGGAGACTGCCAGCGCGGCAAGCACTGTGAACACGAGAATCGGAGCCCCCCGCCGCACCGCTGGAGGCTAGCGGCCGCGTGACGTCGCGCGCCACTCGAACCGTCAGTATCGTCGGCGCGTGCGAACGAGCGTGAAGGCTGCACTTTGTACTTCCGCCACTGCGAGCCTCATCCTCATCGGCACGGCGCTCGCCGCAGGCATCGTGGGGACAGATCGCTCCGAGACGATCCGGGGCACACCGGGCGCCGACAAGCTCTACGGCCGGGCGGGGCATGACCGGCTCATCGGAGATGCCGGTCGGGATGTCGCCTACGGAGGTCCGGGTGCCGATCGGCTCCTACTCAGGGATGGCGAGCGTGATGTAGCGGCGTGCGGACCAGGGCGAGACACGGTGCTGGCGGACGGCGCCGACGTGGTGCTCGCAGACTGCGAGACCATGATCGTCGTGCCTCCGGAGCCGTACGCTCCGCCTCCCCGTCCGGTCGTGGCGGGGGTGTACGGAGGCCGGACGACGCAGGGCGAGCTGGTGACGTTCCAGGTCGACTCCGGCGGGGCGCTGTCCAGGCTGGTGTTCCCGGCGATTCGGCTCTCGTGCGCTCCCTCCGGCGGTCCGTCCGTCGTGTGGGCGCAGGACTTCGGCGGGTCCGTCTACCTCGTGGGGCGTGACGGCACGTTCAGCGTCGACCAGTCGGGGACTCGAGAGGTGGCGGGAGAGTCAGCGACCTACCGCGTAGTGGTGTCGGGACTGCTGACAGTGGGCATTGCGACAGGTTCGGTGAAGCTTGACGTCGAGTTCGCCGTTGCCGCAGCGGCGTACACCTGCACCACGCCCGATCTTCGCTGGACAGCCGCCGCCGCGGCGCTGACCGGCCCGTAGCGAACGCCTAGACGACGCCGGTGACGGTTGTCATGGCGTTTGCGACGCCGCCGGAGAGAGCCGTGAAGACAGCCGCTGTCGTGATCGTGAGGAGCGCCAGGACGACCGCGTACTCCGCCATCGTCTGACCTTCTTCCCGCTCAGTCCACCGGCTCATGCGACCAGACATCGGTCGTCGTCGCGTGCGACACGATCGCTCAACCAGACAAATCGCACACGCCGCGCACCCCATCGCGGGTGGAAAGTCGCGATGGTCCGACCTGCTAGCATCGCCGCCGGCGCGCGCGGGCCGAGGGACACTCCCGGCGCTCTGACACAGGAGGGCACATGTCGCAGGAAAGCACGTCTCCTTCTCAGCTGATCGATGCGAGAATCAAGGAGCTAGGCGACTGGCGAGGCGAGATGCTCAGCCGGCTCCGTGCATTGGTGACGGAGGCCGATCCCGAAGTCGTCGAGGAGTGGAAGTGGCGAGGGGTTCCGGTGTGGTCGCACGCCGGAATGATCTGCACCGGCGAGACGTACAAGAGCGTCGTGAAGATGACCTTCGCCAAGGGGGCGGCTCTCGAGGATCCTTCGGGCCTCTTCAACTCCAGCCTCGAGGGCAACACAAGACGAGCCATTGACTTCCACGAGGGCGAGCAGATAGACGAGGAGGCGTTAAAGGCTCTCGTTCGCGCGGCTGTGGCCCTGAACAAGGCCAAAGCCGAAAGCTAATCCGCGGAATCGGGCTTGTTACCCGGTGGCCGCTGCCGTCTTGTCGGAGACGACGTAGGCGACGATCAGGGCCGCCGGGAAGAAGAACAAGCTGAAGATGAAGTAGCCGAAGAAGCTGCGGCCCTTTCGACTCGCAACGCGCGCCGGCCAGAATGCGATGAGGATCCAGACCGCGATCGCGAGAATCGTCCAGAGCCAAAATCCGCTTGCAGCGAGAAGCATGAAAAGTCACCTCCGGTCGTAGTGCGACGACTGTCGTCGACGGTCACGGACAATACAACGCCGAGATCAGCGAGGACTGTGCTCGCCGGCTCTTGGGAGACGACCCGCAAACGAAGCCCGGCCGAATGGCCGGGCTTCGTTGTCTCCGCGACATGCGTCTACCAGAAGCGCAAGACGAGATCGCGCTGACCCTGGGTCGCCTGCTGCTGTTGCAGCCGTGCCTGAAGCAGCGGGTTAGGGGCGCCCGGGAACAGATCGTCGCCGATCGTCGGGATGAACTCCGGCGGGACGCGAACCTGCGTCGCCTGCTCGTAGTCGTAGGCGTAGCCGATCAGCGCCGGCTCCGACCAAGGGCCGCCGCCGATGAAAGTGATCCCGATCGGCAGACCCTCGTCGTAGCCCGCGGGCACGGTGATGTCGGCGTAGCCCGACACCGCAGCCGCCGTCGATGACCCGACGAAGTACTCGAAGTGGCCGTCGAGATCGCCCTCGTTCGGGTCGTCGTTCGTCGGCCAGGCGGGGCCGTTGGTCAGCGCGATGATCGCGTCGAGATGGTTCTTGTTCATGACCTGCTTGATCGCGCGCTGGACCGGCGGCGTCGTCTTCTTGCGCAGCTGGGCGCAATCCTTGTCGCGGCCGTTCGTCTGCTCGGCCGACTCGAAGACGAAGTCGTTCCACGGTCCTTCGAGCTGGGGATTTGCCTGGTCGAAGGCGATCAAGTCGGCCAGCGTCTGGGGGTAGGCCTGCTGCGAGACCGGGTTTGTTCCATGGACGGAGGTCTGGAGGTACGTCGCGATGTCCGTCTTGAACTCGCAGAGCAGAGCGGGGAACTCGTTGGCCGTCGCCGACAGGTCGATGTCCGCCGGGTCGACGATCGTCGCACCCTGGCCCTCGAGGGCGTCGACTACGTCGTCGAGGATAGGCTCGACAACAGAGCCGACCAACGCCGGGTCGTAGGTGCCGGCGCGCCAGACGCCGATTCGAGCGCCGTCGAGCGCCTCGTCGTCAAGGAACGGGGTGTAGTCGGTGAAGGCGTGGCCGGACTGATCGGCGGTCGCGCCGTCGTTCGGGTCGACGCCGGTCGCTGCGCCGAGGAGTACCGCGGCGTCGGTCACGTTGCGGGCAATCGGGCCGGCCGTGTCCTGCTCGGCGCTGATCGGGACGACGCCTGCGCGGCTCCACAAGCCGAGCGTCGGCTTGATCCCGACGACGCCGTTGGCGCCGGACGGGCAGACGATCGACCCGTCCGTCTCCGTCCCCACGGCCGCGACCGCGAGATCGGCAGCTGCGACGACGCCGGAGCCGGAGCTCGATCCGCACGGGTTGCGATCGAGGACGTAGGGCATGTTCGTCTGGCCGCCGATGCCGCTCCAGCCGCTCGACGACGGGCCGGACCGGAAGTTGGCCCACTCGGACAGGTTTGCCTTGCCGATGATGATCGCGCCGGCGGCCTTCAGCTTTGCCGCGATGAACGCGTTGTCTGGCGTGCTTCCGGCGAGTGCGAAGGAGCCGGCGGTCGTCGGCATGCCGGTGGTGTTGACGTTGTCCTTCACGATGATTGGAATCCCGAGCAGCGGACGGTTGTCGCCGTCGCTTCGCGCTTCGTCGGCCGCTTGCGCATCGGCGAGGGCCGTCGGGCTGACCGTGATCACTGCGTGGAGCGTCGGGTTGAGGTCAATGATGCGCTGGAGATAGAAGCTCGTCAGCTGCACGGAGCTCAACTGGCCGAACTTCATCAACGTCTGGAGCTCCGGAATCGTCGTCGCGTCGACGTCGATACCGGCCACCAGGGTCGGCGGGCCGGCCGCGAGGGCGCTCGGCGCCGCGGGGCCGGATGCCCCAAGCAAGAGGGCAAGCAGGCTCGTCAGAACAAGGTAACGCCGAAATCGGCTGCTCATCGCGTGACCTCCATGGGATCGGGGGTGGGACGCTGGACTACCGTTGCGCCTAGCCCGATCAGCCGCTCGACAAACCCTGCCCAAGGAGACGTTGGACGACCACCGCCGCCGTGAGATGATCAGCCGCGATGAACAAGTGGACAGCCTTGGCGGTCTGCGTCCTTGTCGTCGCACTCACAGCCTGCGGTGGACCCCCGACACAGCGGTGGACAGATCAGGAGGTCATCAAGACCTTCAAGGATCAGATACAGACGACGCTCGAGCTTGACCCCAAGCGGTCAGATGAGGAGGCCTCGGTTCTCGTCGATCCCTCGGACACGGAGGGCTACTACACCGTCTGGGTATTCAAGAGCGGATACAGCCCGATTAACTACGAAATCGGCGATGTATCAGTACCGCCCCATGGTGTCCTCACCTGGGGACCGTGGGAGGCACTAGATCCCGAGTCTTTTCCAGACGATGGTGTACGGAACGTCATGCGCACGTACGGCAATGTCGTGCTCAGCTATGACGTCGATCAAGAGAAGGGCGGCGCACCTCGACCGCAACTCCCCAAAGGGTTCATCCGGGTCGACTCGGCGCTATCGGCTCTGGATGGGTTCACGGGAGGAACCGTGACGGAATCCATGGTAAAGGAGGACAGCTCGTGACCCGATCGCGGTCGTGGGGATTCCGCCGCGGTCGTGATCTCTCGCTTGTTCGGGGGCATTGACGTTGAACCGCGCCCGCCGCTTCACGCTACTCGGCCTCGTGGTCGTGCTGTTCGCCGCGACGTGGACGGCGATCCCGTCCGGTCCGACGCGGGAGGCGACCGCCGAGGCTTTCAAGTCTTGCGTGTCCAGCCGTTGCGCCGCCGCCGCGGCCGGCATGGCGGCCGCGGCTCATTCACGCTGTCGGAGACCACCCTCCCGGCTGGAAGTCGTCAGACTTCCAGCCGCCTAGCAGGGGCGGCAGGACTCGAACCTGCAACCCCCGGTTTTGGAGACCGGTGCTCTGCCAATTGAGCTACGCCCCTTCGCCAGCCAACGCTGGGTTGCACGATCACGATAGCTAGATTGGCGACGTGGGCAAGCCTTCCCAGCGGCGCGGGCTCGGCGCGCTCTTTCTTCTCTTGACGACGATCATGGCCGGCATCGCGTGGGCCGCCTACAAGGCCGATCAGTGGGTGATTCTCATCACTGCAGGGGTCATCGCAGCCTGGATGGCGACGCTCGTGATTCGCGCCTGGCGCGCCGGTTAGCGGGAGTTCGCCGGGACACGGCGTATTCTCTCCGCGTGGCGGACGACACCAAAGCTCTCTGGCGCACGTATCGCGAGACGGGGGACGCAGCACTTCGCGACCGCCTCATCCTCACGTACGCGCCGCTCGTGAAGTTCGTCGCGGGCCGCATCTCCAGCGGGCTCCCTTCGCACGTGGACGAGAACGACCTCGTCTCGTACGGGCTGCTCGGGCTGATCGGCGCCATCGAGCGCTACGACCCCGGGCGCGACGTGAAGTTCGAGACGTACGCCATCGCGCGGATCAAGGGGTCGATCATCGATGAGTTGCGCGCGATGGACTGGGTGCCGCGGTCAGTTCGCTCCCGCGCTCGTGAGATCGAGCGCGCGATCGCGAAGTTGGAGGCGGAGCTGCACCGCTCGCCGACGGACGAGGAGATCGCCGCCAAGGTCGGCATCGAGGTGTCGGAGCTCGAGGACAGCCTGCTGGACATCTCCCGCTCCTCGATCGCCGCACTCGACGAGCTGTGGACCGTCTCGTCGTCGACCGGCGACCAGGTCGCCCTCATCGACACCATCGAGGACCGCGAGGGACCGCAACCCGAGGCAGCGCTCGACGTGACCGAGACGAAGGAGGCAATGGCCGAGGCGATAGCCAGTCTCCCCGAGCGCGAGAAGATCGTCGTCACCCTCTACTACTACGAGGAGCTGACGCTGCGGGAGATAGGCGAAGTGCTCGGCGTCACCGAATCTCGCGTCTCGCAGCTGCACACGAAGGCGGTTCTTCGCCTGCGGGCGCGGCTCTCCGGCGTGGCCCCCAGAAGCTCTGCGGCCAGCTAGCCTGCCGGGCTACGCTTGCGCGGCACACCGCGCCAGAGGAGGGATTCGTAGCCCATGCCTGCCTTCGATCCAGGGAAGATCCGCAACGTCGCCGTCGTCGGTCATCGCGGGACGGGGAAGACGTCGCTCGTGGAGGCGATGCTCTTCGAGTCCGGGGCCGCCAACCGGCTCGGAACCGTCGAGGCGGGCAACACCGTCACGGACTGGGACGAGGACGAGCAACGTCGCCAGATGTCGCTCTCCGCGTCGCTCGCGCACGCTGAATGGCAAGACCGGAAGATCAACCTCATCGACACGCCGGGCGATGCCGGCTTCCAGGGAGATGCGATCGCCTGCCTGACGGTGGCAGACGGCGCTCTCATCGTGGTCAGCGCCGTCATGGGCGTGGAGGTGGGGACCGGGCGCGTGTGGAGGCGCGCGGAGGCAGGCGGCCTCGCTCGCGTCATCTTCGTGAACATGCTCGACCGCGAGCGCGCCGACTTCTACCGCGCGCTCGGACAGCTGCAGGAGCAGTTCTCGACTCGCTGCGTGGCCGTGTGCCTGCCGATCGGAGTCGAGCACGAGCTGACGGGCATCGTCGACCTTCTGCACATGAAGGCTTACGCGAGCCCCGAGGGGGCAAAAGAGGGTACGCCCGGAGAGATCCCGGCCGAGCTCGCGGACAGTGTGGCCGAGTACCGCGTGAAGCTGCTCGACGCCGTCGTGGAGACGGACGAGGGGCTGATGGAGCGTTACCTCGCCGACGAGGAGCTCGGCGTCGACGAGGTCGCGCACGCACTGAAGGACGCCGTCACGCGAGGCGAGATCTTCCCCGTGGTGTGCGGCGTGGCCACGAAGAACCTCGGCACCGACGCGCTGCTCGACCTGCTCGTCGAGGGCGTGCCCTCGCCGGCCAAGCGCGGCTCGCCGATCGAGGTCGACGGCAGTGGCGCCGCGGCGTTCGTCTTCAAGACGATCGCCGATCCCTTCGCCGGCCGCATCTCGCTGTTCCGCGTGCTGAAGGGGCCGGTCAAGGCCGACTCGACGCTCGCGAACGTGCGCGCCCATGCGAAGGAGCGCCTCGGCCAGCTCTTGCTGCTGCAAGGAAAGGAGCACACCACGGAGGGCGAGTTCGCGGAGGGCGACATCGGTGCGGTCGCCAAGCTCAAGGAGACGCAGACGGGCGACTTGCTGCTCGAGACCGAGCGCGCTGTCGATCTCCCGAAAATCGACTTCCCGGAGCCTGTCATGAGCTTCGCCGTCACCCCGAAGGCAAAGGGCGACGAGGACAAGGCCGCAGCGTCGTTGCGACGGCTCGCCGAGGAGGATCCAACGCTGGTGCTGCGGCGAGACGAGCGCACGGGCGAGCAATTGCTCGCCGGCCTCTCCCAGATGCACGTTGAAGTCGCCGTCGAGCGTCTGCATCGCCGCTTTGGGGTCGACGTGGAGCTCGCGCAGCCACGCGTCCCGTACCTGGAGACGATTCGCACCGAGTCGCGTGCGCGGGCCCGCTACAAGAAGCAGACCGGAGGACGCGGGCAGTTCGGCGACTGCGAGATCGTGCTCGAGCCGCGGCCCGGTCACGAGGGTTACGAGTTCGTGGACAAGATCGTCGGCGGCGTCATCCCTCAGGGGTTCAGACCGGCAGTCGACAAGGGCATCCAGGAGGCGATGCTCCACGGAGAGCTCGCCGGCGCGCCGGTGCAAGGAGTGACCGTCCGGCTCGTGGACGGGCAGTACCACAACGTCGACTCCTCCGAGATGGCGTTCAAGATCGCCGGCTCGATGGCGTTCAAAGACGCGTACCACAAGGCGGATCCGATGCTGCTCGAGCCGATCATGGAGCTCGAAGTGACGGTTCCCGACGAGGCCGTGGGCGCCGTCAACGGCGATCTCAACTCCCGGCGCGGTCGGCTCCACGGCATGGAGCCGCTGGGCGGCATGACGACGATCAAGGCCGAAGTACCCATGGCGGAGGTACTCACGTATTCGCAATCGCTCACCTCGCTCACCGGCGGTCGCGGCGACTACCACATGTCGTTTCTGCGCTACGAGGAAGTTCCGTCGCACATCGCGCAGAAGCTGATCGAGGACGCCAAGAAGGCACACGAGTCCGAGAACTAGTCGTGACGGGTGCCTCTCCGGCGGTTAACTGCGCCATCTGTGGGCGCACCCTGCTCGTTGGCGAGGGGACGACGCGCTTCTCGCCGGACGGAATCGAATACGTCGACGTGTGCCCGCTTTGCCGCGGCCGGGCCGTCGAGGCCGGCTGGTATCGCGAAGGCGGGTCTAGCCTCGCGGTGCTGCCGGCGGCCCCGCGACGGGGCTTCTTCGCGAAGCTCTTCGGCGCGCCGCAGACGCCGCCGCGCTCGGTCGCGCAGCCCATCCTCAACCGCTTGTCGCCGGATGAGCAGGCAATCGTCGAGGCAGTGGCGCTCTTCAACGGCAGCTCCCACCGGCGCACGATCGACGGCCTCATGCGCAGCCTGGGCTCGCCGCGCGTGGCAGTGGGACCGTCGGAGACCGGCGAGATCGGCATCGTCGTCGCCTGGGAGATCTCCTGGTACCGGTATCGCGTGAGCCCGGACGAGTCCGATCCCGTGCAGATGGTCGAACGCGGCTTCGACGCGGCGGAGCTCGGCCCGGACGACGTCGACTGGAACGCCGACGTCGACTCCGCCGGCCGGCTTGTGCCGAGAGTTGCACCCGAGTAATTCGCTCGTCACGGGGTGTACGCCGTACTGCGTCCGTCTTAGACTGCGACTGGCGTGATCTACTGCGTGATTCCCCCGGAGCTCGAAGGCGAGCTGTTCGCACGGCTCACCACCTACTACGAGGACAACCCCGACGTCACCGTCATCGTCGACCGGCGGCGGCCTAGCGGGGCGCGGGAAGCGCCCGCCAGCACTCCCGACGCGCGCCGGATGCGCGAACGGCGGCGCGTGCGCATCCCGGGAACCTTCCCGGCGATCGACGCTCCCTAGCCTCGTTACACTCGCGCGGTGGCGACGGGCACGCAGACGCTCTGCAATCTCATCGGCGGCGAGTGGGTCGACGCATCCGGCGAGACCTTCGAGAGCCGGAGCCCCGCCAACGGCGATCTGATCGGGACGTTCCCGCGGTCGTCGGCCGAGGACGTCGATCGCGCCGTAGCGGCGGCGAAGGAGGCCTACGAGAGCTGGCGGCTCGTGCCCGCGCCGAAGCGCGGCGAGATCCTCTTCCGGTTCGGTGCACTCCTGGCCGAGCACAAGGACGAGCTCACGGAGCTGATGTCGCGCGAGATGGGGAAGGTGCTCGCGGAAGCGGGCGGCGACGTCCAGGAAGCGGTCGACATGAGCTACTACATGGCCGGCGAGGGCAGGCGTCTCTTCGGCCAGACGACGCCTTCGGAGCTCCCCGACAAGTTCCAGATGAGCGTGCGTCAGCCGATCGGCATCGTCGGCGTGATCACGCCGTGGAACTTCCCGATCGCCATTCCCTCGTGGAAGATCGTCCCGGCGCTCGTGTGTGGGAACACCGTCGTCTTCAAGCCCGCGAACGACACGCCGATGCTCGGACAGCGCTTCGTAGAGCTGCTCGTCGAGGCAGGCGTGCCCGACGGCGTCGTCAACCTCGTGCACGGGTTCGGCCGCGAGGTGGGGGACAGGATCGTCCGCCATCCCGATGTCCGCGTCATCACGCTGACCGGGTCTCGCGAGACCGGCGTCGCCGTGCTGGAGGCCGCCGCCGAGAACCTCAAGCACGTGCACCTGGAGCTCGGCGGCAAGAACGGGATCATCGTCATGGACGACGCCGACCTCGACCTCGCCGTGGACGGCATCGTCTGGTCGGCCTTCGGCACCTCGGGTCAGCGCTGCACGGCGGCCAGCCGCGTCATCGTCCACCGGGCGGTCTACGACGAGGTGCGCTCGCGGCTCGTGGCTGCGGTGGAAAGGCTGCGCCTCGGGCCCGGGTGGGAGGCGGATACGGACGTCGGCCCGGTCATCAACGCCGCCGCGCTGGAGAAGATCCACTCGTACACGGAGATCGGAAAGGACGAGGGCGCGACGCTGCTCACCGGCGGTGAGGTCGCCGGCGACAACGGCCTCGACGGCGGCTTCTTCTACCGGCCGACGATCTTCGCGGACGTCGAGGGCGACATGAGGATCGCCCAGGAAGAGATCTTCGGGCCGACGACGGCACTCATCCCCGTCGACGACTTCGACGAGGCGATCCGCGTCGCCAACGGCATCCGCTACGGCCTCTCCTCGTCGATCTTCACGGCGGACGTGAACCAGGCCTTCCGCGCCATGCGCGACTCAGAGGCCGGCATCACGTACGTCAACGCCGGCACCACCGGCGCCGAGGTGCACTTGCCCTTCGGCGGCACGAAGGACACGGGCAACGGCCACCGCGAGGCCGGGCAGGCCGCGCTCGACGTCTTCACCGAGTGGAAGTCGATCTACGTCGACTACTCCGGGAAGCTTCAGCGCGCCCAGATCGACACCGAGTAGCTTGCGCGCGCGCCTGTTTACGGACGGGGGCTCGCGCGGCAACCCCGGCCCGGCGGCGTACGGCTACGTGCTGGAGGCGGGCGACGGCACCGTGCTCGCTGCGCACGGTGAGGCGATCGGCGTCGCGACGAACAACGTGGCCGAATATCGGGCGCTGGTGGCCGGCCTGGCGAGAGCCGAGGAGGCCGGCGTGGACGAGCTGGAGGTCGTCTCCGACTCCGAGCTGCTCGTGAAGCAGATGCGCGGCGAGTACAAGGTGAAGAACGCGGCGCTGCGCGAGCTGTGGGACGAGGCACAACACTCCGCGCGCCGCGTGGGGAAGCGTGACCTATGCAGCCGTGCGCCGCGAGCACAACGAGCTCGCAGACAGCCTTGTCAACGAGGCTCTCGATCGGGCCGAGGCATAATCGGAGCCACCTCATGAAGAAGAGCAGGATCCTCTTCCTTGGCGCGAACCCCGCCGGCAGTCAGCTCGCACTGGACGAAGAGAGCCGGGCCATCGAGCAGAAGATTCGCTCCACCGACCAGCGCGACTCGCTCGAGCTCATAACCAAATGGGCCGTCCGTCCTGACGACCTACTCGAGTACCTCAACGAGTACCGGCCCCACGTCGTCCACTTCAGCGGCCACGGAACCGAAGAAGAGCAGATCATCCTGGTGGACGAGTCTCGCCGTGCGTTTCCCGTGTCCGCCGCGGCGCTCAAGCAGCTCTTTACAACGCTCAAAGACAACATCCGCGTAGTCGTCCTCAATGCGTGCTACTCCCGGGACCAGGCCGAGGCCATCGTGGAGGTGATCGACTGCGCCATCGGCATGAAGCAGGAGATCGGAGACAACGCCGCCAGGGCGTTTGCGGCGTCCTTCTACCGCGCCGTCGGCTACGGGCACTCCGTCAACGACGCCTTCGAGCAGGGCAAGGTCGCGTTGATGCTTCAGGGCATTCCAGAAGAGACCACACCGACCCTGCTCGTGCGTGCGGGGGTCGATGCCGACACCCTCTTCCTCGTCGATCCCGAGGAGGTCGACGTGGATCAGCCGAGCCTCCAGACCGAGGATCGGGTGGTGCAAGCCTCCGCTCCCGAAGGATCGCAGCCGGCGTCCCTCAACGATGTTCTTCCCGGCACGTGGCAGGTGCAGATTCAGTCGGGCGTGGGGTACGGCGCAGATGCAGCTCGAGGTCTTGCCCGACGGCCCAGTTCCGCGGCGAGCTCTCGGCGCCGATGGGCACGAGCCCCGTCGACGGGAACTGGCACGCCGACTCGTCCACTCGAGCAAATCGCACTCCAGGGCCGCCAGTCGAACGGCTTTCAGGTCATCCCCTATGCGGCCGTGCTGCAAGTGACGTTTTTCGACCCGCAGCAAATCGTTGCCATCACGAACATCGGAGAGCAGGTTTCGTGGCAGAGAATCGGTCCGCCCGCGACCTGATCCACGCCGCAGCCGCTGTTGCGTGGAGGGCGAAGTGGATGCGCCAGTCCGGGCTATAATCCGGGCTCCCGCGGATGTAGCTCAGTTGGTAGAGCATCTGCTTGCCATGCAGAAGGTCGAGGGTTCGAGCCCCTTCATCCGCTCCATGGAGGCGGCAGCCAAAAAGCCGCATCGTTCAAAGAAAAGCCCCGGAGACGGGGCTTTTTCCTTATTGCGGGGGCGAGGCTTGTCGTCCGGATAGTCAGCCTTTAGTCAGCCTTGCCTGACGCGGAGAGCGGCCCGGCGCGCGGCCGAACGCTCGCGGCAGGCGCGTGCTTCCACGCTACTTGCGTGGCGACTCAGGACAAGCGTCAGCTAGGGCCAGCCAGCGTCCCAAGCTGATGCGCGACGACGCAAGGTCGACCGCGGCTGGCGACGCCGCGCGAACTGTTCGACAGACCGTGATCTATCGCTCTCAGGAGTCGCTCGCCGGATTTTCCTCCGGCTCAACCGGGGTCTCGGCCGCCCAACCGGCTAGGTGGGTTATCCAGATCGCGTAGAGCGACATGAAGCCCACAAACCACAGGTCATTTCGTAAGACGATCCACAGAGCGAGCCCCACCGTGAACCAGATGATCGTCAGCCAGTAATGGACAACACGACGCTGCTTCGCATTCGTCCGCTCGATGAGCCACTCGCCCGAGATGAGCTTGTTCACGGTGTTCTCTGTTCCGGCCGAAAAGTCCGAACCCTTCTCAGGCAACCGCGCCCTAGTGTCTAACCGAAGCCACGCGATGGAGCCGAGGAAGCTGTGTCGGAACGCGAGAAGGGCGCGAAGGTTGTTCTTCCCCCCGGGTACCTTCGCGCCCGCATGTTCTCTTCCCCGGCTCCCTAGGGGTGGGCGTAAGCGGAACGTCAAGCGTTGGAAAAGTGTTAGCGAACCCGCATGGTTATGCGGTTTTTTCTAGAGGCGCTCGACCGCACGACCCGCGATTCGTGATACCCCCCACACCGCCGCCGCTCCCGGCTGCACCGAGACAGTTGAAAAGCACGGGCGAGATCGAACGCCAGCGCGACGGCGTCGGCAGTTAGCTGCCGCCGCTCGCCCGGGCCCGCGGCTGCGTCGGGAGGATCGTCGGTACCTCCTCCTTAGCCGGGTCGCGCCCGCGCACAAAGACGTCGATAAGCGTCGCGACGACGGCCGCAAAGGGCGTCGCAAGCGGGACCGCGGCGGGTCCAAGTGCGAGACCGACCGCAGAGACGGTCACGAGCACGACCAGCGGCGCAAGCCCGACGGCGTGACCGAACATCCGTGGGTTGATGACGTAGTCCTGGAGGAGGCGGAGGCCGTAGACGGCGACCGCCGCCAGCGCGGCGTGCTGCCAGGAGACCGTCAGGCCGACAGCGACTGCGGCCAGGCCGGCGACGAGCGGGCCGATCACGGGGATGATCTCGACGACGCCGCAGAAGACGCCGAGGAGGAGCCAAAACGGAAGCCCGATCTGCCAGAACGAGAGCGAGAGCACCGTACTGACGAACGCGATCATGAGCAGCATCCGGCGGACGTATGCGCCGAGCTTCGCGTCGACGAGGAGCCACGTCTCGTGGACGACGGGCCGCTTCGAGCGCGGGACCATCGAGAAGACGACCGACTCCGCGCGCTCCCGGTCGAAGATCCAGTACCCCGCGATGGCGAAGACGAACAACACGCCGACGAGGATCTCGACGGCCTTGCGACTGAGCTCGACCGCCGGCCCGACGGCGCTGGCCCAGGTCTGCGTTCCCTCGAGACGACTGTCGACGTATGTGAGGACCTCGTGCCGAAGGCCGTGCGAGTTGCGGGCTGCGCGCTCGAGCTCCTCTTGCGTCGTCGGCACCGGGCCGAGAGCCTCCTGTGTCTGATCGAGGGCAGTCGGCACGAGCAGCCAGACGAGCAGCGCGAGCGCGCCGAGTAAGACGGCGTAGTGGAGTAGAACGCCGATGCCGCGCGGTATGCGGTGCCGGTGCAGAGCCTCGACCCCAGGCCGCATCGCGGCGGCGAGGATGATGCCGACGAAGATAAGACTGAACAGCAGCCTCAGCTTCCAGAGGACGAGCACGCCCACGACGACGCCCACCGCGACGAGCGTAATGACGAACGTGTCGCGGGCCTTCTTGCTCAGATCATCGCCGCGCACGGTTGCCAGCCCGGGAACACTGATGAGCAACGTTCGCACGCCACGGCTCCTCCACTACCCGCCCGTCGGAGGAGGGAAACGGCACAGCGTGGGAAGGGCCCTGACGGGGCGGCGGTATCCTGGCCTCCCGGGCCCATCGACTAGCGGCTCAGCGAGCAGAAGAGCGTCCAACTTCGTGATGCTGAAGATGCGTCGCAGTCGTTCCGGCACTTGCACTATCTCGAGCGAGCCACCGCCGTCCTCTAGTCGATTACTCATCGCGATGAAGAGGTGGAGAGCTGCGGAGTCAATGAATTCAACGGCGGCGATATCGATCACCAGACGAGAGGGGATCGAAGAACACTCCGCATCGAGTGCGCGGTGAAGCTCAGAGATGGTCGACAGGTCGAGCTCGCCCGCAAGCACAACGGTCGTCGCCCTGTCGTCCCTCTCAATGCGCTCGACGATCGAGTCGCGCAGGTTGGTGGTCACGCCCTCCTCCTTTCTGATATGTTTGAACCTACGACTGAATAAGCGCGATACAGATAACGCGACCGAGATAATACGATAATAAGTTCGTATGTCAAGCGAAAGCGGATCTCAGAAGACGTGGCGCTTCGTCACGAATCACACTCAGGTCTTGCTCTGCATCGCACGAGAACCTGATGTGAGACTCCGGGACGTTGCGGAGGTGGTGGGGATCACTGAACGCGCCGTGCAGCGCATCGTCGCCGATCTCGTGGAAGCGTCCTACCTGGAGCGCGAGCGAGTCGGAAGACGAAGCCGCTGCGTCATCCACCGCGACGTGGAGATGCGGCACCGCGCCCAGGCCGGACATGAGATTGGCGACCTGCTCACGCTGCTCAAGCTCGACGGTCTCGACGAATCCACCGCAATCGACTGAAAGGGGACAGCCGTGCTGCTCGCACTCGCCGGAACGGGCTATGGACTGATCGGGATCCTCGTCATTATCTTGCTCGTCCTGATGATCGTTTACTTCGCGCGCCGAGCGTAGCCCCCGTCTCAAGACAGGCGTCGACTGCGCGGCGCTCGGACTTCGTGACCGGCAGCATCCTCCTCACGACGGATCGTGGCCGGAACCTCCGCTCGTTCCTTGCCATGCAGAAGGTCGTGGGTTCGAGCCCCTTCATCCGCTCCTCAGAAAGCCCCGCTCCGGCGGGGGTTTTCTGTTGTGCTAGCCGTTAGGATGAGAGCGATGGCGCGCGAGGGTGAAGAGGGCATGGTGCGTCACGTGTTCGGGATCGCGGCGGCGGCGGCCGGGATCGTCCTCCTGGTCGGCCTCGTCCTGATGTTCTTCACGAACATGGGGGCGCGTTACGGGATCGGTGGTGCGCTTCTTGCCCTGGGCGGCGTACTGATCGCCTTCGGTTGGTACTGGGATCGCAAGCACGGGCGGCCGCCCGGCGGATACGACCGCGTCTGAGGACTCCCTACGCGCCACGCCGACGGGCCTGAGCACCCCCTGATCAGGGGTCTCTTTGACAACAGCTGACGCCTGTGTGAGAGTCCCGGCAGGCTCCGAAAGGAACCAATGCCGCTCGCTTGGGTCGCTCTCACGGTCGTCTCGGTTGCCTGCATCGACCAGGCCAGCAAGGCGGTGCTGCTCAGGGGATTGAGCCTCAATCAGTCGGTCCGACTGAGCAGAGGCGTCCGGCTGCGTCATGTGGTGAACGCCGGCTGGAACGGCATCCGGTCGCCGACGGCGTTGCTTTTCCTGTGGGGCGTCGCGGCCTCGAGCAGCGTTCTGATACTCGCGTTGGGCGAGGGAGGTGAAGGTGCGCGCGCCGGCGTTGCCGTTGCGCTCGGGGGTGCGACCGGCAACCTCGTCGATCGGCTGCTGCGCGGACACATCGTCGACTTCATAGAGATCGGCCCCTGGCCGATCTTCAACGTCGGATGTCGGCATCGTCGCCGGGCTGGGGCTGATAGTGACGGCGGTCGTCGTCTGATGCGACCGACTCTCGTCGCCTCGGCGCCTTTCGGATACCAGCTACCTCGCGATGCTCTACCTGGGTCTCCTCGCGGGACGTATGCGACGTACGCGGCGGGTCGTGCCGAAGGCCTGTCGGGCACGCTTCGCCTGGGTAATCGTCCTGCTCCTCGTGCCGGCTTTGCTCGGGGCGCGCCTGGCATTCGTCGGCGCCTCGCTCGTCGGCATATCGTTCGCGCCGCGACGCATCCTTCCGCACGGGAGTCGAGGCGGCGCGTCGCGTCCGGAGCCCTGCTCAGCGTGCCGGTCTCAGTGCCTTTCCTCGTGGCGCTCAGGCTTCCCGTTGCGTCGTTCTAGGATGCCGGCGCGATCGGTTCCTGGCAGCGATCAGCTGCCTCCGGATCGGATGCTTCCTGAACGGTTGCTGCTGCGGCCGCGTAGCGAGCGCATTCCGACCCAGCTCTTGGAGGCTGGATTGGCGGCGATGCTCCTGGTCGGCGCGATACTGGCCGTCGGCAAATGCCGTTCGCCGGGGCGCTCTTCATAGCGACGCTCGCTGCCTATGCGGCCAGTCGCTTCCTCATCGACTTCGGTCGAGACGACCCACGAAAGCTTCGTCGTTTGACGGTCGCTCAAACGTGCTCGGCAGGCTTCGTCGTGCTCTCGGCGACGTTTCTTGTGGTCACCTCGTCGGTCATGTAACCAGCGGGATCAGCACGGTACTGATCGCCGCCCCGCTGATCGTCTTCGCCCTTGTCGTCCTGTTCGGTTTCGCCGGCTGTTGGCTTGACACGGAGGGGAAAGGTCCGCCGATCGAGAGACACCGACACGACTGACGGAAATGGCCCGGGCGGCGAGCCGGCGAACTACTGGGAGGCGGTCATAAATTCGGGCCCGATCGCGTACTGGCGCCTGTCAGATCCGGCACCGGACCCCTTGGCACCGAACCCCGTGTTTCCCATGGCGAAGGACGAAATCGGCGCGCCCGCACAGCAGTTTGGTAACCATCCAGGCACCTACAACGGCAACCCGGTGCTCGGCGTCCAGCCCGGTCTCAACGACAGTGGCCTGAACGCCACGCCAGCGCGGTTCGACGGGGACGACAACGTCGTGATCGGCCAGGCTGTGGACTTCCAGACGAACAAGGTCACCGTCGAGGCGCTCGTGCTCCCGGACAGCGTCGCCGGCCCCACCGACGCCATCGTTCGCAACATGTCGCTAGCGGGAGGATGGGCCCTGAACCTCATCCCGCCTGCCGAGGCGCCGACCCAGCCACAGTCGGCCAGCTGCAGGCGTTCGTGAGAGCTGCCTCCGCTAGCAGTATCGATGTGCCGTTCGATCTCGACCCGCTAGGCGCCGCCCGGCACGTGGCGATGACGCTCGACGATGACACCCTCATGCTGTACCTGGACGGAGCGCCGGTCAACAAACTTTTCGGGCCGTCCTTTGCCCCGAATACCAGGTTCCTCTCGAGATCGGCACCAACTTCCACGGTGCGATCCAGGAGGTCGCCGTCTACAACAGGGTGCTCAGTAAAGAAGAGATCGGCGTCCATCACATGGCTGACGCGAGCCCGCCCCAGGCCCGTAAGCAATGCACGTGCCCGATCTGATTCTCGTGGCGACGCCCCTGGTGGTCTTGGCCTTGGTAGCCGGGTTCGGCTTCGTCGGCTGCACGAACGAGTACGGCAGGTTCCGCATTGGAGGAGGAGGGGACGGAAACGGCCCGGACGGCGGCGGCTCTCCGACCTATGCGGATGCAGTTCTCGGGTCTGTCCCGATCGCGTACTGGCGCCTGTCGGATCCGCTGGACAGCCCCTTGGCGAAGGACGAAGTCGGCGCGCCCGCACGGCGGTTTGGTGACCATCCAGGCTCATACCCAGACACCGTCACCCACGGCGGCAGCCCACCGGCCTGAACGACAGTCGAGCCTGATGCCACGTTTCGCTGTTCGACGGGGACGGCTTCGTCGGGATCGACACCGTCACGGACTTCCAGAAGACCGAGTTCACCGTCGAGGCGCTCGTGCGTCCGGACAGCGTCGCCGGCCCCAATGACGGCATTGTCCGCAACATTTCGCTGGCGGGAGGATCGGCCCTGAACCTCGTCCCGCCTCCCGAGCGACGCCGACCCAGCCATCGGCGGACAGCTGCAGGCGTTCGTGAAAGCTGCCTCCGCCAGCGGCATCGAGGCGCCGTTCGACCTCGTCCAGCTGGGCAAGGTCTGGCACGTGGCGATGACGCTCGACGCCACCAAGGCCTCACCCTGTACCTGGACGGAGTGATAGCCAACGCCGATCGCCGCGCCGTCGTTTGCGCCGAATGCCGATGATCCTCTACCAGATCGGCACCAATTCCACGGTGCGATCCAGGAGGTGCGCCCTCTACGACAGGTGCTCGTGAAGAAGAGATCGGCATCCATCGCATGGCAAACGCGGCCTGCCCCGGCCCGTCGGCGATCAACGTGCCCGACTTTCCACCGGCGAAGGCGTCGGCCTCGTCCCGCCCCGGCGACTTCATGCTCGTCAGGGGTACCTCCTGGAGGAGCAGGATCGCGTCGTGCTATGGGCGCGTGCGTGCTCGCGGGCCCGAGGAGCGGCAGTGCGCGTGCTGGAACCATCCGGCAGTCGTCGTGAGCCCCGGCGGTGTGATCGTTGAGGCGGGCACCGCCAGTGTCGTACTCCAGCATCTCGACAGTACCGTCGGGAGGACTACCACTATGTGGCCGTCCGAGCGACGCCCACGCGACGCTGACGGGCCGTCCGCTTTGCCAGGTCCCGCGTCGGCCGGCAGTGGGACCTCGCCCTCGGGGGCCTGCGCCGTTTCGTTACTTACACGAGGACGCATCCGGCTTCCTGAGTCCGAGAACGAGTTATGCGGGAGTCTTGTCGCCCGGGCCCTCGCGTGTGCGGGCGAACGCTTCGAGATGCGTCCAAGCGACATGCTCCAGTGATCTCGCCATGCACTACGGCGTGAATCCAGGCACCTGAGCACGCGACCCGGCGCCCGCCGGTCATCGTCTCCCGACGGCAAAGGGGCGAAGAAACCGCTGCTTGGCTTACGTCTTCGGGCGCTGCGAGTCTCTTCTCCCGGCAAAGTCTGCCTCGGACAGGTGAGCGACGATCCTGTACGAGGCAACATCGACTCGATAAACCGTCTTGGGTTCGGGACGGAAGTGGGCGGCGCGTGCATCACCACTCGATCAGCTTCACCGACGTCCTGGTGCTGCTGCTTGACCGTTTCACGCGCTATGCGCTCACGCTCCTCCCGACCCTCCGGGCCCAATAGGCCCGTTCCGTCCCCGACGAACTGGTGCATCGACACGATGCGGCCGTTTCGCCGGTCGTAGACCACGCAGATCTCGACCTTCGGCTGTGGCTCTTCGAACGTTGAGTCGAACTCGAGCACGGCAGATCACTCCCAATAGTTGACGAAGAGCCGACCCCGCGCCCAGCCGTACCCGGGCTTCGCCAGGAATCAGACTCCCCATGCAACTGGACCGTGACGCTAGTCACATTGTACAGGGTCGACGGCTTGTTTGTACTTTTTCTGGTCGATGGGCCCGAAGTTTTCGACGCCGCTGTCGCTGACGACCTGAGTGATTCCGATGATCGAAGACAGCCAGATGTGGAAATCATCCGCCTCCTTAAACGAGTTCGCCGTGCCCGTCAAGGCGACTTCGGCAAACACTGTCTTGTTCTTGACCTGCACGGTAACCGGGCTGCTCGTGTACCACTGGTACCAGGCGATCCACCAGCCGTAGGCTTTCTGACCAACCATTTCGCCAGTTCCCTCCTCTCGAAACCGTTCGATCGCGCGATGCGTCGGCCGATCATGCCACCCACGCCGATGACGGGACTTCGCCCTGGCTCCGCTAGAGGGTGGCGGCTAGTCCCAGATCCGCTGCGCGACGTCCCCGACCAACCGCAGCTTCGCCTCCTGCTCGGCGGCGGTCATCGCGCCGATCGCCCCCGAGGCGAAGCCGCACTGGGGGCTGATCGCCAGCTGGTCGACCGAGATGTACTTGCGACGCCTCCTCGATCCGGCGGATCAGCGAGTCCTTCGACTCCGGCGCGCCGATCTTTGAGCTGACGATGCCGAGGACGACCATCTTGTCCTTCGGCACGAAGCGCAGCGGCTCGAAGCCGCCGGCGCGGTCGGTGTCGTACTCGAGAAGGAAGCGGTCGACGTTCATCGTGTTGAACAGCTTCTCCGCGACCGCCTCGTAGCCGCCGACGCCGCCGGTCCAGGAGCTGCGGTTGTTGCCGCGGCAGATATGGTGCACCGACGACGAGGTTGGGGTTACGCCCGCGCGCCCCCGCGATCGAGGCGTCGGCGCCGCCAGGAGCTTGTCGCCAGCTCGGCCGCCGTGTCCTTGACGCCGGAATTGATCATCGCCTGGTGACGATCGGGGTCCATCCAGGCGGTGTAGCGCAGCGAGTCGAGCTGGACGTAGTTGCAGCCCATGTCGATGCAGGCCTTGACCTCGCCGTTGAGGAACTTAAGCAGGTCGTTGAGCAGCTCGTCCGGGTTGGCGTACGCCGGGTCGGTGACGCCCTTGCGGAGACCAGCCCTGGGCCCGGTTCGAGATAGCGGCGAAAGTGATCTTCCGCGGCCCCGGCGCGTTCTCCTTGAGGAACTTCGCTTCCTCCTCGACGAGGTCGCGGGTCCGCCTCAGCTTCGC
The DNA here is from genome assembly GCA_963755255.1 of uncultured Actinomycetes bacterium. GTDB lineage: Bacteria > Actinomycetota > Thermoleophilia > Gaiellales > Gaiellaceae > PALSA-612. Next base: position 863 of record CAVWJN010000018.1, on the reverse strand, counting down.
GCCGACTACCCAGGCGCCGGCCACGTCGCGTGAGCCTCAAGGGCGAGGGCGGCGCCGGTGCCCTGCCAGGACATGCCGGTAGGCAGCTCGGCGGCGCCGGTCCGGGATCTCGACGAAGCCCTCGAGTGAGTCGAACATGGCGCCGGCCCACCAGCTGCGCCGGTACTCGCCGTCCGTGAAGACGTCGACGCCGGCGTCCTTCTGGAGCGCGATCGCCTCGAGGACGGCACGGTCCTCGACCGCGCGCAGCTCGCCGCCGTCGATCGTCCCGGCGAGAGCAGCCTCCCTCGCCTCCCGGAGATAGTCGGGCCGCAGCAGGCTGCCTACGACGTCTGCTCGGGGAGTAGTCATCCTGGCGGCGACTATAAGGTCCCGCGCATGCGGGACGTCGAAGGCAAGGTCGCCTTCATCACCGGAGGCGGGAGCGGCGTCGGGCTGGGGATGGCCAAGACCTTCGTCGCGGCCGGCATGCGGGTCGCGATCGCCGACATACGGGCCGACCATCTCGAGGCGGCGATGGCGGAGCTTGACGGCGATGTGCACGCACTCCAGCTGGACGTCACCGATCGCGAGGCATTCGCCCGTGCCGCCGAGGAGACCGACCGCGTCTTCGGGAACGTCCACATCCTCTGCAACAACGCTGGCATCAACCTCTTCAACGACATCGCCGACGCCACGTACCAGGACTGGGACTGGGTGCTGGGGGTCAACCTCGGCGGTGTCGTCAACGGCGTAGTCACGTTCGTGCCGAGGATCAAGGCGCACGGGGAGGGCGGCCACGTTGTGAACACCGCGTCGATGGCCGCCTTCGTCGCCGGGCCCGGCGCAGGCCTCTACACGACGGCGAAGTTCGCGGTGCACGG
>CAVWJN010000017.1:0-12663 GCA_963755255.1 uncultured Actinomycetes bacterium | reverse complement strand
CGTGCGGTCGTCGCGAGGCCGGCGTGGTCGACCTGGAGCGTCGTGTGCTCGAGAGCGAACCGCTCGCGGAGCAGACCCTCGATCTGCCGGCGGATCGCGTGGCAGTCCGCACCCGGCTCCACGAGCACGTGCGCCGAGAGCGCCGGGAAGCCGGACGTGATCGTCCAGACATGGAGGTCGTGTACCTCGACGACCTTCGGCACTCCCGCGATCGCCCGGCCGACATCTTCGGCGACGATGCCCGCGGGGGCTGCCTCGAGCAGGATGCCGACGGACTCGCTGAGCAGCCGCCAGGAGCTGGCGAGGATGAGGACGCCGATCAGCAGGGCCACCAGCGGGTCGGCGAGCTCCCAGCCGGTCACAAGGACGACGAGGCCGGCGATGATCACGCCGACCGAGCCGAGCAGATCGGCGAGCACGTGGAGCAGCGCACCGCGGACGTTCAGGCTGCTGCTGCCGCGGCGATGGAGCACGCCGGCAGCGAGGAGATTGACACCGAGCCCGATCACGCCGACAGCGAGCACCCAGCCGCCCTCGACCTGCGGAGGATCGGACAAGCGTCGCGCAGCCGCCACGAAGATCCAGATGGCGACGACGACCAGCAGCACCCCGTTCGCGAGCGCCGCGAGAATCTCGGCCCGCCGGTAGCCGAAGCTCCGCTGAGGCGTCGCCGGCCGGCCGGCGAGCCAGGCCGCGAAGAGGGCGAGCCCGAGCGACCCGGCGTCGGAGAGCATGTGGCCGGCGTCGGCGAGCACCGCCAGCGAATCGGCGACGAGGCCCACCACGACCTCCACGACCAGGAACGAGGCAATGAGCACGAGGGCCACCGAGAGCGCCCGCCGGTCGGCGCGCAACCGCGCGTGCTCGTGGCCGTGACCGTGCATGGCGGCAGGCTATCCCGTCCCCAGGAATAGCCGCTTTACGCCAAATTTACGTCGCTAGCGTCCACGTTGGCGCTATAACAACTCGGGAATGGGGAAGAAGACCATTCAGCTCTGGGTCGGTGCCGCGGCGATCGCAGGGATCCTGGCCGCCGGTTCCGCCGTTGCGGCTACACCCGGGCCGGCGAAGCCACCGGGCGGCAGCGTGCCGGCTGTTGCAATTCCGCTCCGCGCCAACCTCAGCGCCACCCAAGCGGGGACGCTGCAGGTCGCCTCGACAGCAACAGGGCGCTTCCTGGGCGCGCTCGTGCGCGGCGGTTTCAGTGGCAGAGGAGCGCGCCCGAACTTCTCCTGGGGCCTCTTCTGGGCGATCGGCGTGCAGAACACGACCGGCCCCGTCACCGGTGTCGAGATCCGGTCGGGTGAGGTAAGCGCGACCGCCAGTTCCGTGTTCCTCACGCTTTGCAGTCCCTGCAACGTCACGAGTGCGGCCAGCGCGGGAATTGCGGGCACGACTCTCGTCGGCGGCAAGCTTCCGAACCTCACGCAGGCGCAGGTGACCGCGCTGCGCACGGCTGACCTCTACGTCAACGTCGCGACGGCGGCGAATCCCGCAGGCGAGCTGCGCGGGCCGATCACGCGCCGCGCACCGGTGACGTCGGGCGCTCCGCCGAACAACCGGATCCCGGCCCCGATCAAGCCGGGCCCGGCGAACGACATCCCCGGCTAACCGCTGCTCACTGCGGTCGGTACGGCGCCAGGTCGACGTTGACATCGACCAGCGGGTGACGGTCAGCCGCCTCATGCCGATCCGATCGCACGGCCGTGATGTGCAGGGTCTCATAGCCGGCGAGCGCCGCGTACGCGGCCACCTCGTCCCGCAGGCGCACGAGCTCTCGTAGCCCGATCTCTATGGCCGGATCTCCCGGTCGCTCGGGATAGATGCCGACATCGTTCAGGGTGACCGTCGACCCTTCCACGCTGACGGTCGCCCAGGTTCGGATCTTCCCGGCCGGCGTATCCAGCGGATGCCGGTAGATCGCCCCGTCGCGCATCGCACGGCGCGCCCGGCGGCGGGCGTAGGCCGACGACAAAGCGCGGATGGCGTCATGCACCGGTCGTAGTCTTACCTCCCATGGCAAGCAGGAAATCCGGGCCGGAGGCGGTAGACACAGCTGGAGCGATCTGTTATCAACCGGTACCGAGTTCTACAACGGAGCATCGGGCGACAAGGAGAGGAGTCACATGACCGAGTCTGAGGGCGGCATCGAGACTACGAGGATCTCGCGCCGCAAGGCAATCAAGCTCGGAGCGCTGGGAGCGGCCGGCGGAGCAGCAGCGTGGCTCCTACCGGGGACTGCCGGCGCCGGCAGGTCTCTCGCGCCTCCGGGAATCTGTGCCCGAGGCTCGGGAGACGTCTGCGGGCGCCAGATCCGCCAGTGTGGCATCAGCAAGCCGAACGGCACCCCCAATGGCTTCCTGTGCGTGTGCGCGTCCGACTCGCGCACACCGGGTGTGTTCTGCGTCGAGGACCGCATCGACGACGAGGGCTTCCAGAAGTGCTCGGTGAAGACCGACTGCCTTCCCGGGCAGCTCTGCGTCAAGCGCTGCGTCGACGTCGTTGGGTTCGAGGCCGTCGTCAGCATCTGCGCGTGGCCCTGCAACCAGGGCCCGACCGGCGAGAACGAGGAGTAGCGCCATCAAGGCTGTTTGGCCAGAGGGCTCCCATCGGGAGCCCTCTTGCGTTCCGACGAGCCCACTAGTCTCCACGCGATAGACGCTGCTGGGAACGATCTGGTATGAACCCGTATTCGGCGCAGGCGTTGCGTCGGCGACAAGGAGAGGAGTCACATGACCGAGTCTGAGGGCGGCATCGAGACTACGAGGATCTCGCGCCGCAAGGCAATCAAGCTCGGAGCGCTGGGAGCGGCCGGCGGAGCAGCAGCGTGGCTCCTACCGGGGACTGCCGGCGCCGGCAGGTCTCTCGCGCCTCCGGGAATCTGTGCCCGAGGCTCGGGAGACGTCTGCGGGCGCCAGATCCGCCAGTGTGGCATCAGCAAGCCGAACGGCACCCCCAATGGCTTCCTGTGCGTGTGCGCGTCCGACTCGCGCACACCGGGTGTGTTCTGCGTCGAGGACCGCATCGACGACGAGGGCTTCCAGAAGTGCTCGGTGAAGACCGACTGCCTTCCCGGGCAGCTCTGCGTCAAGCGCTGCGTCGACCTCGGCATCGACAGCCAGCTGCCCTCGGGAGGCGTGAGCCCCAAGCAGGCGCAGCAGCTCGAGGTCGTCATCAGCATCTGCGCGTGGCCCTGCAACCAGGGCCCGACCGGCGAGAACGAGGACTAGCGCGGTCAAGGCTGTTCGAGCCAAGAGGGCTCCCATCGGGAGCCCTCTTGCGTTCGTGCTCCTCGGTTTAGGATTTCGGCATGACTTCGACAACCGGGGACGCCGTCGGCACCGTTGCCGACGAGGACATCCAGACCGTCTACCTGACGCCGGCCGACCGGCGACTCCAGGACGAGTGGGTCTGGCCGCCCTCGGCGCAGTCAGCTCCCCTCCTCGGCGCGCTCGAGCGATGCCTAGATCCCATGAGCGCCGACGAGTTCTTCGCGAGGTACTACGAGCGCGAGGCGCTCCACATCGGACGGGGAGAGGAAGGACTATTCGACGACCTGCTCTCGGTTGCCGATTTCTCGGCGATGGTCTCGTCGGGATCTCTGCGCTATCCGGGGTTCCGGCTCGCGATGACGGGGGTGCGCCTCGAACCCGCGGACTACACGCTCGAGCTTCCGGGTGCCCCCACCCCATTGCCGGACGTCGCCGACACGTCGAAGGTCTTGACGGCAATCGACGCCGGGGCCTCGGTAGCGCTCCAGGGCCTGCAGTACACCCACCCTCCGCTCCAGCGATTCTGCCGGTCACTCGAGGCCGAGCTCACGCACCGCGTCCAGGCGAATGCGTACTTCTCCCCTCCAGACGCCCAGGCTTTCGGCCGACACTACGACTCGCACGACGTGTTCTCTCTCCAGGTAGCCGGGGAGAAGCGATGGCAAGTCTTCGAGCCTGCTGTCCCGTTGGCGGCTCGCGGTCTCGTGCACAGGCGTGAGCGCACGATGTCGACAGAGCCGATCCTCGACGTCGTCCTCCAGCCCGGGGACACGCTGTACCTCCCGTCCGGATGGCCGCACGAGGTATTCACGTCCGAGACCCTCTCCCTAGGCATCACGATCGGCCTCATGACGTACAGGTGGGTCGATGCGTTGCATGCCGCCGTGGACGACACGCTGGAGGAGATCGAGCTCAGGCGCGCAGTGCCGGTGAGCGGTGCGATGGACGGTGACCTCAGTGCCTTGCTCGCCGAGCGCCTGACCGCCGATCAGGTAGCTCAGCGGCGGAGAACGCAGTTCGTGCTCACGCGTCGGCCGGTGCTGGAAGGACAACTCGCAGACTTCCAGGAGATCGATGACCTGACACCCTCGACCCCCGTCGAGCGGCTGCCGACGGTCATCGCCGACCTCTATGACACCACAATCGTCTTCGAAGGGAAGTCGGTGCAATTTCCCGACCACGCGCAAACGACTCTCTTCGACCTCGTCACCAGGGAGGGAGCGTTTACCGCGTCCGACCTGCCCGGACTCGCGGACGACGAGAGCAGCCTCGCAGTCGTCGTTCGCCTTATTCGCGAGGGCTTCCTGCGGCGAGCTCGCAAATAGCGGGGCCGCCCATCGCGACCCGCTCGGCGATCACGCCTTCCTGGTCGATGAGGAAGGCGATCGGCGTCGCGAACATCCCGTACTGCTTCGAGACTTCCCAGCTGCGCTGCAGGAGCACCGGAAAGGGGTAGCCGTGCTCTTCCGCCTTGCGGCGGTTCTCGTCTTGGCCTCCCCGGCTGATCATGACGAGCTCCACGCCATTGACTTGCTCAGAGTTGGCGATCTGAACGAGTTCGGGCGCCAGCGCGTCGCACGGCCCGCAGTCGACGTCCGAGAAGACGAGTAGGACGTTCCTGCCGCGGAAGTCGGTGAGCGAGCGCATCGTGCCGTCGAGGTCGGGAAGCACGAACGTCGGGGCGATCGTCCCCGGCTCGAGGCCGTCGCGGACGAGCCGGCTGCGAGACGTGTCTTGGAGAGCCATGCCCGCGGAACCGCCGCCGCCGTTGCCCTCGGGCGAGATCGGCCACCTCGTGATCATGTCCAGCACGAGATCGACACCTATGGCCTGGGTCGACGCGACCTTGCCGTCGGAATCGATCAGGTACCCCGTAGGCGTGCCTGCCGCCTCCATCGCCTCGATTGCCCTGAGCTCGCCGTCGAGCAGGATGTCGAAGCTCCACCCGTGCTGGGCGGCCAGCGCGCGCAGCTCATCGGCTTCACCCGACGAGACGAGCACGACGCGCCGTGAGCCGTCGGGCAGCTCGGCCAGCTGTGGCGCCAGCTGCTGGCAGTAGCCGCAGCCCGGGTTGAAGAAGACCAGTGCGATCTCCCCGCCGCGGTACTCGGCGAGCCGGCGCTCGGCTCCGTCGAGGTCGGCCAGCGCGACGTCGGGAACGTCGCTCCCCACAGGCAGCATCGGCGTCTCGGGCGGCTCGGCCGTCAGCTCCTGGACGAGCGCGGCCAACTGGTGGCGGTCGTGGTGCGCCCGTCCGTGCTTCTCGAGCAGGCGGACGTAGAGCACGCCGAGCACGACGGCGAGCGCCCACCCGACGGCAAGCAGCACGATCAGCAGAACCTCCACGCCGCGGCATTCTGCCTCACGGCTCAACTCTCGCGCGCGGCCGTCGTCTCAATGAAGAAGTGGTGCGCAGGCGCGCCACGGTGTGCCGCTCGAGTCAATCGACCCTGCGCTCACCCGCTCGGGCCGGCTCGAGCGGCACGTATCTACCCTCGCCCGCTGCGCTTTCCGCTCCGGGGTGCGCCCTGCGGGCGCCAGCGAAGGCTGGCAGGAGTGGGCCGCGCCCGCCGTGTCGGTCGCGGCTTCGTGGTCGCTTCGGTTTGCGCCCGGGCGACGCTAGAGGCAGCTCGTCGCCGCTCCCGACCTGTGCGCGAGCGACAGAACATGCGCCGTGCTCATGGCTGCGTGTCGAAGCGGTCGTCGGCGCGAATGTGGTGGATGTAATCGGTCTTGCCGGTGAACCAACCGATGCGCTGTGCCTGGATGCTGTCGAAGGCAGTGACGTACGGTTTGAGGTCGAGGACGGGCGTGCCATCGAGCAGGTCGAGGCCGGTGACGTGCAGCGTCGTACACTCGACGCGTTCAAGTTGAACGACGGAGAGACCGATCGGGCTGGGGTGTCGTGGCGACCGTGTCGCGAATACGCCGCGTGGTGTGTCGTCGAGAAACGGGGTGACGATTAGCCCCTCTGGTCGGGCACGGTGGAGATGCGTGATCAGGAACAGATGCGAGAAGCCCTCGAGGTCGCGTAGACCATCCGCAAACAAGAGGTCGATCTCGATCGTGCCGTGGACGTCCGCTGCCGCGGGCGGTTGCAGGGGCATTCCCTCAGCGGTTGTGAACGGAGAGCGGACGACGCCGATCGGCTGGTAGACGATGTCGCTCACGGCGCGATCGCACCGGGCGAATACACGCTCACGTGTCCCTGCAGAAGCCCGTGCCGGTGGTGTTCAGGCAGACAAGGCCGAGGAGCTTGGTGCTATCGGCGTCGAGGACGACGAGACGCCTTGACTCGAGGCCTTCGAGCGCCTGGAGCCCCGCTTCGACACCGGCGTCGACGGAGATCGTTGGCGTGGTTGCCGAGGCGTACTCGAGCGCCTTCGCATCGTCGGCAGCGTCCATCGGCAAGCCGTCGCGATCGATCGCCCCTCGAAAGTGATCTTCATCGACGAGCAGCGCGGTCATGACTTTCGGGTTTTGGAAAAACTCGCGCACGTCGCCGACGGTCGCGCTAGAGGGCAGCGTCTTCGGCCGCTTGAGCATCACGTCCGCGACCCGGTTGCTTTCCCGGCTGTCGTCTTCGAGACGGGGCGTGGGCACGACGCGATTGTAGTCAGCCTTTGACTAGTCGCTCAGTCGCGGGCGAGCAGGACCTCGGTGGCCTTGATCACGGCAGTAACCGTGTCGCCTTCCTTGAGGCCAAGGTTCTCGGCGCTCTTGCGGGTGATCACCGAGACGAGTTCCTGTCCGTTGACGTCAACGGCAACTTCAGCCATGACACCGCCGAGTTGGATGCCGGTGATCGTTCCCTGGAGTTGGTTGCGGGCGCTCAGTTGCATGCGAGTCCTCCTCTGCCGTAGTTCGTCAACGTATCGGGTCAGGCGCGCGGAATCCGGCACGCCTAGCGTGACCTGTCAAGCCAAATCAGCGTGGGCGCAGGAACCGGGAGGCGACGAGGCCAGCCCGTCGCCTCCCGTTGATCCGCTAGTCGTTCAATTGATGCAGCCCGGGATGGTGTTGAGCGGAGAGCAGTTGTCCGGGATGTTGTTCTCGACGACCGTGTTCGTCAGGAAGACGTTGGCGTTCCCCGTGGCGATCCCGCCACCGCCGGAGCCGGTATTGAACTCGACCCGGCTGTTGACCAGCGATGTCGACCCGAGATTGGACAGGCCACCGCCGAGACCGCCGGAGGTGTTGTTGGCGACCGTGCTCTGGTTGAGGGTCGTATTCCCGCCCGGCTGCGTGTTGATCGCGCCTCCGTTGATCGGAGCAGTATTGCTCGAGAACTCTGTCCTCGTCGCGAGCAGCACGCCGAAGTTGATGATCCCGCCGCCGCCCACGCCGGTCGTCATGTTGCTCGAGAACCTCGACCGTGAGACGATTGCGTTGGCCCCGGCGGAGTTGGAGATCCCGCCGCCGTTGCCCGCCGCGTTGGAAAAGAAAACGCTGGAGACGACGGTCAGCGTGCCGGCGTTCAGGATCGCGCCGCCAAGACCACCCGCGGCGCTTCCGTTCACGAGCCTCACGCTCTGGATGCGGAGCGTGCCACCAACAGCGACTTCGAACAATCTGAAGGCCAGAGCCGTCGCGCGCTGGATCGTGGTCGTTGGCTGGCCGACGTCGACGGCGGGACCGAGGCTCGAGCCGCCGATCAGCCGAATGTCACCCGTGATTACCGGCAGCCCGTTAGCCGCGGTCGCCGGCACGACGATGTTGTACGCGCAGTCCGGCGCAAGCTCCAGCGTGGTCGGACTCCCTGCTGCGTTGGCGGCCGTAATCGCCGCGGCGAGCGCCGCGACGCTGCAGGGAACAACTGCAGCAGCGACCCCGGCCCTCTTCGAACTGGCCTGCCCAACCGAGCTCGCGGCCATGAACACGACCGCCACGAGCACAACGACTGAGAGACCACCAAGCGTCCTGGTAGATCTCATGCGGCTTCCTCCTCACACAGCGTGGGTCGTCCGGCTGGGCACCATGACCGTTAACCCCTGACGGACGACCCGATGACAGCTCGTACCATATAACACGTGAGCTGACAACGGCCTCGCACGCAGGCCCTGTTTTCCAGGGCCTCTCGAGATGGGCGGTACTCGCCGCCGGGCTTCGGCATAGCGCCGAGATCGGTCAACCTGGCCGGTGCTTCAGCGCCGTAGGCGAAGGCGAGCAGGCGAAGCCCGATTATCGGCGTCAAGGCCCATGCGCCATGATTGTCGCTGAAGTGAGCTTGAGCGATGCCGATGCCTATGACCGGTTCATGGGCCGCTGCTCGAGGCCGCTGGCGGTGCCCTTCGCCGATTTCGCCGGACTCCCGCTCGACGGCCGAGTCCTTGATGTCGGATGCGGCCCCGGTGCGCTGACCGCGGAGCTCGCCCGGAGGGCCAGGCCGGGACGGGTCACGGCGGTCGACCCGTCCGAGGAATTCGTCGCGGCCCTACGCGGTTGCCATCCCCGAGTCCAGGTCATCCGCGCGCCGGCTGAGGATCTGCCGTTCGAAGGAGGCTGCTTCGATGCGACGCTCGCCCAGCTCGTGGTCAACGTCATGGACGATCCGGTCGCAGGCCTCCGCGAGATGGCGAGGGTGACGCGGGACGGCGGCGTCGTCGCCGCATGCGTGTGGGACTTCACCGACGGCGGCCCGCTCGGTCCGTTCTGGAATGCCGCCCAAGCGCTCGATCCTGAGGTCGAGACTGGGTCTGCCTGCCCCGGCAGCAGGGCCGGCCACCTGGCCGACCTCTTTCGCGCGGCTGGAATCGGTGACATCGTCGACAGCGCCGTCGCGGTGGACGTCGAGCACGCCACGTTCGAGGACTGGTGGGAGCCGTTCACGCTCGGCGTCGCCCCGTCGGGTGCGCACGTCGCCGGCCTCGAGCCCGATCGGCGCACGGCATTGCGCGAGCTCTGCAGGGAGAGACTGCCGGAGCCACCGTTCGTAGTCTCGGCGAACGCCTGGGTGGCGCGCGGCGCGGCTTGACGCCTAGATGGTTGATCCCGAATTAGTGGCGATATAGCTCCGCGGTCAGAATGGGGCAACGGCTAGCCGCCGAATGCCACCGCAGCTACCGCGGGCGGTAGGAAGATCCGCTCGGGTGGCCGTCGCAGCGCAGCATTCCGGGCCAGATCATCGCCGAGCGGCTAGAGCGGTCACCATCCGGCGGCGTCCGGGTGGTCGACGGGCGCACCGGGGCTGTCGTGCGCGAGGGCCTGCGGCTATGAGCAGCGGCCGCGACGCCGTCATCAACTGCGGCGGCCGGCCTCGTTGATCACGATACTCCTGACGCTAAAAGACCCTGTTTCCAGGGTCTGTTGTGATGGGCGGTGACGGGATCGAACCGCCGACCTCCTGCTTGTAAGGCAGGCGCTCTCCCAGCTGAGCTAACCGCCCTCCACTCCAGTATGCCCTGCACGGTCGACCCGCTCGACGGCACGCGCCAGCTCGACACGCGACGAGACGTCCAGCTTGCGGAAGATGTTGCGGAGATGGTCGCCTGGGGAGACGAAATAGGACACGTTCAGGCGTACCGACAACCCAGGCCAGCCTTCGCTGGCCTGGGTTTGAATACGGTCTACTTGGTGCCCCCAGCGGGATTCGAACCCGCGCTACAGCCTTGAAAGGGCTGTGACCTGGGCCGCTAGTCGATGGGGGCCCTGAGCCAGGATAAGGCCGACGGCCAGCATAGCCCTCAGGGTTCGGGGCGAATGCTCTGCCGGAAGCGGAAGACGTTGTCGGGGTCGTACTTCGACTTGACGCGGCGCAGGCGCGCATAGTTCGAGCCGTAGTACGCGTGCTCCCAGTCGACGATGTCCGCGTCGATGTAGTTCTGGTAGGCGTGTCCCGAGGCATACGGCTGCATCGCCGCCCTGAAGCCGCGTAGCCAGGCGAGGGCCGCTGCGTCGCCCGCAGCGTTCGCGATCGCGGCGTAGTACTGGATCGAGAAGAGCTCTCGCCGGTGGACGAAGGCGGTCGCGCCCGGCGCGACGCGGTTGATCGCGCCGCCGTACGAGTCGAGGATCGCCGCCCCGCCCCCGTGGCCTTGCCGCTGCTCGATCCGCGTGCGGAGGGTCGATATGCCGGCCGCCGGCAGCCGCTTGGCGAAGTAGTCCGACTTGGCAGCGAATCGCGTTCGCGGCAGAGAGCCCCTTGGGGCGAGATGGCACTCATCGAACCCGAGCGTCTTGCAGCCTGCCCAGCGCTCCATCAGCTCGAAGTACGGCGACGTCCCCGTTGTCAAGCTAGCGCCCGGGATGGCGCGCAACGGCGCGAGCAGCTGCCTGAGCTTGGCTTCCGAGCCGAAGAACTGGCCGAAGGCCTGCACGCTCGGCGAAGTGGCGCCGGTAGCGAGGCGACAGATCGAGAAGAGGCCGTCCGGAGCTCGCGGAGCAAATCGCTGCCACGCCGCGACGACGTCGTTCATCGACTCCCACGGCCACGTCAGCACGAAGTACGACGCCTGAGTCACCGGATGGATACGGAAGCGGAAGCTCGTGACGACCCCGAAGTTGCCACCGCCGCCACCGCGGCACGCCCAGTACAGATCGGCGTGCTTCGTTCGATCGCACGTGAGTATCCGCCCGTCCGCGGTCACGATCTGGACGGAGAGGACGTTGTCCGCTGTCGTTCCAAGCTTGCGCGACGCAAATCCGACGCCTCCGCCGAGCGCGAGCCCACCCACTCCGACCGTCGGACAAGAGCCGGCCGGAATCGTCGCGCCTCCGTTCGCCAGCCGCGCATAGACGTCGATGAGCCGAGCCCCGGCTCCGATCGAGGCGGTCTGTGCCGGCCGGTGCGCGGCGATCCCGTCGAGGGCGCTCAGGTCGATCACGAGCCCGTCCTCCACGGTCGAGTAGCCCGCGTAGCTGTGCCCTCCCGAACGAGCACGGATCCGGATGCCGTGCCTTCGCGCCCAGAGGATCGCCTGCCGCACATCGGCGGCGCCGGCGGCGCGCAGTACGGCCAGAGGCTTCACCCCATCGAAGCGCTCGTTGAAAGGGGCGTACACGCGCCCGTACGCAGCGCTGGTTCGGCCGATCACGGCGCCGTCGACGGCGCGCGCCAGCTCGCGAAGCCGCGGGTCGCCGGCCCGCATTCGCGCCCGGGCGACGGCATCACCGGCAAGCACAAAGCTCAGCGAGCCGAGGACGAACGTACGCCGGTCCATCAACGGCCAACATACCTCGCAGCCGAGTATGATCCCTCCTAGTCAAATGTTGACTACCCAGGCGATCACCAGGTCACGGCTCATCCGGCTCGGGCTCGGAGGCGGCGCCGGGCTCGTCGCCGCAGGCGCGGGACTCGGCGCGGCGCGACCCGCACGTGCACAGGCTGCCGCGGAGCCGACGGAAGGCGATCTCGCAACCGTGAGGCTGTTGGCGTCTGGCGAGCTGCTCGCACAGGCTTTCTACACAGACGCCCTCGCCTCGAAGAGGCTTTCGAAAGCCGACGCGGCTGACCTCGGACGAGCCCTCGAGCACGAGCGGGATCACTACACCGCGCTCAAGCAGATCCTTGGCGACGCCGCACCGCTCGTGGACGACTTCGAGTTCGCCTTCCCCAAGGACGCCTTCACGCGGCGCGGCCGGATGCTCCGGCTCGGAACCGCAGTCGAGACTGCGCTCGCGGGCACGTACGCGACTGCAGCCACAACAGCCAGCACGCTCGAGCTCCGGACTCTGCTGGCGCAGGTCGCAGTCTCGGAAGCGCAGCACGTCGCGGTGCTCAATCGCATGCGAGGAGGCGCGCCGGCCCCCTCCTTCCCCGAGCTCTTCGACGTCGAGCAGGCGTCGGCGGCTCTCGGCCCCTTCTTCGGAGACTAGATGCGTGCGCTTGCACTCATGCTGGGGATCGCGGCGTGCCTCGCCTTCTCTGGCTCAGCCTCCAGCAGGGCGACTGCTCAGATCACCGTCTATGCCGCCGCGTCTCTGACCGACGTCTTCCCGAAGATTGACTCGCGCCAGAAGTTCTCGTTCGCAGCGTCGAACACGCTCGCTCAGCAGATCCGGCAGGGAGCGCCGGCGGACGTCTTTGCCTCCGCCGACACCGCGAACCCACAGGCTCTCTACGCGGCGGGGCTCTGCAGCCAGCCGAGGGTGTTCGCGACGAACAGGCTCGTCGTCGTCTACCCCAAGTCGAATCCCGGCAACGTGAAGACGGTGTTCGATCTCCGCCGGCCGGGCGTCAAGGTCGTGATCGCCAGACAGGGGGTCCCCGTCGGCAACTACACGCGGCAGATCCTGCGCAACCTCGGCATCAGCGCGGCAGTGCTATCGAACGTCGTCAGCCAGGAGCCGGACGTGCGTAGCGTGCTCGCGAAAGTGGCGCTCGGCGAGGCCGACGCCGGTTTCGTCTACAAGACCGACGCAGCGACGGTGGTGAACGACGTCAGCGTCATCA
>CAVWJN010000016.1:0-23183 GCA_963755255.1 uncultured Actinomycetes bacterium | reverse complement strand
ACGAAATAGCTGGCGCCGCTGGAATCACGCTGGAGGCCGCGCTGCGGCGTCCTCGGTCTCCCACGTACTGGTTAGTACGCGGGCTCCCTGCGTCCTTGCATCACAACCTCCAGCGTGCCCCGGCGACGAGCACCATTCCGTCAGACCCTCCTAGGCGCTCGCCATCAGCTTGAACGCGGTGCCCGTGGGATCTGCGGCCTGTGCGAGGCGGCCCCACGGCGTGTCCTTGGCCGGCTGCGTGACCTGGCCGCCGAGCTCTACGACCCGCTCGAGCGCGGCATCCGTGTCCTCTACGCCGAAGTAGATCGTCCAACCGGGCGCCGCGCCTTCAGACAGCTGCGACGCGTCCATGATCCCGGCGAGGTCGTCCGCGCCGGCGCGGAGCGTCGTGTAGCGGAAGTCCGGCTCGTCGCTGTACGTGTTGGTGTTCCAGCCGAACACGTCGCGGTAGAAGTCGACGGTGGCGTCGTAGCTTCGCGTGTGCAGCTCGAACCACCTCGGCGCGCCGGGCTCGTTCCAGATCTCGAAGCCCGTGACCTGGTCCGGCTGCCACGCGCCGATGCCGGCCCCGCCCGGGTCGCCGATGATGGCGAAGGAGCCGTTCTCTGCGACCTGCATCGGCTCCATGTGGACCTGGCCGCCCTTCGCCGCGGCGTCCTTCGCAGTGCGCTCGACGTCGTCGGTCGTCAGGTAGGTGGTCCACGCGTCCGGCATACCCTGCTGGCCGTCGTTCGCCATGCAGCCGCCGACGTGCTTGCCGTCCTTCAGGAACGTGAAGTAGCCGCCGAACTCCTCTCGCTGCAGCTCGGTCGTCCAGCCGAAGAGCCCGCCGTAGAACTCGGTGGCCTTCTCGGTGTCCGACGAGTAGAGGTCGATCCAGCACGGTGCTCCGATGACAAGCGTTGGTGTGGGCATCCGAGTCCTCCTCGGGAGATGGTGGTCACACGGTACGACTTCCCCCTACCCCGAAACTCATCGGTCAACCCTAAGCTCTCGCCATGGAGCGAGACCACTGGGACAGGATCTTCGACGAGCTCTACTTGCGGACGTATGCGCTGCTTCAGGAGAGCCTCGACTCGAAGGGCAGGCGCTCGCGGCGGTGGCCCTCGCGGGCGTCGCGCCGGGCGCGGAGATCCTCGACGCTCCGTGCGGCTACGGCCGCCATTCGATCCCGCTCGCCCGCGCCGGCTACCGCGTAACCGGCGCCGATCGCTCGCCCGTGCTGCTCGACGAGGCGCGTCGTCGTGCGGGCGAGGGAGAGTGGCCGCGCTGGGTCGAGGCCGACCATCGCGAGTTGCCATTCGACGACGCGACTTTCGACGCCGCGCTCAATCTCTTCAGCTCGCTTGGCTACCGAGGCGAGGAGGGTGACCGGAGGACGCTCGGGGAGCTCCGGCGCGTGCTGCGGCCAGGCGGCGCCCTGGTCGTCGAGACGGCACACCGCGACGCGCTCATGCGGAGCTTCGGGCCTCGAGGCTGGGACCCACTTCCGGACGGTGGTGTTGTGCTGGAAGAACGCCGCTTCGACCACGCGGCGGGCGAGATCGAGACGACGCACACGCTCGTCACCGCGGCGGGCAAGCGCGAGTCGCACACGTACCGGCTCCGCGTGTACACGGCGACCGAGCTCATCCGCCTATTGAACGAGGCCGGCTTCGGCGAGATCGACGCATACGGTGGCGTCGAGGGCGGCGAGCTGTCGGAGCACGCGTGGCGGCTCGTACTGGTTGCGAAGGTGCCATAGACTCGCGCCGACAACCATCGAAGAGGGGGAGCAGCATGTCCGAGGAAAACAAGACGCTCGCACGCCGCGAGCTGGAGATGTTCTCGCACGGCGACTTCAGCGCCATCGACGAGATCCTGAGCCCGGACTACGTCGGCCACGACCCCGCGATGCCCGAGCCTCTGCGCGGGCCCGATGCCTTCCGGGCGCAGTGCGAGGGGTACCGCGCAGCGTTCCCCGATCTCGAGATGACCATCGAGCACCAGGTCGCCGAAGGCGACTACGTCGTGACACGCTGGACGGCGCGTGGTACGCACGATGGCGAGCTGATGGGCATCCCGCCAACCGGTAACTCCGTGACCACATCTGGCATCTCGATCGAGCGCATCGCGAACGGGAGAATCGTGGAGGACCACACGGAGTGGGATGCACTCGGCCTGATGCAGGCCGTCGGCGCCATCCCTGCGATGGCCTAGCGCCCCGTGCGGCCCGAGGATCTCTACGACCTCACGTGGGCGTCCGACCCGCGGCTGTCTCCGGACGGGAAGACCGTGGCGTACGTCGTCAGCTCGATCGACCGTGAGGAGAACATCTACCGCGGCGCGATCTGGCTGGCGGCTGCCGACGGCTCCTCTCCTCCGAGGCAGCTGACTACGGGGAAGAAGTCCGACAGCGCGCCTCGCTGGTCGCCGGACGGCACGCGCCTTGCTTTCACGTCCAACCGTGACGGCGACAAGAAGCAGCTCTACGTGCTGCCGCTCGAGGGCGGCGAGCCGACGTGCCTTACCGAGCTGAAAGAGGACGCGGCGCAGCCGGCGTGGTCACCCGACGGGACGCGCCTCGCGTTCACGGCTCGCGTGCCCGACGAGGCGTATGAGGAGACGGACGAGAAGAAGCGCCTGCCGCGCCGCTTCACCCGCCACCGCTACAAGCTCGACTCCGTCGGCTGGACCGGAGACCGGCGGACGCACGTGTTCGTCGTGCCCGCGGATGGTTCGTCACCCGCGGAGCAGCTGACTGACGGCGACTACGAGAACGACGCCCCGACGTGGTCTCCCGACTCGTCGACGATCGCGTTCTGCTCGGCGCGGGACGACGACTGGGACGTGCAGCTGCGACAGGCGATCTGGGTTGTCGACGCCGCCGGCGGCGAGCCGCGGCGCGTGACTCAGGACGACGACCTCTACGACCTGCCCTCGTGGTCTCCGGACGGCTCCTCGATCGCGTGCAACTGGAGCCCCGGCGGCTTCGACCGGCCCCGCCACGACCGCATCGCCGTCGTCGACGTCGCGACAGGAGAGCGACGGGTGCTGACCGAGGAGCTCGACCGTCAGTGCGGCCCGTTTCCGTCCGTCCGCGAGCCCATCTGGGACGGGGACACGATCTTCTTCGCCGTCGAGGATCACGGCAATGTCCACGTCCGACGAGTCCCCGCCGCAGGTGGGGACATCGAACCGGTCATAGACGGCGACCTCTGGGTGAGCGGCTTCGACGCGGCCGGCGGCACCGTCGTCCATGCCGCGTCGACGCCCACGATGCCGAACGAGATCTTCGCAGGCGACCGCCGGCTGACCAAGGTGAGCAAGGCGTTCTGCGATCAGGCTCCCTGCCAGCCGTCGGAGCGGTTCGTGGCCACATCGCCCGACGGTGAAGAGGTGGAGGCGTGGCTCGTGCGGCCGCACGACTTCGAGGCCGGCAAGCGCTACCCGCTGCTGCTCAACATCCACGGCGGCCCGTTCTCCCAGTACGGGAACAAGCACTTCGACGAGTTCCAGGCCTATGCCCGGGGCGGCTACGTCGTCGTCTACTCCAACCCGCGCGGCTCCTCGGGCTACTCGGAGGAGTGGGGACGAGCGATCCGCGGCCCGGACGGCGGCGGCGACGGCTGGGGCTCGCTCGACTACGACGACCTGATGGCCGTCGTCGATGCGGCGCTCCAGCAATTCGACTTCATCGACCCCGACCGGCTGGGCGTGATGGGTGGCTCGTACGGCGGCTACATGACCTCGTGGATCCTCAGCCATACCGATCGCTTCCGCACGGGATGCTCCGAGCGCGCCGTCAACAACATGCACTCCGAGTTCGGCTCGGCGGACTTCGGGTGGTTCCACCGCGCGTACACGGGCGTGTGGCCGTTCGAGGACATCGGGCCGTACCTCGCGCAGTCGCCTACCACCTACGCGGACAAGATCACGACGCCGCTGCTCATCCTCCATTCCGAGAACGACCTCCGCTGCCCGATCGAGCAGGCAGAGCACCTGTTCACCATTCTCCGCCTGCTCGGCCGCGAGGTGGAGTTCGTGCGCTTCCCCGCGGAGAGCCACGAGCTCACGCGCTCAGGATCTCCCTTCCACCGCGTGACGCGCCTCGAGATCGTGCTGGACTGGTTCGCGCGATACCTGCAGTAGGCTCGTTCCAACTCGACTGAGGAGGATGGCATGACGAAATGGGTCGCACTCACCGCGAGAAAGCTCAAGCCCGGGTCGTTCGACGACTGGCGGCAGGCCTGGGACTCCGGGGACGCCCCTGAAGGTGTCACCGCGTACATCTGTCGCAACGTCAACGATCCGGACGAGATCGTCGCCTTCGGCATCATCGAAGCGTCGGCCGAGCAGGTGCAGGAGATGAAGCCGGCGGAGGGTGCCGAGGAGGCACGCACAGCGGCGATGGCGCCGCACGTCGAGTCGACGGGCACCGACGGCTTCTACGAGGTCATCGAAGAAGTCACGTTCTAGGCTGTCTCCAAGCTCGACAGGTCCGGTCGCTACAGTGGCCAACGTGGCCACGGCCGAGCAGCGCGTGATCCCCGACGGCGCGATCGCCGTGCTCGACCACGGCTTCGTCCGGCTCGACGATGCAATGGCCAGCGATCTGTCAGTCGTCAACTCGGCGCGCGTCAGCTTCGGTAAGCGCAAGGAGGAGATGGACGAGTCCGACGAGGGACTCGTCCGTTTTCTCATGCGCGACCGACACGGGACGCCCTTCGAGCACAACGCGTTCCGCTTCCACATCCGGGCGCCGATCTTCGTCGTGCGGGAATGGATGCGGCATCGCGTGGGCTCGTTCAACGAGTTCTCGATGCGGTACGCGAAGGCGACGAACGACTTCTACGTGCCCGACGCCGAAGACGTCAGGTCGCAAGTCGGCAAGCCGGGCGCGTATTCCTTCGAGCCGGTCGATGCCGAGCTGGCCGAGCAGACACGCGAAGAGCTGCAGGCTGTGTACGAGCAGGCGTTCGAGACGTACGAGCGGCTGGTCGAGCAGGGCGTGGCGCGCGAGCTGGCCCGCTCGGTGATGCCCGTCGGCGCCTACACCGAGTTCTACTGGACGGTGAACGCGCGGGCGCTCATGAACTTCGTCTCTCTGCGCGCGGCGGAGACGGCCCAGCGCGAGATCCGTCGCTACGCCGAGGCGGTAGAGATGTTCCTGGCCCAGAAGATGCCGGTGACGCATGCGGCGTTCGTCGCGAACGACCGGGTAGCACCCTAGCGCCGGCGCGCCTCCGTACCTAAGCTCGCGTGGTGCTTCGTGCAGCGTGCATGGGCCTGGTCGGGGCTGTGGTGCTTCTCGTCGGGCCGGCGCAGGCAGGCAATCGGTGCCTGGGGGCCCTCGTACGGCCCTGACGGCGGCTCGATATCCGCCTTCGCGGTCAACCCGCAGAACACGCAAACGGTCTACGCCGGGACCCAGACGGGCGTGTTCAAGAGCACGAACGGCGGCGGGAGCTGGTTCCGGTCGAGTAAAGGCCTCGGAACCGTGACCGTCGGCTCGCTCGCCGTCGATCCCAAGACGCCGCAAACCGTCTATGCATGCGGCGGGCACCGGGTCTTCAAGAGCACGAACGGCGGTCGGAGCTGGCGCCAGTCAAGCAGCCGTCTGGGACCCCTCCCGCCGGCTCGCTGGGCGTCGACTCGCTTGCCATCGATCCCGAGGTGCCGCAGACCGTCTACGCGAGTGGTGGGGGCGCGGTCTTCAAGACGCACGAACGGCGGCCGCAGCTGGCGCGCGATGTCGATCGGCCAACAGTCCAGCACAGGATGGGTGCTCGCTGTCGATCCGCGGAACACGGAGACTGTGTACGCGGCCGCATACGGGAACCGCGTCTTCAAGACGACGAACGGCGGCCGCAGCTGGCGCGCGATGTCGGCCGGACTGCCGGCGGCATCGGTCTCGGCCGGTCTTGCGCTCGCCATCGACCCGCGTCGTTCGCAGACCGTGTACGCGGTTGTCGGAGGCGCGTTCTTCAAGACCGCGAACGGCGGCCGCAGCTGGCGCGCAATCGCGAGCCAGCAGCCGCAATCCTTTGCGCTCGCGCTTGCCACGACGCGGAGCACACAGACCGTGTACGCGGCACGGGAGGCATCGGGGTCATCAAGAGCACGAACGGTGGGCGAGCTGGCGCTCCATGTCGAGCGACGTGCCGGGGAAGTCGGTTGGCTACGTCTTCGCGCTCGCAATCAACCCACGCCAGACGAAGACCGTCTACGCCGGCCCTCGCGGAAACGGGGTCATCAAGAGCATCGACGGTGGTGAGAGTTGGCGCACGATGTCGAACGGTCTCGCGACCAGCGAGGTTCTCGCCCTCGCCGTCGACCCCCGTAACAGGCAGGTCGTCTACGCGGGGAGTCGGGGCGGCGAGATCTTCAGGAGCGGCAACGGTGGCCGGCGGTGGAAGGCGGCCGGCGTGGGCCTCTACGACGTGTTCGCGTTCGCGGTCGACCCGGAGAAGCCGACGACGGTGTACGCGGCTACGGATGCCGGCGTCTTCATGACGACCGACAACGGCGAGCGCTGGAGTGCGATGAGCAGCCCGGGAGACGACGCACTCGCCATCGACCCGCAGAATCCGGCGACGGTCTACGCAGGCAGCGGCCACAGCGGACGTGGAATCGTCAAGACCACGGACCGCTTCCAGAGCTGGCGCACGATGTCGAGCGGCCTGCCGCCGTCCCCGTTCGTGTGGGCCCTGCCATCGACCCGCAGAACACGCAAACCGTCTACGCGGGCACCGACAGCGGCGTCTACAAGACCATGGACGGCGGCCAGACCTGGAGAGCGATGCGAAGTGGGCTTCAGCCCACCGGGGTATGGGCGCTCGCCATCGACCCGGCGACACCGCAGACCGTCTACGCGGCCGCGTTTCCCAAGGTCCTCAAGAGCACGGACGGTGGGGAGAACTGGCGCGTGATGTCGAGCGGCCTGACGGAGGACGCGTGGAAGCTCGCCATCGACCCGCAAGACCCGCAGGTCGTCTACGCGGGCACACTCGACAACGGTGTCTTCAGGACCACGAACGGCGGCCAGAGCTGGCGCCGGTTCAGCGTAGGCCTCCGGACTCTGGGGGTCGCGTCTCTCACTACGAGCGCGGACGGCAAGGTCTTGTACGCCGGTACGGGCGGCGGCGGCGTCTTCGACTACACGATCCGCTAGCCGCTTTGGGTGCTTCGCTCCGCGATATCCTCAGGCCGACCCGTACGACCTGACGGAGAGGACGCGCATGGCGACGCTGGCATACAACGCGACGGAGATCGGAGCCCGCGAGCTCGACCCTCGCTTGCTGGAGCTGGACGGGATCTCCCGCCAGACGATAGAGGCCCACTACAAGCTCTACCAGGGCTACGTGGCGAAGCGAAACGAGATCCTCGGCAAGCTCGGCGAGATCGACGCGTCGGCTGCGAACCAGGTCTACTCGGACCTCCGCGCGCTCAAGGTCGACCTCACGTTCGCAGTCGGGGGCGTGAAGAACCACGAGGTCTACTTCGCGCACCTCGGCGGCGACGGCGGCGATCCCGAGGGCCCGATCGGCACCCTCGTCCGGCGCGACTTCGGCTCCATCGACGCGTGGCGCACCGATCTCAAGGCGACGGGAATGGCCGGCCGCGGCTGGGCCTGGACGGCCTACGACTGGGACGAGGGTCGCCTCTTCAACTATGTCGGCGATGCCCAGAACACGTTTCCCATCTGGAACGCGTCGCCGCTCGTCGCGCTCGACGTCTACGAGCACGCGTACTTCCTCGACTATCAGACCGACCGCGGGGCCTACATCGACGCGTTCTTCAACAACCTCGACTGGACAGTCGTCAACGGCTGGATCGAGGCGTACGGCATCCGGCCGTAGTGCCGTGACGTGACGACGGCGCTCTTCGTCGCCGCGGGCTACCTCGTCGGGTCGGTGCCCTTCGGGTACTGGCTCGTGCGCGCGACGAAGCACGTCGACATCCGCACGGTCGGCAGCGGCAACATCGGCGCGTCGAACGTCTGGCGGGCGTACGGCTGGCGCTACGGCGTCGCCGTCATGCTCTTCGACCTCGCCAAGGGACTCGTGCCGGCGCTCGTCGCCACAGAGGTCGCCGGCTCGCTCGCGGGAGTGCTGGCGGGCGGCGCGGCCATGGTCGGGCACGCTCGACCGCTTTTCCTCGGCTTCGCGAAGGGCGGCAAGGCAGTAGCGACGGCGGGTGGCACGATCCTCGGCGTGGCGCCGATTGTGGGGCTGATCGCGGCCGGCGTCTGGATCGCCGTCTTCGCCGTCACCCGCTACGCATCCGTCGCGTCGATCATCTCCGCGGCTTCGCTGCCGCTCCTCGCCTGGGGGCTGGGCGAACCGTGGCCGGTGATCGCATTCGGAGGCGCAGCTGCCGCGGCGGTAATCGTCCTGCACCGGCAGAACGTGCGCCGGCTGTTCGCAGGCACCGAGACCCGCGCGAGGCCGTGGCGGGAGCAGCTGCGCGCGGTTACTGCTCGAGCGGCGCCATCGTCAGGCCGGAGTCCTTGAGCCCCGCCCAGTAGAGCTCGGCCTGCTCGCGGTGGCCGGACCAGACGATGGCCTGGCCCGTGTTGTGAATCCTGTCGGCCAGCCGAAGGCCCTGCTCGTACGTGACGCCCGGCAGGACGCGGGAGAGCGCGGTGGCCACGCCTTCGAACGTGTTGTGGTTGTCGTTGAGGACGATGACGTTCCACGGCGAGCCATACCCCGTGCCGCCTCCGATCGACTCCCGCTCGCGCGTCTCCGGAGGCGCTACGACCGCAGCCACTCCGCGAGCTCCGTCTGTGTCCCGCCCGCGGCACCGGACCCGAGCTCGGCGCGCAACTCTCCGACCGTCCCCGCCCGTTCGGCAAGCACGTCGTGGTCGTGAATCGTCTCGAGGTTGACCTGCCGCGAGAAGACGAAGTCGCGGTCGTCGAGCTTGGGATACGCCGAGAGCGTCTCCTGCAGCGCGATCCGCACCGAGTCCTCGACGAAGCGGGGCCGGAGATGCGCGTGTTCGACGACGAACAGCTCGTCGGGCCGCTTCAGCAGCTCGTAGACAGGCGCGCTCATCGACTGCTCCACGATGTCGACGAGATCCACGGCGTCGACGGGATTCTCGGTGCCGACGAGGAGCGTTCCGCGCCCGCGCTGATTGTGGGTTGCGAGCGGCACGAGCTCGAGGATGCGCTCGACGTCATCCTCTCCAAAGCCCGCCTCGAGCAGGCGTTCGGTGGCGCTGCCGCGCACGAGGCCCTGCGCGCACGGGCAGGCGTTGATGCCGGTGGCTTCCACGCCGACGACGCGCCGCGTCCGCTCCGGCGAAGCAGCCGCCACGCCGATCAGCGTCACCATCTCCTGCGTCGCCAGCCGTGTGACCGGGGTCTCGCGGCGGATCGGCCACAGGGCGCGGATCGTCACCTCGGCCCGCAACGCCTCCTGCCGCTGGACGATGCGGGCGGCGATGTGCTCGGCGAGCACTTCGACGAGCAGCGCCTCTTCGAAGACCACCGAGTCGATGGCCTCGTCGAACAGCTCAGGGAAGCGCGACATGTGGACGCCTTTCTGATCGGCGGCCAGGTCGACGGTGCAATCGATGGTCGCGGCCATCACCGTCTCCAAGCCCTTGCTCGCGATGCGCACGGCCTTCGAGACGCCGGTAACGCCGGCGCGTGAGAGGCCCAGACGCACTTCCGGCGTGGAAGCCTGGAGGTCGTCGGCGAGCCCGGTCTCGGTCCTGTCGCTCACGCGGACACGCTAGCGCGCCGCGGTGGGCTCGGAGCAGAAACGGCACGAACTTCGCACAGACACGTAACTCGTGCCTGGCACCAGAACGCCTTTGTGCCATTGCGAGCGAGCGGACGGAGCCGAGTGAGCGCGGCGCCTAGCGGAGAAGCCGCGAGAGCCGGCGGTCCTTGAGCACGCGGCCGCCGGTCTGGCAGTTCGGGCAGTAGTAGACCGTGTGCTCTTCGTAGTCGACACGCGCTATGGGCGTCCCGCACTCCGGGCACGGCTCGCCGAGGCGGTTGTGGACGCGGTACACCGCCTTGTCGTCCTTGCCCCGCTCGCGGAGCTCGAGCGCACGCGACAGATCGACCTGGATCGCGTCCGCCAGCCGCTCCAGCTCCTCTTCACTGAGGTCGGTCGACGCCTTGAACGGCGAGAGCCGGGCTCTCAGCAGGATCTCGTTGGCGTGGGCCCGGCCGATGCCGGCGACGGCGCGCTGGTCGCGTAGCAACGGATGGAGCTGCCGGCGCTCGCTGCCCAGGATCTCCGCGAGCGACGTGGCGTCGAGGTCGAGCGCATCCGGCCCCAGGTGCGCCAGAGCCTCGTCCAGCGCATCCGGCGTAACGAGCCAGACGCCGGCGCGCTTCTTCTTCCCGCCCTCGGTGAGCACGAGCTCGGCGCCGCCCTCGAAGCGCAGGCGGAACATCGGCGCCTTCGGCTTCTTCGCGCTCGCCGTGAGGTAACGCAGCCTGCCCGCGCTCATCAGGTGGATGCGGAGGACGAGGTCTTCGCCGTCGACGGGAAAGAGGAGATTCTTGCCGCGACGCTCCGCGCCCTCCAGCTGCCGACCGTCCAACGCTGAGAGCGGGGGGTCGAACGTCTTGAGCGTCGCGATGTGCGCGGGGCCAGCCTGCTCGATCGACGACGACGACACGAGCGGGTCGAGCTCGCGGACCCAGGCCTCGATCTCCGGCAGCTCAGGCATCGGCAGCGGCACTCGCAGTCCCTGGAGGCCCGAGAGGCACGGACGGATCATGCTCGGACTCCGTCGGCATGTCGTGGATGTGACGGAGCGGCGACAGCGCAACGGGCACGAAGCAGACGGATGCTCCGATCGCTCCCACCCACAACGTCGCGTGCAGACCGATCACCGAGGCAAGGGCACCGCCGACGAGCGATCCCAGCGGGATCGTGCCCCAGACGATGAAGCGGCGCGAGGCGTTCAGCCTGCCCAGCAACCGTTCGGGCGTGAGCGTCTGCATGAGACTGATGGCGCTGATGTTGTAGAGGACAGCGCCTACGCCGGCGAAGACGAACGATGCAACGAGCAGCGGGATCGGGAAGGACTGCGGGGCCAGCGGCACCAGCATCAGCGCAGGGCCGAACAGCACCGCCGACGCGACGATCGTGGGGCCAACGCCGAGCCGGGCCGAGACGGGCCTCCCGAGAACCGCGCCCAGCAGCCCACCGATGCTGCCCAGGGAGAAGGTCAAGCCGATCACCGCCGGGGAGAGGTCGAGGTCGCGCACGGCGTAAACGATGATGATCGACCCGCACATCGTCCAGAAGAAGTTCGAGCTCGCAGTCGTGATCGAGATTGGCCGCCAGTAGCGATGACGCACGAGGTACTCGAGCCCCTCGCGCAGTTCGCCCCACATGCTCGGCTTGTCGGTCACCGGCGGTGGCTCTTCCTCGGTGCGAATCACCGCCAGCAATCCCGCTGATCCGAGGAAGCTGAACGCGTCGAGCAGGATGGCGTACGGGGCCGTGATCGCTCCAACGAGCAGCCCGGCCAGGCCGGGACCGCCGATCTGGGCCGCATTGCGTGACACCTCGAGCAGAGAGTTCCCCTCCACGAGCTGGTCCTTGCGGACGAGCGAAGGCAGGTACGACTGGTACGAGACGTCGAAGAAGACCGTGCAGATGCCGACGAGAAAGCCGACGATGTAGAGCTGCCACATGGTTAGCGCGTCGAGGAGGTACGCAACCGGTATCGAGGCGAGGAACAGCCCGCGACAGAGGTCCGTGACGATGAGGATGGGACGGCGCCGCAGCCGGTCGACCCAGACGCCGGCAGGTAGCGCGAAGAGCAAGAAGGGCAGGAACTCGACCGTTCCCAGCAGCGCGACCTCGAACACGCTTGCGTCGAGCACGAGCACGGCGGCCAGCGGTAGCGCCAGGGCCGACACTTGAGAGCCGACCTGGCTGATCGTCTGACCGGACCAGAGCTTCAGGAAGTCCGGGTGCCGCCAGAGCCCTCCCCGCGGCCAGAGCGTCTTTAGTCTCCTAGTCATGGACGCGCTGAGCGTATCCGTGCAACGCGGCGGCACCGTGGAGGCGCGACACCGCGTCCATGCGGTCGCCGTTCGTGACGGCGAGGTCGTCGCGGTCGCGGGTGATCCCGGACTCGTCTGTCTCTTCCGGTCGAGCGCGAAGCCGATCCAGGCCCTGCTGCTCGCCCGCGCCCGTCCCGACCTCGGCGACAGGGATATCGCGATCGCGTGCGCTTCGCACCGAGCCGAGCCTGCACAGATCGACGCCGTGCGCAGCCTGCTCGCAGAAGCTCCCGCCACCGAGGACGACCTCGAGTGCGGCGAGCAAGAGGGCCGACCGCCGGGCGCGATCCACCACAACTGCTCGGGGAAGCACGCGGGCTTTCTCGCCGTCTGTCGCGCCCGCGGATGGGAAACGGTGGGCTACCGGCTCGCGGACCATCCGCTGCAAGGCGAGCTCGTGGGGGAGGTGGCTGGGGTCGTCGGCCTTGCCGCCGACGACATGCCGACGGCCATCGACGGCTGTGGCGTCGTCACCTTCGGGATGACGCTCGAGCGCATGGCTGCCGCGTTCGCTGGCTTGCCGCAGATCGACGGCGCCGAGCGCGTGCTCGCAGCCATGCGCGCGCGACCCGAGCTCGTAGGCGGCGAGGGCTCGCTCGACACGCTCCTGATGTCCGAAAGGCCCGGTTGGGTAGCGAAAGGCGGCGCCGAGGGACTGCTCTGCGGAATCGCGCCGGACGGGACGGGCTTTGCGCTGAAGTCCGAGGACGGCAACCCTCGCCCTCTCCAGGCGGCGCTTGCGCCGTTTCTCGGAGTCGAGCTCGGGCCTGTGCTCGTCGAAAGCTCAAGCGGCGATGTCGTCGGCATGGTTGGCCTTGACCCGGAGGACGTGGCGGCTTACGAGATGCGGGTGGCGCGAGGCCGCGTGGGTGGACCGCCGAGACGGCTCGACAGGCCGATCGAGATCGCAGATTACGACCCGGCATGGCCCGGCCTGTACGAGCGCGAGGAGGTGCGCCTGCGGGCGGCGCTCGGCGACCGGATGGTACGAGTCGAGCATGCGGGATCGACGTCCGTGCCGGGTCTCCCCGCGAAGCCGATCATCGACGTCGTGCTTGAGGTGGCCGACGCCGCTGACGAGGACGCGTACATGCCCGACCTCGAGGCGGCCGGCTACGTGCTGAGGTTCCGCGAGACGGACCGGTGGGAGCATCGGCTGTTCAGGGGGCCCGACACGAAAGTCAACCTTCACGTGTTTTCGGCCGGATGCGAGGAAACGAACCGCATGCTTCTCTTCCGAGACCACCTGCGCCGCGAGCAGGCCGACCGCGTACGCTACGAGTGCGCCAAGCGGGAGCTGGCGACCCGCCACTGGACGTACCGGCAGCAGTATGCGGACGCAAAGTCGGCAATCGTCGCGGAGATCATGGCCAGGGCAGAAGCAGCGAAGAAGCACGAGGGAAATCGTCGGGGAGGTGACCTGGAGTGACGGACGACTTCGCGGCGTACGAGGAGAGCCTGGCCAAGTCGTGGGTCGGCGAGCCTCCCAAGCTGCAATCGAAGATCGAGATCCGCGACTACGACCCGGCATGGCCGGAGCGATACGAGCGTGAGGCGGCCCGTGTTCGCGATGTGCTCGGCGCAAGAGTGGTGCGCCTGGAGCACGCAGGCTCGACGTCGGTGCCCACCCTGCCGGCCAAGCCGATCGTCGACATGGTGCTCGAGGTTCCCGACTCGGCGGACGAGGCGTCGTACCTGCCCGACCTCGAGGCGGCGGGCTACGTCCTCGTGATCCGCGAGCCGGAGTGGTTCGAGCACCGGGTCTTCAAGGGACCGGAGACGAACATCAATCTCCACGTCTTCTCGGCCGGCTGTGAAGAGACAGACTGCATGCTGCTCCTCCGAGACTGGCTGCGCGCGAACGAAGCCGACCGCGAGCGCTACGCGGCTGCGAAGCGGGAGCTCGCGGCTCGCGATTGGAAGTACGTGCAGCAGTACGCGGACTCGAAGACGGAGATCGTCAGCGAGATCATGTCCAGAGCAGAGGCAGCAAAGCAGGGTGGATCCCCATGAAGGTGCACATCATCAGCGACATGGAGGGGGTCGCCGGCATCGTCAAGTGGGAGCAGACGATGGGCGGCGACCCGATGTACGAGGAGGGCCGTCGTCTCTACACCGAAGAGATCAACGCCGCCATTCGCGGCGCAAAGGCAACTGGTGCCACGGAGATCATCGTCATGGACTGCCATGGCGCGGGGAAGGGCTGGTCGTTCAACTCGCTGATCCCGGATTTGCTCGACCCCGCCTGCGAGTTCGTCGTGCAACAGGAGTGGACGGAGTACACGGGCTTCCTCGAGGAGGGCTGCGATGCCGCGCTCTTCGTCGGCATGCACGCGCGCGCGGGCACGCGAGACGGGGTCATGAACCACACCGTCTCCGGTCAGTCGTGGCAGCACCTCTCCTTCAACGGCACGCTCGTCGGCGAGACGGGGATCAACGCCGCCCTGTGCGGCAACTGGAGCTGTCCCGTGCTGCTCGTCACCGGGGACGAGGCGGTCTGCCGCGAGGGGCGCGAGCTGCTCGGCGACGGGCTGACGACAGTGGCCGTCAAGACCGGCCTTGGCCAGTTCAGCGCCCGCCAGTTCCCCGCTCAGCGCGCTCGCGAGCTGATCGAGGCAGGAACGAGAGCCGCGCTCGCGGATCTGAACGCCGTGGAACCGTACGACCCTGGCAGCCCCTGCACGATCGAGGTGGAGTTCACGCGGACGGCCTCACTCGACGAGTACACCCGTAAGCCTGGCGTCGTGGTCACGGCCGAGCGGACGATCACGTCGACTGCAGACACCTGGTGGCAGGCTTGGCAGCAGTTCTTTCTTCGCTAGCGGCGATCGTCGTCGCGCTCGGCGGCGCCGCATGGGATTCGGGCGAGGCGCTGCCCGTGCCACGCACCGAGGTCGCCGCGGCGCCGTTCCGCGGCGACATTGCCGTCGTCGGCGGCTACCTTGCCGACGGGACGTCCACGGACGACGTCGATCTCTACGACCCGGCATCGGACAGCTGGAGCCGCCTCCCGGACCTGCCCGTGGGCGTGAACCACGCGGCGGCCGCGTCGGCAGGTGGAAAGCTCTACGTCGTCGGTGGCTACGGCGGGCCGGGAGTCAGGCTCCGCTCGGCGTACGTCTTCGACGGCGTCCGGTGGCGCGGCCTGGCGCCGATGCCTGGCGAGCGGGGCGCGGCAGGTGCGGCGATCGTGGCCGGCAAGCTCTACGTCGTCGGCGGGGTCGGGCCGAATGGGCTGGCGCGTCGTGCATTCGCCCTTGACCTGAAGACGGGCCGCTGGACATCGATTTCCGGTCCCACGCCGCGCGAGCACCTGGCAGCGACGGCGGCCGTCGGCAGGGTCTACGCAGTGGCCGGACGCCTCGCAGGCATCGACACGAATCTCCGCGCCTTCGAGTCGTACTCCCCAACCACGAAGCGCTGGACGAAGTTGACGCCGGTGCCCGACCCGCGCGGTGGCACAGGCGCGGCGTTCGCAAAAGGGCTCGTCGTCTCGGTGGGCGGCGAGGAGCCGCAGGGCACCATCGGCTCGGTGTTCGGCTACAACGTCACCTCGAAGCGGTGGCGCCGCCTCGCCGATCTGCCCACACCGCGCCACGGGATCGGCGTGGCGACAGTCGCCGGGCGCGTCTACGTCATCGGGGGCGGCACCGAGCCGGGGCTCAGCGTGAGTGGCGCGAACGAGTCGCTGACGCTGCCCTAGCCGACGGGCGCGGCGCTCTCCGTTTGCTCCTTCGCCTCCTTGGCGCGCGCGGCGGCAAGGTCCGGCGCGTCGTCTGGCTTGCGAATGTCGAGCGCCCAGAGCTTCAGCTTCGCGATGCGCCCGCGGATCTCGAGCTCGTCGTAGTAGGCGAGATCCGGCGGCCGCTCGCTCATCATCTCGATCGTCGACTCTGCGATCAGCACCGAGTACGGCGTGCCCTTCGTCATGCCTTCGATGCGGGAGGCGGTGTTCACGACGTCGCCGACGGCCGTGTAGTCCATCCGCCGCTCGTGGCCCACGTTGCCGGTCATAACCGGCCCGGAGTTGAGCCCGATGCCCATGAAGTACCCCTCGCCGTAGCCCTGCTCGCGCATCCACGCGTTGAACTTCGGTAGCCGCTCGAGCAGCATCTCGCGGGAGGCGGCGAGGGCGCGATCGGCGTGATCCTCCTGCTCCAGGGGCGCGCCCCAGATCGCGTAGATGCCGTCGCCCATGTAGCAGACGAGCGTGCCGCCGTGGTGGAGGATGGCCTCGCTCATCTCCTGGAGGTAGTAGTTGAGAACCGTGATGACGTTCTCGGCCGGCATATCCTCGGCGCTCGACGTGAACCCGCGGAGGTCGGAGAACATGACCGTCGTCACCAGTTCCTTGCCCTGGAGGCGGAGATCGGCATCCGCCTGCGCCAGAACCTGGTCGACGACCTGTTCCGGCACGAAGCGCGAGAAGACATCGCGCACGCGCTCGCGCTCGAAGGCCGCGAGCGTGTAGTGCGCGCCGACCGAGCCCACGGTCGCCATCAGGAGGGCGGCGGACGGATAGACGTAGGAAGACACCCGGCCGCCCTGCTCGAACGCCAGCTGCGTACCGAGCGAGAAGAGACCGTAGCCGACGACGCCGACGGCGACGGCGACCAGCGGACCGGCACGAAGGCTGACCAGCGGGACCAGCAGGCCGAGGGCGACGATGAGCACGATGTTCCAGCCCGTCGACAGGCTGCGGAGCGGGAAACCGGCCAGCGCGGTCGCGATGGCGTTCGCCTGGATCTCAGGGCCGGACATGACGGCGCCGGTCGGCGTAGCGTGGATGTCCTGCAGCGACGGTGCCGTCGCCCCGACCACCACGACCTTGTCCTTGAAGACGCTCGGCGGCACGGTGCCCCTCAGGACGCGCGAGTACGGGTACGCGGTGACCGTCCCCGGCGAGCCCGCGTATTCGATCCACTGGATGTCGCCGCCCATCTCGTCGGTCGTGATCAGCTTGTCGCGTGCGATCTCGGCGGCGACGACGGCGAAGCCCTCGAGCTTCTCCACCTCGTGCGGGAAGCGCCGGATGATGCCGTCCGGGTCGGTGGGAAGGTTTGCGTTGCCCGCACGGGCGCGGAGCTCACGAAGAGCGGCTGCGTCGAAGATGAGGTTCGGCCTGCCCTGCTCGTCAACCTCGGTGGTGGACAGGACGGCCAGACCCGGGTGGCGGAACAGCGCGTTGCCGAGCGCGTTGTCCTCCGCGACCGAGGCGTACTCGGAGAACTGGATGTCGAGGGCGATCGCCTTCGGCTTGCCCTTGGCGATGTTCTCGAACAGCCGGGCGTGCATCGTTCGCGGAAACGGCCACTGCTCGTTGAGCTCTTGGAACGTGACGTCGTCGACCTTGACGATGACGACGCCAGGTGGCGGCGCCTGGTCGCCGCGCAGCGAGAAGCGGAGGTCGATCGTCTGCCGCTCGAGGTTGTCGAGGAAGCGGAAGTGGAGCACGTACGCGGTGGTGGCCGTGACGATCGAACCCAGGGCGACGAGCAGGAAGAACCGGGTGCGAAGGCTCATGTCACGTGGATTCATGGCCTAGAAGGATAGGCCCGCGATCACGCGAGCGCGGCGACCCGTGCTCCCACGGCCGGCGCGAACTTGAAGCCGTGGCCCGAGCACGCCGAGCAGACCACGATCGCCCCGTACCGCTCGGTGACGAAGCGATCGTCGTCGATGTTCGTGTAGAGGCACGTCTCGGCTCGGGTGGGGCGTGGGTCGGCGGCGGGATAGCGTTGCCGCACCCAGTCGGACGTTGCCTCGGCCACGGCCGTGTCGGGGTCGCCGCGGTCGCCGGGCTCGACGGACGCACCCGAGTGGTGGAGGCCGACCTTGAGGATGTTCTCGCCGGCGGCCAGCGAGTAGGCGTGCCTGCCCGTGTCCTCGTTCCAGTCGATGACCGACGGCAAGGTGTGCGAGCCGGGGAGGTCGAAGTACGCCACGGTCTCCCGCGACACGTTCGTGTCGAGATCGATGCCGGCACCGGCGAGCAGGGGTGTCGCCCAGGCCCCGGCGGCGACGACCGCGAAGGAGGCCTCGAACGTGCCGGCCGACGTCTCGAGCGTCACGCCGTCCTCGCGAGGCGTTAGTGCGAGCACTCGAACGCCCGTCTCTACGGGAACCCGCCGCGAGAGGGCGGCGAGGGCGCGGTCGGCGCGGACGATGCCGCCGTGCAGCTCGAGCACGACCTCGCCCTCGCCGTCTAGTTCGATGCCAAAGCGCCGCCCGGCTTCGCCGGCAGCGAGCACCTCGTACTCGGCAGAGCAGGCATCGAGCGCCGACCGGAGCGCGGCACTGTCTCCGCTCGAATCGAGCAGGCCCGTCAGTGAGAGCAGCTCCGTTCCCGATTCGACCTCCAGCTCGCGCCACAGCGGCAGAGCCTCCTGCGCGAGCGCGACCCACTCCGTCTCGGAGTAGGCGAAGCGAAAGATGCGGGAGGCCCCGTGGCTCGACCCGTACGGGTGGCCGATCTCGAACTGCTCGAGCACGGTCACGTCACGGCCCGCACGCGCCAGTGCCCATGCAGACGCGAGGCCCATCACCCCGCCACCGACAACGACGACGTCCTTAGTGGTGGCCATGGACGAGTGCGTGGCCGCGGCCACGTCCGATCAGCCAGCGGTTCACGGGGTAGGCGGCGACGAAGGCGACGGCGAGCGCGAGCGCCAGCGAGCCCCAGAAGAGCAGCGAGTCGAGCCCTGCCTCCATCGCTCCCGGCACGGCGAGAATGATCGCATTGTCGACGATCTCCATCACGGTGATCGAAATCGTGTCAGCTGCCAGAGCGATGCCGACCGCGGCGCCTACGGCGAGGCCCCCGCGGATCAGCGGCACAAATGTGAACGCATAGCCGAAGACGAAGGCGAGCGCGATCGCGAGGGCGATCGACGCGACATTTCCCCAGCCGAGCGCAGTGGCGATGATGAGGCCGAGCACCTCGCCGATGCCACAGCCCGTCAGGCAGTGGAGCGTCGCGCGTAGCGCCAGCCGGTCGGTGTTCGTGGTCAATAGGCTCTCCGCATGCTGACGTCTATAGCTATTTCACGCGAAGAGCACACTGCTCGCGTCGAGCGGCTGTGCGAGCACCTCGCGGCCTCGTCGCTTTCCGGCGCCGTGCTCTTCGATCCGTACTACGTCCTCTACTACACCGGGTTCGCGTTCATTCCCACCGAGCGGCCGATGGCGTTCGCCGTCTCGGCCGAGGGCGAGCAGGCCCTGCTCGTGCCTCGCCTCGAGGTGGAGCACGCGGGAGGTGCGACCGGCATCGAGCGCATCGCCCACTACGACGAGTACCCGGGCGATCCGCGAGCGGAGCATGCGCTGGCCGATGCGCTCGCCGCCATGGGCATTGCCGGCCAGATCGGAGCCGACCAGGACGGCTATCCCTGGATCCTCGGCTACCAGGGCCCGTCGCTGTCCGAGCTGACGAGCGGCGAGGTCGTCCGCGTCGTCGCCTTCGTGGAGGCGCAGATGGCTGTGAAGTCGGAGGCCGAGCTCGCCCTCATCCGCGAGAGCTCGAAGTGGGGGAATCTCGCGCATCGGCTCTTGCAGCAGTACACGCGGGTCGGCCTCACCGAGACGGAGGTGACGCAACGCGCGTCGGACGAGGCGACGACGGCGATGCTCCAGACGCTGGGGCCGCTCTACCGCGGCCAGAACCCGGTCGTCCACGGCGCGCACGCCGGCTACCGCGGCCAGATCGGTCGAGGCTCGGCGATCCCGCATGCGCTCGCGAACAACGTTGTCTTCCAGGAGGGCGACGTGCTCGTGACCGGGGCCAATGCGGCCGTGTGGGGCTATCTCTCGGAGCTGGAGCGGACGATGGTCATCGGCGAGCCGAACGACGAGCAGCGCCGGCTGTTCGACCACATGGTGGCGCTCCAGGACATCGCCTTTGAGGCCATCAAGCCGGGCGCGCTCTGCTCCGATGTCGATGGGGCGGTGCGCGCATACTTCGACGACCACGAGTTGATGCCTTACTGGCGCCACCACACCGGCCATGCGATCGGCCTGCGCTACCACGAGGGCCCGTTTCTCGACACGGGCGATCACACGGAGATCGTCCCCGGCATGGTCTTCACCGTCGAGCCCGGCCTCTACTCGCCCGAGCTCGGCGGCTTCCGCCACTCCGACACAGCGGTTGTCACCGAGGACGGAGTCGAGCTCGTGACGTACTACCCCCGCGACCTCGAGAGCCTCACGCTGTTGCAATGACGTTTCTCCGTCCACCGGCGCGGGTAATAGGTGTGACGTGAGCCGCACTCGCATTCTTGTCGCAAGCGCGGCGGGCTTGCTGGTACTTGCGGCGACGGGTTCGGCAGCTCGCATCGTCGGCACCAACGGCAACGACACGCTTCGCGGCACGGCCGTTGCCGACACGCTGTACGGCAGGAAGGGCAACGACACGCTCTACGGCGATGGCGGCAACGACTTACTCGTCCCCGGGCTGGGACGGGACACCGTGTACTGCGGCAGGGGCAGGGACAGGGTCAACGCGGACTACCAGGACCGCGTCTCGAAGGACTGCGAGGTCGTGAAGCGGACGATCCCCCCGCGCCCTCCAACGCCACCGCCGCCTCCACCACCCCCGCCGCCGCCTCCACCACCACCGCCGCCTCCACCACCACCGCCGGCCGTTGCGGGCCTGTACGCGGGCACGACGAGCCAGAACGAGAAGGTCACGTTCGAGGTGCTGTCCGGCGGAACGTCGCTCAAGAACGTCAAGTTGAGCGACGTCAACCTCTCCTGCCAGCCGCCGGATCTCGTTTCCGTCAACGAGCCGGGGAAGACTCTGGCCAAGGAGCCTGTCACGATCAAGCCCGACTCGACGTTCATCATCGACTCCTCCGAGACCGGCGTCGTCGAGGGCACTCCATTCACGGACACCATCAGGGTGACGGGGAGCTTCGCGGGGACGACCGCGTCGGGCAAGTTCGATGAGACGTTCAACGTCGACCTCGGCTTCGTCGTCATCTCCTGCACGGCGCCGAACGTCACCTGGACGGCGGCGCTCCAGCCGTAGCTAGAGCCCCGGCGGGAAGGGGAAGAACGAGGGGATCGGCTTCGGGATGGAGGCGAACGTCCCGTACGCGACGACGATCTCCTGGTGCTCCCTGAGCGCGATCTGGCGCGGGTTGCCGAGCCAGCGTTTGCCATTGACGAACACCCAGACGCGCTCTTTGCCCTTCGCGCAGTACGCGCCCAGGCACGTGGCCGAGAAGCGGAGGCCCCACACGTCGAAGAACTGGCCGAGCGTGAACTTGCGAATCGTCGGTGACTCGACGTGCGTGATCCCCGAGAAGTCGTGCGTGTGCAGCGGTGAGATGAAGCGCTCGTTGAAGTCGATGCCGATGCCCGCAGGGATCGCGTAGCCCCTGCCGCGAACGACGACGTCGAGGTGCTGGTGCGTGTGCAGCCGCTGACCCTCGGCCTTCAGCGCCGGTAGCCCGATCTGCTCCAGGCGCGCGTGGAGCAGTGCGCGGTTGTTCGCGGGCCACGGAGCTTTCGACGTCATGAGCCCCGGCAGCCTGGCTTCGCGGGCGGTTGCCGAGCCGGCCAGCGCGGCCGCTGCCAGTAGCACGAGAGCAAGTGACGCGACCCGGATCACCTTCGAATGTTAAGGCTCGGAAGCGGGGCGCAGCAGTTCCAACCGGTCGACGCGCCGCAGGTCCGGGAAGAAGCGCCACCAGAGCCCCGCGATGACGATGGTCGCGACGCCGCCCAGCACGACGGCCGGCACGGCGCCGATCAGCGCGGCCGCGATGCCCGACTCGAATGCTCCCAGCTCGTTGGAGCCGCTGATGAACACCATCTCGACGGCATTGACGCGGCCACGAAGCGCGTCGGGGGTGGCGAGAGCCACCGTCATCGAGCGGATGTTCATGCTGAACATGTCCGCGAAGCCTGCGACAGCCAGGGCCGCGCAGGAGAGCGGGAACGACTTGGAGAGGCCGAACACGATCATCGCCGCTCCGAAGATCGCCACCACGAGGAGCAGCGTCCGGCCCGCGTTGCCGCGGATCGGCCGATGGGCGAGGAGAATGCCCGCCGCGAGAGCGCCGACGGCGGGCGCGCTCCGCAGAATGCCGAGCCCCACGGGCCCGGTGTCGAGGATGCTCTTCGCGAAAAGCGGGAGCAGGGCCATCGCGCCGCCGAAGAGCACGGCGAAGAGGTCGAGGCTGATAGCGCCGAACAGCACCGGCGTCCGGCGGACGAAGCGCGCACCTGCGAATAGCGCCTCGCGGCTAGGCGCCGCCTCCAGCAGCCGCTCCTCCGTGCGCTCGTTGACGGCGAGGATGCAGCAGAGCGCCACGACGAACAGCGCGGCCGCAACGACGTAGACGAGCTGGGCCCGCGTGGCGAAGATCAGTCCGCCGATAGCCGGCCCGACGATCGTCGCGCTCTGGAATGCGATTCCCCGCAAGGCCATCGCGCTCGCGAGCAGGTCAGTCGAGACGAGCGTCGGCGGCATCGAGCGGGCGGCGGGCCAACCCAGGGCGGCCGCGGACCCGGCGGCGAGCGCCAGCAGGAGGAACGGCCACAGCGAGCTCGCGCCCGCCATCGTGACGACGATCAGGCCGCCGGCGACGAGGCCCTCGAGGACGATGGCTGCCGCGTACACGCGTCGGCGTGGCAACCGGTCGGCGATGTGACCGGCAGGCAGCGCCAGCAGCGGTAGCGGCAGGAACTCCGCCAGGCCGATCAAGCCGAGGTCGAGCGGATTCTCGCGGATGGCATAGACCTGCCAGCCGATCGCCACCGCCATCATCTGCGCCGCGAAGCCCGTCGCGAGGATGGCGACCCAGAACAGCGAGAAGTCCCGCTGCTGGAGTGGGGAGGGCAGCCGCTTTCTCACACTCCCAAGCCTACGGCCCTGGACCGTTCTGGACATGTCGCAAGACGGCTACGATGCCCCGCTGACGTGAAGGCCATGCGACCCGCGATCCTGTCTCCTGATCGTGCTCGCGGCCGCTACCGCCGTGTCCATTTCAGCCGCGGTGCGGCCCGGCCGTCGTCGCGAGCGTCACCGACGGCGACACCGTCCGCCTCGCGGACGGGCGCCGCGTGCGCCTCCTCCAGATCGACACACCCGAGCTGAACACCGGCGAGTGCTACTCGCGCGCCGGCGAAGAAGGCGCTGCTGCGGCTC
>CAVWJN010000015.1:0-27275 GCA_963755255.1 uncultured Actinomycetes bacterium | reverse complement strand
TGTCTCGCGCCGGGCGTCACCGAGGCCTACCTCTACGCGGTACAACCCGACCCCGCGCAACGGCCGGTGCTCGAAGCGGGCGCGCACCTGATCTTCGAGGAGATCCTCGGCGAGCGGACCGGGAAGGCAGCCGACGCCGACCCGGCCCACCGCACGCTCGTTCGCCTCGAAGAAGGAGGTGGACGACACCCCCACCGACCCGCTGTACGCGCGCACGATCCTCGCGGGCGGCGCGCTGAAGCTGCGCGGGCCGGGCGACCAGGCGCTGCCGCTGACTCGCGTGCGGTGGCGGCGGGCCGACGCCCTCGCCCCCGCGCCGCAGTGCCTCAGCGTTCGGCTTGACGACGACACGCTCGTCCGCAACGTCTCGGTCGCCTACGGCAACGTGATCTAGCCGCAGTCCGGCCTGACGCGAAGCGAGCCGCACCCGCCCGCCGACCTGAGCGTCGACGGCCGGCTCGTCCTCCAGTACGGGCCGCTCACGATGGAGCAGCGCCCGCCGCTGCCCACCGTGTCGCTCACGACGGGGCGCTTCGAGGTCGATCGCAGCGACCTGGCCGCCGACGTGCACGATGTGCTGCCCGCGCTGACATTGCTCGTCACCGACGCCGCGGGGCGGTGCACGACTGGACGTCGGTGCCCGACCTGCTCGACAGCGGGCCGTTCGACGAGCACTTCGTCGCCGAGGTCGACGACGAGGGCCGCGCCCAGCTGCGCTTCGGCGACGGCGAGTACGGGCGCGCGCTCGACCCCGACGTCGCGGCGCTGACCGCCGTCTACCGGGTCGGCAACGGCCGCGCCGGCAACGTCGGACGGGACACGCTGACGACGATCGCGCTCGCCGGGGCACCGGCCTTCGTGTCGGAGGTCCGCAACCCGCTCGCCGCGACCGGCGGGGTCAACGCCGAGACCGTCGAGCAGGTCCACCGCCGCGCCCCCGAGGCGATGCGCGCCGTGCTCAAGCGCGCCGTGACCGAGGCCGACTGGGCACGCGCCGCGAAGGAGCTCGACGACGTCTCCGGCGCCGTCGCAACGTTCCGCTGGACCGGCAGCTGGTGACCATCTTCATCGCCGTCGACCCGGTCGACCGCGCAGACCTCGTCGACCTCCCCGACGGGGACACCCGCCTGGACGCCGGCCTTCGAGCGGCGCATCCGCGCATGGCTGACGCGCTTTCGCATCGCCGGGCACGACATCGACCTGCGCCCGCCGCGCTTCGTCGGGCTCGAGCTCGCCGTCGAGGTCTACGCCAGGCACGGCTACTTCCGCACCGACGTGCGCAACGCCGTGCGCGACGCCCTCTCGGCGCGCGTCCTGCCGGACGGCAGCCGCGGCTTCTTCCACACCGACAACTTCACCTTCGGCGACGACGTCTACCTCAGCCGCCTGTATGCGGCGATCGAGCGCGTGACCGGCGTCGACTCCGTCGCCATCCGCAAGCTCACGCGCTTCGGCCAGCCGCAGCGCGACGAGCTCGACCGAGGCGTGCTCGAGATCGGTCCATGGGAGATCGCGCGCCTGGACGACGACCCGAGCTTCGCCGAGCACGGCGTGCTGACCGTCACCGCCCGCGGAGGCAAGGCATGAGCTGCGGCTGCTGCGAGCCGACGAGCGCGCTGACGCCGCTGACCGTCGAGAACCGCGACGGCCTCACCGCAATCGCCTACCGCATCGGCACGTACTCGAGCTTCCGCGCGACGATGCTCGAGAGCATCTCCGCCACCACGGAGCTGACAGCGCTGACGACGCGCGAGGACGACGACGCGTCGATCACCGTGCTCTCGCTGTGGGCCGCGGTCGCCGACGTGCTGACCTTCTACCAGGAGCGCTACGCCAACGAGGCGTTCCTGCGCACCGCGACGCAGCGGGCGTCGGTCGGCCGGCTCGCCGCGCTGATCGACTACCGGCTGCGACCCGGCGTCGCCGCGCTCGCGTGGCTTGCCTTCGGCGCCGAGGACGGCAAGGAGCTCCCGCGTCCCGCGTGGCCTGCGCGTGCAGAGCGTCCCCGGCCAGGACGAGCAGCCGCAGACCTTCGAGACGCTCGGGAGCTCCACGCCGTCGGCACGCTCAGCCGGCTGCGTGTGCTGGCACCGCCGTACGGCGAGAGCCCTCTGACCGCCGGCGCGACCGAGGCTCTGCTCGACCCGGGCGCGGCAGGGCGAGCCGCCGCGGCCGGCCTCGCGCCGCGCGACCGCGTGCTCGTGTGGGAGACCGGGAGCGCCGGCAGCGTCGAGGAGCTCGCGATCACCGCCGTGCGGATCGACGAGGACCGCGCGGCGCTCGTCTGGGATGCGCCGCTGCGCAGGAGCTACGCCGACGGCACAGCCGCCGCGAAGGGCGGCCGCACCTTCCGGCTGTTCGGCCACACCGCACCCGCGCAGGCGATGACGCCAAAACCCGACAGCACAGTGGCCGGCGGGATCAAGTGGACGCTCGGGACGACCAACTTCACGCCGGCGCCACGTCCACCCTGAAGCTCGACTCGCGCGTCGAGGGCATCGCCACCGGCGCGCGGCTGCTCGTCGACGACGCCGGCGGGGCCACGACGCTCGTCACCGTCACCGGCGTCGAGACCGGGCAGGCCTCGCTCGGCGGCGTGTCCGACTCCGTCACCCTCCTGCACGTCACGCCCTCGGTCCCGGCCACCACCGACCGCCGCGCGATCACCGTCCACGAGGTCACCGGGCCCGACGTCGTCTTCTGGGCGCATGCCTACCCGCGCCGCCTCACCGGCGCGACCGTGGTCCTGCCCGGCGAACGCCACGAGGACGGCACGATCGAGATCGGGCGCACGCTGCTACGCGGCGAGTACCAGCCCGGCGTGCGCGTTCGCCCGGCCGATCTCGAGCCGGGCCGGTCCGTCCTCATCGGGGACGCCGAGACCGCTCCCGTCGCTGGGCACCGTGATCGCCGCCGAGGCGGTCGGCGCGACGATCGCCGTCACGGCCACCGCCGCCGACGCGTCCAGTGTCCGCCGGATCGGCCTCGACGCGAAGGCCGGCACCGCGCTCTCCGGCGTCGTGTCGGGCCCGGTCCGGGCCGCTGTCCTGCTCCAGGCGGCGCGGCCCGAGTTGCGGGTGCGCATCGGCGAAGCCCCGGCGCGCACGCTCAGACTCCGGCGGACGCTTCCCGCCGGCGGCGCTTCAGAAGGCGCTGCGCGCGGCGGGCACCGAGGCCGAGTGGGCCGAGGCGATGGTCGTCCGGGTCGAGGGCAGGCTCGTGGCTCTTGCCGGCGGCGACGAGGCGCCGAACGTCGAGTTCCTGCCGAGCGAGCAGGACGCGACGACCATCGTGCAGCTGCGCCTCGACGAGGCGCACGGGCGGCCCACGCAGGCGCTGCTGTCCGGCGACCTCACGCCGCCGATCGCCTTCGCGACCGCCGCGCCCGAAATCGACGTCACCGTCGGCGCGATCGGCCCGGTCGCGGTCGGGCTGGCCGCGCTCACCGGCGGCACGGTCCCGGCACTGGCCGGCGAGCTCGAGGCCGCGATCGCCGCCGCCGACCGTGCGCCCGGGTTCCTCGGGACACGCGTGCGGCCGGTCGGCGCGCGCCTCTTGCTGCTCCCGGGCCCGTTCGACGCCGCACCGGCCGAGTTCCTCCGCATCGCGCTGGCGCTCGACGAGCCGCTCGACCTCGACGCCGCGACCGCATACGTGCGCGCCAACGTCGCGCCGGCGAGTCACGGCGAGACCGTGCACGGGGAGACCGTCGGCGACGGCGACGCCGGCGCGACGTTCCAGCGCCTGAAGCTGCGCAAGCAGCCGCTCACCTACGTGCCGAGCGCACGGCCGGGCGGCGTGACCTCCAGCCTGCAGCTGCTCGTCAACGGCGTGAAGTGGGACGAGACGCCCGAGCTCTACGGCCAGCCG
Organism: uncultured Actinomycetes bacterium; assembly: GCA_963755255.1. Taxonomy (GTDB): domain Bacteria; phylum Actinomycetota; class Thermoleophilia; order Gaiellales; family Gaiellaceae; genus PALSA-612. The sequence goes on along the minus strand of CAVWJN010000015.1, from coordinate 23,405 downwards.
TCCACGGCGCAGGTCTACGAGACGCGCACCGAGGACGACGGCGCCACGGTGCTGCAGTTCGGCGACGGCGACACGGGCGCGACCCTGCCGACAGGCGGGGCAACGTCAGGGCCAGCTACCGCGTCGGCGCGGGCGTGGCGGGTCGCGTGCGCGCCGGGACGCTGACCTCGGCGATCGACCGCCCCCCGGGCCTGCGCGACGTCGTCAACCCGCTCGCCGCGACCGGCGGCGCCGACCCCGAGGCCGTCGAGGCGCCGCGCGAGAACGCCCCGACACGGTGAAGACGTTCGGCCGCGCCGTCTCGCTGACCGACGTCACCGACCTGATCCGCGCCTCCGGCGAGGTGGCCAAGGCGCAGTCGGTCGAGTTGTGGGACGGGCTCGACCACGCCATCCACGTGACCGTCGCCGGCCAGGCGGCGGGCGTCTTCGCCGACGCCGACCTGCGCCGGATCGGTGCCGCCGCTGCAGGCCGCGCGTGATCCCGGCACCGCGTGCTGCTCGACAACTTCCGCCGTTCGCCGATCGTGCTGCGCGCGACCGACCGTCGACGAGCGCCACGTGCGGGCCGAGGTGCTCGCCGCCGTCGAGGCCGCCGTGCGCGACGCGCTGTCGTTCGATCGCGCGCCGCTCGGCACGCCGGTCCACCTCAGCGACGTCTACCGGGTGATCCAGGACGTCGACGGCGTGCTCGCCTCGGACATCGACGAGCTGCAGGCCAAGCGCCCGGCCGACCGCAACCGCCCGGGCGCCGACCGCCTGCCCGACGGCACGCCCGCCCCGCTCCAGGCGCACCTGCGGATCTTCCCCGCGAGACCGAGCCCACCACCGAGCACCGCGGTAGAACCGCCCGAGCGAGCTAGCCGTGGTGGAGTCGCCCGGCCAGGGACATCACGATCACCCAGACCGCGGGAGGCTCCTCATGATCACCGGCCCGCCACCGCAACCCGACCGAGAACGCCTGTACGACCTGATGCCGGCCATCTACCGCGAACGGGACGCCGAGCTCGGCTTCCCCCTACGCGCCCTGCTCCGGATCGTGGCCGACCAGGCGGCGCTGGTGGACGCGAACATCCAACAGCTGTGGAACGACCTGTTCATCGAAACCAGCCGGAGCCCTGGGTCCATCCCGTACATCGGCGACCTCGTCTCGGAACAACCTCGCTGTTCGACGCAAGCCGGATCGCCTCGCCGGACAACCGCACGGGAGCTGTTCCCGACCTCACCGGGCCGACCCTCCTCTCGCCGGTCGCCGTGCGGGTCCGAGCCGACGTCGCCAAGACGATCTACTACCGACGCCGCAAGGGCACGCTGCCCATGGTCGAGGAGCTGGCCCGGGACGTCACCGGATGGCCGGCCCACGCCGTGGAGTTCTTCCAGCTCCTCGGGTGGAACCAGATGCTCGAACACCCCACCGCCCGCAGAGCGCGTGGACCGGACGTCCGCTCCCCTCGATCGCGATGGAAGAATCCACGGGGCGTTCGACGACACCAGCCACACGCCGGACATTCGGACCGCCAGTCCTGAGGGGTGGCACGCCATCCGCAACATCGGCTTCTTCCTGTGGCGCCTCGTCCGCCAACCGCCTCTTCGTCGACGCGCGGCAGTCCTCGACGACACCGTGGGGCTTTCTACTTCAGCCCGCTCGGCGATCCCGCGCCGCTCTTCACGCATCCGCGGCGAGAGGACGAGGAGACGCGCCAGTCGACGGAGCTGCACGTGCCCGAGCCGATTCGGCGCGCGTTCTTCGGGCTCGACCTCTCGCTCCACCAGGGCCTGCCGCCACCCGACTTCACGAGCCTCTACGGACTGCCGAGCGATCCCGGTCTCGCGGCGCCGCCAATCCTGTTGGACGACGCGAGCCTGTTCGTGATCGTCGATCAGACCCCCGTGCTCCCCGCGAGCCTGCGCTGCCGCCGGCTCGATGGCTGGCCGGCGACGCGTCCTACCGGCGGCGTGGTCTGGATCGACGTCGAGAACGGACGACTCGCGCTCGGGACGGGCTTCGACGAGACGAAGCCGGTGCGGGTCTTCATGACGTTCGGCTTTCCGGCGATGCTGGGGGGCGGCGCCTACGAGCGTCGGGCGTGGCTCGCCAGGCGGGATGTCGACGTCAGGGAGTACTTTGTGCGAACGGGGGGCGCCCCGCCGGAGTTCCAGACAGTCGCCGCTGCGCTGACCCAGTGGCAGACCGATGGGCGGCCGAACGCGACGATCACGATTCGCGACAGCCGGAGCTACTCGTTGCCGGCCGGGATCACGCTGTCCAGCCTGCGGCGCCTGACCATCCAGTCGGCGAACGGCGAGCGGCCCCACCTGCAGACACGTGTGGCCGCAGGCTTCGAGATCGACGCCGACGCCGTGCCGCCGCCCGATCCCGCGCTCCGCGGAGGACTGACGCTGTGCGGGCTGCTCGTGGAGGGCTTCCTGCACGTCGTCGGCGACGTCGGGCGGCTGCGCCTCCTCCACTCGACGATCGTCCCCGGCCGCGGCCTGAAGGAGGACGGAACCGCGCGCAGCTCGGAGCCGAGCGTCATCGTCGAGCCGGGCACGGCCTCGGCCCGTCTCAACGCACGGCTGCGCATCGAGATCGCGTACTCGGTCAGCGGGCCGATCGAGTGTCCCGACCACGCCGAGGGCATCTGGCTACTGGACTCGATCGTCGACGGCCTGGGCGACGCGGCGATCTCGGCCCGTGCGAATGCGCACTCGGCGCCGCTGCACATCGAGCGCGCCACGCTGCTCGGCACCGTCAAGGCGCACCAGCTCGACGCGAGCGAGTCGATCTTCATGGGCCTCGTCGACACGGCACGCACGCAGGCGGGGTGCGTGCGCTACAGCTTCGTGCCCCGCGGATCGCGAACGCCGCGCAGGTACCGCTGTCAGCCGGACCTCGGCATCAAGCTCGCGCTACGCGAGGCGCTCGAGGCCGACCCGACCCTGACTCCTGCCGAGAAGGATGCGATCCGCGCCTTCGTCGCGGGCTGGATGGTCCCGTCGTTCGCCACTACCCAGTACGGCCGCCCGGCGTACTGCCAGCTCTCGCCTTCCTGCCCGCTCGAGATCCGCACCGGTGCGGAGGACGGGTCGGAGATGGGCGCCTACTGCCACCTGAAGCAACCGCAACGTGAAAGCAATCTCCGGATCCGGCTCGACGAGTACCTGCCGTTCGGGCTCGATGCCGGGCTCATCTACGTGACGTGAGGAGGGACGATGGCCGGTGACTACACGCGAGCGACGTTCAAGCCCGAGAGGGACCACGCCGGGGTGCTCATGCAGCAGGGCCGCGTCACCCTCGACGCCGACTGGAACGAGCTCGTCGAGCTGATCGACCGCCGGCTCCGCGCCGAGACGATCGACATCATCGGGCGCTGCGTCGTGCCGCTGGAGACCCCACAGGGCTTCCAGATCACGCTGGCCGGCGGGACGCTGATGATCGGCCGCGGACGCGCGTACGTCCACGGCATCCTCACCGAGTGCCACGGCGCCGACCCGCAGGTCTACGACGCGGTGCTCGGTGAGGAGCACGGCACTCAGCCGATCGCCTACGACAAGCAGCCGTACTTCCCGAACGCCAACGTGGTGGCGCCGCTGCCGACCACGGGCACGCACATCGCGTACCTCGACGTCTGGCGGCGCGAGGTCACGGCGCTCGAGAACCCCGATCTGATCGAGAAGGCGATCGCCGTCGACACGGCCACCCGCCTGCAGACAGCCTGGCAGGTGCGCCTGCTCGAGGTGCCGAGGGACACGACGTGCGACTCGCAGTCGGACAAGTGGGACGAGCTGACGGCGCCTTCTGCAGGCCGCCTGACCACGAACGCGGTCGGCGTCCCCGTGGACGACGATCCCTGCACCGTCCCGCCCACGGGCGGCTACCGGGGAACCGAGAACCGCCTCTACCGCGTCGAGATCCACGACGCAGGCCCGCTGGGGACGGCGACCTTCAAGTGGTCGCGCGACAACGGGTCGATCGCGTTCCCCATCACGGGTATCGACACGGCGCGGACGAAGCTCACCGTCACCCGCGTCGGCCGCGACTCCGTCGCCCGTATCTCGATCGGAGACTGGGTCGAGGTGACCGACGACTGGCGTGAGCTGAACGGCATTGCCGGCGAGATGCGCAAGGTGGCGGGCGTCGACGACGGCGACGAGACGATCACGCTCGCTTCCGCCCTCCCGACCGGCGCGTTCGACCCGCTCGACGCCTCGCGACACACCCGCGTGCGCCGCTGGGACCAGAGCGGCGCGGCGGTGGACGCTGCCGGCGGCCTCGTGCCCGTGCCGGCCGTGGCAGGCACGCCAATCGTGCTGGAGGACGGCGTGGAGGTCTCGTTCGACACCGACCCGACGCCGGGCAACTTCCACGTCATGGACTACTGGGTCTTCGCGGCCCGCACCGCGGACGCGTCGGTCGAGATCCTCACGGCAGAGCCGCCTCGCGGCATCCTTCATCACTTCTGCCGGCTGGCCATCGTCACGTTCCCGAACACGGTCGTCGACTGCCGGACGTTCTGGCCACCGGACGGTGGTGGTGGCGGCGGCGGAGAGGGACACGACTGTTACTGCGCGGCCTGCGTCACGCCGGAGTCCCATGCGAGCGGACAGCTGACGATCCAGATGGCCGTCGACCAAGTGAAGGGCACGGGCGGCAAAGTCTGTCTCCAGCCCGGCTTCTACTTTCTCGACCAGGCGGTACGGATCGACGGTGCGCAGTCGCTGGCATTGGAAGGGAAGGGCTGGCGGACGATCCTCGTCACGGCCGGCCGCGAGCCGGCGATCGTCGTCCAGCGCTCGCTCGGCGTCGCCATCGACTCGCTGACGGTGCTCACGTCGACCTTCACCGGTCCCGGGGCCTTGCCCGCCGGTATCGCGATCGCGCTCCGTAACACGATCGGGACGGTGATCGAGCGCTGCGTGCTCGCCCAACTCGGAGCGGTGCGCGGCGGGACGACGGGCCTTGCACCGACCGCATCGGCCGCGTTCGGGGCCGGGACCCGGAACTGCGGGCGCGCCACTGATCGCCCTCGACGGACTGATCGTCGAGACGCTGATCCACGAGAACGTGCTCGTCGGGACGACCGGCATCGGCTCCATCTGGGGCGCCACTTTTGGCCCGATGGGCTTGAAGCGCATGGACCCGGGCATCGACGACCGGTTGCGGGCGGCCGCCGCCGCCGCGGTCGCCGAGGGCTCAGGCTACGTCCTCACGTTCGACTTCATCGTCGAGGAGAACTTCCTCCTCGCCTACCTGAACGGCGTCTCCCTCGAAGGCTTCTCGATGCAGGTCGGGGAGACGCGGATCGTACGGAACTCGCTGCTCGGCGCCCTCCGCGTCGGGATCATCTGCAACGGCCTCACGCTGCCGACGATGAGTCGCGTCGACGTGGCGAGCAACCTGCTCCAGGTCTTCGGCTTCGGCATCGCCATCGGAACGGACGACACGCGCATCGTCGACAACGACGTCTACGGGCTCATCCCACCGAGGGGTATCGCGGAGGGAGCGGGCGCCGCCGGCGGCGGACTGGTCGGCGACGCGATCGTGCTGATCCCCAGCATTCGCCCATCAGGCGTCGACCGCATCCAGGTGCGAGGCAACCGCATCGGCCGCATCCTCGGGCACGCCATCTCGGTGCGCACGGAGGTGATTGCCAGCCAGATCGCCCACAACACGATCCAGGCGACCGGCCTCGACGGCATCGCGGTCGACCAGTCTGGATCGGTGGAAGCGCTCGTCGTCGAGGGTAACCAGATCTTCAACGTCAGCGCTCTCGAGGCGCCGTTCGCTACCAGTGTCGGCATCCTGCTCCAGAACGGCGTCGACGTCGCGGCGATCGGGAACACCGTCCACGGCGTCGGCGGAATGCTGTCCGCCGGCGTCGTCGCGTTCAACTGCCGCCGTGTGCGCATCGTCGACAACGACATCGGCGATGTCGGAGGCCCCGAGGTCTTCCGGGGGTTCGGGATCCTCGTCAGCGGCGTGAGCGTCGACGTCCTCGACAACTACGTGCGCCGGGTCAACGACCCGAGCGCGAAGCCCTCGCTCGATACGCCCTGGTGGGGAATCATGGTCGTGGGAGAGGAGCCGAAGCTGGCCGGCGCGGAGGCGCCACCCGGCCTCACCGACATTCCGGGCTTCGTCGCTCGCACGTTCGCGATTGCCAACTCGCTGTCGCAGTTCGTCTTCGACGCCACCCGCGGGCGCGCCGTCGAGCTTCCGCGCGGACGTCCGTCGATCGCGATCCAGGGGAATCGTGTCGAGGCCGTAGGAGCTAGTCACGCGGTGGAAGTGTCCACGCAGGGGCAGTGCTCCTTCAGCGACAACCGCTGCTTCTACATCGGCCGCAGGTCGGTGGTCGCCAGAGTTGCCGCCGGCGCGCTTGTCGCGAGCGACAACTACCTCGAAGGGGAGCCCTCGGTGCCGTCGGCCGCCTTCACGCTTCCGGGCACTGCCGGCTTCACGGTGTCAGGCAACCTCGGGAGTGGGCCGATCGAGCTCAACGGCGGCCCGCTGCCGTCACCCTGGAACCAGCTCAACGTTCCGTAGAAAGGAGACGAGATGCGTATTGCCACCACGAGAGCCGGCGAGCCGCTCGAGGAGCTCGCGGCCCGCGTGTACAAGTTCGAGGGCGAGGCTTCGGCGACCGCGCTGCGCTCCGCGAGCAAGACGCTCCGCGATGCCAACCCGTTTCTCCGCAAGCTCTCGGAAGTGCCGGAGGGGACGCTCGTCGTGGTGCCGGAGCTCGAGCACGCCGCTGACGGCCGCAGCACGGACGTGCTCGAGAGCGTGGCGGGCACGCTCGTCGTCGAACGGTTGCGAGAAGCCGCCGCTCAGGCGATCGAGCTGCTCGGGGCGGAGCTCGAGGCCGAGGTGGCTGACGCCCAGGCCTCTCTCGACGTGCTTCGCTCCTCGGAGACCCGCCGCGTCACCCGCGCGGACGAGGATGCCAGACGCCTCCGCGACGAGACCGACGAGGCGATCAAGGAGCGAATGGCCGCAGCGAAGCGCCTCGGCGAGTACCGCGAGCAGGTGGCGACGCAGGTCGAGCAGGACCTCGACGAGCTGCTCGAGGCCCTGCGCTCGTCAGGCGCCGCCTAGCGCCGGGCGGTCCTCGCCTGCAGGGCGCTGAGGTCGATCGCGATCACGAACAGGAGGCTGCCTGCCCACCCGTTGACGGGATTGAACGTCAGCACCTCCTCGTCACCGATGAGATTGCAGATCAGCCATACGAAAAACCAGAGCAGAGTCAATTCGCCCTCCGGGGTTGGTTGTCAAGCGGAATCTACGCGGCTCCGATGCGTTGTAACCGCCTAGTCACCACATGGCGATGACTTTCGTGGTTAGAACTTGTCTATTCGGAGACGGACGCGACGAGAGGACGTGAGATGACGGAGAGCCCAGAGCGACGAGCAGGGCAGGAACGACTTTCGACCGGGGGCCTGGCCCGTTGGATGCGGCGCTGCGCGACGAATCCGTGGCGCGTCATCGGCGCCTGGGTCGGCATCCTGGTCGTGCTCGTCGTCCTGACGATCTCGTTCGCCGGATCGCTCCGCGACGAGTTCGAGATCCCCGGCTCGGACACGCAGAAGGCGACGGACCTGATCGAGGCAGAGTTCGTCGAAGAGCAGGGCGGCGTGCTGAACGTCGTGTTTGCCGTTCCACCGGGTCAGCGGCTCGACACGCCCGAGCACAAGCAGGCGATCGACGAGGCGATCACGAGGCTCCGCGGGGCGGAGTTCAAGCCGACGGAGGACAAGGCAGGCCTCGAGAGCGTCGCGACACCTTTCACCGAGGACACCGTCTCCGACGACGGGCGCATCGCCTACGCGGAGGCCCAGTTCGACCGCGTCATCAACGCGAAGGATCGCGACTCGGTCGTCGCCGTCCAGGACGCTGTCCGCGCGACGGTCGAGCCGGCGGGCGTGACCGTCGAGTTCAACGGCGAAGCGGAGTTCCCGCCGATCGAGCAGGGAACTCAGGAGCTGCTCGGCCTGCTCGCGGCCCTGATCGTCCTGCTGATCGTCTTCCGGACGTTCGTGGCGACTTCGATCCCGCTCGCACTCGCAATCACCGCCGTCGGGACCGCATTCCTCCTCTTGTTCCTCCTGGCTGGGCTGACCGACATCAACACGATCACGCCGCTGCTCGTGTCGATGATCGGGATCGGTGTCGGCATCGACTACTCGCTCTTCATCGTGACGCGCTTCCGTCAGTTCCTGCACGACGGCATGTCGCCGGCCGATGCGGCAGCCGAAGCGGGTGCGTCAGCGGGTCGGGCGGTGCTCTTCGCCGGCCTGACGGTCGCGATCTCGGTGAGCGGCCTCGCCATCTTCGGCCTCGACTTCGTGACGAAGCTCGGCATCGGCTCGGCGCTCGGCGTCCTCACCACCGTCCTGATCGCGAACTCGCTGCTCATCGCGGTGCTCGCGAAGCTCGGCCACAAGGTCGACCGGCTGAAGGTGCCCTTCCTGCGCCCGATCGACGATTCGTACGAGGCCCGGCAGAAGACCCCGATCGCCCGCTGGGGCAGGTTCGTCACCAGGAACGCGAAGATCGTGTTCCCGGTGCTGCTCGTAGCGGGGCTCGTGCTCGCGGGAACGTCAGCCCTTGTCCACCTCGGCGCATCCGACCAGGGAACACAGCCGAAGAAGCAGACGGCGCGCAAGGCGTACGACCTGCTCGCCGAAGGCTTCGGTCCGGGCTTCAACGCCCCCATCCCGATCGTCGTGGATGTCAACGGCGACGAGCAGGCGCCCCAGAGAATCGTTGACGGCGTGCGCTCGATCCCGGGCGTTGCCTCCGTCGACGAGCCCGTCTACAACGACCCGAAGACCGTCGCGATCGTCTTCGTGAAGCCGGACTTCGCACCGCAGGACGAGGGGACCGAGAAGCTGGTCGACACCTTGCGGAAGGACGTCGTCCCGGCGGCGACGGAAGGCGGGAACGCGGCCGTCTACGTGTCGGGCCTGACGGCGGCGTTCGCGGACATCGCCGACCGAATCATGGAACGCCTGCCGTTCTTCCTGCTGTTCGTCATCGGGGTCACGTTCATCGTGCTCGCGATGGCATTCCGCTCGATCGTGGTCTCGCTGACGGCCGCCGTCACCACGCTCCTCTCCGCGTTCGTCGGCTTCGGCGTGCTGACGCTGGTGGTGCAGGAGGGCCACCTGCTGAGCCTGACCGGGCTAGATCGAACAGGGCCGATCGAGACGTTCGTGCCGCCGATCGCCTTTGCGATCCTCTTCGGCCTCTCGATGGACTACATGGTCTTCCTGATGAGTCGCATCCGCGAGGAGCACGTCAACGGCCTCCCGACGAAGGAAGCCGTCGAACAGGGCATCGCGGCCATCGGGCGCGTCATCATCGCCGCGGCCGTGATCATGGCGACGGTGTTCTCCGCCTTCATCCTCACGCCCGAGCGCGTCTCGAAGGAGTTCGGCATCCTGCTCGCCGTCGCGATCCTCACGGACGCGCTCGTCGTGCGGATGACGCTCGTGCCGTCGTTCTTCACGTTGCTCGGCGAGAAGACGTGGTACATGCCGGGCTGGCTCGATCGCATCCTGCCGGGGATCACGATCGAGCCGCCACACGACGGCAAGGGGCGTGCTCCGAGGGCGACCGAGCGACCCGCGGAGGCCGCGCGCGCACGTAGGCCTCTCCGCGGATCGAGCGGCCGTTCCCGCACGCTCGGGCGGTAGATTCGCGGAGATGCGGATCGAGAACGGATTCGACGTACAGGCCACGCAGGAGGCTGCGTGGGCGCTCCTCACCGACGTTCCGCGTGTCGTGCCCTGCATGCCCGGTGCGAAGCTGGAGCGGACGATCGACGACCAGACGTGGGAGGTGCTGCAGACGGTCAAGCTCGGGCCGATCTCGCTGCAGTTCCGATCCGAGGTGAAGCAGGAGCAGCTGGACGAGGCCGACGGGGTCGCCGTGCTCGTCATCAAGGCGAAAGAGGTCAAAGGCAAAGGTGGCGCGGAGGCAACCGTCCGCTCCAGCCTGCGAGAGACCGAGAGCGGCACGCGCGTGGATCTCGTCACGGAGCTCGAGCTCCGTGGAGCCGTCGCGCAGTACGGCCGGCCGGTGGTCGGCAGCGTCGCGGAGGAGCTGACGAGGCAGTTCGCGGCCTGTCTGGCAGCGATGCTCGCGGAGGAAGGCCCGGCGGAGCAGGCACCGCAGGCGAAGCCAATCGGCGGTCTGCGCCTCCTCCTGCGATCGCTGTGGCGGCGGCTCTTCCGGCGCGGCTAGCCGGCGGGCTTGCAAAGCTCGACAGCCGCGAGGGCGAGCACCTGCGCGATCGTCAGTGCCGCTTCTTCGCCGTCCTGCGACGCGAACTCGGCCGCACCCTCGTCCGTATGGAACGCCCAGCCGCCCGGGCGTCCGACGCCGATCAGCGCGGCAGGGCAGCGACGCGAGATGTTGCCGAAGTCCGTGGCGAAGGGGAGCCGCGGAGGGCTCGCGACGAAGTCGCGACCGAGCGTCCCAAAGGCAGACGCAACCGCCGCCGTAACGCGGTCGTCAGGGCGCACGGCCTCGACGAGGCCGCCGAGGCTCCAGGTCGCGTCGGGCAGCGCCTCCTGCACGGTCGCCAGCCCCCGGTCCACCGCCTGCTCCTCGTCGCCGAACAGCAAGAAGGTGGCCTTGAGCACGAGGCCCGTCTCTTCCTCGACGTCCCCTTCGTACTCGAGCCGCTCGAGCATGACGTCGTCGGGGACGAGCGAGCGAGTGGCCTCCAACGCCGCCAGAGCCGCACGCAACGCCGGCTGGTCGGCTGTCATGAGTGACCGCGTGCCGGCGACCGTCCCTGTGGCGCGACGCATCCAGCGCGACTCGAGCGACACCGTGTCGATGAACTCCGGATGCGCGTAGAGCGCCGCGTCGACGCCGTCCCAGAGCCCCTCCTTGGCGCTGATCGCCTTACCCCCTCCCCGCTCGATCGTGCCCGGGGCATGGATCTCGTCGGCGGGACAGCCCATGACGACGACCGAACCCGCCAGGCCGTTGCGAAGCTGAGAGAGCGCGAGGGCGGCGGCGGTGACGGCGCCGGCGATCGGCCCGTGTCCGCAAGAGTGGACGGCCTCGGTCCGCCCATCCGGCCGCACGGCCGCGACCGCGTCGTAGAGGCATACGAGACCGGTCGTCCTGCCCGCGCCGGAGCCGTGCAGCGTCGCTCGGAAAGCCGTAGCCATGCCGGCAACGCCTCGCTCGACCTCCAGGCCGGCGGCGGCGAGCGTGTCGCAGAGGTAGCGAGAGCATTCGTGCTCCTCGTGCCCCAGCTCGGGATGGTCGTGGACGAACCGGCTCACCTCCGAGATGACGCCGGTCTGCGCTGCGACGGCTTCGAGCACTTCGTGCGTGTCGGTCATGCGAGCGTCTCCCGGAACGTCCGCTCGACGAGCACCTTCACGAGCTGCGCCTTGTAGTCGGCGGAGCCCGTAGCGTCGTCGACGGGCGCGGCGTCCTCGGCGGCACGCTCACCGGCCACCGACAACACGTCATCGAGCTGGTTGACCGGCGCTCCTGTCAGGGCATCCTCGGCCGCGCGCGACCGGACAGGCCGCACACCCACGGACCCGACGGCCACGCGAGTCTCGGCCACGACGCCGTCGACAACCCGCGCCAGGCAGGCGACCGTGGCTGTCGGCCGCTCGTGGAAGGAGAACTTCGCGTGGGCGACCGCCGCGCCATCGGGCAGGGCGGGGATCCGCACGGCCGTCAGCAGCTCGCCCTGCTCGAGGCTCGTCTGGTACGGGCCAACGACCAAGTCGGCGATCGGCAGCCGCCGCGGCTCGCCCCCACCTCGCCGACACTCGACTGCGGCGTCGACCGCGAGTAGGAACGTTGCCGGATCCGAGTGCGGGTCGGAGAAGCACAGGTTTCCTCCCAGCGTGCCCACCTCACGGACGCGGATGTTGGCGACGTCCCGTTCCATGCGCGCCAGGGCCGGCAGACGCTCGGCGACTACTGCCGAGCGCTCGAGCTCGCGGTGCGTGACGGCCGCACCGACCACGAGCGTGCCGTTCTCCCCCCGCACGCCGCGTAACTCCTCGATGCCCTTGAGGTCGACGAGATGCCCGAACGCGGCGAAGCCGAGCTTGAGCAGCAGGAGCAGCTCGGTGCCGCCGCAGTAGAAGGCGGCGTCTTCGCCGTAGCGTTCCGCGAGCTCCGTCGCCTCCTCGAGCGAGCGAGGGCGGTGCAGCTCGAAGGGCGGCAGCGTCATGCCACGACGGATGCGGTCTCCGAGAGCGCCTCCAGCGCAGCCTCGGCACCGTCCCCGAGCTTCACGGAAACGCCAAGGTCGGCGAAGGTACGGCCGACCGCCAGCAGCCCCACGACGGGGTACAGCGACCGCGCAGTCGGTCCCATGTGGCCGATGCGTACGAGGTTTCCGGCTCCTTGCCCGCTGGAGATCATCACGCCGTAGCGCTCGCGGCAGTGCGACCGCACCTGGACGTCGGTCAGCCCCTCTGGCACCGCAATCGCCGTGACGCAGGCAGCCGTGACCTCCTCGCTGCGCGGCCACAGGTCGAGACCCATCGCCCGCACGCCGGCCCGGGTGGCTCGGCCGCAAAGCTCGTGTCGAGCGATCGAGGCATCGAGCCCTTCCGCCAACACCACGTCACAGCAGGCGTCGATGCCGTGCATGTCGACGACGGAGGGCGTGAACGGAAACTTCTCGCCGTCGATCCACTGCTCCTTCCAGTCGAGCATGGAGAGGAAGGACGCACGCGGCGCGCTGGGATTGCTCCGTATCCGCTCCCAGGCCGCGTCGCTCACCGACATCAGCGTGATGCCCGGAGGGCCGCCCAGGCACTTCTGCGCCGCCGCGACCGCGATGTCGATCTGCCAGTCGTCCGTGCGGAACTCGATGCCGCCGAGCAGACGAGACGCAGTCGACGATGGTGAGGACGCCCCGGCTGTGCGCCATGGTGCCTATTGCCGCCACGTCGTGGAGCGTCCCCGACGGCGTCTCGGAGTGGACGACCGTCAGCACCTCGATCTCCGGATGCTCGTCCAGGTACCGCTCGACGTCGGCCGGATCGACCGAGTCGTTGTAGGGCACCTCGAGCTCGTGCAGCTCCGCTCCGAAGTCCTTCAGCCAGAACCCCATCCCCTTGCCGAACACGCCGGAGACGAGGTTGAGCACCGGCGTCCCCGGGTGGACGAGACCGCGGCCGGCGGCCTCGAGCCCGAGCACCGCCTCGCCCTGCATGAGGAGGACGTCGTTCTGTGTGAGCAAGAGCTCGCCGACCTTGCGCTCTGTGCGGCGGAAGAGCTCGATGAAGGCCGGGTCGTAGTGGTACGTGATCTGCTTGCCCTGGGCGGCGAGCACCTCCGGGTAGGCCATCGTCGGCCCGGCGCTCAGGGTGATGTCGGGATCGCGCATGAGCTCACTCCTTTCAGCGTGTGCCGCGTTCGTAGGGGAGCGCGAGCGCAGCCGGCAGGTACGCCCGGCGCCCGAAGAGGACGAGGACGATCAGCACGAGGACGAAGGGAAGCATGAACACCGTGTCCGTGAAGGTAGAGGATGGCAGCCCGAAGTAGAAGTTCGCCACCTGTGCCCAGTCGGCGAGGGAGAGCGAGAGGCCGAACAACAGAGATCCGGCGACCGCCCAGACAGGTCGGCCCCGCGCGAGCATGGCGAGCACGATGGCGATGAAGCCACGGCCGCCGACGACGGTGTTCTGGAAGAGGCCGGTGCTGACAATCGACAGGAAAGCGCCGCCAAGGCCCGCCATCGCTCCCGCGAACAGCACCGCCCACGAGCGCGTCGAAAACACGCTCACGCCGGCTGCGTCGAGCGCGGCGGGCGCGTCGCCCGCCGCGCGGACGTTGAGACCCATGTGCGTCCTGCGCAGCATCCACGCGAGGAGAACTGCCAGCCCCAGGCCGAGGTAGACGACGGCCGGCTGTGTGAAGACGCTGCCGTCGGACTCGCCCTTGCCCCCAACGATCGGGATCTCCGCGGCACCGGGAATCGCCACCTTGTCGACGCCGCCCAGCGTCGGCCGGCTCTCCGCGAACTCGGCCTCGAAGACGAGAGCGGTCGCGCCCTCGCAGAGCAGCGTGATGCCGATGCCGATCACGATCTGGTCGAGCCCCCAGCGGACGCAGAAGAGCACCATCAGCAGGGACACGCCGGCGCCCGCCGCCATGCCCGCGAGGAAGCCATACCACTCGCTGCCGCCGTGATAGGCCGCCACGAAGCCGGCGTAGGCGCCGATCAACATCATCCCCTCGAGGCCGATATTGAGCACGCCGGCGCGCTGCGACACGAGCTCCCCGAGCGCCGCGAACATGAGCGGCGCGCCGGCGAGGATCGCGCCCGCGATCAACGCCGTCAAGGCAGCCTCGGAGAACGCGCCGGTGGCAGCGACCAGACTCATCATGCGTTCACGTCCCGCGAGCGGCGCCGCACGGTGCGGCGGCCTGGCAGGTAGCTACCGCTGAGCTCGGCGCGCCTGGCGATCCACTCGGTCAGCGCCATGAAGATCAGCGTGAGACCGACGAGTAGCAGCGTGAACTTCGACGTTAGACCGGCGTTCTGTGCCGCGTAGTCGCCGCCGATCGAGGCGAGCGAGAGTGCGACGACGTACGGGATGACACCGATGGCGTGCAGCCGTGCGAGGAACACGAGTGGCACAACCCACAGGCCGAAGGCCGGGTTCCAGTCGGCGCGGACGTAGCCCTTGACGCCGAGGACCTCGGTTGCCGCCGCGAAGCCGACGAACATGCCCGACAGGAGGAAGGCGACCACGATCAGCCGCGACACGTCGAGCCCCATGTGCCGTGCCGAGCGCGTAGACGCGCCGAGCACCTGCAGGCGGAGCCCGAACGACGTGCGGCTCATCATGAACCACACCACGATGGCCGCCGCAACGGCGACGAGCACCCCCACGTGGATGCCCGGCCAGCGTCGCGTCATCGACTCGGTTCCCGGAATCGACGGCAGCAGCGCCGAGAAGTCGAAGGCGCGCGTCTGCGGCGTGGTCGTCGTCGGGGTCCTGGAACGTCCCCTTGACGAGAATCTGCGCGAGGTTGATGCCGATGAAGCTCATCATCAGCGTCGTGATGATCTCGTTCAGCTCGTAGCGCGCCTTCAGCAGTGCGGGGACGATCGTCCAGGCTGCGCCGACGGCGCCGGCGACGAGGAACAGGAACACGAGGTTGACCGCGTTGGGCAAGTGATGCTCCAACCGCGGGCCAATGCCGGCGATCACGGCGGCCGCCAGGAGGAACTGTCCGTCCATGCCGAGGTTCCAGATTCCGGCCTTGAAGACGACGATCAGTCCGACGGCGATGAGCAGCAGCGGTGCCACACGCATGGCCGTGTCCTGCCAGGCCGAGAACTGCACCGCTCCCGACCAGACGTCCTTGTAGTACTGGATCGGGTCGACGCCGATCGCCGCCAGGATGATCGCGCCGGTACCGAGGGCGAGCACGAGCGGCAGGATCGAACGGACGAGAAAGTCGCCCGCGCGCCCAACCCAGGCCGGCCGCCCTGCCGACTCCTCTGGCCCGCCGCGAAGCCCGGCGGCAGCGGTCGTGTCCGTCACGCTGCTCTACCTCCGACCATGAGCTCGCCCACTTGCTGCTGCGCAGTCGGCCCGTTGTCGACGACCCCGGCGATTCTCCCGCGCGACATGACCGCTATGCGGTCGCAGAGGTCGAGCAGCTCCTCGAGGTCGGTGGAGACGACGACCGACGTGATTCCAGCGCCGGCCTGCTCGCGGATCGTCTGGCGCACGCTCCGCGTTGTCTTCACGTCGAGTCCGTACGTCGGCTTGCTGTAGACGACGACCTTCGGGTCGAAGGACAACTCCCGCGCGAGGACCACCTTCTGGACGTTGCCGCCGGACAACGCTGCCACGCGGGTCTCCGGGCCGGGCGTCCGGATGTCGAAGCGGGCGATCAGCTCGCGCGCCTTGTCGACGATCGCCGACTGGCGGATGCGGCCGCGCTCCCAGTAGGGGGGCTTGCCGATCTGCTTGAGCACGACGTTCATGGCCACCGAGAGCGAGCCGACGGTCCCCTCGTGGAGCCGGTCGTCGGTCACGTACCGGAGGCCGAGCTTCTCGCGCTGGGCGACCTTGATGCGTCCGATGGAATGGCCGAATAGGCGGATGTCCCCCGCCGCCAGCCCGCGCTGGCCCGCGATCGCCTCGGCCAGCTCGCGCTGGCCGTTTCCGTCCACCCCCGCTACGCCCATGATCTCGCTCCTTCGCACGCTCAGCGACACGTCGCGGACCCCGATCTCCCCGCGCTGCGGGGCGACCGTCACGTCCTCGAGCTCCAGCGCGGGATCGTCATCGTCGAGCCGTCGCGCAGGCGTATGCCACTCGACGTCGTCCGTCAGCTCGACGACGCCTGCCGCCTGCTGCACCTGGCCGCCGAACATCAGGCCGACGATTCGCTTCTGGAGCTCCTCGTGTGTCACCGAGCGCAGCTCGTCGGGCTCGATCGACCCGACGAGCCGTCCCTCACTCAGCACGGAGACGCGATCGCCCATCGAGACGGCCTCGTGCAGCTTGTGAGTGATGAACACGACGGAGAGACCCTGCGCCTTGAGCCGCGCGAGGATCTGCTCGAGCTCGGCAACGCCTGCCGGCGTGAGCATCGACGTCGGCTCGTCGAGGATGAGCACCCTCGACCCGCGCCAGAGGGCCTTGATGATCTCGAGCTGCTGCTGCTGGCCGAGCGCGAGCGTGCCCGTCGTGGCCGATGGGTCAACGTCGAGGCCGATCGAACCGCCGAGGTCGGCCAGCCGTGCCCGCGCAGCGGGGACGTTGAGGCGGATGCCCTCCCCTTCGCCGAGCATGAGGTTCTCGAGCACCGTGAGCTGCGGCACGAGCGATGTGTGCTGGTACACCATCCCGATCCCGAGGTCGATCGCGTGCTTCGGGGAGTGGATGTCCACCGGCCGGCCGTCGAGGCGGATCTCGCCCGCGTCCGGACGGATCATCCCCGAGAGGATGTTCATCAGCGTCGACTTGCCGGCACCGTTCTCCCCCAGAAGGCAGTGCACCTCGCCTCTGCGCACGGTCAGCGAGATGCGGTCGTTCGCGAGCACGCCCGGGAACGCCTTCGTGATCCCGACGAGCTCGACCGCCGGCTGCTCCCGGTCCTCAGTTTCAGATGTCGTGGGGCCGCCGGTGCTCATCGTCGTTGGTGACGGCGGGGCGACTGATCGAGCCGCCCCGCCCACCGTTGCTACGTGCTTCCTCTACGCCTTGCAGTACTTCTTGACAGCCTTCTCAGTCGGCGTTGAGACGACCTTGATCGCGCCGTTGCCGATCCTCTTCTGCGCAGCTGCGACCTTGGCCCAGCGCGGAGGCCGGGGCCTTGTTCGTCTTCAGCAGCGAGAGGCCGTTCTTCGCGTCGAGCACGTAGTGTAGTGCCGAACGTACCTGCGTTCACGGCCCTGATGGCGCGAGTGTAGATCGGCGCGAAGTCCCACAGCTCCGAGGAGAGCAGGACACCCTTCTTGTCGATCTTCCGCTTGTCGCCGATGACGTCGATGAACCAGACCTTCTTGGCACCCGCCGGAGCCTTCGCCGTCTCGACGGCCTGCATCATCCCGAAGGAAGAGCCGTCACCCATGCCGAAGATGACATCCGCGCCGGCCGCGATCACGGCCTGCGTGATGCGCTTGCCGCCTGCGGCGTCGGCGTAGGAGGCCTGGCCGATCCGCCCGTACTTGAACTTCACGCTCTTCGAGACCGAGCGTGCGCCCTGACAATAGCCCCCCGACTGCTTGAACCAGTTCTCGTCGGATGCCGAGACGACGATGCCGAGAGTGCCGGTCTTCGTCGAGAGCGCTGCGAGCACACCCGCGAGGTATGCGCCCTGCTGTGCCTGCGTGATGACGTTCGAGACGAGGCCCTTCTTCACGGCCCCCGCTTTCGCGTCCCACACGACCACCGGCACGTTGAACTCCTGCCCCACAGCGGGTGCCGCCGAGTTGTAGCCGGAGGCGTGCGCGATGATGAGGTCGGCTCCCTGCTGCGCGAGACGCCGCAGGTTCGGCTCGACGTTGTCGTAGCCGGATCCCGTCGCGTCGAGCACCTTCGCGCCCGTGAGCGCAGCTGCCTTCTTCGCACCGATAAGACCCTGCTGGTTCCAGCCGTAGTCGGTCGGCTTCTCGGGGGCCGCGAAGCCCACTTCCGTGACCTTTTGGGTGCTCGCTGCGCCGCCCGCAACCACGACGAGCGAGACTGCGGCGACGAGCGCGACTCCTGTCAGGCCCGCCACCCTTGAACTTCTACTCATCGTTCCTCCCTTTTTCGTGTCGAATGGTGACTGTGTTGCCATAGCGATCATCCCGTCGCTTCCAGGCTCGTCACCTCCTCCTTCTGCGCCACATCGTCCCGGAAGAACAGTTTCCGTCCGCTGCGGTGTAGCACGTCCTCGAGCTCGGCGGCGTCGAGACCGCTCACCTGCACGCGCAGGATCTCGACCGCGGGATGATGGAAGGGCGCGTCCGAGCCGTACATGACCCGCTCCGTGCCCACCCGCCCCACCGCTTCTGCGATCTTCGTGTGCATGGGCATGCCCGATGTCTCGAGGTAGACGTTCGGAGCGCCGCTCCGCGATGTCGATCGCTGCGTCGATGTAGACGGCGTTGCCGTGGCCCATGTGCGCCATGACGACCGGCACGTCGGGAAACGAGACCGCCAGCTCCTCGATCGACCACGGCAGCGTGAAGATCGGATGACCGGAATGGACGAGCACTGGCAGGTTTCCTCGCGCCCGCAGCAGCTCCATGAGCGGATGCACCGAGGGATCGTTCGGCAGGTAGCCGTCGATCAACGGATGGAGCTTGAGGCCCAGGAACTTCGGATGCTCGAGGAAGCGTTCCACCTCCTCGACATATCCCGGCACGCGCGGGTTCCCCCAGACGAGCGCGTACGCCTCGGGTATCGACTCGACGACCGTCTGCACGTACTCGTTGTCCGGATAGAACACGAGGCAGCCGTCGTAGCCGTGCTCCTCGATGATCGCCGCGAGCCCGTCACGATCGAGTGAGACCCCGAACAGAGGCCCGAAGTCGCCGACGTGCATGTGGGCGTCGAAGATCACTCGCCCAGTCGCCCTCCACGCAAGCTTGTTAAGGTCGGCTGCTGAGTGTTAACAGTCAACGCCAACGGTTTCTAACAGATGACGGCGGAGACGGCGACCGGGGTCGAGAACCTCACGCTCTGGCAGCGCGTGCACACGCACCTGAGGGAGGAGATCCTGTCCGGGGAGCTGCCCGCCGGCAGCGAGCTGCAGGAGGTGGCGCTGTCGAAAGCGCTCGGGGTCAGCCGTGGGCCGATTCGCGAGGCGATCGGACGGCTGGCCGCCGAGGGGCTCGTCACCGTGCGGCCGCGCCGAGGCGCCGTCGTGCGGGCTCTGTCGAGCGACGAGTTCATCGAGGCATACCAGGTGCGCGAGGCGCTCGAAACGATGGCGGTGCGCCTCGCCGTGCCGAAGCTCACGGGGGACGACGTCGCTGCGCTGGAGCGCGCGATCGACGAGATGTCCGCCTGCGGCGCTTCCGGAGACGTGCAGGGATTCTTCGAGGCGAACACCGCTTTCCACCTCGTCTTCTTCGACGTGGCCGGCAACCGGATGCTGGCGGACCTCTACCGGCACCTCCGAGGGCAGATCGACCGACACCGGCTCCGCTCGCTCGAGCTGCGTGGTGACGTGAGCCGCTCGATCGCCGAGCACAAGGCGATCCTCCGCGCGGCGAAGGCCGGCGACATGGAGCGCGCCGTCCATCTCGTGTCCGAGCATATCCGCGTGCCGCAAATCCGACTGCTCGTCGAGGACCACCTGGTGCCGGCAACGGAGGCCGCCGGATGAGCGGCACACTTCGGTTCGGAGTCAATCTCAACAACCGGGAGCCGCTGATCGCTCCCGACTACGACCTCCAGATGCTGCTCGACCTCTCCGAGGTGGTCGAGGGGTCAGGCTTCGACTCCGTGTGGGTGGGAGACAGCCTCTTCTCGAAGCCCCGGTACGAGCCGATCGCGCTGCTGGCCGCGATCTCGCAGCGCACGACGCGGGTGAAGCTGGGCACGGCATGCATGGTGTCGTCCACGCGGAACCCGCTCTATCTCGCGCTCGAGTGGGCGACGCTCGACCAGATCTCGGGCGGACGCACCATCTTCGGCACGGGGATGGGGAACCCGGAGGAGGGTGTCCGGCGCGAGTTCGAGGCGCTCGGCCTCGACTATGTGCGGCGCGGCGCCCTCTTCGAGGAAGGCCTCGCCGTACTGCGCGAGCTCTGGACGACGGGCGCGGTTACGTTCAAGGGCCGATTCTTCGACTACGAGGACGTCGGCTTCTACTCGGGGACCGAGATGGCCCCGCTGCTTCCGGTGCAGCACCCGCCCCCGATCTGGGTCGTCTCCAACCCGAGGCTGAAGGGCGACGCGCCCGCAGACGTGATGCAGCGGCGGCTCGAGGCGGCCACGCGGCGGATCCTCCGTTACGGCGACGGCTGGATGACCTGCTGCCGCGCCCAGCACCCCGAGGAGCTCGTCGACCAGCTCGAGTGGCTGCGCAGGGCAGCGGATCAGTACGACGCCGACTTCGACCGACTCGTCGTCTCGTATCAGGTGACGATGAACATCGGCGATTCCCAGGACGAGGCCCGCACCGCCTTCGGCGACTACATCTCGAAGTACTACCCGGAGCTCTCGCAGGCCATGGATCTCTCCAACTGGGGGCCGGTCGGCACGCCGGAGCAGATCGCAGACTGGATTCGCACGTTCGCCGACGCAGGGGTCGACCACTTCATCTGCCGCTTCGGCGCCATCGACCAGTTCGATCAGGTAGGCCGCTTCGCGAGCGAGGTGCTGCCACGGTTCACACGCGAGCAAGAAAGGGTGATGTAGATGGCAACGATGGTCGATAGCGACGCACTCCTGAACGACGCGGCACTGATCGTCGACGTGTGCTTCTCCATCGAGGAGGGCGACGTCGTCACGATCATCTGCGACGACGACCGCGCCGACGAGGCAGCCGCCGTCGCCACCGTCTGCGTCGAGCGCGGGGCGTGGCCCGTGATCATGAACAACGAGACGCAGGTGCGGCGTGGGCGGGCGGACGTGCACTTTCCGATGGCGCCGCCGACGAACCTCCACCGCGCGATGGTCGGCTCGGACGAGGTCATCATCATCGCGAACCTCGAGTGGGCAAACCGCTTCGCGCACGTCAGCGCGGTCCGGGAGACGTGCGAGGCGAACGGGAAGATCGCGTCGATCGAGCCGGGCATGGGCGAATGGGGACTGACCCGCGAGGATCTCGAGCGCTCCGCACAGCGGACGAAGGACGCGGTGGCTGCACTGGAAGGGAAAAAGCGCGTCCGCGTCACGACGTCGCTCGGCACGGACTTCACGGTCTCGATCGAGGGACGCGAGCCGCTCTGCCTGACGCCATACAAGGCGCGCGGCCAGATGATGAGCCCGATCCCGCTCTGGACCGAGGTCGCGTTCGCGGCGATCGAGGACTTCACGCACGGCACCGCCATCGTCGACGGCGTCATGCTCGGCATCGGGCTCGAGGGGCAGGTCGCCGATCCGATCCGCTGGACGCTCGAGGGTGGCCGATGCGTGGCGATCGAGGGAGGGGACGAGGCCGAGCGCCTGCGCAAGGCCATCGAGGGCGTCGAGAACGTCGAGGTCGTCGGCGAGTTCGCGTTCGGCACAAGTGACAAGGCACCGTTCGGGACGCCCTCCGAGAAGGGTCGCATCGGAACCGTGCACCTGGCCCTCGGTGACAACCACAACGCGTACCCCGGCGGGCAGAACGTCTGCTCGCTTCACCTCGACGGCGTCTTCCTCGACGCGACGATGTGGATCGAGGACGACGACACATACATCCTCAGGGACGGCGAGTGGGTGCTGCCGTAGACATCGTCAACCTCGCCGACGTCGAGCCGATCGAGCTGCCGCACGGCAGCTGGTCGCGAATGCTGGCGAAGGGGGAGGGAAGCTCGCTCGGCTACTCGCTCTTCACTCCGGGAACCGCGAGTCCAGCCCGTCTGCCACGAGACCGAGGAGGTGGCCTACGTCGTCTCCGGCTCCGGCGAGCTCCAGCTCGACGACGGCGCCGTGCCCTTCCGCGAAGGAGACGCAATGCGCATCCCGGCCGGTGTCTGGCACGCGGTCGTCAACACGGGCGGCGAGGACGTGGTCATGGTCTTCGGCTTCCCTCACCCCGACTACCCGCCGACGGAGCGCCGGTGACGGTCTCCGCCACCGCCCAATCGGTGCGCGAGCAGGTCGCGTGGGCCTGCCGCATCCTCGCCCTGGAGGGCTTCTCGGATCTCACGCTCGGCCACGTCAGCGCGCGGCCGGCCGGAAGCGCGACCATCTACATCAAGCGCAAGGGGCTCGCGCTGGACGAAGTCGGGCCCGACGACGTGGTCGAGGTCGACGACCCCTCCGCGGCCCTCCACCTGGAAGACAGTCATCCACACGGAGATCTACGCGTCGCGGCCCGACGTAGGCGCGATCGTGCACGCCCACCCTCCCTACGTGACTGCCTTCGGAGCGACCACCGCCGAGCTGCAGCTGCTCACCCACGATGCCGTCCTCTTTGCGGACGGCGTTGCGTACTTCGAGGAGACCTCCGAGCTGATCACGGAAGAGGAGCAAGGTCGGGCTGTCGCAGCGGCGCTCGACCACCGTCGCGCCGTCATCCTCCGCAATCACGGCGTCGTCGTGGCCGACGCTGACGTGCGCTGGGCCGTGCTCAGCTCGATCACGCTCGAGCGGGCGGTGCGGCTGCAGGCGATCGCGACGGGGCTAGGTGAGCTCTGCCCCATCCCGCGAGCCGACGCGGAGCGAAGTCGCCGCCGACAACGCCAGGACCGCTTCGTCGGCGCGGGTTCTGGGCGGCGTCGGTGCGCGACATCCGGGGAGCTAGCGCCGACCACGGCATGCCCGCGGAATGAGGCTCGAGCTTCAGGTCAACGATCGGCCGGTGGTTCGCGAGATCGAGCCGCAGGAGCTGCTGCTCGACTTTCTGCGCGAGCGTCTCGGGCTGACCGGTGCCAAGCGCTCGTGCGAGATGCAAGTGTGCGGCACGTGCACGGTGCTCGTGGATCGGCGTCCCGTGTCCTCCTGCTGCTTCCTCGCCGCGGACGCGGAGGGCCGCGAGGTGCTCACTGTCGAGGGTCTCGCCGAGCGGCCCGAGTTCGCGCGGCTGGAGGACGCGTTCACGCGCCATGCCGCCCTCCAGTGCGGCTTCTGCACGCCCGGGATGCTCTTGACGGTGGCTGCGCTTCTGGAGACCGGCGAGCTGACGAGCGGCGAGGAGATCAAGCGAAGCCTCAACGGCAACCTCTGCCGCTGCACCGGCTATCGCGGCATCGTCGACGCCGTATCGGAGCTGGGGGGGTCACCGCATGA
>CAVWJN010000014.1:0-241438 GCA_963755255.1 uncultured Actinomycetes bacterium | reverse complement strand
GGCGGCGACGTCGTCGACCGTGGGGAGCGCGCCGTCCGCGCCGAAGTACCGGTGCGCTGCGGCGCGTAGCTCCGGCCGGCATCGGATCGTGTCCCGCGCGCGAGCGCTCCGTGTGGACGTGTACGTCGATCGCGTCGACGGCCTCGAGGTCGATCACGGCGACACCGTACCCAGTTCGTCCTGCAGCGCCGCGCCCCACGAGAGGAGATCCCAGTCCGCCCCCGGCGGGCCGATGAGCGAGACGCTCGTCGGGAGGCCGCTCCGGCTGCCGACGCCGGTGGGGAGCGAGACCACCGGGAACCCCGTCCAGTCCCAGTAGTGCGTCAGTGACAGATCGTCGAGGTCGCCGAAGGGCTTGTCGTACCCGGTGCCGCGGAGGGGTGCGACGATCGGGAGCGTGGGCTCGACGACGGCGTCGATCCGGTGCTCTGCGAACCAGTCGAGCCACGCGGCGGTGTCCTCGGCACGACCGTTCTGGCTGGCGACGTACTCCTCGGCGGTCATCGCCCGATGCTCGGCGTGCTCGAGCCGGGCGCGATTCGAGAAGCGGTACTCGTCACGGCGGTGCTCGAAGCGGCGGTGGTACGGGAGCATCTCCGTCAGCACGAGGTCCATGAACTCGCCGAGCACGTCCAGGCGGGCCGCCGGGGCCGGCGGTTCGACGCGCTCGCCGGGAAGCGCCTCGAGCGCGCGCTCGAACCCGTCGGCGACGTCCGGGTCGAGCTCGGCGATCCGCGGAGAGATTGCGTAACGGCGTAATGCACTCCGCTCGCGCGGGGGATCGACACCTGCGAGCGCCGCGAGCAGCGGCTCGCAGTCGCGCACGGTGCGGGCCATCGGCCCGGCATGGTCGAACGTCGGCGAGAGCGGGACGATTCCGCGCAGCGAGACGAGCCCCCGCGTCGGCTTGATCGTCGACGTCCCGCACTCGGCCGAGGGGATGCGCAGCGAGCCGGCCGTGTCGGTGCCTGTGGCAGCGGGGACCTGGCGGGATGCGAGCGCGGCCGCGGAGCCGCCGCTGGAACCGCCCGCCGACCGTTCCAGCGCCCACGGGTTGCCGACCTGGTCGGTCGTCCCGCCGCACGCGAACTCGTGCGTGTGCAGATGGCCCAGCAGCACCATGCCCTCGACGGAGAGCCGCGCCCACGCGTCGCAGTCGCGCTCGGGCACTTCCTCGAGCACGCCGCTCGACGCGGTCAGCGGCTTGCCGGCGACGGCGTACAGGTCCTTCAGCCCGATCGGGACACCACAGAGCTCGGGTGCATCGCCCGCGGCGAGCCGCTCGTCTGCCGTCGACGCCGCAGCGAGCGCATCTTCCTCGTAGACACGCGCCCAGGCGTTGATCGAGTCGGGATCGCCGTCGTGGCTGTGGACGCCGTCTCGCTTCCGAATCCGATCAAGACACGCTTCGACGAGCTCGCGGGAGGACAGCGTTCGCGCGTGGAGAGAGACGGCGGCGTCCTCAACTCCGAGGTCTGCCGGATCCGTCACGCGCCGATCATCGCAGTTGGTCATCCCCGTCCTGCTATACACGGCTGCGCATGGCGCCTCGCACGACACCACCGTTTCGCGCCGACCACGTGGGCAGCCTGCTCCGTCCACCCGCGCTCCTGCAGGGCCGAGAGGACCGCGCCGCGGGTCGAATCGACAACGGTGAGCTGCGGTCGATCGAGGACGGCGCGGTCCGCGAGGCGGTACAGATGCAGAAGGACGTCGGACTGCAGCTTGCGACGGACGGCGAGTTCCGCCGAGCCTCGTGGCACATGGACTTCATCTATCAGCTCGGCGGAGTCGTGCGCCATCCCGAAGAGCGGCTCACGATCGAGTTCCACAGCGACGAGGGCGACCTCGAGGCCGTGTTCTCCGGCATGCACGTCGAGGCCCCGCTCGGCCTTTCGCACACGATCTTCGGCGACGACTTCGCATTTCTGCGCGACGCCGTCGAGGGCGCCACGCCCAAGCTCACGATCCCGTCGCCCAGCATGGTCCACTACCGCGGCGGGCGGGCATCGATCGATCCGGCGGTGTACCCGGAGCTCGACGCCTTCTGGGCCGACCTGACCGCGGCGTACCGCGAGGAGGTACGGAGGCTGGGCGAGCTCGGCTGCACGTACCTCCAGCTCGACGACACGAGCCTCGCGTACATGAACGATCCCGACCAGCGCGAATACGTCGCGTCGATCGGCGGCGACCCGGTTCATCAGCACGAGGAGTACATCCGCCACATGAACGAGGCGCTCGCCGGCCGGCCGGCCGGGATGGCGGTCACCACGCACCTCTGCCGCGGGAACTTCCGCTCGTCGTGGGTCGCTTCCGGCGGCTACGACTTCGTCGCCGAGGCCCTGTTCAACGAGCTCGAGGTCGACGGCTACTTCCTCGAGTGGGACGACGAGCGCTCCGGAGGCTTCGAGCCGCTGCGCTTCCTGCCGAAGGGAAAGGTGGCCGTGCTCGGGCTCGTGACCACGAAGCGCGGGGAGCTCGAGCAGAAGGACGAGCTGAAGCGCCGCATCGACGAGGCGGCGACGTTCGTCGACGTCGACCAGCTCTGCCTCTCGCCGCAGTGCGGCTTCGCGTCCACGGTCGAGGGCAACGAGCTCACCGTGGAGCAGCAGGCGGCCAAGCTCCGCCTCGTCGTCGAAGTGGCCGACGAAGTCTGGGGCAGTTGAGCCGAACCGTCCGAGACGCGACGTTCGACGTCTTCCGCCGGCGCGGGCTGACGACGATGTTCGCGAACCCCGGGTCGACGGAGGTTCCGTTCCTCGCCGACCTGCCGGACGACATCCGCTTCGTCCTCGGGCTGCACGAGACCGCCGTGGTCGGGCTTGCTTCGGGCCTCGCGATCGGTAGTGGCCGGCCGGCTCTCGTCCTCCTGCACACGACGGCCGGGCTCGGCACCGGGGTCAGCGCCCTCGCGACCGCCCGCGTGAACCGCGCGCCGCTCGTCGTCGTCGTGGGACAGCAGGACCGTCGGCATCTCGCCTACGAGCCGTTCCTCGCCGGGAAGCTGACCGGCCTCGCCGGGGAGTATCCCGTCAGCGTCGACCAGCCGGCCAGGGCACAGGACGTTCCGGCCGCGGTCGAGCGGGCGTTCCATGCCGCGGAGGCGAAGCGCGGTCCGGCGCTCGTGATCGTGCCGATGGACGACTGGGACCAGCCCGCCGACGAGGAGCGCGAGCCGGCGGCCGCGTTCGGGCCCGTCCTGCGCGGCGCCGCCGTCGACCCCGAGGCTGTCGACGCGCTCGCGAGCTTCCTCGCGGAGGCGAAGTCGCCGGCGCTGGTCGTGGGTGCGGGTGCCGACGACTCGGCGACCTGGGCGGCGCTCGTCGAGCTGGCAGAGCGGCTCGTGGCCCCCGTCTTCCAGGAGTCGTTCGGAGGCCGCGCCGGCTTCCCGCAGGACCACCGCCTGTATCGCGGCGTCCTGCCGGCGGAGAGGGGGAGGCTGCGCGAGCGGCTGGAGCCGTTCGACGCGATCCTCGTCGTCGGTGCGCCGGCGTTCCGTCAGGCGCCGTACGTGCCGGGTCGCTTCACCGCTCCGGGAACGAGGATCGCTGTGCTCGGCGACGATCCCGACGAGCTGCACCGGAGCCCTGCGGAGCTGGCGGTGCTCGCGTCGCCGGCGGTCGTCTGCCGTGAGCTCGCGGGCCGTGTACCCGCACGCGACGCCGAGCCGCCGGAGCCCGTTGGCGCGCCGCCTCCGCCGTCGCCGCCCGCTCCGGGCGAGGCACTCTCCGCGAGCCACGTGCTCGCCGCGCTGGCGGAGCGGCTGCCGCGCGACGCCGTCGTCGTCGAAGAGGCGCCGGTCGACAGGCCGGAGATCCATGCCCGGCTTCCCGGCACGCGAGCCCCTCGGCTACCTCAGCGCAGCCCACGGCGGTCTCGGCTTTGCAATGCCGGCGGCCGCCGGAGTGCGTATGGCCTTGCCGCGCCGACCTGTCGTGGCCGTCGTCGGAGACGGATCGGCGCATCTACGGCGTCCCGGTCGTCTGGAGCGCGGCGCACTACGGGATCGGCGCCCTTTTCGTCGTCCTCTCGAACGAGCGCTACGCCGTCATGGACCGGCTCGTGGAGCGCCACGGAGGCACCGGCCCGTGGCCCGCGTTCGCCGAGGTCGAGCTCGCGACGATCGCGCGTGGCTTCGGCTGTGAGGCTCGGCGGATCACGGCGCACGACGAGCTGATCTCGTCGCTGGATGACGTCGTACCTACGCTCGCGGAGCGGAACGAGCCGCTGGTGCTGGACATCCTCGTGGCGCCCACGCTGGAGTTCGCCCCCTAGACGCAGTGGCCCGCGACGAGGGCGTGTGCGTCGAGATCCTCGGTGGAGGCGATCACTACTGACTTGCGGCCACGCCGCCAATCGAGAAAGATCTGCCTCGTCGGCATCCGCCGGCGGGCAGCGAGATGCTGGCCAGGTCGGGGCCTCGACCCGACACTTCGAAGAACGGAGGAAGCAGATGACGCATCGAAGAGTGGGCATTGCGCTCGTACTCCTCGCGTCGCTGGTCGCGACCGCGGTTCTCACGATCGCCGCGAGCGCCAGTCGGTCTCCAGCCGCCACGATCGTGGGGCAGGGCAAGGCGTCCCCGAGGAAGAGCGTGTGCGGACTCGGCACGGGCAAGAAGGCGACGGGCAAGCCGGTCAACATCGGCGCGATCGTCACGGTTGTACCGGGGCTCAACTGGGACGAGATCACGGACAACGCAGCGGCCTACTACAACTGCGTGAACGACAACGGCGGCCTCAACGGCCGGCCGATCAACTTCATCGTCCACGTGGAGCAGATCAACCCCGAGCAGGTGGCGGCCTTTGCGAAGAAGCTCATCGAGGAGGAGAAGGTCGTCGCACTGGCCGGGACGATCGACGCCCTCGACTGCGCGGTCAACGCGAAGTACTACGCCGAGAAGAAGTTCTACGTGATCGGCGACGGCGTCCACGACTCCTGCTACGGAGGGACGCCGTACCACGCAGCGATCAACTACGGCCCGGCCTACAGCACGCTCGGAGCGGCTCAGTACCTCGTCCGCAAGGGCGTCAAGGGAACCGTCGTCGTCGTTTCGCCGCTCGGGGTCGACGCTGCGGGTACCTGGAACAAGCCCGCGATCGCATTCCTCAAGTCAAAGGGCATCAAGGGCATCGACGTCCACGATCCGTACCCCTTCCAGGGCCCGCAGCAGGCACAGAAGTACGTGCAGCTGGCGGGCAAGGGCGGCGGGGTCATCCTCGACTCCACGACCTCGGAGACGCTCAAGGTGATCAAGGCCGCCGAGGCAGCCGGGATCGCGAACGACGTGCTCTGGGCCGCGTCGACGCCGTCGAACGACACGACCTTCGCCAAGGAGGCCGGGAAGTTCTGGAACGGCAAGTTCGGCGTCAACGCGGAACTGACCCTCCTCCAGGGGAGAGGGCCCGGACGCGACGCTCTACCGGGCCGTCCACGACAAGTACGTCGACAAGTGGGGCAAGTCGAGCTTCGGTCAGTTCGGATTCCTCGACGCGAGGATTGCGACCGAGGCCCTGCTGACGATCCCGCCGAACAAGATCACTGCGAAGACCGCCAACGCGGCGTTCCTCAAGATCAAGAACTGGCGGAGCGATCTGCTCTGCGGCCCGTGGTACTACGGCAAGCTCCCCGGGCACATTCCGAGCCACGCGGGCATGACAGTCGTGCCGAAGGACGGCAGGATGGTGCAGGCCGAGGCCTGCTTCAACCTCGCGCCCATCACCAAAGAGCTCAAGGCCGCCTACGCGGCGGAGAAGAAGCTCGGGCTCACGACCGGGAAGCCGTTCCCGCCGCGCCCGTGGGAACGATAGGAGGAGAGGAGCACTAGAGAGGATTCACAAGGCGCCCGGAGCTTCAGATGCCGACACTCCACGATCTCGTGCAGTACGTCCCGCTGGGCGTGGCCCTCGGTGCGATGTACGGGGTCTCCGGTGTCGGGATCGTCGTCCTCTACCGGACGACAGGCGTGCTCAACCTCGCCTACGGGGCGATCGGAGCTCTGGGCGCCTTCCTCTCCTGGGAGTTGATCAACAACACGACGTGGTGTCCGAACTGGCTGGCGTACGTCGTGTGTGTGCTGTTCGGTGGCGTCGCCAGCCTCGTGTACGGGCTCGTCTTCGGACCGGTGTTCGCGGCGCGCGAGCCACTCGTCAAAGCCTCGGCGACATTGGGTCTGGCCTTGATCTTCCTCGCGATCATGAGCTGGGCCTGGCCGGCCAGCGCGGCGAAGTCGTTGTCGCTACCGAGCAACAACTGGCACAACTTCGGCTACCAGGTCGGCGACGTCCGGGTGAGCTGGACGCAGATCATCGCACTGGCCTTCGCCGTGGGAGTAACGGCCTGGACGGCAGTGTTCCTGCGGGTGACGAAGCTGGGCACGGCGATGAGGGCGCTCGCCAACGACCGCGAGATCACTGCAACCCTCGGCGTCCCGGTGCGGCGAGTCGAGGCATCGGCGTGGTTCGTGTCCGGGCTTATCTGCGGCACGGTCGGGTTGCTGTTGCCGAGCCTCTTCTACTCGCTCGACGCAGTGCAGTTGACGTTCTTCGTCATCTCGGTGCTGGCCGCAGCGCTCATCGCGCGTCTGCAGTCGCTGTGGGTGACGCTCTTCGCAGCCCTCGTGATCGGCATCGTCGAGTCGTGCCTGTCCGCGTTCGCAACGTGGCCCACGCAGGAACAGCCGCTCTCGCAGTACCGGGCAATGACGCCGTTCGTGCTCGCGATCGTGGCACTTCTCTTGCTGGGACGGCGTCGCGAGGTTTCGATCGCGCGGGCGGGGCACTAGACCGGTGACCGAGGCTCACGGCCCGCGCCGAGTGCGCGCGCTCTTGGCTGGCACGGCGGCGGGAGACATCGAGCGACGCACCGTCGTGCGCGCAATCGTGATCGCGGCGCTGCTCGCACTCTTCCTCCTCCTGGCGCCCGAGCTGGTCGGCGTCTACTGGATCAAGATCCTGACGGCGGTCGCCATCTACTCCGTAGTCGCGCTCGGTGCCGGGCTCCTATACGGGCGCGTCGGGATGGTGTCGCTCTGTCAGATCGCTCTGCTCGCGGTCGGCGCCTGGGCAGGGGCACGGCTGCTGTACGCGACGTCTCTTCCCTTCCCGATCGTGCTCGTGCTTGCCGGTCTGGCCACCGGGGTGATCGGGACGTTGGTCGGGTTGCCGGCGCTACGCATCTCGGGGTTGCACCTCGCGCTGATCACGCTCATGTTCGCCGGCGCGATCACGCTCGTGATCAGCGTCGTCCACTTCCCGAACGGCGGCGGAGGGTTCCTGGGCGTACTCCAGTTCGGGGCCGGCCCGAACATTCGCCGGCCGGCGATCGCGACGAGCGACACGGCGTACTTTCGCTACACGGTGATCGTCGCGGCGATCATGTTCCTGCTCGCCCTGTGGCAGATCGCCGGCAAGTCCGGGAGGGCGTGGGCCTCGATCCGCGAGAGCGAGCCGGCCGCGCTCGCGGCCGGTGTCAACATCACGCAGTACAAGCTGTGGGCGTTCGCGCTCGCGGCCTTCATGACGGGTGTCGCAGGCGGCCTGATGGGCGCCAGCGGCGGGCAGTTGACGCCATTGCAGTTCCCGACGCAGGACTCGATCGTGCTCCTGGCCGTGATCCTCATGGGCGGGATCTACAGCGTGTGGGGCGCGGTCGTGGCCGGCCTCCTGATCAGGCTCCTGCCCGCGCTCCTGGAAGACTGGGGGCTCTCGTACTACCTCTTGCTCCTCTTGTTCGGTGTCGGGGTCCTCCAGGTGCTGGCAACCGCTCCCGGAGGGCTCGTCGACCAGGTGCCGAAGGATGTGAAGAAGCTCGGCCGCGGGCTCCGGCGACTCGTCGGTCCGAAGGGGCGAGTCGCGTGATCGAGGTCGAGGGCCTGACCGTACGCTTCGGTGGGGTCACTCCCGTCGACGACATGAGCGTGGCGTTCCCGGGCGGGGCGTGCGGGCTGATCGGGCCGAACGGCGCCGGCAAGACGACGTTCTTCAACGTCCTGAGCGGCTTCGTCAAGCCCGCCGCTGGGTCGATACGGGCGTTCGGTGAGGATCTCCTGAAGATGGCCGATTACCGGCGCGCGCGGTGGGGTCTGCGACGCACTTTCCAGCAGGAGCAGGCGATCGAGGGGCTTTCGGTGTACGACAACGTGGCGATCATCCACGAGCATTCGGGCGCCAAGCGGACGTCGCGGCGGGCCGAGGTGCTGAGCGCGATCGACTTCGTCGGACTCGAAGCGCCTCCCAAGGCCAAGGTGGGAGGGCTCGGCGCGCGCGAGCGGCGCCTGGTCGAGGTGGCACGGACGGTCGTCGGTAGCCCTCGGGTCGTGATGCTCGACGAGCCGGGAGCCGGTCTCCCAGAGCAGGAGACCGTTCATCTCGGGCAGTTGATCCGCAAGATCCCGGAGCAGTTCGGCGCGCTCGTGATCCTCGTCGACCACGACATGAGCCTCGTGTCGGCGTGCTGCGAGACGACGGCGGTGCTCGATTTCGGCGAGCTGATCGCGTCGGGCCCGACGGCAGAGGTGCTGCGGAACGAGCGTGTGATCAACGCCTACCTCGGCACGGAGGAGGAGCTTTGACATCCGCCAACGGCGCGAAGCGTTCGCTGCGGATCGAGGAGCGTGTCCGTTTCGCGGGGCGGGCGACTCGTCGTCGAGGAGGTCTCCCTCGAGATCCCACCGGGCGAGGTGACGACGCTGCTCGGCCCGAACGGCGCCGGCAAGTCGTCTCTCGTGCTGGCCGTCGCCGGGGTGCTGCGCCCGAGTGCCGGGCGAATCCTGCTCGGCGACCGCGATCTCACCCGGCGCGCGCCAGAGCGGATTCGCACCGCCGGCCTCGCGATCGTCCCCGAAGGCCGCCGGCTTCTGCCGGCGCTGAGCGTCGAGGACAACCTCCGGGTGGCGACGTACGCGCTCTCACGCGCGCAGCGACGGGACGGCCTGGCGTATGCGCTCGAGCTCTTCCCCGAGCTGGAGGCGCGCTGGGGGGTGCAGGGACGGCTCCTGTCCGGTGGCGAGCAACAGATGGTCGTGCTCGCTCAGGCCCTCGTCTCGCGGCCAAGCACGCTCCTCGTCGACGAGCTCTCCCTCGGGCTTGCGCCCGTCATCGTCAAGCGTCTCGTCCCCACGATCGAGTCCGTCGCGGCAAACGGGGTCGGGGTGCTCCTGATCGAGCAGTTCGCCCACCTCGCGCTCTCGCTCGCGAAAGCGGCGTACGTTCTCGAAGGGGGCCGCATTCGCTACGAGGGCACTGCGGACGACCTCAGGAACCGACCCGGCGTCTTGCACTCCGCGTACCTCATGGGAGCCGAAGTAACCGACGGCGCCGCGGCGGGCGCCTGAGGAGAGACGTGCGCGCAGCTGTTACGGAGGCTCGGGCGATGATGCGCGTCGTCGACGTGTCGGAGCCGCCGGCGCCGGGGCCGGGCGAGGTGCTCGTCAGGCCCGAGGCTGTCGGCCTCTGTGGCTCCGACTTTCACTACTTCCTGGGCGACGTGGGCGGCGTGGCGGACCACGAGCGCTACCCGCGGATCCAGGGCCACGAAGCAGCGGGGGTGATCGAGGCGATCGGTGCCGAGAGCCCGGCGACGCTCCGCGTCGGCGAGCGCGTCGCGATCTGGCCGCACACGTCGTGCGGGCACTGCTACCCGTGCCGCATCGGCAGGAGCAACGCGTGTATCCAGCTCGATCTCATCGGGATCCACCGGGACGGGGCGCTCCAGGAGCGCTTGCTTTTGCCAGCCGCGCAGGCCTTTCCCGTCGGCGAACAGGACGCGGTGAGTGCCGCGGTAGTAGAGCCGATGTCGATCGCCGTGCGTGCGGTCGTCCGCGGCCGGGTTGCAGCCGGCGAAAAGGCGGTGGTCTTCGGCGCGGGGCCGATTGGTGTCGCGGTCGCGGTCGCCGCGACCGACAGGGGCGCGGACGTGCTGCTCATCGACCCCATCGAGTCGCGTCTCGAGCGGGGACGCGCGACCGGCGCAGACGTGCTCGCTCTCAGCCCCGGAACGGATCCGATCAACGCCGCGCGGGAGTGGGCGGGCGGTGACGGGCCCGAGGTGGTGTTCGAGGCGACGGGGGTCGCCGAGATCGCCCAGACGTGTGTCGAGCTCGTTGCGTCCGCCGGCCGCGTGGTCATCGTCGGCCTCGGGACGACGCTCGCGCCGCTCGAGATCGGACGGCTCGCGTTCAAGGAGGTCGATGTGCTTGGCACGAGCACGTGCAACTCAGACGAATTCGCCGAGGCGATCGCTCTCGTCGCCCGTCGCAAGGACGCGCTCGCCGGCTTCGTCACGCACGAGTTCTCGCTGGAGGAGGCGCCCGAGGCGCTGGCGTACGCGATCGAGAACCCGCAGCAGGTGATGAAGGTCGTGGTCCGTCTCGACGGAACACCGTGATGGACTCCCGGAGCGTCTACGAGCAGCTCTTCGATGTACGAGGCACACGCATCGCGGTCACGGGCGCGGCGAGCGGGCTCGGGTTCGCCATGGCCGAGGTGCTCGCCGACTGCGGTGCGCGCGTCACGTTGGCGGACATCGACGCCGACCGGCTGGAGCACATGACCGCGTCGCTAGCCGAGCGCGGCGGCACCGTCCGCTCGTTCGTGGTCGACGTCTCCGATGAGGATCAGGTCAAGGCGCTCGTCGACGACGTGGTCTCGGCCGAGGGCGGGCTCGACGTCGTATTCGCGAACGCGGGCATCGGCTCGATGCCCGGCTTCGCGGTCGAAGGAGGCCAGAACCTCGACACGGTCGATCGGGCGCGATTGGAAGCGCGTGCTCGGGGTCAACCTCGACGGCGTCCTCTTCACGATGAAGCACGCGGCCGCAGTGATGAAGCGGCAGGGCTCGGGTCGCATCGTCGTCACGTCGTCGAACGCCGGGCTCCGCGCAGAACCGGAGGTCTGCTACGGCTACGTCGCGAGCAAGGCGGCGATCGTCAACCTCGTCCGCCAGGCGGCGCTCGAGCTCGCCCCGCACGGAGTCCACGTGAACGCGATCTGCCCCGGACCGTTCAAGGGCACGCGCATCGGCGGAGGCGTGACCGAGAACCCGACCCCCGAGCTCGAGCACATGTGGGCGAAGACGGTGCCGCTCGGCCGCATGGGCGAGCCCGAAGAGCTGAAAGGCCTGGTCCTTTTGCTCGCCTCACCAGCGTCGAGCTTCATGACCGGCGCGGCGTATCTCGTCGACGGCGGCACGCTCGTCATGGCGGGCAGCTAACGAATAGAGTCGCCGCGTGGCGCTCCGGACTCTCGATCCCGGCCGGGCGGAGGCGCTCGAGGCTCTTTGCGAGCTGATCGTGCCCGGGTCAGGACGCGTCGGCCCGGCCGTGTACATCGACGCCGTCCTCTCGAGCATGCCGCCGGAGGTACGAGACGGCGCGCTTGCGTCGATCGACGCGCTCGCGCCCGCCGCCGCAGAGGGTGCGGAGGCGCTCGCCGAGCACGAGGCAACGCCGGAGTTCGGCTTCGTGCGCGCGCTCGCGATCGAGGCGTACTACAGCGACTTCGTCGCGCCCGGCCGCGAGGGCCCGGGCGCATGGGCCGAGATCGACTTCAACTCGCCGCTCGCGACGCGCCTCGCAAAGGACTGGTCGTACCTGGGGATCGCATGAAGAGCGACTTCGACGTCGTCGTCGTCGGGTCCGGCGCGGGTGGGGGTGTCGTCGCCGGTGAGCTCGCGCAGCGCGGCCGCGACGTGCTCCTCCTCGAGTGCGGCCCGCATCTGACCGCAGCCGACTTCACGCGCTGGGAGGCGAAGGCGACTCACGACATCTGGTGGCCTCTGCGTCTGGCGCCGGCAGGGGAAGAGGGAATGGTCGCGTTTCTCGCCGGCCGCTGTGTCGGCGGCACGACGACGATCAACACGAAGGTCGCCCTGCGCGTCCACGAGCGCGACGTCGCGAAGTGGCACGCCGCGACCGGTCTCACGAACGAGGCGGCGAGCCGTTCACCGCCGCCGACCTCGATCCGTACTACGACCGCGTGGAGGAGCGGCTGGGCGTCCGAGAACGGACGGACTGGAAGCAGAGCGTGCACACGCTCGAGCCCGGCTTCCGCGCGCTCGGGGCGGAGCTCGAGCCCGTCCGCTCGTACACGGATCCGAACTGCATGTCCTGCGGCTCGTGTCTCCAGGGCTGCCCGACGAACGCGGGTAAGTCGACGATGAACACGTACATCCACGACGCGCTCGCGTTCGGGTCGCTCGAGCTCTCGGCGAACTCGACCGTCGAGCGGGTGCTGATCGAGGGACGCGAGGCGACGGGCGTCGAGCTCGTCGACGCAGACGGAGAGCGCAGCACGGTCAACGCCGGCGTCGTCGTCGTTGCGGCGGGCGCGCTGAACACGCCGCAGCTCCTGCTCCGCTCCGACGTCTCGAACGAGGCCGTCGGCCGCAATCTCGGTCTCCATCCCGTCCGCCTCGTCTACGGGCTCTTCGACGAGCCTCAGGACGCGCACATGGTCTATCCGATCACGGCGCACTGCATGGACCACCAGCACGACGAGGACGGTGGCTTCGTGATCGAGGCAACGACGATCCAGGACCCGATCTCGTTTGCGACGACGCTCTGCGACGAGAACGGTCCGCTGTGGGGCGAGCGGCTTGTCGAGGCGCTCCGGAAGTTCCGCTACTGGAACGGCGTGCTCGCGATGGCAAACGACGACAACACGTGCGCCGTCGTCCTCGACGAGAACGGGAACGAGCGGTTCGACATCGACTTCCAGCCGCAGGAGCGTGCGCGCCTCGACGCGGCGCTCCGGTTCAGCAAGGACGTGCTCGAGGCCGCCGGAGCGAAGGAGATCTGCTGGACGGGGCTCGCTTCCACGCACGTCCAGGGCTCGTGCCGCATGGGCGACGACCCGGCACGCTCCGTCGTCGACCGCAACGGCGAGTCGCACGAGGTCAAGCGGCTGTTCGTCGGCGACGCCTCGCTCGTCCCGCGGACGATGTCCGTGAACCCCTCGCTCACGATCATGGCGCTCGCGACCCGCCTCGCCGACCATCTCGACGCGGACGCGAGCGGCTACCTCGGCGCGCGCGCCGCCGCGGGAGCGCACGCATGAAGGCTGCGCTCATGCGGGAGTACCGCGCGCCACTCGAGCTCGTCGAGAAGCCGGAGCCCGAGCCGGACGGCGCGCGCAGCGTCGTTGTCAAGGTCGGCGGGGCCGGCGTCTGCGCGACCGACCTTCACGCCATCGACGGGCTGATGGAGGTGGCCGGCGTGTCCGTGCCGCTCGTCCTCGGCCACGAGAACGCCGGCTGGGTGCACGCGGTGGGAGACGACGTCACGGCAGCAGCCGTCGGCGACCCGGTGCTCCTCTACCCGCCGTACAGCTGCGGGCTCTGCGTTTCCTGCCGCCGCGGCATCGACATGCACTGCGAACGGCATCGCTTCACTGGCCTCACGCACGACGGCGGCTTCGCCGAGTACGTCCGTGTCGACGAGCGCTCGCTCGTCCCGCTGCCGCCGGGGACCGACCCGGCCGCGGTCGCGCCGCACGCCGACGCGGGGATCACCGCGTACCACGCCGTCAAGAAGCTCGTGCCGCGCCTCACTCCCGGGACGACGGCCGCGGTCATCGGTGTCGGTGGCGTCGGCCACATCGCGCTCCAGCTGATCGGCGTACTCGGAGCGTCGAAGGTGATCGCGGTCGACACGGACGAACGCCGCCGCGCGCTCGCGCGGGAGCTGGCCGCCGACGAGATCCTCGGCGAGCAGTCCGACCCGGCGGACGCAGTCCGAGAGGCGACGAACGGGAGGGGAGCGGACGTCGTCCTCGACTTCGTCGGCACCGACGAGACGCATGCCGCCGGGCTTGCGATGGTGGCGCCCGGAGGCGTCTACTCCGTGATCGGCTACGGCGGCACGATCGCGCACCCGTCCGTCCTAATGATCGCGACGGAGACGTCGATCTGGGGCAACCTCGTCGGAAGCTGGACCGATCTCTGGGAGCTCGTCCAGCTCCACGCGCACGGTGAGGTAATGCTGCGCTCGGAGACGTTCCCGCTGGACCAGGTGAACGAGGTGCTCGACACGCTCCGCGCCGGCGACATCACCGGCCGTGCAGTCCTCGTCCCTTGAAGCTCCCATGTGAAACGGGCGGGCCGCCGCGTCGGCGAGCCCGCCCGTTTCGACCGCCGAGGTCATCGGCCTGCTGCGACCTGCCCGCCGGGAGTCGGTGACGTGATCTCCAGGAGGTACTGCCGGTCCTGCGCATCTAGCCCGAGAGCGGTCAGCACGGCCGCCTTCTGCTGTGCCTGCGAGATCGCGCTGATGCTCTGTGCGAATCGCCTGAACCGCGGGTCGAGCGCGACGGCGGCATAGCTGTTGCCCCCGCGTGCGTCGAGACGGACGGCGGCCACGATGGCGGAGGCCTGCTGCGCCTGCCCGAGTGCGCTGATCGACTTCATGAAGCTCGGATCGCTCTGGATGAGCGGATCGGGCGAGACGACCTTCGGTGCCGATCCGCCGTCACCGTTCATCGTGACGTCGTAAACGGCCCAGGTGATCGCGGCTGCCGCCACGGCGACGACGGCGAGGAGGCCGACCAATCGGCTCCGACGCATCTCGATCGTTGCGGGGACAGGAGTGGGGGTGGAAACGGCCATCGAACTGCTCCTTTCGGTTGGTGTGAGCGAGACGGCGGGCACGATCCGGTCGAACGACAGGCCCGCCTTCCGGTTCGCGTCGGCGACGGCCGCTTCTGAGGGCCCTTCGAACTGGCAGAAGCAGGCTTCGTCTCCGAGGACAATGGTCGAGCCGAGGTAGCGCACCACCGAGTCGTCCTCCCGCTGCGTCAGCTGCTCGAGCCTGGAGAGCCCGCGCAGAAGGTCGGAGCGGGAGAGCCCGGGGAGGTATCGCTCGACGACGTAGACCATGCCGTCGACGGTAGGGCCTAGGGTCGGGGGTCTGAAACCCCGAAAGCCCTAGAGTTGAGCGGCTTCGTCCCTCTGTTTCGCGAGCAGCGGCCCTAGCTCCGCGCGGCGGATGCCGAGCTTGCGGTAGACGCGGGAGAGATGCGCCTCTACTGTGCTCACGCCCATGTAGAGCTCGGCGGCGATCTCTTTGTTTGTACGACCTTGCGCGGCGAGCTCCGCTACCCGCCGCTCGGTCTCGGTCAGCTCCTCGGAGGCGGCCCGCCGGCCGCTGATCCTGTTGAGCTCGGCGCGGGTCTTCTCCGCCCATAGCCTCGCTCCCAACTCTTCGAAGATGGTCAGTGCCTGCTCGAGCGCCTCGCGGGCAGCCTTCTTCTGCTGCGCCTGCCGGCGCACGGTGCCCAGGCAGAGCAGGGTACGGCCGCGCTCGAGCGGAAAGGAGAGCCCCTCCAGCCCGGTGAGGGCCTGCTCGAAGGCGGCGAAGGCACCTGCCGGGTCGCCCTCCGCGGCGCGAAGAAGCCCGCGGCAGCGCGCGGCGCTCGCCAAGCACCAGGGGCTGCCAATGCGTCCTGCGCTTGCCTCGTACGCGTCGAGATACGTACGGGCCGGCTCCAGCTCGGCCCCCGCGACCAGTGCCTCGATCGCATCAGCCCAGACCGGGGCCATCGGATCCTCGTAGCCCGTCGACAACAGTTGTGCGGGGAGCTCGCGTAGGTGCCCCAGTGCGGCCTCGACGTCACCGAGCATGAGCTCGAGACGTCCAAGCACGCCGCGGATCAGGATCGACCACTCCCGATCGGACATCTCTTCGGAGGCCGCAAGCCCCGCTGCGGCGGACGCCCGCGCCTGCTCGACGAGCCCGAGGTCGGCCTCAGCCACCGCGCGTAGCCGACCCGTATAGCCCCGATGATGTCGGAGGTGTGCCATCGACTCCACGTCGTCAGACAGGTCGATGTGGTCGAGCGCCAGTTGCCAGTTGCCGGCGAACCATTCGAGCCTGGCGAGGCTTCCTTGCAATTGACGCCGGAGTCGATCGTCACCACGAGCGGCAGCGGCGACTCGCGCCTTTTCGAGGATTGCACGGGCTCGGTCGAGCTCGCCGAGACCAATCAGCCGCCGGCTGAGCGAAACCGAGGGGCTCTCCCCGTATGCGAGCACGAGGCCCAGGCGTTCCTCTATCTCGACTCCCCGTTCGAGCAGACCTGGAGTCAGCTCGGCGGCGCGACCCTCGGCCGTTGCCACGTGTCCGATCGCCGCGGCGACGAGCGCGGGGTCACCGACCGACTCGGCCTTTTCCAGCGCCGCTCTGGCGTCCGGAAGCGCTCCGCGTATATCAGCTTGGAAGATGCGGATCCATGCTCGGTAGCCGAGGACCCGCGCGAGACGGACGTCGTCGCCGGCCGCCTCGTCCAGCGCCTCGTCAAGGAGCTCGATCAGTGTGTGCGGCGCCGCGCCGAGGACCAATGCGAGCTCGACGAGCAGGTCTGCACGTTCGGTCCCGTGCGGAACCTCCGCCAAGAGCTGTTCGAGTACTGCTGCCGCCTGTAGCTCGTCACCTGCGAGCCTTTGACATCTCGCCGAAGAAAAGCGCCTCTCTCGCACGAGCGCGGGATCGTCCGGGGTGAGCTCGGCCGAGAGCTCGAAGAGCTCGGCCGCTGCCGCGGGCGCCCCGCGCGACGCGGCCTGCACGCCGGCGGCTTCCAGGTAGGAGGCTACGACGGCGTCGGGCCCTTCTGACGCGAGCGCCAAGTGGCGCGCCCGCTCCTCGATGTCGCTGACCACTCCCGCCAGCGCCCTGTGGACGGCCCGCCGCTTCCAGAGGGGCGCCCGCTCGTAGCAGATCGAGGTGAGTAGCGGGTGCGCGAAGCGGATGCGTGAGTCGTCGAGCTCGACGGCGCCTTCCCGCACGGCCGCCTCGAGTGCCTCGATGACACGCTCTTCGTCTCCGTACGTTGCCGAGACGAGCTGGACGGTCGGCCGCGCAAGCGCTGCGACCTGGACGAGGACGTCGACGGTCTCCGCTGGAAGCCGGGCGAGCCGGCCGCCGAGGAGTTCCCGCAAGCTTTCGGGAACGCGTAAGGCCTGACCCGGCGTCGGCCGCGTATTCGTACGCACGAGCTCGCGCCCGAGCTCGAGCGCGAAGAACGGGTTGCCCGCCGTCGCCTCCTGCACGCGGGCGAGCTCCGGCCGGGTCAGGTCGAGACCCAGCCGCTCCTCGAGCAGAGTGTGTACGGCGCCCAGGCTGAGCGGCCCAATCGAGAGCTCGACGAATCGGGACTCGGGGAAGGAGCGATCGAGCTCGATCGCGCTCTCGACCTCCGGCCCCACTCTGACGGTCGCCAGCAGGCCGACAGGCTCCTCGCGCAGTCGACGAAGCGCGATCTGCAGCACACCGGCAGAGGCCGGGTCGAGCCACTGAACATCGTCGAGGGCGACGAGCACGGACTCCCGCTCGGCCAGAACGTGCAACACATCCAGCACGGCCAGCCCGATCGCGTGCGGATCGGGAGCCATGTCGCCCGGCTCGGCCAGTAGCAGCGCGATCTCGAGCGCGCGCCGCCGCGGCGCCACGAGCGAGGGAGCCGCCTGCTCGAAGACGGGAGCGAGCAGCTCCGAGAGCCCGGCGAAGGAGAGTGAAGCCTCAGCCTCGATGCCGCGGCAGGTCAAGACACGGCTGAAGCGCTCAGCCTCCTCGACACCCTCCTCCCAGAGGATCGTCTTGCCGATCCCCGCCTCGCCGGAAAGGACGAGTGCGGCAGGGCCTCTTTCGACCTCGGTGATGAAGGCTCCAATCGCGCCGAGCTCCTCCTCCCGCCCTATGACGGAGGTCGTCACGTGGCCGCCACCCGTTCCAGGCTGGTGGCGAGCTCGGCCCTACGGACACCGAGCTTGCGGTAGACGCGGGAGAGGTGCGCCTCGACGGTGCTCACGCCCATGAAGAGCTCCGCCGCGATCTCCTTGTTCGTGCGGCCCTGCGAGGCCAGCTCGGCCACTCGGCGCTCGGTCTCGGTTAGCTCCTCGGAAGGCGCGCGGCGGCCGCTGATCCGCCGAAGCTCGGCACGGGCCTTCTCCGCCCAGAGCAGCGCACCCAGCTCCTCGAAGATCGCAAGCGCCTGCTCGAGCGCTTCGCGGGCCGCGCGCTTCTGCTGCGCCTGCCGACGGACTGTGCCGAGACAGAGCAGCGTGCGGCCGCGCTCGAGCGGAAAGGGCTGTCCGTCCAGCTCGGCGAGGGCGCGCTCGAAGGCGGTGGACGCGCCGGCCACGTCCCCCTCGGCGCCGGCGAGCAGGCCGGCGCTGCGGGCGGCGACGGCAACGGCCCACGGGTCTCCAACGCGAGCGCTGTGTTGCTCGTAGGGGCCGAGGTAGTCCCGGGCGTGCTCGAGCTCGCCGAGCGAGACGAGGGTCTCGATCGCATCTCCCCAGAAGGGCGCCGTCGGGTCGTTGTATCCCAGCGAGTTCGCCCGGCCGGGGATGTCGCGGAGGTAGGCGCCGGCGGCTTCGAGGTTGCCGAGCGCGAGCTCGAGTCGCCCGAGCACGCCACTGCACAAGAATATGTTGACCTCGTCCGACATCTCCTGCGCAAGCTGGAGACCTTCCTCCCCCGCGCGCCGAGCGTCCTCGACGAGACCGAGATCCGTCTCGATCAGTGCCGTGATACGGCCCACGAAGATGGGCTGATGCCAGTCCAGTGTCTGCTCTGCGATCTCGAGTGCCGCAGTCGCGTGCTCGAGCGCGCGATGCCAGCGGCCCATGTACCACTCCATGAGGCTCAGCCGCCAGAGAACCTGACCTCTGCTCACTTCGTCGCC
The DNA here is from genome assembly GCA_963755255.1 of uncultured Actinomycetes bacterium. Taxonomy (GTDB): domain Bacteria; phylum Actinomycetota; class Thermoleophilia; order Gaiellales; family Gaiellaceae; genus PALSA-612. The sequence goes on along the minus strand of CAVWJN010000014.1, from coordinate 222,761 downwards.
GCGCTCGATCGCTTCTTGCTCCAACTCCTCGAAGATGGCATGGCTTCGTTCGATCTCCCCAGCTCCCCCCAGCATGCGCGCGAGTGCCACACGCGGGCTCTCGTAGTACTCGAGCGATAGCCCGAGACGGGCCTCGATCTCAGCTCCCCGCTCGACGAGACCCGGCGTCGGCGTCTCCGCGGCCCACACTTCAGCGTGCCCGACCCGTGCGATCGCCACTGCGAGCAGCTTGGGGTCACCGACCTGTTCAGCCCGTTCCAACGCGGCCCTTGCGTCGATCAGCCCCTCCCGAACGTCCGCCTGGAACAGGCGCATGAAGCTCCGGTACGCGAGGATCCTCGTCGAGCGAACCTCGTCGCTGCCCGCTTCGGCAAACGCCTCGTTGCAGAGCTCGATGATCCTCGGGGCGTTCGCTCTGCGCGTCAGGGCGAGCTCGAAGAGGACGTCCGCCCGCTCGACACCGGATGGCGCCTCCTGCAAGAGCTCGTTGAGCGTCGCAAACGCGCGCTCCCCGTCGCCGGCAAGGCGGTGGTATCTGGCCGAGCGCAAGCGTCGCTGCAATGCCAGCGTGGGGTCGTCCGAGGTGAGCTCGGCCGCCAGGTCCGAGAGCTCACCTGCCGCGGCGGGAGCCCCGCGGGCGGCCGCCTGCTCGGCAGCCTTATCCAGCTCCGATGCGATTCCGGGGTCGGGGCCCTCCGCGGCGAGGGCCAGGTGACGGGCGCGCTCTTCGACGTCCGAGACCGCGCCTGCAAGCGCGCGGTGGACGGCGCGACGCTTCCAGACCGGCGCCCGTTCGTAGCAAATCGAGGCCAGCAGCGGATGTGCGAAGCGAATGTGCCCCCCGTCGAGCTCGACGACGCTCTCGCGTGTAGCCGCCTCCAGCGCCTCGAGCACTTGCGTCTGATCTCCATGCGCCTTCGCCACCACCTCGATCGTGGGACGAGCGAGCGACGCGACTTCGAGCAAGACGTCCGCGGTGTCGGCTGGAAGCCGGCCCAGACGGCCGCCCAGCAACTCCTGCAGGCTCTCGGGGATGTGCAGCGCCTCACCGGGGACAGGTCGCGTGTTCGTGCGGACGAACTCACGGCCGAGCTCGAGCGCAAAGAAGGCATTACCGCCCGTCGCTTCCCAGATGCGGGCAAGTTCCGGCCGGGTGAGCTCGAGGCCGAGGCGCTCTTCGAGCAATGTGTGGATCGCGGCGACGCTGAGTGGGCCGATAGGAAGCTGCGCGAACCGCGACGCGGTAAACGAGCGGTCGAGCTCGAAGGGGTTTGCCAGGTCCGGCCCGAGTCTCACGGTTGCGAGCAGTCGTACCGGCTCGTCGCGCAGACGTCGGAGCGCGATCTGGACGACGTTCGCCGATGCCGGATCGAGCCACTGCAGATCGTCGAGCGCGACGAGAACGGGCCCGGCCAGCGCGAGAGTGCGCAGCGCGTCGAGCACTGCTAGGCCTATCGCGTGCACGTCGGGTGCCGCATCGCCCGGCTCGACAATGAGGAGTGCGACCTCCAGTGCTCGTCGTCGCGGCGGCAACAGCGTGTCCGCGACCTCCTCGAAGACGGGGGCGAGGAGCTCCGACAGGCCGGCGAAGGACAACGATGCCTCCGCCTCGATCCCGCGGCATGTCAGCACACTGCCGTACTGGCGATCTGCTTCTTCGACGCCCTCCTCCCAAAGGATCGTCTTGCCGATGCCCGCCTCGCCGGAGAGAACGAGAGCAGCGGGACCGTCCGCTATGCGTGCGAGGAACTGCTCGATGCCATCGAGCTCCTCCTGGCGTCCGACGATCTCGGTCGCAGCCATGGGCCATTGTGGACTCTGAGGAGCCGGATTACGAGCCAGGCCCTGGCGGATGCCAGTTCCAGCCAGTTCAGTCGAGAATCGTGACGACGCCCGAGTCGGCGTCGACGCGCAGCCGATCGCCGGTCTTGATTCGCTTCGTGCCCGTACCCGTACCGACGACGGCCGGAAGCCCGTACTCGCGGGCAACGATGGCGGCGTGGCACATGATGCCGCCGGAATCGAGCACCGCCGCGGCGATCTTGCCGAAGACAGGCGTCCAGCTGGTCGACGTCGAAGGCGCCACGAGGATCTCCCCGTCCTCGAGCTCGCGGAGCTGGTCAGGGCCGAGGATGACCCGAGCCACGCCCTCGACGACCCCTGGTGAGGCCGCAAATCCGGTCAGCGCGCCCGCGCCGTCCTCCTCCAGCCACTCCTGGATGCGCTCGTCCGTGACCCCCCAGAGCATCACCGTCACCGGGTCGGTGATCGTCTTCGGAGCCGTGCCCATCGCTTGCGGGGGGGCCCACGCGCGCATCGCCTCGTAGATTGACTTGCGACGGTCGACGAGCGGGGGCCAGAAGCCGGGACCGCGAGGGGCCCCGGCGCCACCGGAGCTCCAGTCGAGGCGGAGCTCCTCGAGTGCGTGGCGAACCTCGTCGTGTCGCAGGTAGAAGACGTCCTCTTCCTCGCCCAGGAATCCCCCACGCGCCAGCGCGGCGCCGAACTCGCGCACCTTGTTCCAGAAGATCGTGAAGAACTGGTGCTCGATGTAAAACTGGTGGTTCTCGACAAACGGGAAGATGGTTCGCGCGCGCGTCAGGGTCTCGTCGAAGGCCACGCACAGCTCGACGGGGAGCAGCGAGCGGTACTCGTCGGTGATCCGCTCGCGCTCGGCGTGCACGGCCGCAGACGGTCGGGCGATGTCCTCGCCGGCCTCCAGCCGTCTTGTGTACGAGGCGATTGCGGAGATCGGAAGCCGCGTGTCGTCGATCCACGAGCGGTGATGGTGGTAGACGCCGCTGCCGTTGGAGAAGTGGAACCACGGGTCCTTCGTCCCGTCGAAGTCGGCGAGCCACCGCGCGCCGGTATCGCTTCGGGAGAGCGCCTCCCGTAGGGCTTCTTCGTCCGCGGCGTGCTGGACGGCGCCCGCTACTCCGAGCTCGACCGCGAGCCCGGCGAGCCGCTTCAGCTCCTCGTCAGGACGGAGTACGAGGAGATCGATCCCTGAGACCATCCTCGCAACCGCCTGGTCCGTGATGTCGGGGAAGGCTTGCCGGCAGAGCTCGTAGAACACCAGGTAGGCCACGTAGCCCAGGTTGAGCAGCTCCATGTGGTACTGGAACGTCCGATCGAGCGCCTCGAGCACGCGGTCGTATGCGACGAGCAGGTCGTAGCTCGAGCCAACGCCGCGGGCCTCCGTGACGAAAGCTTCGTCCTCGAGCTCGGGTAGCACCGGCACCGCCAAGGCCGCGAGCTCACTATTCGTGCGCTCCACCTTCTCCACCCAACGCTCGTAGATCTCGGCCCAATGCTCGTAGTAGTAGCCACCTCGGCTTGTGAACAGCTTTGCACGGAGCGCGAGCGTCTCCTCGTCGGTGACGGCGTTCGCGCTTACGTAGACGTACCCGTTGAGCACCCGATACTCGATGCCGAGAGAAGCGGGAATCGCGAACAGCCGGGCGCTCGCCTGGTTGAACGCGACGACCGCGTAGTCGAACCACACGGAGTCGAACGGACAGAATGGCTCCGGGCTGTGCACCGCGTCCTGGAACCAGAAGCGATCCTCGTCGAAGGCCCGGCGATCCTCGCTGAACGACGCGTGGTAGGCGTACATCGCCTCCCACCCCTCGCATTCGGAAGGAATCTGAACTTCGAATGGGCTTGGAAATGCCCCGCGCGTCGCATTCTCGGTGGTCATAGCTTCGTATTAACCTTGCGCCGCCGCGGGCTGAAACCCCGAAAGCCCTAGGCTTCGGCGGGCTCATCCACCGGAATGGCGAGTCGCCCCGCTAGCTCGGCGCGGCGGACGCCGAGCTTGCGGTACACGTGGGAGAGGTGCGCCTCGACGGTGCTCACGCCCATGAAGAGCTCGGCGGCGATCTCCTTGTTCGTGCGGCCTTGCCCGGCCAGCTCGGCCACGCGACGCTCGGTTTCGGTTAGGTCGTCTGGCCCTGGCGCCCGGCCGCTGATGCGTCGGAGCTCAGCGCGCGCTCTCTCCGCCCAGAGACGCGCCCCCAGCTCCTCGAAAATCTCGAGCGCATGGTCGAGCGCCTCGCGAGCCGCTTTCTTCTGCTGCGCCTGGCGGCGCACGGTGCCGAGGCCGAGCAGCGTACGACCGCGCTCGAGCGGGAAGGAGGATCCTTCCAGGAGGGTCAGTGCCTCCTCGAACGCGGCGAACGAGCTGTCGGGGTCGCCTTCCGCGGCCTCGAGGAGGCCGCGGCAGCGGGCGGCGGATGCGGTGACCCACCGGCTAGCGAGACTCCGCGCTTGCGACTCGTGCGTCTCCAGGTGCGCACGGGCGCTCTCCAGCTCCCCGAGACCGACCAGCGTCTCGATCGTGTCGGCCCAGATGGTGGCCGCCGGATCGTTGAATCCGCCCGCGAGCATCCGTTCCGGCAGCTCACGCAGGCAGGCGGCGGCAGCCTCCAGGTTTCCGAGCGCGAGCTCGAGACGGCCGCGCACTCCGAGGGACAAGATGACGTTGACCTCTTCTCCGAGCGAAGACGCGGCGTCGAGCCCCACCTGGACGGACGCACGTGCCTCGTCGACGAGGCCGAGGTCCACCTCGAGCATCGCCTGGACGCGGCCGACGAACGCGCGCCAGTTGGTGTCCTGCGTCTGCTCGGTGATCTCGAGTCCGGCCGCGACGAGCTCGAGCGCTTGCGGCCAGCGGCCGGCGAGCCACTCGACGATCGCCAAACGCCAGAGGATGTCCCCGCGTGTGACCTCGTCGCCTCGGGCGGCCGCCTTCGCTTCCAGCTCGCGGAAGATGGTGCGAGCCATGTCGAGCTCACCCAGACGGATGAGCAGGCGGCCGAACGAGGCGCGCGGGCTCTCCATGTACTCGAGCTCGAGATCCAGACGTTCCTCGATCTCGACGCCTCGCTCGAGCAGCCCCGACGTCACGTCGGCGGTCCACGTCTCGGCATGCCCGACTCGAGCGATCGCTGTGGCGACGAGCTTCGGATCTCCCGTCCGCTCCGCCTTCTCGAGCGCGGCGCGCGCGTCGACGAGTGCGCCGGTGACGTCGACCTCGAACAGGCGGATTGCGCTCTGGAAGGCGAGGATCCGTACCGAGCGCACATCGTCGCCGACCGCCTCGACCAGCGCCTCCTCGCAGAGCCCGATTAGCGTTCGTGCGGCCGATCTGCGTGTCAGGGCAAGCTCGAAGAGGACGTCGGCGCGCTCAGTGCCGGGGGCAACCTCCGGGAGGAGCTGTTCGAGCATCGAGGCCGCGCGTTCCCGATCACCGCCAAGGCGGTGACAGTTCGCGGCCTGCAGGCGGCGGTGCCGGGTCAGGGCGGGATCGCCTGGAGTCAGGTCGGCAGCGAGCTCGAAGAGCTCCGCCGCCGCGGCGGGAGCGCCGCGGGCGAAGGCCTGGTCTGCGGCAGTCTCCAAGTACGAGGCGACCTCCGCATCCGGGCCGTCGGCAGCCAGCGCCAGGTGACGTGCCCGTTCCTCCGGGTCGGTGACGACGCCGGCCAGCGCCCGATGCACTGCGCGCCGCTTCCACACCGGCGACTGCTCGTAGGAGATGGAGGCCAGTAGGGGGTGCGTGAAGCGCACGTGGGAGTCGTCGAGCTCGATCACGCCTTCCCGCACGGCCGCCTCGAGCGTCTCCTGGACCAGCGCCTGATCTCCGTACGCTGCGGCCACGAGCGTGACTGTCGGCCGTGCGAGCGCTGCCGCCTGAAGGAGGACGTCTCCCGTGTGCGTCGGCAGACGAGCGAGGCGCTCGCCGAGCAGCTCCTGCAGGCTCTCGGGCATGGGCAGGGCACGTCCCGCCTCCGGTCTCGTGTTCGTACGCACCAGCTCGCGTCCGAGCTCGAGGGCGAAGAACGGATTGCCCGCGGTCGCCTCGTGGACGCGCGTCAGCTCGGGACGTGTCAGCTCCAATTCGAGTCGTTCCGCCAGGAGGCGATGGACGGCTGCGAGGCTGAGTGGGCCGACGGAGAGCTCGACGAGGCGAGACTCGGAGAAGGAGCGACCCACGTCGAGGGAGCTCTCCACGTCCGGTCCGAGCCTGACCGTCGCGAGCAACCCGATCGACTCGTCTCGCAGGCGCCGAAGGGCGATCTGCAGCACGGCGGCCGAGGGTAGGTCGAGCCACTGCGCGTCGTCGATTGCGACGAGCAGTGGTCCCTGGTCCGCAAGCGCGCGGAGCGCGTCGAGCACGGCCAGTCCGATCGCATGTGGATCCGGCGGCGCGTCGCCGGGCTCGGCGATCAGAAGCGCGATCGCGAGGGCGCGGCGCCGCGGTGGGGGGAGGGCCGACGCGACGTCGTCGAGCCAATCTGCGAGCAGATCGGACAGGCCGGCGTAGGAGAGCGATGCCTCGGCCTCGACACCGTGGCACGAAAGGACGCGCCCGAAGCGGCCGCGTGCCTCCGCGACCCCGGCTTCCCAGAGGATCGTCTTGCCGATGCCGGCCTCGCCCGAGAGCACGAGCGCGCCCGGGCCGTCGGCGACGCGATCGAGGAACGCCTGGATCGAGGCCTGCTCCTCGTCCCGCCCGATGACACCTATGGCCATGTGGCGGGTTCAGGAATGCCGGTCGTCGCCGGTTGCCCGCATCGACCTCGGCCAGATGCCCTGCTTGCCCGGCGAGAGGATCCCGTTCGGGTCGAGCGCGTCCTTGATCGTCTCGGCGAAGCGCCGGTACGCATGGTCGTTGAAGCTGTACTGGTCGGTGGCGAGATCCATAAAGTCGAGGTGCGCCCGGTACTCGCCGTAGCCGTCCTTCGCCGCCTCCTGCACGAGCAGCTTGCACGTGTCGTACGCGCGGCGCGTCTGCGCCTCGTCCTTCGTGTCGAAGATGACCATCGTCACGTGGATGAAGCTGCGCGCGTTGATGGGGATGAGCACCGCGGCGTAGTCGAGCCCCGCCCGCTGCTCGACGAGCCCGCGCAGCAGGTCGCGGAGGGCGACAGCCTCGCCGCCTGTGAGCGGAGCCACCGGCGAGAAGCCGATGTGGCCGCCCTCCTCGCCGCCGTACCACCCGGTCATCTGGTTGATGCCGAGGTTCGGAAAGCCCCCTTGAACCTGCTCGAAAGGATGCTCGAGCGTCTCGACCGCGTCCGGTGCGTGCTTCTGCCCCCACACCTCGGCGCGGGGGATCTGCTCGAACGCCTCCTTGATCTTCTTGAACCGGATGTCGACCACCGACTCGTCCCCGTAGAGGGCGAAGCGCATCATCCAGCGCCCGATCTCGAGTTCGCGCGCCATCGTGTCGATGACCGAGTCGGGGATCGGATCCTCGCTCTGGTACCACGGCGAGCGGCTCGAGATCACCGAGGCGAGCGCGATCGTGTTCCAGATCTGCGGCACGTTCTCGATCGTGCGATCGAGCATCAACCGCCGTAGCGTGTCGACCACCGGCGCGAGGTCGTCCTCGCTCCAGACCCGGAGCCAGAGCGGCATGTAGCACTCCGGCTGCGGCATCAGCCACACCCCGAGCTTCGTGACGATGCCGAAGTTCGACTGCATGAAGAGCTGGTCCGGCGTCGGGCCGAGACTGCGCTTGTAGACGTGCCACGACCGGTTGCCGGGCATCGCTCCCATGCCCGTCCTCATGACATCGCCGTTCGCGAGCACGACCTCCATGCCGCACTGACCCGCCATGTCGTTGCCGTACGGGAGGTACGTGGCGCCGTTCTCGAGGTAGTTGCCGACGACGCTGCCCCAGCCGAGGTCGGGGATCGAGACCATGAGCTTGTGGCCGCCCTGCTGGACGGCGCTGTAGAGATCGAACCAGCGGACACCGGGCTCGACGACCGCGTAGGCGCACTCCTCGTTGATCTCGAGCACGCGGTTCATGCGCCGCAGGCTGAGGATCACCGACCCGCGCACTCTCGGTGCGGGCCCGCCGTACCCGTTGTTCATCCCCGCCGAGTGCGTCCACAGGGGAATCCGCAGCTCGTTCGCGATCTTCACGATCTCCTGGATCTCCTCGACCGTCTCCGGCATGACCACGGCCGAGGCCGTGTAGTCGTCCCAGGTCGCGGGCGCGAACGGGTCACGGAACTCGTCGAGGGCCTCCTCCGAGGTCAGCACCCGATCGGAGCCGAGAGCCTCCGTGAAACTCTCCACGGCGCGCTCGAGATCCGCCTCCGTGACTCCGGGCGGCAGAGGGCGAGTCCGGGGGTCGCCTACCTGCGTCACTGCAGTCATCTCAACACTCGCGCGGCTCCGGGTCAAGTCCCGCGTGGATATCTCTAGGATCGCCGCTATGTCGCGCACTGACGTGCCTGTGGCGCCGGGGGACATTCTCTGGACTCCGCCGCCGGACGCCCGCGAGCGGTTCGAGCTGGGGCGCTACATGAACTGGTTGGCGTCCGAGCGCGGCCTCGACTTCCCCGGCTACCAGGAGTTGCACCGCTGGTCGATCAGCGATCTCGAGGGCTTCTGGGGCTCGCTCTGGGACTTCTTCGAGATTCGCGCGCACGAGCCGTACGAGCAGGTGCTCGGGTCGCGGGAGATGCCGGGGGCTGAGTGGTTCCCGGGCGCGCGGCTCAACTTCGCGGAGCACATGCTCGGCCGCGACGAAGACACCGACTCCGTGGCGGTCGTCGCCCGATCGCAGTCCCGGGGGCCGATCGAGCTGACGTTCGGCGACTTGCGCGAGCAGGTCGCACGTGCTCGCGCAGGTCTCCAGCGGCTCGGCGTCGGGCCCGGCGACCGCGTCGTCGCCTATCTCCCGAACATCCCGGAGACGCTCGTCGCCTTCCTCGCGAGCGCGAGCCTCGGCGCCGTCTGGGCAACGTGTCCGCCCGAGTTCGGCACGCGGAGCGTGATCAGCAGGCTGGGCCAGCTCGAGCCGACCGTTCTGCTGGCGGTCGCCGGCTACCGCTACGGCGAGAAGCTCGTCGACCGCCGCGAGCAGGTGGCCGCGGTCCGGGAGCTCTTGCCCTCGCTGCGAACGGTCGTGCACGTTCCCTACGCGGGCGGCGACGGCGACGCCCTTCCGGACGCGGTCGGCTGGGACGAGCTCCTGGCCGAGTCGGGGCCGCTCGAGTTCGAGCCCGTTGCCTTCGCGCACCCGCTCTACGTGCTCTTCTCGTCCGGTACGACGGGGCTGCCGAAGGCGATCGTGCACGGGCACGGCGGCATCCTCATCGAGCATCTGAAGAACCACACGTTCGGCTGGGACCTTCGTGCCGGAGACCGACTCCAGTGGTTCACGACGACCGCGTGGATGATGTGGAACGCGCTCGTCTCGGTGCTGCTCACGCGCGCCTCGATCGTCATGATCGACGGCGATCCGGCCTATCCCGACCTGTCCTTCCAATGGCAGCTCGCGGAGGAGACGCGGGCGACGTTCTTCGGTCTCAGCCCCGCGTTCACGATGGCCTGCCGCAAGGAGGGGCTCGAGCCGGGAACCAGCTTCGACCTGTCGTCGATCCGCATGCTCTGCACCGCCGGCTCGCCGCTGCCGCTGGAGGGCTACGAGTGGCTGTACCGGCAGGTCGGCCCGGATGTCTACCTCAACAACGGCTCGGGGGGCACGGATGTGTGCACGGGCCTCGTGCAAGGCTACCCGCTGCTGCCGGTCTACGCCGGCGAGATGGCCGCGCCGTGCCTCGGCGTGGATGCGGCGGCGTTCGACCCGACGGCAAGCCGGTCGTCGGCGAGCTCGGCGAGTTCGTCATCCGCCAGCCGATGCCCTCGATGCCCGTCAGCTTCTGGAACGACCCCGACGGCTCGCGCTATCGAGCCGCCTACTTCGAGGACTTCCCGGGAGTCATGCGCTACGGCGACTGGATCCTGTTCACCGAGCGGGGCAGCTCGATGATCACCGGCCGCTCCGACGCGACGCTCAACCGCGGCGGCGTCCGCCTCGGCACGAGCGAGCTCTACGGCGTCGTCGAGGAGTTCGACGAAGTGCTCGACAGCCTCGTCGTCCACCTCGAGCAGACGGACGACCTGCTGCTCTTCGTCGTGCTTCGCCCGGGGATCGAGCTGACCGACGAGCTGCGAAAGCGGATCGCCGACGCTCTTCGTTCGGAGCTCTCGCCACGACACCGGCCGGACGACATCGTCGCGGTGCCGGCGATCCCGCGCACGTTCACCGGCAAGAAGCTCGAGCTGCCGGTCAAGCGCATTCTCACGGGCGTCTCGATGGAGGAGGTCGTGAGCAAGGACATGCTGATCGACCCCGACTCGATCGAGGCGTTCGCGGACTACGCGCGCAGCCGGTCGAGCGGATGACGCTCCGTCGTCTCGACCACGCGCTCGTGCTGACGGACGACCTGGAGGCGACCGTCGCGTTCTACCGTGACGCGCTCGGGTTCGAGCCCGGCCCGCGGCCGCCGCTGCCGTTCCCCGGGCACTGGCTGTACCTGGACGGCAACGCCTGTCTCCATGTCGCCGAGCGCACGGCCTACGAGGCGCACGCGGCGAGCGTCGGGCTCGCGGCGACCGGAGCGTCGATCGACCACGTCGCCTTCGCGGCCGAAGGGTACGACGACGTCGCCGCTCGCCTCGAAGCCGCCGGTGTCGACGCGGTGACGAACGACGTCCCCGACGCCGGGATGACGCAGATATTCCTCAGTGATCCGAACGGTGTCCGGATCGAGCTGAACGTCACGTAGCTTCGACCACGCAAGGCGAGGGTGTGCCAGGATTGGCCGCGGCATATGGCGCACGAAGACGTTCCCGTTCTCATCGTCGGCGGCAGCCTCGTCGGACTGTCGACCGCGGTCTTTCTCGGGCATCACGGCGTGCCCTCGCTCGTCCTCGAGCGCCATCGCGGCACCGCGATCCACCCGCGGGCCGCGCTCGTCAACCAGCGCACCATGGAGACGTATCGCGCCGTCGGCCTGGAGGACGAGATAGAGGAGGCCGCGGCGCGGGAGTTCGTCCAGAACGGCGCGATCGTCTCGGTCGACAGCCTCGGCGGGAAGGAGCTCGACTGGTACTTCCGCTTCATCAACGAAGGGGTGGAGGACATCAGCCCGTCGGCGAGGGTCTTCGTCACGCAGATCGGGCTCGAGCCTGTCCTGCTCCGTGCGGCGGAGCGCCTCGGAGTGCAGGTGCGAGTACGCGTCGGAGGCCGTCTCGGTGGAACAGGATGCCGACGGTGTGTCGGTTGTCGTCCGGCCGCGCGACGGCGGGCCGGAGCGCACCGTGCGCGGCCGCTATCTCATCGCAGCAGACGGCGCGCACAGCCCGATCCGCGAGCGGCTCGGCATCCGGCAGCTTGGCCACGGGAGCTTCTCGGACAGCATCACCATCTACTTCAAGGCCGACGTGCGCCGGCTGATGGGCGATCGCAACCTGAGCGTGGTCTACGTGTTCGGACCGCACCTCCAGGGCTTCTTCCGCTTCTCGATCGATCTGCAGGCGGGCTTCCTCGTCGTCAACTCGACCGTCGACGCCGACGGAACGCGGTCGGTGCGGATCGGCGAGGACATGAGCACGCCGAGCTGCATCCGCTACGTCCGCGAGGCGCTCGGCGACCCGGAGCTCCCGGTCGAGATCGAGAACGTCCAGCGCTGGTCTGCGTCGGCGGAGTACGCCGAACGACTGCAGGACGGCCGCGTGTTCATCGCCGGCGACGCGGCGCACGTCATGCCTCCGACCGGCGGGTTCGGCGGCAACGCCGGTGTGCAGGACGGGTACGACCTCGCCTGGAAGCTCGCGCACGTCCTGGGCGGCCGGGCGGACGACGCTCTGCTCGCCACCTACAACGACGAACGCCAGCCGGTCGGAGCGCTCACGACGGAGCAGGCGTACACGCGCTACGTGCTCCGGCTCGACCCGGCCCTCGGCAAGGAAGACCTGATGCCGATCGTCGAGGAGGCGACCATCGAGCTCGGCTACCGCCACCGCTCCTCCGCCGTCCTCGTGGGGCCCGACGACGACGACGCGGTGTGGGAGGATCCGCGCGAGCCGTCGGGTCGCCCCGGCTTTCGTGCGCCCCACCTGCCGGTCACGGTCGACGGCGTCGAGCGGTCGACCTTGGATCTGTTCGGACGCGACTTCGTCGTCCTCGCCGGGTCGGACGGGGAGGGCTGGTGTGCCGCGGGACGCGCGGCGGGCGACGCGCTCGGCGTGCCCGTGCGGACGCACCGCATCGGGGCCGACGTCAGCGATGCGACGGGCGCGCTCGAGACCGTCTACGGCACGGGCGCGGCAGGTGCCGTGCTCGTCCGGCCCGACGGGCTCATCGCCTGGCGGGCCTCAGCAGCGGGCGACGATCCCGAGGGCGAGCTTTCCGGCGCCCTCGGCGCGGCTCTCGGCCGCCGGGCCGGCATCGCCGCTCGCTGAGCTTTCGGCAGGCTCAGGCTTCACGTCAGGCAGTGGCAGCTGCGGCGGCCAGCGGCGCCTTCCCGAGGATCATGTCGGCGCCCTTCTCCGCGATCATGATCGTTGCCGCGTGCGTGTTCGCGCGCGTGACCGTCGGCATCACCGAGGCGTCGACGACGCGGAGCCCCTCGACGCCGTAGACGCGCAGCTCCGGGTCGACGACGGCGCCCATCGCGCAGGTGGACGTCGGGTGGTACACGGTCTGGCTCGCGCGGCGCACCCACTCCCAGATGTCGTCCTCCGAGTCCGAGGCCGGGACGCTGAGCGGCTCCCGCTCGAGCGCCTTGAGCGAGGGTTGCGACGCGATCTCGAGCGCGATTCGCACGCCCTCGAGCATGCTCGCGCGATCCTCCTCCGTCGTCAGGAAGTTGCAGAGCACCGTCGGCTTCGAGTCCGGCATCGGCGTGCGCAGGCCGACCTTGCCGCGCGACGTGGGCTTGATGATCACCGGGCCGAACGCGTAGCCGTTGTCGGGCGGGGGACTGAGGCCCTCGTCGAAGAACGGTGCGGCGGCGAAGTGAAACTCGACATCAGGCGCGGGTAGGTCCGAGCGCGTCTTGAAGAAGCCGCCCGCCTCCGGGTAGTTCGAGGTGAGCGGCCCGCGGCCCTCGGCGTCGTAGGAGCGCGAAGTTCTCCGGCGTGAAGATCCCGAAGAGCCCCTGCTGGTCCGTGAGGTAGTTGACGTTGACCATGCAGTGGTCCTGGAGGTTCTCGCCGACCGGCAGGTCCTGCCGCACGGGGATTCCGAAGATCCCGAGGTCGGCCGCCGGGCCGATCCCCGAGAGCATCAGCAGCACCGGTGACTGGTACGTGCCTGCGGAGAGGATCACCTCGCGCTCGGCCCGGACCGTCTCGCGCTCACCGTTCTGGACGAGCTCGACGCCGACGGCGCGATCGCCCTCGAAGACGATTCGCTCGACGAAGACGCCGGATCTCACCTCGAGGTTCGGCCTGCGACGCGGCCGGATGGAGGAACGCGTCGGCCGCGCTGCACCGCATGCCGTTGCGCTGCGTGAGCTGGAAGCGAGAGACGCCCTCCGGCCGGTCGACGTTCAGGTCGTCGATGTGCTCGTATCCCGCCGACACGGCAGCCTCGAGCTGCGCCTCGATGAACGGCGTCATCGAGCGGCTGTCGGACACCGCGAGAGGCCCGCCCACGCCGTGGAACTCGCTCTCGCCGCGCTCGTTGTCCTCCGAGCGCTTGAAGTACGGGAGCACCTCGTCGTACGACCAACCATCCGCGCCGTTCGCAGCCCACTCGTCGAAGTCGGCGCGGTTGCCGCGCAGGTAGATCATCGCGTTGATCGAGCTCGAGCCGCCGATCACGCGGCCGCGCGGGAAGTAGAGCCGGCGCCCGCCGAGACCGGGCTCTTCCTCGCCGTACAGATCCCAGTCGAGGCTGGACTTGAAGGCGAGCGGGAACATCGCCGGCACGTGGAGCTCGGCCGCCGTGTCGGGCGGGCCCGCCTCCAGCAGCAGCACGCTGACATCGGGATCCTCGCTCAGACGCCCGGCGAGGACGCAGCCCGCAGATCCTGCACCAACGATCACGTAGTCGGCCACGGTCGAACGCCTCCTGTCTCGGTGAACGGTCGGAGCTTAATTGCCCGGCGATTCCGTTACCAAGATTGTTGGCAACGCTGGCCGCGCACGTTAGGTTTCGTCGTGAGTGAGCGGCAGCGACGACCTCATCGGCCTCTACTGGACCACCTCCGGGCCGGTCGAGGTGCACTTCGGGCGGGAGTGGAGCCTCTTCAGCTTCCGCGAGCGCTGCGAGCAGGCCGCGCGGGTCGGGTTCAGGGGCGTCGGCATCTGGCACGCCGACCTCGAGCACATGCTCGAGACGCAGTCGCTTGGCGAGCTGCGGGCGATCCTCGACGAGCACGGCCTCGATCAGCTCGAGCTCGAGTTCCTCGGCGACTGGTTCCTCGACCCGGGTGACGAGCGCCGGCGGGCCTCCGACGAACGGCGCGCGCTGCTCTTCGAGGCGGCGGCCGAGCTGCCGGCGCACCACATCAAGGCCGGCAACATCATGGGCACGGAATGCGAGCTGCCGCGGATCGTCGAGGGATTCGCCGAGCTCTGTGCCGACGCCGCGAAGCACACGGACGCGAAGATCGTCTACGAGTTCATGCCGTACGACGTGCAGGTGAACGACGTCGACACGGCGCTCGAGGTCGTCGAGGGCGCGGATGCGTCGAACGGCGGCCTCGCATTCGACACGTGGCACCTCGGCAAGATGCGGCTCGAACCGGATGAGCTCCGCCGCATCCCGCCGCGCTTCATCTCGTGGGTCGAGCTCTCCGACGGCCCGTACGAGTACGCGGAGGACCGCCTCGACGAGGTGATCAATCGCCGCCGGCTGCCGGGCGAGGGCGAGTTCCCCATCGCCGAGTACGTCGCCGTGTTCCGCGAGCTCGGGTACGACGGCCCCTGGGGCGTCGAGGTGCTGTCGGAGGAGCTCCGCAACCTGCCCATCGAGCAGATTTTCGACCGAGCGTACGAGACGACGAGCGCGCAACTCGCTCTGTCACGAGAAAGGAGCGTCGGTGTCTGAGAACGGCCTTTCGAAGGACCGGCTGATCTGGATGCTCACCCAGATGGTGCGGATCCGCGAGTTCGAGGAGCGCGTGAAGAGCACGTTCGAGGAGCACCCGGGCGTCATCCGCGGTCACACGCACCTGGCGGACGGCGCTGAAGCCTCGATCGTCGGCTCGCTGGCTGCCCTCCGGCCGGACGACCAGCTCACCGCGACGTATCGCTGCCACGGCTATCCGATCGCGCTCGGCACCGACACGAAGGCGCTGATGGCCGAGATCTACGGCCGAGAGACGGGGATCTGCCAGGGGTACGGCGGCTCCATGCACCTGATCGACGTCGAGCGTGGCTTTCTCGGCACGTCGGGCATCGTCGGGCGGGCATTCCGCACGCGGCGGGTGCCGCGTGGGCGGCCCAGATCCGCGGCCAGGGACAGGTCGTGCTCTCGTTCTTCGGCGACGGCGCCTCGAAGCAAGGCGCCTTCCACGAGACCCTCAACATCGCCTCGCTCTGGAAGCTCCCCGTCGTGTTCGTGATGGAGAACAACAACTACCAGGCCTACACCAGGGTCGAGCAGGAGGACGCGAACGCGGCGGCGGGCGAGCCGCTCGCGGTCAAGGCGAAGGCCTACAGCATGCCGGGCGAGACCGTGGACGGCGGCGACCCCGTGGCCGTCTACGAAGCCATGCATGCAGCAGTCGAGCGTGCGCGCTCAGGCGACGGGCCGACGCTCGTGGAGTCCATGGTCTTCCGCCTCAGCGCCCACGGCAACATCATCGCGCCGCCGGGCGTGCCGCTCCACTATCCCGAGCACGAGGCGATCGCGGTCTTCGGCAACGTCGAGGAGTACGAGGCCGCGAAGCGCGGCGACCCGGTGCCTCGCTTCCGGGCGCGGCTCGTGACCGAGGGGACGCTCTCCACCGAGGAGGCGGACGAGATCGCCGAGGCAGCCCGCAAGGAGATGGACGAGGCGGTCGAGTTCGGGCTCGAGAGCCCGTTCCCGGCGCCCGAGAAGGCCGTCGAGCACGTCTACGCGTAGGAGGACCGAGACATGGCACGTGAGCTTCCCTACATCCAGGCCATCGGCGAGGCCGTCCACCAGGAGATGGCGCGCGACGACACGGTCCTCTACTTCGGCCAGAACCTCGCGCTCACGGACGAGGACCCGTTCGTGAAGGCGTTCGGCGCGGACCGCGTGCGCGTGACGCCGATCTCCGAGACGGCTGAGATCGGCATGGCGGTCGGCGCCGCCTTCGCCGGCTACCGGCCGGTGGTCCAGCTGTACATGGCCGAGTTCATGCTCGTCGCCATGGACCAGGTCGTGAACGAGGCGCCCCGGTTCTACGGCATGTCCGGAGGCCAGGTCAAGGTGCCGATCGTCCTCCAGGCCGGGTACGGGTTCACGGCCGGCTGGGCCGGCCAGCACACGGGAACGATCTACGCGATGTTCATGGGCGTGCCTGGCCTCAAGGTCGTCGTGCCCTCCACTCCCGCGGACGCAAAGGGGCTGATGACCGCTGCGATCCGCGACGACAACCCGGTCATCCTCTTCCACAACTACCTGCTGACGCTCGAGCACGGCGACGTGCCCGAGGGCGAGCACGTGGTGCCGATCGGCGAGGCTGCAGTCGTGCGGGAGGGAGCCGATGTCACGGTCGTCGGGATCGGCTGGACCGTCGGGAAGGCGCTGGCCGCGGCCGAGCAGCTGGCCGGAGAGGGCATCGATGCCGAGGTGGTCGATCCTCGCTCGCTCGCGCCGCTCGACACGGCGACGATCATCCAGTCCGTCGACAAGACCGGCAGGCTCGTCGTGGTCGACCAGGCGACGCGGCACGGCTCGGCGGCGGCGATCATCGCTGCCGAGGTCGCATCCGAGGGTTTCTCGTCGCTCAAGGCGCCCGTCGAGCTGGTGACGGCCCTCGACGCGACGATCCCGTACAGCGAGCCGATGGAGCAGTACCTCCTGCCTGACGAGACGAAGATCGTCGCCGCGGTGCAGAAGGCACTCGGCAGCCCCGTCGCGGCGTAGATGAGCCCAGGCAGCCGCTCGGCTCGACGGGCGACGTCGGCCTCGAGCTCCTGCGCGCGATGTGGCGCATCCGCGCCTTCGAGGAGCGCGTCGGCCAGTTGACGCGCGCGGACGAGGTGCACGGTCTCGTGCACCTCAGCGTCGGCCAGGAGGGTGTGGCCGTCGGCGTCTGCGGCCAGCTGCGCGCGGACGACGCGGTCTACAGCAACCACCGCGCCCACGGCCACGCCATCGCCAGGGGCGCACCGTTGGGCCGGGTGATGGCCGAGTTGATGGGCAGGGAGGACGGGCTCTGCCGGGGCCTCGGCGGCTCGATGCATCTCGTTGACGTCGAGCACGGGTTCCTCGGCGCGACCGGCGTGGTCGGTGGCAACGTCCCGCTCGCGCTCGGGAGCGCGCTCGCGAGCCGCCTCTCCGGCGGCGATCAGGTGGCCGTGGTCTTCTTCGGCGACGGAGCTGTCCAGGGCGGCATCTTCGTCGAGTCGGTGAACCTCGCGACCCTCTGGAGGCTGCCGGCGATCCTCGTCTGCGAGAACAACGGCTTCGCCGAGTTCACGCCGCGCTCGGCGCACACGAACGTCGAGCGCGTCGCGGACGTCGTGGCGCCTTACGGGCTCGACCGCGAGACCGTCGACGGCAACGACGTCGTCGCGGTCCGGACCGCGTTCTCCGAGTTCCTGGCCCGGGCGCGCCGTGGCGAAGGCCCGTTCCTGCTCGAGTGCCTGACTCACCGCCTGCGCGGCCACTACGAAGGCGACCCCCAGCACTACCGCGAGGCGCTGGCGGCCGACGAGTGGCAGGCGCTCGATCCGATCCTGCGACTCCAGCGACGAGGCGTAGAGGCGGGCTGGCTTGCAGAGGACGAGCCTGCCCGGCTCGAGGAGGAGGCGCAGCAGGAGGTCGAGCAGGCGGTCGAGGCGGCACGGCAGAGCCCGTTCCCGCCGGTGTCGCTCACCGCGGAGCTCGTCTACGCGTCATGACGCAGACGACGTACCTCCAGGCGATCACCGACACGCCTCGCCGAGGCGATGCGTGCGGACCCCCGCGTGTTCGTGCTCGGGGAGGACGTCGCTGAAGGCGGGCCGTGGGGCGCCACGAACGGGCTTGCCGAGGAGTTCGGGCCGGAGCGCATCCGCAACACACCGATCTCCGAGGCGGCGATCTGCGGCATTGCCATCGGTGCGGCGCAGTCTGGATCGCGGCCCGTGGTCGAGATCATGTTCATCGACTTCCTCACACTTGCGCTCGACCAGCTCGTGAACCAGGCGGCGAAGGCGCACTTCATGTCGGGCGGTCAGCTCACGGTGCCACTCGTCCTGCGCACCCAGGGTGGCGCGGGCCAGCGCGGCGGTGCACAGCACTCCCAGAGCCTCGAGGCATGGCTGACGCATGTGCCGGGTCTGAAGGTGGTGATGCCGAGCACGGCCGCCGACGCCGCAGCCCTGCTCCGGTCGGCCATCGCCGATCCCAACCCCGTGGTCTATGTCGAGAACAAGACGCTCTACTTCCGGCGCGAGGAGATCCCGGAAGATCCCGAGCCAGTGCCCCTGGGCAGCGCGAAGGTCGTGCGCGAGGGCCGAGACGTGACCGTGGTCGCGCTGTCGCGGCTCGTCCACGAGTCGCTCGCTGCCGCCGACGAGCTGTCGGCAGCAGGCATCGAAGTCGAGGTGATCGATCCGCGGTCGCTCGTCCCGCTCGACCTCGAGACGATCGTCGAGTCGGTCGCGAAGACGCACCGGCTGGTCGTCGCGCACGAGGCGGTGACGCAAGGCGGCTTCGGCGCCGAGCTGGCCGCGCAGATTCAGGCCGCCGCGTTCGACGAGCTCGATGCGCCGATCCAGCGAGTCGGGGCGCCGTTCGCGCCGATTCCGTTCAGCCCGCCGCTCGAAGACGCGTACCTGCCCGGCCGCGCGGAGGTGGCAGCAGCCGTGCAGGCAGTTGTCTCGGCGGCGGCGGCTCGTTAGGCTCGCTGCGCAATGAGCATTCTCGGCAATCGCGTCCTGCGCAAGGAAGACCCCCGCTTCCTGCGAGGCGAGGGGACGTACGTCGAGAACCTGCCGCTGGAGGGTGCGCGCACCGTGACGTTCGTACGCTCGCCGTTCGCGCACGCGCGCATCACCGGGATCGACGCATCGGCCGCAGAGGCCCTGCCGAACATCCAGGTGCTCACCGGCGCCGACTTCGACGGCGTGGCGATTGCGCCGCCACCGATCCCAGTCCTCGAGCAGCGGCTGGTCCGTCCGATCGTCGCCAAGGACGTCGTGCGCTTCGTCGGCGACATCGTGGCGGTCGTCCTCAGCGATGACCGAGCTTCCGGCATGGACGCCGCCGAACTCGTCTCCGTCGAGTACGACCCGCTGCCGGTCCTGCTCGATCCGAGAGAGGCTGCGAAGGACGAGCTGCTGCTCTTTCCTGACGTCGGGACGAACATCGCGGGCCGCGCCGGCCGCATGGACCACGACCCGACGCTGTTCGAGGGTTGCGACGTCGTCGTCTCCGACGTGCTCGTCAGCCAGCGCATGGCCGCCTGCCCGCTCGAGGTGCGCTCGGCTGCGGCCGAGCGGACGGACGGCAAGGTCACCGCCTGGCTCTCGACGCAGGTGCCTCACCGGGACCACCACGGCCTCTGCCCGACGCTCGGGCTCGATCCGCACGAGCTGCGCATCATCGCGCCGGACGTCGGGGGCGGCTTCGGCGCGAAGAGCGCCTTCGGCGCCGAGGAGGCGATCATCGTCTGGCTGGCGAAAAACCACAGCACGCCGGTTCGCTGGACGGAGACGCGCACCGAGAACATGAACGCACTCGCCCACGGCCGCGGCCAGTGGCTCGAGATGACGCTCGGCGGCACGCGGGACGGCAAGGTGCTCGCCTATCGCCTCGACGTCACGCAGGACTGTGGCGCCTATCCCGGAGTCGGTGCGTTCATGCCGAATCTCACGGCGATGCTCGCGACCGGCGTCTACCACATCCACCGGGTCGAGGTCGAAGGACGATCGACTGTTACGAACACGACGCCGATGACGACGTTCCGGGGCGCCGGACGGCCCGAGGCAGCGCAGGCCATCGAGCGCATGATGGATCTGTTCGCCGCCGAGATCGGCATGGATCCGATCGACGTGCGGCGCAAGAACTTCATCCCCAAGGACGCCTTCCCGCACCAGACGCACTCCGGCGTCGACCTACGACTCGGGCGACTACGAGGGTGCGCTCGACCTTGCGCTGCACGCCGCCGGCTACGAAGAGCTGCGCGCCGACCAGAAGCGTCGCCGTGACGAAGGCGGTCCGAAGCAGCTCGGCATCGGCATCTCCACCTACACGGAGATCACGAACCCGCTCGGCGAGACCGAGTACGGTGAGGTCGAGATCACGGCGGACGGCAGCGCGCTCGTATACACCGGCTCGTTCTCGCACGGCCAGGGACACGAGACGTCGTTCGCGATGGTCGCGGCCGAGCGGCTCGGGCTGCCGGTGGAGAAGGTCACGGTCGTCAAGGGGGACACGGATGTGATCCCGGAAGGCACCGGGACCTTCGGCTCGAAGTCGTTGCAGATCGGCGGCACGGCGGCGAGAGTCGCGGCGGACGGCGTCGTCGAGAAAGCGAAGCAGCTCGCCGCCGAATACCTCGAGGCGAGCGTGGACGACATGGTGCTCGACACAGCCCTCGGCCGCTTCCACGTCGCCGGGACGAGCGATCCCGTCGCTCTCGTGGGAGGAGCTCGCGGCTCGCGCCGGCGGCGACGACAGGCTCGGCGAGCTCAAGGTGGCGGACGAGTTCGGCGCGCCGCCGACGTTCCCGTTCGGCGCGCACATCGCGGTCGTCGAGGTCGACGTCGAGACGGGAAAGGTCGAGCTCCAACGGTTCATCGCCGTCGACGACGCGGGCACGCTGATCAACCCGCTGCTCGCCGAGGGCCAGGTGCACGGGGGCGTTGCCACGGGCGTCGCGCAGGCGCTCTACGAGGACTTCGTCTACGACGAGGACGGAACGCCGTTGACCAACACGTTCGTCGGCTATGCGCTTCCCGTCCGCCGCAGAGCTCCCGTCATGGGAGACGGTCGAGATGGAGACGCCGACCCCGAACAATCCGTTGGGCGCCAAGGGGATCGGTGAATCGGGGACGATCGGAGCCACCCCGGCCGTCCACAGCGCCGTGCTCGATGCGCTCGCGCCGCACGGCGTCCGCCACGTCGACCTGCCCTGCAACGGCGAGAACGTCTGGCGAGCGCTCCAGGAGGCGAAGCGGTGACCAAGATCTCGCTCAGCGTCAACGGCGTCTACCACGAGGCTGATGTCGAGCCACGGCAGCTGCTCGTGTACTTCCTCCGCGAGCAGCTCGGGTTGAAAGGCACGAACGTCGGCTGTGACACCTCCTCCTGCGGGGCATGCACGGTCTTGCTCGACGGCGAGTCGGTCAAGTCGTGCAACGTGCTCGCGGCGCAGGCCGACGGTGCCGAGGTGACGACGATCGAAGGCCTGGCTCCGGGCGACGAGCTGCATCCGATGCAGCAGGCGTTCCACGAGTACCACGCGCTGCAGTGCGGCTACTGCACGCCGGGCTTCGTCATGGCCGCGATCTCGCTGCTGAAGGAGCAACCCAACCCGTCGGAGGACGAGATCCGCGTCGGCCTCGAGGGCAATCTCTGCCGCTGCACCGGGTACCACAACATCGTCAGAGCAGTCGAAGCCGCGGCGAGGGCGCAGTCGTGATCCCCGCCGCGTTCGCGTACGAGCGGGCCGGCTCGCTCGAGGAGGCGATCGAGCTGCTGGGACGCGAGGACGCGAAGGTCCTCGCCGGCGGCCAGTCGCTCATTCCGATGCTGCGTCTTCGCTTCGTACGCCCCTCGTTGCTCGTCGACGTCGGACGGCTCGACGATCTGCGCTACGTGCGCGAGGACGGTGATCGAATCGCGATCGGGGCGCTCACGCGTCATGCCGAGCTCGTCGGCGACCCGGTGCTCCGTCAGGGCTGCGCGGTCATCTCGGAAGTGGCCGAGCACGTCGGTGACCCGCAGATTCGTCACCGGGGGACTATCGGGGGCTCGATCGCTCACGGCGATCCGGCTTCCGACCTGGCCACGATCCTGCTCGTGCTCGACGCAGATCTCGTCGCGCAGGGGCCTGCCGGCAAGCGGACGATTCCTGCCGTCGACTTCTTCCTCGGCCCCTTCATGACGTCACTCGGGGCGCGCGACGTGCTGACTGAGATACGCGTTCCCAGGGTCGAGCGAGGCGTCTACGTGAAGCACAATCGACGCTCGCAGGACTGGGCCACCGTTGGCGTCGCCGCGGCGGAGGTCGACGGCGGCGTACAGGTCGGCCTCGCGAGCATGGGAGGGACGCCGCTCCGGGCGCGCGGCGTCGAGGAGGCGATCGCGGGCGGCGCTTCGCCGGCCGAGGCCGCCGAGCGCGCTGCCGAAGGGACCGAGCCTCCGGGCGACGTGAGCGGCAGCAGCGAGTACCGCGCGCACCTGGCACAGGTGCTCGTGCGGCGCGCGCTCGAGCAGCTCTAAAGTCGCTCGGAAATCTGAGGATTTCCGAGCGGGAGCGTCTCCGCGGAGCGGTCGTGAACCGCGGCCGCAACATGTCGGCCGCGGTGGCGCAATCGAGTCGGCTACCCGCCTGGATACGCATACGCCGATTCGGCGGCAAACTGTCGCAGTGTCCGATGTGGTGCGTTTGACGGTCGTTGCGAGCCAGGGCGAGGCAGACGTCACCTGCTCCCTTGTTGCGCGCGCACGGGGTGAGCCTGCGGCGATCGGTCGATTGAGCCCAGTCTCATCCTCGGTGGGGGAGGCTGGCGGGAGGTATTCGTCAATAAGGAGGACCTCGAAGTTGCTCGCGAGATCCTCGCCAGTACGTCACCGGCGGACTAGGCCACGTTGGCCGCCGCGACCGACCTGGCGGGCGCGGCACACTGCGGCTCGCGGAGACCACGTCTAGCGACCGGAAATCGCCAGATTTCCGGTCTTAAGTCTCGACGATCGTCACGGTGCCGGCCGTCCCGTCGACGCGGATCATCTGGCCGGTCTGGATCTGCGACGTTGCGCGGCCGGTACCCACGACGGCCGGCAGGCCGTACTCCCGGCAGACGATCGCGGCATGGGACATGACGCCGCCGATGTCCGTGACCACCGCCTTGACGTTCGAGAAGATCGGCGCCCAGGCAGGCGACGTGATCGGGCAGACGAGGATGTCACCGTCGCGCACGTCTCTGATCTGCCGAACGTCGATCACCACGCGCGCGACGCCCTCGACGGTACCCGGCGACGCTGCCGCCCCCGTCAGCTCGAGCCCGCCCTCCTCCTCCCTTGCCCACGCACGCACGCGTTCGGTCGTGATGCCCCAGAGCATGTTCAGCACCGGGTCGTTCACCGCGTCGGGCACGACGCCGAGAGCGGGTGGCGGAGTCCAGTCTGCGAGCCGCTCGAGGATCTCCTTGCGGCGCGCGGCGATCGGCGGCCAGTGCTTCGGGCCGAGCGGCTCGCCGCCCGTCGCCCACATCGAGGACGAGCTCGTCGAGCGCCGACTGCGACTTCGTGGCGCGAGAGCTGGAAGACGTCTTCGGCGTCCTCGAGGTAGCCGTGCGTCGCGAGCAGCGCGCCGAACTCGCGCACCTTGTTCCACCACCGCGTGAGGAACCAGTAGTCGCAGACGAACTTGTGCTCCTCGACGTACGGGAAGACCATGCGTGAGAGCCCGAGCAGCTCGTCGAAGCCCTTGCGCGTGTCCTCGTCGAGAAGTGCGCCGTACTGCTCCGCGAGCCGGTCCCGCTCGCGGGCGAGCTCCTCGGTCGGCCGCTCGACCTCCTCGCCGTTCTTCAACGCGCGGACGTAGCCGACGAGCGACGCGTAGGGAATGGTCGGGTCGTCGAGCCAGCTGCCGTAGTAGTGGTAGAGACCGTCGCCCGTGGCCATGTTGAACCACGGGTCTTTCACCTGCTCGAGCTCCTCCAGCCATGTTTCCCCGGCCTCCGACTGCGCGAGCTCGGCGTCGATCTCCTCCGGCGAGCGTCCCTCGACGAACGCCGAGTCCACTCCCGTGTCGACGGCGAGGCGCGCGAGCCGCTTGAGCTCGGTGTCCGGCCTGAACAGGAGCACGTCGATGCCCGCAACCATCTGGGCGATGTGCTGATCGGGGATGTCCGGGAGGCTGCCCTTGCAGAAGTCGACGAACGTGGCGTACGCGCCGTAGCCGAGCAGAAGGAACTCGCTGTGGTGCTGCCACATGAGCTCGCCGTAGCGCAGGAGCCGCCCGTAGGCGTCGAGCACCTCGACGTACGCCGTGTTGCGGTCGTGGTCGAACACGACCTCGTCGGGCTCGTACTCGTGCAGCTCCGGGACTCGTAGCTCGGTGAGCTCGGCGATCAGCGCCTCCATCTTCTGCTTCCACTTCGCGTACAGCTCGTCCCAGTTCTCGAAGTAGTAGCCCGCACGTCGCTGGAAGAACTCGGCGCGCTCCGCGATCTTCTCGGGATCGGTGACGGGGTTGCCGGAGATGTACACGTAACCGTTGACGACGCGGTAATCGATGCCCATGGCCGGGGGAACGGCGAACACGCGGTTCTGCCAGGTGCCGATCCCCTGGTACGGGACGTCGACACACGCAACGTCGAACGCCGGCATCGGCACAGGGAAGTGCATCGAGTTCCAGAACCAGAAGCGCTGCTCGTCGCTCTCCCGCCTGCGCTCGTCGAAGACGGCGTAGTACGGGTACATCTCCTCCCAGCCCTCGGCGCCGGGCGGAGTCTCGATCTCGTACGGGCTGGGGAACGATCCCGCGTCGCTCACGTCGATGCCTCGGGGACCGGCGCGGACGCCTGTGCCTGTTTCCGCTTGCGGCGCTGCTGAGCCTTCTTGTAGTTGGCTCCGGCGACACCCTCCGGGTTCATGATCAGCGTCACGATCAGCGCGACGCCGCCGAACAGCAACGCCCAGTTGCCCGAGAGCCCGAACCACTTGTCGAGGGCGTACGAGACGAGGCCCGACGTCGAGATCAGGCCGGCGACGAAGGCGCCGGAGATCATGGTTATCCCGCCCACGTACGCGAAGGCGATCAGGCCGAGCGCGGCAAACGCGCCGAACTTCGTCGCGGCGACGCCGCCGAACTCGTAGCCGTACATCACGCCCGCGATGCCCGCGATCATGGCAGAGAGCCCGAATGCTGTCAGCTTGACCACGGTCACGTTGACGCCGGCCGCGGCTGCCGCGCGCTCGTTCGAGCGCACCGCCAGCATCTGCCGACCGAGGCTCGATCGCCGCACGTTGGCGATCAACAGGCACAGGCCGACGATCAGGACGAGCAGGAAGAAGCCGAAGACGGGGCTCGGCAGCTTGCCGTCGAGGCCGCGCCACGATGCATTGGGTCCGAGATCCAGGCCGCCGAGCTTCGGCTCGTCCACGGGTGCGGAGCCGGACCCGCCGCCCCACCGGTAGTTGGCGAACACGAACTTCTCGATCGCGACCGCCGCGGCCAGCGTGACCACCGCCAGGCTCACGCCACGCACACGGAGCGCCGACACCGCGACGAGCAGTCCCACCACCGTCGCCACGGCGACGGCGATCAACGGCGCGAGCGGGAACCCGATTCCGTAGTTCGTCGCCATCTTCGAGACGGTGTAGCCGGCGACGCCGGCGAGGGCGACCTGGACGACGGAGATCTGGCCGACGAAGCCGGTGATGATCACGTACGAGAGGCAGATCAGCGACGCGAGCAGCGAGACGATCAGCGCCTGGCGGAAGTCCCAGGGGAGGAGGATGAGCGCCGCCGCGCATGCCGCGGCGCCGATCAGCGCGTTACGCAGCAGATGCTCGGACCGGGGGACGAAGGGCATGCGCTTCTCGATCAGCTCGCCGCGGCCGGGCAGGCTCGCTCCCCGCCAGAACATCGCGATCACGATCATGACGAACACGAACAGGTCCCAGACGCCGGGCAGCGCGAAGCTGCCCGAAGGCGTGTGATCGGTCGGAAACCACGGCTTTGGCGCCATGTAGTAGAGGAGCACCGACTGGGCCATGCCAAACACGAGCCCGACCGTGCAGGCGATGCCGAACGACGTGAATCGTGCGAAGAGGGCGGCGGCGAGCGCCGGGACGATGTACAGCGGCAGCGTCTGCCAGTAGAGAACGGTGATCGACGCCGCGAGCACGCCGAGCCCTCCTGCGACGAGGCAGCCGAGGATGGTGTTCACCATCGAGAGGCTGTTCGGCGACAGCCCCGCGAGCGTCGCCGACACTTCGTCTTCCGACGCGGCCCGCGTTGCGAGCCCGAACCGGGTCCAGCGGTAGAGAGCCGCCAGCACGATGGCGGCCGCGATGACGATCCCCGCCATCAGCAACCGATCGAGCCCCACGGTCGCGCCGAAGAGCTCGACCTGGTGGCTCTGCGGCAGCACCGGGGGCTGCGGCTTCGGGGTGTCGCCGAACGCCACGAGCATCGACGCCTGGAGCGTGAGCAGCACGCCGAGCGACGCCGCGAGCTTCGCGAGCGGCGACGCCGCCTGCAGCGGCCGAAAGGCGAGGAGCTCCATCGCCACGGCGAAGACGACGATCACGACGAACGTGATCACGAGCGCGGGCGCCGTCGAGATGTCCGGGCCGAACAGGCCTGTGCGCAGCGCCCAGTACGTGTAGCCGGCGAACATCGCGATGCCGCCGCTCGCGAGGTTGATCACGCCCGAGCCGCGGTAGAAGAGGACGACGGCGAGTGCGATGCCCGCGATGAGCGCGCCGATGCCCACGCCCAGGAGGGCGAACTGCCAGATCTGCTGGATCTCGTCCGAGCTCACGCGCCTAGCCTAATGCGATCGAACAAGCGGGCCCGGCCGAGGCCAGGCCCGCTTGTTCATCCGATCTTGACGGCTCGAGGCTGTCCTAGGGTCCCTTGACCCAGCCCGAGACCCGCTTGAACTTGAACCCTCCCTGGTACTCGAAGAACTGCGTCTGGTCGTTACAGGCCGCAGGGATGCTCTTGTTCTTGCCGCACTTCACGGTCGGGGCGCCGAGGGGCACCGGGCCGAGCTCGAGCTTGCCCTGCTTGATGATGGCCGCCGGCGAGATGTTCCTGTAGCCGATCTTGTTCAGCCACTGGATCAGCGTCAGCGTCTGGCCGAAGCCGACCGGTGTCCACGGGTCGGCTGTGATCTTCGGGTCCTTCGCGTACTTCTTGAAGACCTTGAGGAACGGCGGCACGCTCTTGTCCGTCAGGTCGAAGCCGAGCGACGAGGCGATCGCGAACGTCCACTTCGGGTAGTCGCCGCCGAGCCCCGCGGCCACGCGCGGGTCGAGGCAGAGCGGGTTCGTCAGCACCTTCGAGTTCAGCCCGAGCTGCGTGAGCGCCTTCGCCATGTTGACGCATCCACCGGCGACGTCCTGCAGCACGAACACGTCGACGCTCTGGCCGCCCGCCGCCGTGATCGGGCCGACGAGGTCGGTCGTGTTCGGGTCGTACGCGACCTGCTTCACGGTGAGCCCGACCTTCTTCATCGCGTTGACGATGGCGACGCCGTTCTCCGCGATGCCGGGGATCGTCGGGTAGACGACGCCCGCCGTCTTCGCCTTCAGCGTGTTCTTCGCGAACGTCGCGTACGGGGTGAGCACCGACGTGCCCGACCCGAAGAGGCCGAAGCCCTGCTTGTACTGCTCGTCGATCGGCGAGACGATGACACCGCCGACCACCGGCTTGGGCTTGACGGCCGAGTAGAACGACTGGTTGCCGATGACGACGCCGCCCCAGAGGACGACCGAGACGCGCTTGTCGTTCGCCATCAGCTGGCCGCACTTCGTGCCTTCCTCCTCAGCGCTCTTGATGAAGCACTTCTTGAGGATGATCGGGTGACCGTCCGCGCCGCGGAGCTCGGCGTTCGCGTACCTGACGGCCGTCTCGACGGCGGGCGTCCACAGCGGTCCGACCTGGACCTGGCCGCCCTGGAGGTTGACCAGGCCGATGACGACCGGCTTCGAGCTTCGGGTTCGCCTTGCCGGGCGTGACGCCGACGAACTTCGCGTAGTTCGTGACCGGAGCAGTCGAAGCGGTCGCGCCGCCGAACGCGACGGGGAGCGAGACCGCGAGCGCGACTACGAGCGCCGCCAAAGGTTACGATCGCCCGACGGCCACGAGCTCGGCTACGCACGCCGGGCGTGGGTGAGATCGACATCCGTGACCCTCCCATCTCTGGTGATCCAGCTGTGTATGTCTGGCCGTGACAGCGAGGCGACAGTAACACCTTTTCAGACGACTGTTCAACATATTGTTGATGATCCTGGTAATCGTCTCGCGCTCCCGATGCTCGGGGCGCGGAGGGTAGCGGAATGACACCGGTCCTCGAGACACATGCGTTGTCTGTCAGCTTCGGCGGCGTGCGGGCTCTCGTCGACGTCGACCTCCGGATCGAGCCCGGGCAGCTCGCTCGGCCTGATCGGGCCGAACGGCGCCGGCAAGACGACGTTCATCGACGCGATCTCGGGCTTCGTCCGCTACCGCGGCAGCGTTCTGCTCGACGGCACGCGACCTGGCGGGCATGGCGCCGCACGTCCGGGCACGCATGGGCCTTGCGCGAACCTGGCAGTCGATCGAGCTGTTCGACGACCTCACGGTGCGCGAGAACATCGCCGTCGCCTCGCAGCACCTGTCCGGCGTGGTCAGCGGTTCGCGAGGTCGCTGTCGCGACCGAGCCGAGGGGACGACGCAGATGGCCGAGGCGCTGCGCATCTTCGAGCTCGACGGGCTGAGCGGAAGCGATGCCGACCGAGCTGTCGCAGGCGCACCGCAAGCTCGTCGGCGTCGCGCGCGCATCTGGCGGCGTCGCCGCGCCTGCTCTGCCTCGACGAGCCCGCTGCCGGACTCGACACGCTCGAGAGCGAGGCGCTCGGCCGTCACCTGCGCGAGATCGTCGATCGGCGGAACGACGATGCTGCTCGTCGACCACGACATGGGGCTCGTGCTGTCCATCTCCGACTACGTCGTCGTGCTCGAGTTCGGCGAGGTGATCGCGCACGGCACGCCGGAGGCCGTCCGCGGGATCCGAAGGTGATCAGCGCCTACCTCGGCGCCGCCGGAGCGGAGGTGTCGGCCGAGCTCGGCGCCGACGCAGGAGCCGTCTCGTGAGCGCGGTGCTCCAGATCGAAGGGCTGACGGCGGGCTACGACCAGGCGGCGGTGATCCGTGACGTCGGACCTGACGGTCGACGCCGGCGAGGTGGTTGCGCTGCTCGGCGCCAACGGCGCAGGCAAGACGACGACGCTCCGCGTCATCTCCGGCATCGTCAAGCCGTCGGCCGGCCGCGTCCTGCTCGACGGCCGCGATCTCGCCTCGGTGTCGCCGAGCGCCCGCGCCCGCAGCGGCATCGCCCACGTGCCCGAGGGCAGGGGAATCTTCTTCGGTCTCACCGTCGCCGAGCACTTCCGCCTCGGGCCACCGGGGAGAACAGCTCGACGAGCAGCTGGCCTACACGTACTTCCCGAAGCTGAAGGAGCTGCGCCAGCGGCGCGCCGGCCTGCTCTCGGGCGGAGAGCAGCAGATGCTCGCGATCGGACGCGCCCTCGCCCGCCATCCGCACGTGCTGCTGCTCGACGAGCTCTCGCTCGGCCTCGCGCCGATCATCGTCGAGACGCTGCTGCCGATCGTTCGCGACTACGCGCTGGAGTCCGGCTGCGCCGTGCTGCTCGTCGAGCAGCACGTCCACCTCGCGCTCGAGGTGGCCGATCGCGGCTACGTCCTCTCGCACGGCGACGTCGTCCTGCACAAGCCGGCCGAGGAGCTCCGGCGCGACCACCACCTGCTGATCGCGAGCTACCTGGGCGAGCAGACCGAGGTCGTCCAGGCCTAGACGCGTCGCCGGGCGGTACGACTTCCGGCGACCGTCTCGACGTACGGGCACCGGGCTGACGACCGCGCGCAACTCCGTCTGGACGTGCGGCTCGACGGTCGGCTTCGCGGTGCCGCCGTCCTCCTCGCCCCAGACGAGCGTCACCTCGGTGCCGGGCTCCGCGTGCTCGGCGTCGAGGACGGCGAGCGTGAGCATCTTGCCCTCGTTCGCGCTGTAGCCGATCCACGTCGAGACGCCCGACGGTCTCGCCGTCGACGGTGACCCGGTCGTACGGGTGCATCGAGTAGACGGCGGACGGCCAGTCCATGAACTTCGCCCGGCCCGTCGGCTGGAACATCGTGCCGATCGTGCGCGTCACGTCCTCGTCGTCGAGCGCGAGCGTCACCTTACGGCGATGCTCGTCGTCTGCCATGCGCCTCGAGCGCCTCACGACCGATGAAGTCGTGGTCGAACTTCACGTAGCTTCCGTAGCCCAGGTCCCACGGGGTGAAGTAGTAGTCCTCGACGTCGTCCGAGACGAAGCTGCCGCCGATCGACGCGTTGGCCTCGTAGCCGGTCGCGGGCAAGCCACTCGCGATACGCCTTGAGGCTGTCGCCCGAGTACACGGCCGGGCAGCGGCGAGGGGATCCAGCCCGACTCGAGCGTGTTCGACGAGTACGCGCGCCCGCCCGCCTGGCGCAGGCCGAACTCCTCGCCTGCGTCGAGCAGCGCCTCGAGGACGGCCTCGCGGTCGTCCCAGGGCCCGAACAGCTCCCAGCCCGGCTGACCGACCATCCCGTGGCGAAGCGCGCCGACGGTCTTGCCGGCGATCGTCACGTCGCGTGAGGTTGAAGAACTTCAGCTCGGGCGGCGACTGGCCGAGCACCTTCTCGATCACCTGCATCGCATTCGGTCCCTGCACCTGGAACCGGTAGTGCTTGCGCCGCCCGTCGGTGCGCAGCGCCGAGCGCTGGTCGAGCTCGCACCGACACGTCGTAGACCACCCGTCTCGGCGTGGTACGTGACCCAGTTGAGCGCCGGGGCGCGGCCGACGAGGTTGAACGTGTTCTCGGCCAGAGCGAACAGGATCACGTCGCCGATCACGTATCCCTCGGGCGTGCACGGCACGAAGTGCTTGGCCTTGCCCGGCACGAAGCCGTCGAAGCTGTTGACGGCGAGCCCGGAGAGCAGCGCGAGCGCGTCGCGGCCTGTCCACGGCGAGCTCGGCCATGTGGAACGACTGGTCGAAGAGGACGGACGTCTGCTGCCAGGCCTGCTGCTCGTCCCGCCAGTTCGTGAACTCGGCCGGGCACGCCCGGGTAGACGTTCGGCCCCGCCTGCGCATTGCGCAGCAGCGCCACGGTGTTCGTGCGCCGCGCCGAGGACGTCTTCCAGGCTTCGAGGCTCATGATCTCCCGTCAGAGGACACCGCGACTGGCGATTGTCGATACCGCCGGGCAAGCAGTCCCTGGCTGCACGGCCTGGGCGACGTTGAAGAGATGGCGTGCGCATGGCGCTCTCGGCCTCGGTCGGGACGGCCGGCGACGACGGCCTCGACGATCGCCGCGTGCTCCGCGACCGAGGCGCCGGGCGTCCGGGAATGAGAATCGTGCGGTACTGGTAGCGAACGCTCTGCGAGTTCAGGGCCTCGATGAGACGGAGCGGCGGTGTCGTGTCCCGGACAGCTCGAGCAGCGTGGCGTGGAGGTCGGCGTTCGTGTCTGACGCCCCGAGGAGGTCGCCGGCCGCGAGCAGCTCACGCTGACGCGCGAGACATGCCCGGAGGCGCGCACCGCCCGCTGTCGTCGATCCGCTCGGCCGCCATGCCGGACCGCGAGCCCTTCGAGCACGGCGCGGGCCTCGAGGATCTCGATCGCTTCCTCGTCCGAGACCGGCCGGACGCGCGCGCCGCGATGCGGCTCGCGCACGACGAGACCCTCCTGCTCCAGGCGGATCAGCGCGTTCCGCACGGCGCCGCGCGACATCTCGAACGACGTGCTCATGTCGGCCTCGACGAGGCGCGCGTTCGGCGCGAGCTCGCCGCGCACGATCGCGTCGCGGAGGGCGTCGTAGCTCGTGCTCGTCGCCATCGGCGGCAGCATACTGCCGCATCGTTGCGAAGATCGTCAACAATCCTGTTTTACTTCTCGGCGGGCCGAGGAAGGAGCAGTGGAGTGCCAGGGATTGCCGTGCTCGGTCTCGGTGAGGCGGGAGGCCGGCTCGCGGCCGACCTCGCTGCGGCGGGCGTCGACGTGCGCGGCTTCGATCCCGACCCGACGCGCGGCGGGACGGCCGACATCCGGCGAGGAGGCGGTCGGCGGCGCTGACGTCGTGCTCAGCGTGAACGCCGCGACCGTGCTGCCCGTACGGTGGCCGAGGCCGTGCTAGCCCGCACTCGGCGACGGAGAGCGGTCTACGCGGATCTGAACACCGCCTCCCCGGCGCTCAAGCAAGAGCTCGGCGAGCGATCGTCGGCCGCGCGCTTCGCCGACGTCGCGCTGCTCGGCGCGGTGCCCGAGCCGGGGCCTCGAGCACGCCCGCGCTCGCCTCGGGGCCGGGCGCGCAGGCGCTTCGCCGACGCTCTCGCGACCGCTCGGCATGCCGGTCGAGGTCGTCTCGGAGCGGTCCGGCGACGCCGCGGACGATGAAGCTGCTGCGCTCGGTCTTCATGAAGGGCCTGGCCGCGTCGGCGATCGAGAGCCTCGACGGCGCCGCGCGCGAGACGGAGCACGACCGACTGGCTCGAGGAGCAGCTCGCCGGCGTCATCGGCGAGCCCGCTGCTCGACCGCTCCTGGTCACCGGCAGCCGAACGCACGCGGCCCGCCGGGTCGACGAGATGGAGGCGGCACGCGATCTCCTGCGTCGAGCTCGACGTCGAGCCGCGGATCGCCGACCGCGAGCGCGGCCGTGCTCGCCGAGCTGGCTCGAGCGACGGCAGAGGGCGGGCGATAGGGTTGCGAACGATGGCGACGCGCACCGCGGTGGAAGCCCGTCCGAGCGAGCGGGCGCGGACGCTCGTCAAGGGCGCGTACGACCTGCACGTCCACGTCGCGCCCGACGTGCCGAAGCGCCGGATCGACGACGTCACGCTCGCACGTCGCTTCGCCGAGGTCGGGCTGGCCGGCTTCGGCCTCAAGTCGCACTACACGTCGACGGCCGAGCGCGCGCAGATCGTCTCGGCGGCCGTGCCGGGCGTGCGGGCGATCGGGACGCTGACGCTCAACCGCGCGGTCGGTGGAATGAACGCCGCTCGCCGTCGAGATCGCCGCGCGCGAGGGTGCGCGGATCGTCTGGATGCCGACCGTCGACTCGCCGGCCGAGACCGCCGGCCGCACGGAGCCGCAAGCCGGGCGACAACGTGCCGCAGTGGGCCAGGCTCCAGCACGAGCTGCGCGAGCTCGGCCTGAGCGTCGACGCCGGTCGAGGTCACCGATGCGCCGCGGGAGCCTCCTGCCCGAGACGCGTGACGTGCTGCGGGCGATCGCACGCCACGACCTGATCCTCGCCACCGGGCACCTCGGCCGCGACGACGCGTTCGCCGTCGTCGACGGCGCGTTCGCGGAAGGCGTGAAGGACGTCGTCGTGACGCACCCCGAGTTCCCGTGCCAGAACTTCTCGCTCGAGGACCAGGTCGCGCTCGCCGCGCGCGGCTGCCTCGTCGAGCGCTGCCTGACGACGCCGCAGAGCGGCAAGACGACGTGGGAGCACGTGTTCGACGGCGTGCGCGCGGTCGGCATCGAGCGGACGATCTTCTCGAGCGACTGCGGCAATCCCGACTATCCCGCCGTCGAGGACGGGCTCGCGATCTGTGGGCCGACCGGCTGCTCGACGCCGCGTTCGACGAGGACGAGGTGCGGGAGATGATCGTCACCCACTCGCGGCGCCTGGCCGGCGACGCGTAGACGAAGCTGCTCGTCGTCGGCGCGCACAGCGCCGACTTCGTCTGGCGTGCCGGCGGCGCGATCGCGGTCACGACCTCGACCGGCGGCGAGGCGCCCGGTGCTCGCGCTCTCGTACGGCGAGCAGGGCGAGTCGGGCGAGCTCTGGAAGGAGCCCGGGCAGACGGTCGAGCGGGTGAAGGAGATCCGCCACGGCGAGGCGGAGCGGGCCGCGGCCGCGCTCGGCGCGACCTTCGAGTGCCTCGATCTCGGCGACTACCCGCTCGAGATCGACGGCGAGGCGCTCGTCGCGCTCGCCGACCGGATCCGCAGTCACGCGCCGGACGTCCTCGTCACGCACACGGACCGCGACCCGTTCAACCCGGATCACGCGATCGCGTTCCACGCCGTCGAGCGCGCACGGGCGCTCGCCGCGGGCGCGGGCGTCGCAAGCGCGTTCGAGACGATCGACCCGCCCGAGCTGCTCCTCTTCGAGCCGCACCAGCCCGAGCTCTGCAACTTCACGCCGACGACGTTCGTCGACATCACGCCCGTGATCGAGCAGAAGCGGGCCGCGATGGCGGAGATGAAGGCGCAGGCGTATCTGCACACGTACTACGACCAGCGCGCGGAACAGCGCGGCAACCACGCGCGCCGGTCGTCGGGCAACGACGCGATCCGCTACGCCGAGGCGTTCAGCGCGTGACGCCGCAGGTCGTGGACGCCCTGTGAGCAGACGTCTACGCCGAGCTGGCGGAGCTCGGAACGGCGACCGTGCACGAGGCGGCGGCGACGAGTTCGCCCGTCGTCGACGTGCCCCTGATCCAGGTCGTGCCAGGCTCACGTGCTGCCGGCCCGGCGCGCACCGTGCGCTGCGCCCAGAACGACAACCTGATGGTGCACGCGGCCGTCGCCGAGGCGCGGCAGGGCGAGGTGCTCGTCCTGACGATGCCGGAGCCCGCACCGGTGGCGCTCGTCGGCGAGCTGATCGCGACGCAGGCGCAGGTGAAGGGCGTCGCTGCCCTGCTCGTCGACGCGGCCGTGCGCGACGTCGAGGAGCTCGGCGAGCTCGGCTTGCCGATCTGGGCGCGCTACGTGCGCGTGAGCGGCGCCGCGAAGACGACGCCGGGCGAGATCGGCGTCCCGGTGGAGGTCGGCGGCGCGACGATCAACCAGGGCGACGTCGTCGTGCTCGACGCGGACGGCGCCGTCGTCGTCCCGCACGAGCGGGTCGACGAGGTGCTGGCGGCGGCACGCGAGCGTGCCGAGCGCGAGCGCGAGAAGCGAGCGAAGCTCCAGGCGGGCGGGCTCTCCTACGACCTCGACGGCCTGCGGGACCTCGTCGAGCGATGACCGAGCCGATGCACGACGTCGCGCGCATCGCCCACGCCGAGCTCCTGACGCCGAAGCCGGACGAGAGCCTGCGCTTCTTCGTCGACGTGCTCGGCATGGAGGAGGAGGCGCGCGAGGGGCAGTCCGTCTACCTGCGCGGCTGGGGCGACTACCTCCGCTACAGCCTCGAGCTGACGGAGTCGCCGCAGGCCGGTCTCGGCCACGTCGCGCTACGCGCCTGGAGCCCCGAGGCGCTCGAGCGGCGCGTCGCCGCGATCGAGGAGACGGGGCTCGGCACGGGCTGGATCGACGGCGACGTCGGCCACGGGCCGCGCCTACCGCTTCACCGACCCCGACGGCCACGTCTTCGAGCTCTTCTACGAGGCCGAGCGCTACGAGCCGCCCGAGCACCTGAAGCCGTCGTGGCGGAACCAGCCGCAGCGCTACGTCGGCCGCGGCTGCGGCGGTCAAGCGGCTCGACCACGTGAACGTCCTCGCCGCCGACGTCCGCGCGAACCGGGTCTTCGCGCGAGGACGTGCTCGGCTACCGCCTCTACGAGCGGATCGAGCTGGACGACGGCACCGAGGGCGGCGCCTGGATGAGCCTCTCGATCGCCGCGCACGAGCTGATCTACGTCGCCGACGCGTACGGCGCCCGCGGGCCGCCTGCACCACCTCGCGTTCTGGGTCGACACGCGCGAGGAGTGCCTGCGCGCCGCCGACCTGTTCGTCGACGACGACGTGCCGATCGAGGCGGCGCCGTCGAAGCACGGCGTCGCGCAGGGCTTCTTCCTCTACGGCTTCGAGCCGGGCGGGAACCGGATCGAGGTGACGACGGGCGGCTACTTCGTCTACGACCCGGACTTCGAGCCGATCGTCTGGACGTCGGCGGAACGCGCGCGCGGCCAGTACTGGGGCGTGCAGACGATCGAGAGCTTCCACAAGTACGGCACGCCGGACGTGGGAGGCTGACGGACAGATGAATCCGTCCCCATCCGGTTCCCATGGCTGCGCGGTTCGAGATCCTGCCCTTCGGCAAGGGCGAGGCAGAGGCCGCCGAGCTTCCCGAGCGCGCGTGGCTGACGGTGACCGCCTCGCCGACGCACACGCTCGACGACACGGTGGCGCGTCTCGACGCGACTCCGGAGCTCGGGCACACCGTGACGATGCACTTCGCGCGCGGATGGTGCGCAAGCCGGGAGCATCTCGACGAGACGCTGACGGCGCTCTCGCGAAGCGGGGGTCGACGACGTATTCCTCGTCGGCGGCGACGCAGACGCCGCCCGAGGGCCCGTATCGCCTCGGCATCGAGCTGCTGCCCCTGGTCGTCGAGCATCCGCAGCGGCCGACGACGATCGGGATCGCCGGCTATCCGGAAGGGCATCCGCTGATCGACGACGACAACGCTCGCGCAGGCGCTCCGCGAAAAGAGCCGCGTGGCGGACTACATCGCGACGCAGCTCTGCTACGACCCGAGACGTCCTCGCTGCGCTGGGTGCGCTCGATCCGCGAGCAGGGCATCGATCTCCCCGTGCACGTCTCGGTACCGGGGATGGTCGACCGCCGTCGGCTGCTCGAGATCTCGGCGCGCGTCGGCGTGGGCCCGTCGCTGAGCTATCTCCGAAAGCAGGGCGGCATCAGGAACCTCTTTCGCCTGTCGAAGTCGTCGGCCGACCGGCTGGTCGACGCGCTCGCGCCGCACGTCGGTGACCCAGAGCTGAACATTGCCGGTTTCCACTATGTGACGTTCAACCGCCTCCTGGAGACGTGGCGCTGGGAGCGGGAGAAGCACCCGACCACGAACAGCATCGGTTCCCTAGTTCAAACGGAGGTGACGCCGAGATGACTCACAAGAGCCTCGAAGAGAAGCTGCAAGCGGCCGGCAACCCGGTCGAGATGGCGCGGAACTCGCAGATCGGGCCGTACGTCTACCCGGGCGTCCCCAGCGAGTTCTCGAACTGGATGGACGAGCAGGTGGCCTGGGCCGAGACATCGGCGCTCTTCGACCAGACGCATCACATGACCGACCTCTACGTCGAGGGGCCGGACGTCGTGCCGCTCTTCTCCTCCCTCGGCATCAACACGTTCGAGAACTTCCAGGTCGGCAAGGCGAAGCAGTTCGTCGCCTGCAACCACGACGGCCACGTCATCGGCGACGCAATCCTCTTCTTTCTCGACGAGAACCGCGTCAACCTCGTGGGCCGGCCGTCCGCGCACAACTGGGTGCAGTACCACGCCGAGACCGGGGACTTCGACGTCACGATCGACCGCGACGAGCGGACGGCCGCGAACCCGACCGGCCGGCGGAAGATCTACCGCTTCCAGGTGCAGGGCCCGACGGCGCTCGACGTGCTCACGAAGGCGAACGGCGGCCCGCTGCCCGAGATCAAGTTCTTCAACCTCGGCGAGGTGACGATCGCGGGGAAGAAGGTGCGCGCCCTCCACCACGGCATGTCCGGTGTCCCTGGGCTCGAGCTGTTCGGGCCGTGGGAGGACATGGAGGACGTCCGGGGCGCGATCGTCGAGGCCGGCAAGGACTACGGCCTGTGCCAGGTCGGCTCGCGCGTCTATGCGACGAACACGCTCGAGTCGGGCTGGATCCCGTGCCCGCTGCCTGCGATCTTCACCGGTGACGAGCTGAAGGCGTACCGCGAGTGGCTTCCGGCCGAGGGCTACGAGGGCACCGGCTCGCTCGGCGGCAGCTACTACGCCGACGACATCTCCGACTACTACGCGACGCCCCACGAGCTCGGCTACTGGCCGTTCGTGAAGTTCGACCACGACTTCGTCGGGCGCGAGGCGCTCGAGGAGCTGGGCGACGAGCCCAAGCGGCGGAAGGTGACGCTGGCGTGGAACGGCGAGGACGTCGCCAGCGCGATGGGCACGCTGTTCGAGAAGGGCGACGCGGCGAAGTACATCAACCTGCCGCTCTCGAACTACGCCACCTGGCCGCACGACAAGCTGCTCCACGACGGCGAGTTGGTGGGGCTGTCCGACGTTCTCCGGCTACAGCTACAACGAGCGCTCGATGCTCTCGCTCGGCTACGTCGACGTCGACGTGCCGATCGGCGCGGAGCTCACGCTCGTGTGGGGCGAGGAGGACAGAGGATCGTCGAAGCCGGTCGTGGAGCGCCACAGCCAGGCCGAGATCCGCGCCATCGTCAGCCCGTGCCCGTACTCGGAGGTCGCGCGCACGTCGTACGCCGAGGGCTGGCGGACGAAGGCAGGAGTCAGCTAGGCGACTGCAAGCAGCGCCGCCACGAGCCCGTCAGTCGCCGAGAGGTACGGTGCGTGGTCCGCGTCGAGCTCGAACACGCGCTCGCACGGGTGGTCGCGGATCATCCGCCGCTGGAGGGCTGGAGCCATCGCCCGGTCCAGCTCTGCCAGCACGTAGTAGCGGGGGATCGCTGCCATCAGGTCGTCGTCGATGCTCACGGGCGTGGCGTACGGTGCGACCGGCTGGCCGCCACGGCGGGCAACGGCCCAGGCCGTCTGCTCGCTCGTGCAGCCGTTGTAGATCACCTCGGCCGTCGCCTCGGCGGGAAGCGACGCAACCGGCGGATCGCCCTCGATGACGAGGTTCGCCTGGATCAGGTCGTCGCTTTCCGGGAGCCTCGCCAGATCCAGGAGGCTCTGGCCGTTCGCGGGCATGAAGGCGCAGACGAAGACCAGCGAGGCGACGCGGTCGCGCCAATTCGCCGCTGCTTGCGTGATGACGATGCCGCCCATGCTGTGTCCGACGAGCACTGCGGGCTCGGGCGTGCGCGCGAGCACGTCGCCGACACGCGCCGCGCAGCTCTCGAGCGTGACATCGGCAACAGGCGTCTCGTCGTTTCCGCCGCCCGGTAGGTCGAACGCTTCGACCGTGTGGCCCGCCGCTTCGAGCGGGCCGATCACGGGCTCCCAACACCAGGCGCCGCCGAAAGCGCCATGCACGAGGACGAAGCGGGCCACTCAGGAGATCGTAAGCACCAGCTTGCCCTGCGTGCGTCCCGTCTCGGAGGCTTCGTGGGCACGCGCTGCTTCCTCGAGCGGAAACGTCTGCGAGACGTGCGGGCGAAGCGCGCCGGATTCGACGAGCCCGGCGAGCGCCTCCAGGCCGGCGCGGTCGGGCTCGACGAGGATGCCGGTCACGCGCACCCGGTCCCCCGCGAGCTCCTCGAGCAACTCGAGACCTGTTGCGGATGGAACGACGATGAAGAGACCGCCCTCCCGTAGCGTTCGGAGCGTGCCGGCGGAGTCCTCGCTGCCGACGAGGTCGAGCACGACGTCGACGTCGCCAACGGCCTCCTCGACCGGGCCGAGGCTGTAGTCGACTGCCTCGTCGGCGCCCAACTCGGCAAGGAATTCATGCTTGGGAGAACGGGCCGTGCCGATCACGTACGCGCCGCGCGCCTTCGCGATCTGCACGGCGAGATGGCCGACGCCACCCGAGGCTCCCAGCACCAGCACGCGCTGTCCGGGCTGAACGTCGGCTGTCTCCACCAGCGCTTGCCACGCCGTCAGTCCGGCGAGCGGAAGCGCGGCGGCCTCGACGTCGGACAGCCCCTCGGGTATACGCGCAAGCTGGCGCGAGGGCGAAGTCACGTATTCCGCGTAGGCGGCTGCTTCACGGGGGAAGCGCGGCATTCCGAAGACCCGGTCCCCCACCGCGAATCTCGTGACGCCGAAGCCCAGAGCCTCCACCGTGCCGGCGACGTCCCAGCCGACGGTGAACGGCGGCTCGCCGAGGAGGCCGCCGCGCAGGCGCACCTTCCAGTCCACGGGGTTGACACCGGCGGCGGCCACGCGCACGAGCACCTCCGTCGGCGTCGGCTCAGGCTGCGGTCGGTCGACGAGCTCGAGCACCTCCGGCCCGCCGAGCGCCTGCTGGGTGATCGCGCGCATGCCTGGGTGTTGTATACAGGGACCTAGGTGGCGCCGACGTACACACGCCCACTCGAAGAGCTGCGGCGGTCCGACGCCGCGGAGTTCGGTGGGAAGAGCGCCAGTCTCGGGGAGCTGCTCTCCGCCGGGCTTCGCGTGCCGCCGGGGTTCGCGATCAGCGCGAACGCGTTCGCGAAGTTCATCGAAGAGACCGGTCTCGCCGGGACGATCGAGGCAGCGCTGGCGCGTGTCTACCCCGGAAACGTCGACACGATCGACGCGGCCTCGAAGACGATCGGCGAGGCGATGCGCTTCGCGCCCCTGCCGGACGACCTGCGCGTGGAGCTCGTCAGCGCGCTACGAGGCTCTTGCCGGCACGACAGGCGAGGAGTGGCCGCCGGTGGCCGTTCGCTCGAGCGCGCTCGGAGAGGACAGCGAGGAAGCCAGCTACGCCGGCCAGCAGGAGAGCTTCCTCTGGGTGTGCGGCCCGGAGCAGGTCTGCGACGCCGTGCGCGACTGCTGGGTCAGCCTCTACACGCCGCACGCCATCAGCTACCGAGCCGCATTGGGCGGAGATGCGGAGACGGCGATGGGCGTCGCCGTCCAGCTGATGGTCGATGCGGAGGTCTCCGGCGTGATGTTCACGTGCAACCCCGTCAGCGGCGATCCCAGCATGGTGGCCGTCAACGCCAGTTGGGGGCTCGGGATCGCCGTGGTCAGCGGCGAGCTGACGCCGGACGACTACCTCGTGAGCAAGGTGACGGGTGAGGTCGTGCGCCAGACCGTGAGCGAGAAGGGCATCGAGTACGTCCCGGACGCTGCCGGAAAGGGCACGGTGCGAGTAGAGGTGCCGGCGGAACGACGTGGCGAGCCGTGCCTCGGAGGAGAAGACCTCGCGGCGCTGGTCGAAGTCGCGCGCCGCATCGAGGAGCACTACGGGAGCCATCAGGACGTCGAGTGGGCGATCGTGCGTGGGCAGGCTCTGCCCGAGAGCCTGATCGTGCTGCAGGCGCGCCCGGTGACGACGCTGCCCCGGCGATCCGCGACCGGCGCGGCCTCGGCGATATCGCTCGTGATGGGCACGTTCGGCGCCGGCGAGAAGACTCAACCGTCATCCTGAGCTCGAGATGCCGCTGAGCGAAGCCGACGTCCGGGAGATCCTGCGGCTGATCGACGAGTCGGACGTCGACGAGCTGCGGGTCGAGACGGAGGCGTTCTCCCTGTACGTGCGGCGGGGGGAGACCGCCGGCGGTGAGGAGAAGCCGCCACCTCCCACCGACGACCGTGCCGCCGACGGCGTCGTCACGATCGCCGCGCCGATGATCGGCACGTT
This sequence comes from uncultured Actinomycetes bacterium, assembly GCA_963755255.1. Lineage (GTDB taxonomy): Bacteria > Actinomycetota > Thermoleophilia > Gaiellales > Gaiellaceae > PALSA-612. Next base: position 181,672 of record CAVWJN010000014.1, on the reverse strand, counting down.
CTATCGGGCGGAGGCTCCGGGCGCGTCGCCGTACGTCGAGCTCGGGACACGCGTCGAGCCCGACACCGTCGTCTGCCTGATCGAGGTCATGAAGATGATGAACCCGATCCCCGCGGGAGTGGGCGGCACGATCGTCGAGGTGTGCGCTGCGAACGCGGATCCCGTGGAATACGGAGCGCCGCTCTTTCACGTGCGGCCCGGTCCATGAGCGGGCTCGTCGACATCGTCGACACGACGACGCGCGACGGCCAACAGAGCCTGTGGAGCGCTACGGGCATGACTGCACCCGACGTCCTCGGCATTGCGCCGACCATCGACCGCGTGGGGTTTCACGCCGTCGACTTCACGTCGAGCACCCACATGGCCGTGTCCGTCCGCTTCTTCCGGGAGGACCCCTGGGAGCGCATCCGCCTCGTCAGCGCGGCCATGCCCAACACGCCGCTGAGTTTCATCGGAACCGGGATGCGCTTCATCACCTGGGTTCCCGCCGGCGAGGACGTGATCCGGCTCGTGTTCCGGTGCATCGTCCGCAACGGCATCAGGCGGATCCAGATCGTGGACCCGTCGAACGACCCGGCGCGGCTACGGCGGGTCGCCGTCGTCGCGCGTGAGGAGAAGGTCGAGGAGATCGTGCTCGGGCTGACGTACTCGGTCAGCGAGGTGCACACGCACGCGTACTACGCCGAGCGCGCCGCCGCCCTCGCCGACTGCGCAGAGCTGGACCGTCTCTATCTCAAGGACCCCGGCGGGCTGCTGACGCCGGACGCCGTGCGCGAGCTCGCACCCCACTTCATCGCCGCTGCCCGCGGGCGCCCCATCGAGCTGCACAGCCACTGCACGATCGGGCTCGCGCCCTTCGTCTACATGGAGGGGCTCAGGGCCGGCTTCCACGTGCTGCACGCGGCCGTGGCGCCTCTGGCGCGAGGCACCTCCAACCCGGCCGCAGAGACGACGCTTCGCAACCTGGAGGCCGAGGGCTACTCCCACCGGCTCGACCTGGAAGCTCTGGCAGCGGTCTCGGAGCACTTCGCGGCGCTCGCCCAGGAGAAAGGGCTGCCGGTCGGCCACCCGCAGGAGTTCGACGCCACGTACTACCACCATCAGCTGGCCGGCGGCATGGTCTCGACGACACAGCGGATGCTCGACGAGCTGGGGCGGCCCGAGCTGTTTCCGGCCGTGCTGGAGGAGGTCGCCCGTGTCCGCGCAGAGATGGGTTACCCGATCATCGTCACCCCGGTCTCACAGTTCGTGGCGACGCAGGCGGTCAGGAACATCATCGACGGCGAGCGCTGGGCCACGGTCTCCGACGAGACCGTCCGCTACTTCCTCGGGCACTACGGAGAATCGCCGGCGCCCGTGGCTCCCGACGTGGCCGACCGCGTGCTCTCTCGCCCGCGCACGGAAGAGCTTCGACACCTCGAGCCGCTCAGCCTCGAAGGAGCACGAGCCCGCTTCGGCAGGACGATCTCCGACGAGGAATTGCTGCTGCGGCTGACGATGCCCGAGGAGCAGGTCGACGCGATGCTCGCCTCGCCGTCGATCGCGGCCGGCGAAGGCGGCGCCCTCCGCACGGTCCGACACCCGGTCGTCACCCTCCTGCGTGAGGTCGAGAAGCGAAGGTCAGTCCAGCAGCTCCGCGTGCAGGCCGGCGACGAGGTCGTGGAGTGGCGTCGTGCGACTTGACGACGTCAAGGGCTTCGTGCTCGACATCGACGGCACGCTCGTCCACCGGGAGGGCAAGACGATGCACGTGCAGCCCGGCGCCGTCGAAGCGCTCGATCGGATTCGCGCCTCCGGCAGGCCGTTCGTCCTCTTCACGAACGGCGCACACATACCGTCGGACAGCTTCGCTGCAGAGGTGCGTGCGGCGGGCCTCGACGTCCGCGACGGAGAGGTGCTGACGCCGCTCGACAGCGTCCGGTTCCATCTGCGGACACATCACCCCGAGCATGCGGTCCTCGCCTTTCTCAACTCGGCGGCGCGCGGGCAGCTCGAGGAGGGCGGCGTCCGCTTTGCGGAGCCCGACGAAGCGGATGTCGGTGCGGTGTTCGTCGCGCACGTCAACGCGGTGGAGTTCGCGGACCTCGAGCGTGCTGCCCGTGCGCTCCTCGGCGGCGCCGATCTCCTGACCGCGAGCTACGCCGCGTCGTACGCGGGTGCGAACGGCCCGATCTTCTCCCGCGGGGCGATGGTCACCGCCGCGCTCGCAAAGGCGTCCGGTGTAGAGCCGACGATCGTCGGCAAGCCATCCGAAGCGGCGCTCGAAGCGATCCGCGACCGCATTGGCTTACCGACGCAAGAGATCGCCGTGATCGGGGATGACTTCACGATGGACGTCGCGCTCGGGCGGCTCGGCGGCGCCAGGACGATTCTCGTCCGCACCGGGACGTCGGGAAGCGTCGAGCGGGAGAGCATCCCCGAGGAGCTGCGGCCGGACGAGGTGGTCCACGGCGTCGCCCAGCTTCTCGACTGGCTCTAACGGCGGATAATGAGCCGATGACTGTGCGGGGCACGATCGGCGCCGAGGAGGCGGTGTCCCACATCCGTTCGGGCGACACCGTCATGGTGGGCGGGTTCGGGCTGGTCGGAGCGCCGCTGACGCTCATCGACGCGCTGGCCGAGCATTCCGACGCGACCGACCTGACGGTGGTCTCGAACAACATCGGCGAGCCGGGCAAGGGTCTCGGCAAGCTGCTGCGCCAGGGCCGGATCCGTCGCGGGATCTCATCCTTCTTCACCTCGAACCCCGAGGCGGTCGCCGCCGTGAACGCCGGCGACATCGAGGCGACACTCGTTCCGCAGGGGACGTTTGCCGAGGCGATTCGCGCGGGAGGCGCCGGTATCGGAGGCTTCTTCACGCCGGTGGGCGCGGGAACGCCCCTCGCCGACGGAAAGGAGGAACGGGACATCGACGGGGTGCCGCATGTGCTGGAGACCCCGATCCGGGCGGACGTGTCTCTCGTGTACGCCGCTCGTGCCGACGAGCTCGGCAACCTCTGGTACCGGCACACCGCGCGCAACTTCAACCCGCTCATGGCAACGGCGGCGACGATCACGATCGCCGAGGCAGGTGAGATCGTGCCCGTCGGCGAGCTCGACCCCGAATCGATCGCGACGCCTCATCTCTACGTCGACCAGCTCGTGGCGAGCGCATGACCGCCGCCGACCCCAAGGCGCTGATCGCCGCACGGGCTGCGCAGGAGCTCCGTGCCGGCGAAGTCGTGAACCTCGGCATCGGAATTCCCAACCTCATCCCCGGCTACCTCGGCGCGGAGACGGAGATCTTCCTCCACACCGAGAACGGTCTCCTCGGGGTCGGCCCGAGACCGGCGGAGGACGAGCTCGATCCCGACCTCGTGGACGCCGCGAAGCAGCCCGTCACCGCTCTCCCGGGTGCGTCGTACTTCGACAGCGCGGCGAGCTTCGCGATGATCCGCGGCGGGCATGTGGACGTCGCCGTGCTCGGAGCGCTGCAGGTGAGCGAGCGCGGCGACATCGCGAACTGGGCGATCCCCGGCAAGGACGTTCTCGGCGTTGGCGGCGCGATGGATCTCGTCGTCGGCGCCGGACGAGTCGTCGTGACGATGACGTCCACGACGCCGGCCGGCGGGCGTAAGCTCGTCCGTGAATGCACGTTTCCGCTCACAGCCCGCCAGGCCGTTGACGTCGTCGTGACCGAGCTTGCAGTCTTCCGGTTTCGTGACGGCTCCCTTGCACTAACGGAGTTGCTCGACGGAGCGACAGTCGAGGATGTCCAGGCGGTGACCGAAGCGCAGTTCAACGTCGAGCTGGAGGCCTGAATGGGACCCACGTCGCCGTCGTCCGCGCGCGTCCGCGACTCGGACCGGGGCGTCGATCCCCCGTACCTCTACGACGACTACGTCGGTACGAGGCTGCGCTCGCCGACGGAACCGCTCATCGTCCTTCCGCACACGCTCTCGGAGCTGACCGGCCCCGTGTTCGGTGACCGGGAGGTCGGCGAGTCGGACCACGACCTCACGCGGCAGCACGCCGGTGACCCCCTCGGCGAGCGGATCGTCGTCAGCGGTCGCGTGCTCGGATCCGACGGCAAGCCGGTGCGCGGCCAGCTGATCGAGATCTGGCAGGCGAATGCCGCCGGTCGCTACGCCCACTCGGTCGACACGCACGACGCTCCGCTCGACCCGAACTTCTCGGGCGGCGGGCGCTGCGTGACCGGTGACGACGGTGAATACAGGTTCATCACGGTGAAGCCGGGCGCCTATCCCTGGCCGAACCATCCAAATGCGTGGCGCCCGAACCACATCCACTTCTCGCTCTTCGGTCGAGCGTTCACGGAGCGGCTCGTGACGCAGATGTACTTCCCGGGCGATCCGCTCTTCGAGTTCGACCCGATCTTCAAGTCCGTCCGTGACGAGCGAGCGCGCGAGCGGCTCATCAGCACGTTCGACCTCGGCCTGACCACGCCGGACTGGGCGCTCGGCTACCGCTTCGACATCGTCGTCGGCGGCAGGGATCAGACGCCCCTCGAGGAGCCGCATGATGACTGAGACGCTCGGTCTCACGCCGTCGCAGACGGTCGGGCCGTACCTCTCGATCGGCCTGCTCGACAGCGCGGTGAAGGCCTCGATCGTCCCGGCGGACGACCCGCGCGCGATCGTCGTGCGTGGCCGGCTCCTGGACGGCCAGGGCGGTCCGGTCCCGGACGGGATGATCGAGTTCTGGCAGGCGAACGAAGCGGGGCGATACGCGCACCCGGCCGACACGCGCGAAGACGTGCCGCTCGAGGACGGGTTCTGGGGCTTCGGCCGTTCCGGCACCGTGAACGACGGGTGGTACGAGATCGTGACGCTGAAGCCGGGTCGGGTGCCGGCGCCCGACGGCCGCCTGCAGGCGCCGCACATCGTCGTCGGCGTCTTCGCGCGCGGGCTGCTGAAGCGACTGGCGACCCGTCTCTACTTCCCCGACGAAGAAGAGGCGAACGCCGCCGATCCCGTCCTCTCCGAGCTCGGCGAGAGAGAGCGTGCCACGCTCGTGGCTCAGCAGGAGGACGGCGGGCTCCACTTTGACATCCGTCTCCAGGGCGAGGAACAGACGGCGTTTTTCCTCGTATGACGGCGTTCGGGCCGCTCTTCGTCCCCGAGCAGCTTCTCGACGCAGTCTCGACTCAGGCGTGGCTCCAGGCCATGCTCGACGTCGAGAGCGCGCTCGCGCGGGCCGAAGCGGCGGCAGGAGTTGTGCCCGCGGACGCTGCGGCCGCGATCGCGGATGGCTGCCGCGCCGAGCTCTACGACTTCGGTCGTCTGCTGGAGCAGGGGCGTGCGATCGGCAACCCCGTCGAGCCGCTCGTGCGCGCCTTGCGCGAGGAAGTCGGTGAGGACGGGGCCGCCTACGTGCACCGGGGCGCAACGAGCCAGGACGTGATGGACACGGCGTCGATGCTCGTGTCCCATCGCGCACTCGGTCTTCTTCTTCGAGACCTCGACCGTGTTGCAGCAGGGTTGGCAGCGCTGGCTGAAGCCCATCGCTCGACGCCGATGGCGGGGCGAACGCTCCTCCAGCATGCGGTTCCGACGACGTTCGGCTTCAAAGCGGCCGGCTGGCTGGTGGGGGTGCTCGATGTCCGGCAACGGCTCGTTCAGGTGCGAACCGAGCGGTTGGCGGTACAGCTCGGTGGTGCGGCGGGCACGCTCGCCGCCCTCGAGGGTCGAGGTGTGGAGGTGCTTGACCTCTTCGCCTCGGAGCTCGAGTTGGCCGAGCCCGTGCTGCCGTGGCACACGAACCGGGCGCGAATCGCCGAGCTCGGTGCGGCCCTCGACGTCTGCGCCTCGGTGCTGGCGAAGGTCGGCCTCGACCTCGTGCTGCTCGCGCAGACGGAGGTGGGGGAGGTGCAGGAGCGGACAGACGGCGGATCGTCCACGATGCCCCAGAAGCGCAACCCCGTCCATTCGGTGCTGGCGCGAGCGTGCGCACAGCTCGTGAACGGATACGCGTCGGTGCTGTCGCGCACAGTCGTCCAGGAGCACGAGCGCGCGGCCGGCGCGTGGCACGCGGAGTGGGACGCGCTTTCCGGAGCGCTCGCCTACGCGGGGGGAGCCGCTTCGAACCTCGCGGAGGCAGTGGACGGTCTCGAGGTGGACGCCGAGCGCATGCGACGGAACCTCGAGCTGACAGACGGTCTCGTCGTCGCCGAGAGGCTCAGCCTCGCCCTGGGGGGCGGCGGGACGGCGCACGACATCGTTCGAGATGCCGCGCGCCGCACAGGCGAGTCAGGGCGAACGTTCGCGGAGGAGCTACGCGCAGACGAGCGGGTCGAGCTCTCCGACGCCGACCTTGCCGAAGCATTGGATCCGATGACCTACCTGGGCTCGGCCGAGGCGTTCGTCGACCGTGCGCTCGAGCGGTACCGGGAGACGGGAGCGTGAGAGATGAGTGATGCGTACGAACGCGGCCTGAGCACGCGCCGCGAGGTGCTCGGAGACGATCACGTCGACGAGGCCATCGCGCGAACGACGGAGTTCACCGAGGACTTTCAGGACCTGATCACGCGCTACGCCTGGGGAGAGATCTGGTCGCGGGACGGTCTCGACCGTCGGACGCGGAGCTGCATCACGCTCACGGCGCTCGTCGCGCTCGGTCGAGAGGAGGAGCTTGCGATGCACGTCCGGGCCGCTCTCCGGATCGGGTTGACGCCTGCTGAGATCAAGGAAGTGCTCCTCCACAGCGCGATCTACTGCGGCGTGCCGGCGGCGAACGGCGCGTTCGCGGTGGCTCAGCGCGTGTTCGAAGAGCTCGAGCCCTCGAGCTGATGCGCACCCAGGTCGCGATCGTCGGCGCCGGTCCCGCCGGGCTGACGCTCGCGCACCTGCTCTACCGCGAAGGCATCGAGTCCGTCGTGCTCGAGGACCGCAGCCGAGACTACGTCGAGCATCGTGTCCGCGCCGGCGTGCTCGAGCAGGGCACGACGGACCTCCTCGTCGACGCCGGTGTCGGCGACCGCCTGCAGCGGGAGGGGATCGTCCACCACGGCATCGAGCTGCAGTTCGACGGCGAGCGCCATCGCATTCCGCTCAGCGAGCTCACCGGCGGCCGAACGATCACGATCTACGGCCAGACGGAGGTCGTCAAGGACCTGATCGTCGCGCGGCTCGATGCGGATCTCCCGCTGCTCTTCGAGGTGTCCGACGTCACCGTTCACGATCTCGAGTCGGAGCGGCCGAGAGTCCGCTTTCGGCACGACGGCGCCGAGCACGAGCTCGAGTGCGACGCCGTCGCCGGGTGTGACGGCTACCACGGCGTCTGCCGCCCGAGCATTCCAGCCGGCGCCCTTCGGGAGAGCGCGCGCGACTATCCCTTCGGCTGGCTCGGGATCCTCGCGGCGGTGGCGCCGTCCAGCAATGAGCTTGTCTATGCCCACAGCGCGCGCGGCTTCGCCTTGCTGAGCCTGCGCAATCCCGAGCTGAGCCGGCTCTACATTCAGTGTCGCCCCGACGAGGATCTCGGCGAGTGGCCCGACGACCGCATCTGGGAGGAACTGCAGCTCCGGCTCGGCCTCGACGGCTGGACGCTGGCAGAGGGGCCTGTGCTCGAGAAGGGCGTCACGGGCATGCGGAGCTACGTCGCCGAGCCGATGCGCTACGGCCGGCTCTTTCTCGTCGGCGACGCCGCGCATATCGTCCCTCCGACCGGCGCCAAGGGGCTGAATCTCGCGCTTCACGATGCCAGCCTGCTCGCGGACGCACTCGCGTCGTGGGAGAGGACAGGTCGCGCCGAGCTGCTCGACGCCTACTCGGACGAGTGCCTGCGACGTGTATGGCGCGCCGAGCACTTTTCGTGGTGGATGACGTCGATGCTCCACCGAGCAGAGGAGGACGACGACTTCGGCCTCGAGCTCCAGCTGGCGCAGCTTCGCTATGTGACGACGTCGACCGCCGCAGCAACGTCACTGGCTGAGAACTACGTCGGTCTCGAGTTCTAGTCGATAAGACTAGAACTTTCTGCTACAGTAAGAGTCATGGCGACCAAAACTATGAAAGCTGTTGTGCGCGACCGCTACGGCCCGCCCGAGGTGCTGCGCATCGAGCAGGTCGAGCGGCCGGTGCCGAAGGACGACGAGGTTCTCGTCAGGGTCCGCGCCACGTCAGTCACGAGGACCGATCTCCACATGTGCTACGCGAAGCCGTTCCTGTGGCGCTTCATGCTCGGGCTGCGCCGGCCGAAGGCGAAAGTCCTCGGCCTGGAGTTCGCCGGCGAGGTGGAAGCTATCGGTTCCGCCGTCACGCGGTTCCAGGTCGGAGACCGGGTGTTCGGCCTGCGGAACGGGTCCCATGCCGAGTACGTCTGCGTGGGGGAGGACCGGGTGGTGGCGCACATGCCCGAGCACATGGCGTTCGAGGAGGCGGCTGCGGTCTGCGACGGCTTCTACCAGGGGCTGGGCCACCTGAAGGCGGCGAGCGTCGGCAAGGGGACGGGGCTTCTCGTCTACGGCGCCTCCGGATCCTGCGGCACCGCGGCCGTGCAGCTAGGGAAGCACCACTTCGGCGCCCACGTGACTGCCGTGTGCAACACGAAGAACGTCGAGCTCGTGCGCTCGCTGGGAGCGGACGAGGTCATCGACTACTTGAACGAGGACTTCACGAAGCGCGGAGAGAAGTACGACGTCATCCTCGACGCCGTGGGCAAGCACTCGTACTTCCGCTCGAGGCGCGCGCTCGAGCCTCACGGGCTCTTCGTCGCGACCGACCGGCTATACAACTTCCCGCTGGCTTTCCTGACGCGGGTCGCGAAGAAGAGGGTCGTATTCACCGGCGAGCGCCCGACAAGAGAGACCGTGCTGCTCGCGAAGGAGCTGCTCGAAGCGGGGAAGTACCGCGCCGTCGTCGATCGCGCGTATCCGCTGGAGGACGTTGTCGAGGCCACGAAGTACGTCGAGACGTTCCAGAAGACCGGCAATGTCGTCCTGATCGTCTAACGCGGCCGAGACTGTCTCCGGAGCTCGCCGAGCGGGCCGTTTGACTCGCAACGTAACGTCTCTGGTGTCAACGAGGGAGGCGTGATGGACGACGCTCAGATTCACGGATCGATTGAACGGCTCGTGGCCGAGGAGCACGGATTGTGGGAGCGAGAGGCGGCCGGGAATGCCGCTGACGCCGACCGGAAGCGGCTCGAGGAGGTCAAGGTTTCACTCGACCAATGCTGGGATCTGCTCCGCCAGCGTCGAGCGCTTCGCGAGGCGGGCAAGGACCCCGAGGGCGCCCACGTTCGACAACCTGACGTGGTGGAGGGCTACGAGCAATAGCGCCTTCGTTGCGGGTGCCGAAGATGCACGACAACGAGGTTTGACACCGACGCGACGCTCGTGCGTCTGTTGGTCGAAGCGCAGCTCCCCGAGTGGGCGGACCTCCCGGTGCAGCCCGTTCCGTCTGGCGGGACGGACTACACGCTCGAGACGAATCCCGAGCTCGTCCGCGAAGGCGAGCGCTGGCTGGCGGAAGCGCTCGCCTGACCGTACCCGGTGGAGGCGGAGGCAGTGCCTCCGCCTCCAGCCCAGAGCTAGACCTGCGCGGGCTGTGCGGACGTGGCGTCCGCCGGTGCGTCCCGGAGGTGTCGGATCAGATCATCCAGGTCCGCGAGCTCTTGCTCGAGGTCGCGCTGGTAAGCCTCCAGGCGCGCGAGCAGCTCGGCGCGGTTGGGGAAAGGGCGGCGGAAGTGGAGTCCGCGGCCGTGCCTTCGATGTCCTTTGTGCATGTTCACCTCCCATCCTTGTCGTAGCGGTGGAGAAAGGCGGCGCTGCGCTCTTGTGAGCGACGGAGCGCATCTGCCCATTGATCGAGCAGGCGCGAGCCCGCCTTCGTCAGCGCGTAGCGGCGCTTCGCGGGCCCCTGGGACGAGGAGTCCCACTCGGACGTGACGAGGCCCTCGTCTTCGAGCCCCCGTAGCAGCCGGTAGAGGTTGCCCATCTCGACGGGCTGATCGCCCGTCACCTCCGGAAGCCGCTCGAGCAGGTCGTACCCGTGGGTGGGTCGTTCCCGCAGGAGCAGCAGGAGGGCCGGCTCCACGAAACGCTCGACGCGCGCATGCACGCGCCAGTGCCCACCGTGGAGCCGCCGGGACCGGGAGCGACGAGGGTGTTGCCTCATCGCCGCCTCGCTATTGGTAAAACACACATGCAAGAGAACAGTAGCAGGCTCGGTTCGTGCGGCGACAATCCAGGGCGTGCTACTGAATGAGCTCGTCGAGGTCTCGGCCGAGGTTGCATCGACGCGGGCCCGCCTGAAGAAGATCGACGCGCTCGCGAGCGTGCTCACGCGCCTCGAGCCGGACGAGGTGCCTGTGACGGTTGCGTATCTCTCGGGCGAGTTGCCGCATCCACCGATCGGCATCGGCTGGGCAGCCCTTCGCGATCGGCCCCCCGAGCACGCCCCGCCGCCCGTGCTCGGCGTGCTCGAGGTGGACGCCGCCTTGCGCAAGATCGGAGCGACGACTGGACCAGGCTCGCAGGCAGCCCGGCGCGAAGAGCTCACGAGCCTCTTCTCCCGGGCGACTGAGCCCGAGCAGCAGTTCCTCGCGCGCCTCCTGACCGGAGAGCTCCGCCAGGGAGCGTTGCAAGCACTGATGGCGGACGCCGTCGCGAAGGCGGCCGACCTCCCGGCAACCGTGGTCCGGCGGGCGCTGATGCTGGCCGGCGACCTGGGAACGGTTGCCACGGCGGCGCTGACGTCAGGTAACGACGGGCTTGCTGCGTTCGGCCTGAAGCTGCTGCGCCCGATCCAGCCGATGCTGGCGCAGCCGGCCACCGACATGGCGTCCGCGTTCGAGCGTCTCGGCGAGGCCGCCGTGGAGTGGAAGCTCGATGGTGCCCGGCTACAGGTGCACGTCCGGGGTGACGAGGTTCGCGCCTATACGCGGAACCTTGCCGACGTGACGGACCGCGTGCCGGAGGTCGTGGACGCGCTGCGTGGACTCTCGCTCGAGGCTGCGATCCTCGACGGCGAGGTGATCGCGCTCGACGAGCGGGGTCGGCCGCACCCGTTCCAGGTGACGATGAGCCGGTTCGGCAGCCGGCGTGGCGTGGAGGCGTTACGCGACGGCGTCCCGCTCTCGCCCTTCTTCTTCGACCTGCTCCACCTGGACGGCGAGGACGTGCTCGACCGTCCCGCCCGCGAGCGGTTCGCCGCTCTCGCCGAGCGCTTCCCCGAAGAGCTTCTCGTTCCTCGCATCGAGACGGGGGACGTCGAGGAAGCGGAGCGGTTCCTCGCGGAGGCGCTCGGGCACGGCCATGAGGGCGTGATGGTGAAAGCTCTCGACGCTCCGTACGAGGCGGGACGCCGTGGGGGGAGTTGGCTCAAGCTCAAGCCGTCGCACACGCTCGACCTCGTGGTGCTCGCCGCCGAATGGGGCCACGGCCGCAGGGAGGGCTGGCTGAGCAACATCCACCTCGGTGCCCGCGACGAAGCCGGCGGCGACTACGTGATGCTCGGCAAGACGTTCAAGGGCATGACCGACGAGATGCTCGCCTGGCAAACGGAGAAGCTGCTCGAGCTGGAGGCCTCGCGCGACGGCCATACCGTGTACGTACGGCCGGAGCTCGTCGTCGAGGTCGCGTTCGACGGCCTCCAGCAGAGCTCGCGCTACCCGGGCGGGCTGGCACTGCGTTTCGCGCGCGTCAAGGGCTACCGGCCGGACAAGTCGGCCGCGGAGGCGGACTCGATTCAGACCGTGCGCCGGCTGGCGACGAGCTCGTAAAGACGCTCGAGGCTGTCCGTCCAGCCCTGCGTGTGTAGAGCGAGGCGCTCCTCGGTCGCGAACGATCCCTGGTCGAGCACAACGTTCGTGGATCCGTCGACCTCACGAAGCGAGAGCGTCACCACAGTCTCGCGATCGTCGGGGGTCGGCTCCTCCCAGCGGAACGTGTAGCTCAACCGGTCGGGAGGATCGACTTCGAGAAACTCCCCGGACAGGTGGAAGACATCACCTTCGGGGGGCTGCATCGCGATCCGATAGGCGCCCCCGACGCGGGTGTCGAGCTCGATCGAAGGCGACGTGAACCCCTTCGGGCCCCACCACTCGGCGAGCTCGTCCTGCGTGATGAACGCGGCGAAGACGCGCGCCGGTAGCGCTGGCACGACACGCTCGAGATGGAGTGCGATTTCGGCAGGCGCCAGTGGTCTGAGACAATAGCGCGATGCCTGAACGACACCACGTTCGCATCGAGTACTGCGTCCCCTGAGGGGCGCTACCGAACGCCGCCGGTCTGGCGGCGCGACTGCTGGAAGAGTGGGAAGACAGTGAGATCGGCACGGTCGAGATCGTGACCGGAGCGGACGGCATCTTCGACGTGCACCTGGACGGCGAGCTCGTATTCGAGAAGAAGATGATCGGCCGCTACCCCGATCCTGACGACGTGCTGCCGCTGATCCAGGCGAAGCTCGGCTAGCCCTCGAGGGCCGGGAAGCCGGGCGTCGACAGCACCGTGTCGCTCGTGAGAATCGACATCGCCTCGTAGCCGTCGAGCTGTGCCGTCCAGGCCGGTCCGCTCAGGCCCATGGCGAACGCCGCGGTGGCGTACGCGTCGGCGGTGGCGAGCTCCGGCCCCGTCACCGTCACCGACAGCAGTCCCGAGGGCGGCCGACCCGTGTGCGGGTCGACGATGTGGTCGCCTCGCGCGTAGGCGCCGGAAGTGGCGATAGCCAGGTCGTCTGCTTCGACGACGGCAGCCACCCGATCAGATCGACGAGGGTGACGGATGCCGACGTGCCAGCGCTCCTCGGGTGACGGGGTGCCCGCGAACGATCAAGTCGCCTCCGGCGTAGATCGCGAAGTTCCGTGCGCCGGCGTCCTCGAGGATCCCCGCGGCACGGTCGACGGCCCAGCCCTTGACGAGGCCGGAGGGATCGAGACTGCCGTCGGCTCGGGAGTCGAAGTAGCCACGCGTGTCTTCGCGGAGTTGCTCGCAGCGCTCCAGCACGTCTCCCACCTCCGGGTGCGCCTCCTCCTGTGAGAGCTCGCCGCGGCCGATGCGGCTGATCTCGCTTTCGGGCTTGTACGTCGAGAACGTGTCGTCGACGAAGCGCAGCCAGTCGAAGACCTCGTCGACGGCTGACTCCTCCACGACGACGTCGCGGACGTCGACGACGATCCCCATGCCCATCACGTGCTCGACGGTCGTCATACGCGGCGTCCATTGAGCAGCGCGACCTGGAGCGACTTCTCGAACGCCACGCTCGTGTCCGTCGCTTCCGACACGTAGTCGACCTTCGTCTTGAACTGCTCCCTCAGCACCTCTTGCGCGAGCACCGGGAGCGTCTGCTTGTTGAGGTGGACCGTGTGGGCGCCCCCGTCCTTGGGCCAGACGGGGAAACGCACCGCGGTGATCTTTCTCGTGACGGTCTTCTTCGAGCCGACGGTCGTCGTCCGCTTGCGGATGGTGAGCACCACCTGGATCTCACCCCAGCGATCGACCTGCACCGTCGTGCCCGGCGCCTGTTTCCACTGCGTGAGGACCTTCTTCTTCGGCGGGACAGCCGCAGCTCCGACGGTTGGCAGCACCAGCGTCGCGGCGCTGACGAATGCGGTGAGGCGTGCTCTCACGTCCACTGACCCCCTAGAGCGCGAATCGCTCGCTGTGCACCTGCCGACGCGGGACACCCGCGTGGCGGACATTGCTCTCGATCACGTCCACCATACCCGGCGGGCCGCTGACGAACACATCTCGCTCCGTGATGTCGGGCACGAGCTCGCGCAGGTGCTCCGGAGACAGCAGGTCGCGGCCCTCCTCGTCCGCGTGATCGCCTACGACGAGCTCGACGCGGGCCTGAACACGCCCGAGCTCGTCGGCGAATACGGCCTCATCGGCTTCGATCACCCGGTAGAGCACGATCGTGTCTCCGTCCAGCTCGTCCAGTAGCGCGCGGATGGGTGTGATGCCGATCCCGCCGGCGATGAGCAGCGTCTTCTCTCGGAGCTTGGCGCCGCTCGTGAAGACGCCGAACGGTCCCTCGGTCACGGCACGCGTGCCGACCGGAAGCGTGCGGAGATCGCGTGTGTAATCACCGACCGCCTTTGCCGTCATGCGCAGTGAGCGGCCGTCGGGCGCCTGCGACAAGCGAGAACGGATGCGCCTCCCACCAGCGCCCCCGTGTGAGGAAGCGCCACAGGAAGAACTGGCCGGGACGCGCAGTGAGCCGGTCGAGCTGCCGGCCGGTGACGCGGACCGAGACGACGTCCTCGCCTTCAGGCACTACTTCGGCCACGCGCAGCCTGAAGCGGAGAGCGTCCACGATCGGCATGCCCAGCCGAAAGACGACGACTGCGGCGAGCGTCACGAGATACAGGGCGCGCCAGTAGTTCGCGGCCACCTCGTCCAGGGCGAGCTCGTTTCCGGTCGGAATCTGGTGGAACCACGCGAGCGCGATGCCGGCGTACGCTGTGAGGTGGATCGCGTGCCACAGCTCGTAGGGAAGCCGCCGGCGGGCGACGGCCACCGACGTGAGACCGACGACCAGGAGCAGCGCCGTACCCACGGTTGCCGTGATCATCCCCGGATACACGCCTGCGCCCAGGAGCGTCTCCACCTCGGCCCAGAGCGAGACGTCGTCGAGCAGGGCGTAGCCCCAGACGCTGAGCAGGGTGTGGGCGACGACGAGCGCGATCGTCGCGTGGCCGTTCCAGCGGTGGACCACCGTGAGGTGGTCGAAGCCGATCAGGCGGTCGAGCCAGGGGATCCGGGCCAGCAGCAGCACCTGGATCAGCGCGAGGTACGCGGCAAAGAACCCGGTCAGCCGCGCGAGGCTCGTCACGAGCTCGGCGGCGTCGTCGACGTCGGTGACGTTCCCACCCTCGTGCCAGAGCCAGACGATGCCCACGGCATTGCCGAGCAGGAAGGCGAGCGCGACGGCGGCGACTACCCGGCGTCTCACCGTGGACATACTGCCTGCAGTGACGGCACTCACGTCGACCCGCGAGAATGGCGCCATGGAAGGCAGCACGGCACTCTGGGAGCGCGCGCTCGACTCGCTGCCCGGCGGCAACACGCGGACGACGATCTTCCACGAGCCGCACCCCGTCTATGTCGTACGCGGCGAGGGCTGTCGCGTGTGGGACGTCGACGGCGTCGAGCGCATCGACTTCATCTCCAACTACACGTCGCTGATCCTCGGCCATTGCCATCCGCGGGTCGTCGAGGCCGTGCAGCGCCAGGCAGGAGAGCTGATGAGCGTCGCGGCGCCGAGCGAGCTCGAGATCGAGCTCGCGGAGCAGATCAAGGAACGCCTGCCCAGCGTCGAGCGGCTCCGGTTCGCGAACTCCGGCACCGAGGCGACGATGCTGGCCCTCCGCGTTGCGCGCGCGTTCACGGGCCGCTCGAAGATCGGCGTCTTCGCAGGCGGCTACCACGGCTCGCACGACTACGCGGCGAGCATTCCTGCGGACGTCTCTCTTGCGCCGGGTGGCTCGGGCATACCCGACGCGGTGGCGGAGACGCTTGTCGTCTCGCCCTTCGACGACGTGGAAGGAACCCGCGCTGCCCTCGAGCCGCAGTTGGATGACCTGGCTGCGGTGATCGTCGAGCCGGTGCTCGGCTCGGGCGGCGTCAAGCCCGCTTCGAACGAGTTCCTCGCGTTCCTTCGCGAGCTCACGCGCGATGCGGGAGCGCTACTCGTCTTCGACGAGATCATCTCCTTCCGCATCGGCTACCACGGCGCCCAGGGTCGCTTCGGAATCACGCCCGACCTGACCACGCTGGGCAAGATCATCGGCGGCGGGCTCCCGGTAGGCGCCCTCGGCGGCCGTGCCGACGTGATGGCGCTGTTCGACCCGCGGCGTGACGACCGCATCGGCCACGGCGGGACGTTCAATGCCAATCCACTGACGATGGCGGCGGGGCTGGCAACGCTCGCCGAGCTGACGCCCGACCGCTTCGACGCGCTCGAAGCGCTTGCGGGCGACCTCGAAGCGGGCGTCAACACGCAGACGGAGGCGACGGCGGCGGCTGTCGGCTCGCTCTTCCGGATCGAGCTCGCCGACGCAGCGGGCCTGCCCGAGCTGCACCTCGGGCTGCTGGCGAACGGCATCCTCATGACGCCCCGTGGCATGGGGTGCCTCTCCACGCCAATGACCGCGGCCGAGGTCGGCGCGTTCGTCGAGGCGGTGCGGCTCTCGCTCTAGCTCCGCGAGCGTTTCCGCAGCCAGTAGCGGACGAAGTAGAACGGCACAACGATCCCGGCTACGAGAAACGTCGCCAGACCCCAAGCCGTCGCGTGCTTCGACCCGTGCTTGCTCGCGTGCGCGAACACCGCCATTGCGAGCAGCGCGCCGAGGGTCAGCGCGAACGCGAACTGGATCGGGCTGAGCTCGGCAAACGATGTGGCGATGGTCATCGGCGAAAAGAGGGTATGCAGTGCGGGAACAGACTCGATCCTCCCACTCCCTGAGGAGGGATCGCATGAGTGTCAACCCGATTCCCGATGGCTATCGCACGGTCACGCCGTACCTCGTCCTCGAGAACGCCGCAGACGTGCTCGAGTTCGCGAAGCAGGCGTTCGGAGCCGAGGAGAAGCGTCTTCGTATGGAGCAGCCGAACGGCTCCATCGGGCACGCTGAGCTCGTAGATCGGCGACTCGGTCGTGATGGTAGGCAGCGCCGGTCCGGAAAACCCGGCGATGCCGGCGATGATCCATCTCTACGTCGACGACTGCGACGCGACGTATGAACGCGCGCTGGCGGCGGGTGGGACGTCAGTGCGTGAGCCCGAGAACCAGTTCTACGGCGACCGCTCGGCAGGCGTTCGCGACTCGTCCGGCAACCTGTGGTGGATCGCTACTCACGTCGAGGACGTGTCCGAGGACGAAATGGCCAAGCGCCTAGAGCAGAGGCCACGGCCCAGCCGGCCGGCTGATCGAGAGGCGAGAGTGCGGTTTCGCAAAGGCGCCAAGCTCGATCCCTCACAGGTCGAGGACTATCGCGGCCAGGGTCGGCGGGCTTGGCGGCCTCGGCGGCGGCAAGGTGCTCGGAGGCGGCGGTGGCCTGATCGGCATCGTCGTGCTCGTCCTCTACCTCGTGATCGCGAGCCAGGGCGGCGGTGGCCTCGGCGACCTCGGCGCGCTCGCCGGGACAGACGGTCGGTCCGGGGGCAACGCCCAATCCCGAGCTCAGCGCAGGAGTGCCGCACGGGCGCCGATGCGAACGAGCGGGAGGACTGCCGCATCGTCGCCGTCGTCAACAGCGTCCAGGCGTACTGGTCGAAGACGCTGCGCAACTACGAGCCGGCGGTGACGCGGTTCATCGACGGGACCATCCAGACCGGCTGCGGCACAGCCTCGTCCGCCGTCGGCCCGTTTTATTGCCCCGCGGATCGACACGTCTACATCGACCTCGGCTTCTTCGACGCCATGAAGTCACAGCTCGGCGCCGAGGGCGGGCCGCTGGCGGAGGCATACGTGCTCGCGCACGAGTACGGCCATCACATCCAGAACCTCACAGGCGTGCTGGGCAGCGCCAACCGCGACACCGGCCCGCAGGGCGGGCAGGTGCGCGTGGAGCTCCAGGCCGACTGCTACGCCGGGCTCTGGGTCGGCCGCGCGCTGGACACCGGCTTCATCGAGGACTTGACGAGACAGGACGTCAACCAGGCGCTCGACGCCGCGGCTGCCGTGGGCGACGACCGCATCCAGGAGCGTGCGGAGGGTCGCGTGACGCCCGAGTCATGGACGCACGGCTCGGCGCAGCAGCGTCAGAGCTGGTTCGTCCGCGGCATCGAGGGCTCGGGGCCGAACAGCTGCGACACGTTCAAGGGCCAGGTTTAGGAGCGAACAGTGACTGAGCCGCCGGAAATCACGCTGGAGGCCGCGCTGCGGCGTCCTCGGTCGCCCACGTACTTACTAGTACGCGGGCTCCCTGCGTCCTTGCATCACAACCTCCAGCGCGCCCCGGCGACGAGCACCGTCCCGCCAGACCCTCCTAGCGCAGGAACGAGAGCCCGACGAGCGTCGGCACGACGATCCAGACGCCGACGGTGAGCGTGATGCCGACGATCGCGAACTTCCGGGAGTGGTCGTGCGGCGGGTTGCCGCAGTTGCCGACCGACTTCCACAGCTCCTTCAGCGGCTCGCGCACGGACAGGCGGATGCGCGAGCTGGCCATCGCCGTGCCGCGCAGCAGGAACCAGGAGATGACGACGCCGATCACGGCACCGGCGACGCCGACGATGGTCGCCGTCACCCAGTCGTCCCACGTGTAGCCGGTGGCCAGCCGGTAGATGCTGGCGAAAAGCGGCAGCAACAACGCGCCGACCACGAATGTCGGCACGCCAAACGCTCGGCCACGGGCGATCTCGACCAGTGCGGCAGCGTCGAAGCGCGCGGAGCGCAGCTGCTTCATCTCCTGTGAGCCGTCCGGCGCCTCGATCTCGCGGAACCAGTAGAGGTTGCGCATGTCCGTCGTCACCGTCTGGACGTAGGACACGACGATGTACCGGGCGACGAGCTCGATCCCCCACCGGATGAAGGCCGTCAGCGGGCCGAGGCCGGACGCCGCGCGCGACCCGCGGTAGCCGTGGCGGCGAACGCTTTCCAGCGCTGCCACCGCGCGCTGGTGGTCGGCGAAGAAGCGCTCCGGCCGCGCGATCGTCGTCGTGCGCGCCAGCTCGGTGAGCATCTCGCGAGCGCGCGGGCTCGTGACGTCGATGTCGTCGAGGAACGCCTCGATGGCCGCATCGTCGCCGGACAGCAGCTGCAGCCGCTCGAGGGGGTTGACGTCGTCTTCGTGCCGCAGTCGCCAGCGGTCGTCGCGCATCGGAGAGGGAGCCTAACCGCGGTTGCGGCGGGCTCCCACTCCGCTTTTCGACTACCTCCGGTAGCAGGAGACGTACAGCGTGAACGTCCTCGGACTGCCCGTGCCGTTGGCGCCGCTCGCCTGGTAGCCCATGACGAGCCCGCGACGGTCGAGAATCGGCCGCAGCTCGACGGTGTAGAGCACGTCGGCCGCCCCGGCGGCGGACCAGCTGGTCCCTGCGCTCAGCGCCCGCTCGCCGCGGGCGCACATCTGGCCAACGTCGGCGCTCGTCGTTCCCGACCCTGGAGCGTCCTGCACGACGATGCTCTCGGTCGGCATCCGAATCGAGCCGAGCAGGCCGCCTGCCTCTCCCTTCTCACCTCTGAGGCCCGGAACCCCTTGAGGGCCGGGCGGGCCGGCCGCCCCGGAGGGACCGATCGGGCCGGCCGGGCCGACTGCGCCGATCGGGCCCGACGGCAGCTGGTGCTGGTTGAAGTCGGACATCGTCAGCGAGCCGTTTCTCACGAGCCCACTCGTGATGGCGCCGGCGGCGATCTTGCCGAACGTCACCGACCGTCCCTTGAGCTCCTTCGTGCCCACGGAGCCGTTCTTGAGCTCCCTGGCGCCGACGCTGTTCGGAGGGAACGCAGCGACGGCCGCGATGCTCGTGCCGGTCAGGGCGATGAACAGGGAGATCAGTGCCACACCCATTGCCGGACTCGGTTTGCGAATGCGTACCACGCATCCCACCCCCTTTCGGCCTCCAGTGGTACCGGGCCGATGTCAGCTGGACGTCGCGCCCAGGTAAGAGGCGCGCAAGCCGCCGGTGAAGGCTCGTCGTCCGCCTGCGCCCCTACCCTGGGTCCATGGCTGCCGAGCAGCCACAGGTCCAGCAAGCGCCGATCAGCTGCCCACGCCCGGAGCTCGGCCCGATACCGGAGCCGAAGGGGCGGCCGAAGGGGCGGACGCTGCTCGGCTACATCGTGTGGGGCGTGCTGGGCGCGGTCATCGCGATCATCGAGCTGATCGCGGCGATCGACTCCGATTCGACGCCGTGGCCGACGCTGTCATCCACCGTGGGCGGCCTCCAGCGAGACCACTCGTGGTTCGGCATCCTCGTGCTCGGGGGGATCGTCGTGATCGCCGTCCGCATCCTGTTCTACCCGTGGCCCTACAAGAAGCCGGACCTATGACGAAACAAGACCTCGGCTACATCGTCTGGGGAGCGCTCGCTGCGATCGTCATCGCCACCGAGCTGACAGCCTGGCTGGGGAAGGACTGGCTCCGACTGCCGACCATCGCAGCGACCGCCGCCGACCTCCAGGCACGGTTCCCGTGGGCGGCGACGATCATCCTCGCCGGGATGGCCGTGCTGGCCGTGCATCTCGTCTTCTATCCCTGGCCCGACCTCCCGCGCTGAGCTCCGTAGCTCAGACGAGCCGCTTCCAGCGCGACCGCGACGCTGGGGAGGAGCAGCGGGCGACGACGCTGGAGCTCTTCTACGACCTCGTCTTCGTCTTCGCCGTCACGCAGGTGTCGCATCTCCTGCTCGCGGACCTCAGCTGGGAGGGGGCGGGCGAGGCGGCGCTCGTCCTGCTCGTGGTCTGGTGGGCCTGGAACTACACGACGTGGGTGACGAACGAGCTCGACCCGGACTCGACGGTCGTCCGCCTGCTGTTGATGGGGATCATGCTTGCCACCCTGCTGATGGCGGTGGCCATTCCGGACGCGTTTGGTTCCCGGGGGTTGCTGTTCGCCTGCTCGTACGTCGCCATTCAGGTGGGCAGGCACGCGTTTCTCACCTTCGTGTCGGCGAGGGCGGGAACGATCGAGCGCGAGCGCGCCGCTGACATCCTCATCTGGTTTGCCGCTGCCGCGGTGTTCTGGATCTGGGGCGCGCTCGTCGAGGGCGACGCGCGCACAGCCCTCTGGCTGGTCGCGCTCGCGATCGACTACTTCGCGCCGATCGTCCTCTACCGTGTCCCTGGCCGGCCGAAGCTCGCTCCGGAGACGTGGGACGTCGAGACCGCGCACTTCGCCGAGCGCTTCCAGCTGTTCGTCATCATCGCGCTCGGCGAGTCGATCGTCCTCATCGGAGCGACGACATCAGACCTCGACCTCGACGCCGCCCGGCTGACGGCGCTCGGGCTCGCCTTCGCCGGAACTGCCGCGCTGTGGTGGCTGTACTTCGACTACGTGGCACCGATCGCGCAGCGCCGGCTCGAGCTGGCAGAGAACCGGACGCTGCTGGCGCGTGACGGCTACACGTACCTCCATGTGCTGATGATCGCGGGCATCATCGCGTGGGCGGTGGGCGACGAGCTCGTGATCGCTCATCCGACGGATGAGCTGCCCGCGGCCGAGGTCGTCGTGCTCGTCTCGGGACCGGCGATGTACCTGCATCGGGCACGTGCTCTTCCGCCTGCGGATGGCCGGGACGCTGTCCTGGAAGCGCCTGGCCGGCGCGCTCGCGTGTCTGGCGGTCGGCGGGCTCGGCTCGGTTGCGCCGGGCCTCGTGCTCTCCGGACTGCTCGTTGCCGTCGTCATCGGCGTGATCGTCGCCGAGCGGATCGCCGAAGCGCGCCGGCGCAAGCGGGGCGAGCCGTCGCCGCGTGAACTGCTGGAAACCGAAGCGGCAAGCGGCTACGCTCCGCGATGAAGGAGGGGTCGTTGAAGCTCGTACCGCTCGTTCTGGCAGTCGCAGCCGCTGCAGTGCTCGCCACCACCGGCATCAGCGCGCCACGGGACACGACCTTCCCGGGCGGCTCGTACTTCGCGATCCTCTGCAGCTTCAGCCATCGCAACAACGACGACCCGATCGTCCATCCGGGGGCGCCCGGCCGCTCGCACAACCACACGTACATCGGCAACACGTCCGTGCATGCGTTCACGACGCCCGCGTCGCTGCGGGGCGGCGAGACGACGTGCGAGCTCCCCGGCGACGCGTCGACGTACTGGATCCCGACGCTGTACGTCGGCACCGAGCCGATCATTCCGCTGGCGGGGATCGTCTACTACATCAAGCACACGTCCCAACGGGTCGAAACGCTGCCCGAGGGCCTGAAGATGGTGACCGGCAACGCGGAGGCGAAGAAGGCGCAGTCGAAGATCGTCGGCGCCTGGAGCTGCGGCGGCATCGGCGGCAAGCTCCGCTTCTCGGTGCTCCCGCAGTGCAGGATCGACCAGGCGCTCGAGCTCCGGATCCACTTCCCCAATTGCTGGAACGGCAAGACGCTCGACAGCCCCGATCACAAGCGGCATATGGCGTACTCGGTCAACGGCGCCTGCCCGCAGAGCCATCCCGTGCCGCTGCCGACGGTCGCGCTGATCCTCGTCTACGACTCCGTGCCGAAGCGGGCCAGGCTCGCATCGGGCAAGTTCGGGCTGCACGCGGACTTCATGAACGGCTGGGACGAGGACGTGCTGAAGCGGCTCGTCGACGGCCTCAACTACGGCTGATCAGGTCCTCTCGCCCGGTACCACCGGAGACTGCCACCGTCGCGACCGGTCCGACGCCGCGTGCGTAGAACTTCTCTTCGATGTAGCTCGGCTCCAAGGGTGAGAAGTTCCGGGTCTGGAGCAGGCCCTCGAAGACTCCGACCGGCGCCTTCATCAACGCGTCGAGAGTCAGCACCTCGGCACCGTCCTCCGCATGGCCCTCGTAGTACTCCTCCCGGTAGCTCTGGCCGGGCTCGGGGTTGGCCGGGACGATGATGCCCGGCAGCGCGCCGTCGACGCCGCCTTCCCAGGAGCCTTCTCGCGTCTTCAGCTTGCCGTTCTCGTATTCCGCCGTGTCCTCGCCGAGGTACCAGACATTCCCGTCGGCGTCCTGGGCGTACCAGTCGAACGTGTCCTCGATGACCTCGCCGTTCTCGGAAACGACGTCGTGGACGACGAGCGCCTCGATGCCCATGATCGTCTTCGTCTCGTCCGTGACGGTCACCTCGACCCTCTGCTCACCGGCCTGGCCGTCCGTCTCCCGGTACACCCAGCGGTTCCCAGGCGCCATCGGCCAGTAGGGGTTCGTGACCTCGGTCGTGAAGTCCGCGGGGTCGAGCGTGATCGCCTCCGAGCCCGTGGGGAGCGCGTTGGTAGAGCTGCCTCCGCAGCCGGCCATGCCTGCGACGACCACGACGATTGCGATCAGCGCGATGCGTGTCATGCGTCCTCCGTCCTGTCGATGCTCCGACGGTATGAGGGTCGAATGAGAAGGCCATGAGCGTCGCTCATTGAACTCTCATCTTCGCCTCACGAACAGGTATGACACTGGAGCCGTGCGCGCGCTCATAGTCGAGGACGAGCTGAAGATGGCGGTCCTGCTTCGGCGCGGCCTGACCGAGGACGGGTACGCCGCCGACATCGCGCGCACCGGCGACGCTGCGCTGTGGATGGCCCGCGCGGCGGCGTACGACGTGATGGGCGGCCGAGGAGACGGAGCGGCTGTCGCGGCTCGCCGAGGACCTGCTCGTACTCGCGCGCGCCGACGGCGGTGAGCTGCCCGTGCGACGGGAGCGCGTGGGCGCGGCGGAGCTCGTCAACGGCGTCGCCGAGCGCTTTCGGCCGCGCGCGGACGAGGCGGGTCGCGTGATCGACACGGGTGTGGAGAATGGCCTCTTGCTCGACGTGGATCGCTTGCGCGCGGAACAGGCCCTTGGCAACCTCGTCGACAACGCGCTGCGCCACGGCCAGGGTCCCATCGTCGTCGAGGCGCGACGCGGCGCAGACCGCACGGTCGAGCTCCACGTCCGCGACGCGGGGCCCGGCTTCCCGCCGGACCTTGTCGACCGCGCCTTCGAGCCGTTCAGCCGGGGGGATGCCGCTCGCACCGGACCGGGCGCAGGCCTCGGCCTCGCCATCGTGGACGTGATCGCCCGGGCGCACGGCGGCACCGCTCACGTGAAGGGCGCCGACGCATGGATCGTCCTGCCGGGCCGGTCTTAATTACTTCTCAGACTGGGTCGCTACGGTACGGCGCATGGACGAGCAACGTGTGACGCGGCGCGGCTCGCTGCTCAAGCTGGGCGGAGCGGGCATCGCTGCCGCTCTCGGCTGGAAGGCCGTCGACCAGGCGAGCGGCGCGGGCCCGTCTGCGGTGGCCTCGGGACAGGTCTCGTGCGTGCTCGCGCCGGAGCAGACGGAAGGGCCGTTCTTCCTGCCCGGCGACAAGGTGCGGCGCAACGTCACCGAAGGCAAGGCAGGTGTTCCGCTGACGCTCAAGCTGACTGTGCTCGACGTCTCCACGTGCAAGCCGATCAAGGGAGCCGCCGTCGACATCTGGCATTGCGATGCGATCGGCACGTACGCGGCCGCGACCAACAGGACCTTCCTGCGCGGCATCCAGAAGGCTGACGCGAAAGGCGTGGCGACCTTCAAGACGGTCTACCCCGGCTGGTACGAGGGCCGCACGGTGCACATCCACGTCAGGGTGTCGCTCGGGGGCAACGTCGTCCATACGGGGCAGCTCTACTTCCCGGACGCGGTCACGGACAAGGTCTACACGCGGTCGCCGTACAGCTCACGGCCGGGGCGCTCGATGCGCAACCCCGACGACTCGATCTACCGCAACGGCGGCAGTCGCTCGACGCTGAAGCTGACGAAGGTGGGGAGCGTCTACACGGGCTCGATCACCATGGGCGTCCAGAGATAACCGGCCGGAAATCTGGCGATTTGCGGCCGCAGTGGTCTCCGACAGCCATAGTGAGCCGCGCCCGCCATGTCGGTCGCGGCGACGTTTCGGCCGCAAATCTGACGATTTCCGGCCGCGAGTGGTCTCCGACAGCCGGGGTGAGCCGCGCCCGCCATGTCGGTCGCGGCGGTGCAAGCCTTGATTCAAGCGTTAGCCGGGCGACGCTCCAATTAGGATCGCTTGGTGAGCGTCGACGCGCTGCCGGTGGATCTCGGCCTCGACGCCGCGGAGGCTCAGGTGCGCTTCGAGGGACTGCAGGAGAAGCTCGTCCCGCTGTGGACCTCGATGCAGGGGATGACGCAGGACGAGCAGACGATCGTCGTCGTCTGCTCGATGACGCTCGAAGACCCCAACATGCCGGCCGCGGTCATCCAGGCGTACGAAGAGCGCTTCCTCTTCCTGCTGCTGTTGTTGCGGCAGCCGCGCGCGCGGCTGGTCTACGTGACGTCGCAGGCCGTTCACCCGAGCATCGTCGACTACTACCTCGGCCTGCTGCCGGGCATCATCCCGTCGCACGCGCGCAAGCGCCTGCACCTCGTGTCGCCGCTCGACGGCTCGTCGCGGCCGCTGTCCGCGAAGCTCCTCGAGCGGCCCCGGCTGCTCGAGCAGATCCGCCGGCTCGTGCCCGATGCCGCCCGCGCCCACCTCGTCCCGTTCAACACGACGGAGCTGGAACGCGACCTCGCGCTCGCGCTCGGCATCCCCATGTACGGCGCCGACCCGCGCTTCTTCCCGTACGGCACGAAGACAGGCTGCCGGCGCCTCTTCGCGGAGCAAGGCGTGCGCCATCCGCTGGGGCGCGAGGACCTGTCCACGACCGCGGAGCTGGCGGCGGCAATCGGCGAGCTGCGCACGGAGCGCCCGGGCATGACGCAGGTGATCGTGAAGCTGAACGAAGGGGTATCGGGCGAGGGCAATGCGCTGCTCAGCCTCGAAGGGCTGAGCGACGACGCGGGCGAGGGGGAGATCGAGGAGCGGCTGCGGCAGCTCCAGTTCGAGCTACCGGAGATCACGTTCGACTACTACTCGGACATGCTGGAGAAGCGGGGCGGCGTGGTCGAGGAGCGGATCAGCGGCGAGGAGTTCCGCAGCCCGAGCGTCCAGATGCGCATCACACCGCTCGGCAAGCTCGAGGTGCTGTCCAGCCACGACCAGCTTCTGGGAGGCCCGAGCGGGCAGAGCTACCTCGGCTGCATCTTCCCCGCGGATCCCGGGTATGCGTGCGCCATCACGCGGGACGCCGTGAAGGTGGGCGAGCGCCTTGCAAAGGAGGGCGTGATCGGCCGCTTTGCGATGGATTTCGTTGCCGTCAGGAGCGCAGACGGCGACCTGGGAGTCGTACGCGATCGAGCTCAACCTCCGCAAGGGCGGCACGACACATCCGTTCCTCACGCTCCAGTTCCTCACCGACGGGGCGTACGACCCGGACACGGGGCTCTTCACAGCGCCGAGCGGCAAGCAGAAGTTCTTCGTCGCCTCCGACCACGTCGAGAGCCCCGCCTATCGCGCGCTGACGGCCGATGACCTGTTCGACCTCGCGGTGCGCACCGGCCTTCACTTCGACCAGTCGCGCCAGACCGGCGTCGTCTTTCACATGATGAGCGCCCTCGGTGAGTACGGCCGCACCGGCTTGACGGCCGTCGAAGAGAGCCCCGAGCAGGCGTATGCGCTCTACGAGCGGGCCGTGGCGACGCTGGACGAAGAGGCGCAGACTGCGCTAGCCGAGCGCCGCCTGCCGCCCGTCTAGCTCCAGCTGATCCCAGTCGTACGCTTCGCCGATCGCGGCGAGCCTGGCCTTCGTGGCCTCGTCGCAGAGGGCACCGGCGACGCCAGCCTCGTAGAACACCCTCGGGTGGAGGCCGAGTGAAGCAGCGGCCTCGTACTCCGTCGTCAGGTTCGTGTCGAACATCGGCGGGTCGTCGGTGGAAAGCGAGCAGAGCACGCCGGCGGCCACGAGCTTCGGCAGCGGGTGCTCTTCGAGCGAGGGCACGACACCCACGCGGACGTTGGACACGGGACAGACGTCGAGCACCGTTCCCCGCTCCTTGAGCTCCTGAACGAGATCCGGATCCTCGACGGCGCGAATGCCGTGGCGCAGCCGGTCGGCGTGCAGGAGATTGAGCGCGTCCCGGATCGCGTCAGGCGGGCCCAGCTCTCCTGCGTGCGGGACCGAGCCCAGGCCTCCTTCGCGGGCGCGGCGGAAGACGTCCTCGTAGAGGTGCGGTGGAAACTCGAGCTCGAACGCGCCGAGACCGACACCGACGATGCCTCGCTCGCGGTAGCCGATGGCGTAACGGAGGCTGTCGTCCATCTCCTCGGGGGTCGCGTTTCGCGTCAGGTCCGGGGTGAGCCGCATCTCGAGGCCGTGCGTCTCGCGCGCCTCGTCGATTCCGTCGCAGAAGCCCTCGTAGATCGTCTCCCAGCTCACGCCGCGGCGCACGAGCTGCAGCGGCGCGAAGATGCCTTCGACATAGACGGCGCCGTGCTCGACGGCCTCGTCCGCGTAGTCGACGGTGATTCGCCGGAAGTCATCCGCCGTGCGCAGGCACGACGTCACCATCAGCCACACGTCGATGAAGTGGGCGAGATCGGTGAAGTGGAACTGCTCTTCCAGCCCCTCGGGGGTCGTTGCCGGGAGCGCGACGTCGTTGCACTCCGCGATCGCCAGGAGCGTCTCCGGGCGCAACGTGCCTTCGAGGTGCACGTGCAGCTCGATCTTGGGATACGTCATCTAACCGGCATCATCTCTGCTCGCGCGGACGCTGTGAAAGAGTAAGCGCATGGCGCGGGGCATCGGCGACCTGAAGGCGGCGGTTGCAGGCACGGGCTTCGTCGGGGCCGTGCACGTCGATGCGCTGAGACGGCTGGGCGTGGAGGTCCTGGGCGTCTGTGCGTCGACCCCCGAGGTAGCGGAGGCGAAGGGGCTCGCGCCGGCGTACGAGAGCTACGAGGCAATGCTTGCCGACGAGCGGATCGACGTCGTCCACGTAGCGACTCCGAATCATCTCCATCACGGCCAGGTACGCGATGCCCTGGCGGCCGGCAAGCACGTCGTTTGCGAGAAGCCGCTCGCGACGACTTCAGCTGAGTCGGCCGAGTTGCTCGACCTCGGCCAGAGGAGTGGGCGCGTCCACTGCACGAACTTCAACCTTCGTTTCTATCCGATGAGCCACCAGGCGCGGGCGCTCATAGCGTCGGGTGCCCTGGGTGACGTCTTGAACGTCCACGGCGGCTATCTCCAGGACTGGCTGCTCTATCCCACCGACTGGAACTGGCGCCTCGAGCCGGAGAAGGGCGGCGCGCTGCGGGCGGTGGCCGACATCGGCTCGCACTGGATGGACCTCGCACAATGGGTGACCGGCCGGCGGATCGAGCGGGTCTTCGCCGACCTGAAGACCGCCCTGCCCGTGCGTCAGCGGCCGACCCGCGAGGCGGAGACGTTCGCCGCGGCGGAGGCCGTCGAGCGCGTGGATGTGGAGATGACAACGGAGGACATCGCCCATCTGCTGTTCCGGCTGGAGGGTGGCTGCGTGGGTGCGGCTGTCATGTCGCAGGTCAGCGCCGGCCGGAAGAACAGCCTGCGGCTGGAGGTGGATGGCTCGGACGGCGCGCTCGCGTGGGACGCCGAGCGGAACGAAGAGCTGTGGCTCGGTCACCGCGACCGTGCGAATGAGACGCATGCTCCGCAACCCCGCCCTGCTCGAGGCGGAGGCGCAGGCCGGACGACGCTGCCGGGCGGCCATGCGGAGGGGTACGCGGACACGTTCCGCGAGCTCTATCGCGCCGTCTACTCGGCCGTCGCCGAAGGCGGCATGCCGGCGGAGCCGGACTTTCCGTCATTCGCCGACGGGCACCGCGCGAACGTGCTCGGCGACGCGATCGTCGAGTCGAATGACGGACAACGATGGGTGGAGGTGGCCGCGTGAGCGGACGCCTCCACCCATGGGGAAGGCGCGGGAAACCGGGAGGTTTCCCGCTTCACCGGCCGCGCTTGACCTCGCGCGGCCGGTGAGAAGGGGCCGTGGGGGAAACAGGGTTTCCCCCACGGGAGCGAAGCAAGCGGAGCGACGATGGGTGGAGGTGCCTGAATGAGCTCGGCCTGATGACGGCGGCGCTGCCGCAGCTCTCACTCGCAGAGGTGGCGGGCTGGGCGGCGAGCACGGGATTCGAGATGCTCGAGGTCGCCTGCTGGCCGGCGGGCACGAGCACGACTCGGCGGTACGCCGGCGTGTGCCACATCGACGTCGAGGACCTCGATCCCGACGGTGTGCGACAGACGATGGCGACGCATGGCCTGGAGATCTCCTCGCTGGCCTACTACCCGAACAACCTTGCGGGTGACGACGCGGCGCGCGAGGAGGCGAATACCCACCTGAAGAAGGTGATTGACGCCGCCGCCGCGCTCGAGGTCGGAATCGTGGGGACGTTCCTCGGCGCCGAGCAGACGCTGCCGTTGCCTGAGAATCTCCAGCGCTTCCGGACCGTCTGGCCGCCGCTCGTCGAGTACGCGGAGGAGCGCGGCGTGAAGATAGCCATCGAGAACTGCCCGATGATCTTCAGCTGGGACGAGTGGCCTAGCGGCCTGAACATCGCCCACTCGCCCGCGGTGTGGGACGAGATGTTCGAAGCCATTCCCTCGGAGAGCTTCGGCCTCAATCTCGATCCGTCGCATCTCGTCTGGCTGCAGATCGACTACGAACGCGTGGTCTACGACTATGCGTCGCGCATCATTCACGTGCACGCCAAGGACCTGGAGATCCGCAGCGACGGTCTCCACCGGCACGGCACGGTCTCGCTGGGCATGGGCTGGCAGGTGCCGCGGCTGCCCGGGCTCGGCGAAGTGCGGTGGGATCGCTTTATCGCGGCGCTGTACGCAGTGGGCTACGACTTCGTGGTCTCGATAGAGCACGAGGACCGCGGCTTCGAGGCCGATGAGGAGGTCGTCAAACGGGGCTTCCTCCTCTCGCGAAACGTCCTGCGGCCGCTGCTCGTCTAGCCGGCGCGGCAGCGCGCCAGCAGCGCGTCGTCGATGTTGCGCCCGGTGACGACCAGCACGATCGGGCCGTCGGCTTCGATGTGGGGGAGGGCGGCGAGCGCTGCTGCCGCAGCCGCTTCGGCGCGGATGCCGGCATCGTCGAGCTCGACGACGGCCGCAGCGATTTCCTTCTCCGAGACTTCGAGCATGTCGTCTGCCGCCTCCAGCAGCCAGTCGACGGCGCCGGGAATCGCCACGCGCACTGCGAGCCCGTCCGCGATCGTGTCGCAGAGGTCGCACTCGACCGCCCGGCCCGCACGCCACGACCACGCCATGACCGGCGCGCCGGCCGAGACGACGCCGATGCGCCGCGTGTTGGGCGAGTTAGCGCCGAGCGCGCGGCCGACACCCGCGAGCAGCGCGCCGTTGCCGACGGGCACGACGACGGCCGCAGGCTCTTCGTCGAGCTGGTCGAGGATCTCGTCGCCGATCGCCGCGTAGCCGTCGAGTTGCGCCGGTTCGGCGCCGTCCTCGAAGAACGGGAGGCCAGCTTCCTCGGCGTGGGCGTTCGCCTGTTCCTTCGCCTCGTCGAAGTCGGCGCCCGTCACGACGACATCTGCCCCGGTCGTCGAGAGCTTGGCGAGCTTCATCGCGCTCGCGCCCTCGGGGAGGTACACGGTCGCCGAGAGGCCGAGTTGCTCGGCTGCCCACGCCGTGGCGGCGGCGTGATTGCCGGTGGATGCCGTGACAACGCCGCTTGCACCGTCGCAGCGGTAGCGCTCGAGAGCGGGCAGCGCGCCACGCCATTTGAAAGCGCCGAGCTCGTGGATGTCCTCCCGCTTGAGGTAGACGGAGTCGCGGCTGGTGAGTGCCGAGGGTGCGCGCTCGAGTGGAGTGACAGCCACGAGCCGTAGAGTCTCACGCATGGAGCGCGTTCAGCTCTTCGCGACGTGCCTCGGCGACCTGGTGTTCCCGGACGCAGCCGCCGACGCCGAGCTGCTCCTGCGCGAGGCCGGCTTCGAGGTCGACTTCCCCGCTGCGCAGGTCTGCTGTGGACAGCCCGCCTTCAACTCCGGCCATCGCGGCGCGGCGCGACGGGTTGCTCGCACGTTCACGAAGGCGTTCTCGCGCGACGTGCCGATCGTCTGCCCGTCGGGCTCGTGCGCGACGATGGCCTCCCATTACCTGCCTGAGCTGCTCGGCGTAGAGCCGTTCGACGTCCGGGAGCTCTCCGCGTTCCTCGACGACCATGAGGCATCGGTCGCCCGCACGAACGAGGGCAAGCGAGTCGCCTACCACGACTCGTGTCACATGCTGCGGGAGCTGCGCATCGCGGACGCACCGCGCCGCCTGCTCGAGCGCTCCGGCGCGGAGCTCGTCCCGCTGCCGCGACCGGATCTCTGCTGCGGGTTCGGCGGCACGTTCTCGGTGCGGCAGCCCGAGGTGTCGCTCGCGATGGCGGACGAGAAGCTCGCGGGCGCGACAGAGGCCGACGCGCTCGTCACCGCCGACCCGGGCTGTCTCATGCACCTGCGCGGCCGCGCCGAGCACGAGCATCGCGACGTCCGCGTCGTCCACTTGGCCACCGCGCTTGCGAGAGGAATCGACGCGTGAGCGGCGTCACGCGACCCGAGGGCAGCACGTTCAGGGAGATCGCGCGGTTGAAGCTCTCCGATCAGCGTGTCGGCGCAGCGCTCGATCTCTCGACGAGCCGGCTCATGAACGAACGGCTGCACGCCTGGGATGCGCTCGGCGCGACCCAGGACTTCCGCGACCGTGCGCACGAGGCGCGAATGCGGGTGATCGACGACCTCGATGCGAACGTCGCGCGTTTCCGCGAGGCCGTCGAGTCGCGGGGCGGCAAGACGTTCGTCGCTGCGACAGCGAGGGACGCCAACGCGTACATCACCGACGTCTGCCGGAACGCCGGCGCGAAGCTGGCGGCGAAGTCGAAGTCGATGGCGACTGAGGAGATCGGTCTCAACGAGGCGCTCGAGGCGGCGGGCGTCCGCCCGGTGGAAACCGACCTCGGGGAGTACATCCTCCAGCTCGCCGGGCGAGCATCCCGTGCACATCGTCGCGCCTGCGATCGAGAAGACGAAGGAGGACGTGGCGGAGCTTCTTGTCGCGCGTCGACGGTGCAAGCCCGTGGCCGCCGACCTCGCGGAGCTGACGAAGGCCGCGCGCCGCCAGCTTCGGGAGACGTTCCATGCGGCCGACGTCGGCATCACCGGCGCCAACTTCGGAGTCTGCGAGACGGGCTCGATCGTCCTCGTCACGAACGAGGGCAACGGCCGGCTCGTCTCGAGCTTGCCGCGGGTCCACGTGGCATTGATCGGCATGGAGCGTCTCGTTGCATCGCTTGCCGACCTGGCGGTGATACTGCGCCTGCTCGCGCGCAGCGGCACCGGGCAGCGTCTGACCACCTACACGACGCTCATCACCGGGCCGCGCCGCGAGGGCGAGCAGGACGGGCCGGACGAGCTGCACGTGGTGATCCTCGACAACGGCCGCTCGAAGCTCGCCGGCGGCCGCTACCACGAGATGCTCGCGTGCATCCGCTGCGGTGCGTGCCTCAACGTCTGCCCCGTTTACCGCAAGACGGGCGGCGCCGCGTACGGGCCCGTGTACTCCGGGCCGATGGGCGCTGTGCTCGTGCCGCTGCTGGCCGGTCTCGAGCAGGCGCCGGATCTGCCGCATGCGTCGTCGCTGTGCGGCGCCTGCACGGACGCGTGTCCCGTCAAGATCCCCCTGCACGAGCTGCTGCTCGAGCTGCGCCGCGATCTCGTCGAGCAGGGTGTCGCGCCGTTCCACGAGCGGCTGTCGTTCCGGCTGTGGTCGTACGCGTGGTCGTCGCCGGGGGGCTACCGCCTCACGACGCGCCTGGCCAGGCTCGGCGGCCCGTTCGCTGGTCTCGTCGGGCCAGGACGAGCGTGGAGGAAGGGCAGGACGCTGCCGAAGCTGGGGCGCCGCTTACCGGGACACGCCGATGAGCCTCGCCGATCAGTTCGCCGCCAATGCGGAGATCGCGGGCTTCGTCGTCCATCGCGGCGACGCGCCGCAGATCGAAGGTGCCGGCGTGTCGCGGGCCGTGTACGCGCTGGCCGACACGGGCAGCGTCGTGCTCGCGGCCTCGCCGGAGGAGCCTCGCGCCGCCTCGCTGCTGCCGGACGTCCACGTCACACTCGTGCCCGAGGACGGTCATCCTCTCGAGCCTGGAGGAACTGTTCGCACGCCGTCGGTGACAACCTGCCGAGCTCGCTGGCGATCGTGACGGGGCCCAGCCGCAGCGCCGACATCGAGCAGCTGCTCACCGTGGGCGTGCACGGCCCGGGCGAAGTGCACGTCGTGATTCAGGGCCGGTAGAGAAAGGATCGAACCGTCGGGCGAATGGCCCGGTCGTAGCCGCCGACGACGAGCAGCGCCCCGTCCCTTAGCAGCGTCGCCGTCGAGTAGTAACGGGCGGCGTCGAGCCTCGCCACTGGCACGAACCGGCCGCTACGGAAGCGATCGACGACCTGTGCGCCGCCGGCGACGAGCACGGCGCCCGACGGAGTGACGACGACTGCGTCGGGCATCTTGAACCGCGCCTGCGACAGGCGGACCGGTGCGCGTGAACCGTCCAGTCCGCGGATCGAACAGCTCGGCGCTGCGGTAGCGGTTGCCCCAGTCCTGCTCGTCCGAGCCGCCGAGAACCAGCACCCGTCCGTCGCGGAGCAGCACGGCGGCGTGCTTGTGGCGGCGGATCGTGAGCGAGCCCGTCGTGGAGAAGCGGCCGGTGCTCGGGCTCGTAGATCTCTGCGGAGCGCAAGACGCTGTCCTGCAAGTTGCCGCCGCCGGTAACGAGCACACGCCCGTCGCGCAGTCGCGTCGCCGTGTGCGCCGCGCGCGGCGCTCGCATCGATCCCGTTCGCGTGAAACGTCCGGTGGTCGGGTCGTAGAGATCGGCGCTGGCGAGACTGCGGTCGCCGTCGTAGCCGCCCGCGACGAGCACGCGTCCGTCGCGTAGCAGCGTGGCCGTGGCGCCGCCGCGGGAGCGGTCAGCGAGCCGGTCGACTCGAAGCGGCCGGTCGCCGCGTCGTATAGCTCGGCGGTCAGCGACCGGATCCTCGTCGTCGAAGCCACCGGCGATCAGCACGAGCCCATTCTTCAGCAATGTCGCCGTGTGCCCTGACCTGACACCCGTCATCTGCCCGGTCGGGCTGAACGTCCGCGTCTGCGGGTCGTAGAGCTCCGCGCTCGCGAGCGCGGCCTCTCCCGAGCGGATGCCGCCGGTGACGAGCACGCGGCCGTCGGCCAGCAGCGTCGCGGTGTGCGCTGCCCGCTCCACCTCCATTACGGCTCCTGCCGGCAAGACCGGCACGCCGCCGGCTCCGGCCGTGGCCGGGAGCAAGGCGAGGAGGAGCAGGGCAACGGCTGAGCGCACAATTGTCAGTACACCTGAACCGACGAGCTCGGTTCCAATTAGGCTCATCCAGAGTGCTGCCCATCGAGCGCCCCCAGAAGATCGTCTGCATCGGCCTCAACTACTCGGATCATGCCGAGGAGCAGGGCGTCGACCTGCCCGAGCGACCGCTGCTGTTCGCGAAGTGGCCGAACACGCTGATCGGCCCCGGCGATCCGATCGTCATTCCGTCGATCACCGAGCGCGTCGACTACGAGGCCGAGCTCGGCGTCGTCATCGGCAGCCGCGCGAGCCGGGTCTCGGTCGAGAACGCCCTGGAGGCCGTCGCCGGCTACGTCTGCGCGAACGACGTCTCCGCGCGCGATCTCCAGTTCGCGGACGGCCAGTGGGTGCGCGGCAAGTCGCTCGACACCTTCTGTCCTGTGGGCCCTGCCCTCGTGCCGGCCTCCGACGTTCCCGACCCGCAGGCGCTCGGCATCCGGGCCATCCTCAACGGTCAGGTGATGCAGGAGTCGACGACGGCCAACATGGTCTTCGGCGTGGCCGAGATCGTGGCCTTCGTCAGCCAGGCGATCACGCTCGAGCCCGGGCGATCTCATCCTCACCGGCACGCCGGCGGGTGTCGGCGTCTTCCGCGACCCACCGGTGCTGCTCAAGCCGGGCGACGAGATCACGATCGAGATCGACGGTCTCGGCGCACTGACCAACCCCGTACGAGGAGGCTAGACATGGCATTGGTGCTGGCGGTCCGGTGCACAGCGAAAGAGGGAGAGGACGACCGCGTCGCGGCGCTGCCTCGCCCAGCTCGCCGAGGCATCCCGACAGGAGGCCGGCTGCCGCTTCTATCAGCCGTGCCGCGACCCGGAGAATCCGAGAGCGTTCCTCATCTTCGAGATCTACGACGACCAGGCAGCGTTCGAGGCGCACGGCGCCTCCGAGCACTTCCAGGCACTCGGTCCAGGCGAAGCGTTCCCGCTGCTCGAGAGCCGCGAGCGCGTCCTTCTACGAGACTCTGGGCTAAGCCTCTTCTGGCTCAGCGGCTTCAGGCGCCGGCTCGGCCGCCGGCGCCGGCGGCGCATCCGGCGCAGCCGGTGCTGCCTCCTGGCTCGCCGCTGCCCAGAACTCGTTGAGGCGCCCCTGCACCTTGAACAGCCAGACGATGCCGCCAACGAGCGGTATGAGCGCCCAGAGGCCGGTCATGCCGGTGATCGGCTTCGTCTTGCCCGCCTCGGCGTACATGTCGCCGACGTGCGAGGGCAGGAGGAAGATCGACACGGGAATCAGCGCCAGCAGCAAGCCCACGATGCCGCTCGTGCCCTGGCCGCGATGCGCCTTTACCTCCGCGAACGTGATGTAGATCCAGTACAGCAGGTAGATGCCGAGCGTCACGATCGAGAGCAACAGCACGACGAGTGGGTTGCGGTTTCGTCCTACCATCGAAAGACCCTCCGTTCCGGCGCGCTACGCCGTCGCGCCCTTGGACTCCCAGTAGCGATTCAGCGCGCCCTGAACCTTCACGAACCACACGATGGCCGGGACGATGAGGAGGTACCCGGGGAAGTACCAGAGCCCGGTCAAGCCCGTCATCGGCTTGTCCCGCCGTCCTTCGCATACATGTTCCCGATCTCCGACGGGATCGTGAACCCGGTCACGGGGGAGAGCAGGATCCAGACGACGAGGCCGACGACTCCGCCGAGGCCTTCGCCTGTGTGCTGCTTCAGCTCCTCCTGGGTCTTGTACGCCCAGTACCAGCCCGTAGAAGGTGAACGTGATGATGAACAGGAAGATGCCGAAGCCGATGCCGCGGGGCTGGCCCAGCGGGCGCCGCTTCGCGACTCTCGACAGGTTGCTGTGTCGCTTCGATGAGGCGACTCAAGCAGGGATGACGGGCCGCGTCAAGCGACGGAAGTGCTCGATCGTCTCGGCGACGCCGTCGGTGAGCGGGGTCACGGGAGCCGCGAAGCGCCGGCCGGGAAGCTCGTCCGGGAACGGGAGCGGCTCGTCGTCGTGCGTGACGTCGGCTCCAGGCGCGGCCGCCTCGATCGCGCTGACCACCTCGCTCATGTGCACGGACTCGCCGGGCATGTCGTATACGTCGGCCGAGTCGTCTGAACTGCGTGCCGCGAGGACCAGCGCCCGCGCCACGTCGGGCGCGTAGTGCAGTTCCGTGCGGCCACCGAAGGTGATGACGTACGGCTCGCCCTGGGCCGCTGCCCGCATGGCGTGCGTGGGCTCGGCGGTCAGCCCCTGGTCACGTCCCGGCCCGTACACGCAGAAGGGGCGCAGCCCGACGCTGGGCACGCCGCACTCCTCCCAGTAGATGCGCGCCGTGTCCTCGTTCGCCGCCTTGTAGACGCCGTAGATCGTCGTCGGAGCCATTGCACCCGACCGGTCGTAGACCGCCGCCGAGCTCGCGTAGGCGATCGGTGTCCCGAGCTCGCGTTGCTTGACTGCCTCGAACACACACACGGTGCCGACCACGTTGACGCGGGCGCCGCGGACGGGGTCGGCCCTGCAGAAAGGAACCTGCAGCGCCGCGAGGTGGATGACATGCGTGATTCCGTGCTCCTCGATTGCCCGGTCGACCTGGTCGAAGTCCGCGATGTCGCCCCGGACGAGCTTCACCCGCTCGAGTGCGTCTGGCCCCATTACGAGCTGAAGCCGGGCGGGATCCTCGCCGACGTCGAATCCGACGACGTCCGTCCCTTCGTCGGCGAGCACGTTGCAGGTCCATGCGCCGAGACAGCCGAGCGCCCCTGTGACCAGGACGGTGTCCGGCACCTCAGACGTCTTCGTAGACGGTGACGACGTCGGTGTAGAACTCGAGCGCCGAACGGCCCTGCTCGTGTGGGCCGTAGCCCGAGCCTTTGATGCCCCCGAAGGGTACGTGCACATCCGCGCCCGCCGTCTGGCCGTTGATGCGCACGATCCCCGCCTCGATCGTCTCTGCGAACTTCCTCGCCGACGCGAGGCTCGACGTGAAGATGGCCGCTGAGAGTCCGAAGCGCACCGCGTTGGCCCGCGTCAGCGCCTCGTCGAGCTCGGTGAAGCCGTAGAGGGACGTGACGGGCCCGAAGACCTCCTCGCAGGAGAGGAACGCGTCGTCCGCCAGACCCTCGAACAGCGCTGGCGCGAGCAGGTAGGCGTCGGGATCGAGCCGCTCGCCGCCCGCCAGCAGCTGCCCGCCCTCGGCCTTGCCGCGCTCGATGCCCTCGAGCACTTCCGTGAACTGGCTCTCGTTGACGATTGGCCCAACCTCCGTCTCCGGATCGGTGGGGTCGCCCACCGCGCCGCGCTCCATCCTCGCCAGCAGTCGCTGTTTGAGGTCGTCGTAGACAGAGTCCTCCACGTAGACGCGGCGGGTCGCGGTGCACTTCTGCCCGGCCGACCAGAAGGCGCCGGCGTAGACGAGCTCCGTGGCGCGATCGAGGTCGGCGTCGGCCATGACGATCGCCGGGTTGTGGCCGCCGAGCTCGAGCTGGACGCGCTTGCCGAGCGCGGTCGCCTCGCCGCGCACCTGCTCGCCCACGGGCACGGAGCCGGTGAACGAGATCGCCCGCACGTCGGGGTGCGCGACCAGCGGCGTGCCGACGGCCGAGCCGCGGCCGATGACGACGTTGAAGACGCCGGCCGGGATGTCGGCCTCCTCGAAGCACGCGGCGAGGTGGAGCCCGGTCAGCGGCGCTTCCTGCGCGAGCTTCATGACGACGGTGTTCCCGTACGCGAGCGCCGGCGCCGCCTTCCAAGCCGGAATAGCTGCGGGGAAGTTCCACGGCGTGATCAGCGCAATTACCCCGAGTGGGCGACGTGTCGTGAACACGACGCTGCCGGTCGCCGCCTGCTCGAAGCGCTCGCCTGTAGAGCGGTAGCCCTCGCCCGCGAAGAAGCGGAGGATCTGCCCCATCCGGGCCGCCTCGAGGCGAGCCTCACGGATGGGCTTGCCCATCTCGAGCGTCATGTCCTGAGCAATCTGCTCGACGCGACGGTCGATCGCGTCGGCCGCGCGCGAGAGCACTGCGCCTCGCTGCGCCGCGGGCAGACCTGCCCAGGCGGGGAAGGCGTCCTTCGCGGCGGCAACGGCGCGGTCGACGTCCGCCTGGCCGGACGCGGGAAACGCGCCGATCGGCTCCGACGGACGCCAGGGGCCGTGTTTTTCATACGTCTCGCCGGAGGCGCTTTCCGCCCACGTGCCTCCTACGAAGTTCGCAAATGACGGCCGTGCCGGCGCTTCCAGGACCTCAGACATGGGCTTCACTCCTTACGGGCTCGCTGACAAGACTGGCTGCAGAGACGACCGGATTCCTCAATAGTCCGATGCCGGGAACGCGGATCTCGACGACGTGGCCGGGCTCGAGCGTGAAGTCGGCCGGGGGCACGAGGCCGGTGCCTGTGAGCAGGACGCTACCCGGCGGCACCGGGTTCTCGCGGACGAGCCACGCAGCCAGCTCGTCGAATGAGCGGCGCATCTGGTCGGTGGACGTCTCTCCCGCATAGAGCTCGCGGCCATCGGAGGAGAGGATCCGCATCTCGATCGCGAACGGCTGCGACCAGTCGTCGGGCTCGAGGACGGCCGGGCCCAGCGCGCACGCGCCGGCGTAGATCTTGGCCTGCGGCAAGTACAGCGGATTCGTCCCTTCGATCGAGCGCGACGACACGTCGTTGCCGATCGTCACGCCCGTGATCGCGCCGGCCTCGCCGAGCACGAGCCCGATCTCGGGCTCGGGCACAGTCCAGGTCGAGTCGGAGCGGACGGCGATCGCGTCGCCCGGCCCGACCGTTCGCCGGCATTCCGCATCCTTGAGGAAGAGCTCGGGCCGGTCTGCGTCGTAGACGAGGGCGTAGAGGTCCTTCGCCTCCGACTCCTCGATCCGTGCGTCTCGACTGCGCAGGTACGTGACGCCGGCGCCCCAAACCTCCGGCGGCTCGACGGGCGCCAGCAGGCGATACGGCGGGGGCAGTTCGAGCGACTCTCCGTCGAGGGGCTCGACGGGCAGCTCCTCTACCGCGGCTCGCTGCGGCTTCCCATCCAGCCCGGCGAAACGTACGTAGCGATTCCCGGCAACCATCCAGCGCATCGTATTTGCACTCCGGGAGCCGCGCCTATTCGCTACGCTTCGCGCGGAATCAGAACGAGTAGAACGAGTATCGGTTGCGTCATCGCCTCCCTTACACGTTCATGAGTACGCAAGGGAGGTGTTTTTCATATGGCAACCGGAACCGTGAAGTGGTTCAACGACGCCAAGGGTTACGGCTTCATCACGCCGTCCGAGGGCGGCGACGATCTGTTCGTGCACCACACCGGCATCGCCGGCAGCGGCTTCAAGACGCTGTCCGAGGGTGCGACGGTGGAGTACGAGGCCGCCGAGGGCCCCAAGGGTCCCCAGGCGACGAACGTCGTCGAGATCCGCGGCTAACCCGCGAAGACGAAGGCGGCGGCGGTGCTTACGAGCCCGCCGCCGCCTTTATGCTGTTCAAGGACAGAGAGGAGCACGGCAATAGCCGAGAAGGAAGAAAAGATCGACATGGAGGGCGAGGTGGTCGAGGCGCTCCGGAACGGCATGTACCGGATCAAGCTCGACAATGGCCACGAGACCCTCGGTTACACGGCCGGCAAGATGCGCCGGCACCGGATTCGCATCCTGCCCGGCGATCGCATCAAGGTCGAGCTGTCGGCCTACGATCTCGAACGCGGCAGGATCGTCTACCGCTACCGCTGATTTCAGGGCGGCCTGGCGAAACATCGTCTGAGCCGTCCATGACGCACTGGTCGCCCCGAGGCAGCGTCCTCGGTCGCCCACGTACTTCGTTCAGTACGCGGCCTCCCTGCGTCCTTGCCTCGGAACGACCATCGCGCCCCGACGACGAGAGACGTTCCGCCAGGCCGCGCTAGTAGACCGCGCGGCCGCCTGAGATGTCGTAGGTGGCGCCCGTAGAGAACGAGCACTCCTCGCTTGCGAGCCACGCGACGAGGGCGGCGACTTCGTCCGCTCTACCGACCCGGCCCAGGGGGATGCGCTCGACCATGTAGTCGATGTGGTGCTGTGAGAGCCCTTCGAGGATCGGTGTCTCGATGACGGCCGGGGCGATGCAGTTCACGAGCACGCCCGTTCCGGCGACATCCTTGCCGATGGCCTTCGTCATCCCGATCACGGCCGCCTTGGATGCGGAGTAGGCGCCCGCCATCGGGTTCCCCTCCTTGCCGGCGATGGAGGCGACGAGGACGATCCGCCCGTAGCCGCGCTCGATCATGCCGGGCAGCACCGCCCGGCAGGCGTAGAACGAGCCCGTAGCATTCACCGCCAGCACGCGTTCCCACTCCTCGTCGGTGACGTCGACGGTGCGCAGCGACTCGCCTGGGATGCCGGCCGAGTTGACGAGGATGTCGAGCCGCCCGTGCTGCTCCTCGACCTGCTTGGCTGCGCCCTCGAGGTCGCTCGAACGGGTCACGTCTCCCTGGATGTCCGCTGATGAGGAGGCGTCGAACGTCACCACGTGCGCGCCGTCACGGCTCAGCCGCTCGGCTACCGCTGCTCCGATCCCGCTCGCGCCGCCCGTGACGAGCGCGACGCGTCCCGTGAAGTCGTGCGTGCCGGCCATCTACGTGATGATGACGCCTTCGGCGGGCTCGAGCCGAAGGGTCCGCTCGACGCGCTCGCCCTCGCGCTCGCGGCGAGTTGCCAGCGCGATCGAGCCTTCGACGCTCTCGACCTCCGACGCGCTGTCGCCGAGGTTGATCGCGACGGTAGTGCCATCACCTCGCCGCCAGGCCCACGTCCCCGATGGGGAGGGAAGCGCCAAGTACCGGCCGGAGCGGAGGTCGGCCAACTGCTTGCGCATGGCAATCAGGTCGCGCGTGAAGTGCAGCGTGGACTCGGGGTCCGCGCGCTGGTCCTCGACGTTACGGCCCGTGTCCTCGAGCGGCAGCCAAGGATCATTCCAGCCGCCTTCCCGGGTCCACGGCATCGGCGTACGGCAAGGATCCCGTGACGGCACCGCGACGTCGCGGATTCGATCCGGCGGGACGTGGCCGGCGGGCAGTGCGAGCTCGTCTCCGTAGTAGAGGGACGGAGTGCCGCGGAGCGTGACGAGCATCAGCAGCGCGCAGCGCGCGAGCTGCCCGTCACCATCGCACCAGCGCGTGGTGAAGCGCCCCACGTCGTGGTTGGACCCGATCCAGCAGGGCCAGGCATCCGGCGGCAGCGCCGCCTCCGTCTCGGCGACGATCGCGCGCATCTGGTCGGCGTCGAGGTTGGCGTGGACGAGCGCGAAATTAAAGGCGAGGTTCAGCTCGTCCGATCCCGAGCCGTAATAGCCGGCCCAGGCGGGGATGTCGAGGACGTAGACCTCCCCCAGCAACACGCGCGGTGGCTCGAAGGAGTCGGTCAGGCGTCGCCAGTCCCGGTAGACCTCGTGCGTCTCGGGCCGGTTCATGGAGTGATCGCCGCTCGTCTCCGACGTCGTCGCGCAGCTCGCGATCCTTGACGAGCCCGTGTGCGACGTCGATGCGGAAGCCGGCGACGCCGCGCTGGAGCCAGAAGTCGAGGATCCGCTCGAACTCGGCGCGGACCTCCGGATTCCACCAGTCGAGGTCCGGCTGCTCCTTCGCGAAGTTGTGCAGGTAGTACCGCCCGCGCTCTTCGTCCAGCTCCCAGGCGGATCCGCCGCCGAAGATCGCCTGCCAGTTGTTCGGAACCTCGTCGGCCCAGACGTAGAAGTCGGGCGCTCCCGGAACCAGGGATGCTGATCGGAGGTGTGGTTGGGGACGAGGTCGAGAAGCACGCGGATGTCGCGTTCGCGTCCCTCGGCGACGAGCCGGTCTACGTCCTCGAGCGTGCCGAGGTCGGGATGGACGCCCGTGTAGTCGGCGACGTCGTAGCCCCAGTCGACATTTGGTGACGGATTGATCGGGTTGAGCCAGACGGCCGTGACGCCGAGCCACTGCAGGTAGTCGAGCTTCTCCGTCAGCCCGGCGAGATCGCCGATGCCGTCACCGTCCCCGTCGGCGAACGAGCGGGGATAGATCTGGTAGAAGACGCCCTCTCGCCACCACGCCTCGCTCACGTCGCATGTAACGATTACAGGAGCGTGACCGCCGCCGGAAGGAGCGTGCGTGCCTGAGATCGCGTTCGAGCAGGTGACGAAGGTGTATGACGACGGCACGCTGGCCGTGGACGAGCTCGATCTCCTGATCGCGGATGCAGAGCTGCTGGTGATCGTCGGCCCGTCCGGTTGCGGCAAGACGACGGCCCTACGCATGCTTGCGGGGCTCGAGGAGATCTCGGACGGCGAGATCCGCATCGGCGAGCAAGTCGTCAACGACCTCACGCCGAAGGAGCGCGACGTCGCGATGGTCTTCCAGAACTACGCGCTCTATCCGCACATGTCGGTCGAGCAGAACCTCGCGTTCGGCCTGCGATTTCGCAAGCTGCCCAAGTCGGAGGTGAAGGAGCGCGTGCAGCGAGCGGCGGAGCTACTGGAGATCGACCAGTTCCTCGACAAGAAACCGCGCGCGCTCTCGGGCGGCCAGCGCCAACGCGTAGCGATGGGGCGCGCGATAGTGCGGGAGCCGCAGGCGTTTCTCATGGACGAGCCGCTGTCGAATCTCGACGCGAAGCTGCGTGTGCAGATGCGGGCCGAGATCCACGACCTCCAGCGCCGTCTGAGCGTGACGACGCTGTACGTCACCCACGACCAGGTCGAGGCGATGACGCTCGGCGACCGAGTGGCCGTGATGCTCGACGGACGCCTGCAGCAGGTCGCGGCGCCGCAGGCGCTCTACGAGAGACCCGTCAACGAGTTCGTAGCGGGATTCATTGGCTCTCCGTCCATCAACTTGGTCGAGGCGGAGCTCGCGCGCTCGAATGGTGGGTTGTCTGTGGGCTTCGGCGGGTATCGCCTGGCCGTCGACGACGTCGTCGTGCGCGCCCGACCAAGTCTCGGGGACTACGTCGGCCGCACCGTTCTCGTGGGGATTCGCCCCGAGCACATGGAGGACGCGGCGCTCCAGCCGGACACACCTCCCGACCGTCGCATTCGCACCACGTGTCAGCTCACGGAGCCGCTCGGGGCCGAGGTGCTCGTGCACTTCACGGTGTCTGCGCC
The DNA here is from genome assembly GCA_963755255.1 of uncultured Actinomycetes bacterium. Lineage (GTDB taxonomy): Bacteria > Actinomycetota > Thermoleophilia > Gaiellales > Gaiellaceae > PALSA-612. Next base: position 138,757 of record CAVWJN010000014.1, on the reverse strand, counting down.
CGTCCTGGTGGCGGGCACGGCGGGCGACGCAGACCCCACCCTGGGCGCATCTCCGCCGGGCTCCGAGGACGGAAGGGCTCGGCTCATCGCACGTGTGGATCCCAGCAGCAAGATCACGGAGGGCAGCGAGATCGAGCTCGCGATCGACACGAGCCACCTCTACTTCTTCGACCCCGAGTCGAGGGAGGCGATCTAGTCGGTCTAGCCCTTCACCGCGCCGGCCGTCATGCCCGCGAGGATCCGCCGCTGCAGCACCAATGTGAGCACGATCAGCGGCACCGTCACGACGACGGTGGCCGCCATGATCTGGCCCCACGGCTTCTCGAAGGCGGACTCACCGGTGAAGCTCGTGATGGCGACGGGGACCGTGTACTTCTCGGGTGACTGCGTGAAGGAGAGCGCGAAGAGGAACTCGTTCCACGCGCCAATGAAGGCGAGCAGGCCGGCCGTGACGAGGCCGGGAGCGACGAGCGGAAGCATCACGCGGTAGAAGGTCTGGAACGGAGAGGCTCCGTCGACGTAGGCCGCTTCCTCGAGGTCCTTGGGCAGCGCTCGCATGAAGCTCGTCAGCACCCACACGGTGAACGGGATCACGAGGATCATGTAGCTGAAGATCAGCGCCCGCAGGCTGTCGTACAGATGGAAGCGGTTGATCATCGTGTAGAGCGCGCCGAGGATCGCGATCTGCGGAAAGATCGTCATCGAGAGCATCACGTAGAGGGCCGTCGACCGGCCGCGGAAGCGGAATCGTCCGAGCGCATAGCCGGCGAGCGACCCCAGCGCGAGCGCGATCAGGGTCACCGAGAGAGCGACGATCGTCGAGTTCAACAGCGCCCGCAAGAACTGGTCGCTAGACAGCACTGTCCGGAAGTTCACGAGGGTCGGGTCATGTGGGACGTACTGCACCGGGGTCCTGAAGAGATCGCTCTCTGCGATGAACGCGGAGCGGAGAGCCCAGTAGAAGGGGAAGAGGGCGTAGACGAAAATGGCCCCGATGAGCAGGTAGAAGGGGATGCGGCGGATCAGACGCTTGAGGCCGCGGCGCTCCCGCCGCTTACGCCTCGCCAGCGCCTGTGCACGCGCGGCTCGCTCGGCCCGCTCGGCGACAACGGTCATTGCTGCTGCACCCGCATGAACGTCGTGTAGATGACGACGAAGAGGCCGATGATCAGGAAGATGGCCACGCTGATGGCGGCGCCGTAGCCGACGTCGCCGAAGGCGACGATCGTGTTCTGGTTGTAGATGGCCATCGTCTGCGTATCGACACGGGAGCCGAAGAACACGTAGAAGACGTCGAAGACGCGCAGCGCATCGAGGGTGCGGAAGATGAGCGTGACGAGGATGGCCGGGACCGAGGAGCGGCAGTGTGATCCGCCAGAACTGGTGCCACTTGCTCGCCCCGTCCACGTCCGCCGCCTCGTACAGCTCGTGGGGAATCACCTGGAGCCCTGCGAGCAGCAAGAGGGCCACGAACGGCGTCGTCTTCCAGATGTCGACTGCCGCGACGGATGCGAGCGGCTGCTCCGAGATCCACGCCACCGGGCGGTCGATGATGTGCAGACGGACGAGAGAGTCGTTGACGACGCCGAAGACGTCGTCGTACATCCACTTCCACATCTGCGCCGCGACCACGGTCGGTATCGCCCACGGCACGAGCATCACCGCGCGCATCACGCCCCGGCCCTTGAAGCCCGAGTTGACGACGAGTGCGATGATCAGTCCGAGCACGAGCTCGAAGGAGACCGTGATCACGGTGAACTTCACCGTCACGACGACCGCGTCCCGGAAGATGGTGTCGTGGATGAGGTCGCGATAGTTCTGCAGGCCGACCCACCTGGTCGGCTCGAGACCGCCGAGGAACTGCCGGTCGGTGAAGCTGTCGTAGACCGTCTGGCCGAGCGGATAGAACGCAACGAAGGCGAGGACGATGAGTGCGGGCGCAACCATGAGCCACGCCAGCCGCGTCTGCTTGCGCTGCAGGCGAGTCGACCGGCGGCGTTTCGGCCGCGGCGCGGCAGCGCTGGTGGGCTCGATCGCGCTCATCGTGTCGTCCCCCGGCTAAAGAGAGGATGGGGGCGCTCCGGCCCCCATCCTCTCACGATCGTCGTGTCTCCGTTCGGCTCGTCCGCGGGCTCCTATCCGGGTAGCACGCGGTCGAGTCGCTGAGCCATGCCGGGCAGCACGTTGTTCGCGTCCTGCCCGTTGAGGATCTGGTTGATGCCCTGGTAGATGATCTGCGAGCCCTGGTTGTACTTCGTGCCGAGATAGCGCGACGGGCGCGTGACACGCTTCACGCCGGCAATCTCGGGCTTCAACCACGGGTTCACCTTCCGGACCGCCGGGAGCTTCGCGACGGCCGGGATCGTCGGGACATTGCTGTTGTAGATGGCATCGAACCGCTCGACCGCTGCGCTCGTCAGGTAGCGGACGAGCTCGACGGCGGCCCCGGGCTGCTTCGAGAAGCTCGACACCCCGAGCTGCCAGCCGCCGACGGTTCCGACGGAGGCGTTGCCCCCGCTGTTCGGGAGTACCGTGACGTCGAACTTGCCCTTGATCGGCCCGTCCTGGCCGATCGCGTACGCGTACGGCCAGTTGCGCATGAACGCAGCGTTGCCCGACGTGAACGCCTTCTCCGATTCGCCTTCCTGGTAGGTCGTCACGCCTCGCGGCGTGATCGTGCCGACGAAGCTTCGCTGGAGGTTGAGGATGGCCGCCGCCTTCGGGTTGTCGATCGTGACCTTGCCGCCGTCGATGAACTGGCCGCCTCCGCTCGACGCGAGCCACTCGAGCGAGTCGCACGTCAGCCCCTCGTAGGCGTTGCCCTGGTACACGTACCCGTAGAAGTTCTGGTTGGCTGGCACGCTCGCCGTCCTGGATCTTCTGGGCCATGGTGCCGAGCTGGGCCCACGTGTGCGGTGGCGATGCTGTACCCGTACTTCTGGAGCAGATCCGTGCGGTAGTAGAGGATCCCGAAGTCGCCGAACCACGGCATTGCGACGAGCTTGCCGCGGACGGTGTTGTTGAGGATGATCCCCTTCGACTGCTGCGTAGCCTCCTTCCTCAGGATCGTCTTCAGGTTGTACAAGTACGGCGCAAACGCGCCGGTCCAGACGACGTCCAGCATCACCACGTCGAAGGCAGAGGAGTTCGCCGAGAACGTCCGCGCCAGCTGAGAATAGGCGGCACTGGAGTCCACTGGATGGGGCACGAGCTTGACCTTGATGCCCGTGTCCTTGGAGAACTTGGCCACGAGTAGCTGGTCCCGTGTGTGCGACTTGCCAACAGGCCCGTCGCCGAGGAACGTAATGCTTCGTCCGCCGAACTTCTTCTTGATTGCTGCTGCGTTCGGCACCTTCGGCGGGGTGATCGTTGCCACCAGCGACTCTGCGGTGGCCGCTGTGGCTTCGGTGCTTGCGGTGCCGGCGCTGCCCGCGCCGGCGATGGCCAGCGAGGCGACGAGAGCCAAGGCGCCGATGGATCCGACGCCGGCAAGCAATGCGCGACGTTTCACCGTATTTCACGCCCTTTCTAAAGATTGGAGGTCGATGCCCACACGCCCCGCGTGCAGGGTTGAGAGAAGACCGTCCGCCCCCGGTCGAGACACGACTTCAGTCACGACGCACCGGATCATAGAGGGTGAAGGCCTAGCTACGTAAGCTTCCGCGGGTGGCCGCCGATCCCGTTTCGGACTATCCGCTAGGCCAGAAGCGGCCGGAGGCCGTCAGCACGCCGTCCGGCCTCCCACTTGACGACGTGACCGTCGAAGGCATGCGCGAGGGAGGCTCGCGTGGGAAGACCTGCGGGCGACCCCGGACACGCTTCGCCACCAGGCCGCGGTGGCGGAGGCGGTCGGGCGGGCGCCGTTGGCCGACAATCTCCGTCGCGCTGCTGAGCTGGCCGCCATCCCGTCGGACACGATCCTCGAGATCTACACCGCCCTACGGCCTCACCGCTCCAGCGAAGACGAGCTCGAGGCCTGGGCGACGAGGCTCGACGAGGCCGGGGCGCCGCTGTCCGCGGCGTTCGTAAGGGAGGCGATCGACGTGTACGCGAGGCGAGGGCTGCTTGCAGGAGATCGCGACAGGGTCTAGCCGCTTTCGGTCGCGGGAAAGGCGCGAGCTCCGGCGCGAGCTGCTGATCGCGCCGTACCCGGAGCTCGGTCTCGTCGCGATGGACGGCCCGGACGACCCGGAGCCGAGCCTCGCGATCGAGGATGGGCGAGTCGTCGAGATCGACGGCACGCGCGAGGAGGACTTCGACGTGCTCGACGCGTTCATCGCGCGCCGGGGCATCGACGCTCGAGGCGGCAGCGGAGGCGGCGACGCTTTCCGACGACGAGCTCGCGCGCCGCCTCGTCGACGTCGACCACTTGCGGGACGAGCTCGTCCGGCTGAGCAGGGGGCTGACTCCCGCACGCCTGGCGCGGGTCGTGAGCCGCCTCGACCCCGTCGAGATGATGTTCGCGCTCAAGAAGCTCCGCGCCCGGCGGGCTCCTGCCAACCAGGCGCACGTCACGAACCTCAAGGAGAGCCCCGCGCTGCTGGCCGCCGACGCCGCCGAGGCGGCGGCGCGCGGCTTTGCCGAGCTCGAGACGACCGTTGGCGTCTCGCGCTACGCGCCGCTCAACGCGATCGCGCTGCTCGTCGGCTCGCAGACCGGCCGCCCCGGCGTCATGACGCAGTGCGCGGTCGAGGAGCGCCGCAACCTCCAGCTGGCCATGCAAGGTCTCGTGACGTACGCCGAGACGCTGTCCGTGTACGGCACGGAGCCGGTGTTCGTCGACGGCGACGACACGCCGTGGTCGAAGGCGTTCCTTGCTTCTGCCTACGCCTCGCGTGGCGTGAAGGTGCGGTTCACGTCCGGCGGCGGCTCGGAGGCGCTGATGGGGCACGCGCAGGGGAAGTCGATGCTCTACCTGGAGGCGCGGTGCCTCGCCGCTGTCCGCGCAGCCGGCTCCCAGGGCGTGCAGAACGGGTCCATCTCGTGCGTGGCGCTCGTGCTCGCCGTTCCGGGCGGAACGCGGGAGATCCTCGCGGAGAACCTCCTGGCCGCCTGGCTCGACCTGGAGGTGGCGTCCGGCAACGACGCCATCGCGTCGCACTCGGAGGTGCGCAAGACGGCGAAGCTGATGGGTCAGCTGCTGCCCGGCACCGACTTCGTCACGTCCGGCTACTCCGTGATGCCGCGCAAGGACAACATGTTCGGCGGCGGCAACTACGACGCGGACGACCTCGACGAGTGGCTGACGGTGCAGCGCGACTGGCAGGTCGACGCCGGGATCGAGCCGATCGCCGAGGACGCAGCCCTGCGCGTCCGCGAGCGCGGCGCGCGTGCCGTGCAGGCGGTGTTCGCCGCCCTCGGCTTCCCCGAGGTGTCCGATGCCGAGGTGGAGGCGGCAACGCGCGGCTACTCGAGCGACGACCTGCCGGATCGTGACCGGGCCGCCGACGTCGCCGCCGCCGACCGCGTGCTGGACGAGCGGATCTCCGGCCTCGACGTCGCTCGCGCGCTCGACGATGCCGGCTTCGACGACGTCGCCGCAGCGATCATCGGCATGCAGCGCCAGCGGGTCTGCGCGGACTATCTCCAGACCTCGGCCGTGATCGGCGAGGACTGGGGTGTGAGGTCGGCCGTCAACGACCCCAACCGCTACTCCGGGCCGGGCACGGGCTACGTGCTGGACGACGAGCGCTGGCAGCTGCTGCAGGCGCTGCCGCAGACGCTCGATCCACGCGATTTCGACGAGGACGAAGACGCGGAGCAGGCGGTGGAAGAGCTGCATGTTGCCAAGATAGAGAACGAACCGGACGAAGTGGTGATCGCCGTCGGCCCGGCGTTCGGCGATGTGATCCGGCGGACGATCAACGGGCTGGCGCATGCCGATGTCCTCGACCGCGCTCGAGGAGGGCGTCCGAGAGGCTGGAGGGCAGCCGAGGCTCGTCCGCGTCAAGCGGGCGGCCGATGTCGCCTTCATCGGCCACGACGGCGCAGCGCTGTCGGGATCGGGCATCGCGGTGGGCATCCAGTCGAAGGGCACGGCGGTGATCCATCGCGCCGACCTCGAGCCGCTCGACAACCTCGAGCTGTTCGGCATGTCACCGCTGTACACGCTCGAGTCGTACCGGGCGATCGGCCGGAACGCAGCCGGCTACGCGCTCGGCAGGGAGGTCGGCCCGGTGCCGACGATGATGGACAACTTCGCGCGCGCGAAGCTGATCGTGAAGACGACCCTGCTCCACGCGCGCGAGACGGCGGCAGTCGTCCCGGGCGCGCCCCCGGTCGAGCTCCAGCTTCGCGGCTAGACGGGTGGCATCTGGTCGGCGGGCAACGGTGCGCCGCCGAAGCCCCAGTTCTTCGGCGAGTGGCCCTCGACGATCACCCACGTGTGCTCGCGCATGCCTTCGTTGGTCGCTTCGCACAACGCATCCGTCAATCCTGCGATGAGCTTCGCGCTCGTCTCCTCGTTGACCCGGAAGTCGAACAGGTCGACCTTGATCAGCGGCATTACAACCCCTTTCGTCGTCGTGCGAGTGCAAGGACGATAACGCCCGCCGCGACGAGTTGCGCCCACGCAGGAACGCCGCCTTCCTTGTGCCAGCCGTCGACGCGGTGGGAGGGGTAGAGCTCCCGTCCGCCCGGCCGCGGCAATGGCAACACGTGCTCGAGGTCGGGCGCAGCGCAGGCAGCACCACCGAGCACCGCCGGGTCCGAGATGCCACGCCGGAGCGCGAGCACCGCCAGTAGGAGCAAGCCCGACACGGCCTCGAATCGGTGTGAGGGGATGTCGTGGTGCGGCACGGCGTCCTGAAGTCCGTGGAGGGCGAGCCCGGCCGCGACGGCGCCTGCCCGCGAGCCGACCAGCTCGCCGGCAGCCGCGCCGGCCGCGACGTGCATGGCGACGATCACGGTCGTTACTCGGCCGTGTAGCCGGGCGGATGGGCCACGATGAACGGCCTGCTCTCGACGGGCTCCCCGCCGATCGTGAGCTTCCACTCGTAGCCGCCGGCGCCGAGCACGAGTCCGGCGAAGGTCCAGACGAACGGCGCGTTCTGCGAGCTGCCCGGCTTGATGCCGGGCGGACGGCCGAGCTCGAAGTCACCCGTGACCGCGACCGTCTGCCCCTCGATCTCGACGGGCTGGCCGTCGTCCGTCAGCAACTCGAGCGTCAGCTCGTGCGACTGGTTCGTCCGGTCCCAGGGCACGGCGATCACGGCCGCCACCGACATCGTCACGGGCTGGCCTGGGGCAAAGAGGATGTTCCAGCCGCCTCCCATCACGTAGAGCTTCCCGTTGACGGCCTCGGCGAAGTCGCAGAGAAGGAGGGTGACGTCCATCGGGCTAACGCTCGACGTGGCCGGCGCCCGCTTCGGCGCCGAGGACGAGGTCGCGCTCGCGGTCGGGCACGTGGTCGAGCGGGACCGGCGCGAGCGCCTCGAAGAAGACGAGGCCTCCCTCCGAGTAGAGCTCGTGCTCGACACCGCGGTTGACGACGGCGACGTCGCCGGGGCCGAGGGTTCGCGTCTCGTCGCCGATCGTCATCGTCACGTCACCTTCGATGATGACCATCAATTGCTCGGTGTGCTCGTGTGCGTGGCGCGCCACGGTCGTGCCCGGCTCGTAGACGACGCGGCACATGAGCGCCCGGTCGCCGCCGATGGCGTGGATCTGCACGGTCGGGAAGATCTGGAACGGCTCGATCCCGTTCCAGGTCCGAAACGGCGACGTCACGCCAGCCCTGGCCCGTGAGGGGGAGGGGCCGGGGGGAACCGGGAGGTTCCCCCAGCAAGATCGGCTTCTAGAAGAAGGGGCACGTGGGGAACTTCGAAGCGGAATCGAGTCCGCGTGCGAGACGGCGTTCACCGACAGCTCCTCGTCGAACACGACGACCTTTCCCTCGCGCTTCGGGCCGGCCTCGCCCGCTGCCTTCCGCTGCAGCGCCCTGAGTACGCGCTCGGGCGTGATCGGCAGCTCCGTGACCCACACGCCGATCGCGTCGTAGACGGCCGCGGCGATGGCGGGTGGCTGCGGGTTGTTGGCCATCTCCGAGATTCCCTTCGCACCGAACGGACCATCGGCTGACGGGTTCTCGATGAGAATCGTCTCCACCTGTGGGAGGTTCTCGATCCCGGGAGCGACGTACGCGCCGAACTCGCTGCCACGGTGCTCGACGCTCGGGTAGTACGGGTAGCACGCCTCGAGCACCGCGAGGCCGAGCCCCATGATGCCGCCGCCTTCGATTTGCCCCTCCACGAGCGTCGGGTTGATGGCCCGGCCGACGTCGAAGCATTGCCAGAGGTGCGTCACGCGCACCTCGCCTGTCTCGTCGTCGACCTCGACCTCGGCGGCGCAGGTGGCGTACGAGATGGCTGAGTGGGGCGGCGAATCGACTGCACCCGTCTCGGGATCCTCGATGGGCACCAACGGCTTCAGCTGCGCGCCGGTGCCGGTGATCAGCTCGCCATATCCCCACGTGGCCGCGGCTGCGACATCGGGCACCGAGATCTTCTTCTGCGGCGCGCCCTTGGCGATCACCTCGCCGTCGACGACGTCGAGGTCGGACGGGTCGATCTCGAGCTCCTTGCCGGCGATCTCGAGCAGCTTTTCGCGTGCCGAGAGCGCGGCCTTGCGCACAGCATTGCCTGCGACGAACGTCGCGCGGGAGGCGAACGTCCCGGTGCAGAGCGGCGACGAGTCGGTGTTCGAGTTGTCGTACGTGATCCACTCGTACGGGACACCGAGCGCTTCGGCGACGATCTGGCTCTGGATCGTCTTCGAACCGTTACCGATGTCGGATGTTCCCGAGAAGACGTCGACACGGCCGTCGGGCTTGATCTTGATCCACGCCTGCGACGGGTCGCCGTTCTGGTTCATGCCCGTCGGGTACTCGATCGAGGAGTAGCCCCTGCCAGTGTGCTTTGCCATCAGTGGGCCTCCGGATCGCCGACCTGCGCCAGAAGATGGTCGGGCAAAAGCTCACCTTCGCGCGGACCGCGCGACATCATTCGGTAGTCCGCCGAAAGCTCGTGCCCGACCTCGTCTGCCATGACGTGGATCGTCTGGACGGTCGACGGGTCGGTGTAGACAACGCCGTTGGGCGACGTGTCGCCGATGCGATTCGCGTTCTTGAGGCGAATCTCGAAGGGATCCATCTCCAGCTCGGCGGCGATGCGGTTCATGTGGGTCTCGACTGCGAATGACACCGACGTGACGCCGAAGCCGCGCATGGCCGTCGACGGCGTGCGGTTCGTGAACACGACGTAGCCGTCGAAGGAGAGGTTGGGGATCGTGTAGGCGCCCGTGTGGTGGAACGCATGCTTGGTCAGCCCGTACGGAGAGAAGCGCGCGTACGCCCCCGAGTCGTGGAGCGTCAGCATCTTGCGGCCGAGGATCCAGCCGTCGCTCGTTACGGCGTCGGCGATCTCCATGTGCCAGGCCGCTCGCGTGGACGAGCAGAGGAACTCCTCCTCGCGCGTCCAGCGCCACTTGACCGGCCGGCCGGACTTCATGGCCAGCAGCGCGCACATCGTCTCGGTGGCGGTGTCGACCTTGCCGCCGAAGCCACCGCCGACCGTGCCGCCGACGAGCTTGAGCTTGTTCAGTGGCACTTCGAGGTGCGCGGCCACGACGCCCATCGAGAAGTACAGCGCCTGGGAGCACGTGTAGATCGTCAGGCGGCCGTCCGGCTCGGGGACGCACAGGCAGACCTGCGTCTCGAGCGGGCAGTGCTCGATGGCGGCGGGCCGGTACACGCCCGTGACGATCAGGTCGGCCTGCTCGAAAGCCTCGTCGATCGAGCCCTTGCGGATCTGCCGCCGGTCCATCTCGCCTTCGAAATGCGGGTACCAGTTGCCCCAGTGATGGATGACGGGTGCGTCGGGATCGGCTGCGAGGCGCACGTCGAAGAACGCGGGCTTTTCCGCGAAGTCGATCTCGATCGCCTCGACCGCCGCCATCGCCGTCTCCTCGTCGTCGGCAGCGACGACCGCGATGGGCTGGCCCTGGTAGCGGACGTCGTCCTTCGCGAGCAGCGGCTCGTCGGCGGGGATGCCGAGGCCGGACAGGTGGCCGTACTCGAGCAGCGGCACGTCGGCGTGCGTGATCACCGCGTGCACACCGGGCAGCGCCTCGGCCTTGGCCGTGTCGAGCCGTGTGATGTCGGCGTGGTGAACGGGCGAGCGCAGTGCCTTCGCCCACAGCGTGCCAGGGACGCGGACGTCGTCGACGAACGTCGTCCGCCCGGTGACGTGGGCGACGCCGTCGTAGCGCGGAAGCCGTGCTCCGACGGCCTTCATTCCGTGGCTCCGGCCACGAACGTGGTCGTCGGCGTCCCCGTCGTCTGCGTGAGATCGAAGCTCTCTCCGCGGACGGCGGCTGCCGACGGCGTTCACGATCTTCACGTACCCGGTACAGCGGCAAACATGCCCCGCGAGCGACTCTGCGATCGACTCCTGGTCGTCCCCGCCGCCGCGCTCGATATGTGCGTGCGCCGCGAGCAGGATGCCCGGCGTGCAGAAGCCGCACTGCATGCCGTAGTGGTGAACAAAGGCCTGCTGGATCGGCGCCAGCCGCTCCGGGGTGCCGAGGCCTTCGAGCGTCGTGACGGCGGCGCCGTTGATAGCGGCCACGGGCAGCAGGCACGCGCGCCGCGGCTCGCCGTCGATGAGCACCGTGCAGGCGCCGCAGCCGCCCTGCTGGCAGCCGGCCTTCGGGCTCGTGATTCCCAGCTCCTCGCGCAGTACGTGGAGCAACGGAGTCAGCAGCGGGGCCGTGATCTCGCGGTCGATTCCATTGACGTTCAATTGCATCCGGAGGCCTCCTCAGGAAAGGTCGGCGAGCGCTCGTGTCACGAGCGTGGGCAGGACGGTCTTGCGATACCAGGCTGAGGCGAGGGCGTCATCAGGGGGGTCGACGTCGTTCAGAGCATCACTCGCCTCGCCGCTCTGCTCCGCCGACGAGAGCCGGACGGCGTGCGGACCGGCTCCGGTGGCGGCGATGCGCAGCTCGTCGCCCGTCTTCGTCGCGGCGACGGCGAGGATCGAGTAGTGCTTCGTGTGCGGCCGCCAGGCGGCTGCGTAGGCGGCCGTGCGGTCGGCCTCGTCGTAGGAGACGTCGAGCACGAGGCGTCCCGCGGCGCCGCCGGCGAGAAACTCCTCGACCGGCTCGGTGCGCTCCCCGCCCGAGCCCGCGGAGCGGACGCGCGCTCCCAGGGCGATCAGCGGAGCCTGGAGATCGCCGCGCGGCGCGTCCAGGCCGGGCGGAGCGCAGAGATTGCCGCCGACCGTTGCCTGCGCGCGGATCTCGCCGTCAGCGACGTGCTTCGCAGCGCTCGCGAGCGGCTCGTCGAGCTCTTCCAGCTCGGTGACGGCGACCGTGGCGCCGATCGTCACGGTCCCGCCTTCACGTGTGATCTTGTCCAGGCCGCTGCGGCCGAGCATGAGCACTTTCCCGGGCTTCAAGCGGCCGTGGGTGAGCTCCGGCACGACGATTGTGCCGCCGGCGAGCACGGTGATTCCGTCGCCTTCGCCGAAGGCGGCAACCGCCTCCTCGGGTGTGGTTGGGATCATCACGTCCAGTTCGCGACTCACGAGCGCGATCGTACAGCGCGTACAGTTAGCACGTGGAGATCTCCTCCATCGACGAGCTCGAGAGCGGCCTGCGCGACGCCGAGTACCTGCCCGATCGAGGGCTGGCGACGGCGCTCTTCCTCTCTCTGCAGCTCGAGAAGCCGTTGCTCCTCGAGGGTGAGGCGGGGGTGGGCAAGACCGAGGCCGCGAAGGCGCTCGGACGTGTCCTCGACGCGCGGCTGATCCGGCTGCAGTGCTACGAGGGGCTCGACGTCGCTCACGCCGTCTACGAGTGGAACTACTCCCGCCAGCTGCTGCACATCCGCGCGGCGCAGGAGGGCACGGTTTCCGAGGAGGAGCTCTTCGGCCCCGAGTTCCTCATCCGGCGCCCGCTCCTGGAGGCGATCGAGAGCCCCGAGCGGGTTGTGCTGCTGATCGACGAGATCGACCGCGCGGACGAGGAGTTCGAGGCGTTCCTGCTGGAGGTGCTCTCCGACTTCCAGATCACGATCCCCGAGATCGGGACGATCTCCGCGGCCGACCACAAGCCGGCGGTCGTGCTCACGTCCAACCGCACGCGCGAGCTGCACGACGCTCTCAAGCGCCGCTGTCTCTACCACTGGATCGGCCATCCCGCGCTCGAGCGCGAAGTGGCGATCGTCAAGCTTCGAGTCCCCGGCGTCCCCGAGCGCCTCGCCGAGCAGGCGGCCGCCTTTGTGCAGGGCCTTCGCGGGCTCGATCTGGCGAAGCCGCCCGGCGTCGCCGAGACGATCGACTGGGCGAACGCGCTGACGGCGCTGGGGCGGCAGGAGCTCGACGCGGAAGTCGTCGAGCAGACACTGGGCTCGGTGCTGAAGTACCACGAGGACGTGCTCGCCGTTCGGGACGAGACCCTCCAGGGCCTGCTCGACGAGGCTCGCGCGGCCACCACCTGATGGCTGACGCGGTCGCGAGGCACGTCGTGACGTTCGGCCGCGTGCTCCGCGAGGCGGGGCTGGAGGTAGGCCCGGGGCGCCTGGCCGATGCGCTGACGGGGCTCGACCTCGTCGAACTCGCGCGCCGCGACGACGTCTACTGGACGCTGCGGCAGACGCTCGTCTCGCGTCGGGAGGACCTGGAGGCGTTCGACGTGGCCTTTCGTGCGTGGTTCCTCCGCGCTCCGACGGCGCCGGTGTTCCGCCAGGGCACGGAGGTGGCTTCGCTGAGGCTGCTGCGGCGCAGCGCCGAGAGGAAGCGCGCAGAGGAGGAGGGCGGGGAGTCGGGCGAAGACCAGACATCGCTCGGTTACAGCCCGGACGAGCTGCTACGCCGGCGGGACTTCGCGGACATGACGTCGGAAGAGATGGAGAACGTCAGCAAGCTCATCTGCGCGATCGCTTCCGGCAGGCCGCGGCGCAAGTCGCGCCGCCTGCGGCCGCACCATCGCGGCCACGACCTCGACATGCGCCGCCTGGTGCGGGAGTCGCTGGGCACGGGCGGAGACGCCATCGAGCGAACGTTCCGCAGCCGCGTCCAGGTACCGCGAAAGCTCGTCGTCCTCTGCGACGTGTCCGGGTCGATGGAGGCGTATGCCCGCGCGCTGGTGCTCTTCCTGCACGCGTTGTCGCGGTCGGGACGTGGCGTGGAGACGTTCGCCTTCGGCACGCGACTCACCCGGCTGACGCGCGAGCTGATCATTCGGGACCCCGAGGGCGCGCTGCAGGCGGCGTCCGAGAGCGTCGTGGACTGGTCCGGCGGCACGCGGATCGGCCACTCGCTAAAGGCGTTCAACGACGAATGGGGGAGGCGGGCGCTGACGCGCGGCGCGGTCGTCGTCATCGTCTCGGACGGCTGGGAGCGGGAGGATGCAGCCGTCGTCGGATACGAGATGGCGAGGCTCGCTCGACAGGCGTATGCCGTCGTGTGGGTCAATCCGCTCAAGGGGCACCCGGACTACCAGCCTCTGGCAGGGGGCATGCGGGCGGCGCTTCCGCACGTCGACCGGTTCCTCTCCGGGCACAATCTCGCCAGCCTCGAAGAATTGGCTGACGTCCTGACCGGAATCGAAAGGAGGCATGCAGCGTGAAAGAGATCCTGGAAGACGTCGAGCGCTGGCGCGCGGAAGGGAAGAAGGTGGCGATCGCGACCGTCGTTGCCACCCGCCGCTCGGCGCCGCGACCGATCGGCGCGAAGCTCGCGATCTCGGAGACCGGTGAGATCTGCGGCTCCGTCTCGGGCGGCTGCGTGGAGTCGGACGTCTACGAGAACGCGCGGGAGGTGCTCACCTCCGGCACGCCGAAGCTCCTCTCCTACGGGATCGCCGACGAGGAGGCCTGGGAAGTGGGGCTGCCGTGCGGCGGTGAGATCGACGTGTTCGTCGAAGTGCTCGACGAGGGCTAGCGGTCTCGGTCGCTGCCGCTAAGCGCGTACACCACGGCTTCGTCGATGGTGGCGTCGATGACCGAGCTCTGAGCGCCGTCATCTGGAATCTCGAGGGCTCGGTCGGGCCGCCACGGCACTCCCGCTGCGGCGTTCCTAAGGCTGTTGCACAGCAAAGCGAGCCTGCGTGCACGAGCCTCGTTCCCGCGTGCTCGCTCGCAGTGGGCGAGGCCTTCGAGACACTCGGCGACCGATGCTTGATCGCCGAGCTCGCCGAACTTTACGAGCGCATCCGTGAAACGCTCGGCAGCGCGCTCGTGGGCACCCCTTCGCCGCTCGACCTCGCCCAACGCCTCGATGGACGCAGCGTGATTGAACTCGTGGCGTCCGTCGAGCATGGCAGCAGCCGCCGCGTCGAATAGGGAGTACGCCGTATCGAGATCGCCCTCCACGAGCGCAACCTCGCCCAGTGAGGAGCGCGCTCTTGCTTCCGCTGCCGGATCACCCTCCGCAGCCTCGAGGCTCTGTTCCGCATACCGGCGTCCACTGTTCACGTCACCGTTGACGAGCGCCATGTCGCACAGATCCGCCAGGACGATGGGTCGCCGCCACGGCTCGTGGAGTCCGTGCTCTGAGGCGAGAGCAAGCAGCTCTTCGTTCCATGCCACGGCTTGCGCCTCGTCTCCTGTCCATCGGGCGATCTCACTTCCAGCCGCGAGAGCCCCTTCACGGTCCTCGCTCAACCCGCTCGTGTGATCGAGCGCTGCTGCGGCCCATTCGAGCGTCTCGGCGCCGTGGCCGCGCACGATCCAGGCCATCCACAAGACGGCGACGAGCGGCAGGAGCATGTCGTAGTCCTTCGCTGCGCGCGCCCAGGCCACCGCCTCGCGGACATTCGCGTGCTCAGAGTGAAAGCGTTCGATTGCGGCGAGGCCGAGGCTCTGCAAAGGCCCTGCCTCCTCTCGCCGTGCGAGCGCGACGTAGAAGTGTGCATGCGCCGCACGGAGGAGCTCGGCGCCGGGATCGGCATCCAGTTTTTCCGACGCATACTCGCGGATCGTCTCCAGCATCCAGTAACGCTCGTCCGTGAAGCGAACGACGCTCTTGTCGACCAGTGACTGCAGAGCGTCGAGACCGGCGTCACGGACCTCTTCGGCGGCCTCCAGCGCGCAGCCGCCGCTGAAGACGGAAAGCCCTGCGAACAGCGCTTGCTCTTCCTTACTGAGCAGGTCGTACGACCAGGCGATCGTCGCTCTCAGCGTCTGCTGGCGCGCCTCTGCGTCGCGCCCGCCCTTGAGCAGGTCGAGCCGCTGTGAAAGCCGCTCCAGGATCTGCCGTGGCGTGAGGACCGAGGCGCGGGCGGCGGCCAGCTCCACCGCCAGGGGCAGGTCATCCAAGCAGCGGCAGAGCTCTGCGATGGTCTCGTCCGCTGGGAGCTGCGAGCGCTCCGAGAAGAGCTCGATTGCTTCCGGCTCCGCGAGCGGTGGCACCGCATACTCGAGCTCGCCTCGGATACGCAAGAGCTCTCTGGAGGTACAGAGCAGCTTGAGGTTGGGACAGGCTTCCAGCAGCGATGCCAGCTCGGGCGCGCAGTCCACCACCTGCTCGAGGTTGTCGAGCAGCAGCAAGAGCTCCCGCTCTGCGATGTGCTCTGGCAGGCCGTCTTTGGCGCCAAGCACTTGAGCGATCGTCTCCGCGACCAGGCTGTGGTCTCGTAGCGAGGCGAGTCCTATCCAGAAGACGCCGGCCTTGAACTCGGAGACGAGCTCTGAGCCTGCCTCAATGGCAAGTCGCGTCTTGCCCGAGCCGCCGGGGCCGCTCAACGTAACGACCCGTCCGCCGTCTCTGAGCAGCGAGACGACCTCCTCTGTCTCCCGCTCCCTGCCGACGAACGAGCTGGCAGGACGTGGCAGGTTCGTATTGGAGATCGTCTTCAGCGGCGGAAAGCGCTCCTCTCCCAGTTGGTAGAGCGAGACCGGCCCTTCGATGTCCTTGAGCCGGTGCTCGCCGAGATCTGTGACCTCCACCGTGACCAGCTCGCGCGTCGGCTGCGAGAGCAGCACCTGGCCGCCGTGGCCGGCGCTCATGATCCTCGCCGCCAGGTGCACGTCCAGGCCGACGTACTTGGGGGGATCGGGCGTCGGCATCCCCGTGTGGATGCCCACGCGAATCGCGATCTGGCCCGGCTCGAGACCGCCCATCGCCTGCCCCACCGCCGCTACGGCATCCTCGGCCGAGGCGAAGGCATAGAAGAAGGCATCGCCTTCATAGTCCACCTCGTAGCCCGCACGGCGGCCGAAGGCCTCACGCACGATCTGGCGGTGGTCTGCCAGCGCCTGCCGGTAGGCCTCCGGGCCCAGATCGTGCAAGAGGCGCGTCGAACCCTCGATGTCGGTGAAGACGAGCGTGATCGTCCCTGTGGGCTGCTCGGCCATCGGACGTCGAATCATCCGTCAGTTGACCGCCGGGCTCAAGCCTTTCCAGCGCCCGAACTGGCTAGGCTGCCGACATGAGCGTGACCGAGAGGCTGCTGGAGGCCGTCGAGAACGAGGAGCGCGCTGTCCTCTTCACCGTCATCGACGGTGACGGCCTGGGCGCGCACGCCCTCGTCCTGGAGGGCGGCGAGCGTCACGGGGACGGCGTGCCGGAGGTAGCGCTCGAGCAGGCGGAGCAGCTCATCCGCGAGCACACGAACCGCATCCTCGAGCTCGACGGCGTCCGCGTGTTCGCGGAGATCTACGGGCCGCCGCCGCGCCTGCTCATCTACGGCGCCGTGGACACGGCCGAGGCGATGTGCGCCGCGGCCAGGCTCCTCGGCTGGCGGACGATCGTCGCCGACGCGCGTGCGAAGTTCGCGACTGCCGAGCGTCTCCCCAGTGCGGACGAGATCATCGTCGAGTGGCCGGAGGAGGCGCTGGCGCAGGTGGCGCCCGATCACGCGACGGCCGTCGTCGTGCTCACGCACGACGACAAGTTCGACATCCCCGCGCTGAAGGCGGCTCTCGAGTCGGACGCGTTCTACATCGGTGCGCTTGGCTCGCGCCGCAACCAGGAGCGACGCCGCGAGCGGCTGTTGGAGGCCGGCGTCGACGAGGATGCGATCGAGCGCATCTCCGGGCCCTGCGGGCTCGACATCGGCGCCGAGTCGCAGCCGGAGACGGCCCTCTCGATCCTCGCCGAGGCGCTCGCCGTCCGCATGGGCCGCGACGGCGGCAAGCTCAAGGAATCGAAGAAGCGAATTCATGCAGAGGAGGTCGTGACATGACGGAGCGAGTCGAGAAGACGGATGCCGAATGGCGGGCGGAGCTCGATCCCGACCGCTACGAGGTGCTTCGCTGCGGCGCGACCGAAGCGCCGTGGTCGGGCGAGCTCAACCTCGTGCACGACGACGGGATGTTCAAGTGTGGTGCCTGCGGCGCAGAGCTCTTCCGCTCGGACACGAAGTTCGATTCGGGATCGGGCTGGCCGAGCTTCTTCGCCCCGCTCGACGAGGAGGCCGTCGAGACCGAGGAGGACCTGACCCACGGCATGCGCCGCACCGAGGTGCGCTGCGCGACGTGCGGCTCGCACCTCGGCCACGTCTTCCCCGACGGCCCGCAGCCCACGGGTCTCCGCTACTGCATCAACTCGCTCGCGCTGGACTTCGAGCCGACCGACGATTAACCAAGCGGCAGCAGCACCTGGAAGCAGGCGCCCTGCTCGACCTGCTTCAGCCGCAGGTCGCCGCGGTGGCGCGCGACGATCCTGTGGGCGATGTCGAGGCCGAGGCCCGTTCCCTCGCCAGGCTCCTTCGTCGTGAAGAACGCGTCGAAGACGCGCTCCGCGATCTCGGGAGGAACGCCGTCGCCATCGTCCTCGACCTCGACGCTGAGAAAGTCGCCCGAGCGCGACGTTCGGATCGTCACGCGGCCGTTCTCGCGAGCGGCGGCGACGGCGTTGTCGATGAGGTTCGTCCAGACCTGGTTCAGCTCCGGCGCGTTCGCCTCGATGAGCGGCAGCGAGTGGTCGTACTCGCGAACGATCTCGACCCGCCGCTCGGCGACCTTGTGGGCGAGGATCGCGAGCGTGCTCTCGAGGCCCTCGTGGACGTCGACCTCCTGGCGCTGCGCCTGGTCGAGATAGGAGTACTGCCGCACCGATTGGACGAGCCGCGAGATGCGTCCGATCGAGTCCTCGAGCTCGCGGGCGATGCGCGCCGCGACGAGGCGTGATGCAACCCAGCCGACGACCGAATCCGGCTCGCCTGGCGCGACGGCGAGTAGACCCTCCAGCCAGGTCTCGTCGAGACCCGCGTCGACGAACGCGGCTGCGGTAGCTCCGTCCGCGACGCCGTGATCCTCGAGCCAATTGGCCAACTCGCTCTCGCGGTCCGCACGATCGAGGCCTTCGAGCCGGTCGCCTGTCTCCGCCGCGTCGAGGGCCTCGGCCGTCAGCGTGCACAGCCCCGACATCCCGTCCGCGTCAAGCCCGCTGGTGGCGAGTCGTGACAGGGCGGACTGGGCGTCGCGCTCGGCGGACCGCAGCTCCGAAGCACCGACGCTGTGCGGCTGCTGCCGGGTTGTTCAGCTCGTGTGCGAGGCCCGCCGCGAGCGTGCCCAGCGACAGCAGGCGGTCGCGGTCGCGCTCGATGGCCGTGTAGTTCGTGATCACGGGAACGAAGACGTCCATGACCGCGGTGAATATGGCCGGCTCCGAGACGAGTAGCCGCCGGAACGCCTCGGGCTCCAGGAGAAAGAGGCGGCTCACGCCGACCGAGCGCGTCGAGCCGCCGTAGACCCCGCCGGTGACTAGGGAGATCGCACCGAGGAAGCCGCCGGGCTCGTGATGGAGGAGCGGTAGCTCGTCACCGCCGACCGAGCGCGTCGTCTCGAGCTCTCCGTCGAGCAGCAGGGACAGGAACGCAGCCTCCTCACCTTCGCGGAAGAGGTACTCCCCGGCCTCGAGGGTCAGCTCGGTGCCGTGGCGCGCGAGGTCTTCGAGCCGCTCGTCGGGGAGGTCGGCGAGGATCGTGATCCGGCGCAGCTCGCCGGGATCCATCAGTGGCTCTTCAGATACTGGTGGACGAGCAGCACGGCCATCGAGCCTTCGCCGACCGCAGACGCCACGCGCTTGATCGACTGGTCGCGGACGTCGCCGGCGGCGAAGACGCCGGGGACGCTCGTCTCCAGGGCGAGGGGATGCCGGTCCAGCGGCCAGGGCGCGCACTCGTCTGGTAGCTCCAGCACCTGGCTGCCGGTGAGGATGTAGCCGCGGTCGGAGCGGGCCGGCGCCGTGCCGAGCCAGTCCGTGTGCGGCTCGGCGCCGACGAAGACGAAGAGCGCCGTGGCCGGAACCTCAGAGACGTCGCCGTCCTCATCGATCGTGATCGACTCCAGTGCCTCCTCTCCGTGTGTCTCCACGACGTGCGTGTTCAGGCGGACGGTGATCTCCTCGGGCATCTCCTCGATGCGATCGACGAGGTACTGCGACATCGACTTCCGCAGGCTCTCACCGCGGTAGAGGATCGTCACATGCGCCCCGCTGGCGAGGTGGAGCGCCGCTTGGCCTGCCGAGTTCGCTCCGCCGATGACGAACGCCTCCTGCCCGTCGAGCAGCGCCGCATCGCCGGCGGACGCCGTGCCGTACCAGATGCCCCGCCCGGTAAGCCGCTCGGCCCCCTTGGCGTCGAGCCGCCGGTACGAGACGCCCGGCGCCAGCAGCACCGTGTGTGAGCAGATCTCGGTCCCGGCCGCAAGCCGCACCACCCGGGTGTTCCCCACGACGTCGATGCCGGTCGCCTCCTGGGCTGTCAGCAACTCGGCGCGAAAGCGGCGTGCCTGGGTCGTCGCGCGACGAGCGAGGTCCGCACCGGACAGCCCGGACGGAAAGCCGAGGTAGTTCTCGATCCGAGAGCTCATTCCCGCCTGCCCGCCGAACGTCCCCCGCTCGACGACGACGGTGTACAGGCCCTCCGACGCGCCGTAGACGGCAGCGGCGAGGCCCGCGGGTCCGGCGCCGACGATGACGAGGTCGTAGTACGCCATCTTCTCCTCCGTCTGCAGGTCGACTCGCGCCGCGACCTCGGCCGGATCAGGCCCGACCAGTGGCTCGGAGTCGGGCAGGAGCACGACCGGCAGCCGGTCGGTGCCGAGCTCGGCCTCCGCCAGCAACCGGCGCGCAGGCTCTTCGTCGACCTCGAGCCAGCGGTAGGCGATCTGGTTGTTCGCGAGCAGGTCGCGCACGCGCTGCGACTCCCTGGGAGAAGTGATGCCCGATGACGCTGCACGCGTCGCCGTCCGTCTCCGCACCCGCCACCGTCGCCGGCGTCGCCGCGGCCCGCCAGTCGTCGAGCAGGTCGTCGAGCACGGGATAGAGGTGTTCTTCCGGCGGGTGCCACGGCTTCATCAGGTAGTGGTCGAGGCGGATCTCGTTGATCGCGCGCATCGCCACCTCGGTGTCGGCGTAAGCCGTGAGCAGGACGCGCTCGCGCCTTGGGCGCCAGGCCTGCCGACTGCGCCAGCAGCTCGACGCCCGTCATGCGCGGCATGCGCTGGTCGGTGACGATCAGCGCCACCGGATCGCCGCTCTCCGACAGGCGTCTGACGATCTCGAGCGCTTCCTCGCCGGAGCCTGCGGCGACGACGGTGAAGTCGCGCGCGTAACGGCTCCGCAGGTCGCGCTCGACGGCGCGGACGACCTCGTGGTCGTCGTCGACGGCGAGGAGAACCGGCTTTCGCTCAGCCATGGATGGCGGATCTTAGTGTGGCGCTGTCTGTTAGGTTCGCGCCCGTCCGGGCGAAACGCGGAAAGGAGCCGGCGTGGCCGTTGACGTCAAGTCCGAGAAACTCACAGAGCTCGTCGATCCGAACGTCGAGGTCCAGCAGCTGGCGACCGGCTTCACGTTCACCGAGGGGCCGATCTGGCATCCGACCGAGCAGGTCCTCTACTTCTCCGACATGCCGGGGGATGTCCGCCGCAAGTACATGCCGGACGGGCAAGTCGCCGAGGTGCAAGAACTTTGCGAACAAGTGCAACGGCATGACCTACGACGCCGACCTCAACCTGCTCGTCTGCGAACACGTCACGAGCTGCCTCGTGCGCGAGAGCCCGGACGGCGAGCGCGAGATCATCGCGCAGGCGTACGAGGGGGAGGAGCTCAACTCGCCGAACGACGTCGTCGTCCACTCGAGCGGCGCGGTCTACTTCTCCGATCCTTGGTACGGCCGAATGCCGGTCTTCGGCCATCCGCGCGAGCGCCGGCTCGGCTTCCAGGGCGTGTTATCGCATCCCGCCCGGAGGCGGCGACCTCGAACTGATGGTCGACAAGGACGAGTTCGACATGCCGAACGGGCTGTGCTTCTCGCCGGACGAATCGCTCCTGTACATCAACGACACGCCGCGCGCGCACATCAAGGTCTGGGACGCGGATGCGGACGGGAACATCTCGAACGGCCGGATGTTCTTCGAGGGCGTCGGCACCGGTGTCATCGAGGAAGGCATCCCGGACGGCATGAAGTGCGACGAGCGTGGGAACATCTGGGTGACCGGACCCGGCGGGATCTGGGTGATCTCGGCTGAGGGCGAGCATCTCGGGACGATCATGGTCCCGGAGAACACCGGAAACCTCACGTGGGGTGGCGAGGACTGGCACACGCTCTTCATCCCGAGCTCGACCTCGCTCTATTCGATTCGGACGATCGTCGGGCCGCGCCACGAGCCCTACATGCGCTAAGGAGGAGAGATGGCTGACGAACCGCTGAAGCTCGACCCGAGCCGCTGCGCGCTGATCATCCAGGATCTGCAGAACGACGTGATCATCGAGGGCGGCGCCTTCGCCGAGTCCGGGTCGCCGGAGCACGCGAAGGAGCAGAACGTCGTCGAGAACGTCAAGGCGCTTGCGGAGACGGCCCGAGCGAAGGGCATTCCCGTCATCCACGTCCACTACATCGTCGAGGAGGGTGCTCCAGGCCTGAAGCTCAACGCGCCGCTCTTCAACGGCCTGAAGGACACGGGCGCGCTCGTGCGCGGCTCGTGGGGCGCGGCACCGGCCGAGGGACTGGAGCCGCAGGAGCGGCGACCACGTGGTCGAGAAGATGCGGATGAGCGCGTGGCACGACACGAACCTCGAGAGCCTGCTCGAGGAAGAGGGGCGTGACACGGTCATCGTCACCGGCGCCTGGACGAACATGTCCGTCGAGCACACGTCTCGAACGGGCGCCGACAAGGGCTACTACATGGTCGTGCCCGAGGACGCCTGCTCGACGATGAACGCCGACTGGCACAACGCGTCCATCAACTACGCCCTCCAGAACGTCGCCAGCGTCACCAACTGCGCCGAGGTGACGGCCGCGCTCGAATGATCTCCCGCGCGGCCGTCTTCCACGAGCAGGGACGGCCGCTCGAGGTGCGCGAGATCGAGCTGGACGAGCCGCGCGCGGGCGAGGTGCTCGTGCGGATGACGGCCTGCGGCATCTGCGGCACCGACCTGCACGTGATCAAGGGCGAATGGCAGCGGCCCACGCCGATGGTGCTCGGCCACGAGGGCGCGGGCGTCGTGGAGGCGGTCGGGGAGGGTGTTGCCGGGCTCGCGCCGGGCGACGAGGTCGTGCTGTCGTGGGCTCCGTCGTGCCGCGAGTGCCCCGACTGCCGGCGCGGCCGGCCCGCGGCTTGCATGTCGCTCCAGTACGCGATCGCCGGCGGCACGTTGCTCGACGGCGAGACCGGCATGCGGCTCGACGGTGAGACGCTCTATCGCGGCACCGCGACCGGCGCGCTCTCCGAGTGGCTCGTCGTCTCCGAGCAGGTGGCGCTGCCGCTCGGCGACAGCGGCGTGCCCCTCGAGGAGGCGGCATTGCTCGGGTGCGCGGCGCTGACGGGTGTCGGCGCCGTGCTGTTCGCGGCGGGCGTCGAGGAGGGCTCGACCGTGCTCGTCGTGGGAGCAGGCGGCGTCGGCCAGTTCGTCGTGCAGGGAGCACGGATCGCCGGTGCCGCCGAGATCGTCTGCGTCGACCCGCTCGAGGAGCGACTCGAGCTCGTGCAGCGACTCGGAGCCACGCAGGTAGCCCAGCCTGACGGCCTGTCGGCACTCATGAAGGAGAGTTTCCCCGACGGCGTCGACTATGCGTTCGACGCGGTGGGCGACCCGGCCACTACCAAGACCGCCTTTCGCTGGACGCGAAACGCCGGCCTCACCGTCATCGTCGGCCTGCCGGCCTTGGGTGCGACGCTGGAGCTCGATCCCACGGAGTTCATCCGCCGCGAGAAGTCGCTGACGGGCACGATCTACGGCTCCGAGGACCCGGCCGTGGCTCTGCCCATCCTGTTGGAACACGTCCGCTCCGGCGCGCTCGATCTCAAGTCACAGCTCGGCCCCAGCTTCTCGCTCGACGACGCCAACGCCGCCGTCGAAGCCGCACTGGCAGGCGTCCCGGGCCGCGTCCTCGTCCAACTTTGACGCCAAGACAGACACGTCTAGGTGCCAGGCACAGTGACAGGCACAGTGACTGTCACTCGTGTCCAGATGTGACATGGCTGTAGAGCACGTCGAGCGGATACGTGTGGCGTGGGTGGACACGGACGCCGGCGGGCGCATCCACTTCTCCAACGCTTTCCGCTGGGCGGAGCAGGCGGAGACGGCGCTGCGGCGCGAGCTGGGCATCCTCGAGGGCTGGGGCGACTACCCGCGCAAGCGGGCAGAGGCGGAGTTCCACCGGGTGCTTCGCTTCGAGGACGAGATCGACGTGCGCGTAACGCCGGAGCGCGTTGGCGAGACATCGATCACATGGCGCTTCGAGATCACGCGCGACGGAGAGCTGTGCGTCGACGGCCGCCTGGTCGTCGTCCACGTCGACGCGGACGGCAGGCCGACGCCGCTGACTGAGCGCGAACGCCAGGCGCTAGAGGCCTAGCCCTCGGCGTTCCAGCGCTCGACGTAGTCCTCGCGCACGGGCTGGAAGACGTCGACCACGAGTGCGCCGTCCGGACCGCAGTAGGCGGAGTGCTCGACGCCGCCGGGGATCACGTAGCCCTCCATCGGCCCGAGCTCGTGTGGCTCCCCGTCGACGACGAGCGCCTGCATGCCTCGCAACACCAGCCCCAGCTGCTCGTGTGGATGGCTGTGCAGCGGCACCGTCGCGCCGGGCTCGAACTCGATGAGGTTGATCATCGCCCCCTCGCCGAACAGCGGCCGCGCGGACACTCCCGCGGCCAGCTCGAAGGCGCGAACGCCGTCGAGCTGGACGAAGCGTGGCTCGGTCATGGAGGCGATTATCGCCTTCTGAACGTCACGCCGCCTCGACGGCGGCGCGGATCGCGTCCTCGAACTTCGCGATGTCGCCGTAGGCGCGGATGCTCGCCATCTCCTCGTCCGTGAACGGGCCGACGGCGACGCGGGACACGGCGAGCACGGTCTCGTCGCCGTCCTGCGTGAGCGCGTAGCTCGTGTCCATCATCGAGCCCGGCATGAGCCGCGTGCGCATCGAGCAGGCGCGGGGCGGGTCGTAGGCCGTGACCTGGCCGTACAGATGGCCGGAGCCCGCGCCCCAGTCCTCGTAGACCGAGCCGCCGACGCGCGGCTCGAAGACGATCGCCTTCGTCCGCTCCTCGCCGTACGTGTGCGGGAACCAGCTGAGCGTCTCCTCGGTCATCACCTGGAAGACGCGCTCCGGCGTGGCGCGTAGCCGCAGCTCCGCCTCCAGGCGGACCGTGCGCAGCTCATCAGTGAGTGTCGTCGTGGCACGGGTGCTCCTTTCTCGTCCACGGCACGTTCGAGCGCGAGCAGCTCGGTCGCCGACGTGGCGGCGATCCGGCTGACCCAGCGCTCGTGGAATCGCTGCAGCGGGACGGGGTTGAGGTAGTTGAGCCGCCGTCGGCCCTGCGGCCGGACGACGACGAGCCCGACGTCCGAGAGGACGGCGAGGTGCTGCATGACGGCGAAGCGGCTGACGGAGGTGACGGCGGCAGCGAGCGCGCCCGTCGTCTGCGGGCCGTCGCGGAGCAGATCCAGCAGCCGTGCGCCTGAGCGGATTGGCCAGAGCCCGCCACAACGCGTCCTCGTCGTCCTGCTTCATCGTGTGATGTTTTTATCACATATCAGCCAGCGGCGCAGGCCATAGGCTTCGGAGCGTGATCCTCGAGCAGCGCGACTACCACGTGACGACGGGCAAGCTCGTCGAGCTCGTGCGGCTGTACGACGACGAAGGGATCGCGATCCAGGAGGAGCACCTCGGCGGCTTCATCGGCGCCTTCACGACCGACGTCGGCGCGCTCTCGACGTACACGTCGCTCTGGCGCTACGACTCGTACGCGGAGCGGGAGCAGCGCCGCGCGCGCCTCCAGGCCGATCCGCGCTGGGTGGAGTTCCTCGCGAAGATCCAGCCGCTCATCCACACGCAGCACAACCGGATCCTCGTGCCGACGTCCTTCTCGCCCCTGCAATGAGCGATCTGGAGGGCAAGGTCGCGATCGTCACCGGCGGCTCGCAGGGGATCGGCGCGGCGATCGCCAACGGGCTGGCGGCCGCAGGCGCCACGGTCGTGATCGCAGACCTCGAGCCTCCCGACGGCGGCATCCGCTGCGACGTCTCGTCGGAAGAGGACGTGGCGGCGATGGTCGAGGAGACGCTCAGCCGCCACGGCCGGATCGACATCCTCGTCAACAACGCCGGCCTCTACGCGTCGCTGGCCATGCGGCCGTTCGACGAGATCCCGCTCGAGGAGTGGCGGCAGGTGATGGACGTGAACGTCGCCTCGATGTTCCTCACGTGCCGCGCCGTCGTGCCGGCGATGCGCGAGCAGGGCGGCGGCAAGATCGTGAACATCTCGTCCGGGACGCCGTTTCGCGGCGTGCCGTTCCTGCTTGCACTACGTGACGAGCAAGGGCGCGATCGTCGCCTTCACGCGCGCGCTCGCCAAGGAGCTCGGCAAGGACGCGATCCACGTCAACTGCGTCGCACCCGGCTTCACGATGACCGAGGGCGTCCAGGCGCATCCGGAAGTGGTGGAGAAGCTGCGCGACGCGTCCGTCGCCGCCCGGACGATCCAGCGAGACCAGGTGCCCGAGGACGTCGCCGGCGCGGTCGTCTTCCTCTGCACGCCCGACGCCGACTTCATCACCGGCCAGACCATGGTTATCGATGGCGGGCAATACTTCCACTGAGATGAAGTCGCGTGATCTCCCAACCGGCGTCGTCACGTTGCTCTTCACCGACGTGGAGGGCTCGACGAACCTCCTGCACGAGCTCGGCGACGAGTACGGGGCGGCGCTCCACGAGCATCGCCGGATCGTGCGGAACGCGTTCGGCGCTCACGACGGGGTCGAGGTCGACACGCAGGGTGACGCCTTCTTCGTCGCCTTCGCGCGGGCGTCGGACGCCGTCGCAGCCGCCGCCGACGCGCAGAGAGCCCTCGACCACGGACCGATCCGCGTCCGCATGGGGCTGCACAGCGGCGAGCCCCAGCTCACCGACGAGGGGTATGTGGGCCTCGACGTGCACAAAGGAGCCCGCATCGCCGCTGCCGGTCACGGCGGGCAGGTGCTGCTCTCAGAGGCGGCCCACGCTCTCGTGGACGCGCCGGCGCGTGACCTCGGGCGCCACCGGCTCAAGGACATCACCGCGCCCGAGCGGATCTACCAGCTCGAGATCGAGGGGCTGCCGTCGGAGTTCCCGCTGCTCAAGACGCTCGACGCCGGCGTCAGCAACCTCCCTTCCCCCCGCACGTCATTCGTCGGGAGGCGCAGCGAGCTGGAGGAGATCGAACACCGCCTCGCCGATCCGGACTGCCGCCTGCTGACGCTCGTCGGGCCCGGAGGCGTCGGGAAGACACGGCTGGCCCTCGAGGCCGCCGCCCGCCGCCTCGATCGCTACGCCCACGGAGTGCACTTCGTCCCCCTGGCCTCCGTCGCCGCGCCCGACTTCCTGGCCCCGGCGGTCGCCGACGCAATCGAGTTCCCGATCGACGCCGCCCACAGCGGCTTCTCCGCCCAGGACCAGCTCGTCGACTATCTGAGCGAGCGCTCGACGCTGCTCGTGCTCGACAACTTCGAGCACCTCGTCGAGGGTGCCGACCTCGTCGCGCGGGTGATCGAACGCGCGCCGGACGTCGAGATCCTGACCACCTCACGGGAGCGTCTGAACGTCCAGAGCGAGTGGGTGCTCGACGTCGGCGGGTCTCGCCGTCTCTGCGAACGGCAACGGTGGCAGGCGCCGACGGGGCCGTCCGGCTGTTCGTCGAACGCGCTCGCCAGGTCGATGCCGGCTTCGAGCTCAGTGACGAGGAGCGCGAGCACGTGCTGCGTATCTGCCGGCTCGTGGACGGCATGCCGCTCGGGATCGAGCTGGCGGCCGCGTGGGTGTCCACGCTTCCGTGCGCGGAGATCGCCGACGAGATCGAGGCCACGATCGGCTTCCTGGAGACGTCGATGCGAGACGTTCCCGAACGCCATCGCAGCCTTCGCGCTGCCTTCGATCACTCGTGGCGCCTGCTGACGGACGAGCAGCGGCGGTGCTTCCGGCAGCTCTCCGCCTTCCGGGGCACATTCACGCGCGAGGCGGCGGCCGACGTTGCAGGCGCTGACCTCGGTCTCCTGTCCGAGCTCGTCTCCAAGTCCCTCGTGCGGAGGCTGGAGCTCGGCCGGTACGAGCTCCACGAGCTCTTGCGGCAGTACGCGGCCGAGCGGCTCGCCGAGGACCCGGGACGAGCCGGCGGACGTGCGCGAGCGCCACGCCCGGTACTACGCGGGCAGGCTCGCCGAGCGGCAGTACGCGTTCTTCAGCCCGCGCATGAGCGAGGCCCGCGACGAGCTGCGCGGCGACATCCCGAACCTCCGCGCCGCTGCCGAGTGGGCGGTGACCCAGTGGAGCGACGACGAGGCGCGGAGCGCACTCTGGGCGCTGGCGGACTTCTTCAACGTGCACAGCTGGCCCGAGGGGCTGGAGACGTTCGAGCACCTCGTCCAGCACGCTCGACTACTCACCGGCAGTGACGCTCGATACGGCCAGCGCGCCGGGGGTGTTACTCAGTGCGCTCGCCGTGCAAGTCGGCTTCGCGGCTGCCATCGGCGGCGCCCGGCCGCGGGATGAGCTGGCGCTGCTCGATCGTCGCCGAGCTCCGCACGCGGACGCTGAAGCGAGAGCTTGGAGCGTGCCTCCTCGCCGTGGGGACGACTGCCTGCTATCTCGACGAATACCCGGAGGCGGCGGCGTTCCTTGAGGAAGGTGTCGGCGTCTCGCATGCAGCCGGCGATCGCTGGTCCGAGTGCGCGTCGCTCTCGTGGCTCGGGTTCGTACGGCTCTTGCAGGACGATCTCGAAGCGGCGCGGACGGCGTTCGAGACGTGCCACGAGATCGCACAACAGGGGGGCCAGCCGCTGATGCTCGCGTTCGCGCTGAGCAAGCTCGGGCTGCTCGCGGATGTAGAAGGTGACTACACAAAGGCGATGGGCCTCCACATGGAGGCGAATGGCTGCTTCGAGATCGTCGGCGATCGAGGCGGCGCCGGCTATGCGCTGAGTCGCGCCAGCGTGAGCGCGTACTGCATGGGCGAGTACGAGGACGCCCTCCGCCTGGGTCGTGCCGGCTATGACGCCTTCGCCGATGGCAACCATCGCTGGGGCATGATCGGCGCGGCCAGCCGCGTAGCGTTCGCGCTCGTCGCGCTCGAGGACTTCGACGGCGCGCGCGAGCGTCTTCGGTTGGGCGCTCGCCCAGGGGCAGGCGACCGGCACGAAGTCGCTGGCGCTCCTCGCACTGAGCGGGGTCGGCATGCTTCTAGCCCGCGAGGGAGACGAGCGCCGAGCCGCCGAGCTGCTCACGTTCGTCTTCGCCTATCCGGGCTTTCCGCCGTACTACTTCATCACCGCGAAGCCGGAGCTCGAGCGGCTCGAGGCCGAGCTGCCGCCAGACGAGCTCACCGCCGCCCGCGAGGCGGCAGAGGCCGCGGACCTCGAGGCAGAGGTGGCCGCAGCCGAGGCCGTCCTCGGCGGCGTATTGTCCGAACGCCGCTCGTAGCACGCTAGGCTCGCGGGCCGTGAGCCTCGCATTGTCCGAGCACCCGGACGGGGTCGAGACCGAGCCCGGCAACCGCATCGTCTACGACCTCGCGCGGAACGAGGCCCACTTCGGCGCGGCGCGCGATCGATGGGCCACGCGCTCGTCTGGGAGCTCGACCGGCGTACCCGGGGCCGGGCGACTGGATGCTCCGCTGCGACCGCGTCGACTTCCCGCCCGGCGGTGTCGCGTACGGCACGTTCACCCGGGGCCTGGCATCCGACGCCTGCTCTTCGGCGAGCTGACGATCGAGTCGCCCGAGGGAACGCAGACGTACCGCGCAGGCGAGTCGTGGCTCGAGCGCGCGGAACACCCCGTGCTCGCGACCGCGTCCTCCACCGAGGACACGGCCTTCGTGCGCGTGCTGCTGCTGCCCGCCGAGTGGGCGGGCAAGCGCACGATCCGCTACCTCGACCCCGCCGACGACGAGAAGCCGAAGCTCCAGCGGGCGACGATCCTCCTCGAGCAGCCCGTCGAGCCATGAGAACCGGCGGCAAGGCGCTCGTCGACCAGCTCGAGCTGCACGGCGTCGAGCTCGCCTTCTGCGTGCCCGGCGAGAGCTACCTGCCGATCCTCGACGCGCTCCACGACTCGCCGATCCGGCTGATCTCGTGTCGCCACGAGACTGCCGCTGCGAACATGGCCGAGGCCTACGGCAAGCTGACCGGGCGTCCCGGCATCTGCTTCGTCACGCGCGGCCCGGGCGCGACGCACGCCTCGGTCGGCGTGCACACGGCCGACCAGGACTCGACGCCGCTGATCCTCTTCGTCGGCCAGGTGCCGCGTGGCCACGCCGGCCGCGGCGCGTTCCAGGAGCTCGACTACCCGGCGGTGTTCGGCTCGCTGGCGAAGTGGGTGGCGCAAGTGGACGATGCCTCGCGGATCCCCGAGCACGTCGCGCGCGCCTTCGCCGTTGCGACAGCAGGAAGGCCGGGCCCGGTCGTGCTCGCGCTGCCCGAGGACGTGCTCGACGAGGAGACCGACGCGGCCGACGCCGCGCCGACGGAGGTTCCGCGGCCGGGGCCCGGGCGACGAAGAGCTGCGCCGGCTGGGAGAGCTGCTGGCGGCGGCCGAGCGTCCTCTCGTCGTGGTGGGCGAGGGTGGCTGGACGGCGCAGGCCGGCGAGGACACGATCTTCTTCTGCGAGGCGAACGAGATTCCGGTCGTCGCGTCCTTTCGCTGCCAGGACTACGTCGACAACGGCTCGAGCGCGTACGCCGGCCCGCTGACGATCGGCATGGATCCCGCGCTCGCCCGCCGCGTGGAGGAAGCCGACCTGATCGTCGCCGTCGGCGGGCGGCTGGGGGACGTCACGACCCGCGGCTACACGCTGCTCGAGGTGCCGCGGCCGCGCCAGACGCTCGTGCACGTCCATCCCGACCCGGGCGAGCTGGGGCGCGTCTACGAGACCGACCTACCCGTCGTCTCCGATCTGACGGAGTTCGCGGCCGGGCTGCGGCAGGCTGCTGCCCATCGAGGCACCGCGCTGGAGCGGCTGGGCCGAGGCCGCGCGAGCCGACTACCTCGCCAACCTCGAGCCGCGGCCGCTGCCCGGGGAGCTCGACCTCGCCGAAGTGATGGCCTTCCTGCGGCGTCGGCTGCCGCCTGACGCGATATTTACCTGTGGTGCCGGGAACTTCACGGTCTGGGCGCATCGCTTCTACGAGTTCTCGCAGTATCCGACGCAGCTCGCGCCTCGCTCGGGCGCGATGGGCTACGGCATCCCGGCGGCCCTTGCGGCGAAGGCGCTCTTGCCGGACAGGATGGTCGTCTGCCTCGCCGGCGACGGCGACTTCATGATGGCCTCGTCCGAGCTGGCCACCGCCGTCCAGTACGGCCTCCCCGTCATCGTGCTCGTGGTCGACAACGGCATGTACGGGACGATTCGCATGCACCAGGAGCGGCTCTTTCCCGGGCGCGTGTCCGGCACCGACCTCGTCAATCCCGACTTCACGGCGTTCGCGCAGTCGTTCGGCTGCTTTGGCGAGACCGTCGATCGCACCGAGGACTGTCGAGCAGGCGTTCGAGCGAGCAGTCGCGTCCGGCTTGCCGGCTGTCGTGACGCTGCGCGTCGATCCGGAGGCGATCAGCCCGCGCTGGACGATCTCGGAACTGCGCGAGGGCGCCGGCTGATGCGTGAGGAGTACCGCGTCGAAGGGCTGCCCGAGCCGCTCAGCCACTACACGGATGCGGTGCGCGCCGGAGACCTGCTGTTCGTGTCGGGGATCGTTCCTGTCGACGGCGACGGCCAGCTCGTGGGCGGAGACGACGTCGTCGCGCAGGCGAACGCGGTGTTCGAGGGCCTCGGGCTCGTTCTGGCAGCGGCGGGCGCGGTGCCCGGCGACGTCGTGAAAGTGACAGTGTTCCTGACCGACGTGGACGACCGTCCCTTGATCAACCCCGCCCGGCAGGCGTTCTTCGGGGAAGCGCGCCCGGCGTCGACGCTCGTCGAGATCAGCAGGCTGGCGGTCCCAGGCGCCAAGATCGAGGTGGAAGCCGTGGCGGTGCTGCGCGCATGAGCGACGACCGCTGGAACGCCTTCATCACCCGCGTCGAGCCTGCGGCGCCCCAGCCGGGGCCGCTGTCGGGCCGCACGCTCGGCGTCAAGGATCTCTTCGACACGGCGGGCATCCGGACGACTTACGGATCGAAGATCTACGCCGACCACGTCCCGACGCGCGATGCCGTGGCCGTCCAGCGGCTCGTAAATGCCGGCGCCGTCGTGGTCGGCAAGACCCACCTGCCCGAGTTCGCGTGGAGCGTGATCGGCCAGAACGACTGGTACGGCACCTGTCACAACCCCGCACGGCCCGGCAAGACGACCGGCGGCTCGTCGTCGGGCTCCGCCGCCGCGCTCGCCGCCGGTCTGTGCGACCTGGCGCTCGGCTCCGACACGGGCTGCTCCATCCGTCTGCCGTCGGCCGCGTGCGAGATCGTAGGGCTCAAGTCGGAGTGGGGCCTCATCCCCATCGAGGGCGCCTTCCCGCTCTGCCCGACGCTCGACACTGCCGGGCCGATGGCGCGGAGCGTCGAGGACGTCGCCCTCATGTGGTCGGTGCTCGCGGCCAGACCTGTACCGGAGCCGCCGCTTGGCGGGCCTTACAGTTGGGCTGCTGCGCAACGCACCCGCTGTCGGCGGCGGCTATGTCCCAGAGCCCACCGATCTCGGCGAGCAGTGGGTCGCCGACCTCGAGCGCCTCGGGGCCCGCGTCGTCGAGGCCGCGATTCCCGAGCCCGCAGCGAACACCTGGCCGATGTTCGAACACGAGGCGCTCCGCTCACACAGCGCGAGCTTCCCGTCGAGGGCGGACGAGTACGGCGAAGCGATGCGCGGGAAGCTGGAGCGAGCGCAGCAGGTCGAGCAGGAAGATGTCGAGCGGGCCTATGCGGCCGTCCACGAGTGGCGAGGCTACGAGCCCCTGAGGTCGACCTGTACGCTCAGCCCCTGCGTGACGATCGATCTTCCGGCGGAGGACGTGCCGGAGAAGGACGTGCGCTTCGCGATCTCGGCGTACTTGCGCTGGGTCAACATGATCGGCTGGGCGGCTCTCGCGATCGGCAATCTCCAGCTGATCGCGCCGCGCGACGAGACGGTGCTGGCCGCCGGGCTCGCCTGGGAGCGGGCCTGACCCGGTCAGCTACGCGGCGAGCGCGGCTGTGGCCGAGACCCAGACCGGTGCGTACGCGTAGGGGTGATAGAAGATTTCAAGGGCGTCTGTCAGGGCGCGCCTCGAGCTCGAAGCGCTCATCCAGCTTCGCGTCTTCGACCACGACCGTCAGGCGATCTTCGGCCGGGCTCCACAGGAGGGTGACGTCGACGCCGTCGTTTGTCCTCTGCGCAAGCTCTCTTGTAGTTGTCTTCAGCATCGCTCTCTCGTCGACGTATTCGTCGTGGGACGACAGTTGGTTCATCGAGCGCCGCGCGCGCCTTAAGATCCGCACGTAGTGGGAGCGCTGCGCGTGAATCACGTTTCCATTCATGCGGAGGACATGGAGGAGTCCGCGCGGTTCTACGAGGAGCTCTTCGGCATGCGGCGGCTACCCACGCCGAAGTTCCAGCAGCCCGTGCTCTGGCTGGCGCTCGGGGACCAGCAGCTCCATCTCTTCCAGCGC
The DNA here is from genome assembly GCA_963755255.1 of uncultured Actinomycetes bacterium. GTDB lineage: Bacteria > Actinomycetota > Thermoleophilia > Gaiellales > Gaiellaceae > PALSA-612. The sequence goes on along the minus strand of CAVWJN010000014.1, from coordinate 105,697 downwards.
GACGACGTTGAAGCGCCACGCGCGCACCACCTCGCCATCGACGTCGACGACTTCAACGCCTTCTACCGCGAGTCGAAGAGGCGTGGGCTCCTCGACCAGGACACGTGGAGCCGCTCGGCTCGGTACCACCCGTCCGGCTGGGTGCAGATGTACATCCGCGACCCGTCGGGCAACCTCGTGGAGATCGACTGGCCGGACGTGTCCACGCTCGACCCCGAGATCGTGGCCGAGCTCGGCCGGCTCGAGGACGAGGTGCCGCAGGAAGGCGACGCCCGCGAGGCGACGCTCTACACGGGTAGGAACGCATGAGCGGCGGCTGGCGCGCCGAGAACGTCCTTCGTCGGCTGGCGCTTCTGCTGGCCGCCGGGGCCGTGGTCTTCGCGATCGTCTACATCGTCGTCATCGCCGATCCACCGCCAGAGATCGGCGGTAACTGGCGCACGACATCCAGCGGCTCCGCGATCGACGACTGGCAGAGCTTCACGGTCACCCTGCTGAACGGTCTCACGTTTGCCGGGTGGCTGTTCATCGTCGCAAGCGGCTTCTCGCTCATCTTCGGGCTCATGCGGGTCGTGAACATGGCCCAAGGCTCCTTCTACCTGGTGGGCGGCTACATCGCCTATGAGGTCCAGCAGTCGATGACGGGTCAGGGATTCTCGCTCCAGTCGACCGAGGTGACCACCTGGGAGTGGGTCTACCCTGCCCTCATCGCCTGCTCGGTGGTCGGTGTCGTCGGGCTCATTGTGCAGCAGGTGTTCCTGCGCTGGAACATGGGGCAGGATCTGCGCCAGGCGCTCATCACGATCGCGATCTCTGTGATCATCGCCGACCAGGTCATCGCGCACTTCCCCCGTCACGTTCCGGAGGGCACGACCAGGTTCGGGGGCAACGCGGTCAGCATGGCCTGGCCTGGCTGGGTGAACGTCCGCGTCGAGCTTCCGCTGACCGGCATCGACTACTCGCTCGCCCGGCTGGTCGTGCTCTTTCTCGGTCTGATGACCGGCGTTTTCCTCTGGCTCTGGCTCCACCGGACACGCACCGGGATGGTGATCCGCGCAGGAGTCGACGACCGGCAAATGACGTCGGCGCTGGGCCTCAACATTCAATTCGTCTTCGCGCTCGCGTTCCTCGTCGGCTCGGCCCTGGCGGCGTTCGGCGGCGTCGTGGGCGCCTCGCAGGGCAACGTCGCGTCGGGGCAAGACGGCCAGTGGTTGCTCTACGCGCTCGTCGTCGTGATCATCGGCGGCATGGGATCGCTCATCGGGGCGGCCGCCGGATCGCTCCTGTACGGGCTCGTTTTCACGTTCGCGGCCGTGTACCTGCCGACGACCGGGAACGAGTGCTGCACGCAATACTCCGTCGTGTTCACGTTCGTGCTGCTGGCCCTCGTGCTCGGCTTCCGGCCGCAGGGGCTGTTCGGAAGGATCGGGTGAGCGGACTCGACCTGAAGACGGCCGTGGAACGAGTCATCGGCGTCGTGCTGCTGCTCGTGGCCGCTCTCGGCCCGCAGTTGTTCAGCGAGTACTGGATTGACGTGATCCTCACCCAGGCGCTCCTACTCGGGATTGCCGCAGCCAGCCTGATCTTCCTCTCCGCCTACGGCGGCATGGTCTCGCTCGCGCAGACGGCCCTCCTGGGCATCGCCGCCTACATGCTCGGGAACATGGTCACGCAGGCCGGACCGGGCGGTGAATCCAAGGGACTCCTGCTCGGGTGGGATCCGACCCTGGCGCTCGTGCTCGCGATCGTGATCACCACGGTGATCGGGCTCATGTTCGGTGCCCTGGCGTCGCGGAGCTTCGGCATCTACTTCCTCATGCTCACGCTCACGTATGCGGTGATCGCCAACCTCTTCTTCGGTTCGGTGACGCAGTTCGGCGGCTTCTCGCCGATCGCCGGCGTCAACGAGCACACGCCGACGTTTGTCGGCGACATCGCCACCGATCGTGACCGCCTCTACTACATAGCGCTAGCTGTCTCGGTCGTCGTCTATCTCCTGATCAGGTACATCACGAGAACGCCATTCGGCATTGCGTTCACCGGTATTCGAGACGAGCCCGTGCGGATGGCATCGCTCGGGTACGCGGTGCCCCTGCACCGGACGCTGGCGTTCGGCTTCGCAGCGTTCATCGCTTCGCTGGCCGGGATCCTCTACGTCTGGTGGAACGGCCAGATCGCACCGCAGGACCTGGGCCTCGGACCGACCATCGAGCTGCTCATCATCGCGGTCATCGGCGGCCTCGGCCGCATCGAAGGTGCCTGGATCGGCGCCCTGGCGTTCATCGTCATCAACAACTACGTCGTCAACTGGGTACCGACGGGAGGCCTGCCCGTGGTCGGCGGCCGGTTCAACACGATCATCGGGCTCGTCTTCCTCCTCATCGTGATCATCTCGCCCGACGGGCTGACCGGACTGTGGGACCGAATCTGGAATGTCGCACGCCGTCGCGGGGGGCCGCCAGAGGTCGAAGTGGAGACTCGCGAGTCGGCGATGGGAACGAGCTCGTCGTAAGGGGGTGGAATCGAGACGCGACTTGACGTAGGCTCCCGCTCTGAGTTCGGCAGGCATGTCCGGAAGTGATAGGCATCGAGAAGGAGGAAAGGATGAGAGTACGTAGGTGGAAGCTCGTGCTTCCGCTCGGAGCAGCGGTCGTCGTCGCTGCGACGGCTCTCGTTTCGACGTCGCTTGCGGCGTCGGAGGCGAGAGAGGTGCGCGTCGCGATCATGAGCGACTGCAAGGGCGCCTTCGGAGCGAACTACGAGAATGACATCGGCGGCGCCCAGGCGGCATTCGCCCAGTACGCGGGCGGCAAGCCGACGAGCAAGTCCAAGCCGTCCGCCGGCATGACCGGCATCAAGGTCGGTGGCACGTCGGTCAAGATCGTCGGCTACGGCTGCGGGGACGACACGGCCCCGACCGCAATCAAGGAGACGCGGCGGTTGATGGAAGGGCTCAAGGCCGACGTCATGGTCGGCCCGCTCTCCGGTGACGAGGCAGTGGCGATCGCCAACTACGCGAAGGGCAAGCCGACCAAGACGTTCGTCATCGGTACCGCGGGCTCGCAGGATCCGACGATGCAGATCGCGCCCAAGAACATGTTCCGCTACCACGGCGACGGCGCCCAGTGGAACGCGGGTCTCGGCGAGATCCTCTACAAGAAGGCCGGCTGGCGCAACGCCGCCATCATCATGGACGACTACAGCTTCGCTTGGACGTCTGCGGCGGGCATCATTGCCGACTTCTGCGGCATCGGCGGCAAGATCACGAAGCGTGTGTTCCCGCCGCTCAACACCACCGACTACGCCTCCTACGTCCAGCAGCTTCCGAAGCCTGACAAGGTTGACGGGTACTTCTGGGTCGTCGGCGGCACGGGCACCGGGGTGAGCCTGAAGGCGATGGAGCAGGCGAACGGCAAGATCAACCCGAAGCAGATGTCCGGCAACCTCTTCCTCATCGACGGGGCCGCGGCCACCGAAGTGGCGCCGCTGTACGTCGGGTCGTACGTGGGCGGGTTCGGCACCGCTCCGGGTCTGAAGACGCCGCAGGCGAAGCGCTACGAGGGCGCGATCAATAAGTGGTACCCGCCGCTGGCCAAGGCGGCGCCCTCCGGCTTCGTCTACAACTACTACAACGCCGCATGGGCGCTCGTTCGCGGGCTGTCTGGCTCGGGCGGCGTGACCGGGGCGAAGCTCCAGAAGTCGATGCCCCGCACGAACGCGTCGGGCTACGAGGTTTCCGACAGGGGTCTCGTCAAGCTCGACAGCCGCCGGCAGGCGATCCAGGACCAATTCCAGCTGCGGATCGGCAAGGGTGGCGTACCATCGGTGGTCGGCTTGGTCCCGAACGTCCCCCAGACGTTCGGTGGCGTGTTCGGACCGAACAAGCCGACGCCCGGCCGGGCCTTCCCACCCTGCGTGAAGAGGAAGCTCCCGTGGCAGGGCAAGATCCGGGTAGTCAATAACGGCAAGGTCACGAACCAGGTCATCAAGTAGGCGGTTGAACGCTGAACCGCTGACGACGAACGCCGTGCCGACCCTTCGCTTACGGGGGGTCGGCCGGCGCTTCGGTGGCCTGCATGCAGTATCGGACGTGACGCTCGACGTCGCCGACGGCGAACGGCGGGCGATACTCGGGCCGAACGGCGCCGGCAAGACGACGCTCTTCAATGTCATCTCCGGCGACATGCCTCCGTCGTCGGGGACAGTGGAGCTCTTTGGGCGAGACGTCACGCACTTGCCGGCGCGCAAGCGGGCAAAGCTCGGCCTCGCCCGGACGTACCAGCAGTCTCGAATGCTCACGGGCGTGACGGTCGAGGACGCCATCTACCTCTCCATTCTCGGCGTGCAACACGGCCACCTGCGGCCGGTCCTCCTGCCCGAAGGACCGGCAGCTGCGGAAGCACGCGAGGACGGCGGCCGAGCGCGTGGCGATCGACCACAAGCTCTCGGAGCTCGTCGGTGCCCTCTCCCACGGCGAGCATCGCCAGCTGGCGATCGCGATGGCACTCGCGGCGGAGCCGAAAGTGATGATGCTCGACGAGCCCGCGGCAGGGCTCTCGCGCGGTGAGCGCCAGCTGCTGACCGAGCTGCTACAGGCACTCGACCGCTCGATCACGCTGATCCTGATCGAGCACGACATGGACGTCGCCCTGCTCGTCGCCGAGCGGGTGACGATGATGCACGACGGCCGCGTGATTGTCGAAGGCACGCCCGACGAGATCCGGGCCAACGAGGTCGTGCACGACCTCTATCTCGGTCGCCACCACTACGCGGAGGACGCGTGAGCGACCCACTGCTCGCCGTCGAGGGGTTGTGTGCCTATTACGGCACGGCTCAGTGCCTGCACGACGTCAGCTTCGCGATGGGCCGTGAGTCGGTCGCGATCATCGGGCGCAACGGCATGGGCAAGACGACGCTCTGCGCCGCCCTTATGGGGCTGTCGCCGCCGCGTACATCCGGGTCCTTGAAGTTCGAAGGCAAGGAGCTGCTCGGACGGCCGTCGTACAAGATCGCGCGTGCCGGCATCGGGTACGTGCCGCAGGGACGCCGCCTCTTTCCGTCGCTCACGGTCGACGAGCACTTGAAGATCTCGGCGCGAAACGGCGCCGACGGTGGCTGGACGATCGCGCGGATCTACGAGCTCTTCCCCCGGCTCGCGGATCGGCGGAAGAACGGTGGCGCACAGCTCTCAGGCGGCGAGCAGCAGATGCTCGCAATCGGACGTGCGCTGCTCGGAAACCCGAAGCTGCTGATCATGGACGAGCCGTCCGAGGGGCTCGCGCCGACCATCGTCGAGATCCTCATCGACACGTTCCTGCAGCTCGAGCGGGACGGGCTCGCCATCCTGCTCGTCGAGCAGAACCTCGGCGTGGCCATCTCGCTGGCCAAGCGGCAGCTCGTCATGGTTGGCGGCGAGATCGCCGCCGAGACGACGGCCGAGGTGCTCGAGCGCGACGTCGAGCTGCAGAGGCGCTACCTCGGCGTCGAGCCGCTGGCACACTGACGCGGCTCAGGATGCGTCGCCCGACCGCTCTTGCCGCCCTGTCTCTTGCCGCGCTCGCGCTGCTCGCCGCCGGCTGCGGCGGTACGGGTGCGGGTGCCGCCGGCTCCGACTCGGAGATCGCTTTCGTGACCAGCCGGGACGGCGACTACGCCATTTACGGCATGCGGGCCGACGGCAGCGGAGAAGGACGGCTGAGCGCGGAGCAGGGCGACGATGAGGGCACGTCGCCGGCCGAGACGTTCTTCCAGACCGAGCCGGCGTGGTCTCCGGACGGATCGAAAATCGTCTTCGCCAGCCTTCGCGACGGAGGCCCGCACATCTACGTGATGGCAGCGGACGGCTCGGGAACGAAGCAGCTCACCTCTGGGAAGCACGAGGACACGGCCCCCGCGTGGTCACCCGACGGCAAGTCGATCGCTTTCGCGCGCGACAACACGTTGTTCGTGATGACGCCCGAGGGCAAGGAGCTACGCCGTGTAACGACGACGCTGGGCGGCGAAGAGCGGGAGCCGTCCTGGTCGCCCGACGGCAAGTGGATCGCGTTCGTGCGACGGCAGCCGGGCTTCACGACCCGTGAGATCTGGCGGGTGCGCCCCGACGGAAGCGACCTTCAGCGGGTGACGCGCCTCGACGCCGCGAGCTACGGGCCGGCGTGGTCGCCCGACGGCAAGCGCATCGTCTTCTCGAGCAACGCCAACGACGACCGGTACCAGATCTACGACATCGGCTCGGACGGCAAAGGCTTGAAGCAGCTGACGTTCCAGCCCGGCGAGTACTTCGACCCCTCGTGGTCGGTGGACGGGAAGACGTTGATGTTCGAGCGCGACGGCGTCGTCTACACCTTGGTGCTCGGTGGCCAGGAGACCGCGCTTACCGATGGGCCGAACGACGGCAGCCCCGCCTGGCGCCCGACGCAGCCGGCGCCCTGAAAGCACGAAGCGCGACGGGCCCCGGAGGGGCCCGCCGCGTGCATCGAGCTGCAGCGAGCTCAGGAGGTTCTGAGCGTGCTGCTCCTGTGGCGCAGGGAGCCTGCGCCCAGGACGAGGACGCCGACGATGAGCACGATGCCCAACATCGCGCCGGCGCCGATCCCGAAGTCTCCCCATGCGAAGCCGTCTGCCGATGACACGACCGGTGCGGCCGCCGTCCGGCCGAGATAGCGGTCGATCGCGTCCGGAGAGCCCTGCCGGAGAGGCTGCGTGAACAGCGCCAGATTCTCCTTGTAGCGGTCGATCGCGTCCGGTGGGCCATCCCATGTCGTGGTGGGGGTGTTGTAGCGATCGATAGCGTCGGGCGGGCCCTGGAATCCTGCTTGCGCAACCGGCACCGCGAACGCTGCGATGGAAGCCACTGCCGCCGCCGCTACCAGCTTGCTGTTGAGCGAGGTCATTGCCTCTCTCCTCTCTCGCGTGACCGCCACTCGCGGTCGTCTGACTCACTTGACACGCGGGCAGCAAAGAGCGGCCTATGCGTCGGTAAAGCCCTGCCAAAGCCTCGGTTGAGCCTCGGCTAAGGCCGTGGTAGCGTCGGCAGTCCTGATGGACTTCCGCGTGCTCGGGCCCCTCGAAGTGCTCGACGGCGACCGTGAGCTCGATCTCGGCGCTCCGAAGCAGCGGGCACTCCTCGCGATCCTGCTCTTGCATGCGAACGAGGTCGTATCGAACGACCGGTTGATCGACGACCTCTGGGAGGACGAGCCGCCGGAGACCGCTCAGAAGGCGCTTCAGGTCTACGTCTCCCAGCTCCGCAAACTCGTGGGAAAGGAGCGGCTACTGACGAGGGGGCGGGGCTACATGCTGACCGTGGCGGAAGGCGAGCTCGATCTCGATCGCTTCCGCAGTCTCGTTGCCGACGGTGATCCCGCCCATGCGCTCGCGCTCTGGCGTGGCGAGCCGCTTCAGGGCTTCGCCGACAGAGGCTTTGCGGCTCCCGACATCGCCAGAATCGACGAGCTGAGGCTTTCCGCGGTCGAGGAACGAAACGACCAGCAGCTGGTGGCCGGTCACCATTCCGAGCTTGTCGGTGAGCTCGAGTCCCTCGTTCGCCAATACCCGCTGCGGGAGCGCCTGCGGTGCCAGTTGATGCTCGCCCTCTACCGCTCCGGCCGCCAGGCAGAGGCGCTCGAGGCCTACCAGGATGCCCGTCGCGCGCTCACCGACGAGCTCGGTATCGATCCCGGGAGGGAGCTGCGCGAGCTCCAGCAGCAGATCTTGAATCAGGATCCGGCACTACAGCCTCCGATCTCGGCTCCAGCCGACGGGGGCGTGGACTCAGGCGCAGGACCTCGCCGTCGCCGGCGCCAGAGGGCGTTGCTCGCAGCCGGGCTGCTGCTCGCTGGCGTAGCGATCGTCGTGGCCGTTGTCGTCGAAACGCGCGGATCGTCCGGGAGCCCGGTCGTGGTCCGGTCGAACTCGGTCGCGCTGATCGATCCGCGGACGAACGCGGTCGTCGACGACATCATGGTCGGGAGCTCACCGAGCAGCGTCGCCGTCGGCGAGGGCGCCGTCTGGGTGTTGAATGGAGACGACCGCACCGTGTCTCGCATCGATCTCGAGACGAAGTCCGTGCGCACGATCGCCGCTGGCAGCAATCCCTCCGATCTGGCGGTCGGGAACGGTGCCGTCTGGGTCGTGAACGGCTACGCGGCGAGCGTGCTCCGAGTCGATCCCGACACCGGGGCTATTACGAGCGTGATCCGCTTGCCGCGCGTCAAAGTGAGCGGGAACCTCCACGCCGCGATTGCCTCCGGACGAGACGAAGTCTGGGTCACCACCTGGGAGGTCGGGATTGAGTCTTCCACCGATTTCGTGTGGCGCATCGACCCGAGCGACAATCGAATTATCGCAACATTCTCGCGCCTCGGCGGCGACATCGCGATCGACCGCGCGCAGGCGTGGATTGCGGGCTCGCGCCTCACGGGCATCGACTCGCGATCCGGCAAGGCGAGCACAGCTTGGGTCTTCGTTCCGGAGCCCTATCTACTCCACGTCGCGACCGGCGCAGGGGGAATCTGGGTGGTCAGCGTTTTGGACGGGACGCTTTCGAAGTTCGACCTCTTCTCCGCCACGCTCCAGCGGACGATCACCGTCGGATCGGGCCCGGCGGGGATCACAACCGCCGCCGGCTCGGTGTGGGTCGCGAATGCCGGTGACGGGACGGTCGCTCGTATCGATCCTCTCACGGTGCGGATCATCAAGACGATCGGCGTCGGCGGGAGCCCGGGCGGGGTCGCCGTAAGCCCCGAAGGCATCTGGGTGACTGTTACCTAGACGGGCTCGACGAGCTCGTCCAGCGGCTTGCGGTTCGCCCGCGCGCTCCACTCGTCCGGGGACCGGCTCTCCGCGGGAGGTTGTCGCGCCGGATAGCCAAAGCTGAGCACGTTGCCCGGCGGCTCCTCGACACCGAGCGCTTCGTTCGCGGCTTCCGCGTCCGCGATGCCGTTGGGGCACGACGCGACGCCGTCGTTCCAGGCCGCCAGCATCATGTTCTGGGCGCAGCGGCCCAGGTCGAACGGGCGCTTGCCGAGGATGGCGATGACGAGCTGCGCGCCGCGGATGTTCGTCGGCTCGTAGACGGCATCCGCCAACCGCTCGCGTCGCTCGGCGTCCTCCACGATCAGGAACCGCCAGGGCTGGCGGTTCGACGCGCTGCCGGTGACGCGCCCCGCGTTGAGGATCCGCTCGACCACGTCCTCCGAGATCGGCGTGTCGGCGTAGCGGCGCGTGTCCCGCTTGCTGACGATGGCGAGATACGTGTCCATGCGGGGATTATCCGCGAGCTATGGCTTCCGCGACCCTCTTCCCGGAGCGAATCGCGCCTTCCATCGTCCCGGCGAACGCGTCCGTGTGCTCCCCGGCGAAGTGGACGCGCCCCAGCGGGCGGCGCAGCGCCGCCTGGTACCGGTTGACCTGGCCAGGCGCGTAGGCGACCGCCGTGCCCTGGCTCCAGCCGTCCGTGTGCCAGGAGACGGTCTCGCCGCGCTCGTAGTACCCGCGGGAGCCCGGATAGATCTCCTCGAGCTCGTCGGCGACGAGCAGCGGACGCGTTCGGCGGCTCACGGAGCCAAGCAGGATGCCGTTGCGACCCGTCGTGTACGCCGTCACGAGCCGCCGGTCGGCGTCCCACGCCCACTGAAACGTGAGATCGGCGACCACTCCGCGCGTCGGCCGACGCGCGTACTCGAGCGCCGACTTCACCCCGTGGCCGTAGGCGAGCAGGTCGAGTGCAGTGGTCAGGACGGGCGGCAGCTCGGGCTCGAACTCCATCGACGCGAGCACCGGGACGGGAACCGTGACGACACAGAAGTCCGCGTCGGTCCCGTCCACGCTGACGCCCCGAGCGCTCCGCTCGACGTGCGAGGCGGGTTCTTCGAGGTGCACGTCGAGCTCGCGCGCGAGCGCGAGCGGAAGCAGGTCCGCACCCCCACGGATTCGGAAGAGGGTCGCGGCGTCGCGGCTGACGCGGGACTGCTGGACGTAGAAGAGGAGAGACAGGTACTCGGGCTCGACGCCGTATGCCTCGCGCAGCTCGTGACCGATGAGAAATCGGGCGCGGTCGGAAAGACCCAGGTCGCGGATCAGCCACGCAGCAGAGCGCGCGTCGAGTGCGGGCGAGGGGCGCATGCTCGCGACACGCACGCGGAACCGACCGATGTCGTCGCCCGTCTTGCCGCTGATGAAGCGCTTGAATGGGTGGCGGCGACCGCGACGGTAGACGTCCGGAAAGAACCGGTCGGCAAAGTCGAACCCGATACGGAGCTGGCGAAGCAGGCCCAGCATCTGCTGGTGGTGGGCGGCGATGAACTCCGCCCCTGCCTCCGCGTACCGCCCGCCGTCGAACTCGCGGAACGTCAACACGCGGCCGCCGACGCGGTCGCGAGCCTCGAGAACCGTGACGCGGAAGCCGAGTTGCTGAAGGCGGCGGGCGCAGATGAGCCCCGCCAGCCCGGCGCCGACGACGACTACGTGCTTCCGCTTCGCGCGGAGCCCGAGGGGCACGGCTGCCGCGGCGCCGAGGAACTCGCGCCTGGTGAGCACTACGGGAGTCGTTCGTACGCGGACAGCGTGAGGAACTCGACGAACTCGTCGGCGAGCGCGACCTCGTCGAAGACCTCGCGGGCGGTCTCGTACTCCGGTCCGAGCGTCGCCATCTCCTCGGCCTCGATCTCGAGCACGCGGTCGCGGCTCATCCGGCCGTGGTGGATCCACTGCCAGACCTGCGAGCGCGAGATCTCGGCCGTGGCCACGTCTTCCATGAGGTTGTTTATCGCCGCGGCGCCAGCTCCCTGGAGCCACGCCGCGATGTACTGGATGCCGACGGAGACGTTCATCCGCACGCCGTCGTCGGTCACCTCGCCGGGCGTGGCCGCAACGTCGAGCAGTTCCGCGGCACTCACTTCGACGTCCTCGCGCTTCCGCTCGACCTGGTTCGGCCGCGTCCCTAGCACGGCGTCGAACTCCGCTTTCGCCGTCGGCACGAGGTCGGGATGTGCGACCCATGTGCCGTCGAAGCCATCGCCGGCCTCGCGCTGCTTGTCCTCGGTGACCTTCTCCAGCGCGACGGCGTTCACGTCCGGATCGCGGCGGGACGGGATGAAGGCCGCCATGCCGCCGATCGCGTGCGCCTCGCGCCGGTGGCAGGTCTTCACGAGCAGCTCGGTGTACGCGCGCATGAACGGCACGGTCATCGTCACGAGCGGCCGGTCTGGGAGCACGAAATCGGGCCGGTCGCGGAACTTCTTGATGACGCTGAACATGTAGTCCCAGCGGCCGGCGTTGAGACCCGCCGAATGGTCGCGCAGCTCGTAGAGGATCTCCTCCATCTCGAACGCCGCGAGGATCGTCTCGATGAGGACGGTGGCGCGGATCGTCCCCTGCGGCAGGCCGAGCGTGTCCTGGGCGAGGACGAACGCGTCGTTCCACAGCCGCGCCTCGTGGTGGCTCTCGAGCTTGGGGAGGTAGAAGTACGGCCCCGACCCTGCCTGCAGCTGCCGCTCGGCCGAGTGGAACATGTAGAGGCCGAAATCGAAGAGGCCGGCGGATACCGGCTCGCCGTCCACCGTGACGTGCTTCTCGCGCAGGTGCCAGCCGCGCGGGCGGACGAGCAGCGTCGCGATCTCGTCGTTCAGGCTGTACTGCTTCTCGCCCGTGTCGAGCGAGATCGTGAGCTCGGCGGCGTCGATGAGGTTCGACTGGCCCTCGACGCAGTTCGTCCACGTGGGCGAGTTCGCGTCCTCGAAGTCGGCCATGAAGACCTTCGCGCCCGAGTTGAGCGCGTTGATCACCATCTTCCGGTCGACGGGCCCTGTGATCTCGCACGCGCCGGTCCTGGAGGTCGGCCGGCGTGGGGGCGACACGCCAGCTCAGGTCTTCGCGGACCTCGCTGTGTCTCCGGAAGGAAGTCGGGCAGCTCGCCGGCATCGATTCGTGCCTGCCGCTCGTCTCGCCGCTGGAGCAGCTCCGCCCGGCGCGGCCCCAGCTCCCGCTGCAGCGTGGCGACGAAGGCAAGCGCGTCAGACGTGAGGATGCGCTCTCCGGCTTCACCGGCATCCGCGAGCACTTCCACGCCGGCCGGGAGCGTCGTAGACATCGGCATAGACTGACACGCGTGGGGCTCCCGCGGGCGTTCACCGAGGCCGTCGAAGCGGCGCTGCCACAGGGCGCCGTCCTCACCGAGCACGAGGAGCTGCGCACGTACGAGTGCGATGGCCTGACGGGGCGGCGGGTGATCCCGGGGCTCGTCTGCCTGCCCGAGACGACGGAGCAGGTGCAGGCCGTCGTTCGCGCTTGCGCCGCGGACGGGATCCCGTTCGTCGCGCGCGGGGCCGGCACCGGCCTTTCCGGCGGCGCGCTGCCCGTCGCCGAGGGCATCGTCATCTCTCTGGCGCGCATGAACCGCGTGCTCGACATCGATCTGGACAACCAACGCGTCGTCGTTCAGCCGGGTGTGACAAATCTCCAGGTGACCGAGGTGGTGGCGGCGGACGGGTTCTACTACGCGCCCGATCCGTCCAGCCAGCAGGTGTGCACGATCGGCGGCAACCTCGCCGAGAACTCGGGCGGCGCGCACTGTCTGAAGTACGGCTTCACGGTCAACCACGTGCTCGCCGCGGTAGTCGTGCTCCCCAACGGCGACGTGGTGACGCTGTCGGCTGATGACTCGGGGCCTGATCTCCTCGGCGTGTTCGTCGGCTCCGAGGGGACGCTGGGCATCGCAACCGAGGTCACGCTCCGCGTGCTGCACCGACCCGAGCGGGTCGTGACGCTCTTGGCTGCCTTCGACTCGACCGACGCGGCCGGGGTCGCCGTGTCGAGCATCATCGGCGCGCGCATCCTCCCGTCCGCGATCGAGATGATGGACCGGCTGACGATCGAAGCAGCCGAGCTGGGAGTCGGCGCCGGCTATCCCGACGGCGCGAACGCCGTGCTCATCGTCGAGCTGGACGGCGTCACCGTGCAGGTGGAGGAGGACCTCGCGCGCGTGGAGGCGATCTGCCTCGACGCCGGCTCGTTCGAGATCCGCGTCGCCGCCGACGACGCCGAGCGCGCGCTGCTGTGGCTGGGCCGCAAGTCGGCATTCGCGGCCATGGGCCGCATCTCGGAGAGCTACTACGTCCAGGACGGCGTCGTGCCGCGCACGAAGCTGCCGGAGGTGCTGCGCGAGATCGCGAGGCTGGAGGCCGAGCACGGCCTGCGCGTGGGCAACGTCTTCCACGCCGGCGACGGCAATCTCCACCCGCTCGTGCTCTACGACGACCGGGTCGAGGGCGAGGCGGAGCGGGCGCGCGAGCTGGCCGACGCGATCCTCGTCGCCTGCGTGGACGCCGGCGGCTCGATCACCGGCGAGCACGGCGTGGGGACGGACAAGGCGTGCTCGATGCCGCTGCTCTTCTCCGAGGACGACCTCGAGGCGATGCAGCGGCTGCGGCGCGCATTCGATCCCGCGGGCATCGCCAACCCGGGCAAGCTCTTCCCGACGCCACGACTGTGCGGCGAGGTGCCGGGGCCGTACCGTCAGCATCCCCTGGAGAGGCTGGGCCTTGCAGAGCGTCTCTGACGTCGCGCAGGCGGTTCGCGACGGCGCTGCTGTCGACGATCTCGACCTGAGCGGGCTCGACCGGGTGCTCGAGCACGAGGCGGGGGATCTCACCTGCACCGTCGAGGCCGGGCTCCGGCTGTCCGCGCTTCAGGCCGAGCTCGCGGAGCACGGCCAGATGCTCGCGCTCGACCCACCGGGTGATCCGACGATCGGCGGCTGCATCGCCGGCGACCTCCACGGGCCGCGCAGTCACCGCTACGGGCGCATGCGCGACCTCCTGCTCGGCGTGACGGTCGTGCTCGGCGACGGGCTCGTCGCCAGCTCCGGCGGCAAGGTCGTGAAGAACGTCGCCGGCTACGACCTCGGCAAGCTGCTCTGCGGCTCGCGCGGCACGCTGGGCGTCATCTGCCGCGCCAGCCTGCGTCTGCACCCGTTGCCGGACGCTTCGGCGACGCTCGTCGCTCCCGTTTCGGGCGACGGAGAGGCCAAGCGCCAGGCGATCCTCCGCTCGACGCTCGTGCCGAGCGCTCTCGACGTGACCGACGAGCGGCTGGCCGTGATGTTCGAAGGCGGTGCCGCGGCGGTCGAGTTCCAGCTCGGCGCGGCGCGCAAGCTCGTCGGCGGGAAGCCGGCAGGCGACGAGGTCTGGGACGAGGTTCGTGCGCGCTCGCGGCCTCAGGTCGAGAACTCCGACCCCGTCCTCCGCGCGCTCCACGAGCGCATCAGTGCAGAGCTCGCCCACGCGTGATCGACCGCGAGCTCATCGACGCGTGCACGCACTGCGGCTTCTGCCTGCCGACGTGCCCGACGTACGGGCCGCTCGGCCAGATGGAGGCCGACTCGCCGCGCGGCCGCATCTGGCTCATGAAGGGGCTCGCCGACGGGACGATGACGGCCAACTCCGCCGTCGTCGAGCACATCGACCGCTGCCTCGGCTGCATGGCGTGCGTGACAGCGTGCCCGTCGGGCGTGCGCTACGACCTGCTGATCGAGCAGACGCGTGAGGTCGTCGAGGAGCAGTACGACCGGCCGGCGGGGGACTGGCTGCTGCGGACGCCTCGTCTTCTCCGTCTTCCCGCACCCGCGACGGCTGCGGGCTGCTCTTGCCGTTGCGCCTCCGGCCGGCATGCCGTTGCCGAGGCCGGCTACGCGCGATGGCCGAGCTGGCGCCGCCCTGGCGGTCAGGACGAGCTGCCGCCGGAGATCACGCCCGCCGTCGGCGAGCGACGAGGCCGGGTCGGGCTGCTGACCGGCTGCGTGCAGAGCGTCGTCTTCGGCGACGTGAACGTCGCGACTGCCCGGGTGCTGGCGGCGGAGGGCTTACGAGGTCGTCACTCCACGCGAGCCAGGCTTGCTGCGGCGCGCTCCATCTCCATGCAGGTACGGCGCGAGCAGGGGAAACGGATGGCGCAAGCAGTGGCCGATACGTTCGCCGGCGTCGACGCGATCGCCGTCAACGCCGCCGGCTGCGGCTCGCACCTGAAGGACGCGGGGCTCGACGTGCGCGTCGTCGACGTCTCCGAGCCGCTGGCCGAGGAGTCGAGAGCCGAGCGTCATCCGCTCGACTGCGCGTCGCGTTCCAGGACTCGTGCCATCTGGCCCACGCGCAGGGCATCCGCGTCGAGCCGCGCGATCTGCTCGACTCGATCCCCGGCCTCGAGCGCCTGGAACCCGCGGAGCAGGCGATCTGCTGCGGCTCGGCGGGGATCTACAACCTCACGCAGCCGGAAGCGGCGCGCGAGCTCGGCGAGCGCAAGGCGTCGCACGTCCTCGCCACCGAGCCAGATGCGTACGCGAGCGCCAACCCCGGCTGCCTCGTGCAGGTCTCCGCGGCGCTCCGCCGCGCGGGCCACCCGCTCCCGGCGCTGCACCCGATCGAGCTCGTCGATGCGTCGATCCGCGGCGTAGCTGCGGCCGAACTGCTGGCTACTGCCCGGCGCTAGCCACGTAGACGCGGCGCGACTCGCCGAGGCCCTTGAGCTCGTGCTCTCCGCGATCCGCAAACGCGAGACCGGACCCGGCTACGAGATCGCGCACCGTGGCGGTGACCAGCGTCTCGCCGCCTGCGGCAAGGCCTGAGACGCGCGCCGCGACGTTCACCGCGATCCCTCGTGGCTTCTCGCCCTCGGACACGTTCCACCTCTCCGGTGTGCAGCCCGGCCCGGACCTGCAACCCGACCGCCGAGACGGCACGCTGAATCGCGAGCGAACAGCGAATCGCCCGTGCCGGCCCGTCGAAGACCGCGAAGAAGCCGTCCCCCGCCGTGTCGATCTCCTCACCCGAGTAGCGGTCCAGCTCGCTGCGCACCGCCGCGTGGTGCTGCTCGACCAGCCGAGACCAGGTCGCATCCCCCACGCGCCGCGCCGTCTCCGTCGAGCCGACGATGTCAGTGAAGAGGATCGTGGCTAGCACGCGATCGGTCACCGCCGCCGGCCGGGCGCCGGTGAAGAACTCCTCGATCTCGGCGAGCAGCGGCTCGGCGTCCACCCACGGCAGCGTGCTCGAGCCCGGCAGCTCGATGAAGCGGGCTGCAGGGAATGAGCTCAGCGAGTTCGCGCCCCATGGCGGGATTCAGGCACCGGGTCGTCGGTGCGGTGCAGGACGAGAGTCGGTGCTTGAATGGCCGGCAACGCGTCGCGGACATCGGTGATGAAGTTGTCGGCCATGACTTGCCGAATGACACCCGGACTGCCGGCGAACCGCTCCCGTGAGCCCCACCACGCGCGCATCACGTCGTCCGCCTCAGGGGCGAAGCGATCGAGTGTCGTGCCGTCCCCCCACCTGCTGACGACGTCTTCGACCATGCCCGAGAGTTGATCCTCGCCGAGGTCCTCGATCCAGAACGACGACCATGTGCCGAAGAGGACAAGTGACCGTGTGCGTTCGGGATAGTGTCGCTGCGAACAGCATCGACATCGGTCCTCCCTCGAAGTAGCCGAAGAGCGCCGCGCGCTCGCTCCCGACGGCATCCATGACGGCGCGCACGTCGTCCATCCTCGTCTCGAGGTCGGCGACGCCACCCTGACGGTCGGAAAGGCCGGTGCCCCGCTTGTCGAGGCGTATGAGTCGTGAGAACGACGCCAGCCGCTCGAGGAACGCCGCATGGCGCGGCTCCTCCCAGTCGAACTCGAGATGGCTGATGAACCCGGGGACGAGGACGAGGTCGAACGGCCCGTCCCCCGTCACCTGGTAGGCGATGGAGACGTCGCCGCTCTGCGCGTAGCGAATCGGGCCTCGCACGGGGTCATTCTTGCGCAGGCGCACTTGTGCCCCGCCGAGGGCCAAGCGATAGTCCGCTCCGTGAAGCGCGTGAACGTCGTGGGCTGGCTCTTCGTCGTCTTCGTCGCGCTGCTCGTGGAGGTAGGAGTCCGCGCGTTCGACTACGAGCAGAGCATCGCTCCCCCGTCGTCGACGCTCCGCGCCCTCTACAGCCGGCTGGCAGACGGCACGTTGTCGGGCGAGATCGGCGTCACGCTCCACGCCTATCTCGAAGGGCTCGCGCTCGCGATCCTCATCGGCGTCACCGCGGGCGTCCTCATCGGCAGCTCGCGGACGCTGCTCGACGCCTCGTCGGTCGTGATCGAGTTCCTGCGACCGATTCCGGCCGTCGCGCTCATCCCGCTGGCGATCGTCTTGTTCGGGACCTTCGGCATCGCCGCGCACCGCTTCGTCGTCGTGTTTGCGGCCGTCTGGCCGATCCTCATCAACACGATCTACGGCGTGCGTGGCACCGACCGCATGCTCCATGACGTTGCGCGGACATCCGGGGTCGGCCGGCGCCGGACGGCTGTTCCGCGTGACGCTGCCCGCGGCACTTCCCAGCATCGCCACCGGAATCCGGGTCAGCGCCGCGATTGCGCTGCTCGTCTGCGTGACGGCCGAGTTCCGTACACGGGCGCCGGCGGCATCGGCGCCTACATGCAGGACCAGTACGCTGCCCTCAACGCGCCGGAGCTGTACGCCGCCGTCGTCCTTGTGAGCTTCCTCGGCTATCTCGTCAACGTCGGGCTGCGCGTCGTCCAGCGCCGGACGCTCTTCTGGGCCGGAGAGGAGCGGTCGGCGCAGTGATGACCACTGGCGCTCGCCGCCTCGTCGGCCTCGCGCTCGGCGTGCTCGTCTTTGTCGCCGCCCTGGGCGTCTGGGAGCTCTGGGCGGGAGCCGCGAACTCGTTCGTCGTACCGACGGCGAGCGAGGTGGCAGAGCGGGCCTGGGACGTGTGGCCGACATCGGACTTCCTGTCGGAGGTGGGGCAGAGCATGAAGCGGTACGTCGTCGGGTTCGCCATCGCGGCGGCGATCGGCATCGCTCTCGGCCTCCTGGTCGGGGCGTCTCACGCCGCCAGGCGCACGCTCGATCCCTTCCTCGAGTGCCTACGAGCGGTGCCCGCGATCGCGATCGTGCCAGCGGCAATCATCATCCTCGGCGTTCGGCGACGCCTCGCGCATCGTGGTCATCGCCTTCGGCCTGTGCTTCCCGATCCTCGTCAACACTGCCGAGGGGGTGCGAGGCATTCCGCTGGAAGTGAGGGATACGGCCTCGATGCTGCACGTCGGTCGGGTCGAGCGCCTCGCGCGGATCTACCTGCCCGCGGCGCTCCCGTCGATCATGGCCGGCCTGCGCTTCGCGGTGTCGCTGGGGCTCGTGCTCGTCATCGTCTCGGAGTTCAGGGGCGAGGCGAACGGCCTCGGCTACTACCTCATCATCCAGGAGTCCCTGTTCGACTACCCCGCGCTCTACGCGGGCATCCTCTTCCTCGGCCTGCTCGGGTACGTGCTCAACCGGCTCTTCCTGGTTGCAGAGCACCGCCTGCTCGCATGGCACTACGGAGCAGCCGGTGAGTGAGCCGGTCCTGCGAGTGGCCGGCCTCGAGAAGCGCTATTCGGAGGAAGGACCTGCCGCACTCGCAGGAGTGACGTTCGACGTCCTGGAGGGCGAGCTCCTCGCGATCGTCGGTCAGTCGGGCGGTGGCAAGACCACGCTCTTGCGGCTGCTCTGCGGGCTGATGCGGCCGACGGCCGGCACCGTCCACCTCGACGGCCACCTCGTCTCGTCGCCGCCGCGCGAGGCGGCAATCGTCTTCCAGGACTACAGCCGCTCGCTCTTTCCCTGGCTCAATGTCACCCGCAACGTCATGTTCCCGCTTCGCCGAGAGCGGGAGCCGCGCTCGGAGAAGCTCGGGCGCGTCGAGGAGGTGCTCCGCGAGGTGGGGCTGGAGGGCGTGGGGAAGAAGTACCCCTGGCAGCTCTCCGGTGGCATGCAGCAGCGCGTGGCGATCGCGCGAGCGCTCGTCTCGCGTCCGGAGATCCTGCTGCTGGACGAGCCGTTCGCATCGGTGGACGCGCTTACGCGCGCCGAGCTCCAGGATCTCGTGCTGCGCCTGCATCAGCACGTGGAGAAAGGCGTCACGATCGTCCACGTCACGCACGACATCGACGAGGCCGTCTACCTCGCCGACCGCGTGCTCGTGCTCAGCGGCACGCCGGGGCGCATCGTCGCCTCGGTCGATGTGCCCCTGTCGCGACCTCGCGAGCAGACCGAGACCCGTAGCTCGCCGCAGTTCCTTTCGCTCCGCAACGAGCTCCACGCGCTCATCGCCTCGCGCGAATCGGTACAATCCCGCGCCCAGTGATCCCCCGGGCACTCATCGCAGGCCTCTGTGCGGTTGCGCTGTTCGCGCCCCTGGCCGGAGCGGGCGACGCCGAGCTGACGAAGATCAAGGTCGGGTTCCTGGCGGCCGAGCCTGCCGCCCTCGTGACGTACGCGAAGCACCGCGGCATGTTCACGAAGCAAGGCATCGATGCGGAGATGGTGCCGCGGACCGATCCGGCACTGATTGTCCCGACGCTCTTGTCCGGAGACGTGCAGTTCACCGGCACGCACGCCGGCGCCGCTGCCCTGGCCAAGTCGAGAAACTTTCCGATCAAGGTCGTCGCTTCCGGAGCGCTGTATGAGCCCAAGAACCCGACATCCGCGCTCGTCGCCCCGAGGAGCTCGTCCATCAAGCGCCCCCGGGACCTCGTCGGCAAGACGATCCTGATCGACGGCCCCAACACGATCGCGCACATCGGTGTCCTCAAGTGGTTGAAGCGGGGAGGCGTCTCGAAGGACGACGTGAAGATCAACTTCGTCTTGTTTCCGGACATGGTCGCCTCGCTGTCCAAGGGCGACGTCGATGCTGCGTTCCTCCCCGAGCCGTACCTCACGGAGGCAGTCCAGAAAGGCTCGAAGGTCGTCGCCTATCCCTTCAACGCCGTCTGCTCGAAAGTCTGCGTGATCACGTTCTGGGTAGCACGGGCCGACGTCGACGCGAACGTCGTCGCCCGCTTCCGGAACGCCGTGCAGAACGCCGCCGTCTGGGCCAATCAGGACAAGAACGACGCCGCGAGCGCCAGGATCATCGCGAGGTACGTGACCATCGACGCCAAGGTGCTCGCGAAGATGAAGCGGTCGTCGTTCGGGGACGCGCCTCCGCCCGTCGCTGGCGCAGCCGTGGCTCGACGCGTTCGCCGAGTTCGGCGTCATCCCGGCCGGCTTCAAGGCGATCGACCTCGTCAAGTAGCGCCGCCAGGCGCTTACAGCTGGCCAGCGGGCGCTAGCCCCCCGCCCGCGCGGTCACAGATCCTCCGAATCCGTCAGTTACTTGACGAGAGAAGGAGGGAGATGTGATGCGCAACCGCTTCACACTTGGAATCGCGGCCATCGTCTTTGCATCGACGTCGGTCGCACTGGCTCACACCACGAGCTGGGCCTGGAGCGAGCAAAAGGCAGAGCAGATGGTGGCACGGGACGCCACGGTCAAGCTCCGGCGCTCCGAGAGGCTCAAGCTGGAGAACGAGCTCCTGGCGTCGGTCCGCCTCTACGGTGGGCTGGCGCTGGCAGCCGCGGAGACGCAGACGAGCGGGACCCCGTTCCGCGTAATCGCTTCGAGGTTCAGCAAGGCGCTTGCAGCCGTCCGCAGCGGGTCGAAGATCGACGGCGCCGACTGCCGGGGCTCCGGCAAGGCCACAACGGGACGGCAATTCAGCCGCTTCAGCTGTGCGGTGACCTCCCAGGCCTTGGAGATCCCCTCGGTGGAGCTCGTCTATTCCGAGGGAGCGGAGCTGCCGACGGTGATCGAAAGATCGCCTCGCATCCTCGGTCCCTGGAAAGGTCGACTCGACGTTCGCGTCGTCGGCAGGTCGGCGATGCGGTACGCGCAGGCGTAGTAGCCCGTTACGAGCCCTCTCCATGTTCCGACGGGCGGGCCTGCGAAAGCTGGGGGAGCCACTCGGTTCCCCCAGCCTGCCACGGCGCTGCGCGGAGCGAGGCGCGGTGGACGTTCGCCACCAAAGCCCGCGACTCGTCACAAATTGCGTCGAATCGTCATATAGTCACCGATGGAACAAGGGGAGCACCGCTCCGACGCCGAGCTTCTTCTCGCGGCGCGCTCGTGCCCGGAGCCGTTCGGCGTCTTCTACGAGCGGCACATCGCGTCGGTGCTCGCCTTCTTTCGCCGCCGAGTGCGCGGACCAGAGGAAGCGTTCGATCTCACAGCGGAGACGTTCGCCGCCGCGCTCGCCTCAGTGCCTCGCTTTCAGCCAGGACCAGAGCCGCCGCAGGCGTGGCTGTTCGCCATCGCGCGGCACAAGTTGTACGAAGCCTTTCGTAGCGGCCGCATTCAGGACGAGGCGCGGCGTGCGCTCGCGATGGAGCCGATCCGGCTCGACGATGAGGGGATCGACATTCTCGAAGCATCTGCGAGCGCTCCGGCGATCCAGGCGCTCGATGCGTTGGCGCCCGAGCAGCGCGAGGCGATCGAGGCACATCACCTCGAGGAGCGCGGTTACGGCGAGATCGCAGCCGAGCTCCAGTGCTCGGAGAGCGTCGTCCGCAAGCGCGTGAGCCGCGGCCTGGCCGCGCTTCGTGTCCAACTTCGACAGGAGAGACCAGATGCATGATCCCATCGCCGATCTGAAGCACGAGCTGCTGGCCGCCGCCGACCGCCAGCTGGCGCCGGCGACGGCTGTGGGCGCCGGTGGCCGGCGGCTTCGGGTGCCCTTGACGCGGAACCGAGTTCTCCTCACAACGGCGACGGTGGCAGTCGCTGCTGCCGTGGCGCTCTTCGTCACAACCCCGTGGAAGACGGCGCCAGCGCCCGGCTTCCTGGAGGAAGTTCAGGCGGCGCTCACGCCGCCCGCCGGGACGGTCTTGCACATGAAGTGGGAAGTGACCACGACTACGCCGGCTTTCTCGTGCACGGTCACGCGCGGTCCGTACGAGGCGTGGATCGACCAGGCGGCGCCGCACAAGTTCCGCATGCTGCTCAACGATTCCGCCGGGCTCGACCCGCGGGCGATCGCCTGCGGAAGCGGAGCGCCGAGCGAGGTCGGCGGCACGCTCGACACGCAGGACTTCCCGCCGGGATTGAAGCTTCCAGTGGACCTCGCAGCATGGCTTCGCGAACGCATCAGCGACGGGAGTGCACACGACGAAGGCAAGACGGAGGTCGACGGGCGCACGGTCGAACGCATCCGCCTCGATGGTCCGAAGGACTGTCCCGTATCCGGCTGTGAACGTGATCCGGTGTCGGTCTACGTTGATCCTGAGACCTTTCATCCCATCCAGATCGAGAGCCCGCACGGGTACATCAACCTGTCCGGCCGCATCGTGCGTTTCGACATCGTCTCGCGCTATCTGACGTTTGAGTACTTGCCCGGAACTGACGAGAACCGCGCGCTCGCAGACATCCGGGCATAACACGCCGACGCGATCGAGAGGTAGCTGCACCGATGGCTGAGTCCCGTCACGTATGGCTACGAACGTCGAGCGCGAAGCCGACGACATCCCCGAGCTGCATCTGGCGGCCGGCTTCTTGCCCGTCAGCGAACGACTGATTGTCCTGGGTGAGGCTCGGCTCGAAGCGCGCACGGCCGTGTAGCCAGAACCCGATCGGTGCTCTCGCCGCTTCGGCATCCAGAGCGCCTCGCAGCACACCCGCGCGCCTGGCGTCGCCGGATCGCGCGGCGACCTCCGCGAGCAGGCCGAGCTCGTAACCCATCGCGTTTCGGTCGCGCATCGCGCTCGACAGCTTCAGGGCCTGACGAAGGGATGCCTCGGCGTCCTGAAGCCGCCCGAGCTTCAAGAGAAGTCCGCCCCTCCTCGCGAGTGTTCCCGCCTGCCACCAGCGAAAGCCCGTACGGTCGCAGAGGTCATGGCTCTGTCGGAGGAGCTCGAGTGCGCGCTCGGGGTCACCGTCCACTTCGGCCACCTCGGCCAGCGACGTCAACGCCTGCGCCTCCCCCTTGTCGAACCCGACCCGGCGATGGCCCGCCAGGCTCGCCTCCGCGTACGACCGCACGCTCTCCCAGTCGGGCCGCTGCGCAGCCACGCTCGCGAGGCGGTGCAGAAGGATCGCCTCATGCTTGTCATCCGGGATCGACCGGGCGATCTCGAGCGCTCGCTCCCAGAGCGCCTGTGCCGCCTCCAGATGGCCCTGGATGTTCTCCATCCCTCCCTGGACGCGGAGGGCGCGCACGACAAGGCTGTCGTCGACGGACGCCCCGTCGAGCAGTTTCCCTGCCCAATCGCCACCTTCGTCCGAGCGCGCGGTCGCCCAGTAGTTCTCGAGCGCGACGACGAGCTCCAGGCCGAGCTCCCGCTCGCCCGTCTCGAGGGCCCACGCGAGCGCCGCCCGCATGTTGTCGCGTTCGGGGATGACGAGGTCGTGTCGCATCTCCCCCTCGACGTCCGCCGAGAGGTTCGTCGAAACGGCGAGCGCGAGGTAGTAGCTGGGCGTGCTTGCGGCGGAGCGGGCCGTCTTCGCCTGCTGCGGCCAGCTGCTCGCTCGCAAGCTCACGGATCGTCTCCAGCATCCAGAAGCGCGGCCGCCCGAATTCCTCGCGACGTCGCAGGAGGCTCTTGTCGAGGAGCGACTGCAGCTCGTCCGGGTCAGCCTCGCTCGACGGTCTCCGCTGCCTCGAACGTACAGCTTCCGGCGAACACAGAGAGCGCGCGGAAGAGACGTTGCTCCTCCGGCTCCAGCAGGTCGTACGACCACTCGATCGTCGCGCGGAGGGTCAGCTGGCGGGGGTCGGCGTCCCTGCCGGCTTTCAGCAGGTCGAGCCGCTGAGAGAGGCGCTCCACGAGCTGCTCCGGCGAGAACACGACGGAGCGGGCCGCCGCGAGCTCGATGCGCCAGAGGGAGGTTGTCCAGCCGCGAACAGAGCTCGGCTACCGATTCCGACGAGCTCGACCTCAGGGTCGATTGCTCGCGCACGGTTGAGGAACAACTCGACGCCGTCATGCTCCTCGAGGGAGGGGACGGAGTACACCTGCTCGCCCTGGAGCTGGAGCCGCTCCCGGCTCGTGACCATCAGCGTCGGGCCGGAGATGTCGCGGAGCGCGGCGATGTGGTCCGCGACCTCCGGCATGAGGTGCTCGGCATTGTCGAGCACGAGCAGTGCTTGCTTTCCGCCGAGATGGGCTGCCACGCTCTCGGAGAGCTCCTTGCCGGGCTCCTCTTGCACGCGGAGTGCCAGTGCGACCGCGGACGTCACGAGCCCGTGTGTCGCGGAGCGAGGCCAGCGGCACCCACCAGATGCCGTCAGGAAACGACTCCGAAGCCTCCGCAGCTGCATGGATGGCGAGCCGAGTCTTGCCGGTTCCGCCGGGGCCTGTGAGGGTTACAAGCGTCGCGCTGTCGCGAAGCAGTGCCGCGATCGCGGCGAGCTCGCGTTGACGGCCGAGAAACGACGTCGCCGGCACCGGCAGGTTCGTCCGGTAGAGCGACTTCAGCGGTGGGAACGTGGTCTCGCCGAGCTGGTAGACGCGCTCCGGCGCGCCCGAGGTCCTTGAAGCGGTGCTCGCCGAGGTCGGTCAGCTCGACGTCCACGAGAATCGCCGTCGCCGCCGACACGAGCACCTGCCCGCCGTGCCCAGCGGCCGCGATGCGGGCGGCGCGATGGACGTCGTCCCCGACGTAGCCCTCTTCTGACAGCAGCGGCGTTCCCGTGTGCAACCCGGCGCGCACCCGGATCAGGCCCGTGGCTAGCGCGTCCGTCATCGACGAACGCGGCCGCGACGGCACCCGGCGCGGTGGGGAAGGCGACGAAGAACGCGTCGCCCTGCGTGTCCACTTCAACACCGTGGTGGCCTACGCAGGCTTCGCGAATGAGGCGGCGGTGCTCCGCGAGTGCCTCCGCGTACGCGTCGGCACCGAGCTCGTGGAGCAGCTTCGTCGAGCCCTCGACGTCGGTGAAGAGGAACGTGACGGTGCCCGACGGGAGATCCGTGCGCACAGCGGGATGATGGTACGCGCCTAGCCCGTGCGCCAGGCGGGTGGCAGCAGCGTGCCTGACGGGGAGATACGCACGGCGTAGCGCCCGAAGTCGGCGCGCGAGAGCTGGCGCACCGTCGTGAGGGCCGCTCCGCTCGAGTCGACGCGCGGAAGGCCTCCGCCGGTGAGCTGGACCGGCACGAGCTTCCCTGCCACCCACGAGCCGTCGCGACGCAGCGAGGCGCGCAGCACCGCGGTCTGGCCGGTGACGCCGCTCACGTTGAGCGTGCCGTTACCGAGGAAGTTGCCGAGGCTGTAGGCGATCACGCGTCCGCGGTACCACTCGATTCCGCGGAGGACGTGCGGGCCGTGGCCGACAACGAGGTCCGCCCCGGCGCGGACGACGGCGTGAGAGAACGCGACGACGTTGCCGCGCGGCTCGCCGAGGAACCACTCCGGCCCGGCGCGCACGTGCTGCTGGTCCGATCCTTCGGCGCCGGCGTGCATCGTTACGACGACGATGTCCGCCTTCCGGCCGGCCTTCCGCACGAGGCTCGACAGCGTCCTCGATGTCGAGCAGGCTCTGCGCCCATGGGTAGGGCGCGAAGCCGACGAACGCGACCTTCGTCCCGCCTTTCCGTAGGACGGTGATCTCACCCGGCCGGCCCGTGAAGCGAAGGCCGACCCGCTTGAGCGCCGCGATCGTCTCGGCCTGCCCCTGGTCGCCGAAGTCGAGGGCGTGGTTGTTGGCAAGGTTCATGATCGTGAAGCCCGCTTGCTTGAGCGCGGTCGAGTAGGACGGTGGCGCCCGGAAGGCGAAGCAGTTCGAGCTTCCCGGGCCGCACTTGGACGAGCCTCCCGTTGCGAGCGTGCCCTCGAGGTTGCCGAGCGAGATGTGAGCCCTCAGCGCCTTGCGGATGCCCGAGTCGAAGAAGCCGTACGCACCGCCGCCGGCGGGCGCCATCGCGATGTCGCCCGTGCCCGAAATCGTGATGGTGGGCGACTCCGCTCCGCTTGCGGCGGGAGAGATGGCGAGAACGACGACGGCGAGCAGGGCGAGGCGCGGCACGTGCCAGATGGTGCCCGATAGACGCCGCGCGTGCATCGCATAGCGTTTCGCTGTGGACCTCGTCTTCCTTGCTCTGCACGTGCTGGCGGCCTCGGTGTGGGTCGGCGGCACGATCATCCTCGTCTTCGTCGCAGTGCCGCTTGCGCGCACGCTCCCTGGAGAGACGCGCGGGCAAGCGCTCCGAGAGCTGGGCCGCGGCTGGCGGCTGTTCGGCTGGAGCGCGATGGCCGTCGCCGTCTTCAGCGGCATCCAGCTCGCGATCGCGGACGGCGCGTTCGACGACGCCGGCAGCGATTTCGACACCGTCCTCGTCGTGAAGGTCGCCGCCGTCGGTCTCCTGATCGCGGGCGCGATCGTTCACGACTTCGTGCTCGGTCCGAGGCTCGCGCGGCAGATCCGCGAAGGCCGTCCTCAGACGATCCGCAGGCCGCTCGTAATCGTCGGCTGGGCGAATCTGGCACTCACGTTGACGGTGCCGGTGCTCGGCGCGGCGCTCGGCCATTTATCGTAGGGGCCGTGTCGACAGGACCCGAGCCCCATGCAGTACGCGTTCTTCGGTGAGGCGAAGACCGAGTCGCTCGACCGCTTCGCGCAGTTGCTCGGCAAGGAGCTGGAGCAGGCAGGGCTTCAACTTCGGCGATGGCGACCCGCGGGAGGCAAACCTCGTGCTCAGCCTCGTCGAGCCGGACGACGCGAAGCCGTTCCGGCGCGGCGCGCGCGGCACGTACGTGCTTGCGGTCTTCGAGCGTCCCGAGCATCCGGAGCCGATCGAGGAGTCGCTGCGCGCCGACTATCCGATGCTGCTGCGCGCGCTCGCGAACCTCGTCCTCGACTACGTGCCCGGCGAGGGTGCGTGGTTCACGACCATGGAGCGCGGCCACTACGGCGTCGTCGGAGGCTCGGAGGAGGAGCTCGCGAAGAACGTCATCGAGCGGCTCGTGCCGCTTGCCAGCTCGCGCCTGATCATCGACAACGAGTTCCACACCGACCTCGAGCCCGAGCTCTGGGAGGGCGACGAGATCACAGAGTCGATCCGCGACGCCGGCGTCCGGCTCGGCGCGCTCAACCTCCTGCCGAACCCGTTCCCCATCGAGGACCTGCTCACCGAGCGCGAGTTGCGACACGTCAAGCGGCTCTACGGCATCGGCGGGCTGTCCTACGGCAACCTCTCGGCTCGCAAGGACGCCGACCGCTTCTGGATGAGCGCGAGCGGAGTCGACAAGACGAAGCTCGACATCCCCGGCCGCGACATCCTGCTCGTCTCGGACTACGACGTCGCGAACGGCCGGATGGTGCTCAGCGTGCCGCCGGGCGTGGAGCCGCGCCGAGTGTCCGTCGACGCCATCGAGCACTGGATGATCTACCAGGAGCATCCCGGCGTGGGCGCCATCGTCCACGTGCACGCGTGGGTGGACGGGATCGACGCGACGGACGTGAACTACCCCTGTGGCACGGAGGAGCTCGCGAAGGCGGTTGCCGACCTCGTCCGCGACGAGAACGATCCCGACAACGCAATCGTCGGCCTGCGCAACCACGGCATCACGGTCACCGGCCCGAGCCTGGACGAAATCCTCGACCGCATCGAGCCGCGCGTCCTTGCCGAGATCCCGATGAGTTAGCGCCACTGAGTCGATTCATCAAGTTTTTTCGATAGGTTGGGTTGGGTCGATGATGGAGACTGCCCTCTCGATCTGCACGCCCGTCGGCCGGGAAACGCTCACTGACAGAGAGGCGGTCGCTCTCGAGCGCGTCTTCCAGGCACTCGCCGACCGTCACCGCGTCAAGATCCTGAACGTCCTCGCGCGGGCGGGTGAAGACGTGTGCGTGTGCGACTTTCAGGCGACGCTCGGGCTCAAGCAGGCGACGGCGTCGTACCATCTCCGACAGCTCGTCGAGGCAGGACTCATCGAGCGGCGCCCGCGCGGGACGTACTCGTACTACCGACTGGTGCCCGGCGCCTTCGAGCGCGTCGCCGATCTACTCGAGGCACGCACGTGAACGTCTACTTCGTCTGCGTGGGAAACGCCGGCCGCTCTCAGATGGCCGAGGCGTTCGCGACGCAGGAGGGGCTCGAGGCGCGATCGGCAGGGTCGCGCCCGGAGGCGGAGCTGCATCCTGAGGTCGTGGAAGCGATGGGCGAAGTCGGTATCGACCTCTCCGGTCGCGTACCGCGCGGCATCACGCTGGAGGACGTCGAGTGGGCGGACCTCGTCGTGACAATGGGCTGCGGCGAGGATGCCTGTCCGGTGCTGCCGGGCAAGCGCTACCTCGACTGGGACCTGACGGACCCGATCGGCTTGCCTCTCGCAGAGGTGAGAGCTATTCGCGACGACATTCGCGGTCGCGTAACGGCGCTCAACGAAGAACTCTCACGTTGACGGCGTCAGGCGAACCAGCGGTCGTTGCTCGGCTCTCGACGCTCGATCGGTTCCTCCCCCTGTGGATCGCGCTGGCCATGGCGGGCGGGCTGGCCCTCGGATCTCTCGTCTCCGGTGTCGACGACGCTCTGAACGCGCTGCGCGTGGGCACGGTCAGCCTGCCGATCGCGATCGGCCTCTTGCTGATGATGTACCCCGTCCTGACGAAGGTGCGATACGAGGATCTCGGCAAGTCGAGCTCGGACGGCGTCGACGACCGCCGCTTCTTCGGCATTTCGCTCTTCCTCTCGTGGGTGATCGGCCCGGCATTCATGTTCGCGCTCGCCTGGCTGTTTCTCGCCGACCAGCCTGCGTACCGCACGGGCGTGATCATCGTCGGGCTGGCGCGCTGCATCGCGATGGTCCTGATCTGGAACGACCTGGCGGGCGGCGACCGCGATCGCGCGGCCGTGCTCGTCGTGTTCAACGCGCTGTTCCAGGTGGCTGCGTACTCGCTCCTCGGCTACTTCTACCTCACCGTCCTGCCGGGGTGGCTCGGGCTCGACACGCAGGGCTTCGAAGTCGGCATCTGGGAAGTGGCACGAACCGTGCTGATCTTCCTCGGCATCCCGCTGACGGCGGGCTATCTCACGCGGCGGATCGGTATCAAGCGGTACGGCCGCGCGCGGTTCGAGCAACAGTTCATACCGCGCATCGCCCCGCTGACCCTCTACGGGCTGTTGTTCACCATCGTCCTGCTCTTCGCGATCCAAGGCGACACGATCACGAGCGAGCCGCAGGACGTCGTCCGCATCGCCCTCCCCTTGCTCTGCTACTTCGCCGGGATGTGGGTGGCCGGCTTCGTCATAGGCTGGGCAGTCGGGTTCGCGTATCCGCAGACGGCTGCGCTTGCCTTCACCGTCGCGAGCAACGACTTCGAGCTCGCCATCGCCGTGGCCGTGGGCGTCTTCGGCGCGGCGTCGGGGGAGGCGCTTGCCGGCGTCGTCGGCCCGCTGATCGAGGTGCCGGTGCTGGTCGCCCTGGTCTATGTCGCGCTCTGGGCACGGCGGTTCTTCGCGCACGACCGCGTCCTCGCGCCGCCGGCCGAGTCGCCGACCTAGAACGAACGCAAGAGCTCGTAGACGGTCTCGCCCACCGCGTCGAGACTCCGTTTCGACACCCGCGAGAGGTTGTCGCACTTCCGGTGCCAGCACGCGTAGTCGAAGTCGATGACGTCGATCGAGGGCACGCCGCGCTGCAGGAACGGGTAGTGGTCGTCCAGCACGGCCGGCTGCGTCTGCGACGGGAAGGCTGCTGCCGTGCCCACCCGCCGCGCGGACGCGCGGAGTCGCTGCCAGAGCGCGCGATTCGAGAAACCTTCGCGCGGCAGCGAGAGATCGCGGTCGGCGACAAAGTCGAGCAGGATCATCGCCTCGGCGTTCTTGTAGCGCGCCGCCGCGACCTTGCTCCCCCTCAGACCGGTCTCCAGGAAGCTTCCGGCCGCGTCCGTCGGCGACTCCTCGCCGTCGAAGAGGATGAACACGACCGACGGGCGAAGCTCCCGAGGCTCGACCGTTCGCGCGAGCTCGACAACGAGCGCGGTGCCGCCGGCGCCGTCGTTGGCACCGACGAAGCCGGGCAGATCCTTCGTGTCGTAGTGGGCACCGACGACCACCGTCCGCGAGGGATCGCGGCCGGGCACGAAGCCGACGACATTGCGCAGCCCGCCGGGCACGGTCTGGAACGACCCACGGGGCAGTTCCTTCCGCAGCTGCCCGGCGAGCTTCTTCGAAGCCGGCGACCCCGCCGGCCGAGGACCGAGCTGCACCTGGCGCACGAGCCGCGACCAGGCTGCCTGCTCGTCCACGCGATCGACGGTGGGCGTGGGGGCCGTAGCGACGACCACGAGCGCGGCCAGCGCCGCTACGGCCCCCGCAGCGCCGATCACTTGACCGTGAGGATCCCCCACATACCGCCCGCCTCGTGGCCGGGAACGGTGCAGAAGAAGCGGTACTTGCCGGCCTTGAGCGTCGCCGTGATCTTCGACGTCTTGCCCTTGGACACGGTCTGACCCTTGACGATCGTGGCTCCCTTCGCGCCGACACCCTTGCGCAGCGCGATGTTGTGCGGAAGGACGGCCAGGTTCGGCATCGTCAGGGTGACCTTTCCCCTCGGCGCCGTCAGCGTCTTCTTCGCGTAGGCGAGCTTCGTCTTGCTGGCGGGATTGACCAGAGTCGTGGCGGCGTACGCAACGGCGGTGCCGCCGAGCGCCGTCACGAGGGTTGCAACGATGAGGACTCGTTTCACTGGGGCTCCTTCCGGATGGTCACAGTCGCGACGCGTCACGTTACCGGCGGCGGCCTGAGCACTGCGAACTGATCCGTGATCTCGAGGCGGGGCGTACGGAAGCGATAGAGCTCGGCCGGGCGTCCGCCTGTCGGCCCTGGCGAGCGCTGCGTGCCGGTCCGCTCGAGAACGCCCCGCCGCAGCAGCACGCGCTTGAGGTTCGTGGGGGAGACGTCGTGCCCGAGCGCGGCGGCGTAGAGGTCGCGCAGTTCCGAGATCGTGAACGTCGCCGGAGCGAGCGCGAAGCCGAGGTTGGTGTACGAGAGCTTCGCTCGCAGGCGGTCGCGGCCGGCGAGCGCGATCGCTTCGTGGTCGAAGGCCATCTGCGGGAGAGCGCCGACGGAGTGCCACTCGGTGTCGGCCGGCACGGCAGGATCGAGGTCCGACGGAACGAGCCCGAGGTAGGCAGTCGCGAGCTCCCACTCCCGCGGGTTGCGGGCGGGGTCGCTGAGCGTCACGAGTTGCTCGAGGTGGGATAGCTCCCGGACGTCCACCTTCACCGCCAGGTGGCGGCGGATCGACTCCTCGAGCGTCTCTCCCGGCTCGAGATAGCCGCCCGGGTGGGACCAGGCGCCGACGAACGGGTCCATGGCGCGCTGCCACACGAGCGCCTGTAGGACTCCCGAGCGAACCTGCAGGACGACGGCGAGCGCTGTCTGTGCCGGGGTGACTTTGCTAGACTCGTTCACAGGTTATCGCCTCAGAGGCTAAAACTAGCACAGTGTCTGTCCAGCCAACTACCCGCTGCGATCTCGCCGTCATCGGCGGTGGCATCGCGGGCCTCTACGCCGCGCTGTGCGTCGGCGACGAGGCGGACGTGCTGTTGCTGTCCAAGGGGCCGCTCCGCTCTTCCGCCAGCTATCTCGCCCAGGGTGGCGTGGCCGCGGCCACGGCTCCCGACGACAGCACGGAACTGCACGCGGAGGACACGTTGCGGGCCGGGCGCGGGCTATGTCGCGAGAGCGCCGTCCGCGAGCTCGTCGGGGAGGCGCCGGCCAGGGTTGCCGATCTTGCCGAGCTGGGCGTGCCGTTCGATCCCGAGCCAGGGCTCGAAGGCGGGCACTCGCGTCGCCGCGTGCTCCACGTCGCAGGTGCCGCCACCGGCAAGGAGATCCTTCGCGTGCTCGTCGACCGCGTGCTCGCTCATCCACGCATTCGCATCTCCGAAGGAGAATCGGTGCGCGCGATATCGGCCGTGGGAGGTCGTTGCGCCGGCGTAGTCACGGAGCGCCGCACCATCGAGGCCAAGGCGACGCTGGTCGCCACCGGTGGCGCGGCGTCGCTCTGGGAGCGGACGACCAACCCGCCCGGTGCCACCGGCGACGGAATGGCCATGGCTTTCCGAGCTGGAGCGCGGGTGGCCGACCTCGAGTTCATGCAGTTCCATCCGACGGTGCTGGCCGAGAATGGGCTCCTGCTCAGCGAAGCGCTGCGCGGGGAAGGCGCCGTGCTCGTCGACGCCGAGGGTCGCCGGTTCACCGACGAGCTCGCTCCGCGTGACGTGGTTGCGCGCGCCGTCGGCGAGCGGGGCACGGCCCTGCTCGATCTGCGGCGCATCGATCGCGGGCGCTTCCCGGGGCTTATGGACGCGCTCGTCCGCGAGGGCTTTGACCCATCGCTGGAGCCGATCCCCGTATCGCCGGCGGCTCACTACACGATGGGCGGCATCGTCACCGATCTCCATGGCCGCACCGACGTGGCGGGCCTGTACGCGGCCGGCGAGTGCGCCTGCACCGGCGTCCATGGCGCGAACCGTCTGGCGTCGAATTCCCTGCTCGAATGCCTCGTCTTCGGCCGCCGCGCCGCGCTCGCCGCCCTTTCCGACCCTGTCCGTACGACCCAGGGGACAGTCACTGCGACTGTCCCCCGCACTTCGAGACAGCCGTTTCGGCCGTGACGCCGGAGCTCCGCGCGGCGATGTGGGAGGACGCCGGCCTCGTGCGCGATGCCGCCGGGCTCCGCCGCCTCACCGAGTCCCCGCATCTCCTGGCCCGGCTGATCGCGCGCAGCGCGCTCGCCCGCGAGGAGAGCCGTGGCGGCCACTTTCGCGCCGACTTTCCGTTCGAAGAGGAGCGGTTCGCTGCACACAGCATCGTCGGCCCGGACGAGCAGGTGACGTTCGAGCAATGGCATTGACGCTCCCCGACACGCGCGCGTGGCTGGCTGAGGACGTAGGCAGCGGAGACGTGACGACACTCGCGCTGATCGACGAGGACGCGACCTGCAAGGCCGTCGTGCTCGTCAAGGAGTCCGGCGTCGTCTGCGGCCTCGAGGCTGCGACGGCGGTGTTCGCCGAGCTCGGCGTCGGCTTCGACCCGCTGGTCGCGGAAGGAGCCTCGGTCGACCGGGGCACGATCGCCGAGCTGGAAGGGCCCGCGCGCGGCGTGCTCACGGGCGAGCGGCTGGCGCTCAATCTCATCGGCCGGCTCTCCGGGATCGCCACGCTCACGCGCCGCTACGTCGACGCGATCGAGGGCACCGGCGCCACCATCCTCGACACGCGCAAGACGACACCCGGGCTGCGCGCCCTCGAGAAGCACGCCGTCGCGACCGGCGGTGCGACGAACCACCGCTTCGGCCTCGACGACGGGGTGCTCGTGAAGGACAACCACCTGCGCCTGACCGGCGGCATCGCACCCGCCGTCGCCCGCCTGCGCGCCGCGACCGATCTGCCCGTCGAGGTGGAGGCGGAGACGCTGGAGCAGGTGCGCGAGGCCGTCTCGGCCGGCGCTGACGCGATCCTGCTCGACAACATGCCGACCGACGAGCTGCGCGAGGCCGTGGCCCTCGTTGCCGGCCGCGCGAAGCTCGAAGCCTCCGGCGGCGTGAATCTCGACACCGTTCGCGCAATCGCCGAAACCGGAGTCGACTTCATCTCCGTCGGCGCGCTCACCCATTCCGCTCGCTCGCTCGACGTCTCTCTGGAGGTGCTCCCGTGACCACGCAAACGATCGGCCGCATGCAGGACGAGGTGAAGGCGCTGGCGCGCGAGCGCGACGCCGTCATCCTCGCCCACAACTACCAGGTGCCCGAGGTGCAGGACGTGGCCGACTACGTCGGCGACTCGCTAGGCCTGTCGCGCGAGGCGGCGGACACCGACGCGTCGGCCATCGTCTTCTGCGGCGTCCACTTCATGGCCGAGACGGCGAAGATCCTCTCGCCCGACAAGACCGTGCTCATCCCGGACCTCGACGCCGGCTGCTCGCTGGCCGCGTCGATCACAGGCGACCAGCTGCGCGCGTGGAAGGCCGAGCACCCGGGCGCCACCGTCGTCTCCTACGTGAACACGACCGCCGATGTGAAGTCCGAGTCCGACTATTGCTGCACGTCGGGGAACGCGAAGGCGATCATCGACGCCGTTCCCGAAGACCAGGAGATCCTCTTCCTGCCCGACCTCTACCTCGGCGTCTGGCTGGAGAAGGTCACGGGCCGCAAGCTCAACATCTGGATGGGCGAGTGCCACGTCCACGCCGGCATCCGCCCGGCCGACATCGAGCGCTGGCAGGCGGAGGCGCCCGACGCCGAATTCCTCGTGCACCCCGAGTGCGGCTGCGCGAGCCAGTGCATGGCCTTCGGCAACGAGAACACGCACATCCTCGGCACCGAGAGCATGATCAAGTTCGCGAAGCAGTCGCCGAAGGAGCGCTTCCTCATCGCCACGGAGACCGGCATCATCCACCGGCTGAAGAAGGACGTGCCCGGCAAGACGTTCGAGGCTGTCTCCGAGGACGCGATCTGCAAGTACATGAAGATGATCACGCTCGAGAAGCTGCGCGACTCGCTGCGCGACTGGAAGTTCGAGGTCGAGGTGGAGCCGGAGATCGCGGCGAAGGCGCGTCTCGCCATCCAACGCATGGTCGAGATCGGCTAGCACGCACTACGCTTCGGCCCGTGCGTGATGTACGCAAGGTCGTAACGGTCGTGTTCTGCGACGTCGCCGGCTACACGAGCACCGGCGACGAGCTCGACCCGGAGGCGCTCCGAGCCATTCAGTCGCGCTACTTCGACGACGCTCGGGCGGCTCTGGAGCGCCATGGCGGCACGGTGGAGAAGTTCATCGGCGACGCCGTGATGGCGGTCTTCGGGATCCCGACGCTCCACGAGGACGATGCGCTCCGCGCGCTCCGCGCTGCTGTCGAGCTCCGCGACGCCGTTTCGTTGCTCGGATTCCAAGCGCGGATCGGCGTCAACACCGGCGAAGTCGTCGCCGGCGGCGGCGACGCGCTCGTCACGGGTGACGCCGTCAACGTCGCAGCGCGGCTCGAGCAGGCGGCCGAGCCGGACGAGATCCTGCTCGGCGAAGCGACGTTGCGCCTGGCCCGCGACGCAGTCGAGGTGGAAGCGGTCGAGCCACTCGTGCTGAAGGGCAAAGCGGACGCCGTCACTGCCCATCGCCTGCTCCGCGTCGTCGAGGGCGCACCGGCCTTCGAGCGTAGGCTCGACTCGCCGCTCGTGGGCAGGCGCGACGAGCTCGCTCGCGTCCGGACGGCCTTCGACGGGGCGCTCGCCGACCGAACCTGCCGTCTCGTCACGGCGCTCGGGCCACCGGGCATCGGCAAGACTCGGCTGGCCCGGGAGGTTGCCACGTCGCTCGAGGATGAGGCGAGCGTGCTCGTCGGTAGATGCCTTCCGTACGGCGAGGGCATCACGTACTGGCCTCTGGCCGAGATCTTTCAGCAAGCCCAGGCGGAAGAGGCGTGGGGCGAAGCCTCGACGGCAGGCGCACCAGAGGACGTCGCGTGGACCGTGCGTAAGTGGCTCGAGACGCAGGCGCGTGCCCGTCCGCTGGCTCTCGTCTTCGAGGACATCCACTGGGCGGAGCCTCCGCTGCTCGACCTGATCGAGCACGTCGCCGACTGGACGCGGGACGCGCCAGCTCTTGCTCCTCTGTCTCGCCCGCCCGGATCTCCTCGACTCCCGCACCGCCTGGGGCGGCGACACGATCACGCTCGAGCCGCTGACCGGTGACGAGTCCGACGAGCTGATCGAGAGCCTGCTCGGGAGCGCAACGCTCGACGACGCAGACGCGGACGCGAATCCGCGACGTCGCCGAAGGCAATCCCCTGTTCGTCGAGCAGTTGCTCGCGATGCTCGCCGACGGCGCGCCACCCGACGAGGTGCCGGCGACGATCCAGGCACTGCTTGCCGCTCGACTCGATGCGCTCCCCGACGAGGAGCGGGAGATCGTCGAGCGGCGTCTCGATCATCGGGCTCGACTTCGAGTGGGAGGCGCTCGGCGAGCTCGCACCCGATGGTCGCCGTCCCCGCGGGGGCACGGCTTGCAGCGCTCGTCCGTAAGGAGCTGATCCGTCCCGCACGAGGCGATCGACGACACCTTCCGCTTCCGCCACATCCTCATTCGCGACGCGGCGTACGAACGCATCCCGAAGAGCCAGCGCGCCGACCTTCACGAGCGCTTCGCCGGCTGGCTCGACGGTCGTGACGAGGAGTTCGAGGAGATCGTCGGCTATCACCTCGAGCAGGCGCACGCCTGTCTCGCCGAGGTTGGGCCCGAGACCGAGCGCAGCCGGGAGCTCGCCTTACGGGCCGGCCGTCAACTCGGTGCGTCGGGCAGGCGCGCCTACGATCGCGGCGATCTGTCCGCTGTAGTCGACTTCTTCGGCCGCGCAGGGAGTCTCCTTCCCGACGACGACCCGGATCGCGTGCCCATGCTGCCCATGTTCGGACGAGCGTTGACAGACCTGGGTGAGTGGGAGCGGGCGAAAGCCCTGTTCCTCGAGGCCATGGAGCAGGGCAACGCCCGAGGCGAGTTGGCGATTGCGGCGGACGCATCGGTCGCCGACCTCTACCTCTGGCTCCACATGGACCCGCAGGCGCAGCCATGAGGCCATGAGACCTGTGCTCGAGGAGCGACCCGCGTCTTCGAGTCCACCGGCGATTTGGGGGGCCTTGCCAACGCGCTCTATCTCGCCGGTCAGATGCGGTTCTGGCGAGGCGATGCAGAGGGCGCGATCGCGGAGCTCGAGCGGGCTGCCGACCATGCGCGCGAGTCCGGTGATCGAACCTTGGAAGCGGAGATCCTGCGGAGCGTTCTCACTGCAGCACGTAGCGGCTCGATGCCCGCCGAGGCAATGGTGAAACTCGCCGCTGAGGTAATGCGGCGCGTGCCTGGAAGTAGGAGGCTCGAAATGGGGGGCCTTGCGACTCGTGCCGAAGTCTCCGCCATGCAAGGTGACTTCGAGGCAGCGCGTGCACTGCTCCGCCAGGCAATGACGCTGGAGGAAGAGGTCGGCCTCAAGACGATGGCTACGACCGCGCCGAGGTCGAGCTGCTTGCCGGCGACTGGGCGCGAGGCCGAGCGCCACGCGCGCCAAGATCTGCAAAGCCCTCGAGCAGATTGGCGATTGGGGTCACCTCTGCAGCATGGTGCCGCTGCTGGCGACGCGCTGTACGATCAGGGGCGGATCGAGGAGGCCGAGCCGTCGGTCGAGCTCGGGTCGAGCAAGGTCATGGACGAGGACATGGATGCACAGATCGGATCGCTCCATCAGAGCGAAGCTGGCCGCAGCTCGAGGGGACGCTCCGACGGCCGAAGAGCGGGCCCGAGAGGCAGTGGACTCTCGCAGCGAGCTCCGACTTTACCGCAATGCGCAGGCGTAGGCGTTCGCGGATCTCGGCGAGGTGCTGCACCGGGCGGGACGTCGGAGGAGGCGACTGCCGTGCTCCAGAGGCGATCATCCGTACGAACGGAAGGGCAACCTCGCCAGAGCGCGCCAACTCGGACCGCGCTGGCCGCGCTGACGGCTCAGCCGCCGGCGACGGCCTGAACGACGCGCAGCTCTTCGCCGCCCGCGAGCGGCGAGTCGACACCGTCACCGCCGCGGATGTCGACGCCGTCGACGTAGACGTTGACGAGCCGGCGCAGCTCGCCGCGCTCGTCGAAGAGCATGTTCGCGACGGGCAGCGCGCGCAGCGCGTCGCCCACCTTCTCCGCCTCCAGCTCGAACCGACCCTGCCCGCCCGCCTCGGCCGCGAGGATCGAGGGCAGGAGCACGGTCACTCCTCCCAATGGCGCCTCCACGGAGAGGATCGGCGGCAGGTCGGACGCGGCCTCGAGCCACTCGTCGCCCTCGTTGGGCGAGACCCACACCGAGCCGCCCTGCGTGCCGAAGTAGAGACCGACCGGGTCCGCCCAGTCGAACGACGACGCCTCGCGCAGCACGCCGGTCCAGGCCTGATCGGGAAGACCGTTGGCCGTCAGCTCCCACGACTGCGCCGGCGTCCCTGGTGCGATAGACGCCGAGGCGTCCGTCGGCAGTGACGCGGTTGAGGTCGGCTTCCTCGGGGATCACCCAGGCCGTGTCGGGGTCGCGCGGGTGGAGCATGATCGGGAAGCCGAAGCCGCTGGGCAGGCCGTTGCCGTCGAGCCGCTCCCAGTTCTCGCCGCGGTCGTCCGAGCGGTAGACGCCGCAGTGGTTCTGCTGCCAGAGCCGCTCGGTCTTGGCCGGGTGCGCGAGCAGCTTGTGGACGCACTGGCCGACTTCGGGGTACTTCTCCGGGTGGAAGTCCGCGGCGACGTTCTTGTTGATCGGCGTCCAGGACTCGGCGCCGTCGTCCGTGCGGAACGCGCCCGCGGCGGAGATCGCGACGTACATGCGGTTGGGGTCCTCCGCGTCGAGCTGGATCGAGTGGCAGCACATGCCGCCCGCGCCAGGCTCCCAGCGGTCACGCGTCTCGTGCTGGGTCAGACTCGCGACCGAGTCGAACGTCTCGCCGCCGTCCGTGGAGCGAAGCAGCGCGCCCGGCGCCGCGCCGAGCCAGACCTCGCCCGGCTCGTGCCCCGGCCGAACGTGCCACGTCTTCTCGAGCTTGAGCCCGGATTCCTCGGGCAGCCCGATCTCCTCGGCGCGCTCCCACGTCTTGCCCATGTCGGCGAGCGCTGCACGGTGCCGCCGTAGGGGTACGTGTTCGCCGCCGTGTAGAGCGTGCCGTCGCGGTGGTCGACGATCGCGTGCAGGACGTCCCAGCCCTCGAGCGTCGGCCCTTCGAGCTTCCACGAGCGCCGGTCGTCGGACTGGAGCTGGAAGAGGCCCTTCCGCGTACCGACGAGCAGCGTGACGCTCATGCCGGGAGCCTAACCACTCCGTCGCGGGCGAGATCGGCGATTTCCTCGTCGGTGAAGCCGGCCTCCGCGAGCACCTCCGCCGTGTGTGCGCCGAGCGCCGGGCGGCGGCGACCGGTGGTGCACCCGCTCGCCGTCGGCGGAGAACGGGCACGGCGACCGTCACCAGCTCCGGGACGCCGGGGTGGGGAAGGGACTGGAGCATGCCGAGCGCCTTCGTCTGCGGATGCTCGGCGACCTGTGCGACGTCCTGCACCGGCGCCGCGGGCACGCCGGCCGCCTCGAGCCGATCGAGCAGGCGCCGCCGTCGTCAGCACGCGACGTCGCGCCGCCGACGAGCTCGTCGAGCTCCTCGCGGTGAGCGACGCGATCGGGATTCGTCGTGAACCGCTGGATCCGTCGGCAGCTCCGGGATGCCGAGCGCGCCCGCGAGCGCCGCGAACAGGCCGTCGTTGCCGGCCGCGATCATCACCTCGCCGTCGGCCGTGGCGTAGACGCGGTACGGCGCGATCGAGGGGAAGCCGGTGCCGTGCCGGCCCGGGACCGCGCCGCTACCCGAGGTAGCCGGTGAGCTGGTAGCGAGAGCAGCGCGAGTGCCGTCTCGTACAGCGAGACGTCGATGCGCCCGACCCTCGCCCGTCTGCTCCCGCTCGTGCAGCGCCGCGAGGATGCCGAGCGCCGCCCAGACGCCGGTGCCCTGGTCGATCATCGAGACGCCGACGCGCACGCCCGAGCCGGCCCTCTTCGCCCGTCACGCTGAGGATGCCGCCGGCGGCCTGCGCGAGCGGGTCGTAGCCCGGCCGCGTGCTCCACGGGCCCTCGCGTCCGAACGCGCCGATCGTGGCGTACACGAGCCGCGGATTGCGCGCGCGAACGGTGTCCGCGTCCGAAGCCGCGTGCCTCGGCGAGGCCCGGCCGCAGGCTCTGGACGAAGACGTCGGCGCCGTCGGCGAGCCGCAGCAGGACGTCGAGGCCGCGGCGCAGGTCGAGCGCGACCGAGCGCTTGCCCGCGTTCATGGCCAGGAACATCGTGCTCTCGCCGTTCCAGAAGGGCGGGCCCCACGACCGTGCCTCGTCGCCGGCCGCCGGTGGCTCGACCTTGACCACGTCGGCGCCGAGCGCCGCCAGCACCTCCGTGCAGTACGGGCCCGGCGAGCGACGTCGTCACGTCGACCACGCGCACGCCCTCGAGGGGGAGAAACGTCACCTGCATAGTCTTTCCTACCGATGTTCGACTGGCTGATCGACCTCGTCTCCGGCGCCTGGTGGACGTATCCGCTGCTGTTCGCGGTCGCGTACCTCGACGCGATCATCCCGCTCGTCCCCAGCGAGACGTTGGTGATCACGGCAGGCGTGCTCGCGTCCGCCGGCGACATGGAGCTCGGGTGGATCATCGTCTTCGCCGCGCTCGGCGCGTTCTGCGGCGACAACACCGCGTACTTCATCGGGCACCGCTACGGCGAACGCATCGAGCGGCGTTTCTTCTCGTCCGAGAAGGCGAAGGGACGCTTACGGTGGGCCGAACGCCAGCTCGAGGAGCGCGGCGGCGAGATCATCATCATCGCCCGCTTCATCCCTGGCGGCCGCACGGTCGTCACGCTTTCGGCAGGTGCGCTGGAGATGCGCTGGCGGCGCTTCGCGACCTACGACGCGATCGCCGTCACCATCTGGGCCTCGTACGCCGCGCTCCTCGGCTACGTCGGCGGCAAGCAGTTCGAGGACGCGCCGTGGAAGGGCCTGATCGTCGCGCTCGCGATCGCATTCTCCGTCGCGGGTTGTGTCGAGCTCGTTCGCTGGCTCCAGCGGCGAAGGAAGGCGCAACGTGAATCGGCTGGCTGACGCGACCAGTCCGTATCTCCTCCAGCACGCCGACAACCCGGTCGACTGGTACCCGTGGGGGGAGGAGGCGCTCGCCCGCGCGCGCGACGAGGACCGCCCGATCCTCCTCTCCATCGGCTACGCCGCGTGCCACTGGTGCCACGTGATGGCGCACGAGTCGTTCGAGGACGAGGAGACGGCGCGTCTCCAGAACGAGCTCTTCGTCAACGTCAAGGTCGACCGCGAGGAACGCCCCGACCTCGACGCGGTCTACATGGACGCGGTCGTGACGCTGACCGGGCACGGCGGCTGGCCGTTGACCGTCTTCCTCACGCCGGAAGGGGAGCCCTTCTACGGCGGCACGTACTTCCCGCCGGAGCCGCGCCACGGGCTGCCGAGCTTCCGCGAGGTGCTGGAGGGCGTCTCGAGCGCGTACCGTGAGCGCCGCGGGGAGGTGGGCCGCTCGGCGACCCAGCTGGTCGGCGCGATCGAGCAGGCCGGCCGTCGCCCGCCGTCGTCGGAGCCGCTGACCGAGTCGCTGCTCGGCGAGGCGATACGAGGGTTGCGTGCATCGTTCGACCCGGAGTGGGGCGGGTTCGGACGCGCGCCGAAGTTCCCGCCGCACTCGGTGCTCGAGCTGCTGCTGCGGCGAGGGGAGACGGAGCTGGTCGAGCGGACGCTGGACGGCATGGCCGCCGGCGGCATGTACGACCTCGTCGGCGGCGGCTTCCACCGCTACTCCGTCGACGAGCGCTGGCTCGTGCCGCACTTCGAGAAGATGCTCTACGACAACGCGCTGCTAGTCCCCGGCGTATCTCCACGGCTGGCTCGTCACCGGCCGCGAGCGGTATCGCGAGGTGGTCGAGGAGACCGTCGAGTACATGCTCCGCGACCTGCTGTTGCCCGAGGGGGCGTTCGCCTCCTCGCAGGACGCGGACACCGACGGCGTCGAGGGGTTGACGTACACGTGGACGGCTGACGACCCCGTGCCACCCGAGCTGCTCCAGCCGTTCGAGCACGGGCGCTCGATCGTCCGCGGCGAGCTCGACCCTGACCTGCGCCGGCAACTGCTGGAGATCCGTGCCGAGCGGCCGCAGCCGGGGCTCGACGACAAGGCGATCGCGTCCTGGAACGGCCTCGCCCTCGCCGCGCTGGCGGAGGCCGCGAGGCGCCTGGAGCGCGACGACTGGCGCGACACCGCCCGCGGCCTGGCGGAGTTCCTGCTCGGCCCGCTCTCGGACGGCGGTCGCCTGCGGCGCAGCTACCGCGACGGCAAGGCGACGGGCACCGGCTACCTCGACGACTACGCGAACGTCGCCCACGGGCTCTACGAGCTGCACGTGGCGACCGGGGAGCTGCGCTGGCTGGAGGAGTCGCGCCGCCTGGCGCTGCTCGCCGTCGAGCTCTTCGCCGACTCCGAGCGCGGCGGCTTCTTCCTCACGCCCGCCGACGGCGAGGCGCTCGTCGTGCGGACGAAAGACCTCGACGACAACCCGACGCCGTCCGGCAACTCGATGCTGGCGTTCGTACTGCTGCGCCTGGCACGGATCTACGGCGACGACGAGCTGGAGCGGCATGCCGTCTCCGTGCTGCGCCTCGTCCGCGACCTCCTGACGCGGGCGCCGTCGGCCTTCGGGTGGGCGCTCTGCGCGCTCGACCTCCATTTCTCACCACCCCGCGAGATCGCGATCGTCGGCTCGCCGGACGACGAGGTGGCAAGGGCCGCGCTCGCCGGCTACCAGCCGAACGCCGTCGTCGCCTTCGGCCCATCGGAGGAAGTGCCGCTGCTCCAGGGCAAGGACCTCGTGGACGGCCAGCCCACCGTCTACGTCTGCGAGCGCTTCGCCTGCCAGGCGCCCGTCACGGATCCAGCTGCGTTGACGGTCTAGCCCGGCGGCCCCTCCGGCACGACTCCGAGCTGTTGCATCATCGTCATCGAGTCGGTGACGCCCCAGTGCTCGGCAGCCACTCCTTCGTCGTTGAAGCGCACAATGTCGACCGCCTGGAAGTCCACAGGCTTCCCGGTCGCCGGCATGCCCATGAACTCGCCCTCGTTCGTGCCGGTGATGCGGACCCGCGCCCACGCCGTCTCGTCGCTCTCGATGACGTCTTCCGCATCCATGCGCACGTCCGGGAACGCAGCGAGCAGCATCGTGAAGAACTGGATCACGCCCTCCTTCGTCTGCGGCAGACCCTCGATCTTCTCGTGTTCGATCATGTCATCGGCGAGCAACGCGGAGAACCCGTCGATATCTCCCGCGTTCACCCGCTCGTAGAACTGGTGCATCGTGTTCGTGTGGCTCATCGCAGCCTCCCCTCGATCGGTCGCTCGATCATACGAGGGCCGACGATTTAGAGTCGCTTTGTGGCGCTGCTCGAGGCGCGCAACCTCAGCCGTCGCTTCGGCGGCATCGTCGCCGTCGACGATGTCTCGTTCGACGTGCCACAGGGCGAGATCGTTGGGCTCATAGGCCCCAACGGCGCCGGCAAGACGACCGTCTTCAATCTCGTCACGCGGCTCTACTCGCCGGACGGCGGCGACATCCAGTTCGAGGGCGAGAGCCTGCTCGCCACACCTGCGCACAAGGTGATCGGCCGCGGCATCGCCCGCACATTCCAGAACCTCGCGCTATTCCCGTCGATGACCGTGCTCGAGAACGTGCTCGTCGGCTCGCACATCCACAAACGGCCGGCGGCGGATGATGAGGCTCGCGCGCTCTCGCTGCTCGACTACCTTGACCTCGGGGACGTCGCCGATCGGGAGGCGGGCTCGCTGCCGTACGGGATCCAGAAGCGTGTCGAGGCAGCCCGCGCACTGACGTCGGATCCGAAGCTGTTGCTCTTGGACGAACCTGCTGGAGGCCTCTCGCGGGAGGGGGTCGACGCGCTCGGCGACTTCGTCCGTAACCTGCAGCGCGACTTCGCGCTGACGGTGCTCGTCGTCGAGCACCACATGCGGTTCGTGATGGGCATCTGCGACCGCGTGCACGTGCTCGACTTCGGCAAGCTGATCGCGAGCGGGACGCCGGCCGATGTGCAGGCGGACCCCGCCGTCATCGAGGCCTACCTCGGCGTTCGCAACGGCGACGAAGGCGACGTGTGACGCCGCTGCTCGAGCTCGAGGACGTCCACGCCCGCTACGGGCACACGAGGGCG
Organism: uncultured Actinomycetes bacterium; assembly: GCA_963755255.1. Lineage (GTDB taxonomy): Bacteria > Actinomycetota > Thermoleophilia > Gaiellales > Gaiellaceae > PALSA-612. The sequence goes on along the minus strand of CAVWJN010000014.1, from coordinate 62,073 downwards.
CTGCACGGCGTGACGCTGCAGCTCGACGAAGGCTCCAGCCTGGCGTTGCTGGGCGCCAACGGCGCGGGCAAGACGACGACGCTCCGCGCCATCTCCGGCCTGGTGCGCAAGACGGGACACGTCTCGTTCGCCGGACGCTCGATCGCACGCAAGTCCCCCGAGGCAGTGGCCCGGCTCGGTGTCGCCCACGTGCCGCAGGGCCGCGGCATCATCGGCGACCTCACCGTCTCGGACAACCTGCGCCTGGGCGCGTACACGCGCCGCGACCGGGCGGCAGTCAAGGCCGACACCGCGAAGGTGATCCAGCAGTTCCCGCGCCTCGGCGAGCGCCTTTCGCAGTCCGCCGGCACGCTCTCCGGCGGCGAGCAGCAGATGCTCGCCCTCGGCGCGCGCCCTGCTCCAGCGGCCGCGGCTGCTGATGCTGGACGAGCCCTCGCTCGGCCTGGCGCCGCTGATCGTCCGCGAGATCTTCGATGCCCTCGAGCGGCTCAACCGCGAGGAGGGGCTGACCGTGCTCGTCGTCGAGCAGGACGCCGCCGTCGCGCTGCGCGCCTGCCGCGAGGCCTGCGTGCTCGAGGTGGGGCGGGTCGTCGTCCAGCGGCCCGAGTGAAGAGCTGGCCGAGAACGAGTCCGTGCGAAAGGCGTACCTGGGCTACTGATGGAGCTCTTCGCCTTCACGTGGACGGACTTCGCGCAGCAGGTCGTGAGCGGGCTGGCCACGGGCTCGATCTACGCCAGCCTCGCCCTGGCCATCGTCATCATCTACCGCTCCACCGGCGTCATCAACTTCGCCCAGGGCGAGATGGCGATGTTCTCGACGTTCATCGCCTGGTGGCTGATCGCCGACCCGAACGGGCCCGAGTACCACCTCTGGATCGGCTTCGTGCTGACGCTCGTCATCTCGTTCGCCGGCGGCGTCGCGCTGGAGCGGCTCGTCATCCGTCCCGTGGAGGGAGCCCCGGTGCTGACCATCGTCATGGTCACGCTCGGTCTCGGCATCGCGCTGTTCGGGCTCGCCGCCTGGATCTGGGGTGCCGACACGAAGCGCTTCCCTAGCGCGTTCTCGACGCGCACGATCGACGTCGGCGGCGTCGTCTTCTCGATCCAGGACGTCGGCTTCATCGCCGTCACGTTCGGTGCCGTGGCCCTGCTCTGGGCTCTTCTTCCGCTTCACGAAGCCCGGCCTCGGCATGCGCGCTGCCGCCGGCGACCGCCAGGCGAGCCGCCTGCTCGGAGTGCGCGTCAGCTGGATGCTCGCGCTCGGCTGGGGCATCGCCGCCATGCTCGGCGCGCTCTCGGGGATGATGGCCGCGCCGACGATCTTCCTCGACCCGAACATGATGCGCGGCGTCCTGCTGTACGCGTTCGCGGCCGCCGTGCTCGGTGGGCTCGACAGTCCGCTCGGCGCCGTCGTCGGCGGCCTCGTCCTCGGCGTCGTGCTCAACCTGCTCGGCACGTACGTCGACTTCTTCGGCGGCGAGATGAGACTCGTCGGCGGCTTGCTCGTGATCCTGGGCGTCCTCTACTTCCGGCCGCAGGGCCTCTTCGGCCGCGCCGCGGTGGCGAGGGTCTGACGTGATCCCGCGCCGTGGTTCGTCCTTCGCCACCGCCCTGGCCGTCGTGGCTTTCGTCGCCGCCGTCGCGGTGCTGCCGCTCGTCGTCGACGACTTCCAGGCCTCGCAGTACGCCTACGTCGGCATCTACTTCATCGCCATCTGCGGCCTCAACATCCTCACCGGCTACACCGGCCAGATCTCGCTCGGCCACGGCGCATTCATGGCGGTGGGCGGCTACACGACCGCGATCCTCGCCGCGAAGGCCGGCTTCCCGTACTGGACGACGATTCCGCTGGCGGGCATCGCCGCCGGAGCAGCCGGGCTGCTGCTCGCGATCCCGGCCCTGCGGCTAAGCGGTCTCTATCTCGCGCTCGCGACGTTCGGGCTGGCGCTCGCCGCGCCGGCACTGATCAAGAAGTACCCGGACCTGACGGGCGGCTCGACCGGCCTGTCGTTCGACCTCGTGTCGGCGCCCTCCTGGCTCGGCCTGACGACGAACGACTGGTTCTACTACCTCAGCTGGACGATCGCGCTCGTGCTGCTGGCGGCTGCGTGGCTGCTGCTGCGCGGCCGCACGGGACGCTCGTTCCGCGCCGTCCGCGACAGCGAGGTGGCGGCCGTCTCGTTCGGCATCCACCTGCCGACGTACAAGACGCTCGCGTTCTCCGTGTCCGCCTTCTACGCGGGCGTCGCGGGCGCCCTGTTCGCCGTCGTCAACCTCAGCTACGTCAGCCCGGAGACGTTCGCGCTGCGCCTCTCCATCTACCTCGTCGTCGGCACGGTGGCGGCCGGGCTCGGGACGCTGTGGGGGATCGTCTTCGGCGCACTGCTCATCGAGTGGCTCGTCGTCCCCACGTTCGAGGTCGCGACGGTTTCGAGGACGGACATCGTCGAGTGGGCGGACCGGGTGCTGCCGATGACGCTCGATCCGAGCGCCATCGGCATCGCCGACTTCGTCTTCGGCGCGGTGCTCGTCGGCGTGATGATCCTGCTGCCGAAGGGCGCTGGCGGACTGCTTCGGCGAGGCGTTACCGGGCTGGCAGACCGTCTGTACACTCGCTGAGCCCAGGATGCGCAGGACAGGTCTGATCGCATTCGCCGCGCTGCTCGTGGCCGCCGGCACCTCTCTCGCGGGATCGACCGCCGACCCCGGCCTCACGGACTCGACGATCCTCATCGGCGGCACGTCGCCGATCTCGGGAGAGGCCTCGTCGGCAGCCGCCGTCGCCCGCGGCGCCGAGGCGTACTTCAAGTCCGTCAACGACGCCGGCGGCGTCAACCGGCGGAAGATCACCTACAAGTTCATCGACGACGGCTATGACCCCGCGCGGACGGTTCAGGTAGTCCGCCAGCTCGTGCAGCAGGATCAGGTCTTCGCGATCTTCAACACGCTGGGCACGAACAACAACCTCGCCGTTCGCGACTTCCTCAACCAGTCGAGCATCCCGCACGTCTTCGTGGCGAGCGGCGCCAACACGTGGGGCGCCGACTACAAGAAGTACCCCTGGACGATCGGCTTCATCCCGAGCTACGTGCTGGAGGGCCGGGTCTACGGCCGCTACATCGTGAAGAGCTTCCCCACGCTGAAGCTCGGGGTCCTCTACCAGGACGACGCGTACGGCAAGGACATGGTGGCCGGTCTGAAGAAGGGGCTCGGCGCGAAGGCGAAGCAGATCGTCTCGCTCGTCGGCTACGACCCGACCGCCGCGAGCGTCGCGTCCCAGGTCGCGCAGATCAAGGCGTCGAAGGCGAACGCGTACCTCATCTTCGCCTTCGGGAAGTTCGCCGTGCAGGCGAGCATCGAGGCGGCGAAGCTCGGCTGGAAGCCGAAGCTCGTCATCGTCAACGCGGTCGCCTCGTCGGCCAACCTCATGGGCCTGGGCGACCTCGCAGGCGGCAAGGCCATCAACAAGGGCGCGGTCTCGATCGCCGTGTTCAAGGACCCGACCGACCCCAAGTGGGCCAGGGATCCGGGGCTCGCGCTCGGCCGCAGGATCCTCAAGAAGTACATCCCGAACGCGAACACGAAGGACGGCTACTACTACGCCGGCATGGCGTCGGCGATCTCGCTCGTCGACGTGCTCAGGCGTGCGGGCAGGAACCTCACCCGCGCGTCGGTGATGAAGGCCGCACGCTCCCAGAACCAGCCCAAGCACCCGCTGCTGATCCCGGGAGTCGCCGTCAAGACGTCGCCGACCGACGGCTTCCCGATCGAGCAGATGGCGCTCCAGCGCTGGGTCAGCGGCAAGGGCTCCGCGCGCGGGCCACTGGTCGATGTTCGGCCCGCTGCGAACCGCCCGCAGCTAGCGAGAGCGACCTCTGTAAGAATCGAAGCTCGCCCGTCACTCCCCAGAGGAGGTCCCCATGACGAAGTTCCTACCGGGCCGCACGGCTCGGAACACGTCGGTTGCTGCGCTGTGCGCGGTACTGGCGACCATCGCGGCAGCCAACGGCTCCGCACGCGCAAATGACGGCGCCAAAGCTCGTCTCCGAGCCGTCGATCTCCGGTCCTGCGGTCGTCGGCGGAGAGCTCATCGGTCACCGCGGGCTCTGGTCGGGGACGAAGGACATCAAGTACGCGTACCAGTGGCTCCAATGCAAGGCGGAGCCTGCTGGTGACTCTTCTTCGGCGACGTGCAAGAAGATCTCCGGCGCGACGTCGCAGACGTACACCGTCCGGTCTGACGACCTCGGCAAGCGGATTCGCTATCGAGTCAAGGCGACGACGAGCGGTGACTCAACGACCGCGACGTCGGCGCCGACATCCGTCGTCGCGCTGCCGGACGACAAGCCTGCCTCGAGTCTGCCGCCGGTGATCTCTGGCAGTGCCCTCGTCGGTGAGACGCTGAAGACGACCACCGGTACGTGGACCGGCGACCCGCCGATCACGTACTCGTACCGGTGGCTGCGCTGCGACAAGGCCGGGAATGCCTGCAACTCGATCGACGGCGCGACGGAAGCGTCGTACACGGTGAAGCAGGCCGACTTCGACAAGACGCTCCGTACCCGGGTCGTCGCGAACAATGCGCGCGGCCAGGGCGACGCGTACTCACCGGCCACCGACGTCGTCAAGGATGCCGACAGCGGCGACATCATCGCCCTGCCGGACGGCTCGAAGTCGGTGGACGTCAAGAACATTCCGGCAGGACAGCGCCTGATCGTGGACAAGGTCGTGTTCTCGCCGAACCCGCTCACCTCGACGACGCAGTCGTTCCTCGCTCAGATCCGGGTGAAGGACACGCGCGGCTACGTCGTGCGGGGCGCGATCGTCTTCATCCGCACGACACCGAGAGTGGCGGACGGTGGTGACAACTCGCCCACCTCGGTGGAAGGCTGGGTGCAGTACTCACTGCCTCCCACGCCCGACATGAAGAAGATGACCGGCTTCCAGAATCTTCAGCTCTTCGTCAAGGCGTACCGCAAAGGCGACCCCGAGCTCGCGGGCATCTCCGGGACGAGGCTCGTGCAGGTCGCCCTCAAGCTCGTAGCCAGCGTGATCGTGACCGGCGCCGCCTGCATCGGCGCCGGTCCGGCTATCGTCGCTTCAGGAGCTGGAGCGAGCGGGTGTGCTGACGCAGGCCGATCGTCTCGTACAGCGCTGTCGCCTCCGAGCCCGCGATCGAGTAGACGATGGCCCGCGTCGCACCCTCGTCTCTGAGCCTGTGGAGTGCGAACAGGCAGACGGCCGACGCAAGACCGCGGCGCCGGTAGTCGGGGTGGGTGCCCACGGGCTCGAGCTCGCCGACGCCGTTCGCGTCGTCGAGCCAGGCGAGGCAGTACGCGACGAGGGATCCGTCCGGCGCCTCCACGACGCAGTCGAGGTCGGCCCGGTACGGCCAGGCGGCCTGCACGTTGACGTAGCTCTCCACTGTCACCCGTGACGGCGCCCAGACGATCTCGATGCAGCTCGACCCGCGCCTCCAGGTCGGCGGGCTCGACGGTGCGCAGCCGGTAACCGTCCGGCACTACCGGGTCAGGGATCTCGCCCAGCTCGCGGAGGTGGTACGCGAACGCGCGGGCGGTGGGCTCGATCTCGTAGCCGCGTGCAGCGGAGGAACGCGAGGCGTTCCGGGTCCGTGGTCAGCGACGACACACGCAGCTCGTCCTCGTCGGCCTCAGCCTCGAACCAGTCGAGCAGCTCCTCGTGGAGCGCGCCGCCGCGATGCCGCGGATGGATCTCGTGTCCGAGCATGGCGGGACGTCGGATCCACGCCCAGGCCACCGGCTCGCCGTTCTCCTCCCAGATCCGGAATCGCCACTCGTCCTCCCGTCCCGCGTGCTGGAAGCGCTGCCAGGCGACGTCGCCGACGTGATTCTCCACATGCGGGCCCTCGAGCCGCCACAGCTCGCTGACGAGCGTCTGCATGCGACGCGTCTGCGCGAGGGGATCGGTCACTCGGCGAGCTGCGCGAACGCCTGCTCGAACACCTCGCGCGGCTGCGCTCCGAGGATGAGCAGGCGACCGTCGAGCGCGAAGGCTGGGATGCCCGTGATGCCGATCGACTGCGCCTCGGCGGTGGAAGCACGAACGCGGTCGGCGTACGCGTCGCCGGCGAGGACGTCGTCCACGTCGGCCGGATCGAGGCCCGCCTCGACGGCGAGCGCCCGCAGCTCTTCCGGGTCGCCGATGTTCCTCGCTTCGTCCCAGTAGGCGTCCATCAACCGGTCGTGCACCGGTCGGTGCAGCTCGCGGTCGCGGGCGAGCTCGGTGACGCGCAGCGCCTTCATCGTGTTCGGGACGACGTCGGGGTGCGGGTTGTAGACGAGGCCGTTGGCCTCGAACATGCGCCGCACGCGTTCGATGCCCGCCTCTCCGTAGCGCGCGAGCAGATGCTCGCGCGGCAGGCCCTGCTCCGGATACTCCGGGTGGAGGTCGAAGGGGAGCCAGGTGACCGAGGCGCCGTACCGGCGCTCGAGCCAGTCGGCCGTCGGCTGGCCGACGCGGCAGAACGGTCAGATGTAGTCGGACCAGACAAGGGCTTCGTGCTCGCTCACTCGACCTCCAGCCGCAGGATGTCGTCCACCGTCTCCCGGCGGCGAATGACGCGTGCGTCCCCGTTCGTCACGAGCACGGCCGCGGGCCGCGGCACGGCGTTGTAGTTCGAGCTCATGCCCAGCGTGTACGCGCCCGGTTGCCGCGACGGCGAGGATGTCCCCGCGGTGCGGCTCGGGCAGGAGCGCCCGCTCGATCATGACGTCGGCCGACTCGCAGTGCTTGCCGCAGACCGAGTACGCGCCGGCCGGCGGCTCGTCCGCGCGGTTGGCGAGCAGCGCCGTGTGGCGCGCACCGTAGAGCTGCGGACGCGGGTTGTCGGACATGCCGCCGTCGACGGCGACGTACGTGACGTTCTCGCTGGCCTGCTTCACCGCCCCGACGCGGTACAGGGTGACGCCGGCCTGGCCCACGAGCGACCTGCCCGGCTCGAGGACGACGCGCGGCTGCGGCAGCTCGTGGAGCGACCACGCGTGCTCGAGGCGATCGAGCAGCGCGCGCACGAACGTCTCCACCGGCAACTGCGGGTCCTCATCCGTGTACGGGATGCCGAGCCCGCCGCCGAGATCGACGACGGACGGCGTCCACCCGAGCTCGGTGCGGCAGTCGGCGGCGAAGGCGGCGAGCCAGTCGATCGCCATTCGCTCTGCACCCACTCCGAGCAATTGCGAGCCGATGTGGACGTGGAGACCCTCAGCGTCCAGGCCGAGCTCGCCACAACGCGCGAGCGTCGCCGACGCCTGCTCCGGCGTCAGCCCGAACTTCGAGCCGCGGTGGCCGGTGGCGATCGCCCAGTGCGTGTCGGCGTCGATGCCCGGCGTCACGCGCACGAGCACTCGGCTGCACGCCGGCTGCGGCGGCTCGCTCGGCGTCGTCGGGAGCGTCGAGCACGAGGAGACAGCCGGACTCCGCCGCCGCTGCGAGCTCCTCGTCCGCCTTGTTGTTCCCGTCCAGCACGATCGCGTCACCGCCGATGCCGGCGCTGACGGGCGAACGCAAGCTCGCCGAGCGTCGATGCTTCGGCGCCGAGCCCCTCCTCCGCGAACACGCGGAGGACGGCGACGTTGGGAAACGCCTTCACGCTGTAGAGGACGTCAGCGTCGCCGGCAGCCTCCCTGTACGCACGCGCCCGCGCCCGCAGCGTCTGCTCGCAGTAGACGACGAGCGGCGTGCCGTGCGCCTCCACGAGCGACGACGCCGAAGCGCCCCCGAGCCGCAATTCGCCGCCCTCGACCGCCGCCGAATCGGGAAAGAGCGGCAGCGCCGACATGACTTCGACGCTAGCAGGCGTTACACTGTGCCTAGAGATGCAGGGCCTTCTCGCATAGAGCAGGGAGCACCGCGGCGACGCCGCGTCGGCTTCCCACGGCCTCTCACCCGAGAGGCTTTTTTGTATCCAGGGACGGACGGATGACGGAGCGATACGACCCACAGGCAATCGAGGCGAAGTGGCAGCGCGTCTGGGAGGACGAGCGGGCCTTCCACACGCCGAACCCCGCCCCGGGCGAGGAGGCCGACGAGCGCCACTGGTACCAGCTGGAGATGCTCCCGTACCCGTCGGGGACGCTCCACATGGGGCACGTCCTCAACTACACGATGGGCGACGTCCAGACCCACCTGCGCCGGCGGCAGCGGCTGGCGGGTGCTGCGGCCGATGGGCTTCGACTCGTTCGGCCTGCCCGCCGAGAACGCTGCCATCAAGGAAGGCGGCCATCCACGGGAGATCACCGAGCGCTACATCGTCGTCATCCGCGAGCAGATGAAGCGGCTCGGCTGGGCGATCGACTGGGACCGCGAGGTCTCTGCCCACGAGGTCGGCTTCTACCACTGGACGCAGTGGCTCTTCCTGCGGTTCTTCGAGCGCGGCCTCGCGTACCGAAAGGCCGCTCCGGTCAACTGGTGCCCGAACGACCAGACGGTGGTCGCCAACGAGCATGTCGTCGACGGCCGGTGCTGGCGCTGCGGTGGGCAGGTGGAGGCGCGCAACCTCGAGCAGTGGTTCTTCCGCATCACCGAGTACGCCGACGAGCTGCTCGAGTACGACCTGCCCGAGGGTGCGGGTGGCTGGCCGGAGCGGACGAAGACGATCCAACGCAACTGGATCGGCCGCTCGGAGGGCGCGGAGATCCTGTTCCGGATCGACGAGCTCGACACGCGACGTTCCCGTCTTCACCACGCGCCCCGACACGCTGTTCGGCGCGACGTTCTTCGTCCTCGCGCCCGAGCATCCGCTGGTCGAGCGCATCGACTCGGAGGACGTGCAGGCCTACGCGAAGCAGACGGCTGCGCGGCGGGGCGAGGAGCGGGCGACCGAGGAGGAGAAGACGGGCGTCTTCACCGGGCTCCACGCGACGAACCCCGTCAACGGCGAACAGGCTGCCCGTGTACGTCGCCGACTACGTGCTGATGGAGTACGGCACCGGGCGCGATCATGGCGGTGCCGGCGCACGACGAGCGCGACCGCGAGTTCGCCGAGGCGTTCGACCTGCCCATCGTCGAGGTCGTGACGGAGGACGGCGTCCTCGTCAACTCGGGCGACTACGACGGGATGCCCGCCGACGAGGGCGGGAAGGCGATCGTCGAATCGCTGGAGAAGGAAGGCAAGGCGAAGCAGGCGGTCTCGTACCGCCTCCGTGACTGGAGCTTCTCGCGGCAGCGCTACTGGGGTGCCCCGATCCCCATCGTCTACTGCGACGACTGCGGTCTCGTCCCATTGCCCGACGACGAGCTGCCGCTGCTGCTGCCCGAGGTCGAGGACTACCGTCCGAAGGGCGTGCCGCCGCTCGCGTCCAACGAGGAGTGGATGAACGTCCCCTGCCCGCGCTGTGGGAAGCCCGGCCGGCGCGAGGCGGACACGATGGACACGTTCGTCGACTCGGCGTGGTACTTCCTGCGCTACGTCGATCCGCACAACGACTCCACGCCGTTCGATCGGCGCATCGTCGACTACTGGGCTCCCGTCGACCAGTACATCGGCGGCATCGACCACGCCACCGGGCACCTCCTGTACTCGCGCTTCTTCGTGAAGGTCATGAACGAGATGGGTCTCGTCGGCTTCCGCGAGCCGTTCGCCAGCGTCTTCCACCAGGGCTGGGTGCAGCTGGGCGGCACGAAGATGTCGAAGTCGAAGGGCAACGTCGAGGGCCCCGACCAGCTCGTGCGCCATGCACGGCGCCGACGCCGTGCGCCTCTACATCCTCTTCCTGGGCCCCGCCGACCAGGACATGGAGTGGACGCCTTCCGGGCGTCGAGGGCATCGCACGTTTCCTGCGGCGCCTGTGGCGGCTCGTGCACGAGGTCGCCGACGGCTGCCGCGACGGACGGTGCTGTCCGCCACGCCGCTGGCGCGCAAGGCGCACGAGACGATCGCGAAGGTGACCGACGACATCAGCCGGCGCCAGTCGTACAACACCGCCATCGCGGCGATCATGGAGCTCGTCAACGAGCTGTCCGCGCGACACCGTCCGATCCGGCCGCACGGTTCGCGGCCGAGACGGCCGTCTGCCTGATCCAGCCCTACGCGCCGCACGTCGCCGAGGAGCTGTGGGGCGTGCTGGGGCACGAGCGGCTGTGGGAGGCGCCCTGGCCGGAGGCCGACCCGGCGCTGCTCGAGCGCGAGACGTTCGAGCTGGTCATTCAGGTGAACGGCCGCGTGCGCGACCGGATCGAGGCCGCTGCGACACTGTCCGACGACGAGCTGGTCGAGCTGGCCAAGGGCTCGGAGAAGGTGCAGGCCCATCTGGACGGCAAGGAGATCCGCCAGGCCGTCGTCGTCCCGCGCAAGCTCGTGAACTTCGTCGTCTAGCTAAGCCGGCACAGAGAAGTCACAGACATGTAACACGATCGTTGTCACTATCGACAACGTGTCGTCGTTCCCGGTCACGCGCCGGCAGGCAATCACTGTCGTCCTGGGCCTGGCCGTCGTGCTCCTGCTCGGTGCGCGCTGGCTCGACCGCTCCGAGACGAGCGTCGGCGCCTGCCGCTGTGCCGGTGCGCGTCCGCGCCGGACCCGCCGTCAGACCAAAGCTCGTCGTGGATGTCGCCGGGGCGGTGCGCCGCCCTGGGCTCTACCGGTTCGCCGACGGGTCGCGCGTCGCCGATGCGATCGAGAGGGCCGGCGGCGCCACGCCGAAGGCGCTTCGTCGAGGCGCTGAATCTCGCCGCACCGCTCGCAGACGGGCAGCAGGTGCTCGTGCCGCGGAAGGTCGCAGGTGTGCTTCGCCGCAGCGCCGGGTACGAGCGTCGCTGCCGGGCCTGTCAGCCTGAGCGCGGCGACGCTCGAGCAGCTGGACACGCTCCCCGGCGTAGGTCCCGTCACAGCACAGAAGATCCTGGACTACCGCACGGCGCACGGCGCCTTTCGGTCCGTCGAGGAGCTCGATGCAGTAGCCGGGATCGGGCCGGCGACGATCGAGGAGCTGCGCGAGCTGGTCGTGCCGTGATCCGGCGGCTCTCGCTCCACGTGCCGCATCTGCTGCTCGCGAGCCTCTGTGCGGGTATCGCGACTGCCAACGCTCACCGGAGCGAGGCGCTCGCCGTCCCGGCGCTCGCGGTCCTCGCGGCCGTCGCCGCGGCGGCGATGCCGCGCGCGCGGTTCGCGCTGCTGGCCGCTGGGACTGGCGCTCGGCGGCTGGTGGTGGGGCTCGCTGCGGTTGGAGGCGATCGATCGGAGCCCGCTGTCTGCCGAGATCGGGCGTGCGGCCGTGGCTCGCGTCGTCGTGACTGGGCCGGCGCGCCGCACGCAGTACGCGATCCGTCTTCCTGCGCGCGTCGAGCGCTTCGCCGGTCGCGGACGTCCGCGAGCCGGTGCTGCTCCAGCTGCCCGTGGGTCGGTCGCCGCCTCAGGGATCCGTGCTCCGGTTGCCTGTGCTCGTCACCGAGCCGAGAACGTCCGAGACCGGCTTCGACGAGCGAACCTGGCTCCGCAGGCACGGCGTCCACGTGGTCCTGAAAGGGCGATCGCCCGAGATCATCGGTCGCCGGGGCGGCATCGGCGGCGTGGCAGACCGGCTGCGGTCAGCCATCGGCACGGCGCTCGCGTCCGGTGTCTCCGGCGAGCGACGTGCCGTGCTGCTCGGAATCGTGCTCGGGGAGGACGAGGGGCTCGATCGTTCGCTGCGGGACGCGTTCCGTGCTTCGGGCCTCTACCACCTGCTCGCCGTCTCGGGCCAGAACGTTGCACTCGTCGCGGGCGGCGTGCTGCTCGTGGCGTGGCTGCTCGGGATCCCGCGCATGGCGGGCCAGGCGGGTGCCCTGGCGGCCATCGGCGCATACGTCCTCGCGGTGGGAGCACAGCCCTCCGTGGTGCGGGCGGGTGTCGCGGGAGCGCTCGCATCGCTCGCCTGGATCTGTGCTCGGGAGCGCGACCGCTGGTGGTTCCTGCTGCTCGGAGCTCTCGTGCTGCTCGCCTGGAGCCCGTACAACCTGCTCGATCCCGGCTTCCAGCTCTCGTTTGCGGCGGTGGCCGCGATCTTCACGCTCGTGCCTCGCGTCATGCGCCGACTGGAGGGATATCCGCTGCCGCGGGCGGCGGCGGCAGTCGTCGCCGTCTCGGTCGCATGCGGAGTCGCAACGGCGCCGATCCTCCTCTTCCAGTTCGGCTCCGTGCCCGCCTACTCGGTGATCGCGAATGCGATTGCTGCTCCGGTGGTGGCACCGCTGCTCGGGCTCGGCCTCCTCTCGGCGGTGCTCCACCCGCTCGTGCCCGATGTGGCGGCGCTGCTGAGCTGGCTCGACGGATGGCTCGCCGCGTACCTCGTCGTCGTGCGCGCGGGCAGTGTCGGCCCTGCCGTACGCGCAGGTCTCGACGCTCGCGGTGCTCACGGCCGGAGTCGGGCTGGCCGCGAGCGATCGTCATCGCGCGGCGATCGCGAATGATGGCGATTATCGCGGCCGCCATCGGGTTGGTGGCGATAGCGTGGCGAGCCGCGCCCGACCCCGGCATCCCGCCACCGTCGGGGCTGCGCGTCACGTTCCTCGACGTCGGTCAGGGCGACGCGACGCTGTTGCAGGTGCCGCAGGGCTCGATGCTCGTCGACCAGGGGCCACCGGAGGCGAACGTGTCGCATCAGCTGCGGCGGTTCGGCATCCGCGAGTTGTCCCTGCTGGTGCTGACGCATCCGCAGCGGGACCACATCGGCGGCGCCGCCGATGTTCTGAGCAGCACACACGTGGGTGCGGTGATCGACCCGAGGCTGGCGTCATCGGTTCCCGAGGAGCGCGCGGCGATGGCCGAAGCGAAGGAGCACCGCGTTCCCGTCGTCACGGCGCGGCCTGGGCTCGAGTACGCGATCGGCAGGATGCATGTCCGCGTGCTCTGGCCGGACGGCCCCGGCGTTGCGAGCGAGGACCCGAACCTCCTGGCCACCGTCTGTCTCGTCTCGTATGGCGAGACCGACGTCCTGCTCGGCGCCGATGCGGAGTCTCCCGTGCTGCTACCCCTGCGCCTGCCGCCCGTCGAGGTGCTCAAGGTCTCCCATCACGGCTCGGCCGATGCCTTGCTGCCGGCGCTGCTGGAGGAGCTCCGGCCGCGCGTGGCGGTGATCTCGGTCGGCGAGGGCAACACCTACGGGCATCCGACGCCCGAGACGCTGGCCGCGCTGGGCGCCGCTCCCGGCCTCGCCGTGTACCGGACCGATCGCGACGGTGCAGTCACGATCGAGTCGGACGGGCGCCGGCTCAGCGTCGCCACCGAGGACTAGAGTAGAGCCATGGCGGACCTGAAGCCCGTCTACCTAATCGCCGGCTCCGACCGGCCGAAGGTGCAGCGGGCCGTCGAGCGGCTCCGGGGACACTTCGACCCGGCGGGGACCGAGCACTTGTCTGCGGCGAACGCTGTCCGGCGACGAGGCCGTGGCAGCCTGCAACGCGCTGGGCCTGTTCGCGGCCGGCGGCCGGCTCGTGATCGTGACGGAGGTCGACGGCCACAGGAACAAAGAGGGCCGGCTGGCTGGAGGCTGGAAGGCGGCCGACGTCCAGGCCGATCGCGGCCTATGCGAAGGCGCCCGCGCCGGACACCGTGCTCGCGCTCGTCGCCGAGGAGGCGAAGAAAGGCTCGCCGCTCGCGAAGCGTCGCCGAGGTGCTCCTGTTCGAGGCTCGAAGAGCCGAAGCTCGTGCCGTGGGTCGCCGAGCAGTTCGCGCAGCTCGACACGAAGGCCCACGCTGACGCCTGCCGCCTGCTGGTCGAGCTCGTCGGTGAGAACTCGGACGAGCTGCGGCTCGAGGTCGAGAAGCTCGCGCTCTGGGCGAACGGCGACGAGATCACCGCCGAGCACGTCGAGGAGATGGTGCTGCCGCGCGGGCCCGTGAAGCCGTGGACGCTGACCGATGCCTGGTCCGAGCGCAACGTGGCCGGCGTGCTCACCGCTGCTCAGCGCCTGCTGCGACAGCGGCGGTAACGCCGTTCCGGCGTGGCGTGGAAGCTCGGCGATCACGTCGCGCTGGTCAGCGCCTGCCGCCGGTTCGCGGCCGAAGGCATCGGCGCAACCGAGGCGACGAAGCGGCTCAAGCGCCGCAGCGAGTTTCCCGTGAGGAAGGCCTTCGCTGCTGCCGAGAGCTGGGGCGAGAACGAGCTCGCGGCCGCGCTCGTGCGACTGGCAGAGCTCGACGTCGCGCTGAAGGGCGGCAGCCCGCTGCCCGACGACCTCGAGCTCGAGCGAGCCCTCGTCGAGGTCAGTCGCTAGTCCGCTGCGACGAGCTTCGCTGCCTGCGCCTTGCGGCGGGCGGCGGTGTTCCGGTGCAGCGCACCGCGCGTGACGGAGCGGTCGAGCCACCGGACGAGATCGCGGTGAGCGGCCTGCATTGCGTCCTGGTCACCTTCGGCCGCCGCGTCGCGCAGCTTGCGTGTGAGCGTGCGCACCGTCGAGCGGTAGCGGACGTTCTCGGCGCGCTGCCGGTCGGCGGTACGGACGCGCTTCTTCTGCTGGCGAATGTTCGGCATACGGAAAAAGACCCGCTGCTGCGCGGGCGAAGGCGATGGTACCAGAGGTCTGCCGCCGAGCCCCTACCTATCCTGTTTCGGGCGTGAGCGGCCCCGATCCCATCGTGCGCCGCCGGCATCTCGCGGCCTCGGCGGCGATCTTCGGCGTCGCCACCGGCCTCTCCCGTGCGCTCGGACTCGTCCGCGAGATCGTCGCCAGGCGCTATTTCGGCGTCCAGGGCGAGATCAACGCCTTCACGGTCGCCTTCCAGGTCCCGAACCTCGTACGGGCGCTCGTGGCCGACCAGGCGCTGTCGGCAGCGTTCGTCCCGGTCTTCAGCGAGCTGCTGGAGAAGGGCGAGAAGGCTCGAGCGTGGCGCGTCGCCTCGACCGTCTTCTGGCTGCTCCTGCTCGGGCTCACCGGGCGTGACCGCGCTCTGCATGCTGCTCGCCCCCCTCATCATGGCGCCGTTCGGCTTGCCCCTCGCCTACGACGACCTCGCCGTGACGCTCTCGCGGATCCTGTTCCCGATCGTCACCCTGCTCGGCGTATCGGGCGTGATCGTCGCGATCCTCAACAGCTACGAGCACTTCTCGATCCCCGCGCTGACGCCCGTCTTCTGGAACCTCGCGATCATCATCGGGCTCGTCGTCGGCGTTCCGCAGGCGGATTCGGAGAGCGCGAAGCTCTACGTCTACGCGGGCTCGATCCTCGTCGGGACGATCATCCAGGTGCTGCTGCCCGTACCGTGGCTGCTGAAGCTCGACGGCCGGCTGCACCGGCTGATCGACTGGCGCGACCCGGCCGTCAAGCAGACGTTCGTGCTGATGATCCCCGTGACGCTCGGCCTGGGGCTGATCAACTTCAACGCGGTCATCGGCACATTCTTCGCGTCGCGGTACATCGACCCGAGGCTCTCGCCGAGCGCCATCGACGCCGCCTTCCGCATCTACATGCTGCCGCAGGGGATGTTCTCGGTGGCGGTCGCCACGGTGCTGTTCCCCGCGATCTCGAGGCTCGCCGCGCGCGGTGACATGGACGGCTTCCGCAACACCGTGGCCGTCGGCGTGCGCCAGATCGCCTTCCTGCTCGTGCCGGCCAGCGTGGCCGCTGCGGTACTCGCCGAGCCGATCGTGCGGCTGCTCTACCAGCGTGGCGAGTTCACCCCCGACCAGACGCCCGTCGTCGCGGCCGCGCTGGCGGCGTTCTGTGTCGGGCTCGCCTTCAACGGGATGATGCTGATGCTGAACCGCGCGTTCTTCGCGCTCCAGTCGCCGTGGATCCCGACGTGGTGTCGCAGCGTTCAACCTCACGTTGAACACGCTGCTCTACATCCCGCTGTATCGCGTCGGCACCTGGGGGATCCCGCTGGCCATCGCGCTGTCCAACGTTGCCGCGACGCTGCTCCTGCTCTGGATGCTGCGTAGGAGACTCGGCCGGCTGGAGCTGAAGGAGACCGGACGCGCCGTCGTGCTGATCGCGCTGGCCTCGGCGGTTCTGGCCGGCGTCTCCTACGGCGTATGGTGGCTGCTCGACAACGCGCTCGGCGACGAGTTCTTCGCCCAGCTCGTCGCTGTCTCCCTGGCGCTCGTGGCGGGCGGTGCCGCCTACCTCGGCGCCTGCTGGTTGCTGCGCGTTCGCGAATTGAGGCCCCTGCTAGCGTTGAGACGAGGCCGTCGGGCCCGCTAACCCATGGACCAAAGCAAAATCCGCAACTTCTCGATCATCGCGCACATCGACCACGGCAAGTCGACGCTCGCCGATCGCATCCTCGAGCTGACCGAGACAGTCACCGGCCGTGAGATGCGCGAGCAGCTGCTCGACTCGATGGAGCTCGAGCGCGAGCGCGGGATCACGATCAAGGCGCAGGCCGTTCGCGTCGCGTGGAAAGGCCATCAGCTCAACCTCATCGACACGCCTGGTCATGTCGACTTCACGTATGAGGTCTCGCGGTCGCTGCAGGCGTGCGAGGGCGCGCTGCTCGTCGTCGACGCCTCCCAGGGCAGTCAGGCGCAGACGCTCGCCAACGCGTACCTCGCCATCGAGAACAACCTCGAGATCGTCCCCGCCGTCAACAAGATCGACCTGCCGCAGTCGCGGCCCGACGAGGTGGCGGCCGAGGTCGCGGAGCTGGTCGGGGAGACGGCCGACCACGTGCTGCGCATCTCCGCCAAGACCGGAGAAGGTATTGCCGAGGCGCTCGACGCGATCGTCGAGCGCGTGCCACCGCCTGCCGGCGATCCCGACGCGCCCCCGCGCGCCCTCATCTTCGACTCCTCGTACGACCAGTACCGCGGCGTCGTGGCGTTCGTGCGCGTGGTCGACGGCACGTTCTCGAAGGCCGAGGCGCTGCGGGCGATGGCGGCGGGCACCGAGTTCGAGGCCGAGGAGCTCGGCTTTCTGTCGCCGGCGATGGTGTCGACGCCGACGCTGTCGGCGGGCGAGGTCGGCTACCTCGTCACCGGCCTCAAGGACGTGAGCAGGCTGCGCGTCGGCGACACCCTGACCTCGCGGCGCAACGGCGCCCAGGAGGCCGTCCCCGGCTACAAGGACGTCAAGCCGATGGTCTTCGCGGGGCTCTTCCCGACGGACTCCGACGAATATCCGGACCTCCGCGACGCTCTGGAGCGGCTCAAGCTCAACGACGGGGCGCTCTTCTACGAGCCGGAGACGTCACAGGCGCTCGGCTTCGGCTTCCGCTGCGGCTTCCTCGGCCTGCTGCACATGGAGATCGTGCGCGAGCGCCTGGAGCGCGAGTTCGATCTCGACCTGCTCGTGACGGCGCCGACCGTCGCCTACCGCGTCGAGACGCGTGTCGGCGAGCAGATGGAAGTGCACAACCCGTCGGAGATGCCACGCGAGCTGGAGAAAGTCGAGGAGCCGTACGTCCGTGCTTCGATCATCGTCCCCAAGGACTACGTGGGGCCGGTGATGGAGTTGTCGAACGAGCGTCGAGGCAGCTTCGACCACATGGAGTACCTCTCCGAGGACCGCGTGCTGCTCGTCTACGACCTGCCGCTCGGTGAGATCGTCCTCGACTACTACGACCAGCTGAAGTCGAGGACGCGCGGCTACGCCAGCTTCGACTACGACTTCGGCGGCTTCCGGGAGGGAGAGCTCGTCCGGGTGGACGTGCTGATCGCGGGTGAGCCCGTCGACGCCCTCTCGCTCATCAGCCACCGGGATTCCGCGTACTCGCGCGGGCGCAACCTTGTCGACCGGTTGCGGGAGGAGATCCCCCGGCAGATGTTCGACGTCGCGGTGCAGGCAGCCATCGGCTCGCGCGTGATCGCCCGCGAGACGATCAAGGCGCGGCGCAAGGACGTGCTCGCGAAGTGCTACGGCGGCGACATCACGCGCAAGCGCAAGCTGCTCGAGAAGCAGAAGGCCGGCAAGAAGCGGATGAAGCAGGTCGGCGCCGTCGAGGTGCCGCAGGAGGCCTTCCTCGCCGTTCTCAACCTCGAGGGGAAGAAGTGAGCGGCGCCGTCAGGCACCTCTACGTGCACATGCCGTTCTGCGTCCACCGCTGCGGCTACTGCGACTTCGTCACCGCCGTCGGGCGCGAGGAGCAGCACGCCGCGTACGTGGCGGCCGTGCTCGCCGAGCTCGACCTGGAGCGTGGCCTGCTGGCGGAGCCTCTGGAGACGGTGTTCGTGGGAGGCGGTACGCCGACGTTCACGGAGCCGGCGGCGCTTCGAGCGCTTGCTATCTGGCCTGCCGCCGGCCGCGGAACTGACGGTCGAGGCGAACCCGGAGACGATCACGCCGGAGCTCGCGGGCTTGCTCGCTGGACACGGCGTCAACCGAGTCTCCCTCGGAGCGCAGAGCTTTCCAGCCGCACTTGCTCGGGGTGCTGGAGCGTCGAGCCACACCAGACGACGTCCGGCGAGCGTTGCATACTTTGCGTGATGCCAGTCTTGACAACATCTCCTTCGACTTCATCTACGGCATCCCCGGCCAGAGCACCTCCGATCTCGAGGCCGACATCGAGCAGGCACTCCTGCTCCGACCGGAGCACATGTCCTGGTACGAGCTCGAGGCCAAGCCGGGCACGCGGTTCACCCACCGCTTCGGCGAGGAGCTGGCGAGTCAGGCCGATGCCATGGAGGGGTACTTCGAGCTCGTCGTCTCGCGGCTGACGGAGCGCGGGCTACCGCTGGTACGAGACGGCGAACTTCGCGCTCTCTCCGGAGCTGGACGGCGGCCGTGACCTTCGCTCGAAACACAACCTCGCGTACTGGCTCGGGCGCGACTACCTCGGCGTTGGCGTGGGAGCCGTATCGACGGTCGACGCGGTGCGATGGCGAAACACACCGCGGCTCGCCGCGTACCAGGCGGCGCTCGCCGCCGGCGAGCGGCCGGCTCGCGAGCTCGAGCAGCTGAGCGACGAAGTCGCGCTGCGTGAGCGACTCATGCTCGGGCTGCGGCTGGACGAGCCGGTGCGGCTGAAGGACGTGGGAGCCGTGATCGACGAGGCCGCGCTGGGGCGGCTCGAACGGCTCGAGCTCGTGGAGACGACCGCGTCCACGCTGCGGTTGACCCCGCGCGGGCGGCGTCTGGGCGGCGGCGTGACCGCGGAACTGCTTGCCTAAACTGATACGAGTGGAAGCGGCGCTGACCCAGCGACAGGGGGAGATCCTCCGCCTCGTGGTCGAGGAGTACGTGGCCACCGGCCAGCCGGTCGCCTCCAAGGCACTCGTCGAACGAGCGGGACTGGACGTGTCGGCCTCGACGATCCGTAGCGAGCTGGCCGAGCTGGAGCGGCGCGGCTTGCTCATGCACCCGCACACGTCCGCCGGGCGGGTGCCGACCGACCACGGCTACCGGTTCTTCGCCGATCGCCTGCTCGAGCGGCTCGGGCCGCGGCCGCCGTCGTTTCCGTTGCAGCTGGCCGAGGAGCGCAGCGAGCTGGAGACGGCACTGCAGTCGACGACCGACATGCTCTCCGAGCTCACGCGACTGCTGGCGCTGGTGTCGGCGCCGGCCGTCGAGACGGCGACCGTGCGTCACGTGGAGGTTCTGCTGCTGCAGCCGCACATCGTCATGACGGTCGTCATCACGTCCGCAGGGTCGGTGACGAAGCGGCTGCTCCAGTTCGAGCACGCGGTCGACCCGGGCCTCGTCGAATGGGCGGGTGCCTACCTCAACGAGCAGGTGGTCGGCGTGAGACTCGGCTCCCAGGCCCTGAGGCGCCGCCTCGGAGACTCCGGCCTGTCCGCACTGGAGCGGTCGTTCCTCGATTCGCTACGGCCGGTGCTCGAGGCGCCCGTCGCAGATGACCAGCGCATGTTCGTCGGCGGCGCGGCCAGCCTCCTCGACGACGCGAGCGCGGATGAAGCTGCGCGCGTTTCGGGGACTGCTCGAGCTGCTCGAGCGTCGTCGGACGCTGCTCGACGTCGTCGCCGCTGCGCTCGACTCGCGGCGGCCGTTCGTCCGCGTCGGCGACGAGCTCGGCAACCCGGCGCTGCACGAGCTCGCGCTCGTGGGATCGGCGTACGGCCTCTCGACGCGGACGCTGGGCACCGTGAGCTTGCTCGGGCCTCGGCGGATGGACTACGAGCGCGCGATCAGCTCCGTCCGCGCGGCTGCCTCGGAGCTGTCGCGTCTCTCCGAGAACATGTACGACGAGGATTGACGCCGGCGTGAGGAGGGACTACTACGACGTGCTCGGCGTCGGCCGTGACGCGAACAGCGCCTCCGTCAAGAAGGCGTTTCGTCGCCTCGCGCGCGAGCTCCATCCGGACGTCTCGGACGCCCCGGACGCCGACGAGCGGTTCAAGGAGGTCGTGGAGGCATACGAGGTGCTCTCCAGCACCGAGCGTCGCGAGCTCTACGACCGCTACGGCTTCGACGGCCTGCGGAACGGTGGCTACGTCCCGACCGCGTTCGACCTGGGGAGCCTGTCGGATCTCTTCTCGGCGTTCTTCGGCGACGACCTGTTCGCTGCGAGTGCGCGCGGCCGGCGGGGTGCCGATGTGGGCGCCGAGGTATCGATCGAGCTGGCCGAAGCGGCGCAGGGGGTGAGGCGGAACATCGCGTTCCAGGTCGCCGCACCCTGCGAGACGTGCCACGGCAGTGGGCTCGAACCCGGGACGGCCCCGGTCAGCTGCCCGAAGTGCGGCGGCATGGGACGGCTGCAGCACGTGTCTCGCACGGCCTTCGGCGAGTTCGTGCGCACGCAGACGTGTTCCGCGTGCGGCGGCATGGGCAGCGTGATCGAGACACCGTGCCCGGCCTGCGAGGGCGCGGGCCACACGATCGTCGAGCGCACCGTCGACGTGGACATCCCGGCAGGGATTCACGACGGCCAGCGGATCAGGATCTCGGGGAAGGGTCATGCCGGCACTCCGGGCGGCGTGGCAGGCGACGCCTACGTGCTCGTGCGTGTACGCCAGGACCCGCGCTTCGTACGCGAGGGCAACGACATCTTCTCGGCCGTCGACATCACGCTCACGCAGGCGGCGCTCGGCGCGAAGCTGACCGTCCCCACGCTCGACGGCGAGCAGCGAGCTCGCGCTCGAGCCCGGGACGCAGCCGGGCGACGTGCGCGTTCTGCGCGGCCAGGGAATGCCGGTGCTCTCCGGCGCCGGCCGCGGCGACCACCGCGTGCTCGTCAACGTGCACATCCCGCGCCGGCTCACGCCCGGAGCAGCGAGAGCTTCTCGAGACGCTTGCAGCGAGCGAGAACGACGAGATGTACGAGGACGACACCGGCCTGCTCGGCCGGCTGAAGGCGCACTTCCGCTGAAGCGCGTCGCCGTCCTCGTCTCCCTCGAGCGCGCCGAGGAAGGCCGGGCGGTCATGCTGGAGCTGTTCCCGGAGGGCATCGAGGAGCGCGACGCTCGACGGCGCGATCGAGCTGGCCGCGTACACCGACGTGTCGGGTGAGAGCCGCATGCGCACGGTCTTCGCCGACGTTGAGGTTGCGGAGATCCCCGAGGGCTGGGAAGAGCGCTGGCGCGAGTTCCACCACGGCGTTCGCATCGGCCAGCTCTGGGTCGGGCCGCCCTGGGAACGGCCACCTGACGACGTCGAGCGTGGTCGTCATCGAGCCCGGCCGTGCGTTCGGGACCGGCGCCCATCCGACGACGCGGCTCTGCATCGAGCTGCTCGCGGAGGTCCCTCGCGGCTCGCTGTTGGACGTCGGTTGCGGCTCCGGCGTGCTCGCAGTCGCCGGGGCGAAGCTCGGGTTCGCTCCGATCTACGCCGTCGACCACGATCCGGTTGCCGTCGAAGCCGCGATTGCCAACGCCGCGGCGAACGGTGTCGACATCCAGCCGCAAGTCGCCGACGCGCATGCCGGCGAGCTGCCGGACGCCGCCACGACCGTGGCCAATCTCACGCTCGACGATGTTCGCGAGCTCGCACCGCGCATCCGTTCCCCCCGGCTCGTGACGTCCGGATATCTCGCCACCGACTCGCTGAATCTGGAGGGCCGAGCGAGCGTGCGCCGAGCGACGCTCGACGGCTGGGCGGCAGACGTGTGGGAGCGCGCCGAGGAGTAACGTTCCGCGCGATGGCGACGTTCTCGATCGGCTTCCTCGGTTGCAAGGTGTCGCACGCCGACGCTCACGCCGTGCGGGAGCGGTTGCTCGCCGATGGTCATTCCGAGCGCCGGGACGTGGCAGATGTCGCCGTCATCAGTACGTGTTGCGTGACGCACGAGGCGGTGTCGAAGTCACGCAAGGCCGTCTCCCGGCTCGCGCGCACCCACGGCCGCGTCTATGTCACCGGTTGCGCTGCCAACCTGCCAGCCGACGCCTTCGCAGGGCTCGCGAGCAACGTGGTCGTCATCGCCCGACCGAGCGAGGAGACGCCCGGGGCCGTCGCGGGCGACGTCGGCGCCATCGCGTGCGTCCAGGCGGACGCACGGCTCGATCGAGTGCGCGCCTTCGTGAAAGTGCAGGACGGATGCAGCTTCTCGTGCGCGTTCTGTGTGATCCCACTCGTGCGCGGAGCCTCGCGCAGCCGATCGGCCGAGCGCGTTCTGGGGGAGATCGAGCGCCGCGTGCAGCAGGGCCATCGCGAGGTCGTGCTCACGGGTATCAACCTCGGCTGCTACCGCGACCGCGAGGCCGGCTACGACTTGCCGCGGCTCGTCCGCGACGCCGGAGCCACGCCCGGCCTGGCGAGGCTGCGGCTCTCGTCGATCGAGGTGAACCACGTCAGCGAGGACCTGATCGCGGCGCTTCGCGAGACGCCAACAGTCGGCAGGCATCTCCATGTGCCGCTGCAGTCCGGCGACGACCGAGTCCTGAAGGCGATGGGCAGGCGCTACGACGTCGCGACCTTCCTGCGCCGAACCGGTATCGCCCGTGACTTCAACCTCACCACCGACGTCATCGTCGGCTTCCCCGAGGAAGACGAGCAGGCGTTTCGCAACACGCTGAGTGTGGTCGCCGAGGCCGGGATCACGAAGACGCACGTCTTTCCCTACTCGCCGCGCCCTGGCACGCGCACGGCGGCCGCGGACACGATCGAGCCGCAAGAGAAGAAGGCGCGTTCCGCGCGGCTGCGGGCGCTCTCGCGAGAGGCAGAGCTCGCGCACTGGCGGCGCAAGCTGGGCGCTCACGACGTCGTGCTCGTCGACCGCCCCGGCCGCGGCTACGGCGACGACTACGCGCCGTGGCTCGTCGACGGGCACGTGGGCGAGCTCGTCCCCGTTCGCGGCCTCGAGGTGACCGCGGAGGGGATTCGAGCTGCCTGAGGACTGCCTCTTCTGCAAGCTCTACCGAGAGGGCGACCACGTCGCCTCCGCTCCCGGAGTCGTGGCCGTTCGCGACATCGCGCCGAGGGCGCCGACGCACCTGCTCGTCATCCCCGAGCGTCACATCGAGTCCTTCCGCGACATCGCCGAGTTTCCGCCGGACGAGGCGAAGCAGATGCTCGACTTCATCGCCAAAACGGCGGCAGAGTCAGGGCTGGGCGACTACCGTGTCACCGTGAACGTCGGCGCCGGAGCAGGACAGACGGTCTTCCATCTCCACTGGCACATCCTCGGTGGACGCCCCCTGGGAGGGATGGGATGAGCCTCGCTCGCCTTCGGCTCGCTCTCGTGGGGGAAACCACGTTCCCCCACGCCAAGCCCCCTTCTTTGAGTTTGAGGTGGGGGAACCTCCCGGTTCCCCCACACCCCCTCCACAGGCTCATAGGCCGGTGATCGGCCCATGAGCCTCATCGCCCGCATGGAGGGTGACCTCGAGTCGGCGATGAAGGAGCGCGACGGCGACCGCCGCGACGCGCTCCGCCTGCTGCTGAACGCCCTGCGCAGCGCCGAGAAGGAGCTCCAGCGGCCGCTGAGCGACGACGAGGAGCTGCAGGTGCTGCAGCGCGAGCGCAAGCGCCGGCAGGAAGCGTTCGATGCATACGAGGCGGCCGGGCGGGACGAGCAGGCCGACAAGGAGGACTACGAGCTCGAGGTGCTCGAGGAGTTCATGCCGGAGCCGCTCTCGGAGGACGACGTGGAGCGGATCGTGGACGACGCGATCGCCGAGGTGGGCGCGACGAGCATGCGCGAACTCGGCCGGGTGATGGCGGACGTGATGCCGCAGGTGGCGGGCCGTGCAGACGGCTCCGTCGTCAGCCAGATCGTCCGCGAGAAGCTCGCCTAGATCTCGGTGACCCAGGCCGTTCTCTCAGTCTCCAACGATGTCGCCGCCGAGCTGGCGGGTATCGACGACGGTGTGCTCGACTCGCTGCGCGAGCGCCTGCATTGCTCGATCCACCTGCGCGGCAACCGGCTGACACTCGAAGGTGACGAGCAGCGCGTACAGGAGGCTCAGATCGTCGTCGGCGAGCTCGTGGAGCTCGTCGAGGGCGGCCACGACATCGGCCCCAGCACGGTGGATGCGGTGCTCGGCGCGCTGGAGCAGGCCGAGGACATCCGGGAGGTCTTCGACGACGTCGTCTGGCGGCACCGCGGCAAGAAGATCGCGCCGAAGACCGTCAATCAGAAGCGCTACGTGGACGCGATCCGCGAGCACACGATCACGTTCGCGATCGGCCCCGCGGGCACCGGCAAGACGTACCTCGCCATGGCGTTGGCCGTCCGCGCGCTCTCGGAGCGCGAAGTCGGGCGGATCATCCTCACCCGGCCGGCGGTAGAGGCAGGCGAGCGGCTCGGCTTCCTGCCCGGCGACATCCTCGCCAAGGTCGACCCGTACCTGCGACCCCTCTACGACGCGCTCTACGACATGCTCGACGCCGACCGTCTGACGGCGCACATGGACAAGGGTGCGATCGAGGTGGCGCCGCTCGCGTTCATGCGG
Organism: uncultured Actinomycetes bacterium; assembly: GCA_963755255.1. Classification (GTDB taxonomy): domain Bacteria; phylum Actinomycetota; class Thermoleophilia; order Gaiellales; family Gaiellaceae; genus PALSA-612. The sequence goes on along the minus strand of CAVWJN010000014.1, from coordinate 37,336 downwards.
GGGCGCACGCTCAACGACTCGTTCATCATCCTCGACGAGGCGCAGAACACCAGTCCCGAGCAGATGCAGATGTTCCTCACGCGGCTCGGCTTCGGCTCGAAGGTCGTCGTCACCGGCGACGCCACGCAGATCGACCTGCCGCGGGAGCAAGGCTCCGGGCTGTTGACCGTGGAGGACATTCTCACCGACATCGAGGGCATCGCGTTCATCCGCTTCGGGCACGAGGACGTCGTGCGACACAAGATCGTCCAGCGCATCGTCGAGGCTTACCGTGTGCACGCCGAGGAGTCGCAGCCCGGCCATGGTCGAGATCGAGATCGATAACCGGAGCGGGGTGGAGGTCGACGAGCCGGCTGTGCACGACGTCGTGCTCGACAGTTCTGGCCGGCGAGGGCATCGAGTCGGGTGAGGTCGGGGTCGCGTTCGTAGGCCCGGACGAGATGAGAGCACTCAAGGCCGAGCACCTCGGCATCGCGGAGGCGACCGACGTGCTTTCGTTCCCCATCGACGGCCGCGAAGAGCTGCCGGCCGGTTTGCCTCGCCAGCTCGGCGACGCCGTCGTTTGTCCGCAGGTCACGGGCGAGGCGTGGCGAAGACCGCTCGTGCACGGGCTGCTACATCTGCTCGGGTACGGGCACGGAGTGGAGATGGAGAAGCGGGAAGAGGTGTACGCGTGAGCCGCCGGCGGGCGCTGTCGCTACTCGAGAGCTTCAACTTCGCGATCGAGGGCATCGTGCACGTGCTGCGCACGCACCGGAACATGCGGCTGCACTTCGCCGCGGCGATCGTCATTCTCGTCGCCGCCGTGTGGGTGGGCGTGACGCGGTTCGAGCTGATCGCCCTCATGCTCGCCATCGCGTTCGTGCTGGTCGCCGAGATGATCAACTCGGCGGTCGAGCAGGCGATCGACGTCGCCACGACATCGTTCGACCCGCTTGCCAAGCTCGCCAAGGACATCGCCGCTGGCGCGGTGCTGATCGCGGCGGTGACCGCCGTCGCCATCGGCTACCTCGTCTTCTCTCGGCGCCTCGGTGAGCCCGCGACGAATGCCATCGACCGCCTCCGCAACGCGCCCGTGACGGTGACGCTTGCGGCGCTCGCGCTGGTGACGCTGATCGTGATCGCGACGAAGGCATGGACCGGGCGGGGACGCCGCTACGCGGCGGCCTGCCGTCGGGTCATGCGGCGATCGCGTTTGCCGGGTGGATGGCCGTGACGTACATCGTCGGCGGGGACGAGCACCGTTTCATCGTCTCCTCGATCATGTTCATCATGGCGGTGCTCGTGGCGGAGACCCGGGTCGAGGCAGGCTTCCACTCGACGCTCGAAGTCGCCTACGGTGGGTTGCTCGGCGCGCTCGTCACCCTCGTCGTCTTCCAGCTCTTCTTCGATTGACGGACGTGAACGTCACGCCTGCCGACCGCGAGCTCTACGAGCAGGCGGTGGCCGTGTCGGCGCGCGCGTATGCGCCGTACTCGCGCTTCCTCGTGGGCGCGGCCGCGCGTACGCGTGACGGCCGCATCTTTCTCGGCGTCAACGTCGAGAACGCCGCGTATCCACTTGGCGTGTGCGCGGAGAAGTCGGCGCTGACGGCGGCGGTGACCGGAGGCAGCGGGCCGGGCGACGTGGAGGCGATCGCGATCACCGCGTCACCGTGCGGCGGCTGCCGGCAGTGGCTCGTGGAGATGGGCATCGAGCGGGTCGTGTACGCACGCGCGGGCGGAGAGGTCGTGGCGGCTGCTCCAGCGCGACCTCTTGCCGGACACGTTCGAGCTGTGAAGTCGGGGTTCGTGGCCGTCGCCGGCCGGCCCAACGTCGGCAAGTCCAGCCTCGTCAACGCGCTCTCCGGCGCAAAGGTGGCGATCGTTTCCGACAAGCCGCAGACCACTCGCCGGCGGATCTTCGGCATCGCCAACGGCGAGGAGCACCAGCTCGTGCTCGTCGACATGCCGGGCTTCCAGCGGCCCCTCGACACCCTCACCGAGCGCATGCAGCGCACCGTCGATCGATCGTTCGACGACGTCGACGCCGTCCTGCTCGTGCTCGACTGTCGCGAGCGAATCGGGGCGGGCGACCGCTTCATCGCCGAGAGGGTCTTCGGGTTGAACGTGCCCGTCGTGATCGCGCTCAACAAGATCGACCGCCTGAAGCCGGGTCACGTCGCGAGCCAGATGGCGACCGGAGCCGAGCTGGGCAGCTTCCTCGCCCTCCATCCGGTCAGCGCGAAGACGCGGGACGGCATCGACGAGCTGCGCCAGGAGCTCGTGGAGCTGCTGCCCGAAGGCCCGGCCTACTTCCCGCCGGACGCGCGCACGGACCTCCCGCTCGAGGCGCAGATCTCGGAGCTGGTGCGCGAGAAGGCGCTGGCGCTCACCCGGGAGGAAGTGCCCCATGCCGTGTCCGTAGAGGTGGACGCGATCGAGGACCGGACCGTCCGCGCCTCCATCTACGTGGAGACCGAGTCGCAGAAGCAGATCGTCGTCGGCAAGGGCGGTCGTGTCGTGCGCGAGATCGGGACCCGCGCACGGCCCGAGATCGAGGCGCTCCTGGGCAGGGGCATCTTCCTCGACCTCCAGGTCAAGGTTCGCCCCCACTGGCGTCGCGACGACGCCATGCTCGAACGGCTCGGGCTCTAGGGAGCCCGCCCTGCGTCAGCTCAGACCGCCGTCAGTTGCCGCCGATGTCGTATCCCGCCGCCTCGATGTCCTTGACTGCCTGCTCCGAGCGCCGCCGAACTCCTCGAAGTTCTGGAACTCGCTGAGCGTGTCCTGAAGATCGGCCAACGAGGCGTTCGCAACGGTGTCGGCGAACTCGGTGAGCCTGTCAGCCGCCGCAGGCAGACTTGTCGACCATCGCCTGGTGCGCTTCCGCGACATCCTCGGGCGGCTCGATCTCGTCGAGGCTCTGCGACGCATCCGACATGAGGTCTGCCGTCTGGCTGAGACCGTCGCTCATGGCGTCGATGTCGCTGGGGTCGGAGAACGCCTGCTGGAGCTCGTCGGTCGACGCCTCGAGGTCTGTCTGAAGCGACTGCATCGCCGCCTCGTAGTCCTCCTTGGACAGCGCCCCGCCGTCGCCTCCGCCGCCGCCGCCGCATCCGGCCATCACGACGACGCCGAGCAGGCAGGCGAGCAGGATGACTGCGTTTCTCACGTGATCCTCCCGTCCTCGCGTTGCTAGTCGGTGCGGAGCATACGACGCGTGGCGGCGGAGGCCGCCGATCGGCGCGCGAGGACTACACTCCGCCCATGGCCAGGACGCCCGTCTTGTCGGGCTTCGAGCTCCCGCTCGAGCCGCGCCTGCCCCGAATCGGCTCCGTTGACGAGGTGGCCGTTGAGGAGCGCGCGGCATCGCTTGCCCGCCGTTCCATAAAGCGCGAGTCCAAGCTCTTCGCCCTCGAGCTGGCGATCCGGATGATGGATCTCACGACGCTGGAGGGGCAGGACACGCCCGGGAAGGTGGCAGCCATCTGCTCGAAGGCGGTGCGTCCCGATCCCGCCGATCCGACGATCCCTTCGGTGGCGGCCGTCTGCGTCTACCCCAACCTCGTGCCGGCCGCAGTCGACCGGCTGCAGGGCACCGGCGTGAAGGTGGCGTCGGTCGCCACCGCGTTCCCGTCGGGCCAGTCGCCGACCGAGATCAAGGTGGCCGAGGCCGAGCAGGTCGTGGCGATGGGCGCAGACGAAGTCGACATGGTGATCGACCGCGGTGCGTTTCTCTCCGGCCGCTTCGCGAAGGTCTACGACGAGATCGTGCGGGTGAAGGAGGCCTGTGGCGACACGCACCTGAAGGTGATCCTCGAGGTCGGTGAGCTCGGCACCTACGACAACGTCCGGCGCGCGTCGATCCTCGCCATCGCAGCCGGCGCGGACTTCATCAAGACGTCCACCGGCAAGCTGCCGCAGGCGGCGACGCTGCCCGTGACGCTCGTGATGCTCGAGGCCATTCGAGACGTCTACGACGAAACAGGCCGCAAGATCGGCATGAAGCCGGCCGGCGGCATTCGCCAGGCGAAGCAGGCCGTGCAGTACCTCGTGCAGCTGTACGAGACGCTCGGCCCCGACTGGCTGACGCCCGATCTCTATCGCCTCGGAGCGTCCACGCTGCTCAACGATGTGCTCATGCAGGTCCGGAAGGAGAGGACGGGCCGCTACCAGAGCCCTGACTACTTCACCGTTGACTGAGCTCGAGAAAAAACAGAGTGCCGCCCCGGTTCCCTCTACGTGGGACTACGCCTCGGCACCGGAAGCGCGAGACATCGTCTCCATCGCCGAGCGCTACGGACTGTTCGTCGGCGGCGAGTGGGTCGAGCCTCGCTCCGGCGAGTGGTACACGACGATCAGCCCGGCGACGGAGGAGCCGCTCGCCGAAGTCGCGCAGGCCGGGCCCGAGGACGTAGCCCTCGCCGTAGGTGCGGCTCGCGAGGCCTTCGAGAACGGCTGGTCGGGGCTTCCCGGAGCTGAGCGCGCGAAGTACCTGTTCCGCATCGCGCGCATCCTCCAGGAGCGGGCCCGCGAGTTCGCAGTGCTCGAGTCGCTCAACGGCGGCAAGCCCATCCGCGAGTCGCGCGACGTCGACGTGCCGCTTGCGGCCGCGCACTTCTTCTACTACGCAGGGTGGGCCGACAAGCTCGAGTACGCCTTCCCGAACCGGAAGCCGCGGCCGCTGGGCGTGGCCGGCCAGATCATCCCGTGGAACTTCCCGTTGCTGATGCTCGCCTGGAAGATCGCCCCGGCTCTCGCCACAGGCAACACCGTCGTCCTGAAGCCTGCCGAGACGACTCCGCTGACGGCGCTTCTCTTCTGCGACGTGCTGCGGCAGGCAGAGCTGCCTCCGGGTGTCGTGAACATCATCACGGGCGACGGCAGGACCGGCGCGGAGCTCGTGACCTCCGACGTCGACAAGATCGCGTTCACCGGCTCCACCGACGTGGGCAAGGCGATCCGGCGGCAGGTCGCCGGCACGGAGAAGAAGCTCACCCTCGAGCTGGGCGGCAAGGCGGCGAACGTGATCTTCGACGACGCGCCACTCGACCAGGCAGTGGAAGGGATCGTCAACGGCATCTACTTCAACCAGGGCCACGTTTGCTGCGCAGGCTCCCGGCTGCTCGTCCAGGAGTCGGTGTACGAGGACGTCATCCGCAAGCTGAAGCGGCGCATGGGCACGCTGCGCGTCGGCGACCCACTGGACAAGAACACGGACATCGGCGCCATCAACTCGCGGCAGCAGCTGGAGAAGATCCAGGAGCTCGTCCGCTCCGGTGAGGAGGAGGGCGCCGAGATCTACCAGCCGCCGTGCAGGCTGCCGGAGCGCGGCTACTGGTTCGCGCCGGCCGTGTTCACGGAGGTGGCTCAGAGCTACCGCATCGCGCAGGAGGAGATCTTCGGGCCGGTGCTCTCGGTGCTGACGTTCCGCACGCCCGACGAGGCGGTCGAGAAGGCGAACAACACGCCGTACGGGCTCTCGGCGGGGGTATGGACCGACAAGGGCTCGCGGATCCTCTGGATGGCAGAACGGCTGCGCGCGGGCGTCGTCTGGGCGAACACGTACAACCGCTTCGATCCGGCGTCGCCGTTCGGCGGCTACAAGGAGTCGGGCTTCGGGCGGGAAGGCGGCCTGCACGGGCTCGAGCCGTACCTGGAGTTCGAATGACACAAAGTCGGCGCGAAGATGCAACCCATGCGCGCGTGCTTCGTCAATACGATCGCAGCGGGGAGGAGGCTCGGGCACCTCAAGGGTGTCGCTAGGGGACATGGCCAGACTGCCCGTCAAGAAGACGTACAAGCTCTACATCGGTGGCGAGTTTCCGCGCTCGGAGTCCGGCCGCTCGTACGAGGCCGAGGGCCACAACGTCGCCCGCGCGTCGCGCAAGGATCTTCGCGACGCCGTCCGCGTCGCGCGCCAGGCATTCCCCGGCTGGGCGGGCCGCACTGCCTATAACCGCGGCCAGATCGTCTACCGCGCCGCGGAGATGATGGAAGCGCGCCGCGCCGACCTGGCAGCAGCGGCGTCGGGCACCGAGGAGGTCGATGCCGCGATTGACCGCCTCGTCTGGTACGCCGGCTGGGCCGACAAGTTTGCGCAGGCGCTTGGCTCTTCGAATCCCGTCGCCGGCCCCTACTTCAACTTCACCGTCCCGGAGCCGACGGGCGTGGTCGGGATCCTCTGTCCCGACGAGCCTCCGCTCCAGGGGATCGTCACGCGCATCGCGCCTGCGCTGGTCGCCGGAAACACCGTCGTGGTCGTCGCCTCCGAGAGTCATCCGGTGGCCGCGATCGAGCTGGCCGAGGTGCTCGCGACGTCCGATCTGCCGGCCGGTGTCGTCAACATCCTCACCGGGCTGCAGTCGGAGCTCGCGCCGTGGCTCGCGTCGCACATGGACGTGAACGCGATCGACGTCACCGGCGCCAACGGCGACACTGCCGAGCTCGAGCGCTCGGCGGCGGAGAACGTGAAGCGGGTCGTCAGAGGCGCACCCGACGGCGAGAGCCTGTGGGACATCGCCGCTGTCGTCGAGTTGAAGACCGTTTGGCATCCGATAGGCCGCTGATCGAGCGGCGGCTGTTTTACGCTTCTCTCGTGAACACGCGGCGGCGGCTGAGCGAGGCGATCTCCGAAGGGGAGGCGATCTCGACGCTCGTACGAGTCAACGGCGCCGCCGAGGCTGCCGCGGCGGAGGCTTCCGGGGCCGAAGGAGTGGCGACCGACGGCGTCGTGGACGACGTACGGGCCGCGACCGATGCTGCCGATCCTCGTCGCCGGCGGTACCCCTCAGGAGGCCGGCGCATCGGGGGCCGACGCCTGGCTGCTCGTGGCAGAGACGGAAGGCGAAGACCTCGAGCAGCGCGACGCCGCCGCCCGCGATCTCGGCCTCGAGTGCGTCGTGGACGTCCACGACGAGGAGGAGCTGGAAGCCGTGCTGGAGCGGATCGACCCGGAGATCGTGCTCCTGTCGCCACGAGCCGCCGATGACGAGGACGAAGCCGTCGATCGAATCCTCGAGCTGCTCCCCGACGTGCCGGCGGGGAAGCTCGTCGCCGCAGAGCTGGTGTCGGTGAGCGAAGAGGAGCTGATCGCCCTCGAGCGGGCAGGCGTCGACGCCGTGCTCGTGTCGCGTATCGACTAGCGGCGCGCCGCTACCCTTCATTCGTGAAGTACGTGGCATTCATCGCGGCACTGGCCCTCGTGTCTGCAGGGTGCGGCGACGGTGACTACAGCTCGTCCGCGAGCTCGCCGGCGGCGTCCGCAGCCGCGTCCGCGGCCGCGTGCCCCAAGGCCTGGAAAGCGGGCTGGCAGCGCCTCGCAAACGACGTCGGCGCGCCGGTCTACTGCCCATCGTGGATGCCGCCCGAGGTCGACGCAAAGATCAACGGGCGGTACAGGAACGGGCGCTGGGTGGACGACGACAAGTCGTATCTCGTGAGCTTCCTCTGGCTCGATCAGGACGCCGGCGTCTCACGGGAGGTGCACGTGAACTTCCGCGGCTACCCCGGGCAAGACCGCCATCCCCAAGTGCGAGAGCACGCTCAGCGTCAAGGGCAAGACGATTCGCAAGCCGATCCCGTGCTTCGCCGACCCGCAGCCGAAGAAGCGACGCCTCGGCGACGTCACGGCCACCGTCTACACCGCCAACCAGGGCATCGACGAGTGGCACGTGCTCTACGCCTGGAAGCGCGACGGCTCGCTGTACACGGCCTCGCAACACGTCGCCTCGCCCTACTCGTACCGGCAGGTCGTCGAGAACCTCGATCGGATGACGAAGGGCCTCGTCTTGCTCCAGCCGACTGCTTGAGAGCCCCTTGCGACTGACTCGACGAAGGCTGCTCGGGACCGCGGCGGGGGGCGCGCTGGCGGCGGCCGGGATCTACGAGCTCGTCGACCAGCTGGCGTGCGTCGCCCGAGCGGAGCGCCGGCGCGACGCTGAGCCCCGAGCAGCACCTGCTCGACGGGCTGTCCGTGGTCGTCGACAACGAGGTCGACGTCGTCGTGCCGCCGCTGCACCACCAGGTCGTGACCGCGACGCTCCGCACGGGCGAGAGCGCACGGGATCTTCAGGCGGCGCAGGCCGAGCTGGAGGCCGCGCTGCGAGGTCTCGACGAGCGCTACGAGCCCACGCCGGCCGGACTGGGCGTGACCGTCGCCTGGGGGTTGCCGTACTTTCGCCGCTACGTCGCCGGCCAGGCTGGAACGCATCTGCCGGTCGACACACGGGCATCGGCGAAGAGCGGGAAGACCGTCCGCGCTCTCGTCAATGCCGTCCGCTTCCCGAGTGATCCGCCGGAGACGCTGCTCGAGGAGAACGACGTGGCCGTGCTCCTGCGCAGCGATTCGCTCGACGCGATTGCCGACGGAGCCAACGCCCTGTTCGAGGAGCTAGACGGGATGTTCCGGGTGACGAGCATCCGCAAGGGCTTCGCGGGCGGCGGCTTCGACGGCTCGCAGAGCCTGCCCAAGCGGATGGCGATGGCCGCGGGCGTGCCGGGCGCCGATCTCATCCCGGACACGTCGGAGCTGTTCCTCGGCTTCACGTCGACGCAGAAGGCCGGCCTCGGGCCACCGAAGATCGCGAACTTCGAGACGCTCGGCTACGTCGACCTCGGGCGGAGCAAGTACTTCGCGCTTGGCACGCACATGCACCTGTCCCACCTGTTCGAGGACCTCGAGAGGTGGTATCTCAACTTCGACCACCGCGAGCGCGTGGACACGACCTTCCGGCCCGGCCTCGACGTCCCCGTCGGACACGCTCACGGTCCCGCAGGGCCCGGACGACGTGCAGACGCCGGCGCAGGTCGCGGCCGGCTACGAGTCGATCCGGCGGATCGGCCACAGCGGGTCGATCCAGTCTTCCTCGAGGCTCGCAGAGGACGTGGCCGGGCCCGACGGCACGCTGTACGCCAAGGGCACGGCAATCCCCCAGCGCGCCGACTTCAACACGCTCGACAACCCGTTCTTCTGGACGGCGCACCCTCAGCGCGACCGCTTCGTCCGCGAGCCGGCCGCGGGCCTGCACTTCGTCGTCTTCAACCCGTCGAGTGACGACTTCCGGCGCAACCGGCTGGCGATGGACGGCATCCTGCCCGACGGGACGGTGCTGCCCTTCGAGCCGCGCTCCAGAGGGCAGGGCTTCAACGCCGTGCTCCAGACGACGCATCGCCAGAACTTCCTCGTGCCGCCGCGGGCTCACCGCTCGTTCCCGCTCGCCGAGCTTCGCGCCTAGTCGCGCAGGAGAGGCATGGTCAGGCACGTCGGCCCGCCGTCGCCCTTGAGCGACAGCTCGTTGCCCTCGTAGACGAGCACCTCGACGCCGGCGGCCGTCGAGTCTCGCGCGCGTGACCGGGCTGCCGTCGAGCGCGAGCGCGACGCGGGGGGCGAGAGCGAGCACGTTCGTGCCCATGCTCGGGAACTCCTCGTCCGGCACCGGAACGATCTCGATGCCGCGTTCGTCCAGCAACTGCGCGAGCGCCACGGGAAGCAGCGGCGGATAGGCGACGACGAGATCGGCGTCCAGCGGTGATGAGCAGCGAGAGCAGGTGCATGACCTCGCTCTCGCCACGCCAGTAGGGAAGGTCGAAGACGTGCATCTCGACATCGGGCAGCAGTTGCGAGACGGCGTCGATGCCCGCCGCGCTCGTCCGGTAGCCGCGACCCGCGAGCAGGGTTCGCTCGTCGAGGCGGATGAAGTCGCCGCCCTCTGCCACGGCCGGCTCCGGCACCGTGCCGGCGACGGGGACGCCTGCCGCTTCGAGGTCCTGGGCGGCCCTGCTCGGCTCCTGGCGCCGTCCTTCCTTTCCCGGTCGCATGAGGACGGCGCCGCTCTCCGTCACGAGCCCGGGGTCGAACGTGTAGATCGCGTCCGGGTCGTCGTCCAGCGGCTCGGCGAGCACGATCTCCGCACCGGCCTCCTCGAGAACCGAGCAGAAGCGCTCGTGCTCCCGCAGCAGCGCGGTCGGATCGGGCTCCGCTCTCCAGCCGTACTCCTCCCACAGCGCGCAGGCCGCGACGCTCGGGTCGCCGCACGAGCACGCGGCGGAGTGGATCGGTCATCGAGCGGCAGCCGTAGTCCGGCATGTGGCGGGGACGCTAGCTAGCGCGCATACTCCGGGCTGCACCGTGACGCTTCGCGGGGGACACGTCGTTGTGCTGGTGGCGGCCGTCGTAGCCGTTTTCGCCTGTGGTGGCACCGCGCCGTCACGCGCTGCCACGCCGTCGTTGCTCGAGCAGGTGAATGCCATCCGCCGACGAGCTGGGGATCGTCCCGCTGAAGGCGGATCCCGTCGTCAGGCTGGTGGTGGAGCGTATGGCGAGAAGGCGATCGCAGCGACCGCGCGCCGGAGGTGCTCGACGCGCAGCCCGACTGCGCCGTCTGCGACCTCTACTTCGAGGAAGGGCTGGCGCGCGACCCGCGTGTTCACTACCACTCGCTCGGCGGCCGCGCCATGATCCGCTTCGCGCTCTGGCGGGCCGGGTGGACGGCGACCCAGAACCTCTCGGTCTTCTTCCCGGCGGCTGCGCTCGTGCTCGATCCTCGAGCGCGGACGTTCACCACTGCCCGGACGCCACTCGGCATGCTCGTAGTCGGCGTGACGGGCGACACGACGGCGCGATTCGACCGCGCTATCCGCTGGCCGCAGGGATCGGTCGACCCGCGGCACCAGCTCTGGGTTCAGGTCGTGCTGCCGCCGGGACAGGGCTATCCCCACCTCTACGACGTTCGCGAAGGACGCGACGTGACCGTTGCCTATCCCCTGGCGGTGGCGAGAGGGCTCGGTGGCTCGCGCCTCGTCGCCTTCGGCCTGAACACGTCGCTCGCGTACGACCGCGCGTACCACGTCGGAACGGCTCGGACTGGGCCTCCGGGTACGGACCCGGGGCGAGCCTTCCGCGTTCGTGCGACGGAGCTGGACTTTTCGCTCGGTAACGTAGTCGGAGCGAGAGGCGTTTCGCTCCGTTGTCGGCCGGACGCCGCCGCTGCTGAGGAGGCTGCTGGCCGAGCTCGATGGTGCGGTAGAGGTCGTCGGAGGAAGCCAGGGCTGTCTGGTCGCCGATGCCTGCGAGGAGGCGCACGGGGATCGGGCGTCGATCGGCATCGCCTCGGACGCTGCAACCGTTCGTCATCCTCCACGAGCTCGGGCACGTGGTCTTCGACCTTGCGCTCGACGAACGGGCGCGGCGAATCGTTCGCGCAGAGCTCATACGCGCAGGCTGGGAGGGCGCGTGCTGCTTCAGAACGTCGGAGGGCTTTGCCGACCAGCTCGCCTTCTGGGCGCTCGGCAACGTGCCGGCGGGCGTGCATTCCTACAGCGATCGGCATGCACTTCTCGCGCCGCCGAGTTCGCCCGCCTCATGCGGGCACACGCGAGCTATCGCCCGCTTCCCCGTCGTGGGCCTGCTCTCGCGCTAGTGCCGAAGGTGGGAACCAAAACGCGGGGGAAACCATGTTTCCCCCGCGAGCCCCCTTCTTCGCGCCCGTGTTGATGCTCGGCTAGGTGAGCCTCCGGCGGGCGAAGCCCGTCGGAGGCGTCCGCTGGCCGCGACTCGAGCCTGTATGTATGCCGAAGGTGGGAATCGAACCCACACGCCCTTTCGGGCACCGGATTTTGAGTCCGGCGCGTCTGCCAATTCCGCCACTTCGGCCAGAACCCAGGATAGATCGCCAACCAGTCGGGCCAGCGACGTCTCTATTTGCAGAAAGAGCGGAGAAGGCGGATACTTCCCGCTTGCATCGGGAAGGGGCATCGAGCACAAAGGAGGGTCTGTTGAGGAAGAAGCCACTTTTGGCGATCCTTCCGATCGCCGTAGCAGCCGTTGGGCTTTCGGTCGCCGGCGCAGCATCCGGCAAGACCGGGGCCGACTGCGGCCAGCAAGTTGCCGTCGTCGTCCTGTGGCCCGATCTTCTACAAGGGTTCTGGGGCACCGAGGTATCTCATCGCGTCCGACCTGCCGCTCCAGGGCGCCGGACGTGCCCAGCCGCTGTCGATGGTCAAGGCCATCCAGTACGTGCTGGAGAAGCAGTACCGGTTCACGGCCGGCCAGTACTCCGTCGGCTACCAGTCGTGCGATGACGCCACGGCGCAGCAGGGTGGCTGGGCGACCGAGAAGTGCACGGCGAACGCGCGGTCGTACGCCAACGATCGGTCGGTGCTCGGCGTGCTCGGAACGTTCAACTCCGGTTGCGCGAAGCTCGAGATTCCGATCCTGAACCGCGCTCCGGGCGGCCCGGTGGCGATGATCAGCTCCGCGAACACTGCGGTCGGGCTGACGCACGACGCGCCGTGGAACGACCCGGGTGAGCCGAACATCTACTACCCGACCAAGGTCCGCAACTACGCGCGCGTGGCTACGTCAGACGACTACCAGGGCCCGTTCGCGGCTGACCTGCTGAAGAAGCTGAAGAAGAAGAGCGTCTACATCCTTCACGACAACCAGACGTTCGGGAAGGGTGTAGCCAACGCGTTCCGGTCGAGGGCGAACAAGATCAACCTCAACGTCGAGGGCTTCGAGCCCTGGGACGCGAAGGCTGCGAGCTACGAGGCGATCGGTGAGCGGATCAAGGCCACCGGCGCGCAGTCGGTCTACCTCGCGGGCATCGTCTGCAACAACGGCGTCAAGCTGATCAAGGACATCGGCGCCGTGCTCGGCAAGGGCGTCACGCTGGCCGCACCGGACGGCTTCACGCCGTACTCGGCCACTGCGGGTGCCGGCGCGGCCGCGCAGGGGATGTACATCTCCTACGCGGGCGTCCCGCTGTCCCTGCTCGGCGCGAAGGGCAAGTCGTTCCTGAAGGCGTTCGCGAAGTACCAGGGCCGGTCCGTCGTCGATCCGTACGCGGTCTACGCCGCGCAGACGGCGCAGATCATGCTCAACGCGATCGCCTTGTCGAACGGCTCGCGTCTCTCCGTCGTCAAGCAAGTGCAGAAGGCGAACGTGCAGGGCGGCATCATGGGCACCTTCAAGTTCGACAGGAACGGGGACATCTGCCCGTTCAAGACGATCAGCTTCGACAGGCTGGTAGGGACCTCGGGCAAGTTCTACTCCTACGTCCGGCAAAGGGCCACCTGCTAGCTCCGCAGTAACGATGGCTTGGGCTGAGGGAGGGCTATAGAGTCCTCCCTCAGTCTTTCGAGGAGGATCCGGATGGCGACGGAGGCATACGCAGAGCGTGTGGTACACCGGCGACGGCCGTCCGAGTACATCGCGCCTGTCATCGGGCTCTCGCTGGTGGGGCTCGTCATCATCTGGCTCGTCGTCAACGCTGTCCAGGCGCCGGACCAGTTCTTCCGCGTGTTCCTGATCGGCATCACGAACGGCGCGCTCTACGCCCTCGTCGCGCTCGGTTACACCCTCGTCTACGGCATCCTCGAGCTGATCAACTTCGCGCACGGCGACGTCTTCATGCTCGGCGCGATGATGGCCGCGGTGCTGATCGGCGAGTTCGAGCTCACCGAGGCCTCGTCCGTCGGTTCGGTGCTACCTGCGATCCTCGTCTCCCTCGCCGTGGCCATGATCGGCTGTGGCCTGATCAACGTCACGGTGGAGCGCATCGCCTACAAGCCGTTACGGAACGCGCCACGGCTGGCGCCGCTGATCACCGCCATCGGCATGTCGTTCATCTTGCAGAACGTCGCCATCGTCTGGCAGGGGACGGAAACCGTGTCCGTCGACCAGACGCTGCCGACCGGCAAGGTGTTCTCGATCGGCGGCGTCGTCTACACCTGGGACCGGCTGTTCGTCGTCCTCGTCACCGTGCCGGTGCTGCTCGCGCTGATCTACCTCGTGCAGTACACGCGCCAGGGCAAGGCGATGCGGGCGACGGCGCAGGACAAGGATGCGGCCGCGATGATGGGCATCGACGTCAACCGCACGATCTCGTTCACGTTCCTGATCGCCGGCGGTCTCGCAGGCGCGGCCGGCGTCATCTTCGCCTTCTACTACACGACCGTCCGCTTCGACAACGGGTTCACGCTCGGCCTGATCGCGTTCACGGCCGCCGTGCTCGGGGGAATCGGCAACCTGCCCGGGGCCGTGCTCGGTGCGGTGCTCATCGGCCTGCTGCAAGCGTTCAACGAGGGGCTGTCGTGGCACGCCCCTGGTCCGGCGTGGACGACGTCGATCGTGTTCGGAATCCTCATCCTCATCCTCGTCTTCCGCCCGCAAGGGATCCTGGGCGAGCAGACGCCCGAAGGGGGCTAGGTGGGGGAGTCGCTGAGCAGGGCCTGGCGGTCCGTGCCCGGTTGGGCGCGAAACACGGCCGCGCTGTTCGCCTTCATCCTCGTGCTGCTCGTCCCGGCGTGGGCCGGGAGAGCCTTCAAGTCCGGCGAGGAGCTCTATCTGCTGGTGGCGTTCATCGGCCTGCTGCTGATCGGCAAGCCGCTCTATGCCCTGTTCTGGCGAGTGCTCGAGTCGGCCGGTGTGAGCAATGGAAGGCGGCGTTGGGGTCGCCAACCGCGCTGGATACGCGCCTTGCCGCTTGCCGCCGCCATCGGCCTCGCGCTGCTGATCGTGTGGGGACGGGGCACGCAGCCGAGCCCGACGCTCCTGATCCTGCTCGCCATCATCTTCTCGCTCTACATCGTCCCGCCTCGCGTCCGGCAGTTCGTGATCCCCGTGACGGCACTCGCGATCGCCGTCCTCTACCCGATCCTCTACGCGAAGGACTGGCTCTTCGGGGAGAGCGTGCCGATCTTCAACACGTTCCCCAGCATCGACACGATGGTGGTCATGTCCGTGTACGTGATGATGGCGCTCGGCCTGAACATGGTCGTGGGCTACGCGGGGCTGCTCGACCTGGGCTACGTCGCGTTCTTCGCCATCGGTGCCTACAGCGCGGCGTGGTTCGCATCGCCGCACTTCGCCCGTCCGGACATCGCGACCGGGCTGCCGTCGATCGATTTCAACTTCGGCGCGGTCGGCGTTTTTCCAGGAGTGGGCGGCATCCACATCTCCATCTGGCTTGTCTTACTCATCGGAGCGGCGATCACCGCGTTCGCGGGCGTGGTCATCGGGTTGCCGACGCTGCGACTGCGCGGCGACTACCTCGCCATCGTGACGCTCGGCTTCGGCGAGATGGTCGCGCAGATCGCCCGGAACGGGGACGAGGGCGGCCTCGGCTTCAACCTCACGAACGGTCCGCCCGGCATCAACCCCATCGATTCGCCGGGGTTCGGGGACTGGCTGCACGACACCATCGGCCTGCCGTCGAACTTCCTCACCGCTACGGGATGGTTCGAAGCGGAGCCCGGCGTGTTTGTCGGAGGGTTCGTCGACCTCATGTACTGGGGCGCCCTGGCTCTCGTCCTGATCACGCTCTTCTGCTCCATCCGCCTGCGGGACTCGCGGCTCGGCCGGGCCTGGATCGCCATCCGGGAAGACGAGACCGCGGCAGCCGCGATGGGCATCCCTCTGATGCGTACGAAGACGTGGTCCTACGCCTCCGGCGCCTTCTTCGGAGGGGTCGCGGGCGCGTGGTTCGGGTCGTTCCAGACGGCGGTGTTCCCGGATACCTTCAACTTCAACGTCTCGGTTTTCATCCTCTGCATGGTCATCCTGGGCGGCATGGGCAACGTGTGGGGGGTGATCGCGGGTGCGTCCTTCCTCGCGTACCTCAACACCGAAGGGCTCGCGAACATGGGCGGCTGGCTGAACGAGAACATGCTCCGCTGCGGAGGCGGGCAGGAGGCGGGCAAAGTGATCTCCGACGGCTGCGTCGACGTGCCGGCGGTCTCGTTCGGGATCTACGGCATCATCCTCGTCGTCGTCATGCTCGTGCGGCCATACGGGCTCTTCCCCGAAGCCCGCCGCAAGGTGGAGTTCGAAGAAGGCGTGCACGACGAACCGCTCGTGGACGTGCGGCACTGATGGCCGAGCTGCTCCTTCAGACGTCAGCAGTGCGCAAGGAGTTCGGTGGCCTCGTGGCGGTGAACGACGTCGACTTCACGATTCCCGAGGGCTCGATCGTCAGCCTGATCGGCCCGAACGGGGCGGGCAAGACGACGTTCTTCAACATGATCACCGGCGTCTACAAGGTGACATCGGGCGCGATCGTGTTCAACGGTGAGGACGTCACGGACCGACCTCCACACTTCGTCACGGAGCGCGGCATCGGCCGCACGTTCCAGAACATCCGGCTGTTCCAGGAGATGACGGCGCTCGAGAACGTGCTCGTCGGGATGCACTGCCGGCTCAAGGGAGGCATGATCGGCAGCATCTTCGGACTGCCCCGAGTGCGGCGCGAAGAGCGCGCTGCCCGCGAGCGTGCCCACGAGCTGCTGGCGTACTGCTCCCTCGAGGGCGTCGAGGAGGACTACGCGCGCAACCTCTCGTACGGCGACCAGCGCCGCCTGGAGGTCGCCCGTGCCCTGGCGACGCAGCCGAAGCTCCTGTTGCTCGACGAGCCCACCGCCGGCATGAACCCGCAGGAGTCCGCCGAGTTCACGGCGTTCATCCGCAAGCTCCGCGACGAGGAAGGGCTGACCGTGCTACTCATCGAGCACGACATGAAGGTGGTCATGGGCGTCTCGGAGCGGCTGACCGTGCTCGACTACGGCGAGAAGATCGCCGAGGGGACGCCGAAAGAGGTGCAGAGCGATCCTCGTGTGATCGAGGCCTACCTCGGCACCGGGGCGGCGGCAGCGGTATGACGAACGTGCTCGAGACAGTCCTCGAAGTGCAGGGGATCCACACCTACTACGGCACGATCGAGGCGCTGAAGGGGATCTCGCTCGAGGTGCGCGAAGGCGAGATCGTGACGCTGATCGGCGCCAACGGCGCCGGGAAGTCGACCACGCTGCGCTCGATCAACGGGCTCAACCACCCGCGGAGAGGGAGCATCCGCTTCATGGGCGAGGACATCACGCACGCGCCGGCGCACAAGGTCGTCAAGCGCGGCATCTCCCAATCACCCGAGGGACGCAAGCTCTTCTCGCGCATGACCGTCGAGGAGAACCTCGAAATGGGCGCGTTCCAGCGCTCCGGTAACGCCGAGATCGCGCGGGACAAGGAGCACATCTTCGAGCTCTTCCCACGCCTCAAAGAGCGCGTGCACCAGAAGGCGGGGACGCTCTCGGGAGGCGAGCAGCAGATGTGCGCGATCGGGCGCGCGATGATGGCCCGGCCGAAGCTGCTCATGCTCGACGAGCCGTCGATGGGACTGGCGCCGATCTTCGTCGATCGCATCTTCGAGACGATCGTCGAGATCAACAAGGAGGGAACGCCGGTCCTCCTGGTGGAGCAGAACGCGCTCATGGCGCTCGACATCGCGCACCGCGGCTACGTCCTCGAGACGGGCAAGGTAGCCCTCGAGGGCTCTGCGAAGGAGCTCGCCGCGAACGAGGACGTCAAGAAGGCGTATCTAGGAATCGCCTAGCCCGCGCCCACGCGGATGGGCGAGTAGGGCGGCGCCACGCAGGAAGCCGATCCGGGCCTGGCCTTCGGCCTTGCCCAGCGCGAGTGCGAGTGCCGCCGAGGCGTTGCGCGCCGGCACGAAGCCGAAGTGCCGCGCTCCCGCCAGCATCTCGGCAGCCGCCGACGATCACCGTTCCCAGCCTCTCCGTTTGCTGCCGCACGGCCGACCAGTCGGCGTACGGCAGCACCGGATGGCACGCACGGCCGGCTCGATAGCGGTCTAGTGCGTGCGGGTCGGCCGCCGCCGTCTGCTCCGCCTCGGCGACGACCGACGGATCGAGCCCGCCGCGGGTGGCGTGGAAGAACGCCCGGTACGGCTGCTGCGTGGGATGTGAGAACCGGCGGTGGAAGCGGTGGAGCAGAATCGCCGTCCCGCCTTCGACGACGGGCGGGGACTCACGCCACAGGCGCAGCGCGAGACCCAGCCCGAGGTAGGCCGCCAGCAGAGGATTCGGCCGCTCGCGCGGAAGGTACGGCGTCGTGCGCGGGATGCCGAGGCAGATCGCGTCGAGCGGCGCGTCGAGCTCGATCGCGCGCAGGTCGAGCGAGCGCAGCAGCGCCTCGGCGTGCGCGACCGACGGCGGTCCGGCAAACACTCCCGCGGCGGTGATCGCCTCGGGTAGCGCCCGGATGATGCGCAGCCTGACGAAGCCGGGCAGCAGCCGGAACAGCTGCGCAACGCGCGACGCGGCGATGCGCTCGCCCGCGCGCCGGTCGTACGGGTAACCGAACGCCGTCTCGGCGATCCTCGGCTGGTCGAGGGCAAGCGAGACGCCGAGCAGCGCGACACGCCGTGCGAGCGCCTCCTCCACCGCGACTGCCGCTCGCCAGCCGGGCGAACCGCTGGGCTCGAGCAACGAACGCGCCTCGGCATGTCGTATGGCGTCCGGCCCGCCACAGGAGAGCAGGACGGCCGGCCCGCCGTTGACGACCGTCTCCGCTGCGCTGACCGACACGACCACGTCCGCGTCCACGAGCTCCCGCGCTATGCGGAGGGGTCGGCCTTCGTGGTCCCCCAGCTCGACCAGCTCGGGATCCTCGACGTCGTGGACGATCACCTTGCCGTAGAACGCGCGCGCGAATGCGGGCGCGAACAGTCGATCGAGCTCGCGGCGGCCGGGCCGTCGCGCCAGGCCGGCGGTGACGAGGATCGTCTGCCGCTCGTCCGGAATGCCGAGGTTTCGCAGTTCCTGCACGGCCGCTCCGATCGCAGCGCGCCGGGCATCGACGGGCGCGCTCGGCAGCGGCAACGAGGGGACATCGGCGACGATCGTCGCCCGTCCTCCTCTCGGCACGATGCCGGCTAGCGGCGGGCCCGACAGCGGAAAGCGCACCGCGTCGCGGACGGCCGCGCCGACGTCGGTGACCGCCTGCGGCGCCGGCTCGGGAGGCACCAGCACGACCGCGTCGTCGGGGCCTTCGACGACGAGCAGGCGGGTGCCGGAGAGCAGTGGGACGCGCATGACCGGGACACTAGACTCGGGACGTGAGCCCGAAGACGATCACCGGCGAGGAGCTCGACCTCGACGACGCGCCGGCGCGCGAGGCTGACCTCTTCCTCGTCGACGGAAACAACCTCGCCTACCGGGCGTTCTTCGCGCTGCCCGAGGAGCTCGTGACGAGCGACGGCTTCCCCACGAACGCGCTGCTCGGCTTCACGAACATGCTCGTCAAGCTCCTCTCGGACTACCGCCCGCGCGGCGTCGCCGTCGCCTGGGACACGAAGCCCGTGCACCGGACGGCCATCTCGGGCGAGTACAAGTCCGACCGCAGGCCGATGCCCGACCTGCTGCGCGAGCAGTTCCCGTACTTCAAGCCGATCGTGGAGGCGTTCGGCTACCGAAACCTCGAGTTCGAAGGCTGGGAGGCGGACGACGTCATCGCCACGCTCGCCACGCGGGCCGACGAGGCGAGTCTCGCCACGTGCGTCGTCTCCACCGACCGCGACGCATTCCAGCTCGTGACGGAGAACGTCTGCCTGATGATGACGCCGCGTGGCGTCGCCGACGTCCACGTCTATACGCCCGAGCGCGTCACCGCCCGTCTGGGCGTGCCACCGGAGAAGGTTCCGGACCTGATCGGCCTCAAGGGCGACACGTCCGACTCGATCGCGGGCGTCCCCGGCATCGGCGACAAGACGGCAGCGCAGCTGATCCAGCAGTTCGACTCGGTGGAAGGCGTGCTCGAGCACGTCGACGAGCTGTCGCCCGGGCGCGCGAAGTCGCTTCGGGAGCACGCCGACCAGGCGCGCGAGTCGAAGGTGCTGGCGACGATGCGCCGAGATCTCGACATCGACTGCGATCCGACGGAGCTCGTTCTGGCGCCGCCGGACCGCTCGGAGCTGCAGGAGATGTTCCGCCGCTTCGAGTTCCGGGCGCTCTTGCAGCGGCTCGACCAGCTGGACGAGGCCCTGCCTGCGGCCGAAAGGCCCGCCGTGGCCGGGGAGGAGCTGCGCTGGCGGGAGGGCGAGCCGCCGGAGACATCGGGACGGTTCGGCTACGCCGCGGACGACGACCGCAGTGCCGTCGCGCTCGACGACGAGGTCGTCGTATCACCGCGGCTCCAGCGCGTCGAAGGCGAGATCGTGGCCCACGACGCCAAGCCGCTTCGCGTCTCGGCGGTCGACGACACGTTGCTCGCTGCATATCTCATCGAGCCTGGACGCACGGCCTACGAGCTCACCGATCTCGCCGCCGAGTACGGGATCGCGCTCGATCCCTCGCCCTCCGCCGAGGAGGAGACGGAGGCGCTCGTCCGCCGTGCGGCGCTGCCGTTGCGGCTGGCTCCCCTCATGCGCGCTCGCCTGGCCGAGCGCGACCTCGTCCCGCTGTACGAGAACGTCGAGCTGCCCCTCATCGACGTGCTGGCGCGGATGGAAGACGCCGGCGTCCGCATCGACACCTACCGCATGGGGGAGATCACCGCCCGGCTCCGCGAGCGGGTCGAAGAGCTCGAAGGACGCGCGTACGAGCTGGCCGGCGAGGAGTTCATGCTCGGCTCGACGCAGCAGGTCGCGCGAGTCCTCTTCGAGCAGCTCGGGCTGACGCCCGGGCGCAAGGGGAAGACCGGCTACTCCACCGATACGCGTGTCTTGCAGACGATCCGCGACGAGCACGAGATCGTGCCCGTCATCGAGGAGTGGCGAGAGCTCACGAAGCTCGTCAACACGTACCTCGGGCCGCTGCCCGAGCTGCTCGGCGAGGACGGCCGGCTGCACACGACGTTCAACCAGGCAGTCGCCGCCACCGGCCGTCTGTCCACGTCCAATCCGAATCTCCAGTCGATCCCCATCCGCACCGAGCTGGGTCGTGAGATCCGCTCCGCCTTCGTCGCGGAGGAAGGCGAGCAAGCTGCTCTCCGCCGACTACTCGCAGATCGAGCTACGCATCCTCGCTCACGTCTCGGGCGAGCCGAAGCTGAGGGACGCGTTCGCGGCGGGCGAGGACATCCACACGGCGACCGCCGCCGAGGTGCTGGGCAGCGAGCCGTCGGCGCTGACGAAGGACGAACGGGCGATCGCGAAGATGATCAACTTCGGCATCGTCTACGGCATCTCCGCGCACGGTCTCTCGCAGAACCTCCAGATCCCGCGCGACGAGGCGCAGACGTACATCGACACCTATCTCGCGCGCTTCCCGCACGTGCAGGACTTCATCGCCCGCACCATCGAGCAGGCCACGCTCGACGGCTACGTCACGAGCCTGCTCGGCCGGCGGCGTCCCGTGCCCGAGATCCGGACGTCAAGCCGCCAGACCCGTGCGCTCGGGGAGCGGTTGGCCGTGAACTTCGTTATGCAGGGCTCCAACGCCGACATCATCAAGGTGGCGATGATCGGCATCGATCGGCGCCTTCGTGACGAGGGGAGGGCCGGCGCGACTCGTCCTCCAGGTGCACGACGAGCTGCTGCTCGAGGTGCCCGAGGCCGAGGTGCGCGACGTACGCGCCATCGTCCCGGAGGAGATGTGCGGCGCCTTCGAGCTCGATCCGCCGCTGGCCGTCGACGTCGGCGTCGGAGAGAACTGGGCGGAAGCGAAGGACTAGAGCTCGAGCGTCTCGCCGTCTTCCGGCACGAGCACGCCGGGGACGGCGTTACGGAGCGCGTCGCGCGTGAGGTCGCAATGGTTGAGCGCCTCCAGTGCACCGCGACGACGTTGGCCACCCGCGCGACGACCTCGCGAACGTCGTCGATCCCCATCACGATCAAGCCGCCTTCGAGGAACTCGGCGCCTCCGGCGTTCACGACGGCGACGCGCGGCCGATAGCGGGCGATGGTCTCCGCTACTCCCTCGTACCAGACGGTGTCGCCCGTGAGGTAGAGGTCGTCGAGCACGAAGCCGCTGACGGGCGCGAGCAGTTCGGCGATCCTCCCCGAACCGTGGCGGGCCGCCGTGCGCGCGATCCGCATGCCATCCCACTCGATCTCATCATCGACGGGCTGAGCATCGAGGCCGAGGTCGCTGAGCGCCTCCGCGTCCTCGGGCTGGCAGAAGACGGGAACGCCGCGCGGAAGCAATTCCTCGGCACGCCCGTCGAGGTGATCGCGATGACGGTGAGTGACGACGATGGCGTCGAGGCCCCGAACGACTCCCTCGGCGGGGAAGGGCAGCGGCACCATCGGGTTGGCCACGGGGTTACTCGTGTTCTCGATCGGTGGCCGGGTGCCCGCGTCGTCGAGCATCGGATCGACGAGAATCCGCTTCCCGGCCAGTTCGACGATCAGCGTGGCGTTCCGGACGAGCGTCAGCCGCATCTCCCTGTTCTACAGAGATTTGCGGCCGCGCGTGGCTATACTGACCGGCCTTTTCGCATGGCCAACGAGACCATCGACACCGAAGCGGATATCGCCGAGCCTGGCGTCTGGACTACCGGTCCGGACGGTGAGCTCGTTCCCGACTACGACGCCACCTTCCCGGAGATCACGGAAGGCGAGGTCGTCCACGGCACCGTCGTCCGTGTGGACAAGGACGAGGTGCTCGTCGACATCGGCTACAAGTCGGAGGGAGTCATCCCCGTCGCCGAGCTGTCGATTCGCCGCTCGATCAACCCCGACGACGAGGTCGGCGTCGGCGACGAGATCGACGCGCTCGTGCTCACGAAGGAGGATGCCGAAGGCCGCCTGATCCTCTCGAAGAAGCGCGCTCGGTTCGAGCTCGCGTGGAAGGAGATCGAGCGCAAGGCCGAGAGCGGCGAGCCGATCACGGGCCGCGTGATCGAAGTCGTGAAGGGAGGGCTCATCCTCGACCTCGGCGTGCGCGGCTTCTTGCCCGCATCGCTCGTCGACATCCGCCGCGTCCAGGACCTCGACGAGTTCCTCGGTCAGGAGCTCCGCTGCAAGGTGATCGAGCTCAACCGCTCGCGCAACAACGTCGTGCTCTCGCGTCGCGCCGTCCTCGAGGACGAGCGCAAGGAGATGCGCCAGGCCATCCTCGATCGCCTGAGCCCCGGCGATGTCGTCGACGGGCAGATCTCCAACATCGTCGATTTCGGCGCCTTCGTCGACCTCGACGGCATGGACGGGCTGATCCATATCTCCGAGCTCTCGTGGGGTCACGTCAACCACCCCTCGGAGGTGCTCGAGATCGGCCAGGACGTCAAGGTCAAGGTGCTGGACATCGACCGCGAGCGCCAGCGCATCTCGCTCGGGCTCAAGCAGACGCAGAGCGATCCCTGGCAGCAGGTGCTCGACGGCTACTCGCTGAACGACGTCGTCGACGGCAAGGTGACGAAGGTCGTCACGTTCGGTGCCTTCGTCGAGATCCTGCCCGGCGTCGAGGGTCTCGTCCACATCTCGGAGCTCGCGCAGCACCACGTCGAGAACCCGCGCGAGGTCGTCGCCCAGGGCCAGGCCGTCCAGGTGAAGATCATCGAGATGGACGCCGAACGCCGGCGCCTGTCGCTGTCGCTGAAGCGTGTGGAAGACAGCGAGGCGGGACAGCCCCGGGCCGAAGACGCACCGCCGCTCGCCCTCTCGGAAGAGGTCTTCTCCGAGGAGTCCTCCGCGCTGGTCGTCGAAGCCGAGGAGCCTGGCGAAGCCGAAGAGCCGGCTGCCGAGGTTGAGAGCCGGCGGCCGAGACCGAAGAGCTCGTCGTTGAGGCCGAAGAGCCGGCTGCCGAGGCCGAAGAGCCGGCTGCCGAGGCCGAAGAGCTCGTCGTCGAGGCGGAGGCCGAGGTCGTAGCCGAGGCGGCGGTCGAAGAGCAGGCCGAAGAGCCGGCCGGCGAGAGCTCAGAAGAAGACGAAAAAGACGCCGGTTAGGGTCGCTCTCACCGGCGGCATCGGCGCCGGCAAGAGCGAGGCGCTGGAGGCATTCCGTCGGCACGGCGCGGCCGTTCTCTCCTCGGATCAGGTCGTCCACGACCTCTACGCGGAGGATTCCGATGTCAGAGCTGCTCTCGAGCAGCGCTTCGGCACCCTCGATCGCGCGCGTCATCGCTGAACGCGTCTTCGCGGACACCGGACGAGCTCGAGTGGCTCGAGCAGTTGCTCCACCCTCGCGTGCGCGAGCGCTATGCGGACTGGCTCGTGCGCGTCGACGCGCCCGTCGCCGTCGTCGAGATCCCGCTGCTCTACGAGACGGGGGCGGATGCGCTGTTCGATGCGGTCGTCGTCATCACCGCGCCGGAGGAGCTGCGGTCGTCGAGACGGGGCGAATCGGTCGCCGAACGGTCGTCTCGACTGCTTCCTGACGACGAGAAGATACGTCGCGCCGCGTACTCCTACGTCAACGACGGCTCGCTCGAGGACCTTGATGCCTTTGTTCAAGCCGTTTTGGGGCGACTTCAAAACGATGCTTGACATACGCCATAGTGATGTCATAATGACGTCAACATGCAGTTGTCAGTACACATCGAAGCGCTCCTGTCAGACCTCACGACCGCAGGCTCGCTCGGCGACGAGAACGTCGCCCGGGCCGCCGAGCGGCTAAGCGAGGCGCTCCAGGGGTCGGCACGCCTGAGGCTGCTCGACCTCCTCTCGGAGGTGACGCTCGAGATATCCGACCAGCTTCCTTCGGGTCACGTGGAGATCAGGCTGGCGGGGCAGGAGCCGAACCTCGTGTACGTCGAGGATCGGCAGCAGGCAGAGCCGGCCGCTCCCGAGGACGGCATGACCGCACGCATCTCGTTGCGGTTGCCGGAAGGGCTGAAGATGGCCATCGACGCGGCCGCGGCACGCGAAGGGCTCTCCGCCAACACCTGGCTCGTCCGGGAGCTGAAGCGCGCCGTTCAGCGAGGAAGCGTCCGCAAGAGCTTCGGCAGCGGCCTGACCGGGTTCGCAGAGAACTAGCGAAGGAGGGGAACATGGACTTCCGCAACACCTATCCCGACTACGTGAAGCTGCTGGGCGACCGCAGGCCGCCCAGGCATGACCCGACCGTCCGGGTTCGGCCCCCGAGGGGCACCCGCGGATGGCGGCGATGAGGCGAGAGGCATTCCCCGTCGAGGGCCCGGTGGCGCTCGTCGTCCGGGCCCCGGCGGGTGTCGTCGAGATCGACGCGACCGACGTTTCCGAGGCGGTCGTCGAGCTCGAGGCGCTGCGCGGCGGCGGCGAAGGCCCAGTCGAAGATGCAATCGTCGAGTTGCGCCCCGGCAGCGATCGCGCCGAGCTGCTCGTCGACATCCAACACGGCTTTCGGGTCGGCGGCCGCCGCGGCCCCCGGCTCAGCATCGTCTTTGGTCAAGGTCCATCGATTCGCGCAGGCATCCGCGTACCGGCCGGCTCCTCCGTCGAAGTCGTGTCGGAAGCCGCGGATGTCAACGCGACGGGCCGGTACGACCGCGCCGAGGTGAAGACCGCGGCCGGTGACGTCCGGCTAGACGAAGTCGAGGGTGACGTCCGGGTCAAGTGCGTCTCAGGGGACGTCACCCTCGGCACCGTCGGAGGCGGGGCGAACGTCAACTCCATCTCCGGGGACGCGACCATCGGCAGTGTCGCCGGGTCCGGTCGAGCTCCACTCCGTCTCCGGCGACATCGAGCTCCGTGAAGCCGGAGGCTCCATCCAGGCGAAGACGATCTCCGGAGACGTGCGCATCGGCTCGGCAACCCAGGGCCAGGTGGCGCTCCAGTCAGTCTCCGGCGACCTGACGGTCGGCCTGCGCAGCGGCTCGAAGCTCTGGGTCGACGCACGCTCGACCAGCGGCCAGACGACGTCGGAGCTCGAGGTGCGCGACGAGCCGCCCACGAACGGCGGCCCGCTCGTCGAGCTGCACGCGAAGTCGGTGTCCGGCGACATCCGCATCCACCGCGCGTAACGCGGTAGATCGCGTCGGGGGGAATGCGCACGATCTGGCCCAAGGGTGGTCTCTGGCGGCATCCCGACTTCCTGAAGCTCTGGTCGGCGGAGACGATCAGCCAGGTCGGCTCGCAGGTCGGCCGGCTTGCCGCTGCCGCTCGTCGCGATCATCACCCTCGACGTCAGCGCGTTCGAGGTGGCGCTGCTGGGCGTGGTCGAGTTCGCGCCGTTCATCCTCATCAGCCTGCCGGCCGGGGTCTGGGTCGACCGGCTGCCCCGGCGGCCGATCCTCATCGTGGGAGATCTCGGTCGAGCGGCGCTGCTGGCGACGATTCCGGTCGCCTACGCGTTCGACGTGCTGACGATCTGGCAGCTCTACGTCGTCGGCTTCCTCTTCGGCGTGCTGACGGTGTTCTTCGACGTCGCGTACCAGTCGTACCTCCCGTCGCTCGTCGCGCGCGACCAGCTCGTCGACGGCAACTCGAAGCTCGAGATCTCGCGCTCCGGTGCGCAGCTCGCCGGACCCGGCGCTCGCCGGCGTGCTCGTCCAGGCACTGAAGGCGCCGGTCGCCGATCCTCCTCGACGCGATCAGCTTCGTCGCCTCGGGACTGTTCGTCCTCGCGCATCCGCAAGCACGAGGACGTGCCGGAGCGCGAGCGGGCACGCTCCCCTCTCGCGGGCATGCGGGCGGAGCTGTCCGAAGGGCTGCGCTACGTGCTCGGGCACCGCTACCTGCGCTGGATCGCGGCCTCGACGGCGACGTTCAACTTCTTCGGCAACGTGATGTTCGCCATCTTCCTCGTGTACGCGGTGCGCCAGCTCGGACTTGAGCGCGGGCACGATCGGCTTGATCTTCGCGATCGGCAACGTCGGCTACCTCGTCGGTGCGATCACGTCCAATCGCATTGCGGGAAGCTCGGCGTGGGGCCGGCGATCGTCGTCGGTGCCGCGACGGGCATCGCCGCCGCTGCTCATCCCGCTCGCCCCCGAGAGCTGGCCCGATTCCGTTCCTCATCGCCGCCAGCGTGATCATCAGCTTCGGGGTGCGTCGTCTACAACGTCACGCAGGTCAGCTTCCGCCAGGCGATCACGCCCGAGCGGCTCCAGGGCCGCATGAACTCCGTCATGCGCTTCATCGTCTGGGGCGTGATGCCGCTCGGGACGCTCCTGGGTGGCGCTCATCGCGTCGGTGGTCGACCTGCGCGCCGCGATGTGGGTCGGAGCGATCGGCATGTCGCTCGCGTTCCTGCCGGTGCTGCTCTCGCCGGTGCGGTCGCTCCGCGAGATGCCCGAGCCGGTGACGACCGTCTGGCCGAGGCGGAGGGCGAGGGCGGTAGGGTGCATGCCCGGACAGATGCCGGCCGTCGAGGACGTCTCGTGAAGGAGCGTTCGCCGCTCCTTCAGCGGTCGATCTTCGCGCTGCTCAGTGCCGAGATCATCTCCTCGCTCGGCGCGCAGATGACGTTCCTTGCGCTGCCGTGGTTCGTCCTGACGACGACCGGCTCGACGACACGGATGGGGATCGTCCTTGCAGCCGAGTTGCTTCCCATCGCGCTGCTCGGCATTCCCAGCGGCACCGTCGTCACACGCCTCGGTGCGGTGAAGGCGATGCTCGTCTGCGACCTCGTCCGCATACCGCTGATGGTGTCCATTCCCCTGCTGTACGAGGCGGGACTGCTCTCGTTTCCCCTGTTGCTCGTGCTCGTCTTCGTGCTCGGCTGCTTCATCGCGCCGTACTTCTCCGCCCAGCGGATCGTCTTGCCGGAGCTGGTCGGCGAGGACTCGGCGACGCTCACGCAGGCGAACGCATTCGTGGAGGCCGGCTCCCGGCTCACGATCCTCCTCGGGCCCGTCGCGGCCGGGTTGTTGATCGCGTGGATCGGCGCCGTCAACGTCCTCTACGTGGACGCGGCGACGTACGCCGTCTCGTTCTGTCTCCTGCTCTTCTTCGTGCCCAGGCGCCGCCCGGTGGCCGTTACCGCCGAGGCCAGCGGCGTGCTCGCCGGCCTGCGCTTCATCCTGGGCGACGGGTTGCTGCGGCCGATGCTGGCGACCGCCGTCTTCCTGCACATGTTCGCGCAGTCGATCTTCGTCTCGCTGCCGGTCCTTGCGTACGACCACTACGGCGCCAGCGCGCGGACGGCCGGGTTGATGTTCGGCGCGTTCGGGGCAGGGTCCGTGATCGGCGCCATCTCGGCGATCCCGCTGGCGCGAAGGGTGCCGCCGCTTCGCCTGGCGACGGCGGGGATCCTCTGGGTCTCGGCGCCGCTGCTCCTGCTGGGTCTCGAGCTGCCGGCGATCGGTGTGATGGCCGTGATGTTCGCCGCAGGGCTGGGCGCGGTGGCGACTGCACCGCTGATAGCGATCATCACTACGCGGTCGCCCGAGGAGCTTCGCCCGAAGGTGATGACTGCGGTGATCACGCTGATCACGATCTCGGGCCCGGTCACGGTGCTCGTGCTCGGGTGGTTGCTCGAGTCTGCTCGACGTGCGCACGGTTCTGCTCGGGCTCGCCATCGGGCGCGTGGTCATGGCGGTCGCGTTCGCGGTGATCGTGCCGCGCAGGGCAGGCGAGCCGCGGCCTCCCGCAACGGGAGAGGCGGGTAGCGTGCCTGCATGATCGAGGTCGGCTCGCTCGCCGAGGTCGAGACGACGCTGCGGGCACACGGGTTCTTCGGAGGCGGCGCCGAGGGTGTCGTGGCCGACGTCTACCTCGGCTATGGGCTGTCCGATTCGCTGCGCCGGGGACAGACGCCGTCCCCGCCGGAGCCCTGTCCGCTGCCGCCCGCCGCCGTGCGGATCCGGCCTGAAGGCGAAGCCCCGAGCATTGGGGGCAGCTTCTCGATCGGCGACTGGGAGCAGACCTGGTCTCCCGGAGAGCACGCGGCCGCGGTCGAAGCCGTCCGCGAGGCGATCGCACGCGGCGACGTGTACCAGGTCAACCTTGTCCAGCATCTCTCGGCCTCGTTCTCCGGCGATCCGGCAGGCCTCGCCGAGAAGCTCGTTCCGCTGCGCCCGCTCCATCCGCGGCCGTTCGTCGGTGACGGCTGGGCGGTCGTGTCCGCCTCCCCCGAGCTGTTTCTCGCGCGCAGGGGGCGACGCGTGTGGACGATGCCGATCAAGGGCACACGTCCCGCCGGAGGGAACGGCCTTACGGAGTCGGACAAGGACGCCGCTGAGCACGTGATGATCGTCGACCTCGAGCGGAACGACCTCTCCCGCGTTTGCGAGACCGGCTCCGTCACGTGGCCGGAGCTGATGGCGCCGAGGCCGCTCGCGGGGGTGGAGCACCTCGTCTCGCTCGTCGAGGGCACGTTGCGCGTGGCCGTGACGCTCACGGCGCTCCTGGAGGCAACGTTCCCGGGCGGCTCGGTGACGGGCGCGCCGAAGATCGCGGCCATCGACCACGTTGCAGAGCTCGAGCCGGTCGGGCGAGGCGCGTCGATGGGCGCCCTCGGCACGATCCACCCGAACGGCGATCTCGACCTGGCGCTCACCATCCGTACGTTCGCCGTCGCCGAGGGGCGCATTCATCTCTGGGTGGGCGGCGGCATCGTGTGGGACTCGGATCCCGAGGAGGAGATCGAGGAGTCGTGGGTGAAGGCCCGGCCGCTGCTGGACGCTATCGGCGCTCGGCCACCGCGATCGGCGCCGCGAGGATCCGCTTCCGCCGCCGCGCGCGAACGCGCTCGGCGGTGAAGTAGCTCCCGATCACGAACGCGAGCGTGGCCGCTTGCGCGAGCAGCCCCTGCCAGGTGGGGTAGACGCCGAACCAGAGCCCCGCCCAGTACGGGAGCTCGAGCCCTTCGATCGGCGTGACGCCGATCCAGCCGACCTTCTGGAGCGTCTGCACTGTCGATCCGACCATGACCACGAGCACCCAGGTGATGAGGACGCCGGTCGCGATCAGCATCTTCTTGTGCGGCAGCCGCCGCTCGAGGCCGATGACGAGGAAGAAGACGGCGAGCGTTCCGGCGAGCCCGAGCGCGACTCCCTGGAGCACCGTGAAGGCGCCCGCCTCGAGCGTGAGCGCCTGGAGGAACAGCACGGTCTCGAACCCTTCGCGGTAGACGCTCGAGAAACCGAGAGCGACGAGGCCGACGATCTGCGCCGCGACGAGCGAGAGCCCCGCGCCCGCAAGGATCCGCCGCTTGCGCCGGTGGAGGTCCTGGAGGTTCTCCTGCCAGTAGACGCGGTGGTAAAACCAGTTGAGGATCAGGAGCAAGACGGCGATGGCGACGAGGGACACGATCGCCTCCAGCCGCTCCCCGTAACGCGCCATCGACGTGAGCACGGTCTGGGCGACGATCCACGTGGCCATGCTCGCCACGAGGGCCAGGCCGGCCCCGATCAGCAGCGGACGGCGAAAGCTTCGCTGTGGGCCGACGAGGCTCGCGAGCAGCGCCGCGAGGATGAGCACCGCCTCGAGCCCTTCGCGAAAGACGATGATCGCGCTGTTGACGATCACCGACGTCGACGACTGCGGCCCGGCCCCGATGCGCTCTTCCGAGCGTCGTAGCGCGTCGTCGAGCGCGAGTCGCGTGGCCGACAGCTCCTCCGCTGTCGCCTTGCGCTTGATCAGCTGGACGAGGCCGTCGTGGTCATTGGCGCCGTACCAGAACAGGCCCTCGGTCTCCTGGAAGAGCTCGGGCGCAAGCCCCCGCAGCCGCTGCTCCGGGCCGAGCTCGAAGATCCCGTAGGCCTCGAGACGCGCGGACTCGGCGGTGCCCCAGTCGCCTTCGGCTGCCGCGGCCCGGAGGCGGTCGAGCGTGGCGGCGATGACGTCGAAGTCGGCGGTCTTCGCGGCGTCGCGCCAGGCCTTCGGATAGATGCGCTCGAGCACCATCAGCGCGTCGGCCACGCGTTGCTCGACGGCGGCAGGATCTGTCACCGCGCCGCCGCGGCTCGCCAGCTCCAGGTCGCGACCGAGCTGCGCCAGCGTTGATTGAACGCTGCGCGCGCCTGCTCGATCGCGCGCCAGTAGCACTGGTGCGATGTCGGCGTAGGCCGCTTCGGCGCCGTCGCGGAATGTGATCGCCTCCTGGATCTCGAAGTCGACCTCCACCTTGCCGTCGCGCACTCCGCGGCCGTATTCGATCGGCACGAGCTGAAGGAATCGCTCCACCTGCCCGGCCCGGCGCAGGGTCTCGGCCTCGGATAGCGGAGCGGCTCGGAAGCCCTCGAGGGAGGAGCTCATCCGCGCGGCGGCTGTCGTCGCCCTTGTGCCCGGCGCGAGCGCGCTCTCCGCGAGCCGTGCCGCCAAGCCATCGACGTTTCGCGCCGCTGCGCGACCGCGTTGCGCGACGAACGAGGGCCTGACGATGGTCCAGTAGCCCTGGGCGAGCGCGCCCGCCTCCGCGCGCTGCTCGGGAAGACCCGCCGCGGCCGCCTCGCCGACCGCGGTCAGCGAGCTTCTCAGCCGGCTGTCATATGTGTCGAGGAGGTCGGTGCGGATGGTGGCCGCCGCTGCGCGTGGGGCCGTGCTCCCCGCAGCCAGGGCGTCGAGCGCCAGCGTCGCATCTTCGGCGGCACGGGAGAACCGCGTCGGCGGACGGAACTCGCGGACGAGCAGCCAGCCGCGCGCGCGGTCGATCTCACCGCGGCCGGCTGCGACCGTCGCCTCGCCGAACGAGGCGGCGAGCACGGCCGTCCAGACGGCCGCCCGCGCAGCTGCGAGACGCCTCGTGTCGCCGGCCGCGACGGCCAGTTCCGCGCGGCGCAAACCTGCACGGGCGACGCGGAGCTCGGCCAGTCGCGCCGCGAGCGCCGTCTCCACGGCCTGCGAGGCGCTCTCCACCGCTGCCGCGGCAGCCTTCGGCTCGGCCAGCACGAGCGCGGCCTCGGCCTCGACTAGAGCGGCGCGGAGCCTGTCCGCCTCGACCGACGGTGGAACCGTCGCAGCGGCGTGAGCCGAGGCGACGAGCGCGAGGCTTGCCCCCACCAGGGCGGCGAGTCGGGCGATGTGCCGCACCGCTACTGCGCGATCTTCACCTTGAGGCGCGCAGCTGCCTGCGTCACCTGGCCGGCGACCGTCACCGCTTGCTCCTGCGCCGCCCGGCCGAGAACGTCGGCCTGGCGCGGCGTGAACCGCCCGCCGGCCCGCTCCTTGGCCCGCAGGTCGGCCACGAAGGCGCGGAGCTCGGCGAGCTGACGCTGCGTCTGCATCGCCTGCATGCGGTCGACACCGGCGATCGCGGGCTTGATGCCGGCGTAGATCACCGTCAGGCCCGTGAGGATGTCGTGGATGTCCGAGAGCCTCGAGACGACGTTGAACGAGTCGCCCTTGGCCTTGTCGCCGAGGACGAAGCGCGACACCTTCCACTGGCCGAAGTACTCGTTCATCGTCGGCACCATGACGACCACGGCCGTGAATGCGTCCGACGCGGTCGGCTTCCAGGCCTTGGCGGCCCTCGCGAGCTTGCCCGCGTAGAGCGCGAACGCATCGGCGGAGGCCTTGAACACGCGTGCGTCCGGCAGGACCTCGCCGAACTCGCGGCGTCCGTCGCCGTCGAGATCGGCGTGCACATTTGCACCCCCGGCGACGAACTCGGGCCGCGTGCCCCAGAGCATGCCCTCGGTGAGGTTGAAGAGGTTGCCCGGCTTCCTGAGGACGCGTCCGTCCGAGAGCTTCAGGTCGAACGGCACGGCGCCGGCGGGATCCTCCTTCGCGCTCGAGCCCGCGTCCAGGATGACGTCGTAGACGGCGAGCGACGGCGTGCCTGCGACGATGCCCTCGGCGCGCTCGTAGTACGGGTTGCCCTCGATCCACGCCACCTTTGCCTGGCGCAGCAGCGAAGAGACCTCGCCGCGGCGCGTCGACCAGAGTCGGGCGTAATCGAAGTTTGTCGCCTGCGCGAGCGCGTGATAGCGAGCACCGAGTTTCTTGAAGTCGCGCGTGAAGCCCTGCAGCAGCGTCGTGTGCTGGAGCAGGTAAGCCTTCGTGGGGGCGAGGTTCGCACGGGGTGTTGTGGCCGCTCCCGCGATCGCCGCGCAGGTCGTGACGACAGCCAGGCCGATCGTCATTGAGGTTGTCGCGCGCCGCATGTAAGGCGCACCTTACAGATGCGTTGTAAGGGGTGCCTTACAACCGATTTCGGCAGACCCGGCTAGCGTTGTAGCGTGCCTCCGCGCCTCCGCGCCCTCGCCGTCTCCGGGCGGGGCCTCGTCCCGCCGGGCGAGCCCGTGATCCACGTCGACGACGAGGCCTTCATGCGCGGACGGGGCGCCTTCGAGTCGCTGCGTGTCTACGGCGGCCGGCCGTTTCGCCTCGCGGAGCACCTGGACCGGCTCGAGAGCCTCGTGCGCGAGGCTGGGGCTCGAGCTGCTCGCCCGCCCCGAGCTGGAAGGGCTCGTGGCGCTCGCGCTTGACGAGGCCGGGGAGGCGGAAGCGGTGCTCCGCGTCTATGCCACGCCGGGGAGCGGTCAGGGGCCGGTTGCGCTCGTCGTCGTCTCGGAGCTGCCGCTCGACCTCGACGAGCTGCGCGCACGAGGCATTCGCGTGATCACCGTCGAGTTCCGCCCGGCCGACCTCATCGGCGGCGTGAAGTCGACGAGCTATGCCCTCAACATGATGGCCGTCGACGAGGCACGTGCGCGCGACGCCGACGACGCGCTGTTCGTCTCCGCCGACGGAACGGTGCTCGAGGGGACGACGTCGAACGTCTGGTGGCGCCGCGGCACGACGCTCGCCACACCCGGCGAGGGCGGCATCCTCGCCGGTGTGACCCGGGACGTGCTCCTCGAGGCTGGCGCCGGCCTCGGCTACGAAGTGGTCGAGGGCACGTACACCGTCGACGACCTCGCCGCCGGCGACGAAGCCTTCGCGCGCTCTTCGATCCGGGAGGTGATGCCGATCGTCGCCCTCGACGGCCGTCCGATCGGCGACGGCAAGCCGGGAGAGGCCGCGGCGACCGCTCCAGGCAGCGCTGCGGGAACAGGCGTGTCCGTAAGGGTCAAGACGCTGTCCGCGATCCACCGCGCGATCTACTCGGCGACCGGCGGGCGGGTCGGCAAGCGCATTGCGGGCATGCCCGTGCTGCTGCTGACCACGATGGGCCGCAAGACCGGCAAGCAGCGGACGTCCCCGCTCACGTACTTCGAAGACGGACGGCGCGATCGTGCTCGTCGCTTCCTACGGGGGCCGGCCGCACAACCCGGACTGGTTCGAGAACCTCATGGCCGCCGGTGAAGCCGAGGTGACCATCGGCCGCGAGTGCCGTCACATGCGAGCGCGGCAGGCGACGGCTGACGAGCGAGCGCGCCTCTGGCCACGCATCGTCGGCACGTACGACGGCTACGCGACGTACCAGGGGAAGACGACCCGCGAGATCCCGCTCGCCGTTCTCCAGGCTCGCTAGCAGACGGCACCAGCTGGGATCACGCCGGACGGCGGGAACGCGATCCGCGCGCCCGGATAGTTGCCGCGCATGATCTCGCGTCCGCGGTCCCAGAGATTGTGGCCGTGCTTCGTTGTGGTGATCCAGACTGGCAGCGGGCGATTCGAGCCGGCGCGCGACCTCGGCGATCGTCTCCGGCGCTTGCGGTGCGATCGCACGTCGCGCCGCGAAACAGCCGGCGCTCGTCATCAGAGATCGTCCAGATCGAGACGAGCTCGGTGCCACTCCGCACGAGCGCGTACCAGTCCGTCGACGTGCACGCTTCTTCGCCGAAGCTCGTCCTCGGAACCGCCCGTCTCGTTGTCGATCTCCGTTGCGATAAGGCTGCCGTCCGGACTGTGCCTGCGCCGCGCGACGAGATCGAGGTACGAGTCGATGATGATCAGCCTGTCGGGACGTAGCTCCGGGTGATGGGAGGCGAGCGTGGCGACGCCGAAGCCCGAGTAGGAGACGCCGACGATCACGAGCGGCCCGCCCACGTCCCGATGCACCTCTGGATCGTGGAAGCGAGGCTCCGGAGGTACGCAGGGTTGCCCCAATCGAGATGGCGGAGATTGCGGAGGCCGCGACCCGCGTAGCGGTCCTTCGCGTACTTGCCGCACAGGAGCGTGTAGTGCGTGCGTCTTGCGAGGGCTCGCACCTGCTGGCAGTACGCCCAGCCTCCGCTCGTCGCCATGACGCCGCGGGGCCTCCGCGCCGGGATGATCGTGACCAGCGCAGGACCGGCTTCGACAATACGCTCGGGAAGGCTGGTCGGGGATGTGCAGCCACCTGCGCGAACTACCACGGCGGCGATCCCGCCGAGCAGCAGGACCGCCAGCCACGTCAGGAGGGTCGATCGGGTCACGACCGAGCTCGGCCGTTTCGACGGTGAACCGCAGGGAGCTCGTGCTCGCGTTGCCGGCGATGTCGCTCGCCGTGACGACCAGCTCGTAGACGCCGTCGCGGAGGCTTCGCGTGTCGAACGGTGTCTTCCCGAGCTTGAACAGGAAGCGGCCCGGCTCGCCGTACGAGTAGTGCTTCGCGAAGACCGAGAAGTTCTGGAACGTGCCGCGGGCGTAGTACTCCCAGAAGTGCTCGCGGCGAGGAATCGTGTACCGAACGTCCTCCGCCACCCGCGTCCGGACGACCACCCGGCCGGTGATGTGCTGGATCCGCCAGGCGATCTTGGCCGGGGAGACGGGCATGTTGTTCCACGGCCAAGGAATCGCAAGCTCGGGGCTGTCGTACGCCTCGGCGACGAACTGCACCTTCCCGCGGACGAGGTTCGGGACGAGGTCTCGCCCGGCAGACGTGCCACGCAGCGTGATCTCTTCGACCCGAGGGACAGTCGTGTCCCTGTACGGGGTCAGTCCACCGGCTCGAAGTGGGTTGACCGCGAGGCCGTCCTTGAGCTCGGAGAAGTGCACGTGGCCGAAGCCATCCTTGGTCTTGCCGAGCACTGTCTGTCCCGGCTTCGCGGCGTCGCCTTCCCGAACGGCCGCGACGATGTGCCAGTACTGGAACACGCGGCCGTTGCCGACGTCTACGGCCACCCAGTCGGGCGTGACCTTCGAGACGATGCCCGAAAGAACGGGATAGATCTTGGTGCCGTCGGGAGTGGCGATGTCTACGCCGAAGTGGTGTGCGAACGAACCGTCGCCCCGAAGCACGCCGGCAAGCGTGGGCGGTGCCCGGAAGAGCGTCCGGGGGTCGCCGAAGCTGCCGCGAATCGGGTGCGGCCGGTCGAAAGGCTTCATCGGCCACTGGTAGGAACCGCTGGCCGCGGTGGCCTGCGGAGTCGGAATCGCGCTGGCGGCGAGCAGTGCCGCGCCGACGGCCGATGCCAGGAGAAGCAGGATGCGGGTGCGCTCACCGCGTTGGATGTGGGGCCTGAGCTTGGCATGGCCCGACGGTCGTTTCGGGCCCAAATGGCTCAGTCACGGCGCACTAACGGCTCGCTAACGGCTCTCATAGGCAGCGGCGATCGAACGGCTGGTACGTAACCCGCGCGCAACGATGCCGGACTTCCGGATCCTCGGGCCGCTCGAAGTCGTCGGCGAGGACGGCGCCATCGCCCTCGGAGGGCAGAAGCAGCGGGCCCTCCTGGGCCTCCTGCTCGTGCGGGTGGGCGAGGTCGTAGCCACCGACCGTCTCGTCGACCAGCTCTGGGGTGAGCATCCGCCGAGGACGGCGACGACGTCACTGCAGAACCTCGTCTCCCAGCTGCGCAAGCTGCTAGGGCCGAGCACCCTGGTGACCCGCCCGCCGGGCTACGTCCTGTCGATCGACGCGGACAGCCTTGACCTCGGGCGGTTCGAGCGGCTCGTCGCCGCTGCAAGAAGCGCCGAGCCGGCCGATCGAGCAGCAAAGCTTCGTGAGGCGCTGGCGCTGTGGCGTGGCCCGCCGCTCGCCGACCTGGCGTTCGAGACGTTCGCGCAGACCGAGATCCGCCGGCTCGAGGAGCTGCGGCTGGACGCGCTCGAGGAACGAATCGACGCCGACCTCGAGCTCGGCGAAGGTCCGGGCCTCGTCCCGGAGCTCGAAGCGCTTGTCGAGCGGTATCCGTTGAGGGAGCGGCTGCGGGGGCAGCTGATGCTTGCGCTCTACCGATCGGGGCGGCAGGCCGAGGCGCTCGAGGCCTACCACGAGGCGCGGAGAGTGCTGGCGGACGAGATGGGAATCGATCCGAGTCCCGGGCTCCAGGAGCTCTATGCGTCGATCCTCCGGCAGGAGTCGGTGCTGAGCCCGTCGAGGGTTGCGCCGGAGATGGCTGACCACTACGGCGAGATCGTCAAGGCCATGCTCGCGGGTCGCCTCGTTCCCGTGCTCGGGACGAACGCGAACTGCTCCGCTGCCGACGGGCGTCCCATTCCCGGCCTCGACGAGATCGCCGCATACCTCGCCGAGGCGTTCGGATCGCCCGCCGAACACCGTGACCTCGCCCGCGTCTCCGAGTACGTCGCGTTGATGAAGGGCGTCGGCCCGCTGTACGACGAGCTCCACGATCTGCTCGATCGCGACTTCGACCCAGGTCCGGTGCATCGGATGCTCGCCGAAGTCGCCGGGCTGCTGCGCGAGGCGCGGTCGCCCCAACCTCTTGGCGGTGACGACGAACCTCGATCTTGCCCTCGAGCGTGCGTTCGCCGACGCCGGCGAGGCGATCGACGTCGTCTCGTATATCGCGCGCGGACGCCACGAAGGGCGCTTCCTCCATGTCTCCGGCGACGGCGACGCGACCGTGGTCGACGTTGCCGAACGCGTATGCGGGGATTCCGCTCGAGAGCGTACGGTCGTGATCCTACTGCTCGGTCAGGTCGATCGCCGTCCCGA
>CAVWJN010000013.1:0-12707 GCA_963755255.1 uncultured Actinomycetes bacterium | reverse complement strand
CCGTCGCGCAGGAGCACGGCCCGAGCGCAGATGCGGTCGACCGCGGCCGCGTCGTGGGAGACGAAGACGATCGTGCCGCCGCGCTGCTTGAACTCGAAGATCTTCCCGAAGCACTTGCGCTGGAATTCCTCGTCGCCCACGGCGAATACTTCGTCCAGCAGCAGGATGTCGACGTCGAGATGGGCGGCGACGGCGAAACCGAGCCGCATGTACATCCCCGACGAGTACGTGCGCACCGGGACGTCGATGAAGCGCTCCAGCTCCGCGAAGGCGACGATCTCGTCCATGTGCCGCCGGATGTCCTCGCGCTTGAGGCCGAGAATGGCGCCGTTCAGGTAGACGTTCTCGCGGCCCGTGAACTCCGGGTGGAAGCCGGCGCCGAGCTCGAGCAGCGAGCCGACACGGCCCTCGACGAGAACGGTGCCGGACGTCGGCTTGATGATCTCCGCGACGAGCCGGAGCAGCGTCGTCTTCCCGGAGCCGTTGCGGCCGATCAGCCCGACCGCCTCGCCCGGTGCAATGCTCGCGGATACGTTGCGCAGCGCCCAGACGTCCGTCCCCCGTGAGCGACGCCGGGCGACGAGCAGCTCCTTGAGCGTGCGGACGGGCTGCGGGTAGACGCGGAAGCGGCGGCTGGCGTGGTCGATCTCGATGGCGCCAGGCTGCGTCATGCGCTGGAAGGTAGCGCCGCCGCGCGCCGGACGATGCCGGCGAGGACGCGGACGAAGGCCGGATCGGCGTTCGGCATCTCGATCCGGTCGTAGCTCATTGCGAGCTCAGCCGCACGCTCCTTCGCTTCCACGTCGAGGTCCCAGCGAACCTCGAGATGGTCGGAGACGAAGCCCACCGGGCAGATGAGCACGGCGTCGACGCCCTTGGCCCGCAGTGCCGCCAGATGGTCGAGGATGTCCGGCTGGAGCCACGGCTCCCCGGTCGCCGATTCCGACTGGTACGAGAAGGACCAGTCCTCGACACCGGCCGCCTCGGCCACGAGCCGCGACGTCTCGAGTAGCTGCTCCTCGTACGGGTCGCCGCCCTCGAGCACACGCGCGGGAAGTGAGTGAGCGGTGAAGACGACGTGGGCATCCGTGCCTCGTACGCGCTCGGCAAGCAACGCGACGAGACCGGGGTCGTCGTGCCAGTGCGTGACGAAGTCGATCGTCGCCCGGCCGTCGACCGCGTCGTCCAACTGCTGTCGGTAGCCGGCGATCGAGCCGCGCGAGTAGTGCGGGGCGAGGACGAGGCCGACGATCGTACTCGCGCCGGCAGCGAGCGCCGCTTCGGCGGCGGCGGCGATCCGCGGGTGCCAGTGCTTCATGCCGGTGAAGACCGGCACGCTCAGCTCCCGTTCCAGCGCGGCCCGCGTCTCCGCGGTGATGGCGTTGAGTGGGTTCGCGTCCTCGATGCCGAGCCGGCGGTAGCGCTCGACGAGATTCTCGAGCAGCTCCGGACGGATCGGCCGGCCGCCGCGGATGTCGGCGTAGTACGCCGGAACGTCCTCCAGCCGGTCGGGGCTGCCGTATGCCATCAGCACGACGGCGACTTCGCTCATGCGGTCTGCTCCTGGACGAACGCCGTCAGCCGCGTGAGGACGTCGGGATCGGTCTGCGGCAGCACGCCGTGTCCGAGATTGAAGACGTGGCCCGGGCGGCCGTCGGCGCGGCGTAGGACGTCCTTCGCGGCTTCCTCGACCTGCGACCACGGTGCGAACAGGACCGCGGGGTCGACGTTGCCCTGGACGCCGCGGTCGAGACCGACCGACGCCCAGGCGCGATCCAGCTCCACACGCCAGTCGAGGCCGATGACGTCGCCGCCCGCCTCACGCATCTGCGCCAGCAGGCCCGCGGTGCCCGTGCCGAAGTGGATCGTCGGCGCCGAGACAGCATCGAGTACCCGGCGCGAGTAGGGCGCTGCGAACTGCTCGTAGTCCCTCGGACTGAGGATGCCCGCCCAGGAGTCGAAGAGCTGGATCACGTCGGCGCCGGCGTCGACCTGCGCTTTGACGTAGGCGGCGAAGCTCTCCGTTAGCCGCTCGAGCAGCGCGTGCCAGACCTCGGGCTCGCGATACATCAGCTCCTTGGTGGCGAGGAAGTCGCGGCTGCTGCGACCCTCGACGAGGTAACAGGCGACCGTGAACGGCGCGCCGCAGAAGCCGACCAGCGCCTTCTCGGGGGACAGCTCCCTGCGGACGAGGCGGATGGCCGCGAGCGTCTCCTCTGGCGGAGCGCCGACCCGCAGGCGCTCCACGTCGGCCGCGGTGCGGATCGGGTGCTCGACCATCGGACCCACGCCTTCGACGAGCTGGACGTCGAGGCCCATGGCCAGCACAGGCGTCATGATGTCCGCGAAGAGGACGGCGGCATCGACGCCGTGTCGCTGCACCGGCTGGAGCGTTACCTCCGCGCAAAGCTCCGGGGTTCCCGCCAGCTCGAAGAAGCCGTGACGCTCTCGTAGCGCCCGGTACTCCGGAAGCGAACGCCCCGCCTGGCGCATGAACCACACCGGGGTGCGCTCGACCGGCTCCCGGCGGCACGCGCGAACGAGGAGCGGTTCTGGCACGGCCGTACACTAGTGCGGTGCCGGCGCCGCTAGTCGCACGGTGGGGATCCTGGTCGCTGGCACAACCGCGAGCCGGCTCGCTCTCCAGTGCGACGGCGCAGGTCACGAACGTCGGTGCGGCCACGTGGGGACCCGACATCGCTGCCTCCTACCACTGGCTCGACGAGCGCGGGAACGCGATCGTCTGGGACGGCATTCGCACCGCGCTCCCCGGCCCCGTTGCGCCCGGCGAGCAGGTCGAGCTGGAGATCGCCGTCCGTGCGCCGATCCCGCCCGCCGGCTACGGGTTCGCACTCGACCTCGTCGCCGAGCACCGCGCCTGGTTCGCCGAGCTGGGAACCGATGACAATCCGAGCCAGTCCGTCGAGGTCCTGCCCCGCATCGACTCCACGACGCTGGGCGACGCCGCCACCGTGCACACCTCGTCGACCACGGCAGAGTGGGAGAGCCGTGTGTTGGCACTCCACGCGGAGGGCTACGCGGTGGTTTCGGGCGCGATCGAAGCGCCGCGCCGGCTCCGCAAGCGCCTCGCACCGTGGGCGCCTGGCCCAGGCCGCGTCCCCGGCTTCGCCCATCCGCTGCTGTGCCCCTCCGTGCTGCACGGAATCGAGCTGGAGCGCCTTCCCGACGTCGAAGGCCTCCCGGCCTTCCGGCCCCCCGCAGACGAGCCGTGGGTCTACGACGCCTCGCTCGTCCGTCCCCTCTAGAGCTCGACGGCAATGCTGTCGTCGACGCGGGTGAAAACGAGCGCGCCGACAGCGAGCGACACGACGGCCGCCACGGCGAGGTAGAGCACGTCCCCTGTCGCCGGCACCTCGCCGTAGAACAGTGGGTCGCGCAGCGCGTACAGGGGCGGCGTCAGCGGGTTGGCCCAGCGCAGGACGTCAACCACCACGTCGTACTGCTGGAAGCCACCGGGCAGCTCCTCGAGCGAGTAGAGGATCGGCGTGAGAAAGAACCACGGCAGCAGCAGCGCCGACAGCAGGTGCTCCACGTCCCGGAAGACGACGTTGGCCGACGCGACGGTGAGCGCCATGCCGGCGACGAGCACGACGATCCCCGCCGCCACGGGGATCGACAACAACACCGTGTCGCGTGTCTCCGTAATGACGATCGCGTCGACGACGATGAGCCCGCCGAGCAGTACGGCGAAGGGCACGAGCTGCGTCGCGACCGCCGAGAACGCGACGAGCTGCCGCGGGAAGCGCACCTTCTTGATCAGCTCGGCGTAGTCGAGCATCGACCGGGCGGCGCCGGTGAGCGACGCGGAGACGAAGAGCCACATGCTGAGCCCGCAAAGCAGGAAGAGGCCGTAGTGGTTGATGTTCTCCACCTGCCAGAGCAGTGAGAAGACGAGCACGTAGATGGCCGCCAGCATCAGCGGATTCACAAGCGTCCACGCGACGCCGAAGATCGTGCCCTTGTAGCGCGCGCGGAGATCGCGGCGGAACAGACTGCCGAAGAGCTCTCGGTACTTCAGGAGGTCTGCGTAAACGCTCACGGCGAGAGTCTAGGAGGGTTCGGCGGGACGGTGTTCGTCGCCGGGACGCGCTGGAGGTTGTGATGCAAGGACGCAGGGAGCCCGCGTACTAACCAGTACGTGGGCGACTGAGGACGCGGCAGCACGGCCGCCAGCGTGATTCCGGCGACACAGTCACTGTTCTGCCGAGCCCTCCTAGGGACGGCCCTTACGTGCATAGAGGCTGACCCCGGAGTAGCCGTGGCAAGTCTGGGAGAAGAACGTCGCGGCGCTGCGCCCCAGGCCGGGCAGCCGCAGCAAGCGGCCGGCGATCCGCCGCTCGGCCAGCTCGTCGTAGCCCTCCGCCTGCTCGACGCGCCGCACGACGAGCCCTGCGCGGGAGAACGCCCAGAGGTACGCGTAGAGCGTATGCACGTGCTCGTTGATGCCGTGGCCCTTCTCCTCTTCCTGGTCTGGGACGTCCGCGGCGGCGCGGAACGCGCGCGTGCCCTCGTTCAGCGCGCACACCCAGCCTCCCTTGCGGGTGACCCGCGCCATCTCGCGCACCATCGCCGTCACGTCGAGGGCGTGATGCAGGGCGGCCACGCAGTACGTGACGTCGAACGCATCGGAAGCGAAGGGGAGGTGCTCGCCGTCGGCTTGCACGCGGGCGAAAGCGCCGACCCGCTCCTCGTAGAACGCCCCGCGACCGAGCCCGATCACCGGGTCGGCGAGGATGTCCGTCGCC
Source organism: uncultured Actinomycetes bacterium (assembly GCA_963755255.1). Lineage (GTDB taxonomy): Bacteria > Actinomycetota > Thermoleophilia > Gaiellales > Gaiellaceae > PALSA-612. The sequence continues at coordinate 7,941 of CAVWJN010000013.1, read as the reverse complement.
ACGTATTCGCAGCCGAGAGGGACGAGATGTTGGGCCGCCCAGGCTTTCGCAGCACCCACCTCGAGCACGCGCATGCCCGGCCGCACGTGGCGATCGAGCAGCAGCGAGAACGAGTGCTCGGTGGCGCCCCAGTTCTTGTCGTCCCAACCGAGGTCCCGGTTGAGGTACGGGAGGTGGGCATCGATCTCGTCGTCACGCTCGTACCAGCCGTGCGCCTTCGCCATCGCCGGCCAACCCTCGATCTCGCGCCGCTTGGCCTCGATGCCCGGCAGCCGGTCGTCGAGCATCCGCGGCATATCGTCCTCGATCGGGAACACGCCGCCGCAACGGCGGCAACGCAGCCTCTGGCCCTCGTCTTCGAGCAGGCCGCGGCAGACGGGGCAGCGCAGCAGGTCGAGCAGCGTCGGCGTCACGGGCACGGCGTACTCTGTACCCGAAAGGACGGCCAAACAGGTGCTTAACACGCCCGCACTACCTTTCCGACCATGAGCGCCGTCGCAGCAATTGTCGCGTTCCCGGTCGCCGCGCTGACCATCTGGCTGCTGCTGCGCAACGGCCTCGGAGGGCGCTTCGTCGCCACTCCCTCGGACGACCGCTGGCACGAGCAGGACACTCCCTCGTTCGGCGGCGTGGGCATCTTTCTCGGCCTGCTGGCAGGGATCGGCGCCTGCCTCCTGACCGGCGCGGTCGATCCCACGTGGGAACTGGCGGGCATCGCCGGCGGCGCTGCGATTGTGTTCGCCTTCGGCCTGTCGACGACCTGCGCTCGCTGCCGCCGCCCGCGAAGCTCGCAGGACAGTTCGCCGCAGCGGGCGTCGTCATCGCCTCGGGCATCCGCGTGGAGATCGTCGACAACGGCCTCGTCGGCACCGCCCTCGGCCTCCTGTGGCTGGTGGCGATCACGAACGCCTTCAACCTCCTCGACAACATGGACGGGCTCGCTGGCAGCCTCGCCGTCGTCGGCGCGCTCTTCTTCGCGATCGACGCGGTGTGGATCCACTCGGACGACTTGCTGCTCGTCGTCTCGCTTGCGCTCGCGCTGGCCGTCGCCGGCTTCCTCCCCTACAACTTCCGGCCGCGCAGGCCGGCCGCCGTCTTCATGGGCGACTCGGGCAGCCAGGTGATCGGACTGACGCTCGCGGCGCTCGGCCTGGCGACGAGCTGGAAGGTCGCGGAGTCGACGGTGGCCACGCTGATCATCCCGCTGCTCGTGCTCGCGATCCCGATCCTCGACACGGCGCTCGTGACTGCCGTCCGGCTCGTCGAAGGCCGGCCGATCCACCAGGGAGGCCGCGACCACGCCTCCCACCGGCTGGTGCGCAGCGGCATCTCCGAGAAGGGCACGGTCGTCCTCCTGACGGCGATAGCCGCCGGGCTCGGCCTGACGAGCCTCGCCTACTCGGGCCTCGACAACGGCTGGGTGACACTCGTGGGAGTCCTCGTGACGTTCGCGCTGCTCGTACAGCTGGCGGGCTTCCTCACGGACATCGACGAAGGCGAGACCGTGGTCGACGGCAAGCCGGTACGGCTGAGCAAGATTCTCCTCAGCCCGCGGCGACTCGTGGAGGTCGCCGTCGACTTCGCGCTGATCTCCGCCTCGTTCACGATCGCCTACCTGCTGTTCGTGGACGGGTCGGGCACCGACTACGAGAAGCACATCTTCCTCGTCTCGCTGCCTGCCATCCTCGCCGCGCGCTACCTCTGCTTCATCCCGGCCGGGCTCTACAGCGGCGTCTGGCGCTTCGCCGGCGCGCGTGAGGCCGCGGCCATCATCGTCGCCGTCATCGTCTCGGAGGGACTCGCGTACGGAGTCGTCTGGTTCACGAGCCGTCCCTTCGGCGACTTCCCGCAGAGGATCTACGTGCTGGACGCGCTGATCGCGATGGTGCTGGTCGGCGGCTCGCGCTTCGCCGAGCGCGTCCTGTTTCGCGCCCACGCGACGTTCCGCGACCGTCACGAGCGCCGCCGCACGCTGCTCGTCGGCGCGGGCCGCAGCGGCCGCAGCCTGCTGCGCGAGCTGCGGGAGACGCCGGGCGAGCAGGTCGTGGGCTTCGTCGACGACGATCGCAGGCTTCGCGGCCGCCGCATGCAGGGCGTGCCGGTGCTCGGCACCCTTCCCGAGATCGACCGCGTCCTCGCGCAGTCGCGGCCCGATCTCGTGCTCGTGACCATCCCCTCCGCGCCGCGCGACCTCCTCGACCGGGTAGTGCAAGCCTGCGAGCAGGCCCAAGTACCCTGCAGATTCGTGCGCAGGGATCTCGATCTGGACCCGGTCGTCGCGATGGGCGCCGCGGTCGAATGACGACCTCCGCCGCCCCGGCGGCGGCTGCGGGAGAGCGGACGTGGCTCGACCGGCTGTACGCCGCCCTGCCGCTCGCATCGGTGTTCATCTGGCTGGCCGCGCTGTACGCGTACCAGTCGTGGCGGCACTCATCGCCATGGCTCTTCACGGACGAGCTCGAGCTGACGCAGCTCTCGCGCAGCATCGCCGACACGGGTGAGGCCGCCCGGCGCGGGGAGCCGCACTTCTTCGAAACGCTCTATACGTACCTGACAGCGCCGGCCTGGTGGATCAACTCGACGGCACAGGCGTACGACCTCGTTCGCTACATCGGCGTCTTCACGATGACGGCGGTCGTCTTCCCGACGTACTTCCTCGCGCGGACGATCGTCGGCAAGCCCGCGTCGCTGTTCGCGGCCGCCGGCGCCGGCGCCGTGCCCGCCCTCGCGTATTCGCAGGTGATCTCGGAGGAGGCGCTCGCCTACCCGTACGCGGCGCTCTGCTTCTTCCTGATCGCGAAGGCGATCGCAGTGCCCACGCGCTGGTGGATCGCGGGCGCAGTCGCCGCATCGCTCGTGGCGCCGCTCGTGCGCGCCGAACTGGGCGTGATCGCCGTGACGTTCGTCCTGGCGGCGTTCTTCTACTTCCTCACGAGCGAGGCCGGGAGGCACTGGCGCGCGTCGTGGACGGCCTGGGACTGGGTCGGCGCCGTCGTGCTGACGACGGGCGCGATCGTGTTCTTCTCGGCTGTCGTAGGCAACTTCTCGCAGAGCTGGCTGATCGCGACCGGCCACTACCGCGGGCGGATGATCGAGTACGGCGTCTGGGCAGGCGGCGCCTTCGTCATCGGGCTCGGCGTGCTGCCGGTCGTTGCCGCCCTCGCGGGCCTCGTTCGCCCCAAGGACGAGGAGCGGACGCCGGCGCTGCGCGCCTTCACCGCGCTCCTGCTGGCTGCGCTTCTCTGCTTCGGCCTCTACACGGCCGTCAAGGCCTCGTATCTCTCGACGTCCTTCGGCACCGTGATCGTCGAGCGGAACCTCATCTATCTCATCCCACTCGTCTTCGTCGGCACCGCTCTGTGGCTCGAGCGGCCGCGCCTCTCGTGGATCCCCCTGGCCGCCGCGACCGGCTTTGTCGCCTACTTGCTCGTGTCGGCCAACTACGCGCTCGAGAACGTCCCCTACTCGGACGCGCTCGGGCTTGCCATCGCGCAGATGTCGAACCGCAACCTGTCGTTCACAGACAACGCGGTGCAGTGGGCGCTGATCGTGACGCTCGTCATCTCGGTTCTGTTGCTCGTGCTGCCGAGGCTGCTCGGCGCCCGCCGGACGGCGGTTCGCGCCGTGGTCGGCCTGACTGCGGCGCTCGTCCTCGCGTGGACGCTCACCGGCCAGATCTCGGCCGCGAAGTACTCGAACGACTCCGGCGACCTCATCACGCGCAACTACCCCACGCCGTTGACGTGGCTCGACGACATCACCGGCGGCGAGCCGGTGCTCTATCTCGGCCAGAACATCAATACCGGCGCCGCGCTCGGCCTCTGGCTGACCGAGTTCTGGAACCGCTCGCTGAAGCACGTGTGGAGCCTCGACGGGACAGCGCCCGGGCCCGGGCCTGTGCTGACGCCCGACCTCGTGGCTACGGACGGCCGGCTCGCGCCCGACCCCGGCGTCCGCTACGTCCTCGCCGAGCGGGGGGTGGACGTGGACGGCGAGCTCGTCGCACGGCCGCCGAAGTCGGGGCGCTGGTTCGTCTACAAGCTCAACGGCCCGCTCCGTCTGGCACACGCCGAGACCGGCGTCTTCACGGATGGCTGGATGGGCGCCGAGAGCGCCTATAACCAGTACGCGTCGCCGAGCGGCAAGGGCGGGAACATGGTCGTCCGGCTCGGCCGCTGGGCCTGGGGCGGGCCCGACAAGCCCGGCCGCGTGCTGATCAAGGTCGGCACGCTGGTCAAGGGCGCCGACAAGCAGCCGCACATCGGCAAGGTGACGGCTACGCGGCGATGGACAATCCACAGCCTCTCGCGGGCGACGTTCGTCATACCTGCGCCGGCACCGCCCTTCCGTGTGGAAGTGACCGTGCGGCCGACGTTCTCGCCGTCGGACTACGAGGGCGAGTCCGACCGACGCGAGCTCGGCGCGCAGGTCGGGTACCTGTTCATCCCTCGCGGCTCGCGCTGACGAGGTAGCTGAAGCGCACGCGCAGCACGGCGCGGGCGAGCGGGCCCGAGCGCTCGGCGGCGCGGAGGGTAGCGGCGAGCGGGCCGGGCAGGCCGTGACGCTGCGGGAAGAAGAACGGGTGCAGCTCGACGCTCGCAAGGCCCGCAGCCTTCAGGTCACCGACGACGTCCACGACGCGGTACTGGCGCGGATTGAGATCGAAGACGAGCTTCCGCTCCGTGTGGCCGGCGACATGGCTGAAGAACGCGCGGCGGTCGCGCGCGTAGTAGACGGCCCGAAAGCACGTCGTGCAGGCGACCGGGGCAGGCGGCCGGTAGTCGTTGAGATCGGCGAGCACGATGTCGGCGCGGTCACCGACACGGCGGCGGGCGGCCTCCACCATTGCCGCGGAGAGGTCGACACCTACGTAGCGGAGCCCGCCGGCGAGCAGCGGTTCGGCCAGCCCGGCGTCGCCGCAGGCCAGATCGAGCACCGTGTCGCCCGGCTTCAGCTGCGGTCCCAGCGACGTGATCAACTCCGCCCGGTGGGCCAGGTAGCCGGACGGATCGGCATACGCCTGCTCAGTCCATTTCTCTGCCTGCGGGTCGTACTTCTCGGTGCTCACCAGGCTTTGAGGCGCTCCGGGTGCTTGCGGACGAAGCGGAGAATGCCGCGCCAGTGCCAGAGCGTGCGCTTCGTGAAGAAGCTCTTGTCGGTTGCCGCATCCCAGCGGTGGCGAACAACGGCGCCTGGCACGTACCACCTCTCCCAGCCTGCCTTCGCCGCCCGGTAGCAGAGGTCGATCTCCTCGCCGTACATGCGGAAGCCCTCGTCGAAACCACCCAGCTGGTCGAACATCGCGCGGCGGAGGAGCAGGCAGCCGCCGAGCATCCAGTCCGCCTCGACGGGCTCGGTGGGATGCTCGTCGAGGAGGTAGTGGTCGCGCTGGTGCTCCAGCGGTGGTCGCACGCGACGAAGCGGCGTCCGCCGGACGAGCGTGCCGCCCACCGTCGGAAAGCGGCGCCGCGAAGGCTGCCAGGAGCCGTCCGGATCGACCAGCTGCGGCCCCGCCACGCCGCAGCGGGGGCGCGCTTCCATGAACTCACGAAGTACGGCGATCGCGCCCGGCTCGGGCACGGCGTCGGGGTTGGAGACCAGCACGAGCTCACCCGTCGTGGCGCGCGTGCCCGCGTTGATGTTGGCCGCGAAGCTCTGGGGCCGTGCGTTTTCGATCACGCGGGCGCTGAACGCGTCCGCCGGCACCGAGCCCGGCGTGTTCGCGATCATGACCACCTCGTCGACCTGTGGCACGAGCGCCGGCAGTGACTCCGCGAGCTCCGCGCGGTGCCCGTGGGAGATGACCACGGCGGAGACCTTCATGCTGCGAGCACCTGCTGGTAGACGGCGACCGTGCGGCGCGCCGCTTCCGCCCAGGTGAAGCGTTTCGCTCGCTCGAGCCCGGCGGCGATGAGCTGGTCGCGCTCGGCCAGCGCCTGCCGGATGCCATCCGCCAACCGTTCGGGCTCGACGAAGACCGCAGCGTCGCCGGCCACCTCACGGAGCGCAGGATCCGGAGCGGCGACAACGGGTGTCCCGGAGGCCATCGCCTCCAGCACGGGCAGGCCGAATCCTTCATAGCGGGAGGGCATCACGAGACTGGCCGCGCCGCGGTAGAGCTCGACGAGCTCCTCCACTGACACGTAGCCGCGGAGCCGGGCGCCTCTGCGTTCGAGCTCATGCGCAAGCTCGGTGTCGCGCACAGGCCCGGCCACGACCAGCGGCAGCCCTACGGCTGAAGCCGCTTCTGCTGCCGCGAGTGGGTTCTTGCGTTTCTCGACAGATCCCACCAACAACAGGTACTCACCGGGGTTGCCGTCACCGGGCGAGAAGACGGGATCGACGCCGTGTGGCGTGATCGTGATCTTCTCCGGGGCAATCCCGTACAGCTGGACGATGTCTTCCTTCGTCCGCTTCGACACCGTCAGCACGTGTGCGGCACGCCGAGCCGAGCGAGGCACGAAGGTCTTGAAGACCAGTCGCTCGTGCGGCGGCATCACCGAAGGATCGCGCTCGAAGGAGAGGTCGTGGATCGTCACGACGCCGGGGCACGGGCAGCGGAGTGGCAGCGCATGTTGGAAGTGGGCGAGCGTAGGGCGCAGGTCTCGCAGCACGCGTCGCACCGACCACGCCATCCGCAACTCCTGCGAGTGAGCCGGCACGAGCACCGCCTCGATACCGTCCGGGACGAGATCCGGATGCCGGGTGAGCGCCGCAAAGCGCAGCCCTTCGCCGGCCGCCGCAGGCAGATGCCGCAGGAGGTTGAGGACGTACGTCTCGTCGCCCGTGCGGCGGCGTCCGAGCACGTCCGCGTCGATGACGACGAGGCTCATCTCGCCGCATTCCGGTAGACGTCCGCCGTCGCGCGCGCTGCGGCGTCCCACGAGAACGCGCGGGCACGCTCCAGGCCGAGGCGGCGCAATTCATCGCGGCGTTCCACCGCTTCGGCGATGCCCGAGGCGATTGCAGCCGGGTCGTATGGGTCGACGAGCACCGCGGCACCGCCGGCCGTCTCCTCCGTCGCGCCGCCCCGGCTCGTTACGACCGGCGTCCCGCAAGCCATCGCCTCGACGATCGGTAGACCGAAGCCCTCGTACAGCGACGCGTAGACGGCGCATTTCGCGCCCCGGTAGAGACGCGCGAGCTCGTCGTCGGAGACGCGTCCCAGTCCAGAGGTCTGCACTCCGCCCCAGCCGCGGGCGCCCACGATGCGCAGCTCGGCGGCGGCCAGACGGGCGGCCTCCTGGACACGCTCGAGGTTCTTGCGCGGCTCCAGCGTGCCCACCGCCAGCACATAGTCGCCTTCAGCAGCCGTCCCGTCGGGCGAGAAGACGTCGGCCACGCCGTTCGGTATGACGGTCACCTTCTCCGGAGGCGTACCGACCAGCTCGACGAGCTCGCGCTTCGTGAACTCGGAGACGGCGATGATGCGGCTCGCCGCGCGCGCCACCCGAGGTACGCACAAGCGGCTGTAGCGCCGCGTCCATGAGTTGAACGTCTCTGGGTGGCGCAGGACGGCGAGGTCGTGAACGGTAACGATCAGCGGCAGCGGCGGGCGTGAAATCGGGCCGCGAAACGTCGGGCAATGCAGCACGTCGAGCCGCTCGCGCTTGGCCAGTCGCGGGAGGGAAACGGGATACCACCACGCGTCGCGGTACTACGGTCGCGAACCGGCCGGAGCCGCTGTGGGCGAGCGGGACGAGATCGATACTGTCGATCGCGTCCATGCCCTCGATGTAACGCGCTGTGCCGGCGCGGGTCTGGTCGAGCGGCGAGACGTCGAGGCCGACGCGCATCACGCCACAGCATCCAGAAATCCGTCGAGGAAGACCCGGCCGGTGTTGCTCCATGTGAAGCGCGCGGCGTGCGCGCGGCCGCGCGAGGCGAGCTCGTCACGCCGATCGAGGGCTATCTCGATTGCCGCGGCGATCGCCGCCGGAT
>CAVWJN010000012.1:0-11211 GCA_963755255.1 uncultured Actinomycetes bacterium | reverse complement strand
GTCACTTCCCGCTCTCGAGTGCCTAGAAGGCGGCGTAGTTGATGGTCACGCACAGCTCGCCGTCGTGGTCCAGTAGCCCCGACCCACTCGCACAGGTCGCGGAACGGCGTCACGGAGCGGTCAGTCTACGGAGTCGAGTGCCAGCGCGACCGCGTCGCCCAGAGAGAACGTTCGCCCCTCCTCGCGCCCGCGTTCGAATTCAGGCGTACTCTCGCCCAGCTCGTCCTCCAGGGTCGGCTGTTCACTGCGCACGAGGCTCGCTCCCAGCTTCTCGTCGAGCTGCTCGGCCACACCCCATAGCCGGCCTGCACGCTCACCCTCTCCCAGCTTTAGCGCCGTCCTAGAGAGAATCCGAAGACAGATGAGCGTACAAAGGTCATCTCTGATCTCATAGGCGAGCGCGAGAGCCTCGCCGCAGAGCGACCACGCGCGGCGCAGCTCGCCAGCGTTAAGTGCTGCCTCACCAAGATTGTGCAGATCCCAGACCAGCATCTGCGTGTCTCCAATGCCACGCGCGATCGTCGCCGACTCGCGTAAGAGCTCATCGGCACGGGCATAGTCGCGCCGCTCTAAGGCGATGCTGCCGAGAATGTGGAGCGAAAGCGCGAGCTCGTGTTCGATCCCCAGCTCTCGCTGGATGGGCAGAGCCTCCTCGAGCGCGCTGATAGCCTCGTCGATACGCCCAACGATCGCCAGAGGAGAGGCGAGTCGCACGAGACTTGCGGCGATCGCAGCACGATCGTCTAGCTCTCGCGCGATGAAAAGGGCTTCCTCGACCATCGTCAGCGCCCGACGGTAGTCGCCAACCAAATAGGCGCTCGAACCGGCAGCCGCCAACGCAGAACCGCGGAGCTGAGACTGAGCAGTTACCTCGTCGAGACCTCGCTCGAGCCAGAACAGCCCTTCCCCCGCCCCTCGAGCCCACCAGAAGCGTTCGAGAGCGGTCGCCGCGGCTAGTTGGAGCTCCGGCTGGCCGCGGTCGATCGCAAGCGCAAAGGCTCCACGCACATTGTCCCGCTCGACATCGACGTGGGCCATCCATTCCAGCTGCTTCCCGCCCACGAGGTGTTGTCGTGCCTGCTCGGCGAGCGTCCCGACGTGCTCGACAAAACGACGTCGCACGCTTCCCGGATCGCCTGATTCGTCGAGCCGCTCGGCCGCAAACTCCCGGATCATCTCCAGCATCCAGTAGCGACCGTTCGTGAAGCGAAGGAGGCTTTTCTCGACAAGCGATTGCAACGTGTCGAGGTCGGCATCGCAGACCTCCTCAGCGGCTTCCACGGTGCAGCCGCCCACGAAGACAGCAAGTCGGCCGAAGAGCTCCCGCTCATCGAAGTCGAGGAGATCGTAGGACCACGCGATCGTGGCCCGCAGGGTCTGCTGCCGCGGATCGGCGTCTCGGCCGCCCTTCAGGAGGTCGAGCTGTCTGGAGAGCCGATCGAGGATCTGTTGCGGGGTCAGGGCGCGGGTGCGTGCGGCGGCCAGCTCCACCGCGAGGGGAAGGCTGTCCAGCCTTCGGCAGAGCTCGCCGATCTCAGTGCTGGGCTCGAGTCCCGAGCGCGCGCAGAAGAGCTCGACCGCCTCGCGTTCCGCAAGCGGCGGCACCGAGTACTCCACCTCGCCCTGGATGCGAAGCAGCTCGCGGCTCGTCACGAGCAGCTGGAGAGCGGGACACTCGGCGAGCAGCGCCGACAGATCGGACGCGGCGTCGACCACCTGCTCGAGGTTGTCGAGCAGCAGCAGCATCTCGCGTTTTCCGATGTGGTCGGCCAAGCCGTCGCTCGCCCCGAGTGTGCGAGCGATCGTCTCCGTGACAAGAGCCGGGTCGCGCAGCGTGGCGAGCGGTACCCAGACGACGGCATTGCCGAAGTCGGACACGAGCTCCGACGCAGCTTCGATCGCAACCCTTGTCTTGCCTGAGCCGCCTGGCCCCGACAGCGTGAGCAGACGGGCGCCGTCGCGGACCAACGAGACGACCTCTGTCAGCTCACGTTCACGACCCACGAAGGAGCTCGTCGGTGTCGGAAGATTCGTGTTGGAGAGTGTGTTGAGGGGCGGAAAGCGCTCCGCCCCGAGCTGGTAGATGGAGACCGGCTCGGCGATGTCCTTGAGACGATGCTCACCGAGGTCGACCAGAGCAAGCCCGGAGAGATCGCGCGTCACTCGGCTGCAGACCACCTGACCGCCGTGCGCCGACGCAGCGATGCGCGCTCCCATGTGAACGTCCTCGCCCACGTAACCCTCGGAGCCGAGATGGGGAGTTCCCGTGTGCAGGCCGACACGCACGTGGATGAGGCCGGGCTCGAGCGCGTCGGTGAAGGCCGCTGCCGCCGTGAGCGCTCCCGGCGCCGTGGGGAACGCGAAAAGGAACGCGTCTCCCTGCGTGTCCACCTCCACCCCGCGTTCTTGCGTACAGGCCTCGCGGATCCGCAGGCGGTGCTCGGACAGCGCCTCCGCGTAGGCCTCCGCACCCAGCTCGTGCAAGAGCCTCGTCGAACCCTCCACGTCCGTGAACAGGAAGGTGACGGTGCCGGTGGGGAGGTCTGAGCGCACGGCGGGATCATGCGCTGCCGCGGTGGTCAGCGCAGGTCTTTGTTTCTCTCCAGGTCGAACCACATGGCGAAGAGCGTGAACTGCGAGCCGAAGAGCAGCAGCAGGGCGACGAGCACGACCGTTGCGGGCGGGATGGGGTTGCCGAGGATCCGCAGCACGACCTCCGCGATCCCGAGTCCCAGCCCGGCGAGGAACATCGCGATCCCGAACACGTAGAAGAACACGAGCGGGTGGAAGTCCCGGATCACGTACTTCTGCCACAGCCGCCACCAGAACGCCTTGAACAGGAGCCACGAGATGGCCGGGATCACCCGCGAGTAGCGGATGCCCGACTGCTCGCCGACGTTGTAGACCGGTCGCGACGGCACGTCCCGGACGCGCGCCTCGACGACGTTGAGGTGCACGAGCATGTCGTTGGGGAAGCCGTAGCGTCGATAGACGCGGTCGAGGTCGAGCTTCTCGAGCGTCGCCAGCGAGATCGCCGTGAAGCCCGACTGCGAGTCGGCGACGTGCCAGTAGCCGGACGCGATCTTCGTCAGCAGGCTCAGCATCGCGTTGCCGAGGTAGCGGGCATGCGGGATCAGCTGCCACGCCTCACCGGTGACGAGACGGTTCGCCTTCGCGTAGTCGGCGTCGCCCTCGACGACCGGGCGCGCGATCGCCTCGAGGTCGTCGGGCGCCATCTGGTTGTCGGCCGCCATCACGCACGTGACGTCCACACGATCCGAGATCGCCTGCTTGTAGCCGGTGAGGATGGCTGCGCCCACGCCCTGGTTCGTCTCGTGCCGGATCAGCTGCGCCCGCGGCTCGGCCGCGGCTTTCTCAGCCGTCCCGTCCCGCGACGCGTCGTCGACGACATAGATGCGATCGACGAACACGGGAATGCCGGCGAGCGTCTCCGAGAGCAGCTTCTCCTCGTCGTAGGCGGGAACGACGACGGCTACGGTCTTGCCGTCGAGCATGGGTTACGCCGAACGTGCTGCCATGCGACCCGCGACCGGGTCCCAGAGCAAGGCGGCCACGATCCCGAGCAGGAAGCCGATGAAGGCACCCACGAGCACGCTCGTCCGCTTGCTGGTCGGCTCGGTCCGCACCGCCACCGCCGGCGCGGTGATGCGGCTCGCCTCGATATCCCGGGCCAGCGAGACGGCGCGCGTCGTGTTGTAGCGGTTGAGCTCCAGCGTGACCTGGCGCTGCTCGGCGAGCGTGATCTCCGAGTTGAGGTTCGTCAGCGCGACGAGCTTCTCGATGGGGCTGAGGCTGTCATCGGCGACGATGTCACTTTGCGAAGCGCGGGCGGCCGTCAGGCGCGCGTTGACGAGCCCGAGCTGTGTGTCGATGTACTTGAGCTGCTGGTCGAGCGTGTCGATCTTCGTGTTCGTGTAAGCCCCCACCTGGTCCACGGCCTGTCGGGCCAGGTGGTTCGCAGCGGCAGCTGTCTTCGCGCGCGAGGAGCCCGTGACCTGGATCGAGAGCAGCGGCGCCGGAAAGGCCTGCCTGGTGGTCGAGGTGCCCGGAAGCGGTCGCACGGTGACCTGGTTGCGCAGCTTCGACGGCCGCACGCCCGCGGCGGCGGCGGCGGCCTCGATCGCGGCCTCGCTCGTGACGTAGGCCTGAACGAGCCCGAGCGTCGTGGGTGACGTGGTGACCGCAGCGGCGGAGTCTGGCGCCAGTGGCTGGCCGAGGTAGACCTGCGCCGTCGCCTTGTAGATCTTCCCGTCCGAGAGCGAGAAGAGGAAGCCGATGAGCGCGCCGAGCACAGCGCCGATCACGAGCAGCCACCAGCGGGCGGCGATCGTCCGGCCGTAACGCCCGAAGTCGACCTCCTGCTCGGCCTCCAGCTCGACTGCCTGCGGCTCTGAATCGGGGCTCATTGGGCGCCGACTGTAGCCGAGGCCCACTCCCACTGTGCCCGCAAGCCGTCCTCCAGCGAGACCTTCGGCGCCCAGCCGAGCTCCGTGCGAATCCGCGTCGTGTCGGCGTTCGTGCGCCGCTGGTCACCGGGAACCGGCGGCTGCTCACGGATCTCCAGCGAACGGCCGGCGAGCCCCTCGAGAATGCCGATCGCCTCGCGCAGCGACGCCTCGACGCCGCCGCCGACGTTGTACGTGCCGCTGCCACGGCTCATGGCGAGAATCGTCGCTTCCACGACATCGTCGACGTACGTCCAGCCGCGCGACTGCCCGCCGTCCCCGTACAGGTCGAACGGCTCGCCCGAGGCCAGGCAGTACAGCACCTTCGTGAAGGCCATGTCCGGCCGCTGCCTGGGCCCGAAGGCGTTGAAGTAGCGGAGGACGACGGCGTCGAGGTCGAAGCTGCGGCCGTACGCCCGCGCCAGGTGCTCGCAGGTGAGCTTCGTGATGCCGTACGGAGAGACCGGCGAGGGTGGCGTGTCCTCCGGCGTCGGGTAGCGCTCTGCCTCGCCGTAGACCGACGATGACGACGCAAAGACCACGCGCACGCGGTCGCGCGCCGCGGCCTCGAACACGCGCTGCGAGGCGAGAACGTTCCGCTCCACGTAGAGCGGGAAGACGCCGCCAAAGCTGCGCACGCCCGGCTGGCCGGCGAGATGGAAGACGCCGTCGAAGCCGGCGAAGTCGAGCTCGTCCGAGGCCAGGTCGATGCGCCTGACATTCAGCCCATTCGCGTTCTGCTCCTTGAGCCGCGGGTCGTAGTAGTCGGTGAAGCTGTCGATGCCGACCACTTCGTCGCCGCGCCCGGCAAGAGCCTCGCAGAGCAGCGAGCCGATAAAGCCCGCGGCGCCTGTGACGACGTACCTCACGACGGGCTAGCGTAGTCGCGGCCGCGTGCGGCAGTCAGAAGCAACCAGCCTGTGAGCGCGAGGGCCGCCGCGAACATCAGCGCCGACACGGGCTCCCAGATCCCGGACGGGCCGGGCAGCGCGAAGGGATAGATGAATGCGTTGAGGAAGCTCGCCGCGGCTGCAACCGCTCCCAATACGAGTTGCTCGAGCCGACTCCGGGCGAGGAGCGCGATCGCAATCGCCCACGCGACGAGCAGCACCACGAGGAATTGCGAGCTGAAGATGCGGTTCGTGAGCAGGAACGCCACGGGCGCCAGCGCCGCGAGGGCAATCCCGGCGACAAGGCGGCCTCGGGCCAACCAGACGAGAGCGAGCACGCCCACGAGGATCAGCAGCTGAACGACAGTCACGGCCGGATCGGCCCAGTCGGCCACGACCGCCTCATGGGTGAAGTCTTCGCCCAGGTCAGCCTGGCCGAGCCAGTGCAGGGGCAGGTACGGCAGCGACTCACCCGTGATCGTTCGGGCGCCCTGGATCGAGTACGCAGCCCAGACGTCGTCCGCATCCCACACGAGGAAAGGAAGCGTCAGTGCGCCAAACGCAATGACGAAGCCCGCGGCGTGTCGCAAGCTCTCGCGCGGGCGGTGCGACGCCAGCAGCCACACGAGCAGCGTGAGCGCGGCCAGCGCCGGTGTCCATTTGACGGCCGCGCCGACGCCGAGCGCGAGGCCCGCAAGGCCGAACCGCTCCCGGTACGCGAGCGCCAGGCCGACGGCCAGCAGCGCAGCCGGCGCGAGGTCGAACTTGAACTCCCAGAAGTACGCGTTCAGCGGCCAGACGGCGACGAGCGCCGCCAGCCAGGCACTCCAACGCGTCCGCAGCGACCAGATGGCTGCGACCGCGGCCAGCTGAAAGACGATCATCAGCAGCGCGTTCGGAGTGCGGGCGTCGTCGCCCAGCCACGTCTCCAGCGCGAACAGCGTGACGGCCCCGGTCGGGTACTCCGAGCGCGGGTAGTCGCCGTCGAGCAGGGACTGACCCTGCGTCGTGTAGATCGAGATGTCGAAGTCGACCTGTACGTCCTGTGCCATGTGGATGCCGACGATCGCCAGCTGGAAGGCGAAGGCGAGTCCCAGCAGCGGAACGAGCCGGAGCCGTTCCTGGCCGCGCCAGGCGGCGAACAGGGCGACTGCGGCGACGGCCGCCTCGGCCACCAGCCATGCGTAGTCCCGCCCGGATTCGACGCGTCCGACCTCGAGCAGCACGATCAGCGCCGCGCCGCCGGCGAGCGCCCACAGCGGGTGACGCGTCACTTGCGCTCTGCCACGAGCTCTGCGTAGACGGCCTCGTGAGCCTCGGCCGCGCGCTCCCAGCTCAGCGCCTCGGTCGTGCCGATGGCGGTTGGGTGTCGCAACAGGTGCGCACACGCCTCGGCGAGCGCTTCGGGATCCTCCGGCGGGACGACCGCACCGGCGTCGAGCTCGCGGACCGTGTCGCCGAGCGAACCGACGTCCGTCACCACCACGGGCCGGCCGTAGCCGAGCGCGGTCGCCAGCACGCCCGACGATTCGATGTGGCGGTAGGGAAGCACGACGACGGCCGCCTCCTCCATGACATCGGCAATCTCGTCATCGCCGAGAAATCGCAGACGCCACTCGATCCGCTCGGCGACACCCAGTTCCCGAGCAAGCTCCTGGAACGGCTCGGCGGGCTCGATGGGATCGCCGGCCACGATCAGCCGGACGTCCGGCACGTCCTGGGCGATCGCCGGGAGGGCCCTGATGAGCAGGTCGAGCCCCTTCGACCGGCGGATGAGCCCGAAGAACACGAGCGTCGGGCCCTGCGGCGGCGCGATCTCCCGCGCCGGCTCGAACACCGGATGCGGAATGCGCACGATGCGCGCGCGGTCGACGCCGAGCTCGGCCAGCTGGTCGACCGCCCCGGCGCCGTGCACGACCACGCGGTCGACCGTGTCGAACACGCGGCGCCAGAGGTCGACCTTGTCCGCGGTCCGCCGCGGCAGAACATCGTGCGCGGTGAAGACGACCGGCCGTTCTCGCCCCACCGCCGCCAGCCAGCGCAGGTCGTAGCGCGGCAGGCCGAGCCACTGGACGTGCAGCACGTCGGGGTCGAGTTGCGCGATCTCCTTGGTCATGCGCCGCGCGCTCGGGACGTACTCGAGGCCCTTGGAGACGAACCGCAGCCGCGAGCGCGGGTTGCCGCGCAACAGCCGGGCGCTGCGCGTGAAGAACACGTCGTGCTGGCGGTAGCCGTCCGGCGGCGGCAGCTCCGCGAACGCGAAGCTGGCCGCGAACAGGTCGACGTCGTGGCCGCGCCGCGCCAGCGCTCCGGCGAGGCTGCGATCGTAGGGCAGCGTGTAGCTGACAGGATCGGCGAGGCTGATCCGCACGCAACGTAGTCTGCTGCACGATGGCGAGTGATTTCCCGTTCTTCCTCCTCGGACACGACCGCTCCGGGACGACGATGCTGCGGCTGATCCTCGACCGCGGCGACGTCGCCATCCCACCGGAGTCCATGTTCCTGCTCGACGTCGACCCTCGGCAGCCGGCCGAGGACGTGCTCCGCGCTGCCTGGAACCACCCGCGCGTACGGCTGTGGGGCCTGACCGGCGAGCCTCCCCCGCTGCCGGAGGGGATGAACGGCGCGGACGCGTTCCGCTTTGCCGTCAGCGCGCCGTTCGTCGCCTACGCCGACCTCGAAGGGACGACGCGCTGGGGCGACAAGACTCCGGCCTACATCGGGCACGTCGACAAGCTCGCCGCGACGTGGCCGGATGCACGTTTCGTCGTGCTCGTCCGTGACGGCCGTGATGTCGCCCTGTCGGTCATGGGCGTTCCCTTTGGCCCCAACAACGCGTGGGCGGCGGGTCGCTCTTGGGCAACCGCGGTCCGTCAAGGGCGCGCTGCGGCGGTGCGCTACCCAGGCCGGGTGCTGGAGATCCGGTACGAGGACCTCGTCTCGACGCCCGAAGCGACGGTTGCCGCCGTGTGTGTCTTCCTCGAGCTCGAGTATTCGCCGGACATGCTGGCGATCGAACAGACCGACCGCTCGAAGGTCGTCGAGGACCAGGCTTCGTGGTTCACGAACGTCTGGGCCGGGATCACCACAGCCGCCGTGGGCAAGTGGAAGACGGAGCTGACGCCGCGCGAAGTGGACGTGTTCGAGAACGTGGCCGGCGACGAGCTGCGTCTTCTGGGCTACGAGACGAGCGGCGGCGTCTCCTCCCCGGCTCTCGTCCCCGCCTACGCCGCACACGACGCTGCCATGCGCAGCGTGAACTTCGTCCGCCTGCGGCTCGTACAGGAGCGCGGCCGGGAGGTTCGGCACGTGCTCAGGCGAAAGCTCGCTCGATGAGCCGCGTCGTCAAACGAGTCGCAGATCCATTGCTAACCGCGATCGCACTCGTCGTGCTGAGCCCGTTGTTCCTCGCCATCTCGGTCTGGATCCTCGTGGAGTCCGGCCGGCCGATCTTCTTCGTCTACCCGCGCGCGGGCAAGGACCGCAAGCCGTTCCGGATGTTCAAGTTCCGGACGATGGTGCAAGACGCGATCGAGCTCGGTCGATCGACCGGAATCAGCCGCGATCCGTTCGGCGTCGTGAAGGACGATCCCCGAATCACCGGCGCCGGCCGCTTCCTAAGACGGACGAGCCTCGACGAGCTGCCGCAGCTCGCCAACGTGGTGCTTGGCCAGATGAGTCTCGTCGGGCCGCGGTCAGACCTCGTCGAGCAGGCGGCCCGCTACACCCCCGAGGAAGAGCGCCGGCTGACCGTGCTGCCGGGCATCACCGGTTGGGCTCAGGTGCACGGGAGGGACTCGATCGGCTGGGCCGAGCGCTTCCGGATGGACCTCTGGTACATCGACAACTGGTCGCTCTGGCTCGACGTGAAGATCGTCTTCGCCACGTTCGGCGAGCTGTTCCGCGGCGAGCCCGAGCCGGTAGAGGACGAGCTCAACATCGAGCGCGCGCGGGCCGCCGAGACCGAGCGTTGAGGGAGGTCCCCGCCGGCGATTGGGACGAGTTGCTCGCCCGGCTCGGCTACGCGGATGCCTACCTCCTACGGGCCTACGTCGAGGCGAGTTGCGTCCTCGATCCCGGACAGCCGGTGCTGTTGGAGCATGACGGCTCGACCCTGGCCTGCATCGTCAGGGCGGTCCCGGGCGCCGACGTGTGTGACGTGACCACCCCGTACGGGTACGGCGGGCCAGTCGGTACAGACTTTCACGAGGCGTACGAACGCTGGTGCGCCGAGCGCGGCGTCGTCTCGACGTTCATCCGCTATCACCCGCTGTTCGAGAACTATCGCGGAGCGCCGCACGCTTTCTACGCGAGCCCGACCGTCGGCTGGCAGCTGGAGGGGGATCTGCTCGCGGGCATGCACGGCAAGCACCGCAACGTCGTCCGCAAGGCGCAGAAAGCGGGCGTTGCGATCGAGGTGACGCCGGCGCCGGACGAGCTCTCGGCGTTCGCCGCGCTCTACGAGCAGACGATGCGCCGACAGGACGCATCGGACTACTACTTCTTCCCGGACGAGTACTGGGAACGGCTGACGGCACTCGCGGACCGGCTCGTCCGCTTCGATGCCGCACACGAAGGCGAGGTCGTCGCTTCGGCGCTCTGCCTGCGCGGCGACCGCTGGCTCCACTACCACCTGGGAGCGTCCGCCGACTCGGCGCGCGACCTCGGCGCCAGCAATCTCCTGCTCTACGCCGCGGCGCTCTGGGTCAAGGTCAGGGGCTGGAGGAGTTCCATCTCGGCGGCGGCGCCAGAGGCGAGGACTCACTGTTCGCGTTCAAGCAGCGTTTCAGCCCGGAAGGTCGCCGGGAGTTCTGGGTGGGGAAGCTCGTACATGACGAAGAGGCCTACCGGAGCCTCTCCGGTGGCGCCGGGATCGACTACGACGGCTTCTTCCCCGCGTACCGGGCCTCGATCTAGGTCCGCATTCCGGTCGGCGGAGCGGGCGGCTCCGACACGACGCGCGGACGGCCGAACGGCCGAACCGGGTATCGCGCCGGCGTAGTCGACGAAGACGCACAGCACCCGTCCGTCCGGACGCGCAGCGCTCGGGCCGACGAGGCCGGGCCAGCCTTCCCGCCAGAGCTGCTCGCCGACGATCTGATACGGACGCCACGTCGTCCGCCCCGGCGCCGGCGGCGTCAGGCCGACGCGACCGAGCCGCTCGCCGTCCCTGAGGTCGGCAACTTCGAGTTCCCGCAGGCGGTAGCGCCACACGTCGCGCGGCAGCTGGTGCAGCGGCGGAACTCCGAGCTCGGCGAGGCTCCGGTACCACTCGGCCCACATCGTCGCCTCGTCGTCCGCGAGATAGAGCGCGTCGACGACCGTCCCGTGCTGCCAGCGGTTGTTGGGGGCGGGGCCGGGCCGGATGCGCGGATCGCGACCGTGGGAGGTGTGACGCAGCCACACGCCGGCGACGTCAATCCGATCGACGTCGAGCGGCAGCGGGAGCTACCTCAGACGGCGCCTGGTGACTCGAGCCCGGAGATCACTCTCGCGACCTGGCGGGCGCGTCCACGGGCGATGAGGTGGAGCGGCTTCCGGTCGTCGAGCGCCTCGATCGGCTTCGACAGCCACACGGGGATGTAATCCGGATCGACCACGCGCGACAGCCGGTCGACGATCTCGGCCAACTCCGCGACCCGCTCCGCCCGGATGCCTGTCGGCGAACTACGGCCGGCGAACCAGCCGCGGACGGTGCTCGGCGCGGCGCCCGTCGCCCCCGCGACCTGCGTATCGGACAGGTGGCCGAGCTCGTGGATCCGGAGCGCCTCCGTCGCAAATGCCGTCGCCGCCATGACGTCAGGGTAGCCTCTCCGTCGTAATCTCGTCAATTTCTCGCAACCTCGTTCCAGGAG